>CAWIVT010000006.1:0-568659 GCA_963839635.1 uncultured Chloroflexia bacterium
GCGCATCGAGGACAGGCGGTCATCATCGTCGCCATGTCCCTGGTGGTGCTCCTGGCCATCGCCGCACTCGTCATCGACCTCGGCATGTCGTGGATGCTCCGGCGTCACGAGCAGAACGCAGCGGATCCGGCCGCCATCGCCGCGGCGCGCTACATCGGGGACGGGACGGTGGCCGAGATGCGGACGGCGGCCTGCTTCTACGTCCAGGAGAATGGATTCTTCAAGGACGACACCGACGATTGCGCAGCTGCCCGCGCGGCCGGTGACCTTCAGGTCCTTTGGCCGCCCAGCGGGCCGCATGCGGGTGAGTTTGCCGGGCGGCCTGAGATGGTGCTGGTGGTCGTCCGGGACCGGCATCCCGCATTCTTCGGCCGCATCCTCGGACAGGCGGAGGCAACGGTGACGACGGGAGCGGTTGCGGCGCGCGAAACGGACAGCGCCAATTCCAATTCACTGGTAGCGCTCGACCCTACAACGTGCGCGGCCGGCAAGCTGCATGGGAACGGCGATATCACCATCGAGCCGGTCGTAAACCCGGAGAGCGGCGTTCCCTACAGCGGCGGATACGTCCATATCAATTCGGCGTGCGCGAGCGGAGGATCAATGGCACCTGCAGCAGCGGAAGCGGCGGCTTCCACCAAGGCGGCAACGCGGGCGCCGAGATCATCTCGCCACACATCTTCGTGCACGGCACCTGCCAGGCCTCGGGCGGAACGGTCGACAGCCCGGTCACAGAGGGAGCACCGCAGATCGGCGATCCACTGGCCTCGCTCCGCGGGCCACGCCAGGAGGAGTACCCGGCGGGCCATTGCCCTCGGCAGCAGGGTGGAATGATCGTCTACGACCCGATCCCGGTGAACTCCGACGGGTGTCAGTGGAACAAAAAGGACACGACCGTTACGCTGACGCCGGGCGTGTACTACGGGGGGTGGAACTTCTCGGGCAACAACGGTCGGTGCGTCTGCAGCCAGGGATCTACATCATCGCAGGGGGCGGTATCGCGAACAGCGGAGCGAGCATCGACACCATGCCCGCCGCTATCGGCGGCGACCCTGACCCTGAGACGGATCCGGCCCGCGTGCTGATTTTCAGCACGGACAACACGACCGACCCGAGCTGCAACACGACACCGATCGGTGCCTCCAGGGCGACATCAAGTTCAGCGGGAAGTCCAGCCTCCAGATGTGGGGCCTCGACTCGGGGCCCTGGCGCGGCTTGATGATGTGGCAGGACGGCGAGGGCAACAATCCGACCGCGACAATCGACCTCACGGGCCAGGGCGCAATGGATCTCGCCGGAACGTTGTACTCGCCTTTCGGCAACGTGAAGATCGCAGGGAACGGCACGAGCACGGCAACGCTGACGTGCAGATCATCGCATGGCCCTTGGATATCGGTGGCAACGGTAACCTGTACATGCCGTACGACCCGACCGAGCTGTACCGCATCACTCAGCGAGGCTTGGTTCACTAGCCGCTCAGGCCGGCTGAAGAGGACCTGCTGCCGACAGGCGAAGCGCGAGCGCCACGGCCTCGCGCGGGTCGCGGGCGCGGTGGACGCGAGGGCCGCCGAGGCGCTGATCGGACTCGACCCGCCATGAGCTGAGCGCCACGACATGGCGGCCCATCCGCAGCGCCAGGCCGATCTCGGACAGCGTGCCGTGCTTGCCGCCGACGGCGATGACCGCGTCGGCCGCGGTGACGACGACGAGGTTGCGCACCACGCCCAGCCCGGTGGCGATCGGGAGCGACACGAACTCGTTGGCCTCCGCGGATCGGCTGCCGGGCAGGATGCCGATCGTCTCGCCCGCCCGCGCCGCGCGCGCCGCGCGAGGCGGCGCGCATCACGCCGCCCAGGCCACCGGTGACGACCACCGCGCCGGCGCGGGCCAGCAGCTGGCCGACCTCCTCCGCCCACTCCAGGATGCGGTGCGCATCGGGGCCGCGCGGATCGCCGTCGCCGATCACCGCCACGTAGGGCGGCCGCATGGCGCGCGGTCGATCGGTCATCGGCGGGCACTCCCAAGCGGCGAGCGCGCCAGCGTCTCATATCGCGCCGGCCCGCGCCGAGGTGGCTGCGCAACAGCGTCGAGCTGTCGATCGGCAACCGCGGCTGCCAGCGCGGCCGCCGATGCGACCGCGAGCCAGACCGCAGGTCGACGTGCTCGCCGCCGCGCCCGGGCCAGCGTGACGTGCGGCCGGAAGCGTCGGCGCTGGGTCGAGGCCCAGCGCGCCGCGCGACGCCGGTCGTGCGAGCTCGCAATGCCGGCCTCGGGCGGCCCGACGCCGTACCACCCCACGCGCGCGTCCGGCCGCGGCAACGCCACCGAGGCCACTCGGCCGGACCGCGACGCGGTCGGCTGATGCCGCGGCCACGCCTGCGCAGCGCGTCGGCAATGCTCGGGACCGCCGCGGCATCGATCGTCGCCCAGGAAGGCGAGGGTCACGTGCCACCGGCGGGATCGGTCCAGCGCAGGTCCGCGACCGTCGTCGCTGCGCCAGCCCTCCGACGGCGTCGCGCAGGGCGCGCGCGCAACGCCTCGCCGATCGGGATGGCGACGAAGCAGCGCCAGCGGTCGCGTCATGCGGCGGCCAGCCGTCGCGTCGACGATCGGCAGCAGCTCGCGTCGAGCGACGTGATACCGGCACGCCGTCGGGCAGGTCGTCTCGGGATGGAAGCGGTCCTGGCGGTCGATCAGCACCGCGCCGATGCCCACGCGCGGGCGCACCCTCGACGTCGGCGTCGACGTGGTCGCCGACGTGGATGGCCTCGTCCGGCGCCACGCCCGCCTGCTCCAGCGCGTACTCGAAGATGCCGCGGATGCGGCTTCTCGAAGCCGACCCGCGCGCTGGCCGCGATGAAGTCGAAGTGGCGCACGAGGTCCAGCGCGTGGAGCAGCTCGGGCAGGTTCCAGACCCAGTTGCTCACGGCGCCCACGATGAGGCCGCGCTCGCGAGATGCGGGCAGCGCCTCGTACGCGTCGGGGAAGACGTGCCAGTGGCTGGTGACCATGAAGAGCTCGTGAGGCGCCGAAAGAAGGCCTCGCGGCATCGGCCCCAGCCCGAGCTCCGCGATCGCCGCCTGGTCGATGGCCGACGGTGCGCCGGAAGCTCGTCTCCTCGCTCGGCTCGAAGCCGCCGTCCATGCCCCAGCCGCCGTGGTGGTAGGCGGCGCGCAGCGCCGCGTCGCAGGCTCGTCGATGTCGACCTCGATGCCCTGACTCGGCGAACGCGATGGCGTAGACGTGCTCCCACGATGGGTTCGGGCGCATCACCGTGTCGCCGATGTCGAGGAAGACCGCGCGCAGCGCGCCCGCGATTCGCTCATGTCCCGGTGAAGGGTACTCGTTCGAGGCCGTCGACCCATGGAGCGGGTCAACGGGGCGCTCAGCCTGGGGAAGAGGCCACCTCCGCCGTGGTTTGACCCGTGGATCGGGTGCATCGCGTCGAAGCTCGAGCTCCGGCCTGCGTTGACCCGTGGTGCGTGTCGTGGTCGGGCTCGGGCGCCGGTGACCCGTAGGGCGGGTGAACTCGGTGCTGAGACCGCGGAGATCCTTCGCTTCACCGTCATGTGACCCGTGGATACGGGCGGATCGCAACGGAGAGTGCCTTCCGCCGAGAGTTCACCCGCGGTGCGGGTCAGCAGGATGACTGCTGGGACGATACCCCGACTCAGGCGGCGGATCGGCCCATGGTGCCGAGGATCCCGTAGATCTCGGTCCGGTAGCGGAGGCCGGACGAGTGGCGCGACAGCCAGAGCAGGTAGTCGGGGTCCTGGCGGGCGAGGTCGCGCAGCTCCAGCCGGAGTAGCGGCCGAACTCGAGGACGCGTGCCGGCTGCGCCGAGCGGCGGCGGCGCTGGACGGGCGGGCCGTCGGCGCGACGCGAGATCCCGGAGATGGTCGTTGCGCGCGGCCGCGGTCGTGCCGGCTCGCGCGACGCTCGTCGCGCAGGATCGGCGTAGGCCTCGTTCAGCTCGGCCATCTTCTCTGCCGCGCGTCGCGTCGCGTCGCGGTCAGGGTGGTACTTGCAGCGCGAGCGCCCGATAGGCGGCGTGCACGCACCTCCTGGTCGCGGTCGGGACGACCTGCAGGACGCGTAGGGATCGAAGGCGCGCGCATCGGTGCGGCATCGGTCGGCGATCGGTCAGTCGTTGTAGAGCCGCTCTTCGATCAGCTTCTCGGCCGTGATCCGGCCGGTCGGATCGAAGCAGCTGTATTCGAAGAGCTTCTCGTACTCGAGGTCGACGTTGTCCTGGCCGCCGCGGTTCTTCTCGATCGATGGCCACGACCCAGTCGCGGTAGCGCTGCGCCTGGTACGGATTGAACTCGATGTTGACCTTGGCGACGATGTGGTACTTGTCGTTCAGGATCAGGATGATGTCGGACTCGTAGTTGATGGCCGACGAGCCGCGCAGGTGGTGGTTGCGCAGGCGCTTGGCCTTCAGGCCCTCGCGGTCGGCCGCCACGATCGCGACGACCGGCACCTCTCGGCGAGCGCGATGTCCTTGAGGCCGGACACGATGCGGGTGACCTTCTCGGTCTCGTCGGTCGGCTCCGGGAATGACCGGCACCTTCTGGAGGTAGTCGACGAAGAGGACGAGCCGCCGCTCGTCGTCGAGCCGCGATGCTCGCGGACGAGCGCGCGCAGGTTCTCGATGGTCGACTGGCCGTGGCCGTGCCGCGCATGAGGAAGAGGTTCGAGCCGTAGCGCGCGATGCGCTCGAGGCTCGGGCGCAGCCGCGGGTTGGCGCCGAGCTTGGCGCGCTGGTCCCGCTCTCGGCGGAGGCCGTGTAGCTGCTCACGACCTCCTTCTTGACGTCCTGGATCTTCACCGCGCCCGACTTCTGGGGCAGGTGGCTGAGCGCCGACTCCATGGCGACCATGCGCTGGATGAGGTACTCCTCGTCGTGCTCGAAGCAGACGTAGAGCACGGTCGCCTGGCCGGAGGCGGCCATGTTGCGGGCCATCTGGAGGGCCATCGTCGTCTTGCCCTGGCCCTGCGCGCCGCCGATGAGCATCAGCTCGCCGGGTCGCAGCCCGCCACCGATCGTCTTGTCCATCGGCACGAAGCCGGTCGCGATCGGCACGAGGTCCTCGATGTTCGCCGGACGGCGACGCGCTCGTTGAGGCGTGGTCAGGACGTCGAGCGCGGAGCGCGGCGCGAGGGTGCCCTCGCCGGCCTCGAGCTTCCAGTCGGTCCCGTGCGGCGCCTGGTTCGAGCATCGGCTCGGCGGTCATGGGCTTCGGCTCTTCGATCATGTCGTCACGGTCGGCTCCTTGGCAGCTCGGGTCGGTGCGCGCGCCACTCCCACGGGGTGCGTCCACGCAACACCGGGCCGGAGTATACGCCCGTACCTCCACCGCTCCGGTATAGACCCGATCGGGCTATCCGCGGCGCGTCGAGATCCGCACCGCAGGTGAACTCTGCGGCGGAGGCGCAGCTCGCGCTGTCATTCATCCGTATCCATCGGAACACCTGACGGCGGAGCGGCGGATTCCCGGCTCTCAGGCCCGAGTTCGCCCGCGGCGCGGGTCAGCGCCGTCCGACCACCGGACGGTCGAGACACGCGGCGTGGATGCGCAGCCGTCGGCGAGGCCCGCTTCCGTGGCTGATACGAACGAGGCCCGCCTGGAAGGCGGGCCTCGTGCGTCGGTGCCGGGTCTGGCTCAGGCGGGCTGGGGGGCAGGACCCTGGCGGCGGCGCTTGGGCCGCCTTCATCCGTCTCCGGCTCGCCGTCGGGCTCGACGCCCTCCGGCGCGGCGGGCGGCGACGATCCGCTTCGGCGTGGGGCCGTCGGTGCGCGGCGGCAGGATGCCCTCGAACAGCGACTCGAACTCCTCGCCCTCGATCGTCTCCTTCTCGATCGAGCAGCTCGGCCAGCCGATCGAGCACGGCACGATGCGTGGTCAGCGCCTCCTTCGCACGCTCGAAGGCGCGGTCGATGATCTCGCGCACCTCGGCGTCGATCTTGGCCGCGACCTCGTCGCAGTAGTTGCGCTGCTCGCTGATCTCGCGGCCCAGGAAGACCATCTCGTCCTTCTTGCCGAAGGCGAGCGGCCCGAGCTTCTCGCTCATGCCGTACTGGGTGACCATGGCGCGCGCCAGGCCGGTGGCCTTCTCGATGTCGTTCGAGCGAGCCGGTGGTGGTGTCGCCGAAGACGATGCTGCTCGGCCACGTTGCCGCCGAGCATGCCGGCGATCTTGTCCTCGAACTCGGTCTTGGAGTGGAGGTATCGGTCCTCCTCGGGCAGGCTCATCGTGTAGCCGAGCGCCATGCCGCGGCTCACGATCGTCACCTTGGTCACCGGGTCGCACTTGGGGAGCATGCGCTGCACGACGGCGTGACCGCCCTCGTGGTAGGCGATGATCTCCTTCTCGTCCTCGGTGATGATGCGGCTGCGACGCTCCGGGCCCGCGATCGACGCGATCGATGCGCCTCGTTGAACTCGTCATTGCCGATCGATCTTCTTGTTGCGGCGCGCGGCGAGGATGGCCGCCTCGTTGACGAGGTTCGCCAGGTCCGCGCCGGAGAAGCCCGGCGAGCGCTTGCGCGAGTCGCCTCGATGTCGACCGTCTTGTCGAGCGGCTTGCCCTTGATGTGGACGTTGAGGATCTCGCGCGCGGCCCTTGATGTCGGGGCGATCGAGGACCACCTGGCGGTCGAAGCGGCCGGGGCGCAGGAGCGCCGGGTCGAGGACGTCGGGCCGGTTGGTGGCGGCGACGACGATCACGTTCGTGTTCGTGTCGAAGCCGTCCATCTCGACCAGGATCTGGTTGAGGGTCTGCTCGCGCTCGTCGTGCGAGCCGCCGAGGCCGGCGCCGCGCTGGCGGCCGACCGCGTCGATCTCGTCGACGAAGACGATGCACGGCGAGTTGCGCTTCGCCTGCTCGAACAGGTCGCGGACGCGCGAGGCGCCGACGCCGACGAACATCTCCACGAACTCCGAGCCGGAGATGCTGAAGAACGGCACGCCCGCCTCGCCGGCGACGGCGCGCGCGAGCAGCGTCTTGCCGGTTCCGGGCGGGCCGACCAGCAGCACGCCGCGCGGGATGCGCGCGCCGAGCGAGTTGAACTTCTCGGGGTACTTGAGGAACTCGACCACCTCGGTCAGCTCCTGCTTCGCCTCGTCGACGCCGGCCACGTCGTTGAACGTGACGACCGTCTTGTTGCCGAGGAACATGCGCGCCCGGCTCTTGCCGAAGCTCATCGCCTGGTTATTGGTGCCCTGCGCCTGGCGCATCATGAAGAAGATGAAGCCGCCGATGAGGAGGACCGGCAGGAGGGCGGTGATCAGGAGCGTGAGGATGCCGCCGGCCGCGCTCGGCTCGGTGCGCTGTGAAACTGTCACGCAGTCGAACGCACCGGAGTCGCCGGCTGCAGCGCACAGGTCGTCGACGCACAGTCGATCAGCTCCGACGGCACCACCGCGGTCTTCTCGGTTCTGCGTGTCAGTGAACGTGGCCGTCAGGCTTGGTCCTTCTTTTTCGATCGATGTGACGTTTCCGTCGCGCGCGTCCTGGATCAGCTGTCTGTAGCTATACTCGGTAGCTGGATCGGGGTCGCCGATGAACGTCCACAGCAGCGCCAGTCCGAAGACGGCCAGGACGACGAGCACGACGCTGTTGCGAACGATTCGGCTGGTCAACGTGGTTCTCTTTCGCCTCCGTGCGATCGGCATCCGGCCTGCGGCCGACACCGGCCCCGAGCGCCGTACGCTCCGGGCCGAGCCAGTATAGGTGCGGCCGATGGGCCGAACAAACCACCCCATCGGTACCGGACCGGTACTCTCCATACGGTCCCGGTTGCCGCTTGGCTCAACTCGATGCGGATCTGCTCACCGGACCGATGCGATCCGTCCCGCACCGAGCTCGATCGGACGCCGCCGCGCTGTCCCTTCCGCCGCGTCCAGCAGCGCCTCGATGCGCTCCGCGCTGGGTGCCGGGTCGCCGATCGCGAGGCGCAGCACGCGTCGCCCGAGGGCGCGGGCCGGCGGATCGTGCCAGTCGATCGAGCCGTCCGCGAGGCGACGCCGCGCGGCCTCCGCGTCCGCCATCTCGTCGAGCAGCGCGTCATCGTCCGCGGCCAGCCTCGCGAATCGACCGATCGACTCGACCGCGCCGGGACGGATGCGCCTCGAGCAGCGGAAGCAGCTCGGCGCGCACCCGGTTGCGCAGGAAGGCCAGGATCCACGTTCGACGGGTCGTCGCGGTAAGCGATGGCGCCGGCGTCCAGCAGCCCCCGCAGGGTCGCCCGCCGCTCCCCGATGAGCGGCCGCACGACGCGTCCACGCCGCGCCGGGATGCCGCGGACGCCGGCCAGCCCGGTACCGCGCAGCAGGTTGATGAGGACGGTCTCGGCCGCGTCGTCCGCCGTGTGCGCGGTGGCGATCCAGGCCTCGTCCGGGGCCACCTCCTCCAGGAATCGGTAGCGAGCCTCGCGACCGGCGTCCTCGATCGATCGGCCCTCGGCGGTCGCGAGCGCCGCGACATCGGTCCGTTCAACGTCGATAGGCAGCCGCAGCGCGGCGGCTGCAGCGGCCACGAAGCGGCGTCGTCCGCGCTGTCGGGGCGGAGGCAGTGATCGAGATGGGCGACGCTCAGACGCCAGTGCGACGGCACCGCTCTCGACCGCTGCTGCGGCGCCGTGGAGCATCGCCATCGAATCGGCGCCGCCGGAGACGGCGAGGACGATGTGCGCGTCGTCAGCGACCTCCAGCGATCGGGCGCCGCGTTCGAACGCGGCCGCGAGGGCGTCGCGAGAGGTGGAAGTGGTAGCGGAGGGCGGATTCGAACCACCGGCCAAGGGCTTATGAGTCCCCTGCTCTGCCACTGAGCTACTCCGCCACGTCATTCAGAGCCGTTTGAGCCTGTGACTGCGGTGGCTGTTCATCGGCAGTCTGAGCTCCGCGACATCGTCGACTTCCGGCTCCGGTCCGGAGATTCTAGCGCCGGCGACAACATCGCTCCACTCCACGGCCTTACTGGGTGAGGTCCCAACACCGAACCAGATGCTTACGTTAGGACAGTCTGGCCCGGGTCAAGCGCAAACCACGCGCCCGTCGGGCTTCACCGGCCTGCAGCCAGGCGGCGAGGGCGCGACGAGGTCGCCATCCTTTGGCATCACGGCCGCCACCTCTTCCGTTGGCACTTCCGCTGGCGAAGGCGGCGCCAAGGCCCGGAAGTTGTTCCGATGCGCGGAATGCAAAGTGCTATACAACCGAGACGAGCGAGGGGAGGACGACGGCATGGCGACGAGGGAGGTCGAAACGCTTCCACAGGAGGCCGAGGCGCGTCGTGCGCTCGTGCTCCACGACCGGTCCCTTGTCGTCGACCTCATCGAGCTGACCCTCAACCACGGCCTGTTCGTGGTTCGTGCCGCGACCACCCTTGCGGAGGCCGACGCGATCCTGACCGAATGGTCCCCGCACCTTGCCGTGATCGACATGGACCACGATGACAGCAGCGACCTGCTGCTCCGCCTCGGCGCGTCGCACACCCTGAGGCAGAGCGAGACCCCGGTGCTCGGCCTGACGCGCCGCGGCGACCTCAAGACCAAGCTGCGGGCATTCGACCTCGGCGTCGACGACATCCTCACCATGCCGTTCTCCCCGGAGGAGCTGCTCGCCCGTTCGATCGTCATCACCCGCCGTGCGTGGGGCAGCCACGGGCCCATCGTTCCGACGGTCAGGCTGGGCGAGATGGAGATCGACATCTTGAACCGCCAGGTCCGCGCGGGTGGCTCGATCGTTCATCTCAGCGGCATCGAGCAGAGCCTCCTCTATCTGCTCGCCAGCCGGAACGGCCGGGTCGTCTCGAGGGAGGACATCCTCGACGCGGTGTGGGGCACCGACTTCGTTGCGGAGAGCAACCTCGTCGATCGGCACATCCGGAGCCTGCGCATCAAGCTCCAGAACGACTATCGGCACCCCCGCTTCATCGCGACGGTCCCCGGGAAGGGCTACCGGTTCATCCCGACGTTCACGAACCAGGGCTGGGGTGGGGCGCAAGACGACACGAGCCAACCCTCGTAGGTCAGGGGTATCGGCACACGAGTCGAGGGTCCTTGGCAACGCCCGCTTGCCTTCCTCGTAAACCATGACGAAACCGTCATGACGGTTTCGTACGGCTTCAGCAAAGTACGGCCTCTGGAAGCCGCAACCCTGGTGGATCGATGGCGTCCCACGCAGCTGGGGGGAGTACACGCTTCCTGCCCATGCGCGCCGCGCCGGCGGGCGTCCTAGGCCGTCGCCATGCGCGCCTGTTGCGAGCCGTCCTGGTCACAAAGCGCCGACCGACCATGGTTCGCGACTCGTGGACGATTGATACGCCGCGCAGCTCGGGCGCGGCTGGCGGTACGGGGGGTACCAGCGCTGCTCCCCCCGGCGTTCCCCGTATCCGCCCTCCTCTCCCGGCGGCAGCAGCGGCTGACCATGGGAAAGCCCGCACACCAGAAGCGCAGCAAGCCTCGCCCGAGGCCGAGGCCGATGCCGCGTCGCAGCGCACGGATCGAGATCGAGGACGTCGAGACGCGGGCCAGCCTGCGTCGCTGGATCAACCTCAGCCGCCGCGATCTTCCTGACCGACGTCCCAACCTGACCTAGCGCAGCCGGGCGGTACGATGCGCTCCCGTGAGCAGCATCGGAGGCACCGGTGAAGACGAACCTGCGCGACGCGACGCTCATCGCGACGATCCCGGTGCGCGACCTCGAGCGCGCCCGGGCCTTCTACCTCGACGTCCTCGGGCTCGACCATGCGGCGACGTCCGAGGCCGGAATCCTCTGCCGATCCGGCGGCGGGCAGGTCCTGCTGTACTCGAGCGCCGGCTCCCCACCGGAGCACACGCTCGCCGGATTCGAGGTGGAGCTACTCGAGCCTGTCATCGAGGCGCTCAAGGGCCGCGGCGTCCGCTTCGAGGATTACGACCTGCCAGGACTGCGGACCGTAGATCACGTCGCCTGGATCGGGCCCGAGCGCGCCGCGTGGTTTCGCGACAGCGAGGGCAACATCCTCTCGATCAGCGAACCGTGGCGCGCCCCCGCATAGCCCTGGGAGCACTCCGCGCCGGCCTACCGTGGAATCGGCGTCTGAGGGGGGCAATCCGCGGCAGGCGCAGCCTCGGCCGCGAGCGCACCTCTGTCGCGGCACCCTGCTCAACCGGCGACGCGGCGCGCCTTCGGTCTAGAATAGGCGCCGAAATCGCCTGTCGCCTGCCTGCGACCGGCCGCAACCCAGAGACCGCGGAAGCCGACTCCCGGTGGTGACTCGCCATCCGAGGACGCGCGGCCGGTCGACTCGCATCGGCGACCCCGACGTCCAAACGCGCGGCCGGACGCGAAGGAGGAGACCGTGGCGACAACGCAGGTCCGCCCCGACGCCGAGACCGTCGACGCGACGTACCGCAACCTTTCGACTGCCGAGCTCTACGAGCACGCCATCCGCAACGGCGAGGGGATCATCTCCGCCCACGGGTCGCTGGTCGTTCGCACCGGCAGGCACACCGGCCGGTCGCCGCAGGACAAGTTCGTCGTCAAGTGAGCCGTCGAGCGAGGGCAAAGGTCTGGTGGGGACCCATCAACCAGCCGCTCTCCGAGGCGCACTACGACCGCCTCCGCGCCCGGCTCATGGCCTACGTGGCCGATCGCCCGTCTACAGCCAGGACCTCTACATCGGCGCTCATCCGGACCACCGGCGTTCGTTGCGCGTCACGACCGAGACGGCGTGGGCAGGCATCTTCGCGCGCAACCTGTTCCGTCGTCCGCCGCTGGAGGATCTGCAGGGCTTCACGCCGAACTTCACGATCATCGACGTCCCCTCGTTCAAGGCGGACCCGTCGACCGAGGGCGTCCGCAGCGAGACGGCGATCCTGGTTCACCTGGAGCGGATGGAGATCATCATCGTCGGCACCGAGTACGCCGGCGAGATCAAGAAGTCCGCGTTCACCGTCATGAACTACCTCCTGCCCGACGAGGGCGCCCTGCCGATGCACTCGTCGGTCAACGTCGGTCGTGACGGCGACCCCGCACTCTTCTTCGGCCTCTCGGGCACCGGCAAGACGACGCTGTCGGCCGATCCGGAGCGCAGCCTCATCGGCGACGACGAGCACGGCTGGGGCGCCGACGGCCTCTTCAACTTCGAGGGCGGCTGCTACGCCAAGACGATCCGCCTGTCGCCGATGTACGAGCCGGACATCTTCGCCACCACTCGCCGATTCGGCACGATCCTCGAGAACGTCGACCTCGACGAGCGGACCCGCGAGCTCGACCTGGACTCGCGAGCGCTTCACCGAGAACACGCGCGGGGCATACCCGCTCGAGTTCATCGGCAACGCGGATCCGACCGGCATGACCGGCGCATCCGAGGAACGTCGTCTTCCTCACCGCCGATGCCTTCGGCATCCTGCCGCCGATCAGCCGCCTGACGCGCGAACAGGCCCAGTACCACTTCATCAGCGGCTACACCGCGAAGCTGGCCGGCACCGAGATCGGCGTGACCGAGCCGAAGGCGACCTTCTCCGCCGGCTTCGGCGCACCGTTCCTGCCACGTCATCCGGGCGAGTACGCGGCCATGCTGGCCGAACGCCTCGAGCGGCACGATGCGCCGGTGTGGCTGGTGAACACCGGCTGGACCGGCGGCCCGTACGGGACCGGCGAGCGGATGCGGATCGACCACACCCGCACCATGGTGCGCGCTGCGCTGAGCGGCGCGCTTGCCGACGTGCCCTACGAGGCCGATCCGATCTTCGGCGTCGAGGTTCCCACTGTCGTTCCCGGGGTGCCCGTCGGAGATCCTGCGCCCACGCGACACCTGGCCGGACCCCGAGGCCTACGACGCCAAGGCGCGCGAGCTTGCGGCGATGTTCGCCGAGAATTTCGAGAGCTACGCCGACGGCGTGGCCGAGCCGGTGCGGACGGCGGGGCCGCGCGTCGAGGCGCGCCCGGCGAGCCGGCGCCGCAAGCCCGTCGCCGACGAGGCACCCACCGACTGAGGTCCTAGCTCGGCGGGCCGAAGAAGAGATCGACCCACTGCTCCAGCAGGGGCTTCGGCGCAACGCGAACGGCTGCGAGCTCCGGCGGAAGCGGCTCCTCCGCGCCGGGCGGGATGATGAGCGCCTGCTCACCAGGCGCGCCGAGGTTGGCGAGCCTTCGGGCCTCCGCGCTGATGTAGGCCTGGCTGCGCAGGTACTCGAGCTCGCGCTGGAGCTCCAGGTTCTCGGCCTCGATGGCGGCGATCTGCGCCTCGATGGCGGCGGCACGCTGGCCGATCTCCCAGTTCGCGTACACCTGCCGGCCGAACTGCACCGCCACCAGCACGCCGATGATGACCACGACCACCATCCACGCCAGTCCACCCCGTGACGCCGGCAGGCGCCAGCGCGGCCGCGGCGATGCGGGTCGTGGCGCGTCGGCGGGCAGCTCGATGCCGGTCATCGTGGAAAAGTCTACCCGACGTTATCCACCGTCCACCGGCCGTGGCCGCCCTTCGCCCGCGCTCGCGACAGCCGAGCTGTCGCATCGGCTCATGAGGATTGGAGCACCTGTGCTATGTTCGCGAATCGAACGGATGTTCGATTTACGATCCGAAGAGCTGGAGGAGCCGATGCTGACCGCGCCACCAGGGAGTGCCGACGAGGCGATCGCCGGCCTCCTTGCCGATCCGTCGTTGGCGCCGCTCATCGCCGCGCACCGCGAGATCGAGCCGCGGGCCCCGCGTCACGCGCCGTGGCCGGAATCGATCGACGCGCGGGTCGTGGCCGCCCTGCGTGCGCGTGGGATCGACGCGCTGTACACCCACCAGGCCTCGGCCTACGCGGCCGCGAGCGCCGGCCGGAACGTCGTCGTCGTCACGCCGACCGCATCGGGCAAGACGCTCTGCTACAACCTGCCGGTCCTCGACGCCATCGCCACGGACCCCGCCGCCCGCGCGCTCTACCTCTTCCCCACCAAGGCGCTTGCCGCCGACCAGCTGGTCGAGCTGCGCGCGCTGGCCGATGCGGCCGAGATCGGCCTCAAGACGCACACCTACGACGGGGACACGCCGGCGAACATCCGCTCGGTCGTGCGCGCCGCCGGCCAGGTCGTCATCACCAACCCGGACATGCTCCACGCGGCGATCCTCCCGCACCACACCAAGTGGTTCAAGCTGTTCGAGAACCTGCAGTACGTCGTCATCGACGAGCTGCACACGTACCGCGGCCTGTTCGGCAGCCACGTCGCGAACGTCGTCCGACGCCTGCGGCGCATCTGCAACCACTACGGCTCGGATCCGGTCTTCATCTGCGCCAGCGCCACCATCGCCAACCCGCGCGAGCTCGCCGAGCGCATCCTCGAGGCGCCCGTGGAGCTGGTCGACGACAACGGCGCTCCGTCCGGGCGCAAGCACATCCTCGTCATCAACCCGCCGGTCGCCAACGAGCAGCTCGGCATCCGCGGCTCATCGCTCCTCACCGGGCAGCGGCTTGCGGAGCGCCTGATCGGCGGCGGCGTACAGACGATCGCCTTCGCCCGATCGCGCACGGCGGTCGAGGTCCTCACCAGCTACCTGCGGGAGACGTTCGCGCCGCCACCGGGCCACCCGCACTCGATCCGAGGCTATCGCGGCGGCTACCTGCCGAACGAGCGCCACGCCATCGAGGCCGGGCTGCGCGACGGGCGCGTGCGGGGTGTGGTCGCCACGAATGCGCTCGAGCTCGGAATCGACATCGGCAGCCTCGACGCCGCCATCAGCATCGGCTACCCCGGCACCATCGCCAGCACCTGGCAGCAGATGGGGCGATCCGGGCGACGCAACGGGACCAGCCTCGCCGCGCTCATCTGCTCATCGGCTCCGATCGACCAGTTCCTGGCGGCCCATCCGGAGTACCTGTTCGACGCCTCGCCCGAGCACGGGCTGATCAACCCGGACAACCTGTTCGTGCTCCTCAACCACCTGCGTGCCTCCACCTTCGAGCTGCCCGTGCCCGCCGCCGAGCGGTTCGGGATCGACGAGACGCCGATGCTGCTCGACGTCCTGCAGGAGGACGGATGGATCCGGCGCGCCGACGACGACCGCTTCTACTGGAGTCACGAGAACTTCCCCGCGAGCGACTTCAGCCTCCGAACCGGCGCGCCCGAGAACGTCGTGATCGTCGACACCACCGGCGACCGGCACCGTGTCCTCGGCGAGGTCGACCTGTTCGCCGCCCCGCTCCTCGTCCACGAGAAGGCGATCTACATCCACCAGGGCATTCAGCACCACGTCGACCGGCTCGACTGGGAAGAGCGCAAGGCGTACGTCAGCCGCACCGACGTCGACTACTACACCGATGCCGACCTCGGCATCACGCTGAAGGTGCTCGAGGTGTTCGAGGACACCGACGTGCCGCCGGCCGGCCTCCGCCAGCGCGGCGAGGTGATGGTCGCCTGGAAGGTGACCATGTTCAAGAAGCTCAAGTTCCACACCCACGAAAACGTGGGGTGGGGCTCGATCAGCATCCCCGAGCAGGAGATGCACACGACCGCAACCTGGCTCGTTCCGCCGGCCGAGCTCGTCAACCGATACGACCGCGACACCCTTGACGGGGCGCTGATCGGCCTGGCCCGGGTGGCCCGCACCACCGCATCGCTGCTGCTGATGTGCGACACGCGCGACCTCGGGGTGCTGGCGCAGGTGCAGGCGCCATTCACCGGCCGTCCGACCCTCTACCTGTACGACGCGGTTCCCGGCGGCGTTGGGCTCACGGAACGGCTCTTCACGCTCGTCGATGAGCTGGTGCGAGCCTGCCGCGAGGCGGTCGACTCCTGTCCATGCGCCGACGGCTGCCCCGCGTGCGTCGGCCCGGCCATCGAGGTCGGTGCCCGCGGGAAGGCCACGGTGGCCGAGCTGCTCGCGGGCATGATGCCGTGACCTCACGCACGCTCGCCGACCGCCTCGCCGCGATCCGCGAGCGACCGTCCGCTCCCCGCCCCCCGCGTGCCGACGACGACCGGCTCGAGCACCTCGCGCGCTGGTTCGATGCCCGAACCGACGTGACGGAGCACGGAACCGTCCTCGTCGTCGAGCGCAGCGTGCCGCTTCCCGCGGCGGCCGCGCAGGCCCTGCGCGCGCGCCAGCCGGCAGCCTACTTCGACGTGGAGACGACCGGCCTCTCGACCGGGGCAGGCACGGTCATCTTCCTGGCCGGCGTGGCCCGCATCGACGGAGACCGGATCCGGGTCCGCCAGTACCTCCTCCCCGACTACCACTACGAGCCGCCGCTCCTGCGCGCGCTCGCCGCGGACCTTGGGTCGACGGCACGCATCGTGACCTACAACGGCCGAACCTTCGACGTGCCGATGCTCGTCGCGCGCCTCACCGTCCACGGGCTCTTTCGCGAGCAGGCAGCGCTGCCCGTCGCGCACGACGACCTGCTCCCAGACGCGCGCCGCCTCTTCCGGCGACCGCTTGGCAGTGCCCGGCTGGCCGACGTCGAGTTCGGGGTACTGGGGGTGAGGCGCAGCTCCGACTGCCCCGGCAGCGAGGTGCCGACCCGCTACTTCGGCTACCTGCGCGGCGGCTCGCCGGACATCCTGGCCGAGGTCCTCGACCACAACTTCCAGGACGTCGTCAGCCTCGTCCTGCTCGAAGCCGAGCTATGTCGTCTGCGCGCCGGCGGCTGGCGCGAGGCCCGGGTGCTCGATCCGCGCGGCATGGCACTGGAGCTGCTGCGCGCCGGCGCCGTCGACGACGCCCTGGAGCTCGTCGAGTCGGCGCAGGCGGTCACGAGCGACCCGGCTGAGGCCAACGCACTGCGCCGCGTCGCAGCCCGCCTGCTCATCACCGTCGGCCAGGTCGCCCGCGCCGAGGAGCTGTGGACCCTCGGCACCCGGCGCGCATCGATCGACGCGGCCAGCGCCTGGATCGAGGTCGCCCGCATCCGAGAGCGCCATCGCGGCGACCTGCGCGGTGCCATGGAGGCCGCGGCGGCGGCATCCAGGGTGCTCGACGTGGCGTTTGCGCTCGGCCGAGGCGGATCGATCGCCGAGGTCGGCCGCACCCGGATCATGGTCGAGCGCCGGCTGCGCCGGCTGCGGAGGTGGGTTGGCGCCGCCGAGCGTCGAGCCGCGCGCTCGGTGAGCACGATTCGCCGCGTCGCCTGAACCGTGGTCGGCGGCCTCAGCCGGGGGTGCGCCCCGCGTTCCAGGCCTCGTATGCCTCGCCGATCACCGTCTCGAAGCGCAGGCCCATCAGCACCACGCCGGCGAAACCGGAATCGCGGGCGCAGTCCGCGGCCTCGCGTGCCAGCCGCCAGCCATCGGCGCGCGCCTCGTCACCACTGACGGTGGAGAGGCGCTCGCGGAGCTCGTCGCTGATCGGTATCGCGCCGACCGACTCCATGCGGCGCACCCAGCGGGCCGAGAACGGCGGCGAGATCTCCAGGTAGACGGGCGGGTCCCCGGGACGGACCTCCAGGCGGCGCGCCACATCCGGCACGGACGCCGGATCCATGACCGGTCCTGTCGTCAGGAACTGGGCACCGACGTCCACGCGGCGCCGGTAGACCCAGCTCCGCGAGCGTGTGCTCATGCCGACCTCGAACTGGATCTCAGGCATCGACTTTTGCAGCGCGCGGAGGTACTCGACGATCTCGTAGCTGTTGCTCCAGTGCTCGACCTCGGGAAGCATGTCGCCCTGGACCACCAAGAAGGACGTGACGCCGTTGCCGATGGCGCCGCGCACCTCGGACTCGATGGCCAGGATGTTCCGGTCGCGCGTCGAGCACACCACCGTCGGCCGCACGTGATCGATGTCGTGGGTGATCCGAGCCGCGTAGGCATACGGCGAGACGCGGACCTGCTTGAACGGGTTGTCCGTGATGAGCACGTGGTCCCATCGGCCGCGCAGGTCGAGATGGGTCATGTCCGGGAGCTGCGGCGGGTTGACCTCGACCATCTCCACCCAGCCGGTGGGGGCCGCGAGCATGCCTATTCGGCCCGAACCGCGGCCGTGGCCGAGCGAATCTCCCGGGCGGCCTCGACCATGTCGGTGAGCTGACGCTCGACCTCCGGCCACGACCTGGTCTTCAGGCCGCAGTCGGGGTTGACCCACAGGTCGGTGGCGTCCATGAAGCCGCGGAAGTGAGCAAGGCGAGAGGCCATCGTCTCGGTCCCGGGCGAGTGCGGCGAATGCACGTCGAACACGCCGGGGCCGATCTGCAGATGGCCGTCATCGAACAGCTCGTAGAACTGGTGGATGTAGCTCGCGTCCTTCGATCGGCTGAACTCAATCGAGGCCACGTCCACGCCGGCATCGCCCCAGAGCGGAACGATGTCGCCGAAGTCGCCGTAGCACATGTGCGTGTGCATCTGGACGGCGGGTGCCTGGTTGAACACGTGATTGAGGGCGGCGCGCACGCCGCGGGCATAGATGCGGCGCCGCTCCTCGGCGTCGACGGTCGGAAGCGGCCAGCGCTCGCGGACGGCGGGCTCGTCCACCTGCACGATCCGGGCGCCGGCATCCACCAGCGCGCGGACCTCCTCCGCGATCGGCTGCGCGACCGCCCAGAAGAGGCGGTCATCGGGCACGCCCGGCGGCCGGAAGCTCCAGTTCACGATCGTCACGGGGCCGGTCAGCATGCCCTTCACGGGCCGGCCGGCGGCCGCCTGCGCGACGCGCCACTCGCGGACGGTCATCGGCTCGTTCGCCACCGGTGGTGCCGCAAGGATGGGCGGACGGGTACATCGGCTGCCGTAGCTGAGCACCCAGCCATTGCGGGTCGTGTAGAACCCGTCGAGCTTCTCGGCGAAGTACTCGACCATGTCGGTCCGCTCGAACTCGCCGTGCACGAGCACGTCGATGCCGGCCGCCTCCTGCCACGCGACCGCCTCGGTGATCATGCGGTCGACCTCGTGCTCGTACGCGGGCCGGTCGATCTCGCCGCGCGTGAGGCGGACGCGGAGCTGGCGCACCTCGCTCGTCTGCGGCAGCGAGCCAGTGCTGGTCGTCGGGAAGAGGGGCAGATCGAGGTCGGCCTGGGCAACGCGGCGCTCGTCGCGGCCGACCCGCGGGCGGATCTCGCCGATCTCGGGCCACTGCGCCACCGGCGGGCTCGGCGCATCGACGGCCGCGTCGCCGGCGAACGCGGCGGCCCAGCTCGCCAGCGCGGCCGCCTTCTCGCGCGCGAACGCGAACCCGGGCGGCAGATCCTCGCCCTCGACGGTGTGCGGCAGGAACAGGAAGCTTGTGGATGGCACCAGGCGGATGGGCTTGCCGTCGTCCCCAATCGACTCGATCCGCGGGCGCGCGTCGCCGAAGTCGTCGCTCCACACGCTGCGACCATCCATCACGGAGACAACGTGCTCGGGCTGGGCGTCCCACGCTCCATCGGCGGTCAGGTCGTCGACCGCGTCGAGGGGGACCTGCACTGCGAGGCCGCGGCGCCCGAGGCTCGTCACCGTCACGCTCGACGGACGTCCGAACTGGACGGTGACGAGCGCCGGCTCGGCGAGACCCAGGTCCTGCGCATCCTCGTAGGCGGCGTCGAGCAGCCCCCGATCCTCGTCGGACATCGCCATGCCGAGCGACGGCTCGTCGAGCTGGAGCCTGAAGCCCGGGTCGCGCTGCCGCTGCTCTCGGACGAAGGACCACAGCGCGCGGCCCGCTGCCGCGCCCAGCTCCGCCGGATCGATCCCGTCGCCGAGCTTGCTGAGCTTCACCAGGCTATACGGGCCGAGCACGGCCCAGGCCGTGTCCGCTGCCCCGAGCGGCGTTCGCCATGGCAGCGGCACGAGGCGGTCCGGCAGCGCGTCGATCTCAGGGACGACGTAGTGGTAGTTCGCGTCGAACCACTTCGTCATCTCCCACGCCTCTCGATCGGTCGACCCCCGCGCCAGCACCGTGAGCACGCCGAAGGGATCGTCCGCCAGCGCCGTGCGCTGATCGGCCGGGACCAGGCCCAGCTGCATCGCGGTCTCGAGCACCTGGTCGTAGAGGAAGTAGTCGTCGACGGCCGAGCCGATGAGCGCTCGTTGCTCTTCGAGATGGCCCTCGCGCAGCTCGGTGACGCGGGCGTGGAACTCGGCGAGTGGCAGACGGCCGCTCCACGCGCGCTCCAGTGCCCACTTCAGCTCGCGGGCCGGACCGATACGAGGAAAGCCGATGAGTCTCGCGCTGATGCTGACCATCGGCCCATTATGCAGGCTCGCACGGACCTCTTCAGCGGGCGCTTGTGAGGCGTCGCGCCTCGAGCATCGCGATGACCGCTTCGGTGGCGCGGTCCGCGGCGGCAGCAGCTGACGAGCCGCGTGCGAGGTGCACCGCGAGCGACGCACCGAACGTGTCGCCGGCGCCGACCGACGGGACGCCCGTCACGACTCGCCGCGGAACGCTGGCCACGACGCGATCGAGGCGAGGATCGTCCAGCAGGTAGCCCTGCGGGCCGAGCGTGACGAGCAGGATCGGGCGCGCTCCAATCCGGCGGCGCAGCTCAGCCGCTTGGGCGAACGGGTCACCGGGAGACTCGACGAGGTCCTCCGTGCTGACCACGACCGCGTCGGCCTCGCCCATCGCGCGCAGCTGGTCGTCAGCAAGCGCATCGAGCGGCAGCGCCGTCACCTCCTCGCCGACGACGAGCCGCCGGAGCCATCCCTGGATGAGCAGGACCGTCCGAGTGGGCCCGACTTCCGCGCCCATCGCGGCGACGAGCGATGCCGGCACCTCGTCGCCGATGGGCGCCACGAGCGCCACCTCCGGCCGTCCGACGTCGCGCAGCCACTCGACGCCGATCGGCTCGGTGCGCGCCTCGAAGACGAGGACGCGGACGCCGTCGCGCTCCTCGTGGCGGTAGACGGTCGTGGGGCCCGGCTGGCGAACGACCGCGCCCAGCGATGAGAGCGTGTCGAGGCCGGCCCGGGCCGGGGGCTCGTCGCCGGCAACCGTCAGCACGGCCAGCACGGCGCCCTCCCCCACCGCTGCCAGGCCGGAATGCAGGACCGAACCGCCGGGGCTCACCGTGCCGTCGGGGAAGCGGTCGATCGTCAGGCCCCCGACGATCAGCGTCGAGGTCATCGGTCTATCATCGGCTGATGCGACTCTTCTTTTACGAGCTCCACGAGGGCGCAACGGACCTGATGACCGATGCCCTCCTCACTTCGGAGCGCGACCATACCCCAGAGCAGTTCGCGACGATGGTGAACGCGGCTCGCGCCGCGGTGCTCGACACATTCGAGGAGGACACCCTCGTCGAGGCGGTTGCCCGCGAGCTCGAGCGCAACCACGGCTTCACGTACATCAGCGACGAGAAGCTGCGCGCCTCGATGAGCGTCGGCATGGCAGATCCCGACAACTACCTGGTCGGAGCCGAGCGACGAGTTCCGCTCGATCGTGGCGGAGCTGGAGAGCAGCCCTAGCGGCCCACGTTGAACAGGATCTGCAGCACGTCGCCGTCGCGAACCTGGTAGGTCTTTCCCTCCTGGCGCAGGAGGCCGCGCTTGCGAGCCTCCGCGATGCTGCCGCACGCCAGCAGGTCGTCCACGCCGATCGTCTCGGCGCGGATGAAGCCGCGCGCCAAATCTGAGTGGATCGCCCCGGCGGCATCCACCGCGGTTGAGCCGATGCGAAGGGTCCATGCCCGACACTCGTCTTCCCCAGCGGTGAAGAAGCTGAACAGGCCCGAGGAGCGCGTAGGTGAGGCTGATGACCCGCCCGCGCGACGGCTCCGCGATGCCGAGGTCGTCCATGAAGAGGCGTGCGTCCTCCTCTGGTAGCTCGCCGATCTCGGCCTCGATCTTCCCCGCCAGCGCCGCGACGTCGGTCTGCGGCTGCCCGTAGCGCTCGCGACCCGCGACCTCGAGCGCGACGGCCTCCGGCAGGCGCGCCTCGTCGATGTTCAGCACCACGAGCACCGGCTTCTGGGTCAGGAAGCGGTAGCCGCGCAGGAGGAACTCCTCGTCCCCGGTCAGGCCGAATGAGCGGATCGGCTTGCTGTCGGACAGGTGCGGCTCGATCCGCTCGAGGAGCTCCTGCTCGCGCTGCGCCTGGTCGCGCTCGGCCTGCGAGCCGTGACGGCCCTGGGTCTTCAGCTTCTCGAGCCGCTTCTCGATGACGGTCAGGTCGGCGACCGTGAACTCCAGGTCGAGGTCCTCGACGTCGCGCCACGGGTCGCTCGCCGCGGCAGCGGCAGGATCGTCGAACGCCCGCACCACGTGGAGAAGTGCGTCGGCGTTGCGGAGCTGGGCCAGCACGTCGGGATTGACGGTCCCCTCGCGCGCGGCTCCGGCCGGGATGGCGACGTCCACGTAGGTGACGTCCGCGTAGGTGGTCTTCTTGGGCACGAAGAGCGCGGCCAGCCGATCGACGCGCTCGTCGGGGACCTTCACGACGCTGACGTTCGGTGCCGCACGGCTGCCGGAGAAGCCGCCCGTCTCGGCGTGGCCACCGGTGAGCGCGTTGTAGACCGTCGTCTTGCCGCTCCCCGGCAGTCCGACGATGGTGACCTGCATCGATCTCAGTAGCCCGCGTCGACGTCGACGAGGTTGCGCAGCGGCTCGCCGGCGCGGTAGGCGCGCAGGTTCTCGATGAACAGGTCGACGGTGCGCTCGGCGACCCGATCCGATGCCCAGCTCGTGTGGGGCGTGATGACGACGTTCGGAGTGTCGTACAGCGGCGAGTCGGGAGGCAGCGGCTCCTCCCCGAAGACGTCGAGCACCGCGCCGCCGATCCAGCCCGAGGTCGAGCGCGCGCCGCAGCGCGAGCTCGTCGATCAGCCTGCCGCGCGCGATGTTGATGAGCCAGGCATCCTCCCGCATCTCGCGCCAGCTGCTCCGCGCCGATGAGACCGGCGGTCTCGTCGGTGAGCGGAGCGGCGACCACGACGATGTCGCTGGTACGCGAGGAGCTCGCCGAGATCATCCAGCCCGAGCAGCTCGACGTGCGTTGCGTCGCCGGCGCCGAGCTCCGGACGGCGGCGGGTGGCGAGGATGCGGCAGCCGAATGGCTCGAAGCAGCGCAGCCAGCTCGACGCCGATGCTGCCGTAGCCGACGATCCCGATCGTCAGCTCGGCCAGCTCCCGGCCGCGCAGCGGCTGCCACGTCCGCTCGCGCTGGAGCTCGAGGAGCTGTGGCAGCCGCCGCGCGATGGCGAGCGACATCATCACCACGTACTCGGCGATGGGGCGGCTGAAGACGCCGCGCGCGTTCGTCACGAGCAGCCCGCGCTCGCGCACGGCGGAAGTGGTGACGCGGTCGACGCCGGCCGAAGCCGAGTGGATCCATCGCAGGCGCGGGGAGCGGGAGACGATGTGGTCGAGCACCGATGCGGGGACGGCGCCCACGCAGGAGCACCTCCGCCTCGTCGAATGCCGACTCGTCGGCGTCACCGTGGATCCGGCCGTCGGCCGCGATCCGGGCGCAGCGCACGCCGTCGACCGCCTCGATCCGGGCGGCAAGGTCTCGCGAGAGCGGGACGCCGAGGATCGGGGTGGCGAGGACGGTGAGTGGCGGCTCGCTCAGGACGCAGTCCCCTCGATGCGAGCGATCCACTGTCAGGTCACGGATCTCGTCGAGCGAGGGGAGCTGCTCGGGGCCGGTCCATACGCGGTTCAGGAACTCGCGACCGCGCTCGGCGATGACACGATCGGCGAATCGCTCGCCGGCGGCGTACTGCTCCATCTTCAGGTCGAGCCCCGTGAGCCGCATGATCGCGCGCTCGAGTGCGCCGCGTCGCTCGCCCCGCCGCTCGAATCGATCGTGGATCTCGGCGAAGCTGGGCAGGATCCGGGCGCCGGCCGCGTTCATGACGTGGTTCGAGTAGCCCTCGAGCAGCGACATGAGCGCCTGCGTGCGATTGAAGGACTCCCGCTGGCCCGGGGTCATGATCCGCTCGATCCAGTGGCCCTCGCCGCCCGCCACGGCCTCGCGCAGGCGACCCATCAGCCCGCCCGACTCGGCGGCCAGCTGCTCGACCGTCTCGGCCACGAGCTCCGGCGAAGTACGGTCGCAGCCAGGCGTGCGCCTCGAACTCGAAGGCGTGCGTCGCCTCGTGCAGCGCGATGAAGGTGCGGAACTCGTCGCGCGGTACCCGCATGGCGGCGGCCGTGCCAACGATGTTCGGCTCCACGAAGTGGAGCCGCCCGCGGACGGGACCGGCCGCCAGCAGGCTGACGTCGTACTGGCCCAGCACCTTGCGGCCGAGGAAGGCGAGCATGAAGCCGAGCTGCTGGTTGCCGACGGTGCGGTTCACCCAGCGCGACATGGCCCGGCCCGGCGTGTCCGGACCTTCCTGCGCGGCTCGAGCAGCGTCTTTTCGATCCGCTCGAACAGGACGCTGAAGGTCGCGAGGTTGAGGTCGACCCACTGGAGCCGATCCACGACGGCCGGCGTCTCGAGCGCCTCGGGCAGCTCTGAGCCGATCTCCTCGGCCACGATCGGCTCGATCCGGAGCAGCGTGGCGCGGTAGAAGGCCTCCGCCTCGGCGCGCTGGCGCGGCCGGGATGGGAGCCGCGGCATCGCCGAGCCGGCGATGCGCGATCTCGCGCACCGCCTGCCAGTCGATCAGCCGCGTGCCGGCGCGGCGCATGATCTCGCGCGACGCGACGCTCGCTCCGAACGCGAGCAGGCCGCCGACGAGGATCCCCGCACCGAGGCGGGTGGTGTGGCGTGACATGCGGTTCAGTCTAGGGGATGGCGCCGGCAGGCTCGATTCGGGCCGCTTCCACCGCCGGCAGCCGATCGCCGAAGAGCCGCGACGCCACCCGCACGAACGCGTCCACCTCGCCGGTCGTCGCGACGCGGTGCTGCGGGGTCTCGCTGCCCGATGCTCGGGCCGCCGAGCGCGTCGAGGAGGTCCTCAACGGCGAGCGCGGTGGTGAACGCGGAGTCGACGACCGCCACCTGCGGGCCGACGATCTCCTCGATCACGGAGCGCAGCAGCGGGTAATGGGTGCAGCCGAGCAGGAGCGTGTCGATCGCCGGCGTGCCCTCCAGCAGCGGCTCGAGGTAGGCGCGCAGCACCGACTCGGCGCGGCGACCGTCGAGGATGCCGGCCTCGACCATCGGCACCAGCTCGGGGCAGGCAAGTTGCGCGACCGTCGTCCCGGGCGCCGCCTCGACGATGGCATCTGGGTAGGCCCCGGACTCCACCGTGCCCGCGGTTGCGATGACGGCCACCGTCGCGCTGCGCGTGGCCGATGCGGCCGCGACCGCGCCGGGGCGCACGACGCCGACCACCGGCACCGATGAGCGCTCGCGGACGCAGGTCGAGAGCGCGCGCTGTCGCCGTGTTGCAGGCGAGCACGAGCAGCTTCACGTCCTGGCCGAGCGAGCCAGTCGGCCGCCTCGAGCGTGAAGCGCCGCACCTCGTCAGCGGGCCGGGGACCGTACGGAGCTCTACCGTTATCCCCGAGGTAGACGGTGGACTCGTGCGGGAAGGCGGCGACGCAGCTCCGAGAGGACGGTCAGCCCTCCGACGCCGGAGTCGAAGACGCCGATCGGGCGAGGGTCGTGCCGATCAGCCGCGTCGCGGCTCAGCGGTCGACCAGGGCCGGCGCGCGGCCCTTGAGGTGGGCGGCCAGCGACTCGGAGATGCGGTGCACGCCCTGCGAGATCGGAGCCTCCGGGCTGGACGCGACGAACGCGATCCCCTCGTTGTTCGACGACAGCACCAGCCGCCCGTCGGACACGACCTCGAAGTCGATCTCGCGCGCCGAGCGCCTGCTCGACATCCGCCTTGTCGAAGCCGCCCGAAGCGTCGGATCGGTTGAGGACCGTGGCGAGCTTCGTCGGCGGGTAGCCGATGGCCTTGAAGGTCTCCGCCGACATCGCGAGGCTGCGGATGGCCATGCTGTCGTAGGTCAGCACCTGGAGGATCAGGTCGGCCGAGTCGAGGAACACGAGCACGTCGTCCGAGAGCGCGGCGCGGGTGTCGATGATCACGAACTCGTACAGCTGGCGGAGGAGCGAGAGCACCTTCTCGATGTCGCGCGTCGTGACCATCTCGGCCATCTCGACGCGCGGTGGGGCAAGCAGGATGTCGATGCCCGACGGGTCGCGCCACACGACGTCGGTGAAGTCCGACTCCTTGATCCGGTCGGTCGGCAGGTTGACGATGCTCGGCGCGACCGCGGGAACGCGCAGGAGCCCGCGCAGGTCGCTGAACTGCAGCGAGCCGTCGACGAGGCAGACCTTGTGGTCCTTGCCGAGGGCAACCGCGAGGTTGTACGCCAGGGTCGTGCGACCGACGCCCCCCTTCGGACTGAACAGCGTGACGATGAGGGAGCCGGCCCGCGCCGACTCGACCGCGCGTGTCTCGCCGACCTTGCGGATGAGCGTGGTCAGGTCGAAGCCGGAGAACGGCATCTTCAGCACGGCGTCGATCCCGCGTTCAGCGTCCTCGCGCACCGGGTTCTGCGGGACGGTGAGCATGATGATCCCGACCTGCGGATCGGCGCGACGGATCTGCTCGGCCACCTGCTGCCCGCTCACACGGCCCTGGAGGAGCGCGTCGACGATGACCACGTCGGGGTGAAGCTCAGCCACGCTCCCGACGGCGCGATCGCCCGACGTGACCACGTCGAGCATCTTGATCTGCGACTGCGCCTGGAGCAGCGATCGCACGTGCGACGCTACCTGGGGAACGTCCTCCACCACGAGGAGCCGGATCTGTTCGCCTGCCATGCCTCACTCCGTCTCCGGAAGAACCGCCTTCGGTCGCGCGACGACGATGCAGCGTTCGCTGTCGTCGTCGAGCCCCTCCAGGTCATGTGACCCATAGACCGCCACGACTGCCAGCTCTGCCTCTCCGGCGAGGGCGACGAGCGCCGCTGCGGTCGGATACCAGAGCCGGAAGCTGGCCGGCAGCCGGGCTATCGTACCATCGGCCCGCACGACATCCGTGAGCGTCGCGTATGTCACGCGCAGTCCCTCCGGCGCCTCACGACGCTCGAGCCGGCTCCGCCGCACGACGCGCCGGTCGCCCATCGTCCGCTCCCAATCGAGGCTGAGCGGAAGGTCGTGAGGCGGCAGGCCGCCCGGCCCGAGGACGTCCACGATGAGGGTCCCATCCGGCTCCAGGAGCCTGCGCGCGGCGGCCAACGCGCGCAGCGCGTCCTCGGGACCGTCGAGATGCGAGATCACGCCCGCCAGGATCGCGAGTGCGAAGCGGTCGCGGCCGCCGCACCCGTGCGGACGTCGCCGACGGTGAGCTCGATGCGCCCTCGGCGCGTGCGCCTGCCGCAGGCTCGCGTGGGACTGGACGCGCGCCGCGGCACGGTCGAGCAGCGACGGCGAGCCGTCAACGCCGACGATCCGGGTGGCGCCTCCGGCCAGGAGCGGCTCGAACAGCCTGCCCGACCCGCAACCGAGGTCGATGACGCTGCCCGGCGACCGACGCGCCCACTCGCGGTAGAAGGCGAGGTCTTCGTCGATCTCGTCGTGCTCGAGGTCGTAGATCTCGGCCAGCAGCTCCGCGTCGCTCGCGTGGCCGGCCAGGATGTCGCTCAGCGCGACTGCCTCCGCCGGCGGCCCGCCCCGGCCGCGGACAGCTCGGCCCACGCGCGCTCCACGAGCTCCGGGCTGCTCCACGAGCTCGACCGCTGTCGCCGCCAGCACGCGGATGGCGATCGGAAGCATCGCGTCGCCATCAGGGCCGCCGGCATGCGCCGCGAACTCTCGCGAGTGCCCGGGGGTGCCTTCCGGCGCGATCGCCATCTCGGGGTGGATCGTCGGTACCTCGTGGCTGACGTTGGCCATGTCCGTGCTGCCGGTCTCTGTGTTGATCGGTCCGTCCCGCCAGCCGGCGGCCTCCAGCTCGCGTCGCCAGATCTCGAGGAGCGTCTGGTTGTTGGTCATGGTCCGGCATCGGTTCGGCGCCTCGGTCAACCTCGACGGTGGTGCCGGTCGCCAGTGCGGCTGCCTCGGCCATCTCTCGGAAGCGGGCGATCATCGGATCGAGGTCCTCGTCGATGGGCGTGCGCAGGAACCACCGACCGCTCGTGAGGTCGGGCACGATGTTCGGCGCCGCGCCACCATGGGTGATGATCCCGTGGACCCGTTCGCCCGGCTTCAGGTGCTGCCGCCATTGCGCGACCATCGTGTAGAGCAGCACGAGCGCGTCGAGAGCGTTCTTCCCGAGCCACGGGTCGGAGCTGGCGTGGGCGAGCTTTCCATGGAAGGTCACGTCGACGTCGGTGATCGCCAGGCAGACGATCTCGGAGCTCGTCCGATCCGACGGGTGGATCTGGAGCGCCACGTCGACGTCGTCGAAGACGCCCTCCTGCGATGATCGTCACCTTGCCGTTCCCCGCCTCCTCGGCCGGCGTCCCGATGAAGCGGATCTCGCCGGCGAAGTCTCGGCCGAGGGCGCGGGCCGCTGCGACGGCCGCACCGGCGCTGGACGAGCACATCAGGTTGTGCCCGCAGCCGTGCCCCACCTCGGGCAAGGGCGTCGTACTCCCCGGGGAACGCGATGACCGGTCCCGGTCGGGACCCGGGTCGGCGTGCCACGAAGGCGGTCTCAAGGCCCGCCGACCGGGCCGCTCACCTCGAATCCGTGGCGCGCCATGAGCTCGGAGGTCCAGCGACGCGGCCTGGCGCTCCTCGTACGCGATCTCCGGATTGGCGTGCACCCGGTGCGAGAGATCGAGGGCATCCGGCAGGATGGCGTCGACCGCTGCCTGGAGCCGATCGGCCGATTGCGCCATGTTGAGGTACCCTCCCGCGCTAGCGCTCCCGCCGGGCTGCGAGCCACTCGACGACCCCGGCCAGGATGACGACGAAGAGGGCGACCGGCACGCTGAGCGCGCCGCCGAGCCGCAGGCCGGCCAGGATCGCCACGACCAGTCCGACGAGGACGCCGCGACGGGCGGCCCGCAGCCAGGCGCCACGATAGACGATGCGTCGGCGCGTGATGATCTCGCCAAGGAAGGCGAACGGGGTCACCAGCAGCGCCATGCGCCGCCGAGGCCAGCGACCACGACGACGACACGGTTGCGCGCCGCATCGGGGCATGGCTGCGCAACCGGTCTCCACGGGGCAGGTGCGACCGGCGAAAGCCACGAGGAGCACGATCGGCCAGGATGGCGAGCAGGATGAGGAGCGACGACCGTGAGCCGGTGGCGCCCGCTCATCGCGACGCGTCGGGGCAGATCTCGCGGAACGGGCAGTAGCCACATCGCATGGCCGCCGGCGTCGCATCGAAGCGGCCGGCGCGGATGCCGTCGGCGGCCGAGGTCAGCTGCTCCTGCGCCTTCGGCGAGCCGCTTCTCGGTCGGCACGGCGCGGCCGACGATCCCCGACTCGAGGAAGTGGAGCGCCAGCTCGTCCGGCAGCGACGCCGTACTGCGCCTCGTGGGCCAGGGCGTAGATCGACAGCTGGAGCGACTCCCGGGCGCGCCGGTTGGCGGTCGGCGAGGTCGCGGACGTCGCTCGACTTGTAGTCGGTGATCACGACGCGGTCCGCCATCGTCGCGGTCGACCCGGTCGTAGCGGCCGCGGAGCCGGTCGCGGCCGAAGCTGACGGTGAAGTCCTGCTCGACGGCGGTCGGCCGCGCCGGATCGCGCTGCTGGGCCTCCCAGAAGCGGTCGATCGCCTCGTGCGCTGCCGCGCGTCGCGCTTCCTCGTGCTCGCGGGTCAGGAAGCCGACCGACTCCCAGTTCGGCGTCGAGGGCCGCATGCAGCTCGGCCAGCGGTCATGAGCGTCCGCCAGCTGGCGGCGATGGTACGCCTGCACCGCCGCATGCAGCGCGCGGCCGTAGACCATCTGGTGCGAGGCCGGCGTGGGGATGCGGACGACATGCGCGATACCGGTACCGCGCCGGGCAGTCGAGGTAGTCGTGGATCTGGCCGTAGCTGAGCGAGAGCGGGCGGTCGCCGATCGGGGGCCGCTGCGCCGCCGGAGCGGGCGCCGTTCGCGCGACGAGCCTGCATGGCGGGCCAGCTGCTCGAGCAGCGCCGGGCGGACCGACTCGGCGGGCGTGGCCGGCGGCAGGTCGAGCGCCTCGGTGACGAACTGGCTCACGCTCGCGAGCGACGCCCGCCGTAGTCCTGCGCCCAGGTCAGCGACGAGCGCTTCCCGGGCGCGCGTCATGCCGACGTAGAAGAGCCGGCGCTCCTCGGCCGTGTGCTGGTCCGCCGTTCGGCGCCGGCGTCGCGGAGCAGCGCGTCCGGGGGCTCGAGGGCGTCGCGCCGATCGCGACCCGGGAATGCGATCCGCGACCAGCCCGACCATGTAGACCACGCTGAACTCGAGGCCCTTGGCCTTGTGATACGTGAGGACGTGGACCGCGTCGCCCTCGTCGAAGCTCCACATCGGCGGTGGATGGGTCGTCGCCGGTCTCGATCAGCGTGTCGAGCTGGGCGACCAGGAACGGGAGGCGGTCGTCGCGCAGGAGGCTGCCCTGCCGGCGCACGATCTCGAAGAAGCGCGCCACGTTCGCCAGCCGCTCCTCCCCGGTCTCGCGTCCCTCGTGCGCCAGACGCGCCAGCCAGCCGCTGAGCGGAGATGAAGTGGTAGAGCAGCTCGCCGCAGCTCGTCTCGGTGCTCATCGCCCGATGCGCCTCGAGGCTGCCGAGCAGCCGCTGCACGACCTCGATGGCGCGCAGGCTGAACGGCGAGTCGCTCGGGGTGCTCGCCGCGTCGCGCAGCGCCGCCGCGAGGCTGCTGCGACGGCGGCGGGCCGCGCTGAGCGCCACCGTCACGTCTGCCGGCGTCGAGGCCGAAGATCTCGCTCGTGGCGAGGTCGTAGAGGCTGACCGAGTCATCGGGGTCGTTGACGGCGCGCAGGAAGCTGATGAGGACGCGGACCTCGGGCTGGCGGTAGAGGCCGGCGGTGCCGCTGAAGCGCCACGGGATCCGCGCCATGTTGAGCGCCCGCAGGTAGGGATCGGCATCGCGGTTGCCGCGTACCAGGATGGCGTGCTCGCCCGCCCGGCGCCCACCACGAATCGAGGCGGCGAATGCGGTCGGCGACCGCATCGGCCTCGTCGGAGCCGGTCGTGAACCCGACCAGCTCGATCGGTCCGGCGGCCGGCTCCGGCCGGTCGAATCGCGAGCGCGCCCGCAGGCGCTTGTCGAGCCCCTCGCGCGCCTCGAGCCGGTCGGGGTCGTTGTGGCTCGATGAGCCGATGCGCGGCATCGAGGATCGGCTGCCGGCTGCGGTAGTTGTCGACCAGCACGACGCTCGCCGCCTTGGGGTATGCGGCCCGGAAGCCGAGGATGTTGCCGAGCGCGGCGCCGCGGAAGCGGTAGATGCTCTGGTCGTCGTCGCCCACGACGGTGACGTTGCCGTGCGGCTCGGCCAGGAGCTGCACCAGCTCCCACTGTGCGTGGTTCGTGTCCTGGAACTCGTCGACCAGGATGTAGCGATATCGCGCTCGCTCCTCCTCGAGCACGGCGGGGTGATCGCGCAGGAGCCGCAGCGCGAGGGTCACCTGGTCGCCGAAGTCGAGCCGATCAGTCGCGCGCATGAGCCGCTCGTAGGCGGCGTACGTCGCCGCCAGCTCGGCTGCCTGGCGGCCTCGCTCGCCCAGCGCCTCGTCGTCCGGCGCGTGCGGCAGAGCGTCGGCCAGCATCGGCGGCGGCGGAGAGATACGCCGAAGGTCCGACGTCCTCGTCGCGCAGGCGGCTGATGAGCGTCACGAGCGCCGACAGGAAGCGCGTCGGATCGCCAAGCGGGCGGTAGCGGTCGAGGGGCAGCTCGAACAGGTGCTCGCGCAGGAGGATGATCTGCTCGGCGCGCGAGAGCACGGTGGAGCGATCCGACAGCCCGGCCTCGAGCGCGTGCTCGCGCAGGAGCCGGTCGCCGAAGGCGTGGAAGGTGCCGATCCGCGCGTCGTTGTGCCCGTACGGAACCAGGCGGTCGACGCGCTCGACCATCTCCGCCGCGGCCCGGTCGGTGAAGGTGAGGGCGAGGATCTCCGAAGGCTGCGCCCGCTTCTCGGCGATCAGCCAGGCGATGCGGCGGGTGATGACCGTCGTCTTGCCGGTGCCGGCCCCCGCCACGATGAGAAGCGGCCCGACGCCGTGCGTGACCGCCTTGCGCTGACGGGCGGTCAGGTCCGCCAGGAGCGGCGGCTGGACGCGAAGGTGTGGACGGCGTGGCCGCGGCAGTGCGGCCAGCTCCTCGAAGAACGGGATCTGATCTGGTGCGGGCACCACCGGCGGCATGTCGTCGATGGTAGCCGAGGACCGATTCACCCCGTCGTTATCCGGGGCTTATCGGACACCTCGTCTGTCGCGTTCCTCAGGGGGCGGTCACGGTCAGGGTCCCGCTCATGCCCAGGCTCTCGTGGCCCCCGAGCGAGCAGAAGATGGTGTACTCGCCGGGCTCGAGGTCGGCGGTGATGGTCTCGGAGCCGCCCGTGCTGAGGTCGGCTGTCGCCATGACGACCTCGTCGCTCGCATCGCGGACGGTGAGGTTGTGCGGCGTGGGGCCGTCGCTGGTGACTTCGATGGTGACGGTGGGCCCCGTGGCCTCCAGCGCGCTCGGGTCGATCATGAAGTCCATGACGTTGACCGTCAGCGCCTCGGCGGCCGCAGGCGCGTCCGTGGCAGCGCCAGCGCTGTCGCTCTGGCTGTCGCCGTCGGCTGGGGCGCTGCAGGCGACGAGTCCGATCAGCAGGGCCGGTAGGAGGAATCTGGTTCGCATCGTTCAATCCTTGGTGCGTATGAAGAAGGGGTGGCCCGGATACCCGGGCCACCCCTGGACGGAGAGGGCTCGACTACTCGAAGCTCTCGGGCGTTGCGGCCACGATCGCGGATGCGAGCGGGTCGCCGAGCATGCGCATGTGCATTGCCGCCTCGCGGTCGGCATCGGCAGCGCCGGCTACATCACCGGCGCCCTGGGCGTCGACGATGGCCTTTGTGGTGAGCACGTGCTCGGTGATGAGCTCCGCGAGGGCGTCCTCCGGAAGGCCGGTGGCTCCGGCCAGGAAGGCGCTGAACTCGGGAACGTAGACCTCTGTCAGGTCGGAGACCGCCTGGTCCTGGACGGCCATGTCGTCGGTGGCCACACCGGTGGTGTAGTCGACGAAGAAGCCGTTGTGGGCGCTCCAGATGCGGTTCCACTCGTCCTCGGCCTCCTGGCCGAAGAGTCCACCGATGGCGCCGCCGAGGTCGGTGCCGTTCGTGTTCAGGGCGGCTCCGGCCGCGGCGAACTCGTCATTACGGGCGCCGAGCGCGGCGTCCGTCGCGAAGCTGGCCAGGAAGAGGTGCTCCTGGAGGAGCTGGTTGAGGGCCACGCGGAAGTCGACGCCGGCGTTGATGGCCTCGCCGTCGATCTCGTTACCCTCAGCGATCGCCGGCGCAAGCGCGTCACCGATCATCTGCATGTGCGCGTAAGCGGTGCGGATGGCCTCGTAGGCGGCCTCCCAGTCACCGGCGGCCTGAGCGTCGACGACGGCCTTCGTCTGAAGGACGTGGTCGGTCACGAGACCGGCGATGGCATCCTCCGGCAGCCCGGTGGCGCCGGCCAGGAACGCGCTGAACTCCGGGACGTAGATGGTGGTCAGGTCCTCGACTGCGCCGTCGGCGAGGGCGGCGTCATCGGTCGCAACGCCGGTGGTGTAGTCGACGAAGAACCCGTTGTGGGCGCTCCAGATGCGGTTCCACTCGTCCTCGGCCTCCGGGCCGTAGATGGAGCCGATCGCGCCACCGAGGTCGGTGCCGTTCGTGTTCAGGAGGCCACCGTAGGCCTCGAACTGATCGGTCCTGCCGTCGAGCGCCGCACCGGTGGCCTTGGCAGCCAGGATCAGGTGCTCGCCGAGCAGGTAGTCGAGATCGGTGCGCAGGTTGGCCGCGTCGCTGTCGATGACGGAGGCGTCGCCGCCCATGTCCATCGACTCGTCGGGCGACATCGGCGCCATCGACTCCGCAGCGGTTGATTCAGGGGCGGTCGACTCGGCCGCGCTCGGCTCGGTCGAGGTGCCCGTGTTGGACGTGCAGGCAGCGAGGGCAATCAGGCCCGCGAGCAGCAGTGACGTCGGCTTCCAGGATCGCAAGGGAGGTCTCCTCTGTGTGAATGGCGAATCACGACGTGTGATTGCCCTTCCGATACGCGGGAGAGGCCCTTCTGAATCACCGAGAGGCGAAACGGCGAGGACTAGGCCTCGATCGCTGCGACCAGGACCGGATCGTTGACCGACTGATCCACGCGCTCGGTCTCGACGGTAACGGCGAACGTCGTCGCGCCCTCGAGGTCGCGTTCGAGCGTCACGACAGCAAGGCCACCGGTCTCGGTCAGCGTCCCGGCGGCGACGGCGTTGCCATCAGCGTCGATCAGCCAGAACTCGTACAGCTGGCCTGACGGAAGTTCGGCGAGGTCCTCGGCCATGAACATGGCCTCGTCGCCCGACTCGATCACCAGGCCGGTGCCCGCAGGACCAGAGGCTGCGTAAATGGCATCCGCGGAGGCGATGGCCCGGAGGACGGTGTCGCGCTCCGCGAGCCGGTCGTTGAGCGTCGCTCCCCAGGCGCCAAGGCCGATGGCAGCGGCCAGCGCCACCGCGGCAAGGGCCGACGGCTGCCAGCCAGCCTGCCACCACGCGCGGCGCGGCGCTTCCACGGGTGCAACCGGCTGCCTGGCCGATACGACCGCCGGACGATGCTCCTGAGGCGTCGCCAGGGCGGTCGCCATCAGTCGATCGCGAAGCCCGGCGGACGGCGTCACTGGCTCGAGCGAGCTCGGGAGAACGGCCGCGACCTCGATGAAGACGCGTGCGTCGTCATGCGGGCGATCGCACGACGCCAAATGAACGCTGATGGCGCGTTCCTCGCCACCGCCGACGGCGCCGAGGGCGTAGGACGCACTCAGCTCGTCGACAGCCGCGCAGTCGAGGGACGAGCGATCCGTCATCGGTTCAGCTCCGCGCCGGCAGCGCGGTCAACGGCACCGAGAGGGCCCGCCGCCGTCCCGCTGAGCGAGTCACGCAACTTCCCGAGCGCCAGGCGGAGCCGCCCGTTGGCGGTGCCCGCGGGCACGCCGGTCATCTCCGCGACCTCGCGGTAGGTGTATCCCTCGAAGTAGGCGAGCTCGACGGCGCGGCGCTGCTCATCCGGCAGCCCGGCCAGCGCCATCCGCAGGTCACCTGCCGCGGCGCGACGGAACACATCGTCCGAGGTCGGGTTCGGACCTGTGCGCAGCAGTGAGCGCTCATCGGCATCGTCGACGTCCACTGTTGTCCGTCGTGCACGCACGCGATCGATCGCGCGATTGCGAACGACGGTCATGAGCCAACCTCGGAGAGCCCCGCGCTCCGCATCGAAACGGTCGATTTTCCGCCAGACCGCCACGAACGCATCGTGCACCACATCCTCCGCTTCATCCCGCCCACCGACGACGCGCTGAGCCGTGGCCAGTGCGATCGACGCATAGCGGTCATAGAGCTCGCCGAGCGCCCCAGTGTCGCCGGATCGGATTCGCTCGGCTAATCGCGCATCCACTCGGCGGTCGTCGTTCATACGGCGGTCACCAGTACAACGATGTTCGAGCTGCCTCGCATCACACCGTCCAGGACCACGCCGGCAGCTCCCTTGTCAGGCACTCCGTCGTTCAGAGCATCCGCGGTGCCAACTACCCATCAGCTCTTCGACCAACGTTGCGGTCGCGCCCGAGGGCCAGGTTTTCGCACGCGCTCGCGCTGCCCCATCGCGGAGAGGATAGCCTCCGCGTGGCGACGCGAGGCATGCAGCTCGTCGCGCAGCCGGGCGATGGTGATGGTGCCAGGTAGGCCCTCGACCTTGGCACGCAGCGCGGACCAGACCTCGGCCGGGTAGTCGATGCCCGGCGCGATCTGGCGCAGCTGGCCGGCCGCCCGCAGCTGGTCGATGACGGCTGGCGGGATCCCGAGCCGTGCGGCGATGCCCTCGACGCGCGGTGGAGAAGCACCGGAGGCGCGCAGCCCGGCCATGAGCAGCGCCACGCGCTCCCCCATCTCCGGGTCGATACTCGGCTCGGCGTCGGCAAGGCGGACGCGTCTCCCGCTGCGCGTCATGATGCCGGCCGTGACGAGGTCGTCGATCACGCGTCGCAGCTCTGCCTCCTCGAGCAGGAGCGGCGCTCCGCCACGATGGCGGCTCGGTGGGCGAACGGCGGCAAGCCGTGCGATACGGGCAACCAGGGCGTCCATGCGCAGGTCGACCGCGAGCGGCTGCTCGCGATGAAATCGGCGCAGGGCCTGGAGGACGAGCCGCTCCGCCACGCGGCGCTGCTCGGGGTCGATCGCCCCGATCGTCACCCGGGCCGAGTCCCCTCTACCGCGATCCGAATGGCCTGCGTCTCCTCCTCCGACAGGTTGTGGGACGAGGATGCATCGGAGACCGGCTTCGCGAAGAGGCGGGTGTTCGCGCGCCCGTGCAGGCTGCTCAGGACAACCCCGTCGCGCTGGTCGTCAAGGAGGGCGATGGCGAAGCTCTGGTCCGAACCGGTGTCCTCGAACGGGTTGAACCGCACGAGACCAATGTGCTGCAGGCTGCGGCGCGAGCGCTGCTCGATGACGGCATGCATGCCCTCGATCTCGCGCATCCGCTCGGTCGCCTTGACCGCCTGCTCGGCGCTGCCGACGAGGCGGTCGTGGAGCGTCCCGCTGTCACCGTCGCGCACCAGGAGCCGGTACGTTCGAATGGCACGGCTCAGCCGGATGCTCTGGACGATGAATCCGATGAGGAGCAGCAGCACCAGGGCCGCGAGCACGCCGAACGCCAGGGCCAGGTTGTCGGTGAGGAGGCGGTTCAGGTCGGACATCGAATTTCGGCGGTATCATAGCCGCCCCGTGGCGCCCGACCGACCGCGTCGTGCGCCGAGCCAGACACACAGTCGAGGTATCCGAGTGGCCCGTCGAGCAGGGAAGGCAGCCAGCCGCAAGGCCCGCCAGCGCAACGTTCCGCGCGCGCCGCGCCCCGCCGCGCCGACTCCCATCCCGCCGGTCGGCACACCCGATGCGCGCGAGGCGACCTCGCTCGATCCCCCGCCTCGCGTGGCTGCGCCGGCCCCGGCCGGCTCCACCCTCACGCTGCGCGAGCAGTCCGAGTATCACTACGTCGAGCGCGACCTTCGCAACATCGGCATCCTGACGGCCCTGATGCTGGTGCTCCTGCTCGCCGCGTGGGCGGCGTTCTCGGCCCTCGGCCTGGTCGGCTAGCTGTGCTTCCACGGACTTCGTTGCTCACGGCTGATCGCGCGGACGGGCAAGCCATCTAGCGCTGGCACCATGGAGTCCGGGCGCACCTAGATCACCTCGGCCCTTTGCCCCTGGCCTTCTGCCTCGACTCGAGGCGCAGCCGGCGGAGCCGCTGCAGCCGCTCTCCGATCTTGAGCTCCAGCCCCTCCTCGGAGGGCTCGTAGAACACGCGCCCGATCAGGGCGTCCGGCATGTACTCCTGGTCGACATCGGCATCCGCGTAGTCGTGCGGGTAGAGGTACCCCTTCCCATAGCCCTGCTCGCGGGACAGCCGCCGATGGGACGACGGCCGCAGGTGGAGCGGCACCGGCAGGCGCCCGTGCTCCTCGACTTCGGCCAGCGCGGCAAAGTAGGCGGCTCCGGCCCGGTTGCTCTTCGGGGCAGCCGCCACGTAGGCGGCAGCCTGGGCCAGCGCGTATTGCGCCTCCGGCAATCCGATCATCTCGGTCGCCTGCATGGCGGCCACGGCCAGCTGGAGGGCGCGCGGATCGGCGTTGCCCACGTCCTCCGAGGCGGCGATCACGATCCGCCGCGCGATGAAGGTCGGATCCTCCCCCGCCGCGACCATCGACGCGCACCAGTAGAGCGCGGCATCCGGGTCGTTGCCGCGCATGCTCTTGATGAAGGCCGATGCGGCCTCGTAGTGCTGGTCGCCGACCCGGTCGTAGGCCAGGAGCCGCTGCTGCGCGGCCTCGGCCACGCCCTCCGGCACGATCTCGGCGCCATCGTCGACCACGGCGGCGGCGGCCTCGAGGATGTTGAGCGCGCCGCGGGCGTCGCCACCGGCCAGGTCGATCAGCGTGGCGCGCGCGTCGTCGGAGAGGCGCACGCGGCCCGCCAGCCCCCGCTCAGCTTCGGCCAGGCCACGGTCGACGATCTCGCCCAGCGCATCGGTGTCGAGCGGGTTCAACCGATAGACGCGCATGCGCGACAGGAGCGGCGAGTTGATCTCGTAGTACGGGTTCTCGGTCGTCGCTCCGATGAGGGCGATCGTGCCGTCCTCGACGTGCGGCAGGAGCGCGTCCTGCTGGCTCTTGTTGAACCGATGCAGCTCGTCGATGAACGCGATCATGTGGCCGCCGGCCTCGCGCAACGCCTTCGCCTCGGCCACCAGCGCCCGGATGTCGGCGACCCCGCTGGTGACCGCGGAGAGCTGGCGCCATGTGCCGCCCGCGCGGTCCGCCAGGAGGCGGGCGAGGGTCGTCTTGCCGCTCCCGGGCGGGCCCCACAGGATGAGCGACGGCCGGTGGCCCGGTGTCACCACCCGCGTCAGCGCCCCCTCCGCGCCGACCAGGTGCGGCTGGCCGACGAACTCGTCGAGCGTCCGCGGCCGCATCCGCGCCGCGAGCGGCGCGTCGGGGATCACGGAGTCGCCGAAGAGCTGCTCGGTGGCGTCCGGGGTCGATCGGCGTCGCGGCATGCGCGGATTATGATGCGCGGCATGGAACAGAATCTCCGGACTCCCGGTCCGACGCCCATCCCGGCCGCGGTGCGCGAGGCCCAGGCCCAGCCGATGATCGACCATCGCGGCACCGAGTTCGCCGAGCTGCTGAACGAGACGTCCACCGGGCTCGCCGAGCTCATCGGCACGAACGGCGACATCCTGCTCCTGACCGGGTCCGGATCTGGCGCGCTCGAGGCGGCCGTGGTCAACAGCCTTTCGCCCGGTGATCGCGTCCTTGCCGTCACCATCGGCTCATTCGGTGACCGCTTCGCCCAGATCGCAACCGCGTTCGGCGCGGACGTCGACCGATTCGAGGTCGAATGGGGCTCAGCCGCCGATCCCGAGACGCTCCGCGCTCACCTCGCGGTCACCGAGCCATACAGAGCGGTGCTCGTTACGCACAACGAGACCTCGACCGGCGTCGCGAACCCCATGCGCGGGCTGGCCGAGGTCATCCGCGCCGCGCCGGGCGATCCGCTCCTGATCGTCGACGGCATCAGCGGCCTCGGCGCGATGCCGTTCGAGATGGACGGCTGGGGTGTCGACCTGGTGGTCAGCGCGTCCCAGAAGGCGTGGATGGCGTCGCCGGGCATCGCCATCGCGGCGGTCGGCGAGCGCGCACGCGCCGCCGGCGAGTCGGCAACCATGCCGCGCTTCTACTGGGACTTCCGCGAGGCCCACACGTGGGCCGGGAAGGGCCAGACGCCGTGGACCCCCGCAATCAGCATCCTGTACGGCCTGCGCGTCGGTGTCCGTCGCCTGCGCGAGGAGGGGCGTGAGCACACCTGGCGCCGCCATGCCGCGATCGCAACCGGTGTCGTGGCCGGCATGGAGGCACTCGGGCTGCGCCCGGTCGCGCCGCCGGAGCATCGGTCCGCGACGGTCACGGCGGCCTGGCTGCCCGACGGGATCGAATGGGGTCCGTTCAACGCATCGATGCGGGCGAAGGGGCTCGTCATCGCCGGCGGCCAGGGCAAGTGGACGGGCAAGATCCTTCGCTTCGGCCACATGGGTGACGTCGGCATTGACGAGATGGCCGAGGCGCTCGAGATCATGGGCGGCACGCTCCCAGAGTTCGGCCACGCAGCCGATGGCGGGGCGGCCGGCCGTGCGGCTCGAGAGGCGTTCGAGGCTCAGACCGCCGGCGCTCGGTGACCGATCGTCGGCTGCTGCTGGTCCGCCACGGGGTGACAGACTGGAACCGCGAGGGCCGGTTCCAGGGACATCTCGATCCACCGCTCGGCGACGACGGCCGCGCCGAGGCCCGGCTCCTCGCCGGCCGGTTGGCCGGTGACCGCCCCACGCGGCCGGCCAGGATCATCAGCTCGAGCCTTGCTCGCGCCATGCAGACGGCGGAGGCCATCGGTACCGCGGTCGGGGTCTCGGTCGAACCCGATCCACGGCTCATCGAGATCGGGCAGGGCGACTGGGAGGGACGCACGCACGAGGAGCTCGCCGTGGCCGATGCGGATCGCTACGCGCAGTGGCGCCGTGACGCCGGGATTCGCCAGCCTCCCGGCGGCGAGCCGATCGCGTCCGCGACCGCCCGCGTGTCGGCCCTGCTCGACGATCTGGAGTCCGGCAACGGAGCGTGGCCGGTCTGCCTGGTGAGCCACGGGGGCACGCTCCGCGTGCTCGCCCGCGTCCTGCTGCGGGCCGGCGACGTCGCGTCGTGGACGCTCGACGTGGACAACGCGTCGCTCGGGATCTGCACCGCCATCGTGGACGGCTGGCGGCTCGACCGATGGAACGACACGCTCCATCTCCTCGGACGCACCGCCACCCACGTCGACGAGGCGGAGGGGCGGCCGCTCGCCCTCTAGCGAGGCCTCAGTCGCGGCGACGGAACAGGTTGCGCAGCCAGCGACGGAGGGCCAGGCCGACCAGCGGCAGTCGCAGGCTGCTCCAGGCCGCCTCCAGGCGAGACGCTGCCGACGCCGTCATCTTGCGCCCGGAGTAGGACTGCCAGACCTTGCCGTCGGCCACCGTCCGAATCGGCTCGGAGTGGCGGGGCAGCTGCTCCTCGAGCCAGCCGGCGTACTCGTAGAACGTCTCCGACGGGCGAGGGCCGACGCCCGCGCGGTCCGCGGCGAGGGTCATGTGCTGCCACGCCCGATCGCCGGCCGGGAGCAGCCGCCATCGGCGCTGGAGGTGCCGGAAGCGGAGGAAGATGAAGGTTGCGGCTCCCAGCACCAGCACGGCGATCAGGAGCGCGTTGCCGCTGCGTGCCTGGTCGAGCGTGGATGGAGCGCTCGGATTTGCGGCGTCGACGCCGCCCTCGACGAGCTCGAAGGATGGCAACGGGTTGGCCGGGTTCCTTGCGATGTCCTGCGACTCGAAGTCGAGGAGCGGGTCGACGCCAGTCCGGGGCGGCAGGACCGTGGCCGGGTCCCCACGCTCACGTGTGAACTGCGGGTTGATCGACTTCGTCGCTTCGAAGATCTGCCAGCCGTAGCCGGGGAAGTAGATCTCGGCCCACGCGTGCGCGTTCGCCTCCCGCACCAGGTAGGAGTCGTCCTCCTGCGGCGTGCCGGGAGCGAAGCCGACGGCGACGCGAGCCGGCAGGCCGATGGAGCGGGCCATGACCACCATGGAGCTCGCGTAGTGCTGGCAGTACCCGATCCGCCCGCTCTCGTCGAACAGGAAGAAGTCGACGAGGTCCTGGTCGGACGGTGGCGGCCCCGGATCCGTTGCGTACGTGAACTGCGGATCGCTGTGCAGGAAGTCCGCGAGGGCATCGGCCTTCTCGTAGGGGTTCCTGAGGCCGGCGGTGATCTCCTCGGCGAGTTGCCTGACGCGGTCGGTCACGCCGGCCGTGTCCAGGTACAGGTCACGCACGGCCTCGGGGTACTCCTCGCCGGCCACGGCAAGCTGCGCCGCGCTTGCGCGGCTGATTGCCACATCGACCTGGTACCCCTCGCCGTCACCGATCGGGTTGGCGGCCTCGAGGCCGCCAAGCACCGGGTGCCCGGCCGGCTCGAGGATGACGATCGGCGCGTAGATCCGCAGGGGCGCGCCGGCAGTGAACAGGTTTCGCCCCAGGGTCTGGTGCATCTGGATCGTGATCGTCTCGAGCTCGAATGCCTCGACTTCGCTCGGGCGCTCCGACGTCGCGCCGGTGAAGAGCGGATCGCCGGGCGCAACCTGGCGCCTCGTGCTCTCGCTGCGCTCGAAGCCGCGGCCGTTGTAGACGTCGTAGCTCCCCGTGCGCAGGTAGATCGGGCGCGATGCCGCCACGGTGAGCGCCTCGTCGTCGTTGCTGATCCACGTCCCGGAGACCGTGAAGCTGGAGCCGAAGCTGCTCCCGGTGATCCGCGACTGGGGGTTCGTCAGGCCGCCGAAGGCGCCCTCGAACTGGTCGCGCACGGTGGTCCAGACGCCGTCGAAGCCGCGCCAGGCGCTGGTGAGTGGAGCCGCCACCGCCACGCTGGTCAGGACCCAGGCAAGCAGGACGCTGGCCCCGGCGAAGATGATCCCGGAGCGCAGGATCGCGGCGGGCACCTCCAGGTTCTCGTTCACGCGGCGGCGCTGCCAGCCGTCCTGGCGGTCGACGAGCGCTGCCCGCAGCCAGAGGAGCAGCGCGGCGATCACGAACAGCAGGAGATGGCCGAACAGGTCCGTGAACGTCGCCGAGAGGTTGATGATCATCGCGGCGCCGAGGAGGACGATGGCGTCGAGCACCCGGTTGTGGCGGTACACCGCGTAGGCCGCCATGAACGCCGTCGACCACATGAGCACGCCGAGGCCGACGGCGTACGGCGACAGCTCGGCCGGGTATCCGGTGCGAAGCACCACGGTGGTCCAGCTCACCAGGTCGTCGCGCAGCGCATCGACGCGCCCAATCTGATCCAGCGCGGTGTGGTACTCGCCGCCGATGGCCCAGATCACCACCGCCGCCCCGATCAGCGCGCCGATCGGCAGCGTCACGACGATCGTCGTCCGGAGCATGCCGAGCAGGGCGCCCGCGAGCATGGCCCAGAGCGCGACAGGCGGCAGGAACTCGCTGCGGTCGAGCCACTCGGCCCCCTGCACCGCCCATGACAGGGCGAGGGCCATGATGATCAGCAGGCCGAGGCTCAGCCAGCCGGCCTTCGGGTAGAGGAGGCGATCACGGAGATCAGCCACGGGTCCGCTGCCTTCCGCCGATCGCCTCGGCGAGGTCGTCGCCGCGGCGCACCATGCGGTGCTCGATGTCGTACTCGGCCAGCGCGTGCCGGACCGCGGCGAGCTCCGCTCGGGCGTGGTCGTCAGGCTCGACGCCGATGAACGAGGCACGGTTGAGGAGGATCACGATGGCGGCCACGCCTCGCCGCCGGAGCGCCGACAGGCCGCGCACCCACGTCCGGTCCGTGGAGCCGGTGACGATGCACAGGGTCATGCCGCGGCGCAGCTGGGGCAGCGTCGCGCTCAGGACCTCGGCCAGCGGGTTCGAGCCATCGGCCTGGACGTTCGCCAGCAGGTGAAGCAGCTTCTGCTCGACGCGCGGGCCGCGGTCCGGCTGGTGGATCTGGAGCCGGCGCGCGGAGGCGGTCATCGCAACCGAGCGGTTGTCCGAGAGCGTGCGCATGGCGATCGACGCGGCGACCTTCACGGCAGTCTCGACGGACGCATCGATCCCGACGCCGGCATGCACGGAGCGATCGAGGTCGAGCAGGATCCACAGGTCGGCCGCCTGCTCCAGGTCGAACTCCTTCACGTGGAGCTCGCCGTGGCGCGCGCTCGACAGCCAGTGGATGCGGTTGATCGCATCGCCGTGCACGTACGGGCGAACGCCGCTCACCAGCGGCGTGGCGGCCTCGTAGCGGCGCCGCATCGGTGTCGTGCCGTCGATCGGCGACGGCGGGAGGCGCCAGTGCGGCAGCGGGACGACCTCGGGGAAGACCACCACGTTCGTCGGCGATCCGACCATCATCTCGCTGCTGAAGAGCCCGAACGGATCACCGGTGCGGACGCGGAGCGCCCCGAGCCGGTAGCTCCCGCGCCGCGTCAGCGTCACCTTGGCCAGCCACTGCCGGGTGCTGCGCGCGGGGATCCCGATCACTCGCCCCGGGAGGCTGGCCGCGAGGGTCGACTCGTTCCAGCACTCGATCCACGGCCTCCCCCACCGGTCGTGGTTCTCGACGCGATAGATGGCCTGCAGCACCTCGCCGACGTGCGTCCGCGGATTCAGCACGCGGTAGTCGGCACGAACGCTCGTCAGCCCGCGGCGCGCGTAGAGCCACGAGCCGATGCCGATTGCCGCCATCAGGTAGGTCAGGAAGAAGAGGAAGTCGATGCCCGTGCTGAAGGCGGCGACGACGAGCGCCGTTGCCAGGAAGAGGAGGCGGAGGTGACGGCTGAAGAGCCCCATCGGGCGGGCCTAGGTGATCCGGGCCCGGTTGGTCTCCGCCGCGGCGGCGGCATCGGCCACCGGCACCGAGGCGAGGATCTCCCGCACGATCTGCTCCGGGTCGACCTCGCGCAGCGACGCCTGGCTCTTGACGATGAGCCGGTGCGCCAGCACCGCGACGGCAAGCTGCTTCACGTCGTCGGGGATGACGTAGTCGCGCCCGGCGAGCGCCGCGTAGGCCTGCGCCGAGCGGTACAGGTTCAGCGATCCGCGCGGCGAGGCGCCCAGGTACACGTCGGGATGCTCGCGCGTGGCATGCACGAGGCGAACGATGTACTCGGCAACGGCCTGGTCGACGTAGACCTCCTTGATGGCCGCCTGCATCTCGCGCAGCTCGTCGAGGCCCAGGACCTGGGCGACCTCGGCCAGCGGATGCCGGCGCTTCTGCTCGTCGAGGATCACGAGCTCCTCCATCGCCTTCGGGTAGCCGAGGCGGAGGCGGAGCATGAAACGATCGAGCTGCGCCTCGGGGAGGGCGAAGGTGCCTTCGTACTCGATCGGGTTCTGCGTGGCGATGACCATGAAGGGCGTCGGCATCGGATACGTGACGCCGTCGATCGTTGCCTGCCGCTCCTCCATGCACTCGAGCAGCGCGCTCTGCGTCTTCGGAGTCGCGCGGTTGATCTCATCGGCGAGGACGACCTGGGCCATGATCGGTCCGGGCCGGAACTCGAACTCGGTGGTCTTCTGGTTGAAGATCGAGAGGCCGGTCACGTCCGACGGGAGGAGGTCGGGCGTGAACTGGATGCGCCGGAACGAGCAGCCGATGCTCTGCGAGAGCGCTTTTGCCAGCATCGTCTTGCCGACGCCCGGTACGTCCTCGATCAGGATGTGGCCCTGGCAGAGCAGCGCCACGAGCGCCATCCGGACCTCGACGTGTTTGCCGACGATCACGCGCTCGACGCTGGCCACGGCGCGCTCGGCCGGCTGCTGGACGTTCTTCACGGTGGAGTGCTCTCCCCTGTCTGGGCACATGGGCGCCGCGGCACGGGGCCCGTTGTTGCAAGACAATACTCCGGACCGTTACGGAACGGTTCAGACGCGCTCAGCCACCGGGGCGGGGTCTGTAACGCGATCCGTCACGAAACAGATCGTTAGTGATAGATCCTGCCTGATGCTGGACACGGCCCGAGATCTCCGCCCCCGTGACGCCTACTGGGCCGAAAGGCGAAGCCATTCGGCCATGACCTGGCCGCCGATCGGCGCTGCGCGGTCGGCGCCCGAGCCGCCCGACTCGACCAGCACAGCGACGGCGATCTGCGGGGTCGCATCCGCCTCCGCCGGCGCGAACCCGATGAACCACGAGTGCGGCGCCTGCTCCCCTCCCAGCTGGGCCGTGCCGGTCTTGCCGGCCGAGCGCGCGTTGCTGATCCCGTACAGCGTGACGTCACCCTGCCCCGCGAAGAAGCGGCCGAGCTCGCCGTTCACGGCGTCGAGCATCGCCTGGCGGGTGGCGCCCGCCGCGGAGGATCCGACGACCCTGGTGCCACCACCCGATCCGAACGTGTCGAGGATCGTCTCGCTGGGCACGCCATCCTCGGAATGTTCGCGCACGTCGCGCACGACGTACGGCTGTGGCATCACGCCGTCGCCCGCGATCGTCGCCGCCACCAGCGCCATCTGGAACGGCGTGACGCTGGTCGATCCCTGTCCGAAGGCGGCGCTGGCAAGCTCGACCTGGCTGCCGAAGGGCGCGCAGTCCCCGTCGACGGCGGCCGTGACCGTGCTCGACGCCACGGACAGCGCGCGGTCCGGCTCGCCGATGCGCCCGGGCTGGCAGAAGCCGAAGCGCCGCGCGTAGTCGAGGGTTGTCTCCGGACCGAGCTCGAGCCCGACGTGCGCGAAGAAGACGTTGCTCGAGACCTGCATCGCCTCGGAGAGCGGCCAGGTGCCGGGCTGGATGCCACCGAGGTCGTGCTCGCGGATCGTGAAGCCGTCGACCACGAAGCCGTCGGTCTCCTCCCGCTGCTGATCCGGGAAGGTCGTCTCGGGAGTGATGATGCCGGCGTCGAGCGCGGCGGCGGCGGTGACGACCTTCATGATCGAGCCCGGGACGTAGTGCCCCTGCGCGATCGCGGGCCAGCAGCGGCTCGGCCGGGTCGTTTCGCAGCGCGTCCATCGGTTCCTGCGCGCCGTCGGGGTCGCCCGAGATGGGGGTCGCGTCGAAGGTCGGGCGTCGAGACCAGCGCCAGGACCGCGCCGGTGCGCGGATCGATGCGCGACGACCGCGCCACGGTCGCGAGCCGAGCTGCTGCTGCGGCGAAGTCCTGGAGGCGACGGTCGATCGTCAGCGTCAGGTCGCGCGGCTGCGGCTGGCGGTCGAGGATGTCGCCGACGAAATCGCGGATCGGGTTCGGATCGGTCTGGCCGACCAGGATGTCCTCGTAGGCGCGCTCCAGCCCGGTGCTGCCGAACCGCAGGCTCGAATAGCCGATGACGTGGGTGAAGGCCGGGTCGAAGTACGTCCGCCTGCTCAGTCCGTCGATCACCTCCGACGAGCGAGCACCTGCCCACCGGCGTCGAAGATCGTGCCGCGCGGCAGGCTGCGGCGTGCCGCGAGGACCTCCGGGTTGTCGGGGCGGAGCGCGAGATTCGGTGCCTCGACGACCTGCCACCAGGTGATGCTGCCCGACACGATGGCAAACGCCACCATCAGGTAGAGGCCGAGCCGCCGGACGTTGGTCGCGATCATCATCGGGCGCTGCCGTCCGCGTCCGCATCTGCGCCGATCGCGCTGCGGTGGCTCACCGCCAGGAGGAGCCCGATCATGATGAAGCTGGCCAGGACGCTCGAGCCGCCGTAGCTCACGAACGGCAGCGTGATGCCGGTGAGCGGGATCAGCTTCGTGTTGCCGCCGATGATGATGAGGGTCTGAAGCCCGAGGCTGGCGGTCAGCCCCACCGCCAGCAGGCCGCCGAAGTCGTCGCGCGCCAGGGCGGCGATGCGCAGGCCGCGGAACACGAGCACCGCCGCGATGCCGAGCAGCGCGAGTGCGCCGAGCAGGCCGAGCTCCTCCGCCACCGCGGTGAAGATGAAGTCGGTGTGGACGAACGGGATCGTCAACCCTCCGCCCAGCGTCACGATGCCCTGCCCGAGCCCCTCGCCGAAGATGCCGCCGCGTCCGAGGGCGTAGAGCGCGCGCACCGGCTGGAACCCGGCGCCGAGCGGATCTGCGAACGGGATCGATCCAGACGTTCACCCTGGCCTGGACGTGGCCGAACAGCTGGTAGGCAACGAACGCCCCCGCAACGAAGAGCACCAGCCCGATGAGCACGTAGCTTCGCCGGCCGGTCGCCACGAAGAGCATCGTCAGGAAGATGCCAAAGAAGAGGAGCGCGGTGCCGAGGTCGTTGAGGCGGACGACGATGAGCATCACGGCGGCGAACAGCACGAGCATCGGCAGGAAGTACGGCAGCGGCGGGAAGCTGATGAAGCCGATGCGCATCGTGGCGCTCGTGAGCAGCGTCCTGCGTCTCGGCCAGGTAGCTGGCGATGAAGATGACGAGCACGATCTTCAGGAATTCGCCCGGCTGGACGCTGACCGGGCCGAGGTCGATCCAGAGTCGCGCGCCGTTGACCTCGTAGCCCAGCAGCAGGGTGGCTCCCAGGAGCAGGATCGCGATCGCCGCCCACGAGTACTTGTAGTGGCGCAGGATCCCGTCGTCGCGCAGGCCGACCGCGATGGCCAACATGGCCACCATCCCGACCCCGAACCAGAGCAGCTGCGTGGCCGCCATGCCGAGCTCGACGCCCAGGGCACTCGTCCCGGCCAGGTCCTGCGGCAGCCGGTTGAGCATCACCATGCCGATGGCCCCCATGGCGCCGACCGCCGGAAGGATCAGCTGGTCTCCGCGATGGCCGGATGCCACGAGGAGGAGGTGCGCGCCGAGGAGGAGCGCGGCGTACCCGAGGGCCAGGGTGAGGTCCCCGGCATCGAACGAGCCGGACAGCGCGATGTTCGTCACGGCGAACCCGAACGGGGCAAGGAGCGAGGATCGGCAGGAGCAGGCGAAGCTCAACCCCGCGCCAGGTGATGCGCATCAGCCTTCGGTCAGCGATCCAGGCGCATGCGGACCCGCCCCAGGGTCAGCTCGTCGCCGAAGCTCAGCGCAACCGGGCGGTCGATGCGGTGCCCGTTCACGTACGTCCCGTTCGTGCTGCCCTGGTCCTCGACGAACCAGCTGCGGCCACGGAACGTGAGCATGGCGTGGCTCGCGCTCACGAAGTCGTCCTCGACGAAGATCGTGTTGTTCACGTTGCGGCCGATGGAGTTGATCGGCCCGAGCGCGATGGTCGAGCCGGACGGCGGCTCGTCGGCCGGCGACTCGAGCACCGAGAGGCGGCCGATCCCCGACCGGGACGAGATCTGCGCCTCCTCCGCGCTGCGCAGGTCGCGCAGCAGCGATCGGGCGAAGCGCATGAGGACGAGGTAGAGCAGGGCGACGAAGCCGAGCTGGAGGACGCAGCAGCAGAACGCGCAGGATCTCCCCCGTCATTCGCGAACCTGGAACTCGATCTCGGTGTCACCGACGCGGATCACGTCGCCGGGCCCGAGCGCGATCTGCGTCACCGGCTGGCCGTTCACCGTCGAACCATTGCGGCTGCCGAGATCGGCGAACCCGTATGCGCCGTGCTGCAGGCGCAGCTGACAGTGATGGCGGCTCACCATCGGGTCGTCGACGATCACGTCGTTGTCGCTCGCCCGCCCGATGCCGATGAGCGGCCCGCCGAGATCGAACTGAACCGGACGGCTGCCGCGCGTGCTCACCAGCAGGTACGCCCGCCGCGCCGAGGCAGGGGCACCCTCGGCCATGACCCGGTCGTGAACCATGGTGTCGGAGCTCGCCGGCATGGGCATGGCATCCCGCAGCCGCTCGCCGCGCTCATCGACCACGTTGGCGGCGACGCGGATCTCGCCGCGCCGCGTCCCCTCGTCGGCCGTGATCTCGACTCGCGGCCGGGCCACGAGGGTGTAGCGCTCGTGACGGGCGCGCGCGAGCACGCCGTGGGCGAGGTCGTCCTCGAGCGAGCTGTGGTACGAGGCAAACGCGGCGTAGTCGGATGGATGGAGATGCAGGGCGTAGTGGTTCGGCACGATGACGCCCGCATCCCGGTACGTCTTGTTCGTGTCCATTGCCCGCTCGATCCGCTTCGCCAGGCTGACCGGCTGGATCGAGGCGCCGAGCCTGCCCGCCGGCGCCTCCAGGAAGCGCTCGAGGAACGACTCGACGCGCGAGAGGATGCCCATCGCGGCCGATCCTAGCACGCAGGGTACGAATTGCCGCTCCGCGGGTACCAATGCGCCGATAGGGCCGGGATGGACCTCGAGCGCTATACTTCGTGACCCTGAACGCTACCGTCGCCAGGAGGCGACACAGCTGCATTGACTGAGAGCCTTACCGAATCATTTTGCGAACGGTGCGGGACGCGCTACGAATTCAGCGCGCCCACCCGCCTGAATCCGCTGCGCAAGACCAAGGGCTTCGTCGGCGGCCTGCAGCAACTACCTGACCAGCCAGGATGCCCTGTCGGATGCCATCGGCGACGCCATGCGCAGCCAGGAGGACGGCCTCGCCTCGGCGCAGCTCGAGGCATTCCACGAGTCGTTCAACTTCTGCATCGACTGCCGCCAGTACACCTGCGTGAACTGCTGGAACGACAATGCCGGTCGCTGTCGAAGCTGCGTGCCGATCCCCGGCACCGACGACCTCACCGAGCGGCTGGCCGCCGCCATGACCGCCCCCGCGGCCGCCGGCGGGCAGCCGATCGGAGAGGCGCCTGACGCGCGCGGCCTGGAGCTGGAACCGTGGCCGACGTCCGACCTCCCGACCTCGCCCGCTGTCAGTGGCAACGGACAGGGCGTCGAAGGCTGGCCGGTAGCCGAGTTCGCGGACGGCGACGCTGCCGCGCAGACACCCGTCGCGCCCGAATTCGAACCCGAGCCGGCGTTCGCTGAACTGGAGCCTGAGCCGGTCATTGCCGAGCCTGAGCGCACCTTCGCCGAACCGGAGCCCGAGCCACTCGTCGCCGACGTCGAGCCCGAGCCGATCCTGGCCGAGCTCGAGCCCGAGCCGGAGCCGGTGTCTGCCACGCTCGAGCCCGAGCCGGCCATCGCCAAGTTCGAGGAGCCCGTCGCCGCCGAGGCTGAGCCGGAGCCGATTGCCGCAGAGATCGAGCTCGAGCCGGTACGCCTCCCCCTGCGGGTCGTCGCCTGGGACGAGGATGCCGCGTTCGAGCTCGTCGAGGCGGAGCCGGTGGTGGCCGAAATGGAGCCCGAGGCGGAGCCGGTGGTGGCCGAGATCGAGCCCGAGGCGGAGCCGGTGGTGGCCGAGGTCGAGCCCGAGGCCGGAGCCGGTGGTGGCCGAGGTCGAGCCCGAGGCGGAGCCGGTGGTGGCCGAGGTCGAGCCCGAGCCGGAGCTCCCGAGGTTCCGCATTCCGCCGATCCGCGACACGATCCTCCGCGTTCCCGACTCCCCCATCGGCCGAGGAGCAGCGGCAGGCGGCCGCCGCGGAAGGCCCCGACGTCGCGGCGCGACGCGCTCAGCTCGACGATCTGGGCCTCGGGCCGACCCACGGGGCATTGGCCGACGAGCCGCCGGCCGTTCTTCCATATCGGTCCCGCGGGGCGGCTGCCACGCAGGCGGACCTCGTCAGGGCAGCAGCGCTGCGAGGATCGTTCTGGGAGGCGTCGGCCCGAGAGGTCGCCGGTGCGGGTGCGCAGGTCGGCGTGCAGAACTGCGGACAGTGCGGGCTATCGCTCTCGGCGAACGCGCGCTTCTGCCGCCGATGCGGCACCCTCAGGCCCAGTCGGCCTAGTCGGAGCTGGCCGGCTTCGTCGAGCCGGACGTATCGGGCTTCTTCTCCGCCTTCGTCGCTGGCTTGACGTGCCGTCGGATGCCGGTGCGGCCGGCTTCTCGGACCCGCTGTCAGGGCTCGAAGCGCTGGTGCGGGAATCGTTTCGGTAGAAGCCCGAACCCTTGAAGATGATCCCGGCTCGGAAAGAGGACCCGGCGCAGCTCGCCACCGCAGAGCTCGCAGGTGGTCGGACCGTCCTCCCTCATCGAGTGGATCACTTCGGTCACGTTGCCGCATGAGCGGCAGCGGTAGTCATAGGTCGGCACGGCGCGCGCATGATGGCATCGGTTCGGGGGCGGCGCAATTGCGCCGGACAGGCGGGGCGAGCTCGAGCGTGTTACGCGTGCGAGGTTCGGGTTCCGAAGCGCGTCCACCATTGCGAGCCACGGTGACCGCCGGCGAGGCATCTTCGGCGGCATTCGGCTGCGAGATGAGCCGAGCCACGCTGTGCAGATCGTCCGAGACCTTGTCTCGGGGAAACTTGGTGACGATCGGCGTTCCCTCGTTCGAGGCAATGACGGCCTTCGGTCCGCTGCTCACGATGGTCGCGGAGACGGGAAGGCCCAGCGAGGAGGCCATGTCCTCCAGCCTGATGCCGTGGTTCGCCCGGTTCACGATCACCTTGATGACGTTTCCGAGGCCCAGCTCGCGGGCCAGCTCGAGGAACTGGGCGCTGTTGCGGAGCGCGCCTACCTCAGGGGTGACCACGAGGAAGATCTCGTTCGAGACGGCGAGCATTGCCATGGTTCGGTCGTCGTAGCCCGGGTGGTTGTCGACGATCACGTAGGAGTGGTGGTTGCGTGCCCAGCGCAGGGCGGCCAGGAGGAGGTCGACGGTGACGCGCTCGGACTCGGCCGGATCGGTGCCCCAGGTCATGACCCGGACGCCGCTCGCGGGGTGTGTGCTGACGACCTGCTCGAAGGCAGCGTCGGTCCATTCCTCGGGCGGGCTGTCGGCCAGGTCGGCAAGGCCCATGCGGTACGGCACATCGAGCACGGAGGTCACGTTTCCGACGCCGACGTCGGCGTCGAAGAGAAGGACCTCGGCGCGGGTCTGCTGGCGCAGGGCGACGGCCATGTTCACGGCACCGTCGTCTTGCCGACGCCGCCCTTCGGGGCGAAGACGCTGACCACGTGGCCCTCGCCGGCGACCGGGTGCCGAGCGGACAGGCTCTCGGATGAGGCCCATGCGCCGGACTCTGTCGGGCAGGGCGCGGCCGGTGCGGATCAGGAGGGCCTGGAGGCGGATAGACGAGCGCGTCGGCGGGCATCGGCTTGAGGGCAAGCGTCGTCCGAGCTGGCGCCGATGCCGAGCGGAAGATCATTGCCGACGCCGATCAGCAGCAGGGCCGGAATCCCGGCGGCGTGCAGGGCCGCGTACAGCGCGGTGCCGGATCGTCGCCGCAGGTCGCAGTCGATGCACGGCAAGGTCGAATTCACCGCGCGGCGTACCGCCGCCATCGAAGGTCGTGACAGGCTCGAACCCGGCTCGCGGTGAGCGCTTCCAGGTAGGTATCGGACTCGCGCTTCGATGGCGAGCAGGATGGTGGGTCGCTCCATTGCCCTTCCTTACGCGGTGGAGTTCGGTCCGGATCGGTCCGGTGACGGACTGGCACCAGTCCTCCGGCGATGCAGGACCGCGGGCAATGGGACTCGGGCGCGCTCGGGGCCTACCCCGAAAGTACGGCCGGGTCAGGCCCCGCGAGCCATCCGCATGCCGCATTTCGGACAATAGAACGCGCTGGCGCTGCCCGCCTCGAACCCGCAGTGGGCGCAGGCCAGGCCGGAACGTCCGCCGATCGCCGGAAGTCGCGCCTGCTCGGCCTCTCCGAGGCTGTAGCCGGAAGCGACCACCTGCTGGTAGAGCGAGCTGAGCAGCTTCTGGCCGATGCGCTCGGTGTCGCCGCGCAGGCCCTTGCCGCCCCAGCCGATCACGGCGCGCACGATGAGCTCGCCCGACAGCTCGTCCCAGTGCGTCGCGAGGCCGCCGACGATGGCGTTGTACTCGGGGTAGCCGCTCGTGTCGGTGTCGCCGTGGAGCAGCCCGCAGTAGAACGTGTCGACCGTCATGTCGAGGGCGTCGGTCATCTCGAGCACGTAGAGGCCGTGCCGCCCGATCGGGCTGACCTCGCGGCGCGCCAGGACCCACTGCTGCACCTCGTTGAAGCGCTCGATGGCCGGGCGAGGCGTCCGAGTACTCGAGCGGCAGCGGCTCGACCGTCTCGACGGGCGTCTGGCTGAGCGGCTCGACGATGCCGGGGATGGCGGCAGCGCCGTTGCCGGATCGGCGCGCAGGCGCAGGCCATCGCTGCTGCGGGCGACGAACGAGATGGCGAAGCCGAGTACTCCTGCGCGCGTCACCTCTTCCTGCATCGGCGTCGGCGGCGGTGGCGGCGCGGCGTCCTGCTTCTTGCGCCTGAGGAACGACATGTTGGTTCGAGAGGACCCCTGTTCTGGCGGCGCGGGCCGATTCTACCAGCCGACCACGCGGCGGCTCGCCATGGCCCGATCGGCTAGTCGCCGGCCCAGCTGCAGCCGCTGCTCGCGAGCAGGTCGGCGAGGCGCTCGCTCGCTCGCGCTCGACGACCGCCTCGGGCGCCTTCGCCGATGAACGCGCTCGTTGGCCAGTAGCGCTCGAGCCGCACGATGTACGCGTCGAGCTCGGCGAGCTGCGCCGCGCGTCGGCCCTCCCCAGCCGCTTCGCCCGCCGCGGCGTCCGGCCCAGCCAGGCCGCGCCGAGGCGGGCCGGCGGCGACCAGCGCCGGGCGCTCGCCGTCGGCGCGCGAGGTCGATCGGTCGCACGCGGGCCAGAGCCTCGAGGTACGCGGCTCCGGTCGCGAGCGCAGCGTCTCGGCGGCGCCGTCGTTCGCCGGCTCGACGACGAGCGGAATCCAGGCGCCGGCCGGGGTCGCCGGCCTCGGTGCGCAGGTTGCGCACGCCGCGGACGAGGGCGGCGAGGTCGTCGAAGGCGGACTCGGCATCCTCGTCCGCGCATCCGGGTCGCGGCCAGCGCGCGCGTGATCGAGCAGCGGCTCGCCGGCGGCACGCTCGGCGCGGCGTCGCGCGAGCGCCTGCCAGATCTCCTCGGTGACGAACGGCATGAGCGGATGGAGGAGGCGCAGGAGCGTGGCGAGCCCCTCGGCCGCCGCCAGCCCAGGTCGCGGCGCGATCATCGGCGTCCGCGTCGTCCCTGCGACGCAGGTCGACCTTCGCCATCTCGAGGAACCAGTCGCAGTAGTCGCTCCAGGCGACCTCGTACACCGTGGCCGCGTAGCCGCCCAGGTCGAGCGCGTCGAGCTGCCGCGTGGCGCGCTCGGTCGCTTCGGCCAGGCGCGAGCGGATCCAGCGCACGGCCAGCGACGGCTCGGCCGCGCCCGCCTCGCCACCGTCGGCCGGCGGCTGCCGAGGACGAAGCGGGCGGCGTTCCACAGCTTGTTGGTGAAGTTACGCCCGCCGTCGAGCTTCGCCTGCGTCAGGCGCTGGTCGCTGCCGGGGGCGGAGCCGGTGACCAGCGCGAAGCGCAGCGCATCGGCGCCGATCTCGTCGACGAGCTCGAGCGGGTCGACCGTGTTGCCCTTCGTCTTGCTCATCTTCACGCCGCCCTCGGCGCGGATCATGCCGTGCAGGTAGACGGTGTGGAACGGCTCGACGTCGGTGCAGAAGAGGCCGAGCATCATCATCCGCGCGACCCAGAAGAAGAGGATGTCGTAGCCGGTCTCCATGACGCTGGTCGGGTAGAAGCGCGCCATGTCGGGCGTCTCGTCGGGCCAGCCGAGCGTGCTGAACGGCCAGAGGCCGGAGCTGAACCAGGTGTCGAAGATGTCCGTCTCCTGGGTCAGCTCGGATGCCGGTCGGCCGCAGTCGGCGCACGCGCTCAGGCCCGTCCTCGGCATCGGTCACGGTGATGTGGCCGTCCGGGCAGAACCAGGCCGGGATGCGGTGGCCCCACCACAGCTGGCGGCCGACCGCCCAGTCGTGGATGTTCTCCATCCAGTGGGCATAGACCTTCTCGAAGTGGCGCCGGCAGGATCCGCGTGCGGCCTTCCCGGACCGATGCCAGCGCCCGCTCGGCCAGCGGCGCGACGCGGATGAACCACTGGACCGACTGAGCCGCGGCTCGACGACCGTCCCGCAGCGATCGCAGTGCCCGACGACCATCTCGTGCGGACGCTCGTCCTCGAGGTCGCCGCTCTCGCGGCAGCCGGTCGAGGATCGCCTCGCGGGCCTCGTATCGGTCACGGCCGACGAACTCGCCGCCCTCGGCGTTGATCCGCGCCTCCTCGTCCAGGACGGTGATCGCCGGCAGCCCGTGGCGCTTGCGCGATCTCGTAGTCGTCAGGAGTCGTGGGCCGGCGTGATCTTGACCGCGCCCGTCCCGAAGGTCGCGCTCGACGTGCTCGTCGGCAACGATCGGCAGGCGGCGCCCGAGGAACGGGAGGATCGCGTGCCGACCGACGAGGCGCGCGGTACCGATCATCGTCGGGGTGGACGGCGACTGCCGTGTCGCCGAGGAGCGTCTCCGGGCGAGTGGTGGCCACGCTGATCCAGGCGTCCGGGATCGGGCGTGCCGTCATCGCGCTCGAGGTGGTAGCGGATCGTCCACAGCGTGCCCGGTCTCGTCGCGGTGGACGTTCTCGAGGTCGCTGATCGTCGTCAGGCAGCGCGGGCACCAGTTCACCAGCGCCTCGCCGCGGTAGACGAGCCCCGCGTCCCACAGGCGCTTGAAGGCGACGCGCACTGCCCGGGCGGTGCCCTCGTCCATGGTGAAGCGCTCGCGGCTCCAGTCGGCCGACTGCGCCGAGGCGGCGGTGCTGCGTGCCGATGACGTCGCGCGTCTCGTCCATGAACTCCCACATGCGCTCCAGGTAGCGCTCGCGACCGAGCGAGGCCCGGGTCTCCCCTCCTCGGCGATGATCCTGTCGAGCACGAACTGGGCGCCGATGCTGGCGTGATCGACGCCCGGCAGCCAGAGCGTATCGTCGCCGCGCATCCGGTGGTAGCGGACGAGTGACGTCCTCCACCGTGGCCGTCAGCGCGTGGCCGATGTGCAGCGCACCGGTCACGTTCGGCGGCGGCTGGATGATCGACGAAGCGCTCGGCGCCGGGCGGCGTCTCGTCGGCGGGCCGGAATGCGTCGGCGGCCAGCCAGCGCTCGTAGATCGCCGGCTCGACGGCCGCGGCGTCGTAGCGCGGGGCGAGCTCGCGTCGCGTCGTCGTCATCGGTTCCGCCTCCTCTGCCGGCACACACAAAAACCCGTTCGTCGAAGGACGAACGGGTCGTGGTACCACCTTCGTTCGCGGCGCCGGGTGTGAGCCTGGCAGCCGCCTCGTGTACCGCGCTATCGGGCGGACCCGCACGGCTCGCGTGCGACCTTCGCCCTCTCGCTCCGCGACGGGCTTTCAGCCGGGTGGCCCGTCTCTCTGGTGCGGCCGGTGGAGGGGTACTCCTCACGGTCGTTGCCGAGGATCCGAGTCTAGCACCCGGGTCTTCCAAGCGGGATGGACGCGAGGTCAGCGGGCGCGGTCGAGGGTGGCGCGCAGGCCACCCTCGGGGCGCTCCTCGATGGCCGCCGAGTCTCCCTCCAGCCCCTTGATCGCAGCCGCGACGTCGAAGCCGACGGCGTGGATCGCGCGGAACACGAACTCGCCGGTCTGGCCCAGGCTCAGGCTCACGCCGTCGATCCCGTCGACGGAAGCGAGCGACTGGCGGAAGCCGGTGATCGCACCGAAGCTGCCGAGGCCCTTCACGAGCACCTCGGTGGCGGTCGACTCCACGCGCGGTGCGTCGGAACCAGCGGCCTCACCCGCCGAGCCGGCGTCCAGGGTGGCGTCGAGCTCGGCCAGTCGGGCCGTCAGGACCTCTTCCTCGGCGGGATGGATCTCAGGCTCAGGTGCGACCTCGTCCGCAGTCTCGACGGTTTCCTCGGCTGCCGGCTGAGGTGCTGCCTCGGACTCGACTTCGGCTACGGCTACGACGTCGGCGACGGCCGGCGCGTCGGCAGGGGCTGGAACGCCCGCGAGGCGCGGCGGCGACGGCATGCTCTTGGCGGCTGAGGCGAATGCCGCGGGATCCGCGATGTCGCTCAGCTGCGCGTGGTAGGCATCCAGCTCCGCCTCGTATGCGGCAACGCGGTCGCGCAGGGCCTGGGCCTCGCCCTGGGCACGGGTCGTCTCTGCTGCGAGCTGCTGGTCGAGCTGGGCACGGCGGCCGACGACGCGCTGCTCCGCCTCACGCTTGATTCGGTCCTCCTCGGAGCTCGCCCATGCGGCGACTCCGGCAATGTCCGCCTCGGCGCGCGACCGGAGCTCCTCGCGGAGTCGCTCGCTGTCCGCCTCGAGCTTCTGGACCTGCTCCTCGGACTTGGCGCGGAGGTCGGCCAGGCCGGCCTGGCGCGTCTCCTCGGCAACCCGTCGCATGGCGGCCACCAGGTCGCGCATGAAGCCGGCCGACGTCTCGGTCGACGGCGGCGCGACGTCGGCGACGGCCGCGGGACGGGCGTCGGTGGGTGCCTCGGGCATTTCAGGACTGGGCGATGGCGTTGGTGTGGGCATGTCCGTATCCGTGGGCGTGGGGGAAGATGACGACGAGGTGGTGGCCGGGGCCTCGAGCTCCGAGTCCTCCGAGCCTGCGGCGACATCGGCGGGGGCGGCCTCTGCTGTGGCGTCGGTGTCAGCCTCGGGCGGCGAGCCGCCGTTCGCATTCGCCTGGGATGCTGCCGCCTGCGCCGCGGCCTCATCGTCCGAGGACCATGGCAGGCGGAACCCGGGGCGTCGCTGGTTCGAGGTCATCCGGTTGCTCCTTGCGCCTGTGTCGGCACGCGCCGTGGGTCAGTGCCGCCGAAAGTGGTGCGGCCGGTCCACATCCTAGCGTCAGGATGCCCCTGAACCGCAGCCCCCGGAAGTACTGCCGCCCGACGGACCACGGTACCCGTCGGGTGTCGCTACCATGCCGGCCATGCCCGAGCTGCCGGACCTCCCCGTGTCGGTCGAGATCACGCTCCAGATCGTGCTCATCGCGGTCGCGGCGCTCGTCGGCTTCCTCGTCCTGCGCGCAGCGGTCGGGATCAGCGTCCGGCATCTCCTCGAACGGCGCAGGGCGGAAGCGGCTGCCGGCGTGCTCCCCCAGGCCGAGCTCGAGCGACGCGTGCACACCATCGGCAGTCTCGTGGTCCGCATGGCGGGCTCGCGTGATCGCGATCATCGCCGTCCTCATGGCGCTCGGACCTGTTCGGCATCGACATCGGTCCTGCCGTGGCCGGCCTCGGCGTGGTCGGGATCGCGGTCGGATTCGGTGCTCAGACCCTGGTGCGCGACTGGCTGGCCGGCATCTTCGTGGTGCTCGAGAACCAGTACAGCGCGGGGGACGTGGTTCGCATCGCCGGCGTCGAGGGCGTGGTCGAGGACTTCAGCCTGCGCCGCACGATGCTGCGCGACGCCGACGGCACGATGCACTCGGTCCCGAACGGGCAGATCATCGTCGCCTCGAACCTGAGCCGAGGCGGGCCGGGTGGCGATCCGGACGGGGTGGCCGCCGGCCGCGAGGACGAAGAAGCTGAGCGCTGAGCCGGCCTAGGCCGACTCCTCCTCCCGCTCCTCGGCGCGCAGGGCGCGGCTCGCGCGGCCACGGCGGCGCGGCTCGGCGTCCTCGCTCTCGGTCACCAGCATCGGCGGCTTGCCGTGGTCGATCGTCTCGCCGGTGATGACGACCTTCTTCACGTCGGTGCGCTCGGGGATGTCGTACATCACCTCGAGCAGTGCCTCCTCGACGATCGTGCGCAGGGCGCGGGCGCCCGTCTTGCGCTGGAGCGCGAGGCGCGCGGTCGCTTCGAGTGCCTCGGCCGTGAAGACGAGCTCGACCTTGTCGAGGCTCAGGAACTTCGTGAACTGCTTCGTCACCGCGTTCTTCGGCTCGGTCAGGACCTTGACGAGGTCCTCCTGCTCGAGCGCCGCGAGGCTGACGACGACGGCGAGGCGGCCGACGAACTCGGGGATGAGGCCGTACTTGAGCAGGTCCTCCGGCATCAGGTTGTCGAAGAGGGCCTGGCGCCTCTTCTCCTTCGAGTGCTGCGCCTGTGAGCCGAAGCCGATGCTCCGCTTGCCGACGCGCTCCTCGATGATCTTCTCGAGGCCCTCGAAGGCGCCGCCGCAGATGAACAGGATGTTCGTGGTGTCGATCTGGATGAAGTCCTGGTGCGGATGCTTGCGCCCGCCCTGCGGCGGCACGTTGGCGACCGTCCCCTCCAGGATCTTCAGGAGCGCCTGCTGCACGCCCTCGCCGGAGACGTCGCGCGTGATCGACGGGTTGTCGGTCTTGCGCGCGATCTTGTCGATCTCGTCGATGTAGATGATCCCGCGCTGCGCGCGCTGCACGTCGAAGTCGGCGGCCTGGATCAGGCGCAGGAGGATGTTCTCGACGTCCTCGCCCACGTAGCCGGCCTCGGTGAGGGAGGTCGCGTCGGCGATGCAGAACGGCACGTCCAGCACCTTGGCGAGCGTCTGGGCCAGCAGCGTCTTGCCGGATCCGGTTGGCCCGACGAGGAGCACGTTGCGTCTTGCCGAGCTCGACGTCGTCGACCTGGTGGCCGGCGTTGACGCGCTTGTAGTGGTTGTAGACCGCCACGGAGAGGACCTTCTTGGCCTGGTCCTGGCTGATGACGTAGCTGTCGAGCTGGTCCTTGATCCGTCGCGGGCTCGGCAGCGGCGCCGCCTGTGCCTTTCCACCGGCACGCGGCGTCTCGAGCATCTCCTCTTCGATGATCTCCTGGCAGAGGTTGATGCACTCGTCGCAGATGTACACGCCCTGGCCGGCAATGAGCTTACGGACCTGTTCCTGGCTCTTGCCGCAGAACGAGCAGCGGTACGGGACCTTCGACTTCGTCGTCATCGGACCGGCAGGATAGCACGGGGCTGCGAGCATCCCGCATCCCCCATTGGTCGTAGGATGCACCGATGTCGCCGCTGCGCTTCGCGCGCGTCGAGACGTCTCTCGGACCGATGCTGCTGGCGGAGACCGATCGCGGCGTCGCGGCCGTCAGCCGGGCCGAGTCGCTCGAAGCCTTCCTCCAGCCCCTCCGGCGTCGCTTCGCCGATGCCGACCCCGAACCGGCCGACCTGGATGCCGGCTGGATCGATGATGCGCTGGCCGGGGCAGAGCTGCCGGCGGTCGATCTTCGGGGGTTGTCGGCGTTCGACGTCGGCGTCTACGAGACGGTGCGGACCGTTCCGCCGGGTCAGACGGTGACGTACGGCGAGATCGCGGCGCTGATCGGCTCACCGGGTGCCGCACGAGCCGTCGGCGGGGCGATGTCGCGCTGCCCGCTCTTCCCGGCCGTGCCCTGCCATCGAGTCGTCAGGGCCTCGGACGGCTGGTCGGGCTGGGGCGGCGACGATCGGCTCAAACGGCGGCTGCTCGCACGCGAGGGAGCGGCTCGGTCCCCTTGACCGGTCGCTACGATGCCGACGTGAATGGCCCTCGGGGATCCGTCGACCGGCTGCCGAGCGCCACTCCGTCGCCCGAGCCGGTGAAGCTCGTCATCGACACCGACGTCGCGCCGGACGACCTCGTGGCCATCGCGTTCCTGGTCGCGTCGCCATCCGTCGAAATCGTCGCGATCACGGTCACGGGTGCCGGCGAGGTGCGGTGCGCGCCGGGCCTGCGCATCGTCCACGGCCTCCTCGACCGGCTCGGCGCACCGGACATCCCCGTGGCATGCGGCCCCGAGGCGCCGACGGCCGGCGATCGCACGTTCCCGCCCGCGTTCCGAGAACGCGCGGAGCGTGCAGGAGGCCTTGACCTTCCCGAGTCGACCCGAGCGCCGGTCGGCGACGCGGTGGCACTTCTCGCCGACGTCTTCGCGGAGGATGTCGGGATTCGGCTCCTGGCGCTGGGGCCGCTCACGAACGTCGCGACGGCGCTCGACCTCGATCCGTCGCTCGCGTCGCGGATCGAATCGATCTGGATCATGGGTGGCGCCGTGGACGTACCCGGCAACGTGGCCGGCTCGCCCGACGTCGAGTCCGACAACGCCGCGGCGGAGTGGAACATCTACGTCGACCCGGCCGCGCTCGCGACGGTCGTGGCCGCCGGCGCCCCGGTCCGCCTCATCAGTCTCGACGGGACGAACCAGGTGCCGGTGCGGGCGGAGTTCGCGAGCCGGGTGGTCGCCGCGCGTGGGGCATCCGCGGCGCTCGACGTCGTGGCCGAGCTCTTCGACAGGGACGACTACATGACGATGGGCGACTACTACCTGTGGGACGCGCTCGCCGCGATCTTCGCGGCCGGCCACGAGCCGGGCACCTTTACCGACGCGCGTATCGAGGTCGACACGCGCGAGGGCCCGACCAGCGGCGCCACCCGTCGTGTCGACGGCGCGCCGAACGCCAGCTACCTGACCGGGGTCGACCCGGACGCCGCGGAGGCAATCCTGCTCGGGACGCTCGCGGGAAGCTGAATCCGCCTACTTCTTGGCCTTGTCGGCCTCGGCTGCCTCGTCGGCCGTCGGGACGGTCCCGCCCGCCGCCTGGGTCATGCTGATGAGCGACTCGGTGTTGCCGTGGAAGACCTCGTCGATGAGGCCGTATGCCTTCGCCTCGTCGGGGCTCATGAAATAGTCGCGGTCGGAGTCGCTCTTGACCTTCTCGACCGTCTGCCCCGTGTGCTCGGCCAGGATCTCGAGCAGTCGGTTGACGAGGTGGAGGTTCTCCCGCATCTGGATCTCGACGTCGGGGGTGTTGCCGCGGAAGCCCGACGAGCCCTGGTGGATCATGATCCGGCTGTTCGGCAGCGCGTAGCGCTTGCCGGTGGCGCCGGCGGCCAGCAGCACGGCGCCCATGGATGCCGCCTGGCCGATGCAGATGGTGCTCACCGGCGCGCGGAGGTACTGCATCGTGTCGTAGATTGCGAGCCCGCTCGTCACCACGCCGCCCGGCGAGTTGATGTAGAGCTGGATGTCCTTCTCCGGGTCCTCCGACTCGAGGAAGAGGAGCTGGGCGATGATCAGGTTGGCGACGTTGTCTTCGACCGCATCACCAAGGAAGATGATGCGGTCCTTGAGAAGGCGGCTGTAGATGTCGAACGCGCGCTCGCCGCGGGCGCTCGACTCGATGACCATCGGGACGAGCATCGGTTAATCGGACTCCTTGGTCTGCTCGGTGGGCTCGGGCTCGGATTCGGCTGTCGTGGTCTCTGGCTCGGCGGTCGGATCGGCTCCGATGGCGCGCTCGATCAGCGTGTCGACCAGTGTACGGTTGCGCAGCGTCATCCGCAGGTAGCTGCGCCCCCGCCGGGAGGTCAGGTACTCGCGCAGCTTGGCGTCATCGTCGTAGCGGGCCAGCTGCGCGGCGATCTCGGCCTCGATGTCCTCGTCGCTGGCGTCGATCCCCTCCTTCTCCGCGATCGCGGACAGCACGAGCAGCGTCTTCACGCGCCGGGTCGCCGGCTCGCGCAGCTCGTTGGTCAGCTCTTCAGGGGACTGCTTGGAGAGCGCCAGGTACTGGTCCATCCCGATCCGCTGCTGGGCGAGGCGCGTGCGCAGCTCGTCGCGCATGATCTCGACCTCGTTGGCCACCATCACCTCGGGCAGCTCGACGCTGGCGTTCGTGCTTGCGAAGTCGATGATCCGATCGCTGAAGGCGTGGCGCGCGTCGGCCTCGGCGCGCTTCCCGAGCGCGTCTCGAATCTCGGCGCGCAGCTCGTCGAGCGTCTGCACGTCGCCGACGCTCTTCGCGAACTCGTCGTCGACGTCCGGAAGGACCTTCTCGCGCAGGTCGAGGAGCTCGACCTCGAAGTGCGCCGGCTTGTCGCGGAGCTCCTCGACCCGGTAGTCGTCGGGGAAGGTGATGTCGAAGGCCGTCGTGCCGCCGATCTCGAGGCCGACGAGATGATCCTCCCAGCCGGCGATCATGCGGTTCTCGCCGATGACGAGCGGCATCCGATCCGCCGAGCCACCCTCGAACGGCTCGCCGTCGATGCTGCCGACGAACTTCACGCTGCCGATGTCGCCGTCCTGTGCGCCGCGGCCGTCGACCGGGCGAAGGGTGGCCTGCTGCTCCTGCAGCTCGCCGATCACCTGCTCCACCTGCTCGTCGGTGACTTCGGGCGTCTCGAGCGCGAACGGGTAATCGGTGTAGGCGCCGAGCTCGACGTCGGGCCGCACCGGCACGGTTGCCGTGAACGTCACCGCCTGGCCCTCGGCGACCGTGGCAGGGTCGATATCGACCTCCGGCTGGTCGATCGGGATGACGTTCGCCTGGTCGAGCGCGCGGTCGTAGGAGGCGCTGACGAGGTGGTCGATCGCCTCGGCGAGGACGCTGCCGCGCCCGACGAAGCGGTCGATGACCTGGCGCGGCGCCTTGCCGGGGCGGAATCCCGGCACGCGGGTGCGCTCGGCGACGTGCCGGTAGGCAGTGGCGAAGTGCTGGTCGACCTCGGCCGGGGGGACCTCGATCTCGAGGACGACCTTCGAGCCCGGTTCGGGTCGCGCTGAAACGGTGACCAAGTTGGCTCCTGCTGCGACGAGTGGCGTGGTGGGCGAGGCGAGATTCGAACTCGCACGTCTTGCGACACCGGCTCCTAAGGCCGGCGCGTCTGCCGTTCCGCCACTCGCCCGGATCGGTGCTGCGTCGACTGCTGGCGGTTCGGCGCTGAGTCTACCAATGGACCGAATCGGGCGCGTTGGCCCGGTCGGCCTCAGCCGCCTCCCTGTACCGGTGCGGGAGCCGGGGCAGCGCTGTAGCCGTGCTCGGCGATCGCGCCGGCCCGCTCTCGGTAGGCATCTGGTGTCGGCGGCGTCATCGCGCGGAACCCGTCGACCATGCGGTTGTACATCGAGAACGCCGAAGCGATGAGCACGGCGAGCTGGACGTCGGAATCGGTTGCTCCGGCCGCCTTGGCCGCCGCCACGTCGCCCGCCGTCAGGTCGAGCGGATTGCGGCGAACCGTTGCGGCGACGTGGAGGAGCGCGCGCATCTTGGGGTCGAACGGCTCGAGGGCTCCAATTTTGAGCTCCTCGATCAAGGGAGCAAGGTGCGCGTCACCGTCGCGCTCGAGGAGTGCCGTGGCGTGCGCGCCGTGCGAGTCCATGCAGAAGAAGCAGTCATTCCCCGCCGACACGGCGGTGGCGAGCATCTCGCGCTCGGCGCGGCTGATGGTGGCGCCCTCGAAGTCATGGAAGAGCAGCTCGTCAGCCAGCCCGCGCAGGTGGATGCCGAGACGTGGGGTCAGGTTGAGTGCCGTGAGGATCCCCGGCGCATCGGGCAGCCCTCCGACGATCGGCCCCTGCAGTGCACGCTGGATGCGCTCGTCATCGCGGGTCATCGGCGGCCTCCTGCCATCGAGATCATTCGACGCCCGAAGTCGGACAGTCGGATGGCTATCCTACGCGGACCGTCATGGAAGTTGAACGCCCAGCCCAGCTCGATCGCGGGTCCGGCGCACCTCGTGCGCCGAGCGGCATCCGCGCGCGATGACCGCCCGGACACTGACCATTCGCGGCGAGCCGTACCCGCTCATCCTGCCCTCCATCCGCGATCCACGCCTCCACGTCGCCGCGGTCATCATCACGGTCCACGTCCTCGGCCAGGTCGGTCTAGGCTTCCGCGTCAGCGTCCCGCAGATCCTCGCGGCAATCCTGACGTGCTGGATCCTGGAGGTCGCGCTGACATTCCGGCAGGCGAGGGCGTTCGTCTGGCCGGCAAGCGCAATGCTCACCGGGAGCGGCGTTGCCCTCATCCTCCGGGTCGTCGGCACGCCGGCCGACGACCCGTGGAGCTTCCACGCCTGGCACGTCTTCGCGGCGATCGCGGGGCTCTCGCTGCTCTCCAAGTACGTGATTCGACGCCGCGGGTCGCACATCTTCAACCCGTCGAACATCGGTCTCGTCGTCGCCTTCGTCGCCCTCGGCCCGTCCCGGGTCGAGCCGCTGGACTTCTGGTGGGCGCCGCTGAACGTCTGGATGATCGCGGCCTACCTCGTGATCGGGGTCGGCGGGCTTCTGATCACGCGCCGGCTGAAGCTCCTCGGGCTCGCGGCCGCGTTCTGGATCGGGCTCGCGGCCGGGCTCGGACTGCTGGCGGCATCGGGCCACTGCATGACCGCGAACTGGGCCTTTGCACCGGTGTGCGGCTTCGACTTCTGGCGCGTCGTCGTCACCTCCCCCGAGGTGATGATCTTCCTGTTCTTCATGATCACCGACCCGAAGACCGTCCCGGCCGGCCAGGTCGGTCGCGTCGTCTTCGGGGTGCTGGTGGCGGCGACGAGCGTGCTGCTCATGGCTCCCCAGACCGACGAGTTCGGGGCAAAGGTGGGCCTCCTCGCCGGCCTCGTCGTGATCTGCGCCGCTCGCCCGATCGTCGAGCGCTTCGTCGCGGAGCCGGCCTCGTCCGGCGACCAGCTCCGCCCGCTCCTGTCCGGGCTGAGCGGCGGCGCGCGCCGCCTGGGGCTGGCCTTCCTCGTCCTCCTCCTCGTCGGAGCCGGCATCGTCGCCGCCGGGACTCCGGCGCGCGGCATCGCGACCCCGAACGCGGACGAGCTCCTCAACCGGTTGCCGGCGACCGTCGATCCCGCCACGCTGCCGTCGATCACCGTCGCCGAGGACGTCGTCGAGTACGACCATGAGCTGGCGGGGGCCGGCATGCAGGAGGTGCTGGTCACGCTGGCCCGCAACCTCGAGCTCGAGAACCAGGCGCTGCTGAGGCGGGACGAGGCGATCCTCGTCGCCGTGGACCACGGCGACCGGCTCGTCGAGATGCAGTCACGCCTGCGGGACGCCGTCGCGAGCGGATCGACCGTCACGGCCCACTACGAGTTCGACTCGATCGACGTGTCGCTGCTCGTCCCGTTCGGAGCGCAGACCGGCCTCAGCCTCGGTCTCGCGGGCGTCGGGACGATCGTCGAGGAGACGCGCGACGCCAGCGGAGCGGTGGTCAGCACGCAGTCGTCGCCGTTCGAGCTGACGTTCGCGATGCGGCGCGCGACCGGCGCCCGCTGGATGAACGTGGCCGTGCTGCGGGAGACGCCCTAGCCGCGGCCTCGCGAGCTCATGCCGGAGTAGTCCTCGGCGACCTTCGCCGTGGCACGCTCGCCAGGGGAGTTGGTGACGTCGTCCTTGGCGTGGCGTGGATCGGGCTCGGCGGCGCCACCGACGGTGCCCGCGGCATCCAGCGCGCCGACGCCGGTGGGCGGCTCGCCGGAGAGGAACCGCTCGACCGCCTTGCGCGCCAGTGCGGCCGTGAGGATCGCAGCGCCCGCCTCGAAGGCCGTCCACGCCGTCCGCTTCGGACCCGCCGGCCCCTTCGCGAGCTGCTCCGCCATCTTCTTGCTGATCTTGGCGTTGCGCTTGGGATCGTGGCGCCATCGGAGGAGCTCCTCGGAGAGCGCCTGTCGCGCCTCGGCGGCTCGAGGACCGATCGTGCCGGCCATCGTGTCGACCCACGACTGCATCGGCTTCGGGAGCGCGTCGTACGCCTTCTCCGGGTCCGAGCGGAAGAGCCGTCGTCGCACCAGCCTGGCCACGCGGATCGGCCCGCCGGCGACGAGGAAGGCGGCACCCGCGCCCAGGCCGATCACCAGGGCGGGGTTCTCGCGGAATCGCTTCCCGATGTCCAGCGCGTCGCGCAGCTGGTCGGATGTGCGCTCCAGCTCGGCGCGCTGCCGGGCGATGGCTAACCGCGTTTCAGCAAGCGGCTCTTCGCCCACTCGACATCCTCCTTGACGGCTGCGATCGTCTCTTCCGGGGTGAACTTGGTGCTCGTGACCTTCTTGATGCCGCGCCAGGCGAGCAGCCCGACGACGACGAGGAGCAGCACAAGCACGATCAGCGCCACCCACCAGAGGCCGATGACGACGAGCACCGCCATGACGAACGCGACGAGGGCGATGAGGAAGACGAAGGCCAGCCCGGCGGCGATCGCCAGCAGCACGATCCCGCCCTTGAGCTGGCCGAGGTTGCGCACCATCTCCTGGCGGCCGCGCTGAACCTCCAGCTTGGCCAGCGTCACTCCGCCGGACACGAGGCGCTTCACGAGCGTGAAGGCGTTCTCGCGGCGGCGAGAGGTGCTGCCTGTGGACATGGCTCCTCCGTGGACGGGTGGGATGAACGTGCGCTCGGCCGAGCCCGCGCATGACGGACGATTCTACCAACGAGCACATCGGGTGCCACGGCGCACTTTCGGAAGGTCCGGTATCCTTCGCCGCCGTATGACGAAGCGACGACGCACCTCCGGCATTCAGCGGCGCGAGCGTGCCAGCAGCGAGGCGCTCAACCGGCGCATCGATGCTGCCGCCACCGGTGGCGGCACCTCCCTGCCGGACTGGCGGATCCTGGCCATCGGCGGTGTGCTGCTCGTCGGCGTGATCCTGATCCTGGTCGTCGTCGTCATGGGCGGCGCCCCCAACCCGAATGCCGGCATCACCATCCCCAACGACGGGAACGCGCACGTGCCGGTCGGGACGACGTGCCGCTCGACCCGCAGGCCCCCTGCGGCCCTGACCCGTACTCGTCGCTGCCCGGCACGTCCGGTCCACACTGGGATCCGAGCGGCATCGCGAACTGGGGCGTCTACTCGACCCCGCAGCCCGAGATCCCAGCTCATCCACAACCTCGAGCACGGCGGCATCGTCATCTGGTACGACCCCGACCTGCTCGACGACGAGCGGGTGGACGAGCTCGCGTCGTACGTCGAGAGCCAGGTCGCCACGGGGCTCGGCGGCCGGTTCAAGTTCATCCTCACCCCGTGGGGCGGCGAGGGCGACCTCGGCAGCCCGGTCGTGGTCACCGCCTGGCGCCACCTGCTCGCGCTCGATGAGTTCGACATGGACCGCGGTGCGCGGCTTCGCCGACGCGAACTACCTGGCCACGCCCCCGAGCCGAACGGCGGTCCCGGACCTTCCTGACCCGGTCACGCGGACCTGCCGCGGTTGACCCGTCCGGACGCCTGCGCCATCATCGTCACCGCGGGCGCCTAGCTCAACGGCAGAGCAAGTGACTCTTAATCACTAGGTTCAGGGTTCGAATCCCTGGGCGCTCACCATCCGCATCAGGTTTCGAGGGGCCGGTCCGTGAGGGTCGGCCCTTTGCCATGCGCCCCGTACACTGCGGCGATGCCGGATCGGTACGACGCAATCGTCATCGGCCTGGGCGGGATGGGCTCGGCCACCGCGTTCCACCTCGCGCGTCGCGGGAAGCGCGTTCTCGGTCTCGAGCAGTACGAGCTGCTCCACGAGCGCGGCTCGTCACACGGCCACAGCCGGATCATCCGCCTCGCTTATCACGAGCATCCCGACTACGTCCCGCTCCTGCGCCGCAGCTACGAGCTGTGGCACGAGCTCGAGGCGCTGTCGGGCGAGCGCCTCCTCGTCACGACCGGCAGCGTCGAGGGCGGGCCGGAGGACGGCCCGACGTTCCGAGGGGCGCTCCACGCCGCGGAGCGGCACGACATCCCCCACGAGGTGCTCGACGCGGCCGAGCTGCGCGGCCGTCACCCGGCCTATGCCGGCTTCGATCAGGCAACGCGCGTGGTATGGCAGCCGGACGGCGGGTTCCTCCTGGCCGAGCGCACGATCCAGGCCCACGTGAACGGGGCGCTGGCCGCGGGGGCCGACCTCCGCTTCGGCGCAGGAGTGGCCGGATGGGAGCCAACCGCGGACGGCGGCGTGAGCGTGCGGCTCCGCGATGGTGGCAGCGCCGAGGCGGATCGGCTCGTCATCTGCGGTGGGCCGTGGATGGGCTCCCTGGTTCCGCGCTTCGCGCCGCTGGCGGTTCCGGAGCGGCAGGTCGTCGCGTGGCTGCGCCCGGTGATGCCGGACCGCTTTGCGCCCGAGCAGTTCCCCGTCTTCCTGATCGACGTCGCGGAGGGCAGCTACTACGGCTTTCCCACCTACGAGGGGCACGGCTTCAAGTTCGGCAAGTACCACCACTTCAACGAGCCGATCGACCCCGACGATCCGGACCGCTCGGCCCGGCCGGACGACGAGGCGGCGCTGCGCGCCTTCGCCGAGCGCTACTTCCCCCAGGGGGCGGGGCCAACCGAGTCGCTCAAGGCATGCATCTTCACGAACTCGCCCGACGAGCACTTCATCCTCGACCGGCTGCCGGACGCGCCGCAGGTGAGCGTGGCCGTCGCCTGCAGCGGCCACGGCTACAAGTTCTGCAGCGTGGTGGGCGAGGTGATGGCCGACCTCGCGACCGAGGGTGCGACCCGCCACGACATTGGCTTCCTGCGCCTCTCGCGCTTTGACGCCGCCGAACCCGATGAGCCGGTCGGAGGCGACTTGTGAGTCGCCGCGGCTTCGTGGTTCACTAGGCGCCGGCCGCCGCCCATCGGCCTGTCCCCCGGTCGACCATCACATCTCGCCCCGACCCGGGCGCCAGCGCGGAGGCAGCTTTGCCGCAGATCCCGATCGAACGCCGCATGCTCGACAACGGCCTGCGCGTCGTGCTGTCGCGCGATCCGCGCGCTCCGCTGGTCGCGGTAAACCTGTGGTACGACGTCGGCAGCAAGCACGAGAAGCCCGGCAAGACCGGTTTCGCGCACCTGTTCGAGCACATGATGTTCCAGGGCTCGGCGAACGTGGAGAAGGGGCAGCACTTCAGCCTGGTCCAGGCCGCCGGGGGCACGCTCAACGCCTCGACGTGGCTGGATCGGACGAACTACTTCGAGACGCTTCCGGGCCACGAGCTGGAGCTCGCGCTGTGGCTCGAGGCCGACCGCATGGCGAGCCTCCTGCCGGCGATGACCCAGGAGAAGCTCGACAACCAGCGTGACGTCGTGAAGAACGAGCGGCGCTGGAGCGTCGACAACCAGCCCTACGGCGTCGTGGGACGAGAGCATGCAGGCGCTCGTCTACCCCGAGTCCACCCGTACCACCACTCGACCATCGGCTCGATGGAGGACCTCTCAGCGGCATCGCTCGAGGACGTCGGCGAGTTCTTCTCGACCTACTACGCGCCGAACAACGCCGTGCTGACCGTTGCCGGCGACTTCGAGACCGACGCGGCCATGACCATGATCGAGCGCCACTTCGGGCCGATCCCGGCGAACCCGGCGCTGCCGCCGCCGCCCGACATGAGCGTCGAGCCGCTGCTCGGGCAGGAGCTGCGCGAGACGGTCCCCGACCAGGTGCCGCTGCCGCGCATCTACCTGGCGCACCGCACCCCGCCGTTCGGGACCGACGCCTTCGATGCGCTCGACGTGGCCGCCGATATCCTCGGCTCTGGCCGCGCCTCGCGCCTCTATGCGGCCCTCGTCCGCACGCAGCGCCTGGCGCAGGACGTCAGCGTCTTCGTCTTCCCGATCGTCGGCGGCGCGAGCATGTTCGCGCTGTGGGTCACCGCCCGACCCGGGGTGACGACGGAGGCGCTCGAGGCCGCCACGCTGGCGGAGATCGACCGGCTCGCCACCGATGGACCGACCGAGGCCGACCTCGAGCGCGTCCGCAACCTGCACGCGGCGCACTTCGCCGGAGGGCTCGAGCGCATCAGCGAGCGTGCGGATCGGCTCAGCATGTACACGTGCCTGTTCGACGAGCCCGAGCGCATCAACTCGGAGCTCGAGCGAAGGGAGGCCGTTGACGCCGGGCGCGTGATGGTGGCGCTTCGCGACTCGGTGCGTCCGGACAACCGCGTGGTGCTCACCTTCGTGCCGGCCGAGGCGGCCTCGTGATCGCGCGGCCGATCGCCGGGGCGCCGCGGGCCTATCGCTTCCCCGACTTCGAGCAGCACCGCCTGGCCAACGGGCTCGGCGTGTGGCTCGTTCCGCTCCCCGATCGCGAGCTGGTCTCGATCCACCTCCTGACCGATGCGGGCGCCGCGACGGAGGACGAGGCGCAGGCCGGCATCGCCGCGCTCACCGCCCAGCTCCTGGTGACCGGCACGCGGCGGCTCGACGCCGCCGACTTCGCGGAGACGACCGAGCGCCTCGGGATCGACGTGGGCAGCGAGTCGTCGTGGGACAGCGCGCGGGCCGGCTTCACCGCCCTCGGCAGCAAGCTCGACGACGGGCTGGCCCTCCTGGCCGAGATGATCCTCACCCCGCGCCTCGATCCCAAGGAGTTCGATCGGCTCAGGTCCGAGCGCCTGAACGACATCCTCCAGGCTCGCGCCGATCCCGGCCGACTTGCCGACGAGAGCTTCCTTCGCGAGGTCTTCGCCGCCGACGTTCCATACGGGCGACTGTCGGCGGGCACGCCGGAGACGCTCGAGGCGCTCAGCGTCGAGAACGCCAGCGCGTTTCACGCCACGCACTACGCCCCCAACGTGGCGGACATCGTGATCTCCGGCGCGATCGATCCGAGCCGGACCCTCGCCGCCGTCGAGCGACACCTCGGAGGGTGGGAGGGCACCGGGCCGGGGCATCGCACCATCGAGCCGCGGCAGAGGGGCGGGCGGCGAGTCGTGCTGGTCGATCGCCCGGGGTCGGTCCAGAGCGAGCTGCGCGTCGGGCACCTTGGAATCGATCGCGGCGACCCCCGCTACTTCCCGGCGATGGTCATGGCCGCTCTGCTCGGCGGCGTTTTCGGGAGCCGCCTCAACCTGCGGCTGCGCGAGGAGCTCGGCTACACGTACGGCGCCCGCGCCGCCTTCGATCCGCGACGGGCACCCGGGCCGTTCACCGCCAGCGCTGCCGTGCAGACCGAGGTGACGCTCGACGCCATCCGCGAGCTGATCGGGCAGCTGGAGCGCATCCGCGAGGCCGCCCCGTCCGAGGAGGAGCTGGCGGAGGTCCGCGACTTCCTCATCGGCGTCTTCCCGCTCCGCTTCGAGACGACCGGCGGCATCGCGGGCGCCATCGAGCCGCTCGCGGTGTACGACCTGCCTGCCGACTGGTGGCACACCTATCGCGACCGCCTCGAGGCCGTCGGCACGGCCGAGGTGCACGCCGTGGCACGCGACCTGGTGCGGCCGGACGAGGCGCTCATCCTGCTCACCGGGGACGCAGCCAAGCTGCGCGCCGAGCTCGAGGGAGCCGATCTCGGTCCCGTGCAGGTGGTCCCCGCCTAGGTCGTTGTTCGCGGGTGCGCCGTGGAGGCGCCGGTCATGAAGGGCGCGCTGGCGTCAGCGACTATATCGTTGCTGATATAAACGGGTGAGAGCGGCGTCCCGAGCGTTCAACGCCGTCAACTCCTAGCCGGTGGCGTGTCGGCGTCCCAGCTCGCCCTCGACCGCCTCCAGGCGAATCCGCCGCGAGGCGAGCAGGACCAGCGCGTGGTAGATGAGGTCCGCGGCCTCGGCCACCACCTCCTCGTCGGTCCCGGCCAGCGCAGCGGCCGACAGCTCCCCGGCCTCCTCGGTCACCTTCTCCGCCGCACGCCGCGAGCCGGCCGCCAGCAGCCGCGCCGTGTAGGACTGCCCCGGATCCGCGGCGTCACGTCGCTCCCCGATCACGCGCTCGAGGGCACGCATGTCGAACTTCCCTGCGCCGTCGAAGCATGAGCGCGTCCCGGTATGGCAGGCCGGGCCGGCGGGCTCGACCCGATACGCGATGGCGTCGGCGTCGCAGTCGACCGCCATCTCGACGACGCGCATGGTGTTGCCGCTCGTGGCGCCCTTCCGCCACAGCTCGCCACGCGACCTGGACCAGAAGTGCGCCTCGCCGCTCTCTTCGGTCGCCGCGATCGCGTCGCGGTTGGCCCAGGCCAGCATGAGGAGCTCGCCGCTACCCGCGTCGGTGACGACGACCGGCAGCAGCTCGCCGTGCGACCAGTCAGGCCGCCGATCGCTCAGCCAACCCACGCCGCCACCTCCCGTGGTGAGGGCGCCTTCACCGGCATTCGCACGCTGAGACCGCTCGTCGCCAGCGCCTCCTTCAGGGGGCCGATGCGCAGAACGTCGAAGTGGAGGGTCGAGGCCAGAAGCGCCGCCGACGCCCCGGCCGCGAGCACGTCGGCCACGTCGCTCGCGCTTCCCGCGCCGCCCGACGCGATGAGCGGCACGCGCACCTCCGCCGCGATGGCGCCCGTCAGCCCGAGGTCGTACCCGGAGCGCGTGCCGTCGCGGTCGATGCTCGTCACCAGGAGCTCGCCGGCGCCACGCTCGACCGCCTCGCGCGCCCATTCAACGGCGTCGCGTCCCGTCTCCTCGGTGGCGGCGACGGACCGCACGCGCCAGGCGTGATTCCCGCCGACGCGAGCGGCATCGATGGCAACGACGACCGACTGCGACCCGAGGCGGTCGGCCAGCCGCCCCACCAGTGCCGGATCGCGGAGCGCCGCCGAGTTGACGGCGATCTTGTCGGCGCCCGCGTCGAGCAGTGCCGCGGCGTCATCGACGCTGCGGACCCCACCGCCGACGGCGAGCGGCACGTCGAGGGCCGTTGCGGCTCGCGAGATGAGCTCGAGCAGCGCGGGCCGCGCGTCGACCGTGGCACCGATGTCCAGGATCGTGATCTCGTCGGCGCCCTCGGCACCATACCGAGCGGCCAGCTCCACCGGGTCGCCCGCATCGACGAGATCGACGAAGCGCGTGCCCTTGACGACCCGACCGTTGGTCACGTCCAGGCAGGCGATGATCCGCTTGCGCAGCGTCACGCCAGCACCGCCAGGGCCTCGGCCGGATCGATCGCGCCGCTCAGCAGCGCAAGCCCGACGACCGCGCCGTCGCAGCCGATGGCCGCCGCGGCGCGGAGGTCGTCGAGCGAGCCAATCCCGCCGGATGCCACCAGCGTCACCTCCGGGAGGGCTTCGCGCAGCTCTGCCAGGAGATCGAGGTTCGGCCCCGCCATCGTCCCGTCCCTCGCCGTATCGGTCACCACCAGGCGACTGGCGCCGGCCTCGACCAGCTCGCGGGCCAGCGCGATGGCATCGGCGCGGCCGGTCCGCACCCAGCCATCCAACGCCGGCCTGCCATCACGCAGGTCGAGCGAGACGCCGATCCTGCCCGGGTGGCGGTCGGCGCACTCGCGCACGAACGCGGGACGCTCGAGCGCGGCGGTCCCGAGGAGGGCCTCGTCGGCCACCGCAAGCAGCGCGTCGACGTCCGACACGGTGCGGAGCCCTCCCCCGGCCTCAACGCGGACGGCCGCATCGGCAGCTCGCGCCGCGTCGACGATCTCGCCGGTCAGCGCCAGCTGCACGGGGCGCCCGGCGCGCGCTCCGGCCAGGTCCACGACGTGAAGGCGCCGGCATCCGGCCGCGACGAACCGCCTGGCGAGATCAACCGGTCCGGTATCGGCGTCGATGCGTCGGGCATAGTCTCCCTGCACCAGCCGCACCGCTCCGCCGTCGAGCAGGTCGATGGCGCAGATCAGCTCCACGCGGCCGCTCCGACCGGACGCGCGTCGAATGCACCCTGTGCGAACGCGGCCAGCAGTGCCCGACCGGTCGGGCCGCTCTTCTCTGGGTGGAACTGCGTGCCGGTCAGGGCCCCGGCCCGCAGGAGCGATGGAAAGCGGAAGCCGTCGACGTCGGTCCAGCCGGATACCGCGGACGGTTCGGCGTCGAGCCAGAAGCCATGGACGAAATACGCGTCGAAGGCGGCCGTCTCCGTGCGCACCTCGTTCCAGCCGATGTGCGGCACCAGTCGCGGACCACCGGCGTCCGGCGGCGGGAAGGCGCGGCATCGGCCGCGCGATGAGCCCCAGCCCAGGCGCATCGCCCTCGTCGGAACCGTCGAGCAGGAGCTGGGCGCCGAGGCAGAGGCCGAGCAACGGCCGGCCGGCGGCACCCCAGCGGCGCAGCGGCTCCCACAGATCGCGAGCGCGGAGCGCCTCGACCGCCGACGGCGCCGCTCCGACCCCCGGCAGCACCACGCGATCCGTGCCGAGCAATCCGTCCGGCTCGCTCACCAGGCGCGCCTCGGCCCCGACCGCATCCAGCGCGCGCAGGACCGATCGCGTGTTTCCGGCGCCGAAGTCGACGACCGCAATCACCGAAGCGTTCCCTTGCTGCTCGGCACCGCATCCCCGGCGTCGGCCAGCCTCGGATCGGGCTCCCATGCCTGGCGCAGGGCGCGGGCCAGGGCCTTCGCGCCGCCCTCGACGAGGTGGTGCGTGCTTCGTGCCTTGCGAACCTCGAGATGGACCGATGCGCGCGCCTCGCGCGCCAGCGTCTCGACGAAGTGCGGCCACAGCTCGAGCCAGACACTGGCGGCGGTGAGCGGGTCGGGGCGCGGCTCGACATCGGCGTACGCACGGCCTCCGAGGTCGACGGCGCATAGCGCAAGGGCCTCGTCCATCGGCAGGCGCGCGTCGCCGTAGCGGCGGATGCCGGTCCGCTCGCCGAGCGCGGTATCGATCGCGCGTCCGAGGACCAGCGCGGTGTCCTCGACGGTGTGGTGCTCGTCGACGTTCACATCGCCGCTGGCGCTCACCTCGAGATCCACCAGCGCGTGACGCGCGAACAGCGTCAGCAGGTGGTCAAGGAAGCCGATCGGCGTCTCGACGGTCACCCTGCCGGTCCCATCGAGGTCGATACGGACCCGGATGCTGGTCTCCGCCGTCGTCCGCTCGCCGGTCCCTTCGCGAGTCATGAGAGCACCTCCTTCATGGCGGCAAGGAGCCGCTCCTCCTCATCGTCCAGTCGCGCGGTGGCTCGCAGCCACCCGGCCATCGGCCCCGTCTCATAGCGCCGCACCGCCACGCCACGTGCGAGAAGGGCAGAATCGACTGCCTCCGCATCGGCCGTCGGGCGGAACGCGACGAAGTTCGTGACGGACGGCAGCGTCTCGCACCCCAGCTCCTTCAGCGCCCCGTCGAGGCGCTCGCGGGCGGCGATCACGTCCCCCCGTCGCCGGCGTGCCTCGTCGTCGGCCGAGAGGGCGGCGAGGGCAAGAGCCTCCGACGGTGCGCCGATCGAGAGCGGCAGCCGAACCGCGTCCATCCGCTCGGCCAGGCCGTCAGGCACGACGAGGTACCCCACGCGCGCACCGGCCAGTCCGTGCGACTTGGCGAGCGAGCGCAGCACGAGGACGTTTGGATGGTCCTCCTGGAGGTTGACGGCGGAGGTCGACCCCGGGGCGACTCCCGTCGAGTCCTCGCCGAACTCCAGGTACACCTCGTCGACGCACACCAGCGTGGGGAGGCCAGTCCGCCAGGGAGCGGATCTCGTCGAGCTCGTACGCATCGCCGGTCGGGTTGTTCGGGTTGCAGAGCCACACGAGGCGCGCTGCCTCGCGCTCGGCCATCGACCGGATCTCACTCGCCGGCTGGCGGCAGTCGGGCCGCTGCGCGTGGCAGGTCGACCACCCGCGCCCCTGCAAGCCGCGCCTCGACGGCGAACATCGCGAACGTCGGCGTGGGGATGATCACGGCGTCACCGTCGCCCAGCGCGAGCGTGGTGACCAGCCGGATCAGCTCGTCGGCTCCGGCGCCGGGGACGATGCGGCGCGGGTCGACGTCGAGGCGAGCCCCGAGTGCCCGGCGGAGGCGGACGTAGGCGAGGTCGCCGTACTCCGATATGCGGCGCGCGTCGAACGCCTCGAGGGCAGCGCCGACGGCAGCCAGCGCGCCACCGCCGAGTGTATTCATGTCGGCCCGTACAACCGACGCGACCGGGACTCCCGCACGAGCCGCGAGCTCGTCGTCGGATGGCTCGGCCGGGTATGCGCTGACCGGACCGGGACGGCGCAGCAGGCCGATCGGGTCGTCGGCTCCGGCCGCCTCGGCGGCCCGCTCGGCGCGAGCGCGGACGCTGGCCGCGTGCGCCGGGAGCCCCTCCGCGGCGGCGATCGCCTCCACCGTGGGCGATAGATCCCGAACGCCGACGGGGGTCAGGCGCTGAATCTCGATCCAGCGACCGAACGACTCGATCCCGACGCCGCTCCACGCCCGAGCCGCGGCGCCCGTCGGCAGCACATGGTTCGTTCCGGTGGCGTAGTCACCGGCCGCGATCGGCGACCAGGGACCGATGAAGACAGCGCCGGCGTTGCGGACGCCGGAGGCCAGCGCGTCGGCATCGGCGCACTGGAGGCTCACGTGCTCGGCCGCGATCGCATTGACCGCATTCAGGCCGGCGGCGAGATCCCGGACCAGGATGGCCGCCCCGTGACGACGGATGGTGTCCACCGCGGCCGAACCCGTCGCCAGGTCGCCGGCGACCCGTTCGAGGGCCGCGTCGACCGCGTCGAGGAGGGCGGGGGCATCGCTGACGACGATGGCGATCGAATCCGGCCCGTGCTCCGACTGCGCGAGCAGGTCGAGTGCGACGAGCTCGGGATCGGCGCCGCCGTCTGCCAGGACGATGCACTCAGACGGCCCCGCCGGCAGGTCGATCGCCACCCGTGCGCTCACCGCGCGCTTGGCCGCGGTCACCCACGCGTTGCCGGCCCCGAAGATCTTGTCGACCGCCGGGACCGACTCGGTGCCGTAGGCGAGCGCCGCGATCGCCTGGGCGCCACCGGCCTTGAGGATCCGATCGGCGCCACCGATGCGCGCCGCAACGAGGACCGCGGCCGAGACCGATCCATCGCGCGCCGGGGGCGTGGCAATGATCAGGTCGTCCACGCCGGCGAGGCGCGCCGGGACGGCCAGCATGAGGACGCTGCTGGCATAGGCAGCCCGCCCGCCCGGCACATAGCCACCGGCCCGCTCGATGGGCAGCCAGCGTCGCCAGGCCGTCACGCCCGGAGCCGTCCGCACCGGTCGCTCGGGCCGCAGGGCGTTCCGCTGCTCGGCGTGGTAGCGACGGATGGCATCCGCCGCCCGCTCGAGGGCCGCCTCGAGTGCGGGCTCGACCGTCGCGGCCTCCAGCTCGTCCGCGGTGACCCACGGATCGGCCAGATCCGCGCCGTCGAAGCGGGCGGTCAGCTCGCGGAGGGCCGCGTCACCGCGCCGCCGGACGTCGTCGACGATGGCCGAGACGTCGGCCTCCGGCTCGGCCGGGCGAATGGCGTCGATCCACCCGACGCGCGCCGCCGGTTGCATCTCGTCCCACGCGACGCGAGGAAGGACGCTCATCGCACGACCTTCTCGATCGGCACAACCAGGATGTCACGCGCGCCGGCGGCCTTGAGGGCGGGAACGATGCGCCATAGCTGGCTGCGCTCCACGACGGAGTGAACGGCGATGAACGCGGGATCGGCAAGCGGCATCACCGTAGGGCCGGAGAGCCCGGGGATGAGGGCCCGGATGCGGTCGAGGGCTTCGACGGGCGCGTTCATCATCATGTACTCGCGGCCGCGAGCGTCGAGCACGCTGCGCAGCATGTCGACCAGCCCGCCGACGCGCTCGTCGGTCTCGGCGGTCCCGTTGCGGCCGACCAGCACGGCCTCGGAGGCGAGGAGTGTCGCGATGGGCCGGAGCCCGTTGACGCGAAGCGTGCTGCCCGACGCCACCAGGTCGACCACGGCATCGGCAACACCCAGCTGCGGCGTGACCTCGACCGCGCCGCGCACCTCCACGACCTGCGCCTCGACGCCCGCCGAGGCCAGGAAGGCGGCGGTGACCCGTGGGAACGACGTGGCAATGCGACAGCCGGCCAGATCAGTGACGGACACCACCGCAGCATCGCGGGGCACGGCAAGCACCAGCGAGCACGCGCCGAATCCGAGCGGCAGGATCGTGCTCAGCGCGCCGCCGTGCTCCGCCACGAGGTCTGCCCCGGTGAGCCCGAGCTCCACAAGGCCGTCGGCCACGTATTCGGCGACGTCCTCGGTCCGCACGAAGAGCAGCTCGACGTCCACGTTGCGGACGCCGGCGCTGAGGCGACGCTCGGAGAGCTCGAACTCGAGGCCCGCGCTGCGCAGCAGGTCGACGGCGGGTGCCTCGAGGCGGCCCTTGTTCGGGACCGCCAGGCGGAGTGGCGACGAGCCGGTCATCGGCGCCGGCGCCTGGCGCGCGCCTGGCGGTCGAGCACGAGCCGGTAGCCGTCACGGCCGTACCGAAGCCATTGGTTGACGCGGCTGATCGTCGCGCTCGACGCGCCGGTCCGATCGCTGATCTCGTGGTAGCTGGTGCCATCGTCGAGCAGCCGAGCCACCTCCCATCGCGCGGCGAGCTCACGCAGCTCGTTGACCGTGCAGAGGTCGCGGAGGAAGCGGAGCGCCTCCTCCGGGTCGCGCAGCACGGACACGGCCGCGCCCAGCTCGCGGGTCGTCTCGTTCATCCATCGGTCCTCGCCCGACTGCGGCGGCGCCGGGGTTGCGGTTTGATCTGTCATTGCTTTAGCACGCTAAAGCATCAGTGCGACAGCGTCAAGCCTCGGCTTCGGGCCGTGCCCAGCGCAGCGAGAAGACGGCAGCGGGCGCGCGCTGCTCGAGCTGCACCGAGCCGCCCATCGCCTCCATGGTGGCCTTCACCAGGTAGAGCCCGAGCCCCAATCCCCTGCCGGCCGACACGCGATCCTTGAAGAGCCTCCGCGCAACGTCGTCGCTGATGCCCGGGCCCTCGTCCCTGACGCGCAACGTGACCTGGTCGCCGTCGCGCACCTCGACGTGGATCGCGCCACCCGCCGTCGAATACCGGTCTGCGTTGGTGAGCAGGTTCGTGATGGCCTGCTCGCTCAGGTGGCGATCGCCGAGCACGGAGGTGCCGTCCGGGATCGCCACGCGCACCTGGCGGGTCGATCCCCGCGCCCGAAGCCGCTCGATCGCCGCCGCGAGCGCCGGCCCGAGCTCGAATGCTTCCCGGCGCGCCTCCACGTGACCCGAGTCGGCGCGCGAGTAGAGCTCGAGGCGTTCGAGGATGCCGATCGCAGCATCGACCGACTCCAGTGCGCGCGCCGAGTGGGCGCCGGCGCGCGCCGGAAGCGATGGGTCTCGTTGCGCGAGCTCGGTCCGAGCCTTCGCGACCGCGAGAGGATTTCGCAGCTCGTGGGCCACGAAGCTGGCGAAGCGAGACAGCCGCCGGCGCTCATCCTCCTCCTTGCCGATGTCCCGCAGCAGGAGCACCGCGCCACCACCAGGGATCGGGGTCCCCTCGGTGTCGACGATCACGTCGCGGCCGGACATCGGGATGCGCAGCGTCAGGCGTCGCCGGAATGCCTCGTTCTGCGCCCGGACCTGGGGCCACTCCTCGCGCGGAAGCGCATTCCCCTGCTCGTCGCGCGGCTCGGTCGCGCGGCCCCAGTCGTCGAGTGGCCGCTCCACGAAGCTCCGCCCGAAGAGCTGGAGCGCGGCCCGATTACCGTATGTCCCGCGCAGCTGGTCGTCGTACACCACCAACGGCTCGGGAATCGCCTCGGCCACCTCCTCCAGCCGCGCGCGCTCGTGCTCCGCGGCCGCGAGGGCCGCATCCAGCTCGCGGCCGGCTTCGCTCCAGGCGCTCGCGCTCCACGTCCGCCTGCCGTCGCGCGTCGAGGCTCGCGGCGAGGGCGCGGAAGGCGATGGCGCGATGCTCCTCCGCGCGCCGGGCGAGGAACACGATCACCGGCGTTCCGAACAGGTATGCGACGAGCCGCACCGTGTCGCTGAGTGCCCAATTCCCCGCCTGGACAAGCGCAAGGGCGACGATGACCGTCCCCGCCACGTAGCCCCATGCCGCCGCCGCGTAGCCGACCGCGAAGCCGACGATGGCGATGGCGAGCACGATGAGCACCATGTACGGCAGGCGCTCGTGCTGGACGGTGGCAAGCCACACGCCGAGCAGGGCAGCCCCCGAACCGGCGAGGGCTCCCAGCAGTGCTCGGCGATCGAGCCAGGAACGCACGGTGGCGCCGATCAGCGGGAGGGACGCCCGACGGGCGCTCGCCGTCTGGCCCGTCCGAGGCGTTCGCGCGCGACGGCGATCCGACGCCATGGTCCGTGCACGCGTCGAGGGTCCAGCGCCTCGGGCCGCTCGCCTCGAGCGATCTCCGCCAGCAGCGCCGATGCGCGGTCGAGCTGGCCGGCCTCCGTGAGGAGCTGAATGAGGCTGAACCAGCGGCCCGGCTCCGGAATGGGAGCGGCCATGACGCGTTCCACGAGCTCGGCAGCCCGTCCGTGATTGCCGGCGCGCCGATGGGCGACGATCGCGGCGCGGTAATCCGTGAAGCTGGGCTCCACCTCGAGCGACTCGAGGAAGTTGAGCAGCAGCTCCGCGTTCTCGGCGCGGCGCGCCGCAGGCCCGCGCCGAACGTGCGCGTCGCGGTACACCCCCAGCACGACGCGGAGCTCGCGCTCGGCCCACTGTCGTCGCGAGGAGCCCGGCGAGTGGCGCTCGGCGATGGCCCGCAGCGTGATCGCGCCACGCAGCTCCTCCCCCGCCGCGATGTACGCGTCCCGCAGGTTGGCGTCCACGATCTCGGCCAGCGGCGGCTCCTGCGCCACGATGCGCTCGAGCACGCCGAGCCAATCCTCGGTCCGGCCGCGCTCCGCGTAGTGCCGCGCGGCGAAGCGCAGCCAGTAACGCTCGTTGTGATCTCGCCAGTCCTGGCCCGCGATGTGGTTGTCGATGATCCAGCGCTCCTGCGCCACCGGTCCGGCCATGAAGACCTCTGCCGGGACCCGGAAGCCGGCAGACGATCGCCACTGTGGCTGGTGCCATGGGCTTGGCTCGTCCGGCTCATATCGGCGCTGGTGCCGGCGTCTCGGCGGACGAGGAGCCTCGCCGTCGTCGAGCGGCCAATCGAGCCTGTCGGCGCGGCCGGCCTCCAGCGCGTGGTCGTAATGCAGGCGCCGAAGCGGGTCTCGCAGCTCGGCCCAGGCCCGGTTCAGGATCGAGGTCCGCCGGGTGGCGACGTCGGACGAGGGCGCCCGGTCCGGATGATGCTGCAGCACGGCGTCCCGGAAGGCCGCCCGCAGCTCGGCGCCCGTGGCGGACGGCTCGACACCCAGGACCTCGTAGAAGTCCCGTAGCTCGGAGCGGGCGGGCGCGACGGTCGACATCCGATCGAGTCTAGCGTGGAGGCCAGTCCCTCCTCAGTTCGCTATGCTGCTCGGCATGCCTGCCACGCCCAGCCCCGGGCAGGCCCGGGCCGGTCATCTCCTGATCATCGGCGGAGCCGAGGACAAGCTCCGCCAGCGCCAGATTTTGGCGCGCTTCGTCGCGCTGGCCGGCGGAACCGACGCTCGGATCGTGATCATCTCCACCGCCTCGTCGCTCGGCGATGAGGCCACCGAGCTCTACCTGTCGCTCTTCCGCCAGCTCGGGATCGCCGACGTTCGCGGCATGCGGCCGCTCGTCCGCGACGATGCCAACGACCGGCGGCTGGTCTCGATGCTCGACGACGCGACAGCCATCTTCATGACCGGTGGCAACCAGCTCCGTCTGTCGAGCGTGATCGGCGGCACGCTGCTCGGCAAGGCGCTCATCGACCGGCATCGGCGCGGCGCCATGGTCGCCGGCACGAGCGCGGGCGCCTCGGCGATCGCCAGCCACATGGTCGCCTTCGGCACGAGCGGTGCGACGCCGAAGCAGCGCATGACGCAGATGAGCGCCGGGCTCGGCCTCCTGCCCGGCGTGCTCATCGATCAGCATTTCGAGCAGCGCAACCGGTTCGGCCGGCTGCTGGCCCTCGTTGCGCAGTCACCAGCCCTGCTGGGCATCGGCATCGACGAGGACACGGCCGCCCTGGTGACACCGAACGGCATCCTCGAGGTGATCGGCAAGGGATCGGTCACGATCCTCGACCCCGCTCACATCCAGACGGATGCCTACGAGGTCAAGCGCCATCGTCCGATCATGGTCTCGGGCGTCATGCTGCACTCGCTGCCGTCCGGCTATCGGTTCGACATTCGCAAGCGGAAGCTGATGGCGCCGCTGCGCCCGGTCAGCGCCACCGATCGCGAGCTCGCCAGCCTCCAGGCCGCCACGAACCAGACGCGACGCCTCATCCGCCGCATCGCCGCCGAGGGCGCCGATGACGCGGCACCCGAGCGAGCCCGGCGGCGCGCATACCGCACCCGCCGGATGAGCCGGGAGGCGAGTGAGTGAGCGCCCCGGCCAAGCGCGCGACCCCGCGGCGTCGGCGGGCGGCGCCGGAGCCTCCACCGGGCGCATCCCCACGTCCCGAGCTGAAGGTCGCCGAGACCCGCGTCTACCGAGGGCCGAACTACTGGAACTACGAACCCGCCATCAAGCTCGTCGTGGATCTCGGCGTCCTCGAGCACTTCCCCACCAACACGATCCCGGGCTTCGTCGAGGCGCTGCTCGAGATGCTGCCCGGTGTCGGCCAGCACACGTGCGGCACCGGGCGCGTCGGCGGCTTCGAGGATCGGCTGCGGAACGGCACCTGGGTGGGGCACGTTGCCGAGCACATCGCCCTCCAGCTGCAGCGCGAGGCGGGCACGGAGGTCGGCCGCGGCAAGACCCGGGGCACAGGCGAACCGGGCCGGTACCACGTCGTCTACACCTTCGGCGAGGAGGCGGTCGGGATAGCCGCCGGCAAGCTTGCCGTGCGCCTGGTCAACCACCTGGTCCAGGCGGAGGCCGCCTTCGACTTCCGCGCGGAGCTCGAGGCCCTCATCCTGCTCAGCGAGCGCGCGGCCTTCGGGCCCTCGACGCAGGCAATCCTGGACGAGGCGGCGCTGCGCGACATTCCCTCGATCCGCCTGAACGACCAGTCCCTCATCCAGCTCGGCCACGGCATCCACCAGAAACGCATCCGCGCCACGATGACGAGCCAGACCGGCGCGCTCGGCGTCGACATCGCTGGCGACAAGAAGCTGACCAACCGCCTGCTCGCCGCGACCGGCGTGCCGGTTCCGCGCGCCGAAGTCGTTCGCAACGAGGATGCCGCGGCGGCGGCGGCCCAGCGGATCGGCATGCCGGTGGCCGTCAAGCCGCTTGATGGAAACCACGGCCGCGGGGTCATGCTCAACCTGGCGGACGATGCCGCCGTGCGCGACGGCTATCGCGTCGCGCGCAGCCAGAGCCGCGGCGGCGCCGTCGTGGTCGAGTCGTACCTGACGGGGAACGACTATCGGTGCCTGGTGATCGGCGGCGTGCTCCGTGCGGTCGCCCAGCGCGTCCCGGCCCATGTCGATGGCGACGGCAAGCACAGCGTGACCGACCTGGTCGAGATCACGAACTCCGACCCGCGGCGCGGCATCGGCCACGAGAAGGTGCTGACCCGGATCAAGGTCGACGAGGAGTCGATCTCGTACGCCCGCGAGCAGGGCTTCGAGCTGTCCGACGTCCCGCCACGCGGCCAGCGCGTCTATCTCAAGCGCACCGGCAACATGAGCACCGGCGGCATCAGCATCGACCGCACCGAAGAGGCGCACCCCGACAACGTCGAGCTCGCGGAGCTTGCCGCCAGGGTCGTGGGGCTCGACATCGCGGGCATCGATCTCATCTGTCCCGACGTGAGCATCCCCGTGCGCGAGACCGGTGGCGGCATCGTCGAGGTCAATGCCGCACCCGGCTTCCGGATGCACACCCATCCCACCGAGGGCGAGTCGCAATACGTTGCCAAGCCGGTGATCGACATGCTGTTCCCGCCCGGCGCCGATGCGCGCATCCCGATCGTGGCCGTCACCGGCTCGAACGGCAAGACGACGACGGCACGGATGATCAGCCACATCATGAAGGGGATGGGGCGCAAGGTCGGCCTGACCAGCACGGACGGCATCTACGTCGACGGGCGAATCGTGCGCAAGGCCGATGCGTCCGGCCCGAAGTCGGCATCGATGGTGCTCCAGAACCCGACCGTCGACTTCGCCGTCTTCGAGGTCGCCCGCGGCGGCATCCTGCGCGAGGGCCTCGGCTACCAGCGCAACGACGTGGCGGTCGTCCTGAACGTGACCGGAGACCATCTCGGGCTGGGTGGCATCACCAGCGTCGAGCAGCTCGCCGGCGTGAAGCGCGTGGTCGTCGAGGCGGTCCCCCGCGACGGGGTCGCGGTGCTCAACGCCGACGACCCGCTGGTCGCCGACATGGCACGCCACTGCTCGGGGTCGGTCATCTACTTCAGCATGGATCCCGAGCACGACCGGCTCAAGTTCCAGGCCTCGCGTGGGCGGCGAGCCGTGACGCTGGAGCAGGGGCGAAACGGCGAGAAGGTCGTGCTCCGGCAGGGCCGCAAGTCAATGGACCTGGTCTGGACGCATCTCATTCCGGCCACCTTCGAGGGCCGCGCGCGCATGAACGTCCAGAACGCGCTCGCCGCCACCGCCGCGGCGTGGGCGGCCGGTGCCCACCTCCACGACATCCGCCAGGGCCTCAGGACGTTCACGACCTCCTACTTCATGGCGCCGGGCCGCCTCAACATGTTCGAGCTCGACGGCTACCGGGTCGTGGTCGACTACGCGCACAACCCGCCGGCAGTCCGCGCGCTCGGCGAGTTCGTCGATCGCCTCGCCGAGCCGTCAGCCGGTGGCGCCCGGCCCGTCGTCACCGGGCGCCGCATCGGCGTCATCGCCACCGCCGGCGATCGCCGTGATTCCGACATCGTGGAGCTGGGCCAGGTTGCGGCTGCCTACTTCGACGAGATCGTCATCCGCGAGGACGAGAACAACCGCGGCAGGCCGCGCGGCAACACCGCTGCGCTCATCGAGCGGGGCGTGCGATCCGCCGAGGGATCGCGCGTCGAGACCATCACGACCATCCTCGACGAGCTGGAGGCGACCCGCCACGCCCTGGACATCGCGCGTGACGGCGACGTCGTCGTGGTGTGCGTCGACCACGCCAACCAGGTCTGGAAGGAGCTCCAGCGCCGCGAGCATGGCGCCGCGACCGACAGCGATGGCCTCCGCGCCGTGGTGGGCGTCATCGGCGCCGAGGACGAGGTCGACCTCGACCTGTAGGCCTACGCGCCGACCACCTCGCGCAGCCGATCGGTGGTGACCGGCTCGAATCCCTCAGACCCCAGCCACGAGAAGAGCTCGGCCCGCTCGACGTGGGTCATGACCGCGCAGACGTCTCCACGCTTCGCGCGTCCGAGGAGGGCGGTCAGCGCCGCCGCCTCGCTGGGGTGCGCGTCGATGCTCCCCGTGTACCCTCCCTGCCGCACGCCGGCCCGCAGGAGCTCGTTCATGCCCTCGAGCGAACGCCCCCGCAGGTAGTGCTCCTTCTCGGCGATGACGACGTCGTCGGCGGCACCGGCCAGGACGCCCAGCGCGGTCAGGATCTCGTCGGTCCGGTCGCCTGCCGTGCCGATCGCGAGCCGAACCTTGCCGCGCCCGGCAATCGCCCTCGAGACATCCATCAGTCCGGCCAGCCCGGCCTCGTTGTGCGCGAAGTCGATGACGACGAACGTTCCCCCTCGCTCGAACAGGTTGAGCCTGCCGGGGTTGCCGGCCGAGTCCTGGGCAAAGGAGCGAAGGCCACGCGCGATGCGAGCCGTCCTGATCCCCAGCGCGTCGCTGGCAGCCGCCGCGGCCAGCGCGTTGGCGATGTTGTAGCGCGAGAGGCCGGCCACCGTGACCGGGAGCTCGGCCGCCTCACCAAGGCGCCGCGGCCGCCGTCCGGCACCACGCAGGACGAGCACCTCGTCCTCGAGCACCGCCGCGCGACCGCCCTCGTCCAGCACGCGCTCCACTCGGCTCGAGCGCTGCTCGAGGCTGAAGGCGTAGATGTGCGCTCGCGTGCGGCGCTGCATCGCCCAAGCGCGGTCGTCGTCGGCGTTGAGCACGGCCCACCCGTCGCGCTTCGTGATTCGAACGATCGCGCCCTTCACCTCCGCCAGCTCGTCGACCGTATCGATCCCCTGCAGGCCGAGGTGATCGGCGGTCACGTTCGTCACCACGCTGACGTCGTTCTGGGCGTAGCCGATTCCGCGCAGCAGGATGCCGCCGCGTGCGGTCTCGAGCACCGCCAGGTCGAGTCCCGGCTCGGCGAGCACACGTGCGGCGCCGCCGAAGCCGGTCCAGTCCCCCGCCTCGACCAGCTCGTCGCGGACGTAGATGCCGTCCGAGTTCGTCATGCCCACCTTGAGGCCCGCCTCCGAGGCGATGTGGGTGATGAGACGGGTCGTCGTGCTCTTCCCGTTGGTACCGGTGATGGCCACGATCGGGATGCGCGCCTTCGGCAGGTGCGGCAGCGGACCGAGCGCCGTCGCGCGCAGGCCGGCGAGCTCGCGCCGGTCCGTCGATCGACCGAGGGCCACGCGGGCGGCAGCGGAGCCGATGGCCTGGCTGATCGTCCGTCGCCGCCACGGAAACGCGAAAGCCGTCCGCAGGCGATCGACCGAGTGCCGCATCGTCATGCGCGGCTCGGGCAGTTCGAGCGCGACCGTCAGCCGCTTGACGGCATGCGCCGCGCTGGCCGCCACCTCGGCTGCGCGGCCCGGCTCGGTACCGGCGAACTCGAGCTTCACCGCCGGACGCGTGAAGAACCGATTCGGACCATCCAGGATGCGGAGCTCGACCAGCTCGACGTCGCCGTCGCGCTGCCCGGCGTCGGGCGGCATGCGCGTGAGTATATTGGTCTCCATGCCCGACCCGGCCGCGCTGCGGCGCATCGTCGACGCGCGCCTGCCGCGCTTCCTCGCCGATCTCGAGACGCTCGTGAACATCGACTGCGGCTCCTACACGCCCGAGGGCGTGAACAGGGTCGCGGATTTCGTTGCCGGCTCGTTGCGCGAGCTGGGGGCGGACGTCGAGCGCGTGCCGCATGTGCCCGACGACGGCGACCGCCAGCTGGGTGACCTCGTCATCGGTCGGATCGCCGGGGACGGTTCGCGCGTCCTCCTGATCGGCCACATGGATACCGTGTTCGACCCGGGGACCGTCGACGCACGGCCCTATCGGTCCACGGGCGATCGCGCGACCGGACCCGGCGTGACCGACATGAAGGCCGGGCTCCTCGCGGGGCTCCATGCCATCGGGGCGCTGCACGAGAGCGGCACCCGGCCCGCCATCACGTTCGTCGCCAATCCGGACGAGGAGATCGGCTCGCCGTTCAGCACGCCGGTCATCCGGGCGCTTGCCCCGGAGCACGACGCCGTGCTGGTCCTCGAGTGCGCGCGCGCCAGCGGGGCGATCGTAAGCGCGCGGAAGGGCGTCGCAGACTATCGGTTCGAGATCGTCGGCCGGGCCGCCCATGCCGGGGTCGAGCCCGAGAAGGGCCGCTCGGCCATCGTGGAGGCCGCCCACCAGGTGCTGGCGCTGCACGCCCTGAACGGGCGTTGGCCGACCGTCACGGTGAACGCCGGCGTCATCCGCGGGGGAACCCGCCCGAACGTCGTGGCCGAACGCTGCGAGATGGAGGTCGACATGCGAGCCGCGACGGTCGACGCCTTCGAGGCGGCGGCGGCCGAGGTCGAGCGCCTGGCTGCCTCGCCCTCCGTCGAGGGCGTCACGGTGTCCGTGCGGCGGACGGCCGGGCATCCACCGATGGAGAAGACGGAGGCGTCGGCGCGCCTCGTCGGGCTGGCGGTGCGGCTGGCAGGCGAGCTTGGCTTCGACCTGGCGGACGCGGCGACGGGCGGCGCCTCCGACGCCAATACGACCGCGGCACTGGGGCGGCCGACGCTGGATGGCCTCGGGCCCGTCGGTGGTGACGACCACTCGGTCGACGAATGGCTTGACCTGACCAGCGTCGTGCCCCGCACGACGCTGTTGGCCGGGCTTATCGGCCGCATCGGCGATGCGCTGTAGCCCGGAGATCGGTGCCGCTCTCAGGTCGCAGCGGATCGGCCACGGTCGCTCGGCTAGAATGGCGCCCCGTGACCGATCAGTACCGTCACCGCACGTCGTTGCAGGTCCGCTTCCGTGACATCGATGCCTTCGCGCACGTGAACAACGCGGTCTTCTTCAGCTACGTCGAGCTGGCGCGCATCCGCTACCTGCTGGATGTGCTGCAGCCCGCCGAGTCGTTCGACCGCCTGCCACTCATCCTGGCGCGCGTCGAGCTCGACTTCCGCTCCCCGATCGCGTTCGGGGAGGACGTGACGGTCGAGACCCGCGTCGACCGCATCGGCACCACCAGCTTCGGGATGCGTCACCGCATGACGGCCGGCGAGGACGCGCGGCTGGTCGCGGATGTGCAGACGGTGCTCGTCACGTATGACTACGATGCCGCCCGCCCGATTCCGGTGCCCGATGATTGGCGCCGGCTGATGGGCGAGTACGAGCAGACCAGCTTCGAAGCCGGGGCCACGCGCCCCGCCACGTCGGTGGCCTGAGGCATGGTTGAACCGCTTCGCTTCGACCTGCTGATCCTCGGCGGAGGCATGAGCTACGTCGGCGCCATCCGCGCCGCCCAGCTGGGCCTCAGCGTCGGCCTCGTCGAGCGCGACCGGCTGGGAGGAACGTGCCTGAACCGCGGCTGCATCCCGTCGAAGGCGCTGCTCGAGACCGCAGACCTGCTGCATCGCGTCACCGAGCAGGGTGCCGAGTTCGGCCTCGCGGGGCACGAGGGCATCAGCCTCGACTACGGCGCGCTCGCGCAGCGCCGCGACGCGGTCATCGACAAGCACGTCGGCGGCGTCGAGTTCCTCCTGAAGAAGAACAAGGTGACCGTCCTGCGCGGGAACGGCGTCCTGACCGGGCCGACAAGCGTCCACATCTCGGGCGGCGAGACCGGCGAGCTCGATGCGGCCGGCGACAACCTGATCCTCGCCACCGGGAGCGCACCGCGCCTGCTGCCGGGCCTCGAGCACGACGGCCGGCTGATCATCACCTCCGACGAGGCGCTCACCCGCGGCGACGTGCCAGGCCGGGTCACGATCGTTGGCGCCGGTGCCATCGGCGTCGAGTGGGCCAGCATGTATCGCGACTTCGGCGCCGAGGTCACGCTGGTCGAGTTCGCAGATCGGATCGTGCCGCTCGAGGACCCCGAGATCAGCAAGGAGCTGACCCGCGTCTTCAAGAAGCGCGGGATCGCCATCCACGCCGCCAGCAGCATCGACCCCGAGAGCGTCAAGAAGGGCGAGACGGACATCAGCTTCATCGTCGCCACCAAGGACGGCTCGAAGCGGTCGGACCTCACCGCGGACGTCATCCTCGTGGCGGTCGGACGCCAGCCGCTCACCGCGAACATCGGCCTGGAGGAGATTCCCGGCGTCACCCTCGACCGCGGCTACGTCAAGGTGGACGAGTTCATGCGCACGGGGGCGGATCACATGTACGCCATCGGCGACATCGTCCCCGGCTTCGCCCTGGCGCACGTGGCCAGCCACGAGGCGGTGGTCGCGGTCGAGCACATGGCCGGCCACGGCCCGGAGCCGGTGAGGATGGACCTCATGCCTCGGGTCACCTTCTGCCGGCCCCAGATCGCGTCGGTCGGCTACTCCGAGGAGGAGGCGAAGGCGGCCGGCCGCGAGATCAAGACCGGGTCGTTCCCGTTCCGGGCGCTCGGCAAGGCCACCATCGTCGGCGAGATCGACGGATTCGCCAAGTTCGTCGCCGATGCGGAGAGCGGCGTGCTGCTCGGCGCCCACATCATCGGTCCGCACGCCGGCGATCTCCTCGCCGAGCCGACGCTGGCACGACTGGTCGAGGCCACCGCGTCCGAGATCGCCATGAGCGTCCACGCCCATCCCACCCTGACCGAGGTCCTCGCCGAGGCCGCGCTGGCGGTCGACGGGGCGCCGATTCACGTCTAGCGAGGAGGGAGCCGGTATGGCCCAGACGGACACTCGGCCGCGCCACGCCGAGCTCGGGCTCTCGGACGACGACGTGCTCGGCATGTACCGGGCCATGCTCCTGGCCCGTGCCGTTGACGAGCGCATGTGGCTCATGCAGCGTGCCGGCAAGATCGCCTTCATCATCTCAGGCCAGGGCCACGAGGGCGCGCAGGTGGCCACGTCGTGGGCCATGCGCAGGGGCACCGACTGGATGGCGCCGTTCTACCGGTCCATCGCGTCGGCCATGACCTTCGGCATGACCGCTGAGGACATCATCACCGCCCACCTCGCCAAGTCGGACGACGTCAGCAGCGGCGGACGCCAGATGCCCGGCCATTACGGTGGGGCCCCCTACAACATCGTGTCGCTCTCGTCGCCGGTCGGGACCCAGGTCCTGCACGCGGTTGGTATCGCCATGGGCGCCTGGGTGCGCGGGGACGACGTGGTGGCCATGACCCAGTTCGGCGAGGGCACATCCAACCAGGGCGAGATCCACGAGGCAATGAACTTCGCCGGCGTCCACCACCTGCCCGTCATCTTCGTGTGCGAGAACAACGGCTACGCGATCAGCGTTCCCCTCGACCGCCAGGTGGCGGGCGGCTCGGTCGCGGCACGCGCCGCCGGATACGGCATGCCGGGCGTGGTGGTCGATGGCGGCGACATCCTCGGCTGCTACGCGGCTGCGAGGGAGGCGCACGAGCGCGCACGTCGCGGGGACGGGCCGACACTGATCGAGGCACGCGTGGTCCGCCTCACCAGCCATTCGTCGGACGACGATCAGCGGCGCTATCGCGATCCCGCCGAGGTCGACGCCCTCAAGGAGCGCGATCCGATTCCGAAGTTCGCCGACGAGCTTCGAGCAGCCGGCGTGCTCGACGACGAGCGCGAGGAGGCCATGCGCGCCGAGGTCAAGGCCGAGGTCAACGATGCCTCACGCAACGCTGAGGCTCGACCCGAGCCGACCTCCGACGACGCGCACGAACGCGTCTACGCCGAGCCGATCCCCGGCGGCGGCACGGCCGTGCCGCACGACGTGCCGAGCGGCGGGAGTCACTGACCGATGGCCGAGATGAACATCCTCGAGGCCATCCGCAGCGCCATGGACGAGGAGATGGCGCGTGACGAGCGCGTGATGGTCCTGGGCGAGGATGTCGGCAGGAAAGGTGGCGTCTTCGGTGCGACCGAGGGCCTCTGGGCAAAGTACGGTGACAAGCGCGTCCTCGATACCCCGCTGACCGAGGGTATGATCGCCGGCGCCGCGATGGGTGCCGCCGTCTACGGGCTGCGCCCGATCGCCGAGATGCAGTTCGCCGACTTCGTGTATCCGGCGTTCAACCAGATCGTGTCCGAGATCAGCCGCATCCACTACCGTTCGAACGGCACCTTCATGGCCCCGATGGTCATCCGCATGCCGTACGGCGGTGGGGTCCACGGCGCGCTCTACCACTCGCAGTCCAACGAGGGCTACTTCACCTCGACCGTCGGCCTCAAGGTGCTCGCCCCGGGCACGCCGGCGGACGCGAAGGGGCTCCTCAAGGCAGCGGTCCGCGATCCCGACCCGGTCATGTTCTTCGAGCACAAGAAGACCTATCGGCTCTTCAGGGCCGAGGTTCCCGACGGCGACAACCTCATCCCGATCGGCAAGGCCGCGATCGCCCGCCCCGGCAAGCACCTCTCGATCTTCTGCTACGGCTTCATGCGCACCTGTGCCCTCGAGGCCGCCGAGACGTTGGCGCGAGAGGACGGCGTGGAGGCGGAGGTCGTCGACCTGCGGACGCTGCGCCCGCTCGACACGGAGACGATCCTGGCCTCGGTCGGCAGGACCGGAAAAGCCCTGGTCGTCCACGAAGCGAACCGATTCGGGGGCTTCGGCGCCGAGATCGCCGCCGAGATCGCCGAGCGCGCGTTCGAGTCGCTCGACGGGCCGGTCACGCGCCTGGCCGGGCCTGACGTGCCCGCCGTCCCCTACCACCACGCGCTCGAGGACTGGTTCATGATCGGTCCGGCGCGCATCGTTGACGCGGCACGCAAGCTAGCGGCCTACTGACCGATGCCCAGTCTCCGACGATCTGTCACGATTCTCTGAGCACCCAGACGACGACGACCAACGACCCGACCAGAGGAAGGTCCACACCGATGGCTACCACGATCAAGATGCCCCAGCTGGGCGAGTCGGTCACCGAGGGAACGATCGAGCGATGGCTCGTCAAGGAAGGCGACACGGTCGAGCAGTACGACCCGCTGTTCGAGGTCGTCACCGATAAGGTGAATGCCGAGGTGCCAGCCGAGATCGCCGGCACCGTCACGAAGATCCTGGTCCCCGATGGTGAGACGGTGGCGGTCGGCACGCCCGTGGCCGAGATCGACGCAGAGGGCGCCGGCGCCACAACCGAGGAGGCATCCGCGCCCGCCGAGGCAACCGCCGACGCGCCCGCGGCCAGCGGCCGCCCAGGAGTCCAAGCCCGCCCAGGCCGAGGCGGCAGCGGATGCCGGCGCCACGGCGGTCGAGGAGCAGGAGAGCGCTCCAGCGGCGGCCGAGACCGAGGAGCAGCCGACGGCCCAGCCCGAGCCCAAGCCCGAGGGCGAGGCCAGGGCCGCGGAGCCCGAAGCCGCGCCGGCCGCCGCCGAGGCCGGGCCGGCCGAGCAGGAGGCCGCACCCGATCCGACGTCGACCGGCGGCAACGGCGCTGCCCGCATGACGCCGGCCGTCCGTCGGCTGGTCAGGGAGCACGACATCGACGTCGGCCAGCTGCGAGGCAGCGGGGCGGGCGGGCGCGTCACGCGCGACGACGTGCTGGCCTTCATCGACAAGGGCGCGCCGCAGGCTGCGCCGCAGGGCGCGCCGCCGCAGGCCGGGTCGAGCGAGTCGGCCGAGTCGCCACCCGCGGCGCAGGCCCAGGCTCAGCCAGCGCCGGAGGCCCCAGGACAGCCAGCGACTGCAGTCCCTGCGCCGAGCCCGGCCCCGATATCGGTCCCGGCTCCCGCCGGCGGCGACACCGAGCTGCCGCTGTCGCAGATGCGCAAGGCCATCGCCAGGAAGATGACCCAGGTCAAGCAGACGGTCCCGCACGCCTACACCGTCATCGAGGTCGACATGACCAACGTGGTGAAGTGGCGCGAGGCCAACAACATGGCCTTCAAGGCGCGCGAGGGCGCCTCGCTCAGCTATGTGGCCGTCGTCGTCAAGGCGGTCACCGAGACGCTGCGCAAGCACCCGAACCTGAACAGCCAGTTCGCCGATGACAAGATCATCCTCAAGCAGGCCATGAACATCGGCATCGCCGTGGCGGTCGACAACGGCCTGATCGTGCCGGTCATCGCCAACGCCGATCAGCTGTCGATCAGCGGCGTGAACGCTCGCGTTCGAGACATTTCGAGCCGAGCGAAGGGCGGGAAGCTCAAGCTCGACGAGCTCCAGGGCGGGACATTCACGGTGAACAACACCGGCTGGTTCGGGTCGGTCAGCTCGATGCCGATCATCAATGCTCCGGAAGTGGCGATCCTGTCGATGGAAGCGATCGTCAAACGGCCCCGCGTGGTGGAGGTAGCCGGCGAGGACGTGATCGCCATCCGGCACATGATGAACATGACGTGCTCGTTCGATCACCGCGTGCTCGACGGAGCGCAGGTCGGCTTCTTCCTGGCCGATGTGCGCAAGGCGCTCGAAGAGTGGGACGCCAGCACGCCCCTCGGCTGACCCGCGTCCCTAGGCGGTCGCTCGTCGCTCCTCGCCGCGCAGGCGACGCGCGGCCGGGATCCAGAACGACACGCCGCCGGCCTGGAGCGCGACCCACAGGAGCACGATGAGGCCCGGGCCCGCGATGGTGGCCGCGGGGACCGCCCAGATGTCCATGCCACCGAGCAGCCACAACGACTTCAGGTCGATGTCGAACCCTGGCTGGTCGATGGCGAGGCGCGGCGCGCCCGCTCGCTGGTCCACGCTGACGCCTCCGACAGTGTTCGTTGCCGGCGCCTCCGAGCGAGACGCCGAGCCGCCACCGCCGCCTGAGGATGGCGAGCCGGCAGCGCCATCGGGGGTCGGGGTCGGGCTCGGTGCGTCGGAAGACGTCGAGCGTGGCGCAGGCTGTGTGGAGCCCAACGGCCGGGCACCAGGCGGCGCGTCGGGCCGGGAGGTGGCCACCGGAGGCGCAGGCGACCCGACCGACGGCGAGGGCGTCGGGACACCCGGCGGCGGCGTCGCGGTCGGTCGCGGCGGGATCGGCCCAGGCGAGGGTGCCGGCGTCGCGGTCGGCGGTGGCGGTGTCGGGGCCGGTGTGGGAACGGGCGTCGGGGCCGGCGCGATGACCATGCTCACGCCGTCGGTGCGGACCAGCTCAGGCCGTCGAAGACTCGATAGCTGAAGCTTGCCGTGCCGGAGAACCCCCCAGGGTTATAGCTGAATGCACCGGTTGGACTCAGGGTGAGCGCGCCGCTGACCACGCCGCCCACGAGCTCGGCGGTGAGTGCGTCCCCATCGGCGTCGACGTCGTTAACCAGGACGCCGGGCGCCGCAACCACCAGCGTCACCCCCCACCCGCTCGAGTAGGCATCCGGCGCGGCGATGGGCGCGGCATTCGTGACCGTGATCCTCACCGTGGCCGCCGTGCTCAGGAGGCCGCTGGGTCGATAGCGGAACGAGTCCGCGCCGACAAAGCCCGGCGCGGGGGTATAGGTGTAGCCGCCGTCGTTTCGGAGGCTCAACGTTCCGTGCGAAACGCCGGAGACCAGGATCGCGCTGGCCCCGCCCAGGAGGTTGAGGTCGTTTCCGAGGACGCCGGGGGCAGCAACGATCCTGGGCCGATCATGTTTGGTCGTCAGGGTGTCGTCGATGCCGGTGGCGATGAGGGCAGCCGCGGCTCGCTCGGGGGGTGGCCCGATCAGGAAGCCTGTGACGGCTGTGCTTGCGAGAGCGATGGCAGCAAGGAGACGTATGGCTTCCCGGACGCTTCTCCGACGATCACTACGCGCCACTGGTCAGGCGACCTTCATGTTGGACGCCCGCCTTGCGGGGGCATCGGTGCCTCGGAGCCGGCGGGCCGCCGGAATCCAGATCGAGGCGCCACCGGCCTGGGCGGCCACCCACAGCAGCACGATGAGACCCGGGCCGCCGAGGGTGGCGACCGGCACGGCCCACGTGGGTGACCCCGACAGCAGGCCAAGAGGACCGAGTCCCAGCTCGAGCTCGGGCTCGCCGAACGCCACTCGGGGCGTGATGGGCTGAGCGCTGACCGCTGGCAACCCGACGAGCCCCGCCAGCGGAGGGGCGCCCGTGCCGGTTGAGGGTGGCGAACCTGGCGACCCGCTTCCCGGTGGCGCGGCCGCCGAGGCCGGGGCAGCGGGCGACGCCGACGCGTCCGGATTCGAGGTCGGGCTCGGTGCCGCGTTCGAGCCGGTCGGCGCGGCAGTCGGCGACGGCTGCGGCCGGGGGGTGAGCCCTGGGATCCCGGGGAGCCCGATAGTCGGGAGGGGGATGCTCGGCAGCGGCACGAGCGTGGGGATGGGGGTCGGAACGAGGGTCGGGAGAGGCGGCAGCGTCGGCGTCGGCGCCGGGGTCGCGACCGGTGGCGTCGGAGTCGGGACGGGTGTCGGGGTCGGGCTCGGGGTGACGGCGGGGCCAGTGACGAGGACGACGGGCGGGACGCCGAGCAGGGAGGCGGTGCCGGTGCAGTCCTGGCGGTCGTAGGCTGCCGCGGGCCACGCCAGCGATCCGGCGCTGAGCGCCGTCGCGGTGACGGTGAACGTGACGGAGTCGAGCAGCTCCAATCGGTCCCCGCCGCTCGTGGTCCAGGCGATCACGCGGTTGTTGGTGCGCCTGACGAGCCACGAGTCACCGGCGGTCGATCCCACCATGCCGATTGTCGTGATGCTGAAGTTCGCGGGCACGTCGACCACGACACACTCGATCCTGCCGAGCAGCAGGTTGGACGCCACCAACGTGAAGGTCGTCGGGGTTCCCGTGGCCACGGCCAGCGGCGAGGCGGTCACGGTCCACAGCAGCGCCGCGCTCACGGTGACCGGAGTGGCGAGGGCGACCAACGCCCCCAGGACGCTCGCCATCGCGACGCCGACCCTCCGCCTCATGCGACCCACTTCTCGACCAGCCAGAGCGCGGGCGACTCCTCGCCCGGCACGGGCGCATCGGGGGCCGACTCCAGGCCCTCGACGAAGGCCGCCACGAGCTCCGGCTGCAGCTGCGTGCCGGCGGCGTCCCGGAGGCGGCGGATCGCCTCGGCGACCGGCAGCGCCTTCCGATACGGCCGCGTGGTGGTCATGGCGCTGTAGGTGTCGGCCACGGAGATGATGCGCGCCACGATCGGGATGTCCTCGCCCGCCAGGCCGTCGACGTAGCCTCCCCCGTCCCAGCGCTCGTGGTGATGACGCACCGCGCCGCGCACGAGCTCGCCGTTCGGCATGTCCCGGACGATCGCGTCCCCGAGCACGACGTGCTGGTGGAAGATGCCGTACTCGTCGGCCGTCAGCTTCGAGGGCTTGCGCAGGATGACGTCGGGCACGCCGATCTTGCCGACGTCGTGGAGCAGACCGGCAAGCTGCACCGTCCGCTGCATCTCCTCGTCGAGCCCAATGCGCTGCGCAAGGAAGACGGCGTACCGAGCAACGTCCTCCGAGTGGCGCTTCGTGTATCGATCCTTGGTGTCGACCGCGAGAACGAGGCCCTGGAGGACGTCGAAGCTGCCGAACACGACCGACCGCTCCTCGCCGACGCGAGCGACTCGCACCTGGTCCCCTCCGCTCGCCTTCGCCTCGCCGAGCGCCACGGCCGCGGCCGACAGAAGCTCGGTGACCGACTCGGAGTGCTCCGGGAAGGCGCAGATGCCGGCGCTCGCGCTTACAGGCAGGCTCTCCGATTCGCCGAACTGGATCGTCAGGTCGGAAATGCCGAGGCGGAGCCGCTCGACCGATTCCATGACATCCGCTGACTCAGCGCCCGGGCGCACGAGCAGGAACTCGTCGGGGCCGTATCGCGCGACGTGGATGGGCTGCTCCTCGCCCTCGAGGAGCGCGGCGACCCGCAGCAGGACCTCGTCACCCGCCTCGTGGCCATGCGTGTCGTTCAGGAGCCGGAAGTTGTCGATGTCGACCAGCGCGACGCCGATCGAGGTGCCTGATGCGCGCGCGGCCTCGATCTCGTCGGCGAGCAGAGCGACGACCGCGCCGTGGTTGAGCATCTCGGTCAGCGCGTCGCGCCGCGTCGCCTCGATGAGCTGGGCGTGCTGCCGGGTCAACCGAGCCTGGGTCGAGCGGAAGAGGAGCAGGATCATCCCCGTCAGCAGCGCGCCGGCGGCGAGGGTCACCAGCATGATGTCGCGCCGGGTCTCGTCCAGGCTGGCCAGGATGGGCATGGCGTCGCGCCACAGACCGACGATCGCGATCGGCTCTCCACCCTCCTCGACGATGGGCAGGTATTCCTGGACGACGCTCTCGGTCCCGAGCGGGCCGCCCACCGCCTCGAAGTCGCCCCCGGCCTCGATCACGGCCGCGGTGGGATCTCCATTCAGGGCGGCGGTCACACCCTCCGACGACGAAGCACGCAGGCCGACCGCGGAGTGGTCGTCGCTGGCGATGACCCGTCCGTCGCGGTTGCGGATCTCGATGCGCACGATGCCGCCTTCCCCGACGAGGTGTCCGAGCTCCTCGGAGAGCGTCACGGCCCGCGCCGCGGTGGGACCGTCGTCGTCGACGTCTCCCGCCAGCAGCTTGTCGTTCACGAAGAACCCGACCAGTGCGGCGTCATTCGCCACGGCGCTGTTCATGCGGGCGCTGGTGAGGTGGGCGGACACGAGTGCAGCGAGCGCGCTCGCCGTGACGCCCACGAGGACGAGGAGGACGCCGAACACGAGCGTCAGGAGCATTGGGCGGCGCGAGCGCTTGCCTGCCGACTGTGCGATCCGCATGGTCGCGAAGATACGCAGGCGGGTCCCGCCTTTCGATAGGACGAACGGCGCGCTCGTAGGGGGAGCGTGCGCGCACCGGCCTGCGCATGTGCCGAGGAGCCGTTTTGACCGGGACCCCGGGGGTACTTCCGTGGCCCACAGGCTGTCCGCGGCGGGTGTCCGGCGGGCCGCATGAACGTCCGGCGGCACCGCCCGGTATGGTCTGGTGCGCGTCTGCGGGTGTGTTACCCGCCGCAGGACCAGAGGAGAGATGACTCGATGAGATGGCGCCTCGTGACGATCGGCGGGATGTTGAGCGCCCTGCTGGGCTGCTCCGCAGGGACAGAGCAGGCATCTCCGACGCCCGCGACGTCCGAGCCTCCCTCCTCGACCGCTCCGAGCGCGTCTGTAGATGTCGAACCGAGCGCGTCCACTGCCGCGGAGGCATCGGTGTTCGCTGCCGGGTCGATCTCCAGCGACGACGAGGAGTACCGGATCACGTTCACGCCGGACGGTGAGACCGCCTACTTCGCGCGCGGGACCGGCTTCTTCCCACAGTCGAGGAAGGCGACGATCCTCGAGAGCCGCCTCGTGGACGGCGCATGGACCGAGCCGGTGCCCGCCAGCTTCTCGGGCACCTACCCGGACATCGATCCGTGGGTATCACCCGACGGTGAGAGCCTCTACTTCTCGTCCATCCGACCTGTCGATGGGGCGGAGGTGGGCGACGCCGAGGTGTGGCGCGTCGATCGAACGGGCGACGGGTGGGGCGAACCGGTCCACGTCGCGGCGGTGGGCTCCGACGGCGACGAACTCGGCGCGTCGGTCAGCGCCGATGGCGTGCTCTGGTTCGCCAGCGATCGCCCGGGCGGCGCCGGCGGATGGGACCTCTACACGGCCGCGCCGGATGGCGATGGCTTCGCCGCACCGACTTCGGCGGCGAACATCAACACCGGGATCTGGGAGTTCAACCCCGCTATCAGCTCGGATGGGAGCGTGCTGGTATTCACCTCGATCGGCCGCCTGGACGGATCGGGCCTGGGCGACCTGTTCGTATCCACCAGCACGGATGGGACGTGGTCCGCTGGGGAACCCGTGGCGATCAACACGCCAGCGGACGAATATCACGGCAGCTTCTCGCCGGACGGCGATACCCTCTACTTCGTGCGTCGCACAGGCCAGGGCGACCTCTACGAATTCCCGTGGGCGCTGCCCTGACCTGAGAGCTACGCCGCTGGGCGGCGCTCACGGTAGGCGGTCATGAGCCGCTCGCGATCGGCTGCGGCGAGGTACTTCACCGCCTCGCGCATCGTCACGCCGCTCGCCCGATGCGTCCTCGAGGCGATCCACGCCGCGACCTCGTCCGGGCGGCGCTTGCCGGCCTCGCGCAGCACCCAGCCGATCGCCTTGCGGATGAAGAACTCGGTCTCCTCGAGCATCGGCTCGGCGCGGCCGAGGAAGCGTTCGACGTCTGCCCCGCGACGTATCGGCCGGAGCTCGGCCAGCAGGGACGCGCGGCGGACCCAGAAGTCGTCATCGGTCGCCCAACGATCCATGATCGGGGTCAGGCCGGCCGTATCGGACTCGACCAGGCGCCCGAGCACGTCGACGGCGAGGTAGTCCACGAGCGCCCAGGTCCGCGACTCCCGGACGATCAGCTCGAGGAGAGGAACGTCGGCGACGGAGAGGAGTCGCGGGGATCGTTGGAGGAACATGATCGCCGCCAGCCGGCGCTCGAACACCGGTCTCGACCACAGCTCCGTGGCCAGCTCGATCAGCAGGTCGTGGTCGAGCGCGAGCCCGGCGGCGAGACGCTTCACCGCCGCGCGCGTGTCCGAGACCAGCGTGCCCGTGAAATCCAGGTCGCTCTTCAGGTATGCCTTCTCGCCCGTCGCTCGTCTCGGCGTGCCGATTACGCGCAGGCGCGCCTCGAGCTCGTCGGCCACCGCACTCACGTGCATCGGCGCATCCTACGACCCTTCGGTACACTTCGGGCATGGCCCTCGATGCTCCTCGCCCGGATTCAAGCTCCCGATTCAGCGAGCTGGGCGAGCTCACTGTCGTCTCGAACCCGGCCGGCGGCCACGCCAGCCCGTCGGAGGTGATGTATCCGGGAGGCCCGCAGGTCGACGGCGGCCTGCTCGCGCCCGGGGACCCGCTCCCCGAGAACGCCGGTCCCGGCGGACGGCGTCCCGAGTGGCTGAAGGTCCGCATCGGTGCCGGAACCACATACGCCGATACGAAGCGAGTCATTCGCGCGGAGTCGCTCAACACGGTCTGCGAGGAGGCACGGTGCCCGAACCTCGGCGAGTGCTGGGCGCTCGGCACGGCGACGTTCATGATCCTGGGCAGCGTCTGCACGCGAAACTGCGGCTTCTGCGCCATCGACACCGGCCGCCCACCGATCACCGACCTCGACGAGCCACGCCGCGTCGCCGAGGCAACGCACCAGATGGGGCTGCGGCACGTGGTCGTGACGATGGTGGCGCGCGACGACCTTCCCGACGGCGGAGCGGGGCTGGTGGCCGAGACGATCCGGCAGATCCGGCTGCAGAACCCCGGCACGGGCATCGAGGTCCTGATCAGCGACCTCAACGGTCGACCGGCTGACATCCGAACGGTGGTCGAGGCGCAGCCTGACATCCTGAACCACAACGTCGAGACGGTGCCCCGACTCCAGAAGCCCGTCCGACGGCGCGCCCGCTGGGACCGATCCGTGTCGGTGCTGACGCAGGGCCGCGAGGTCGCCAACCAGATCGGCTTCGACACGATGGTGACGAAGACCGGCATGATGCTGGGGCTCGGCGAAACCTGGGACGAGATCACCGAGGCCATGGGCCTGCTGCGCGAGGCGGACATCGACGTCCTCACGCTCGGCCAGTATCTGCGGCCGAGCCAGAAGCACCTGCCATTGGTGAAGTACTACACGCCGGCCGAGTTCATGGGCCTGCGTCGCATCGGCCTGGAGCTCGGCTTCAAGCATGTCCAGTCCGGACCGCTCGTGCGCTCCAGCTACCACGCGGCCGAGCAGGTCCCCGGTCACGAGGCCGCGGCCGCGGTCTAGTGGAGCCGGATGACCGCTCCTCCCATGGTCCGATGACCACCGAAACGGGCTTCCGCGACATCAGCGCGCCGCCGGTCGACCCGTCCGGGGCGCGCCTCAGGCGCCCTGACCCGGACGCGCCGTACCGCCCCGCCAGCGACGATCATCCGCTGCTTGCCGCGCACGGCGGCATCCTGACCATCGAGCGCCTCGGCACCGTCGCCTATCGCCCGACGTGGGAGCTCCAGGACGAGCTGGCCGAGCAGCGGCGCGGACGGCGGATCGGCGACCGGCTCCTGCTGCTCGAGCACTTTCCCGTCTACACGATCGGCCGAGGCGGCGATGAAGCCAACCTGCTGGCGACGCCGGAGCGCCTGCGAGAGATCGGTGCCGAGATGATCCGGATTGATCGCGGCGGCGACATCACCTTCCATGGGCCCGGCCAGATCGTGGCCTATCCCATCGTGGAGCTGCGGGATCCGCTCGACCTGCGCCGATACGTGCGAACCCTCGAAGCGGCCGTCATCGCCACCGCCTCCGCCTTCGGTGTCGACGCCGCGCGACTTCCCCGCCACCCCGGCATCTGGGTGGAGGGCGATCGCAAGCTCGCCGCGGTCGGCGTACGGGTGAAGCGCGGCGTCACCACCCATGGGCTCGCGCTCAACGTGAGCACCGACCTGCGCTGGTTCGAGGAGATGATCCCGTGCGGCATCCCCGACAAGGGGGTGACGTCGCTGGCCCGTGAGCTTGGCGGGCCGATCCCGATGGACGCGGTCGACGAGGAGCTGGGCCGCCAGCTCGCCACGCACCTCGGGCTGCGGGTGGCCGGCGGTGCGGGCGGCGCCATCGGGCCTGCCGGCTCGCGCGAGCAGTAGCGAGGCATGACCGAGACGGCGACACACCGGATCGAGGTGGCGGCGTTCGGGCCGTGGGGGACGAACGCGTACCTCGTGTGGGATGGCCGATCGTCGGATGCGCTGGTCCTCGATCCCGGCATGGGCGCGGCGCAGCCGCTCATGGAGCGCGTCGCGGCCAACGGCCTTCGACTGCACGTGGTCGCGAACTCTCACGGCCACATCGACCACATCTTCGACAACGGTCCGCTCGTGCGTGCGTCGCAGGCGCCGCTCGCCATCCATCCCGACGACGCGTATCGGCTCGAGGGCAAGAACAACTACGGTTTCGAGGTCGAGCGCAGCGTCGCGACGCAGGACCTGCGCGAGGGCGAGCAGCTGCGTGTCGGGGACCTCGTCTTCGACATCCTCCACACGCCTGGCCACACCGAGGGATCCGTCTGCCTGTACGAGGAGCGGCGCGCGCTGCTCCTCTCCGGTGACGTCCTATTCGCCGGCTCCTACGGCCGGACCGATCTGCCAGGCGGCAACGACGAGCAGATGGTCGCGTCCCTGGCTCGTCTCTCCCGCGAGATCCCACCTGCCGTGCGCGTGCTGCCGGGACACGGCCCCGAGACGACGGTCGAGCGCGAGCTGCCCTGGCTCCGTCGCCTCGCCGAGTCGGGCCGGCTCATCAACCCCGGCTGAGCAGGCGGCACCCTTCCTGCGGCTACCGGTCCCCAAGCACTGAGGAGAACCAATGGCGAACCTGCGCATCACCTGGCTCGGGCATGGCGGCATCCTGTATCGATCCCCGAACGACGCCTGGGTCTGGGTGGACCGATGGACCGGCGCCCCCACCTATCCCGATGCATTTCGCGACGCCGAGCAGGTCAACGTCGTGGCGCCGACGCACGGGCACTTCGATCACGTCGGCGACGACCTGGCCGACGTGCTCGAGCTGGCGAAGGCGGAGGGAGCCGCCGTCGTGTGCAGCCACGAGATGAGCGTCTTTCTCGCCTCGAGGGGCGTCGAGGCGGTCGGCATGAACGTCGGCGGAACGTTCGAGGCGGCCGGGATCCGGTTCACGATGGTCAACGCCGAGCACTCGGGCGGAGCGACCCTCACCACGCCCGACGGGCAGGTCACCCGCGAGCTCGGGTGCTGGGGCTGGATCCTGGAGTTCGAGGACGGCACGACCGTCTACCACTCCGGCGACACCGACGTCTTCGGGGACATGCGCCTCATCGACCAGCGCTACCACCCTGAGATCGCCGTACTACCCATCGGTGGGCATTACACGATGGGGCCGCAGGGCGCCGCCCTCGCGATCGAGATGCTGGACGTCGCACACGTCGTCCCCGTGCATTTCGGCACGTTCCCGGCCCTGGCCGGCACGCCGGAGGAGCTGCGAGAGCAGACGTCGGCGGAGGTCGTGGCGCTGGAGCCCGGCGAGACGTACGAGCACCACGCCTAGCCGCCATTCGGGGGAGTGGCGGCCCGGCGACTAGCGAGCGCGCATCCGGTTGTTGCGCGGGTTGTGCTCCAGCTCGGCGAGGCCGAGCGCCTCGAGCAGCGGCGGCATGTACATGCCGAAGCGGCCGCGGTATCCCTTGCGCAGCCCGTACCAGCCGCCGACGGGGTTCGAGTCGGAGCGGCCCCATGCCTCGACCGTGCCCTCGGGAGCGTCCTTCTGCTCATCGGTCGCACCGAGCGGCACCCAGTCGCCCTGTTTCTTGAGCCAGGCGTGGAGGTCATCGATCGCGCGGGCGTGATAGGTCAGCTTGGTGGAGCCGACCTGGCAGACGATCTGCGGCGGGTCGGCTGCGTCGTCGCGGTACATCTCGTACTCGCTGGAGCCGGGCGGGGTCTTGAGCTTCCAGGGGTCGGCCTTCGTGCCGCTGCCCACGATTGCGTCGCTCATCGGTCTGCTCCTTGCCGTTGTTCCGCGTGCCGTTTCAGCCCTTCGGCGAACTTCGCGAAGGATGGGGCGAGGTCCGGGATCGTGCGCCAGATCATGCCGAGCAGGGGTCCTGTGTACTCCTCACGCACCGTGAAGTCTGTCGTGCCCTCGCCCGATGGCCGAAGTGAGAACGTGCGAACCCCCCGGAACATGCCGAGCGGCATACCGCCCGACCACTGCATGGACTCGCCCGGTTGCCACCCCGTGACCTTGACCGGGAACGTGCGATCCGGATTCGCCTCCGACACGACCTTGATGGTCTCGCCCGGCAGGATCCGGCCTTCGACCCGGACGACGCCGTTCTCCCACGACGTGTAGCTCGGCCCGTCCGTGAGGATCTCCCAGATGGTCTCTGGGGTGGCGCGGATGGTCGATCCGGCCTCGTACGACTTCATGATGGCTCCTCCACGCTCACCGGTGCATGTGCCGCTTCGACGTAGTGAGGCAGCAGCCCCGCCCAGCCGCCGCGATTTCGGTCTCGTCGCTCCACGCCCGCGGCTCCCAGGCGCTCCCAGCCGCGATGCTCGATCTCGACGCGCGTTCGGGCCGCGTCGACTGGGACGAATGTGATCTCCACGTCGGTGGCGTCCGACCGATCCGCACGCAGGTGCCACAGGTAGCCCAGGCGGTGCGGCGGCTCCCAGGCGGTGATCTCGCCCCAGTCGTGCTCGTCGCCCGATGGCGTGCGCTCGAAGATTCGGCCGCCGACTCGAGGCTCGAAGGTGATTCGTATGCCGTCCGACGCGGTCACCGTGTGTGAGGGCGGCCACCAGGTGGAGGTTCGCTCCGTCCAGGTCGCGAACGCGTGCTCGGCCGGACAGGCGACCTCGAACGACAGGCGAATCGGCTCGATCATGGCTTGCCGGCCCGTGTGTTCTCCGCCGAGAGGCGGAACCGGCCGGCGGCGTCGCCCCAGACGCTCTCGAGATAGGCGCGGACGGCGGCGACGCCCTCGTCGTGCAGGCGGTAGAGGCGCCGGGTCCCATCTGCCTCCTCGGTGACCAGTCCCGCACGCTTCAGCACCCTGAGGTGCTGGGAGACAGCGGGCCGGCTGATCGGAAGCTCATCGGCGATCTCGCGCACCGACCTCTCTCCGGGACGCAGCAGCTCGACGATCGCGCGTCGGTTCGGATCGCCCAGCGCGGCGAACGGGTCGGTCGGCCGGAGTGCGGGTGGCATTTGGCGCAACGGTAACCGACAGCTAACCGTTAGGCAAGCCTTACCATCTCGCGGCGTCGTTCCGTTCTGCTACGGTCTGATGGATGCCATCCCCCTCTGCCCCGCTCGGCATGGTCGTCACGCCTCATCCCCTGGCCACCGCCGCCGGGGTCGAGGCGCTGCGAGCCGGCGGCAGCGCGGTCGACGCTGCCGTCGCCGCGAACGCGATGCTGGCCGTCGTGTACTGCAACGCCTGCGGGATCGGCGGCGACGCGTTCGCGCTCGTCTGGGACGGCGAGCCGCCTCCACGGATTCAACGGGAGCGGCCGCTCCCCTGCAGGGCTCTCGATCGAGGCGGTCCGTTCAGCGGGCCACGACGCGATGCCGGCGAAGGGCCCGCTCCCGATCACCGTCCCCGGCGCGGTCGACGCCTGGGTCCAGCTCCTCGACCGATTCGGCCGCCGCTCCCTGGCCGATGCCCTCCTCCCCGCGGCCCGGACCGCCGAGGAGGGATACGCGCTGACGGCGATCACTGCCCGTTCGATCGCAAGCCTCCCTGCCGACGCTTCGACGATGCCGCCGCAAGCCGTCTTCGGAACTGCCGGCGGCCCGGGCGCCACGTTCCGCCAGCCCCTGCTGGCGGCGTCGCTGCGCGCGATCGCCGACGGCGGCCGCGACGCGTACTACGAGCGGGCCGATCGGTGCCGAGATCGCCCGGGCCATCCAGGCCGCCGGCGGAGTGATGACGGCCGACGACATCGCCGCGCACCGCGGCGACTGGGTGGAGCCGATCTCGACGCCGTACCGCGGCGTCGAGGTAGCGACCATCCCGCCGAACTCTCAGGGCATCACCGCGCTGATCGCGCTCAACGTCCTGGCCGACGCTCGACTGGCCGATGGGGCCACCGCTGTCCGCGTCCAGGCTCCACGCCCAGATCGAGGCGCTCAAGGTCGCCTGGAGCGAACGTGACCGATGCGTCGCCGATCCCGACCGCGGGCTGGCCGATCCGTCGGTCCTGCTCTCGAACGACCACGCCCGGTGGCTCGCCGCCGCGCCTGGCGCCCGATCGGGCGGAGCGGTACACGCCGACCAATCCGCCCGGCGGTGGCACCGTCTACCTCTGCGCGGCCGATGCCGACGGCATGATGGTCAGCCTGATCGAGTCGAACTACATGGGCTTCGGCTCGGGCGTCATGGGCGGCTCGACCGGGATCATGCTCCAGAACCGCGGCGCCTACTTCTCGCTGGACGCGGACCATCCGAACGCGCTCGCGCCGCGCTCGCGGACCCTCCACACGCTCATGCCGGGGATGCTGCTGCGGGACGGTCTCGCGGAGGTCGCGTTCGGCGCCATGGGCGGCGACGGGCAGCCGCAGACGATGGTGCAGCTGGTACAGGCGCTCGTCGACGACGGCCTCGATCCGCAGGCCGCCGTCGATCGGCCGCGGTTCGTCGTCGAGACCGAGGCGGCGGGCCGGCCGCTGGGCCCGGTCAGCATCGAGTCGGACGGCGTGGACGCGGCGACCGTCGCGGCGCTCGAAGCCCTCGGCCACGAGGTTGCGCTCGTGGAATCGAAGACGCCGCTGATGGGCTGGGCCCAGGTCATCCGCCGACGGCCGGACGGCTCCTACGAGGGCGGCGCCGATCCGCGGGCCGACTCCCTGGCAGCGGGGCTCTGAGCAGACGAGAGGTCCTTGTCCTCCATCTCCCAGGCGTGATCGAGGACGTGGAACGCGGTGTGACGCAGGAGCAACGGGAGCGTCCAGTTGCTGGCCCCTCGCCAGCTTCCCCTCAGCGTTGTAGTCACGCAGTGCAGCGAGGTAGTCCCCGTGGTGCGCGCGCAGGCCCTCGGGGGTGCGGTCTTCGCCGGCGGGCCAGACCACGCCGACCCTCTTCGCCAAGTCCGCCTGCTCCCAGAGGAGGACGTGGCGGACGATCTCGTCGCGGTTGCGACCACCGCCCCGCGGACCCCTCTCGAGCTCCGGCGACACGCGCGCGGCGACGTCGTCGAAGAATCGCCACGCCGCCTCGAGGAGCGCCAGCTTGCGCTCCAGCTCGTCGTCCGGCATGACCGCATGCTCGAGCGAGGACGGTGCGAAGGAGATGCCCCAGAAGTCGGTCGATCCCTTTCCGACGTGGTCCTCGACGATCTCGAGCGGCCCTGCCCGATCGAACTCCGCCTCCAGCCCGGCGAGGCGCGCGATCGGCCGGTAGCGCTCGCGATACGTCTCGAGCAGCTCGACAGCCACATCGGGCGTCTTCGCGCCTCGGCTCCAGCCCGGCCAGTCGACGGCGAAGGCGGCGGACTTTCTTCTCCTTCGGGCCTCGCTGAATGACGGTACGGACGACCATGCCGCGCCACGGTAGCAAGGAAACCTGTCACTCCTTGACAGGAATGCGAACCACCATTGCCGCCGATGAGAAATGACGAACGCATCGGTCTAGAATGCGAGACCCCATGACGAACCAGCCGCAGTCCCTTGTCCATGCCCGCGGCCTGACGAAGCGCTACGCGAACGGCTTCACCGCCGTCGACGGCGTGGACTTCGACGTGCGTCCCGGCAAGGCCTTCGGCTTCCTCGGCCCGAACGGCGCGGGCAAGACGAGCACCATGCGGATGATCGCGTGTTCCAGCCCTGTCACCGAGGGCGACCTGACGGTGATCGGCATGGACCCGCGCACGCATGCACGCGAGATCAAGGCGAAGCTCGGCGTCGTGCCGCAGATCGACAACCTCGACACCGAGCTGACGGTGCGCGAGAACCTGGAGATGTACGCGCGCTACTTCGACATCCCGAACGACGTTGCCCGCAAGCGGACCGACGAGCTGCTCGAGTTCGTCCAGCTCGACGAGCGCGCCAAGGACCAGGTCGAGCCGCTTTCCGGCGGCATGAAGCGCCGTCTCACGATCGCGCGCGCCCTGATCAACGAGCCGGAGCTCGTGATCCTCGACGAGCCGACCACCGGCCTCGACCCCCAGGCGCGGCATCTGCTGTGGGAGCGGCTCTACCAGCTCAAGCGCCGCGGGGCGACGCTCATCATCACGACCCACTACATGGACGAGGCGGAGCAGCTGTGCGACCACCTCGTGGTCATGGACAAGGCCAAGATCGTGGCCGAGGGCTCGCCGCGCCAGCTCATCGACGAGCACTCCACCAAGGAGGTCCTCGAGCTGCGCTTCACCGACGGCGTCCGCGAGAGCCTGAACGGCAAGCTCGACGGCCTGGCCGACCGGATCGAGGAGCTCCCCGATCGGCTCCTCCTCTACACCGCCGACGGCGAGCGCACCCTCGAGCAGGTCAACCAGCGCCAGATCCCGATCGAGTCGGCGCTCGTACGCCGGTCGAGCATGGAGGACGTCTTCCTGCGCCTGACCGGCCGCTCGCTGGTCGAGTAGGCGGGCCTGACCGATGACCGTCGTCACCGCCTCGGGCCGCGTCTGGCAGCGCAACTGGCTCGTCTACAGCCGGCTCTGGCACCGGTCAGCCTGGCGTTCGGGTTCCTCCAGCCGGTGCTCTTCCTGACCGCCATGGGCCTCGGCATCGGCGCCGCTGATGCGCGGGCAGGACCTGACGGCCTTCGGCGGCGTCGAGTACATCGACTGGCTCGGCCCCGGCCTGCTGGCGGCGATGGCGATGCAGACCGCGACCTTCGAGTCGACCTACCCGATCATGAACAAGATCATGTGGGGCCGGAACTACGAGGCGATGCTCTCGACCCCGGTCGGCATCCGCGAGCATCGTCGGCGGGGAGCTGGCCTGGTCCGCGTTCCGCATCGGCTCGCTGGCGGCGGTCTTCCTCGTCGTGCTCGCCCTGTTCGGGATCGTTCGCACGCCGCTTGCGATGCTGGCCATCCCGTTCGCGATGCTCATCGGCGTCGCCTTCGCGCCTGCCTCATCGCGTTCACCGCGACCCAGAAGAACGACGTCGGCTTCAGCGCCATCTTCCGCTTCGTCATCAACCCGCTCTTCCTGTTCAGCGGCACGTTCTTCCCGCTCACCCAGCTGCCGGACGCCGCTCGAGTGGGTGGCGTGGGCCACGCCGCTCTTCCACGGCGTCGAGCTCATCCGCGGCGCCGTCCTCGACCAGCTGGACCCGCTGACCGCGCCGCTCCACCTCGCGCTACCTGCTGGTCATGTTCGGCGATCGGCGCCTGGCTTCGCCGAGCGGCACTCTCACGAAGCGGATGGCGGGCTGAGACCGATGACGACCATCTCGCAGCCGGCTGCCCGTCGCGCCCGGCGCGCTCGCGACCGCCTGGTCGCGCATCTGGCGCGCGCGGCGCCTGGTCGAGCGCAACATCATGGTCTACCGCCACCAGTGGATCATCATCTTCAGCGGCGTCTTCGAGCCGATCTTCTACCTGATCGGGATCGGCCTCGGGCATCGGCGGCATCGTCGAGCAGGTGCCGGCTGGTCGACGGCCGGCTGAGTCGCCTACGTCGCCTTCGTCGCGCCGGCGCTGCTCGCCACCGCCGCGATGAACGGGGCGGTGTTCGAGACGATCTTCAACGTCTTCTTCAAGCTGAACTACGCGAAGACCTACGACGGCGTGCTGGCGACGCCGATGGGCATCACCGAGATCGCGATCGGCGAGATGATCTGGGCGCTCATGCGCGCCGCCGCTGTACGCGGTCGCGATGTTCGTGATCATGCTGGTCTTCGGGCTCGTCGCTCTCGCCGCTCGGCATCCTCATGGTGCCCGGCCGCGCTCCTCGTGGCGGCCGCGTTCGCCGCCGCCGGCCTGGCCGGCACCTCCTACCTGCGCACGGTGAACGACTTCGACGTGCCGATGGGCCTGGTCGTGATGCCGATGTTCCTGTTCAGCGGCACGTTCTTCCCGATCGAGGCCGTCCTCTCCGATCCGATCCTGTGGTTCATGCAGGCCACGCCGCTCTACCACGCGCATCAGCCTCATCCGCGGCCTGTCGCTCGGGCTCGTCGGGCATCGGCGCAGGTCTGGGACCTGCGTCTACCTGGTCGGTCTTCTTCGCGATCTGCATGTGGATCGCGATGCGCCAGATGGAGCGCAAGCTCATCAAGTAGGACGCGGCTGGCCCTACGGCGGGATGCTGGCGGTACATCCGGATAACGCGCAGCCGTCGTGCCGAGGCTCGTCGGCCTCAGGGCTTCACCTGTCGGCATACGCCGTCCGGGGTTCATCGCTCAGTGGCGGCCGAGGTATATCGGTATATCCCCAGGCGGTCGCTAGATGATCCGGCGCCACGAGCGCCTCACGGCGGCATCGGCGCGGCGGTAGGACTCGGCGAGGATGGTGATCGGGTGGACGGTGGGCACGCCGGAGGACTGCTCGATCTGCCAGCGGCACGTCTCCGAGTCGCAGGCGGCGCGCGAGGCGCCGGCTCGGCCGAGGCGCGCGACCTTGGCGAACAGCGGCGCCCCGACGTCCTGGGCGATCTGCCAGCGCTCGTCCTTCAGCCCGTACGTGCCGGCGGCGCCGCAGCAGTCGTGATCGGAGTCGACCGCGCGCAGGCCGGGCACGAGCGCGAAGAGGTCCATCGCCGGGGTCCCGATGCCGTGCGACTTCAGCTGGCACGGCGGGTGGTACGGAGCGGCTCGCACGATCGGCGCGAAGCCGGTGTCGAGCTCGCCGCGGTCGTGGAGGTCGACGAGGAGCTCGCAGATGTCCCAGGTGGCATCGGCGACGGCGGTGGCATCGGCGTCGTCGAGGTCGAGCATCTCGCGGTACTCGGCCTTGAGGGCGTGGGTGCACGAGGTGGAGGTGCCGACGATCTTCACGCCGGCGCGCGCGAACGCCGCGAGCGAGGCCAGGTTGCGGCCCGCCTTGCTCCGCGCCGTGTCGTAGAGGCCGTTCGAGATGAACGGCAGGCCGCAGCACTCCTGGGGCGGGACGATGACGGTGTAGCCGTTGCGCTCGAGGATGGCGACCGCGTCGCGGCCGAGGTCGGGCTCGAAGCCGTTCACCGCGCAGCCGTGGAAGTAGACGACGGTCCGCGCCGGGTCGCCGTCGTCGGCGAGCCTCGTCGGCGCCGCTTCGCTGCCGCCACCACGAGCGGAAGGTGCGGCGCGCGAACGTCGCCAGCGGACCGCGCCGATGGATGCCGAGAAGCTTCTCGCCCATCCAGCGAGCCATCCGGTTGCGGAGGCCGAAGTTGGCGAGCGGCGCGAGCGGCACGCCGACGCGGGCCATCAGGTCGGTGTCGCTGATGAGCCGGTTGCGGATGCTGGAGCCGCGCTCGCCGACGATCGCGGCGCGGGCGCGGTTGTTCGTCTCGGCGATGAGCACGCCGTGCGGGCAGGCGCGCGTGCAGATCCCGCAGCCCGAGCACAGGTCGACCGTGCGGTCGGGCGATGCCCCTTCGACGGATGGTCCGCGGAAGCGCTCGGCCTGCGGGCCCACGTACTTCGGCCCGGGAAAGGCGTCGGTGACGCGGGCGACCGGGCAGACCGTGGTGCACACGTTGCACTTGATGCACGCGTCGGTCGAGTACTTCGGGAACTCGCGCGCTGCCGCGTCATGGAACTCATGCTGCGACGGCCCCGCGCTGGCCGAGCGACCGGGCCGCGCGGTGCGCGCTGGCGAGCGCCACGCCGTCGCCGCAGCGTCGGTCGAGGTAGTGCATGCCGCCAAGCGCGGAGCCGATGACCCGCACGTTGTCGAGAGTCCGCCCGGGGCGCGAGCCGATCGTCAACCTCGATGCCGGCAGCCTCCAGCGGATGGGGCCGAAGCGGGTCGTCGCTGAACCACCCCTCGCGCGCGGGAGCCGCGACCTGCAGGCCGAAGACGCGTTCGACGAGCGTGCCGTCCGGCTCGGCGCGGACCCCTGCCCCGGCAATGCCACCGGTCGCGAGCACGAACGCATCGGCGGCGAGGCGCAGCGTGCGCGACGCGGCCTCGGTGTGGACCGCGATGACCCGCCGGCGGTCCGTCTCGACCGATACGACGTCGAAGCCGATCTGGATCCGCCCGCCGCCCGCCAGGATCCGTCGCCGCAGCGAATCGAACAGGCGCAGCCCGGGCACCGATGGCGGCAGGCTCGGCATCTCGAACGAGCGCCGGCCGAGCACGGCCTCCACCTCGGCGCGCGCCTGCGCATGTTCCTCGAGGCCGAGGACGGCCGGCAGGCCGATGCGCCAGTCCCCCGCCGGCAGCGCGGCACCGATGGCAGCCAGCGCCCGCGCGCGCCACGCAGGGTCGTCGAATGCGCGAGCCAGCACCTGCGGACCCAGGTTGTGCAGCTCGTGCGGTGTCGGGGAGCTCGACCTCGACGCCGCGAATCCGCGACGGACCGTCCGCCCAGCTGGTGCGGGACAGGTTGCCGGCCGCAAAAGAAGCCCAGGCGTCGAGGAAGCGGCGGAATCCGATGACCACCAGCCCGGTGGTCCCCCACGGCTCGAACGCGGCGGACTGGGCCAGCGGCAGGATCGCAGCGGGACGCAGCGCCCCGACGGCCGTCGGGATCGGCGCCAGCGGGGCGTCGAGCGATCCGGCGTGGCGCAGGCCCTCGAGCTCGGTGCGAGCGATGTGGGCGGCGACCGCCGCATCGGCGTCCGAGGCGAGCCGGCCGTACGGGTGGCCGTTGACCCGAGCCAGGAGCGCAACCCCCTCCCGCATGGTCTGCGCGCCGGGCGGCGCCGCAACGTCCAGGCCGCCATGGGTCCAGTGCGTGGTCGCGACGCCCTTGGCCGCGACGAACACCCTGGCTCCCGCCTCCGCGAGCTCGGCAGCGCACGACAGGCCGGCCAGTCCGGCACCGATGACCACGACGTCAGCTCGCGGCACGGTCTGCCCTCGAATCGTCACTGTCGGGAAGCGAGTCCGCCGCCAGCGTGCCGCGCAGGATCCCGGCCGTCAGCCACAGCTCGGCCAGCTGGTCGCCCCACGCGATCGGGCGAGTGCCGCGAAATCGCTCTGCCACGAACTCGCGCAGGGCCGGGGTGCCGGCGCCGGGCCGGCGCTCGTCCAGCATCGCGGCCGCGCGGGGAGTGCAGAAGCAGCCCTGGCACGGACCCATGCCGAGGCGGGTCGTGCGACGCAGGTCGTCGAGCGACGAGTCGCCGCGCTCGTGGAGCACCTCCTCCAGCCGCGCTCGCGTGACCATCTCGCACTCGCACACCAGGTCGGTGTTGCCGCCGCCAGTGGCCTCGTGGGCGGCCAGCCGGTCACCGAGCCAGTAGCTGCTGCCGGTGGCAGGCTCGGGAAGTGACTCCTCGGCGGTGCGGCACGGCGTATCGACGCCAAGCGCCGTCGCCACGGCGTCGACGACGTCGCGCGCCATGAGGCGGTAGGTGGTCAGCTTGCCGCCAACGATGCTCCAGAGCCCGCCGACCCCGTCGCGCCGGCCGTGGTCGATGACGTGGTGGGCGCGGCTGATCTCGCGCGAAGCATCGTGGTGCGCATCCTGGTCCAGCGCGGCGGCGTCGTACAGCGGCCGCGAGCCGGCATAGGCACGCAGGACGCGGGCGTTGCGGATGCCGCGGCACCAGGCGCTCCCCATCGGCCAGCAGGGCATCGACCTCGTCGCGCGTGACGTGCACGTCGTCCGGATCGGGCACGGTGATGTCGGTGGTGCCCAGGATGCAGACCGTGTGGACCGGTACGAGGATGTCACCGTCCCCCGGCGGCGCCAGCCGGTTGACGACGGCCGCCGTCATGCGCCGATTGAGGATGAGCATCGACCCCTTGCCGGGGCTCATGGCCAGGTCCGCGCCGGCCAGGGCGGCGATCTTCCCGGCCCACGCACCCGAGGCCGATACGACCGCGCGGCAGGCGATCGTGCGCGCACGGTGCGCGCGGACGTCGCGCACGCGAACCGCCGTCACGGCGTCCTCGGCGGAGCGTTCAAAGCCGATGACCTCGTGGTAGCGCAACGCATCGGCACCATGCTCCCGCGCCGATGCCAGGTTGGCCTCGACCAGCTCCCACGGCTCGAGCGACGCGTCGGGCACGCGATACGCGGCGCGGATCTGGCGCGACAGGAGCGGCTCGGCGGCGAACAGGGCATCGAGCGCGATCGGCTCGGCCTCGATGCCCGCAGCGGCGCAGGCGGCCGGGAAGCGATCGACGTAGTCGTCCGGATCGTCGGGAGTCGCCACGAAGTAGCCGCCGGTCGGCTCGATGGTGGCCGGCGCGATGCGCCGCAGCACCGCGTTCTCCTCCATGCAGTGCCGCGCCGAGATCGGGTCCGATTCAACGTAGCGAGCGCCGGAGTGGAGCAGCCCGTGATACCGGCCGCTCGTGCCGGACGCGAAGTCCCCGCGCTCGACGAGCAGCGCGCGCAGGCCCCGCATGGCCAGGTCGCGGAGGACGCCGGCGCCCGTGGCGCCGCCGCCGATGACGACGACGTCGACCTCGGCGCGCGGGTTCATCCCGGCGTGCCGCGCAGGAGCGGCAGCGCGCCGCGGAGGTAGTCCCAGCCGGACACGACGGTCAGGACGGTCGCCACCACCATCACCCAGAAGCCGGCGACCTCGAGTCCTCCCGCCAAGCCGGTCGCGGCCAGGGGCCCGCCGGTCAGCGCGTCGTGGGCGAGCAGCAGGAGGCCCATGCCGATCAGCGTGGTCATCGTCTTTGCCTTGCCCAGCGGCTTCGCCGAGATCACGACGTCACCCGCGGCGGCGGCTTGGCGTACGCCGGCGATCACGAGCTCGCGGACCACGATCGTGGCCACCATCCAGGTCGGCAGCCGGCCGACCTCGACCATGGCCACCAGCACGCCGGCCACCAGCACCTTGTCGGCGGTGAGATCCATGAACACGCCGAGCGGCGAGACCTCGCCCCGGGCGCGCGCGACCCACCCGTCGAGGAAGTCGGTCAGGGCCGCAAGGGCGAACAGCACGGCGGCGACGATCCCGAGGCCCGGCGTCCCGATCAGCATCAGCGCGATGACGACCGGCGTGGCCGCGATGCGCGCGATGCCCAGCAGGTTCGCCGGTGAGCCGATCCGGGCCGGGCGCCGTTCGCCAGTCATGCCGCCGACCCGATGGATGCGCGCACCGCATCCGCCGACGGCAGCGACAGCGCGGCCTCCGCCGTGGCCTCCAGCTCGGCCCGCGTCCGGGAGCCGACCGCACGCTTGACCGCCCCGAACGCGCGCGGCTCCATGCTCAGCTCGTCGACGCCGAGGCCGACAAGCAGCAGAGCCCCGTGCGGGTCGCCGGCCATCTCGCCGCATACCGCGACGTCGCACGATCCCGCGGTGCGCGCGGCCGACACGACCCGCGCGACGGCGAGCAGCACGGCCGGGTGGAGCGGGTCCTGGAGCGCGGCCAGCGCCGGATTGGTCCGGTCGGCGGCCAGCAGGTACTGGGTCAAGTCATTGGTCCCGATGCTCAGAAAGTCGACGCGTTGGGCGAGACGGTCCGCCAGCAGCACGGCCGACGGGACCTCGACCATGATGCCCACCCTGGGCGGCGGGGCGTCGGGGATGGCCGCGCGTGCCGCCGACACGAGCTCGAGCAGCAGGTCCAGATCGGCCTCGTCGGCGACCATCGGCGCCATGATCGATGCCGGCCGCCCCGCGTCGCGCGAGGCACGCAGGATGGCGCGAACCTGGACCGGCAACAGGTCGGGATGACCGGCCGCGAGCCGGATGGCGCGCACGCCCAGGAACGGGTTCGCCTCGGGCTCGAGAGCCAGGAACGGGACCGGCTTATCGCCGCCGATGTCGACGAGACGGATGACGACGTCGGCGTCGCCCGCTGCGCGAAGCACTGCGGCGTACGCGTTCGCCTGCTCCTCCTCGCCCGGCTGCGTCGAGCGCCCGGCGAAGGCGAACTCCGTGCGGAACAGGCCGATCGCCTCGGCGCCGGCCGCGAAGGCCGCCTCGGCCTCGGCCGGATCGCCGATGTTCGCGGCGCACACGACGCGGTGCCCGTCCGCAGTGGCCAGCGGGGCCGTCCCGAGCCGCGCGTCGGCGTCCGCCCGCTCCTGCGTGGCGGCCGTCACCGCACCGAGCCGGGCCACGCGTCGCGGAATCGGGCTCGAGGATCACCAGTCCGGCATCGCCGTCGACGCCGAGCGCATCCGCCCCATCGGCCGCGGCGCACACGCCGGTCACGCCGACGACGGCCGGAATGCCGAGCGATCGCGACAGGATGGCGGCGTGCGACGTGCGCGAGCCCCGCTCCAGCGCGATGCCGGCCAGCAGGTCGCGGTCGAGCTCGACGGTGACCGAGGGCGGGAGGTCATCGGCCACGACGACCGATCGGCGTTCGAGCCGCGGGGCGGCCGCGCCGGTCACGTGCCGGGCGATGCGCGCCGCCACGTCGCGAACGTCGGCGCCCCGCGCCGCCAGCACCTCGTCGCCGATGGCCTCGAACGTCGCGGCCACGTCCTCGCCGGCCTGCACGATCGCCTCGGCCGGGTCCACGCCGCCGGCCACGAGCTTGACGGCCGCCTCGAGCAGGCCGGGGTCGGCCGCCATCATGGCCTGCGCGTCGAGAATCTCCGCCTCCGTTTCGCGGCCCGCGTCGCGCAGTCGCTCGCCGAGGTCGCGTACCTCTTCCGCGGCCATGGAGGCGGCGTCGCCGAGCGAGCGCTGCGCAACGGCACCCGGGGCCGGGGCGCGATGGATCCACGGCGCACCGATGGCGGCTCCCGGCGCCGCCGGCGTGCCGCGCAGCTCGTGCATCATGCCCCCTCGAGCTCCTCGCCCAGGCCCGCGGCGACCAGCTCGACGAGCGTCGCGACCGCGTCGTCCGCGTCCGGCCCGGTGGCCCTGAGGCGGATCCGATGCCCGCGCGCGACGGCCAGGCTCATCACGCCGAGCACGCTCTTGGCGCTCGCTGTTCGGTCCGGATCGCGCGACACGTTGGCGACCGAGACGTCTGCGGCAAAGCCGGCCGCGGCGCGCACGAAGCTGGCCGCGGGCCGCGCGTGCAGGCCCGACGGGTTGCGCACCTCGACCTCGGCCTCAGCCACCGCTGCCGACCTGCTCCTTCTGGCCGATGCGCCGCTCGGTCCCGGCCCGAAGGCGGCCGATGTTGTCGGCGTGCGACACCGTCACCAGGAGGCCCGAAGCGACCGCGTACGCCACCGCCGGCAGCGATGCCGCGCCGAGGCCGGCCAGCACCGCGGTCACCAGCGCCGCACCGATGGCGCCGGTAATCGATCCCAGCGACACGTACCGAGTGCGCCACACCACCCCGAAGACGATCGGCACCAGGATCACGAGCGTCCAGGGCGACATGGCGGCCAGCGCGCCGGCCGATGTTGCGACGCCCCGTCCGCCGGTGAACCCGATGAAGGCCGACCAGTTGTGGCCGACGATGGCGGCGACGCCCGCGAGGGCTGCCGCCCACTCGGTGAGCTCGCCTCCGCCGAACAGGAGTCGCGCCAGGATCACGGCGGCCACGCCCTTGGCGACGTCGAGCACGAAGACGCCGGCCGCCGCCCGCGCGCCGAGCGTGCGCAGCGCGTTGGTCGCGCCGGTCCGGTGCGACCCGAAGGCACGCAGGTCGATGCCACGCGTCCAGCGCCCGATGAGCAGCCCGAACGGGATGGCGCCGAGCACGTACCCGAGGAGGGCAGACAGGAGCAGGTTCATCACCGGCGACCGTCGAGCTTGTCCATGGAGGCCGCCTCGTCCGCCGCGGCCAGTACGCCCTCCAGGGCGTCGCCGGCGGAGGCCTGCACGGCGGCCACGAACGTCCCCTCCACGAGCGGCCCGCGCGAGATCCGCACCCGCTCGGCGAGCGATGGCTCGATGAGCTCCTCGACCGCCGTCAGCGTGGCGAGCACGGCGCTGCCGAGATCGGCCAGGACCACGACGCCCGCTCCGGCATCGGCCTCGGCCAGCGCATCGCCGATGCGCGTCGCGTCGGTGCCGATGCTGCCGTCCTCCATGCCGCCGGCCGCGACCAGGCGAGGACCGTCGTCCGGCAGGTTCGCCAGGCGCGCGACCAGCTCGACGGTCGCATCGGCGACCTTGGCGGAGTGGGAGACGACCACGATGCCGACCGCGGCCCGGGTGTCATCGGTCATGCGCGACGCTCTCCTGGAGTGGCGATGCGGGACCGCCCCGGAGCCGCACGGCTCCGGGGCTCATCGGCCCCGCGAAGGCGTGGGACGAAGCCTAGTGCTCTTCCCAGTCCAGCGCGCGCTGAACGGCCTTCTTCCAGCCGCGGAACAGCTTCTCCCGCTTCGCCTCGTCCATCTGGGGCTCGAAGCGACGGTCCAGCGCCCAGTTGTTGGTCACGTCGGCGGTGTCCTTCCAGAAACCGACGGCCAGGCCGGCGAGGTACGCGGCCCCGAGCGCGGTGGTTTCCGCCACCTGTGGCCGCTCGACCGGCACGCCCAGGATGTCGGCCTGGAACTGCATGAGGTCGTTGTTGACGACCGCGCCGCCGTCGACCTTGAGCTCGGTCAGGGCGACGCCCGAGTCGGCCCGCATGGCCTCGAGAACCTCGCGGGTCTGGTAGGCCATGGAGTCGACCGTGGCCCGCGCGATGTGCTCGATCGTCGAGCCACGCGTGAGGCCGATGATGAGGCCGCGCGCGTACTGGTCCCAGTACGGCGCGCCGAGGCCGACGAACGCGGGCACCATGTACACGCCCTCGGTGTCGGCGACCTTGTCGGCCAGCTTCTCGACGTCCGCCGAGTTGGTGATGACCTTCAGGCCGTCACGGATCCACTGCACCGCCGCGCCGGCGATGAAGACCGAACCCTCGAGCGCGTAGGTCACCTTGCCGTCGTAGCCCCACGCGATCGTGGTGAGCAGCCCATTCTTCGACGGCACGGCCTCTTCGCCGGTGTTGATGAGCATGAACGCGCCGGTGCCGTAGGTCTGCTTCGCCATCCCGGGCTCGAAGCATGCCTGGCCGAACGTGGCAGCCTGCTGGTCGCCGGCGTCGCCGGCGATCTTGAGCGAGCCACCCAGCAGGGTCGTCTCGCCGTACACCTCGCTCGAGGGTCGCGGCTCGGGCATCATCGCGCGCGGCACGTTCATGATCCCCAGCAGCTCGTCGTCCCAGTCGAGGGTGTGGATGTTGAACAGCAGCGTGCGGCTGGCATTCGAGTAATCCACGACGTGGACGCGGCCCTCGGTGAGGCGCCAGATGAGGAAGCTGTCGACGGTCCCGAACAGCAGCTCGCCCGCCTCCGCCTTCTCCTGCGCGCCCGAGTTGTTCTGAAGGATGTGGCGGATCTTGGTGCCGCTGAAGTAGGCGTCCACGGGCAGCCCGGTCTTGTCGCGGAACTTCGCCTCGTGCCCGGCCGCCTTCAGCTCGTCGCAGTAGCCGGCCGTGATGCGGCTCTGCCAGACGATGGCATTCTGGACCGGCTTGCCGGTGCTCTTTTCCCAGACGACCGCCGTCTCGCGCTGGTTGGTGATGCCGATGGCGGCGATGTCGTCGGGGCTCGCGCCGGAGTCGGCGATGACCTTCTTGGCGACGGCCAGCTGCGAGTCCCAGATGGCCTCGGGGTCGTGCTCGACGTGGCCGGGCGACGGGTAGATCTGCGGGAACTCCTGGTTGGCGGTAGCGTGGATCGTGCCGTCCGCGTTGAACAGGATGGCTCGGCTCGAGGTCGTCCCCTGGTCGAGCGCCAGGACGTACTTGGCCATGTCGATCGCAACCTTTCCTTTCGTGTGGTCGTGTAGCTCCGGTGCGTGTGGCTCAGCCCTGGGCGACCGCGTCGCGGAGGGACTCGAGCAGGATCGTGGTGGAAGTGGCCCCGGGGTCCTGGTGGCCGGCCGACCGCTCCCCGAGGTAGCTGGCGCGCCCCTTGCGCGCCACGAGCGGGGTTGCCCGATCGCGCCCGTCGGCCGCGGCAGCTGCGGCCGCGGCCAGCGCCGCGCCGATCCCCTGGGCCGCGGCCGCGTCGAAGGCATCGACGGCCGGCGCCAGGGCGTCGACCATGGTCTTGTCGCCTACTTCGGCCTTCCCGCGATGCACGACGCCCTCGAGCGCCGCACGGATCGCGGCCCCCAGCCCGGCGGCGTCGACCGTGGCGGCGTCGCCGAATGCAGTGGCCATGCGCAGAAAGAACGTGCCGTACAGCGGGCCCGAGGCGCCGCCGACGGTCGAGATGAGCGTCATGCCGACGCCCTTGGCGGCGGTCCCGAGGTCCTCGGCTGCGGGTCCGTCGAGCTTCGCGACCACGGCGCTGAAGCCGCGGTCCATGTTGATCCCGTGATCGGCGTCGCCGATCGCCGAATCGAGGCGCGTCAGGTCGTCGCGCGCGTCGTGGATGCGTCCGGCGAACAGGCGCACGAAGCGCCCGAAGGCCTCAAGATCGAAGCCGCTCATCGGCGTCGAAGGCGCACGCGCCTCAGGCGCCCCAGCGCAGTGCCGGGGTATGGACCGGCGCGTCCCACAGGCGGACCATCTCGTCGTCGAGCTTCAGCAGGCTGATCGAGCAGCCCGCCATCTCGAGGGACGTGATATAGCTGCCGACCAGGTTGCGCTCGATCGTCAGCCCACGATCGGCGCACATCCGCGCGACCTTGTTGTAGATGACGTAGAGCTCGATGAGCGGCGTGCCGCCCATGCCGTTCACGAACGCGAGCACGCGGTCGCCCGAGCTGAATGGCAGGTCGTCGAGGATCGGCGTCATCAGCGCCTCGGTGATCTCGTCGGCGCTCGCCAGCTTGCGCCGCTCGCGGCCCGGCTCGCCGTGGATCCCGACCCCGACCTCCATCTCATCGTCGCCGATCTCGAACGTCGGCTTGCCGGCGGCCGGCACCGTGCACGAGGTGAGCGCCATGCCCATGGAGCGCACGTTGTCCTGCACCCGCTGGCACAGGGCGGTCACGGCGGCGAGGTCCTGGCCCTCCTCGGCGGCCGCGCCGACGATCTTCTCGGCGAGGACGGTCCCGCCCACGCCCCGACGGCCCGCGGTGTAGAGCGAGTCCTGCACCGCCACGTCGTCCGCGATGACGACCGAGGTGACCTCGATCCCCTCGGCCTGCGCCAGCTCGGCGGCCAGCTCGAAGTTCATGATGTCGCCGGTGTAGTTCTTGACGATGTGGAGCACCCCGGCTCCACCGTCGACCGCCTTGGTGGCGGCCAGCATCTGGTCCGGCACCGGAGACGTGAACACGTCGCCCGCACAGGCCGCGTCGAGCATGCCTCGTCCCACGAACCCGCCGTGCATCGGCTCATGGCCCGATCCGCCGCCGGAGATGATCCCCACCTTGCTTTGGCGCGGCGCATCGGCACGCACCACCACGTTCGGCTCGATCACTCGCAGCAGGTCACCGTGCGCGGCCACCATGCCGCTCAGCGCCTCGCCCACGACCGCCTCGGGCGCGTTGATGAGCTTCTTCATCGATGGACAGCTCCCTTCGCATGACTATCGGGACCGATGCGGACGCGGCGGGCTGCCCCGCCGCGTCCGACGCGTCGTCGAGGGCTACGCCCCCATCAGGTAGTTCGTGAACACCGCGTTGTACGCGACCGCGCCCAGGATGCCGCCGACGATCGGCCCGACAACCGGGATCCAGCTGTAGGACCAGTCGGAGTCACCCTTGCCCGCGATCGGGAGCACGGCATGCGCGATGCGCGGGCCGAGGTCACGGGCGGGATTGATCGCGTAGCCGGTCGGCCCGCCCAGCGAGAGGCCGATGCCCCACACCAGGAAACCGACGAGCAGCGCTGCGAGGCCGGGTCCGAGCTCGTTGGTCGTGATGGCCAGCACCCCGAACACGAGCATGAACGTGCCGATGATCTCGCTGATCAGGTTCGAGGTCGTGTTGCGGATCGCCGGGCCGGTCGAGAACACCGCCAGCTTGAGGCCGGGGTCCTCGGTCTCTGCCCAGTGAGGCAGGTAGTGCAGCCAGACGACGATGGCGCCGATGAAGGCACCCAGGAACTGGCCGACGATGTACCACGGCACGACGTCCCACCCGGCGAGCCCGATGGTCGCCAACCCGACTGTCACGGCCGGATTGAGATGCGCGCCCGTCAGGCTGCCGATGGCGTACACGCCCACGGCCACCGCCAGCGCCCACCCGGTGGTGATCACGATCCAGCCCGCGTTCTGGGCCTTGGATCGGGCGAGGAGGACGCCGGCGACGACGCCGTCGCCAAGGATGATCAGAAGTGCGGTGCCGAAGGTCTCGGCGATCATGATCTGGAAGCCGTCAGTCAGCATGCCCAATTCCCTCTCGGTGCGGAGTGGCTCCAATCTCGGCCGATGTGATCCCGGCCGGGCGCACGTCGAATCAGATCGGCGACGTGCACCTCCTTCGACGCTGCCCCCGGGGCGGCGATGCGATCACCGATCAGTGCGTGTCGTGATCGTGCTCCTGGCCCCTCGCGAAGTCACCGTGGTGCTCGTCGGCGTGCTCGTGGCCCGGCTGCGACTCCTGCCCTTCGGCGAAGTCGCCGCGGCGCTCGTCGTGCACGCTCGAGTGACCGGCCTGCTGCCCCTCCGCGAAGTCGCCACGATGCTCCTTCTCGACGGTCTCGCCCTTCTCCTCCTGGCCGGCGGAGTAGCGACCGTGCTCGTGGTCCTGGTGCTCGGTGGCCTCGTGGTCGTGGGGCTCGTGCTCGCCGTGGTCGTGGCCGTGGTCGTCGTGGGAATGCTCGCCCATGTGCCCTGGGTCTCCCAGCGATACGTACTGCCAGCCCATTGTGAACCGGTGGTCAAGGGCCATCGGTCCCACGGAAATCAGTGGCGCGCGGCCCGGCCCCGAAGCACGCGGATGGCGACCTGGATCAGGAAGACGACGGCGGCGACGACGATGCCCAGGTACATCGCGAAGGGCATGTTGTGGAACTGGAGGCTGAAGGCCAGGTAGCCGGCCGCCAGCGCCACGACGGTCGTCACCACGAAGAAGCGGAGTGTGAAGCTGCCCGGCGTCGTCGCAGGCGAGGCTCGCGTGGCGCGGCGCGCTGCGTTGCGCTCAGCGCGGGCCCTGGCGGCCGGTGGGAGAGACGGTCCGCGCTCCGCGTTGCGCATCATGCGCTCGTAGTTGCGTCGCTCCTCGCGTGACATCGTGCTCGGCAGTCTAGGGGAGATCAGGAGCGCGGATCGGTGGTGCGCGGAGCCGGACGCCGCTTCCCGGACGGCCCCATGCCGCCGGTCCCCTCGTAGTCGACCTTCAGCTGCACCGGATCCGAGCCGAACAGTGCATTCAGGAACCAGTCGAGGCCCACGCGGGCCTTTCCGCCGATGCCCGGCACGCGGCTCCAGTAGTAGCCGCGCCACATGAACCAGGCGATCCAGCCGCGCACCCTGATCCCGAACACGACGCCCACGCCGGTCCTGTGCCCGATGCTGGCCAGGGTGCCGATCGTCCGATAGCGGAACGGCTCGACGTCCTGCGGGCGTCGCTCGATGCTCGCGACGATGTTCCGCGCCAGGCGCTTCGCCTCGCGGACGGCGTTCTGAGCCGTCGGTGCGTGGAAGCTGCCCTCGTTCTGGACGTTGGGGATCAGGGCGCAGTCGCCGATGGCCCACACGCCCTGCCTGCTCGTCTCCATCGTCGGCTTCGTGATCGCCCGGCCGGCCCTGTCGACCTCGATCCCCGACTCCCGCACGACGTGCGACGGCTGCACGCCGCCGGTCCAGATCACGGTCCTGGCGGGGATCACCTCACCGTCGCCGATGACGACGCCGTCCTCGCGGACCTCCTTCATCGGCGTGCCGAGGTGGATCTGGTAGCCGCGCTGTCGCAGCTTCTTCGCCGCGTAATCGCCCATCTCGGCCGGCATCTCCGGTAGGACCCGGTCCTTGAGCTCCACGATGTGGAAGCGCGCCTCGTCCTTCCCGATCTTCGGGTAGAAGCGGCGCCGCACGCGCCGCACGAAGTCCTCGATCTCGCCCGCGGTCTCGACGCCGCTGAACCCGGCGCCGCCGACGACGAACGTCAGCTGCGCCTGCCGCGAGTCGGCATCGGTCTCGAGGTCGGCGCGCTCGAGCATCTCGATGATCCGGTTGCGGAGTGCGAAGGCATCCGCGAGCGTCTTCATTCCCACCGCCCACTCCTCGATGCCCTTGATCCCGAACGTGGCCGTCTCGCCGCCGAGCGCGATCACGAGGCTGTCGTAGCTGAGCCGATGAAGATCACCGTCACCGCCCATCACGATCACCTGCTTCGCGTCGAGGTCGATCGTCTCGACCTCGCTCGTCACGGCCCAGCTCGAGGGCCGCCGCAGCTGGGCACGAAGCGCCGTGACGCAGTGGCGTGCCTCGAGCATGCCGGAGCAGACCTCGGGCAGAAGCGGCGTGAAGAGCGTGAAGTTCTCGCGGCTGACGAGCCAGACCTCGACGTCGTCGCTGCGTCGGGTCAGCTTCTCCAGGTGGCGCGCCGTCTCGACGCCGGCGAAGCCGCCGCCGAGCACGAGGACCCTGTGCGGCCACGGTGGCTCGGAGCGGTAGATCGTGCGCATGCTGGCCCGATCATGCCACGCTCCGCCGCACGGGTGATCCGTGCATCGAGTGCCGATCTATCGGGTCGGGAGGCACATGAGCCCCGCTTCCGGGACGGTGCTGCCTCATAGATCGAGCCATGCGGCGCAGGAAGCGGCCGTCACGCGCGCGCGTGCCTCATCTATCGGCATCCACGAGCCGGATTCGCCGCCTGGGCGCGCTCATCGCACGTCTCGTGTGGATCCGGTAGCAGTGGACGAATGTGGGCCTCGAGGTGCGCCGGACCTGGCGTCAGAATCCCGGGCTGTCCACCCGACGCCATCGGTCTGTACCATAGGATCGACATGCCGCCGCCGATGCACGAGATCTTCGACCAGTTCAAGCAGCAGCTCCCGGACATCGATCCGGTCGAGACGCAGGAGTGGATCGACTCCCTCGACGACGTCGTCGATGGTGCCGGTCCCGACCGTGCCCGGTTCATCCTGTACCGGCTCCTGAAGCGGGCGCGCCAGCGCCAGGTCGGGCTGCCGACGCTGACCCAGACGCGCTACATCAACACCATCAGCCCCGAGCAGGAGCCCTACTTCCCCGGGGATGAGGCGATGGAGCTCAAGATCCGCCGCCTCATCCGCTGGAACGCACTGGCCATGGTGCTGCGGGCGAACACGAAGTTCGAGGGCATCGGCGGCCACCTCTCCACGTACGCCAGCGCGGCGAGCCTGTACGAGGTCGGATACAACCACTTCTTCCGCGGCTCGGACGAGAGCCCCGGCGACCAGATCTACTTCCAGGGCCACGCCGCACCCGGCATCTACGCCCGCGCGTTCCTGGAGGGTCGCCTGACCGAGGAGCACCTCGATCACTTCCGCCGCGAGTCGCTCGCGCGCGACGTCGGGCTCTCCTCGTACCCGCACCCACGCCTCATGCCGGAGTTCTGGCAGTTCCCGACGGTGAGCATGGGACTCGGCCCGCTGGCTGCCGTCTACCAGGCGCGCTTCAACCGGTACCTTGCCGCCCGCGGCATCGCCGACACGAGCGCGGCACGCGTGTGGGCCTACGTCGGCGACGGCGAGATGGACGAGCCGGAGTCGGTTGCCGGGCTGAGCCTCGCCGCTCGCGAGGGGCTCGACAATCTCACCTTCGTCGTCAACTGCAACCTGCAGCGCCTCGACGGCCCGGTGCGCGGCAACGGCAAGATCATCCAGGAGCTCGAGGCGCTCTATCGCGGTGCCGGCTGGAACGTGCTCAAGGTCATCTGGGCCCGCGAGTGGGACGACCTGCTGGCCCGCGACAAGGACGGCGTGCTGCTGGCGAAGATGAACGACACGCTGGACGGCGACTACCAGCGCATGGCCGTGAGCGACGGCGCCACGATTCGGGAGCAGTTCTTCGGTCCCGATCCACGCTTGCGCGCCCTGGTCGAGCACCTCTCCGACGACGATCTCGCCAAGCTGCGGCGCGGGGGCCACGACTACCGCAAGGTGTACGCGGCGTACGCGGCGGCGGTCGAGCACAAGGGCGCGCCGACGGTGATCCTGGCCAAGACGGTGAAGGGCTGGACGCTCGGCCCCGGGATCGAGGGCCGCAACGTCACGCACCAGGCCAAGAAGCTCACCACCGACGAGCTGAAGATCTTTCGCGACCGCCTCGAGCTGCCGATCCCCGACGACAAGCTCAAGGAGGCTCCGTACTACCACCCCGGCCCTGACGCGCCCGAGATCCAGTACATGCTCGAGCGACGGCGCCACCTGGGTGGATCGGTTCCCAGGCGACGGGTGGTCAAGCAGCCACTCCCTGCGCCGGCCGACGCGGCCTTCGACGAGTTTTTCGGCGGTTCGGACCGGCCGGCGAGCACGACCATGGCCTTCAGCCGCATGGTGCGCAACCTCGTGCGCGACCCGCAGATCGGGAGGCGGATCGTGCCCATCATCCCCGACGAGGCGCGCACGTTCGGCATGGATCCGCTCTTCAAGGAGGTCGGGATCTACAACCCGCTCGGTCAACGCTACACGCCCGTCGACAAGGAGCTGCTGCTCAGCTACATCGAGAAGGAGGACGGCCAGCTGCTCGAGGAGGGCATCACCGAGGCCGGCTCGATGGGCTCATTCCAGGCAGCCGGCACCGCGTACGCGACCTGGGGTCAGCCGATGGTGCCGTTCTACACGTTCTACTCCATGTTCGGCCTGCAGCGGACCGGCGACCAGGTGTGGGCATTCGGCGACGCCCGCGGGCGGGGGTTCATGATGGGCGCCACCGCAGGGCGCACGACCCTGACCGGAGAGGGGCTCCAGCACGACGACGGGCAGTCGCACGTCCTGGCCGCCACCGTGCCGAGCATCCTCGCCTACGACCCCGCCTTCGCCTACGAGCTGGCGATCATCGTGCGCGAGGGCATCGACCGCATGTACGGCGAGCGTGCCGAGGACGTCTTCTACTACGTCACGCTCTACAACGAGAACTGGGCCATGCCGGCCATGCCGGAGGGCGTGGAGGAGGGCATCCTGCGCGGCCTGTACCGGCTCAGCGAGGCCGACGCGGCCGAGCGGCGCGTGCAGATCCTGGCGTCGGGGCCGATCCTGCTGCAGGCCATCAAGGCTCGGGACCTGCTGCGCGAGAAGTTCGGAGTCGCGGCCGACATCTGGAGCGCGACGAGCTTCCAGCAGCTGCGCAACGAGGCCCTCGACGTCGAGCGCTGGAACCGGCTCCATCCCGACGGCGAGCAGCGCACCCCCTACGTCCGGCAGTGCCTCGGGCCGTCGGATGGACCGATCGTCGCCGCCACCGACTACATGAAGGCCGTGCCCGACATGGTCTCGCGCTGGATCGACAGGCCCTACACCGTCCTCGGCACCGACGGGTTCGGCCGCTCCGACACCCGCGAGGCGCTGCGCACCCACTTCGAGGTCAACGCCGAGCACATCACGTATGCGGCGCTCTACTCGCTCTGCCTGGACGGAAAGTCCACGCCAGACGAGCTGAAGCGGGCGATCGAGGAGCTCGGCATCGACCCGGAGCGCGTCAACCCGCTCTACGCCTAGCCCGGCTCAGCCGCCGGGGAGCAGCGGGGTTCCGCACGCGGCGCAGTAGACGTCGCCGTTCGTCACCACGATCCGGCAGCCGAGGCATCGCGGCGGCGCCAGTCCGACTGCCACTGCGCGGAGCCCGATGAACGCGGCTCGAAGGTAGCGGCCTACCGGCGTGGGCCGCCGCGACGGCCGTATCTCGATCGGCGGCCAGGCATGCAGCATGGGCTCGGACGGTCGAGCCATGGCTGCGTGGAAGCGGTGCCGCTCGCGGTCGTAGAGCGCACGCCACTCCGGGTCGCTCATGACACGGCGGACGGCGTTGACCACCTGCATCTCCTCCGTCGCGCGACCAGACTGGTTGCGGTCGGGATGGAACGTTCGCGACAGGCGACGGCAGGCGGCGGTGATCTCGTCGATCGATGCCGACGACGGGACGCCGAGCAGACGGTAGACGTCGCGTTCGGGGGTATAGGGCAGGAGACGCGGGTTCATGAGTCCGGGTCGCATGGTAGCAGTCCGCGATGCGACGCGGCCGCATCGGTCGCCCCACACCGATCTCAGCCACAAAATGGCAAGTGGCATTGCTTATTACGTATTGTGGGTTGACAATCTGTTCCTCAGTTGTCATTATGCGCGCATGGACGGCGAAATGCGCCTCCAGACAACCAATCTGGTAGGAGCCAGTCCCAATGTTTGACTACCGACTCTTCTTCGCAAGCTCGACGCTCGACAGCACGGCGCGGGACCGTCGACCGATCCTCGGCCACGAGGAGAAGCGCGTCTATCGGCTGCCGGCAGAGCGTCCGTCCACCCGCAGCAAGCATCGGCGCTAGCCATGGTTCACGACGTCATCGCCACATGTCCGGTCTGCACCGGCGAGCTGACCATCGCGAGGCTTCACTGCCGCAGCTGCGGAACTGCGCTCGAGGGCGAGTTCGGCGTCGGGCGGTTCGGCCGCCTCGACCGTGAGCAGATGAGCCTGCTCGAGAGTTTCCTCCGCTCCCGCGGCAACCTCAAGGAGATGGAGCGCGAGCTGGGCATCAGCTACCCCACCGTCCGCGGACGGGTCGACGCGCTCATCCGCTCGCTCGGGCTGGCCGATGGGGCCGCCGTCGAGGCGGACGAGGAGTTCGGTGCGGGCTTCGACGACGGATTCACCGATGAGCGCGCCGGCGACGATGCGGCGACTGAACGCCGGGAGATCCTCGAGCGCCTGGCGCGCAAGGAGATCAGCGCCGAGGACGCGGCCACCGCACTGCGGGAGCTGGCGTCCTGATGGCAACCTTCGTGCGCACCCAGGAGATCGAGCACGAGATCGGACCCACCGGCCAGCTGGCGCTTCGGGTCACGAGCCCCGACGTCGAGATGCGCGCCGTGGACAGCGGCATCGCCCGCGTCCGGGCGACCTTCGAGATCCGCGCCGGCTCCGACGCCGAAGCCGATGAGATCCTCGATCGAGTCCGGCTGAACGTCACCGAGGGTCCCGGCTCGCTCGACGTGATGGAGCCGCGAGAGGGCCCGAACCTCGGGTCACTGATGCGGCTGCTCGGCGGCAGCGGCGGCAAGGTGCAGGACGTCAGCGTGACCGTCGACGCGCCCCGTGGGTGCGACCTGCGATACGACGGCGTCAGCGCCGACCTGACGGCCACCGGCTTCCGCGGAACACAGCAGTACCGCACGGTGTCCGGCGATCTCGTGCTGGAGGACGTCGGCGGCGACCTGCGCGTCAGGGACGTGTCGGGCGACATCAGCCTCCGCGCTTCGGCGCCGCTGCCCTCGCTCGAGATCAACACCGTCAGTGGCGACGTGTCGGCGGTGGCGCCGCGCCGTCGGGCAGCTCCGCGTGGTGACCGTCAGTGGCGACGTCGAGCTCGAAGCCTCGCTCGCCGACGGTCCCGGGCACCGGGTCGAGACCGTCAGCGGCGACTTCTCGTTCGGGCTGAGCGGGTCGCTCACGCGTCGAGGTCCGCGGCCTCTCGACCGACGTCGACGTCAGGCTCCCCCATCGCGCCGAGGGCTCGCGCGAGCGTCGCCGCTACGTGATCGGCGACGGAGGGCCGGACCTCCTCTTCAGCTCGATGTCCGGCGACATCCAGGTTCGGACGCCACATCGCGGCGCGCCGATGGCGCCGACACCGCCGACACCGCCCACGCCACCGATGCCCGTCACGCCCCCGACACCCCCGATTCCGGCCTCGCTGGACCCGCAGCAGCAGCTCGACGTCCTGCGGGCGCTGGAGCGAGGCGAGATCGACGTCGACGAGGCAACACGACGGCTGGCCGGCAATGCCTGAGAACCTGGAGACGGTGCTGCGCCTCGTCGCCGACGGGACCCTCACCCCTGAGCAGGCCGCGCCGCTGATCGAGGCGCTGACGCGCGCCGAGCGGCCCGAGGCCGATGGCGGCGACCGCCTGCACGACCGCATCGGCCGGCATGTCGCACGCGCACAGCGCAGCGTCGAGCGCGCCCAGGAGCGAGTGGAGCGGGCGCGCGAGCGCGCCGCCGAGCGTGGACTCGGACGAGGACGGCAGCTGCGGATCCGGGTCACCGAGCACGGCAGGCAGGTGGTCAACCTGCGGATCCCGATCGGCTTCGTCGACGCGGCGCTCAGCTTCGTGCCGGGCATCGGCGGCGACCAGAGCGAGCGCATCCGCCAGGCGGTCGAGGCCGGCACCCTCGGCCCGATCATCCAGGTCGAGGACCCCGACGGGGACTCGGTCGTCATCAGCGTCGAGTGAGCGAATCACCATGAGCGAAGCATCCCCCGCCATCGCCTCCCAGGCCGCGCCGATCACCACCGGCCCGGAGGAATCCGGCCCGGCGCTGCTGAGGCCGCTGCGCATCCGTGACTTCCGGCTTCTCTTCGCGGGCGAAACGGTCAGCGTCCTGGGCGACCAGTTCCATTTCGTCGCGCTCACCTGGCTGGCGCTCCAGCTGACCGGCTCGGGCCTGGTACTGGGCACCGTCCTCATGACGGCGGCGATCCCCCGGGCCGTCTTCATGCTGGTCGGCGGCGCATTCAGCGATCGGTTCTCGCCGCGCATGCTCATGCTGGTCTCGAACGCGATCCGCGGCGTCGTCGTCGGCGTGCTCGCCGCACTCGTCCTCACCGGCCGTGCGGAGCTGTGGCACCTGTACGTCCTTGCCGGCACCTTCGGGGTGGTCGACGCCTTCTTCTATCCCGCCCTCAACACGATCGTGCCGATGCTCGTCCCCGAACGACAGCTGTCGCCCGCCAACGCGCTCGTCCAGGGCGCGCAGCAGATCACCGGCCTGGTTGGACCCGCCCTTGCCGGAGCGATGATCGCGCTCGTGCAGACCGGCCCCGCCTTCGTGATCGACGCCGCTTCGTTCATGGTCGCCGCGTTCGCGCTGCTCCTGATCAGGGGCGGCCGGCGCACCGCCGATCCAGTCGAGGACGGGCAGCGCCCGGGGGTCCTCAGCACGATCGCCGGCGGCGTGCGTGCCGCCTGGGCGGACCCTGCCGTGCGTTCGATGGTGCTTCTCACGGCCGCCTTCAACTTCGCCTTCACCGGGCCGATCAGCGTCGGCCTCGCCTTCCTTGCTGATCACCGCTTCGACGGCGGATCGGCCGCATTCGGCCTCCTCTTCTCCGCGTTCGGGGGCGGGGCCGTCCTCGGAGCCATCGCCGCCGGCTCGATCGCCCGCCCGCGGCGCCTCGGGACGATCCTCATGTTCATCGCCTTCGCCCTCGGCATCGGCCTGGCGCTCATCGGGCTGGCGCCGTCGCTGCCGATCGCGTTGGGCATCATCGCGGTGATGGGAGTCCTCATCGGCTTCATCAACGTGCAGGCCATCGCCTGGCTCCAGGCGCGCATCCCGGACGAGCTTCGCGGACGCGTGATGAGCCTGGTGACGCTCGGCTCCGTCGGGCTCGCTCCGGTGTCGCTGGCCATCGCCGGAGCCTTGATCGACCTCGGCGCGGTGACGCTCGTGTTCATCGCGGCCGGCGCGATCGTGATCCTCGCCGCGTCGGCGGGCGTCGCGTGGGGCGTGCCGAGCCTCATGGTCTGGCCCGACGACGACTAGGGCTCGAGCACCTCGACGACCAGCGTCTCCCGCCCCTCGAGCCGGTCCGCGCTGGGCAGGACGTAGTGTGCTGCCACGAGGGCGACGTAGGCGGCGGCGAAGGTGACGATCGCGGCAACGAGGATCGAGCTTGCCACGGTGATCACGCCAAGGACGAGGGCCATCAGCCCCATCCGGATCGGGTGAGCGAGCACCAGGAGCGCACCCAGCCGCACGGCGGCACGGACGGGTTCGCCGAGGCGCTCGGGATCGGTCACGATCGGCCAGACCGTCCAGGCGACCGCCCACAGTGCCAGCAGGGTGTAGAAGGCGAAGACCGCCATGACGACGCCGAAGATGCCGCCCATCTGCAGGCCCAGCATCAGGTCGACGGCGGCGACGACGGTGAGACCGAACTGCGCGGCGGCCAGCGCCATGAGCCTCCAGGAGCGCCGGCGAATCGGCCGGGTGAAGTCGCTCATCACGACCGTGTGCTCGCGGACGACGGCGGTGGCCATGCCCATGAGCCCGGCAGTCAGTGGAACCATGATCGCCAGCGCCAGGAGGCCCAGGAGCGAGCGAGTGATCGCATATGCCGTCAGCGCGGCACCAATCCCCCACACCAGGTTCGCGACGATGAGGCGCACGCCGTGGTAGTAGAGGTCCTCGCCCGCGGTCCGCAGCACGCGGCCCAGCCGCGGCGCCGGTGGGATCGTCCTGTGCTCAGCCCTTGACACCGGCCGCCGCGATGCCCTCCACGAAGTAGCGCTGGAAGTACACGTAGAGCGCCAGGATCGGGATCGTCGTGATCACGACCAGCGCCATCAACGGTGGCCAGTTCGTGTCGAATGCGCCCTGCAGCTGGGTGATGCCGACTGGCAGCGTCCAGTGCTCCTTCGCCTGGCCCATCAGCACCAGTGGCCAGAACAGCCCATTCCACGTGCCCTGGAACTGGAGAACTCCGACCGCCGCCAACGCGGGCGCCGCGAGGGGCAGGATCACCTGCCAGTACGTCTGGAAGTAGCCCGCCCCGTCGATCCGCGCCGCCTCCTCGAGGTCGCGAGGGATCGTGAGGAAGTACTGGCGCAGGAGGAAGATGGACGTCGCGCTGACCGCCAGCACGATGATCACCGAGAGGTAGTTCGTCGGATTCTTGTTGATCAGCCCAAGGGTGTTCATGATCTGGTAGACCGGCACGATCCGAAGCTGGTCCGGGATCATGAGCGTCGCCAGCACCACCACGAACAGCGCGTCGCGACCCGGGAAAGTGAGCCGCGCGAACGCGTAGCCGGCGATCGAACCCAGGAACAGGTTGCTGGCTGTGACCGCCGCCGCCAGCAACAGGCTGCTCACCATCATTTGCGGCAGTCCGGGGTCGATGCTCTGCCACGTGTAGACCCAGGCATCGAAGTCCGGACTCGCGGGCAGGCTCACGCGCAGCGCCTCGGGCCTGTCCTTGAGCGAGGTGATGAACGTCCACACGAACGGCACGAACATGAGCAGCGACCAGGCGATGATCAGCGCATAGGCGATCGCGCGGCGTGCCGAGAGCCCACGGCGCGGCGCGATCTCGGGGGAGGTGGCCGTCGCGGTCGTCATCGGTCGAGCCTCACCATGCCGGAGCCTGGCCGAAGAGGCGCCGCTGCACCAGCGTGATGCCCATGATCGCGATGAACAGGATGATGCCGACCGCCGCCGCGTAGCCGAAGTCGAACTTCACGAGCGCGGCGCGGTAGAGGTAGAGCACGACCGTGCTGAGCGAGTTGGCGGGTGAGCCGTCCCCGCCGCCCATGACGAACGCCTGGTCGAACATCTGGAGCGCACCGATGAACGAGACGACGGCCACGAAGTAGTGCGCGGGCCGCAACATCGGGAAGGTGATGTGCCTGAAGGCCTGCCACGGGCCGGCGCCGTCCAGCGCGGCGGCCTCGTAGACCTCGCGGCTGATCGACTGCAGCGATGCCAGGTAGAACAGCATCATCGTGCCCGATGTGGTCCACACGTTCAGGACCATGACCGACTCGAGCGCGGTTCGTGAGTTGTTCGTCCAGTTCAGCTCCGACTCGACGCCGAAGACGCCAAGGAACTCGTTGAACAGCCCATCGGGTTGCGTGATGAAGGTGAAGAGCACCGCGACGGCCGCGGAGCTCGCAATCGCCGGGAAGTAGAACGCCGCGCGGAAGAACGTCTGGCCCCGGATCTTCTGGTTGACGATGACGGCCAGGAAGAGCCCCAATGCCATCTGCGCCGGCACCACGATGAACGAGTAGCGCAGCGTGTTGACGACCGCCTTCCCGACGAAGACCGGGTCGTCGAAGAGCAGGTCCTGGTAGTTGCCGAAGCCGAGGAACTCGCGCGGCCCGCGGATGCCCCAGTCGAAGAAGCTGATGAAGAACGCGTACACGATGGCGAAGATGTTCAGCGTCAGGAACAGCGCCATCGGCACGGCGATGAAGGCATAGCCGACACGCGCCTCACGCCGATGCGCCTCGCGCATGCTGGTGCGGGCTTGCGGCGCGGTCACCGTCTCTGCCGTCATCGGTCTCTCCCGATCAGAGTTGAGGGAGGCGGGCCCGTGTGAGCCCGCCTCCCGCGATCGAGCTTGTCGGTTACTGAGCGGCGACGGCCGCGTCGACGATCTCCTGGCCGGTGCCCCCGGACTCGAGGACCTCGGTCAGCTTGTTGTTGAACGCATCCTGGACGTCGATCCAGTCGCTCGGGAAGCCATACGCAGTGGCGTACTCCAGCCCGGCGACGAGGGCCTCCCGATTCTCGGGCGGATCGACGTCATCGCGGGCCGGCAGCGCAAGCCCGAGGCTGGTCCACTGAGTCATTCCTTCCTGGCCGGCGAGGTACTGGAGCAGGACCCAGGCCTGATCCTTGTTCGCCGAGTCCTGGCCGATCGAATAGGCAACGGTGAATGCCAGGTTGCCCGGCTGGACGCCCTGCGGCAGCTCCGCCATCTCGAACGGCGTGTCGGGGAATTCGTTCTCCATGGACGGGACGAGCCAGTTGCCCTCGATCGTCATGGCCGCCTGTCCGGTGCCGAACGCCTCGCCGCACCAGCCGGCACCGATCTCGGTGTGCGTCTGGAGCGATCCGGCCTCGTGCAGGCCGAGCAGGTAGTCGAGCGCCTCGACCGTCTCAGGTGAGTCGAGGGTCATCTCCGTCAGATCCTCGTTGTAGAGCGATCCACCGTTCTGATAGATGAACGCACCCCAGCGCTGGATCTCAGGTCCCATGCAGAGCCCGGCCACATCATCGGTGGTCAGCGCCGCGGCCGCGGCCTCCAGCTCGTCCCAGTTCGTCGGAATCTCGACGCCGGCGTCAGCCAGCATGTCCGGATTGACGAAGAGCGCCAACGGCGACGCATCCTTGGGCAGGCCGTAGGTGCTTCCGTCGCGCTGGAACGGCGCGAGCAGGCCCGGATAGAAGCTGTCGAGCCCGATCTCCGGGTTGCCGGCGATGTAGTCGTCCAGCGGCAGCAGCAGGTCGTCGTCCATCCACGGCGCGGCTTCGCCGGTCGCGCCCACGTAGAACAGGTCAGGCGGCTCGCCCGAGCTGAACTGTCCGATCATCGTCTCGGCGTAAGCCTCGGGGATCGGCTCGTAGACGACCGTGATGTTCGGGTACTTCTCCTCGAAGGCGGCGATGGTCTCCTCCAGGAGCGCCTCTTCCGTGTCCGACGCCCGGCCACCCGACAGGCGAACCTCTCCGGTCACTGCGTCCTCGTCGATTTCAGTGCCGCCGCCGGCCGCCCCGCTGGGAGCCGCGTCGGAGGCATCGTCGCCCCCGCCCTGGCACGCGGTCACCAGGATCAGGGCGGCAAACGGGGCCGCCATCCATCGGTGTCGCATCGTCGTAAATCTCCTCCACCGTCTCCGTGATGAGCAGTTGCTCGGAGCTCCCCGCGCTCGGTGCAGAGGGGCGGGATTATACCCCCGGCCAGCCGGGTCCCCCACCGGCACCGATACGAGTCCCTAGAATCCATCGACGTGAGCGACACAGGCGACGCCGCCCCCGACCGCTGGTGGGAGGGGGCCGTCATGTACCAGATCTATCCCCGCAGCTATGCGGATGCCGACGGTGACGGGATCGGCGACCTGCGCGGCATCCTCGGACGCCTCGACCACCTGCGCGGAACGGACGCATCGCTCGGCGTCGACGCGGTCTGGCTATCGCCGATGTATCCGTCGCCGCTCCATGACTTCGGGTACGACATCAGCGAGTACACCGGCGTCGCATCCGAGTACGGGACCCTCGCGGACGTCGACGCGCTGATCGAGGCCTGCCACCAGCGCGGCCTCCGCTTCCTGCTCGACCTCGTCCCGTGCCACACCTCGATCGAGCATCCCTGGTTCGTCGCGAGCCGCTCATCGCGCGACAACCCGAAGCGAGACTGGTACATCTGGGCCGACGCGGCGGCCGACGGCGGGCCGCCCTCGAACTGGGAGGCCGTGTTCGGCGGTGGCACGTGGGAGTGGGATCCCGCCACCGGCCAGTATTACCTCCACACCTTCTACCCCGAGCAGCCCGACCTGAACTGGCGCAACCCGGAGGTCGCGGAGGCGATGGCGGAGGTGATGCGCTTCTGGTTCCGCCGCGGCGTCGACGGCTTCCGCGTCGATGCCATCTTCGCCGCCGTCAAGGACGACCTGCTCCGCGACAACCCGCCGGACCGGCGCGCGAGCGCCATCCCGGGGATGGGCCGCGAGAGCGGCCAGGATCCGCTGTGGAGCATGAACCGGCCGGAGGTGCACGACGTCATCCGCCACCTGCGACGCGTTGCGGGCGAGTTCCCGGGCCGCGCCCTGGTCGGCGAGGCATACCTCCCGGTCGAGGAGCTCGCCGGCTACCTCGGGCACGGCGCCGATGACGAGTTCCACCTGGCCTTCAACTTCGAGCTTCTCCACTCCCCGTGGGAGCATCGCCATCTGACGCTGGCGATCGAACGCTCCGAGGCGCTGCATCCGCCGGGCACGTTGCCGACCTACGCGCTCAGCAACCACGACCAGTCCCGACACGCGACGCGCTGGGGGCCGGAGCGAGCACGCCTCGCGGCGATGCTGCTGCTCACCATGCGCGGCGTCGCGGTCATGTACGCCGGCGAGGAGATCGGCATGGTCGACGCCGACCCCGCCGTCCTGCCCGATCCCCCCTTCGACCGAGCGGGTCGCGACGGCTGCCGGACTCCGATGCAGTGGGACGCGTCCCCGGGCGGCGGATTCAGCAGCGCGACGCCGTGGCTCCCGCTCGTCGATCCAGTTACGCGCAACGTCGCGGACCAGGCCGCCGACCCGGGCTCGCTCCTGTCCCTGTATCGGCGCCTGATCGCGCTGCGCGGCGAGTCGCCGGCGATGCTGCGCGGGACGCATCGGTCCATCTTCGGGGTGGCCCCCGAAGTCCTCGCCTGGCTGCGCGAGGCCGATGGAGAGCGTGTGCTGGTGCTCCTGAATACCGGTGACTCCGAGCGGCCGTGCTCCCTCGCTCGGGTCGGTGCGACGGCCGGCGACATCCTGGCGGCGACGTCGGAGCGGAGCGGCCGCGTGACGATCGACGAGCTGCGCCTGGAACCGCTGGAGGGCCTCGTTTTGCGAGTCTGAGGGTCTTGACCCGCCCCACGGGTCAACAGTGGGCTGGGCCCGGGCTTGCTGGGCATCCGCTCGTACCGCGGGTCATTGCACGGCGGAGGTACCGAGTCTCGGTGGTTCCGTCCTCCGTTGACCCGCCCCACGAGTCCGGCACGAGGCCACGGCGGCGGAGAGTCCGCAGTGCTACCGTTGCGCGCCGTGACAAGACGCCCAGAGCCTCCGGACGACCGGAAGGTCGATCCCCTCCTCGAGGTCCGCGAGAAGCGGCGCGGCAAGCGCATCGGCGACGCCTACGTGCGACGCGTGCGGTCGTTCGACGACCCGTTCCAGCGGGGGGTCGAGGGCGAGCTGGTCGCCACGGAGCGAACGGTCCTCGAGCGGCGAGGGTGGCGATCGGCGCTCCGACGGCTGCGCACGACCCTGATCGGGCGGCCGATCCACAGCGAGCGGGAGGAGCACGAGCGCCTCACGAAGGTCAAGGGCCTGGCGATCTTCTCGAGCGACAACATCAGCTCGTCGGCGTACGGCCCGGAGGAGATCATGCGCGTCCTGGCCGTGGCCGGGACCGGAGCGCTGTCGCTGACCCTGCCCTTGGCCGCCCTGATCAGCGTGATGCTCGCGATCGTGACCCTGTCGTATCGGCAGACGATCAAGGCGTACCCGAATGGGGCGAGCAGCTATATCGTGGCCAGCGACAACCTCGGCAGCGGTGCGGGCGTGCTTGCCGCGGCCGCCCTCCTCATCGGCTACGTGGTGACGGTGGCGGTGTCGGTCTCCGCCGGCGTGGCGGCCCTCAGCTCGATCGTCCCGGCGATCTACGACTCCCGCGTGCTCATCAGCATCGGGCTGGTCGCACTGCTGATGGTCGGCAACCTGCGCGGCATCCGCGAGTCGGGCACGATCTTCATGATCCCGACGTACGCGTACATCGTCGTCATGCTGGCCATCATCGGCTACGGCGTGGCACGCACGCTGGCCGGCGACGTGGCTCCGTTCGAGCCTCCGGCCGCCTGGGAGGGCGTCGAGCAGGGAACCCAGGCGCTCGGGCTGTTCCTGATCCTGCGGGCGTTCAGCCAGGGAGCGGTGGCGCTGACCGGCGTGGAGGCGATCAGCGACGGCGTCCCCGCCTTCAAGCCGCCGGAATGGAAGAACGCGCGCACCACGCTGACGTGGGCCGCGATCGTGTTCGCGATCCTCTTCCTGGGAATCGCGTTCCTGCTGACCACGATCGGCATCCAGCCCGATCCGTTCGAGCAGCAGACCATCCTGAGCCTCCTGGTGCGCCACCTGACGGGAGACGGCCCGATTCTCGTGATCGCGCAGGTCGCCACGGCCCTCATCCTCGTCCTCGCAGCCAACACGAGCTTCGCCGACTTCCCGCGCCTCAGCTCGTTCCTGGCGCGGGACGGTTTCCTGCCGCGCCAGTTCGCCTTCCGCGGCGAGCGCCTCGCGTTCACCACCGGGATCGTCGCCCTGTCGCTCATGGCGATCGGGCTCCTCTGGGGATTCAATGCCAGCGTCAGCGGCCTGATTCCGCTCTACACGCTCGGGGTCTTCATCGCCTTCACCCTGTCCCAGGCCGGCATGCTCGTGCGATGGTGGCGCCGGCGCGAACATGGCTGGCGGCCGGGCCTGGCCATCAACGGGCTCGGTGCCCTGACCACCGCCGTCGTTGCGCTGGTGGTCGGGACGAGCAACTTCTTCCAGGGATCCTGGCTGGTGATCGTGCTCGTGCCGCTCCTGATGCTGCTCCTCCTGGCGATCCACGGCCACTATCAGGACATGGACAAGGCACTGGCGCTTGACAGGATCCCGGACAGGGAGGAGGTCGCGCCGAAGCCGATCGTCATCGTCCCGATCTCCCGGCTGGATCGACCGGCGCGACAGGCGATCGCCTTCGCCAACTCGATCAGCAACGAGGCGGTCGCCGTCCATGTCACCAACGACCCCGAAGCCGCCGACGCGATGCGCGAGCGCTGGCCGGCGTGGGCCGGGACGACCGAGCTGGTCATCGTGGAGTCGCCGTACCGGGCGCTCATCGGTCCCCTGCTGGCCTACATGGACGCCCTCCAGCGACAGGCTCCGGATCGGCCGATCCTGGTGGTGCTGGCCGAGTTCGTCCCGCGCCACTGGTGGGAGAACCTGCTCCACAACCAGACGGCGCTGCGCCTGAAGCTCCGCCTCTTCGCTCGGCGCAACACGATCGTCGCCGACGTCCCCTACCACCCGCCCGAGAGCTGACGCTCTCGACACGTAACCGGCAACGAATGGGCTGCATCGGGCGCACCGATGCTTCCTCCGGCTGCATCGGACTTCGCGCAGCACACAGGAGGACTTCCGCAATGCGCAATCGACCACGGGTATCTCTGCCACTGGCGGTGACGTTCGGTCTCGTCGCCTCGCTCACCCTGGCCGGGATCGTCCAGGCCGCCGAGGTCACGCTGACCGCCGACCTGGCCGGCGTCACCGAGGGCGACAGCCCCGGCGACCCGGATGGCAGCGGCACCGCGTCGATCGTCATCGACGTCGAGGCAGGCACGGCCTGCTGGGATCTGGCGGCCGAGGGCATCGAGCCGGTCACGCAGTCGCACATCCACGTCGGCGCCGAGGGCGAATCGGGCGACGTGGTCGTGCCGCTCGACGTCGACGGCTTCGAGGGCACCAGCGAAGGCTGCATCGAGCCGATGGAGGACGCGGCCGTCCTGCAGGAGATCGTGGACGACCCGGCGGGCTACTACGTCAACCTCCACACCGCAGACTTCCCGGCCGGCGCCATCCGCGGCAACCTCGCCGCAGGCACGGCCCCGAACACGGCGATGCCCGTGCCGGGCGCCGATGGCTCGATCGCCATCCTGGGAGCCCTTCTCGCGGCGCTCGCCCTCGCCATCGGGCTGCGCGCGTGGCGACCGCTCGCGACTCGCGACTGAACGCTTCTCTGCGGCGTTCAGCGAGGCGGCTCCGGCTAGGTGCCGGGGCCGCCTTTGGTGTGTGGAAACGGAGCCGAAATGGCGTGCAATCCCGCCACCCCGGCTCCTGGCTCGTGCTTCCCGTAGCACCGGTAGGCACGAGTTGCGCCCATCGTAGCCGCGCGGCCGGATGCCTCGGGTTCAGCGCGGCTCGAGTCGGAAGTAGCGGCCCTCGCTGAGGATGTGCCGCCGCGCGGCGCCGTAGAGGAGGTTGCCGGGAAACGGCTGCTGGTCGGACGTGGCGACGATGACCGCCTCGCGTTCCGCACCACTCGCCAGCGGCGTGGCGGTCACGTCGACATGCGCCTCGGGTCGAGGCGCTAGGCGCGCTGCGCCGGCATCGCGCAGGTTCGCGGTCCATGCGACCTCGCCGTTCGGATGGCCGACGTACCAGGCTCCGCCGACCCGGATGAGACCGACCAGCACGCTCCGCTCACGTCCCGTTCGCCGCCCTCTGACGCTCAGCCTGGAGGTGATGCCGATCCCGACGCTGAACCAGCTCCAGCGCAGGAGCGGGTCCAGGAGGCGCAGCAGCGCATAGACGACGCGGAACGTCACGCTCCACGCGACTGATCGGCGAGGTGTCATGCACCCAGTACGGTCCAGGACCGCTGCTGCATGGGTGGTGCTGGCGCGCCCGGAAGGATTCGAACCCCCGACCTGCTGATCCGAAGTCCGATGCCCCGCGGAGGCCGTTTCACTCCCCCATCTTGTGCTCAACCGAGCCGCCCGGGCGACCCGAAGGCATGGCAGCGCCTCCAATCCGCCAGCCGGAGCGGTGGCACAAGGGCAACGATCTCGGGCCTGGTCGAGGAAGAGGACCCCTCGCCGTGGCGTTGACCGTCGGTCGTCCGAACTCTCCAACCGTCGACGCATCCAGCGTCATCTCGAGATCGCCCGTGGAGTCAGACGTTAGCTTGTTCCTGGTTAGGCTTCGATCTGGGCTATCGTGCGGCGCTGCGCTGCCGCGGCGGCTCGCTCGAGCCACTTGGCGAGTGCCGGGCGCGGATCGCCGGCCTTCCCGAGAACCTCGGCCACCTTGCCGTTCAGCCGCTCGCGGTCGGCCGCACTCAGGTCCTGCCCGGTCAGGATCAGGATCGTCGCATCCTGCGTCGCGGGATTGGCTCGCAGCTGGTCGACGACCTCGTAGCCATCGATGTCGGGCATCACGAGATCACAGATGACGAGCTCGGGTGGATCCTCGCGGGCCATCGCGAGTCCCTCGCGCCCGGATGCCGCGACGCTCACGTCGAAGCCGGCTGGTCGGAGCGCCTGGACGACGAGTTCGCGCGCTCCGGCATCGTCGTCGATGGCCAGCACCTTGACCCGGCGCTGCTTCACCTTCGTGGTGAAGGTGTACTGCGCCAGGCGGCCGAGCAACGCCTCCGGACGGACCGGCTTCAGGAAGTAGTCGACGGCCCCGAGGCTCATGGCGACGTTGCGCTCGTCGACCACGGTGACGACGACGACCGGGACGTCGCGCAGGGACGCATTCTCCTTCAGGCGACGAAGGACTTCCCAACCGTCGATGCCGGGCAGGAGCACGTCGAGGATCACGGCCGCCGGCGTTGACGCGTGGGCCGCCGCGATCCCGGCCTCGCCGTTCGGCGCCACGACCACGTCGTAACCCTCGCCTTCCAGGTATGTCCGCAGCAGCCGGACCGCGCCGGGATCGTCCTCGATGACCAGCACCGTCGCGACCCCGGACCCGGTGGCGGCCGCCGGCACCGCTGACGGCGCCTCGCTGACCGGCGTCTGATTGCCCACGGCTCCCCGGCAGCGAGAGCACGAAGCGCGACCCGACACCGGCATCCGATTCGACCGAAGTCCCGCCGTAGGCCGCTGCGAGGTCGCCAATGGCCAGCAGGTCGACGATGGCTGCCTCCCCGGCCAGGTGAAGACCGCTAACGTCGGGCAGGCCCGTAACCTTCGGAGCCACAATCCGGAGGCCCTCGGCGTTGCCGTTGCGTTCGTCACCGCTGCCTGCGGTGTCGGCTCTGGTGACGGCGCGGATGGCGACGAGGCGACGATTGGGTTCGCCACCCCATCCGACGGCGCGACCGTCTCGGCCCCCTTCGATGTCGAGCTCGAGGCGAGCGTCCCGCTCGACGAGCCGGGGACCGGCAACCATCACGCTCACATCTACTTCGACGCGTCCACTGACTCCGCGGACTACGACATCGTCTACGGCACGACCTGGCAGGTCGAGCGACCGCTCACTGCGGGTGAGCACACGATGATCGTGGCGCTGGCGAACCCCGACCACTCGCTGGCCGGGCCGACCCAGGAGATCCGGGTCACGGTCGATGGCGAAGGCGGCGGCAGCGATGCGGACTCGAGCGCGAGCCCAGCGGCAACCATCGAGTACTGATGAACTGGTCATGACGATCGAGCGATACCGACGGTCGGCCCGCCGCTTCCACACGGCCGTGTATGTCCTCACCTTGCTGCTCCTAGCGAGCGGCGGGTGGTTATTGACCGGCCGCGAGGGCAACCCGTCACCGATCGCCCGACTCACGGGCATCCCGGACACACAGCTTCACCTGTGGCTGGGCTGGGCCCTCCTCGTCGTCGCCCTGCTGCCCCTGACGTTCGCGATGCGCGGCGTCGTGGGGTTCCTGCGTGAGACGGTGCGCTACGACCGCGGCGACGTCGGCTGGCTGCTTCGTTGGCCGGTCGGCGTCTTCACCGGCCGCTTCCGGCGACATGAGGGCCACTTCGATCCCGGCCAGCGGCTGGCGAACGTTGCCATCGTTGGTCTGCTCGCCGTGCTCATCGGCAGCGGCGTCGCGCTCGTCTTCGTCCACGTCGGGCCGGTCTTCGCGGTCCTCGCCACGGTCCACCGGCTAGCGACGTTCGTATTCACGTTCGTCATCGCCGGCCACATCTTCATCGCGGTCGGCATTCTGCCTGGCTATCGAGGCGTGTGGCGATCGATGCACCTCGGCGGCCAGTTGCGATTGGACACGGCACGCCGGATCTGGCCGGGCTGGACCGAGCGGCACATTCGCGATGTTTTCGCCGCGGAGGTGTCAAAGGTCGCGGCGCAGTGCAGTGATGAACGCGGTGGTGCTGAGCGCGACCGGGAGGACGTCGTTCCGGGAGAACGCCGGTGATCGCTCAATCAGCGGAGCTAGCGCCTGCGTCGCCGCGCGCTGCGGACAGCGGCGCGTGAATGTTTCATGACTATGCCGGTTATGCTCGGGTCCCCAGGCTCGGTCGCACAGCGCTCAACCGGATCTGCATGTCAAGCATGTGGCCACGTTGAGGTCCTGACGGGCAATCAGGAGGTCATCCACCAGCTGCCGGAATTCTCGCGCGCAGCCGTCCCTGATGGACTCTATGGGCCGAATTTTGGACGACGTGACCCTAACGCCGGCCAATGCGGATCACCGAGCCAAGGAGTGATCGTCGCGAAACGGCGACTATCTCTGCGCAATGTGCCCACACTCAATGTCAGGATCGCCTCCGAGACCAGCCAGTATCCGTCGGTCGAGCAGGTGGGGTCTACCGACTCCCCGATCAGCTCTTCAACGAACTCGCGCTGGTCCTGTGAGTACGCGCCGCCTCCGAAGTGCACGCGGATCGTCGCATTTGACGGGCGGTGATTGATGAGTCCTGGCTAGACCACGGCACGAGCCGGTTCTAGTATGCGGTGCAGTCGTCTCCGTCCAAGCCAGCTCCCGTTGCGCTCGCTGTTCAGAGGACTACGCATAGGAATTCAATATTCCATTCGATAACCGCTGATCCCCAGGCCGTCGTACGGCGACTTGCCACACCCGTCCGATCCTCCGCTGGCGTGACAAAGAACGCCGCACCTAGATTGCGGGACAACGTGGGAGGGCCGATGGCGGCGAGGAGCGTTTTGGACATCCTCCAAGTAGCGGAACACCGTCATGAGACGTGGATGTAGCCGAGACTTGACTTGAGTAAGAAACGCACGGTCGGCGCGACAGCTACCGCTCGGTCGGACAACGACGCCAAAGTGGAGGTCGTCCGCCTGAGACGGCTACTCAGTGATCTCACTGCCCTGAGCACGCTTCCCATACTCTGGATCGATCGGGACCCACCGCGGATCCTCGACAGCCTCCTCGACACCCTCATCCGTACGCTGAGGCTCGATGTCGCCTACGTCCATGTCGAGCGTAGCGCGCTGCCGGCGCTCGAGGCAGCGGCACCGAAGGCGCTGGGCCCGGCAGACCGGGTTCGCCAAGCGCTGGGGCTCGCCGCTGACGGACGCGGATTGACGGCACGCACAGCCGAGCTGAGCGGCACACAGCCGGCTCACCTGGCCGACGTGCGCTTTCAGGCACCGGGGATCGCCGGCCTCGTGGTTGTCGGCGCGACGCGTGGCGGATTCCCAACCGAACACGACCAGTTCTTGCTGCGCACGGCGACCAACCAGGGCGCGATGGCGCTTCGCCAGGCCGAGCTGGTCGCCCAGCTGCGCCTCGCCGATCAGCAGAAGAACGACTTCATCGCGCGGCTCGGGCACGAGCTACGCAATCCGCTCGGGCCAATCCTCAACGGGGCCGAGTTGCTCGATCGGCCGACCACCCAGGACCCCGCGGCCGCTCGCCGCGCCGTCGGGTTGATCCACCGGCAGGCCACCCACATGAGCAGGATGATCGATGACCTGCTGGACTTGGCGCGCGTCGCCCACGGCTCCGTCGGCTTGCGCTTGGAGCGGGTGGATTTTGCCGCCCTGCTGATGTCCGCGGTCGAGGATCGCCGGCCCCTGGCCGAAAAGGCCGGCCTTCGCCTCACAGCGGCGCTTCCTGAGGCTCCGGTGTGGATTCATGCTGACCCCGTGCGCGTGTCGCAGATCGTCGCAAACCTGCTCGTTAATGCCGAAAAGTTCACGGCCCGCGGCGGATCGGTGACAGTCGTCCTCCATCAGGACGACTCCAGCGGCGAATCGGTCGTCGACATCAGCGATACGGGGATCGGGCTCGACCCGGAGCGGATCGAGACCCTGTTCGAACCGTTCACTCAAGCACGGCCGTACGCTCCGCGCGGTCAGCCCGGCTTGGGTCTCGGGCTGCCGCTGGCGCGCGGCCTGGCGCGCCTGCACGGCGGCGACCTCACGGCAAGCAGCGGTGGCCCAGGCCAAGGAGCTGCGTTCACCCTGCGCCTTCCGATTGCGTCGGAAGGACTGCAGGTCGAGGACGCGCCCTCTTCGCCCGCGTCTCGTCCCCGCAGGGTCCTCCTGGTGGAGGACAACCAAGACGTCGCCGAAAGCATGGAATTGCTGATCGAATCACTCGGGCACGAGGTCCGCGTGGCACGAACCGGCGAGCAGGCACTCGCCATGGCCCGCACGGATCCACCCGAGGTGGTCATCTGTGACATCGGCTTGCCTGAGCCCCTCGATGGGCTGGCGCTCGCTCGCAAACTCCGTGCCGACGCGGCCACCGCGACCATCCATCTCATTGCCCTCACCGGCTATGGCACCGAGGGCGATCGACGTCGTTCGCAAGAGGCCGGCTTTAACCTTCACCTCACCAAGCCGGTCGCGATAAGCACTCTCGAGGAGGTGTTGTCGACTGCCGGGCTGGTTGATTGACCGTGGGGAGGAAGAAGATGGCGGCAACTCTAGCCAACGAATCGACCATCGAACTCGCCGGGGCAAAGTTGGAGCGAAAGCGCCACGTCTGCGGATTTTTCAACGGACCTGAGGAGCGCTATGCGCTGATGGTGCCCTACATCGTCGACGGCCTGCAGCAAGGGCATCGAGCGTTCCACATCATCGATCCAGGGACGCGAGACGAATACTTGGCACGCCTTGCGGGGGGCGGTGTGGATGTTGAGGCCGTTCTCAACTCGGGCCAACTCGAGGTTCTTGGCTGGGAGGAGGCCTATTTGCGCGGCGGGCGGTTCGACCAGAATGCCATGCTCGCCCTGATTGAGGAGGTCCTCGGGCAAGGGCCGGAGCGCGGCTTTCCGCTGACGCGACTCGTCGCCCACATGGAGTGGGGGCTGCTGCCCCTGCCCGGCGTGGAGGACATCGTGGAGTACGAGTCGCGACTCAACTACGTGCTGCCGAATTATCCTGATCCGGTCATCTGCACCTACGACATCGAGCGATTCAGCGCCGGTATCGCATTCGACATCCTGCGGACCCATCCGATGGCCATCATCGGCGGCCTCCTCCAGGAGAACCCGTACTACGTACCCCCGGATGAGTTCCTGCTCGACCTCCGCCGACGACCGACCTAGGTTGAGACTAAACCTGCAAGGTCCGGCCGGATCCTCGCCGGTGCTCGTCTAACGTCTGGAGCTAGCGCGTTATGGCTTCGTGCTGGGGTGAATGAGACGGTGGTACAGGCCGAACAGGATGAATGTGGGCGGCCACTGCCCGACGAACAGGCTCCAGTCATTCTTGCCCGTGAGCTTCAGCGAAGCCGACACGCCGATGGATCCCAGGGCAAGCCAGTACCACGTCTCTTCAGGAATGTTGTCGGTGACCCTGAAGAACTTGCGTTGGGCGCTCTCGCCACCCGCTTGCGTCGTCTCGTACATGATGTTGCACCCCTCATAGTGAAGCCAATCGGCATCGCACGGCAAAGCATTGCGTGTGCCACGCCGCGTACGAGGGCCGCTGCAATCCCGGCGGCCGCATCGATGCCGGTAGGCGCATCGGGTGCAGCGCTGTCGCCGTCAGCACCAGCTGAAGGCCTGACGGCCGGACCCGTCCACTCGAGCCGGTAACTCACTTCGCCGCCGCTCTTCGGTAGCGCAGCCTGGAGGAGAGAACTCAACCCTCGTCGACGATGAGGACGCCTTCCATGCCGGGATGGAGAGTGCACACGAACGTGTATTCGCCGGGCTCGGTCGGTGCCGTGAATTCGATCGTCTCGCTTTCCCCGGGCGGCACGGTCGTCGCCGTCGCCGCGTCGATGGGGTCTCCGAACGTGAGGTTGTGAGGAACGGTGTCGGATCGGTTTTCGAAGACGAGCCGAACGTTTGCGCCGGCCGGCACGCTGACCTCGATCGGGTCGAATTCGTTCGCCGTGCCCGTATCGGTCCCGACCGTGATCTCGACCACGTCGCCGCCGGTCGCAGGGCTTGCCGAAGCTGCAGCAGAGGCGCCCGCCCCGCCGACTTCTCCCGCGGGTCCGATCCGGTAGACCTCGCCGCCCCCGAGGTTCACGACGTACAGCAGGCCGTCCGGCCCCGTGACGATGTGGGTGACGATTCCGAATCCAGTGCCGGCAACATAGTCGGCGCTCTCCCCGAGGTCGCCCTTGGTGGCGTTGTCATCGACGCCATCTGCCAATCCGTCGTCGTCGCCGAAGGCGAAGCCCGTGCCCTCGTCGTTCAGTGGATAGCGGAGGAGCGAGTCGGTGAGAACGGTGCCGAGCCAGGCTGTGTTCTCAGAGGTCTCCCCCAGCGCACCGTCGATCACGAAGCCGATGGAGGTGACTGCCGGCGGATGTCGCCATGCGAAGACCGGCTCGACGAACGTGCTGCCCGGATACTCGACGAGTCGCTCACGCGCGGCGTCTGCCGACTCGGCGAGCTGGTCGGGCGGGTACTCCGCCACGTCGGTGCCATCCTCGGACGCGATCTCCATCTCGCGGTACTCGTCGAAGCGCGCGGTCGGCCCCATGATTTGCCACCAGCCCGAGTTCGCGCCAGCTGGCAGGATGTTCACCTCGTCCCAGCTGTCGTCGCCGTTCTCGGTCTGCCAAAGCTCGCCGGTCGTGGGATGCACGGCAAGTCCGAAACTGTTGCGAATGCCGTACGCCCAGATCCGCGCGAGGTTCTCCGCCGCGGGACCGTCGAGATCGGCAGCGGCATCCGCGAAGGGGTTGTCCTGCGGGATGGAACCGTCATCGTTGACCCTCAGGACGACGCCAGTCCAGTTCGCAGCATCCAGGCCGCCCTGACCCTCGATGTTCTGCAGCTCGCCTCGCAGGTTCTGGTCGCCGTTCACGATGAAGAGCGTGCCGTCAGGCCCGAACACCAGCGGTCCGGCGTCGTGATTGCCGCGAATGCGGTCCGAGGTATCGGTCTCGAGGGTGTTGCTCCGCATCTCGACGATGTTTCGGTCCCACGTCAGGGCCTCACCGTCCCACACGAACCGGTCGACGCGATTGCCGAGCTCTGGCACCGCGAACTCATCGTCGGTGTCGGGACCAAGCAGGGCCCCGTCGCCTTCGCCCTCCCCGCTGGCCGTCCAGTAGAGGTACACGTACCCGCTCGCGCCGAAGTCTGGATGGACGGCGATGCCGAGGAGGCCGCGTTCGTCGAAGAAGTTGACGGCCAGATCGAGCACCGGCTCCCCTGACTCGCCCCCGGTCACACGATGGACCTCGCCGGTGCTCTTCTCGATCACGAAGAAGTCGTCCTCGCCGATGAAGGCCATGCCCGTCGGCTCCGTCAGGTCGCCGACGACCACCTCCACTCCAAGCGATTCGTCCGTCATCCGCGGACCATCAGTGGCCGCTTGGCTTGCGGTCGCCTCGGGATCGCTTGCCGCTGCGGATGCGGTGGGCGGCATCGAACCGAGCGTGGCATCGGGTTGCTCGGCATCGTCGGTCTCGCACGCGGCGAGGAACAGGATGAAGACGGCCAGAACAGCCAGGAAGCGGTGCATGCGAGGGAACGCTCTTTAGGGGTGAAGCTGAACGCGCTATGCATGAGCGGTGCCAGCGTCGTGGTTCAGCGCCCGAAGTCGCCTCCGGCTGGCGGCGTGCCGTCAGGGGAGGTCATGCGGCAGGCGGTGCCCGCCGGAGGACAACCCATCCGACAAGTGCCGCAACCACTGACGCGGCGAGGATCGCCACCTTTGCGACGTCGAGTAGCTCGGGCGAATCAGCGAACGCCAGCTCACCGATGAACAGAGACATCGTGAACCCAATCCCTGCAACGCATCCTGCGCCCCAGATATGACGCCACGTCACACCCGCGGGAAGATCGGCCCAGCCCATGCGAACAACGAGCCAGGCGGAGGCCAGGATGCCCACCTGCTTGCCAAGTACGAGGCCCGCCACGATCCCGTAGGCGACCGAGCTGCCAAGAGCCGCCGTGACGCCCGAGCCGAGCGCGACGCCTGCGTTCGAGAGCGCGAACAGCGGCACGATGAAGTAGGCCACCCACGGGTGGAGTCCGTGTTCGAGCCGCTGCAACGGTGTCTGGATCGATTCGGTCGCATCCTCCAGATCCGTCAAGGCCGATTGACGGGCGTCGCTGCGGCGCACGTCCTCGGGATGGTCGGCATCCTCGAAGGCCCCGATCAGTTCCCGCGCCCGGACGACGAAGCTGTGGCCGTCGATCCGTGTGCGGGCGGGGACTGTCAGAGCCAGCGCAACTCCCGCGATCGTGGCGTGGACGCCACTCGCGAGGACAGCCATCCACAGCGCGATCCCGAGGAGTCCGTAGAAAAGGTAGCTCCGGACGTGGAGCCGGTTCCCGGCTATGAGGACTACCAACACTGCGGCAGCGGCCCCGAACGCGAGCAGCGAGATGTCGCCCGAGTAGAAGATGGCGATGACGCCGATCGCGAGCAGATCGTCCGCGATGGCTAGTGCGGTGAGGAAGATCTTGAGGCCGATTGGGACGCGCGAGCCGAGCAGCGCCAGGACGCCCAAAGCGAAGGCGATGTCTGTCGCCATCGGCACGCCCCACCCATTGCTGCCCTCGCCGCCGCGCGTGACGGCCACGAAGATCGCGGCGGGCAGCACCGCACCGCCAACCGCGCCGGCGACGGGAAAAAGCGCTCGCCGGATCGACGTCAACTCTCCGATCAGCAGCTCGCGCTTGATCTCGAGGCCCACCACGAAGAAGAAGATCGCCATCAGGCCATCGTTGATCCAGAAGTGGAGATCCTCGGCCAGCCGAAACTCCCCGACCTCGATCACGAACGGTGTGTGCCACAGCGCGATGTAGCTCGCGCTCAGCGGAGAGTTGGCCCACACGAGCGCCACGATCGCGGCGACGAGGAGCAGGATGCCACCCGACGCCTCGGTGTGGAGGAAGTTCCGGAGCGGCGCGAAGATGTGGTCAACGGGGCGTGGATCTGGGCGTGTTGTTGTCGATCCGTTTCCCACTATGCGCAACAGCCTACGACGTCCGACCCATCGTCGCGTCGGCGACGACAAACTGCAGGAGCCCGAGCACGACCAATGCCATCAGCCCCTCGTCCAGCGGCGAAGACGACAGCCAGGTAGGTGCCCGCTCCCGCCAGCATCCGCTCCACGCGCGCCACGAACCGGTATCGCGTGATCTTCTCGGCTCGCGGGACGCTCACGACACTGGGCCGGTCGCCGACCCCGATCCGGCACCCAGCCGCTGGCGGACCGCCGCGATGATCGTCTGGCGCGCCGGGCCAACGGCAGTCTCGATCGTGTCCAGCGCCTCGTTGAGGCTACGCGAGATGGTCGGAATCTCATTGCCGAAGTGGTGGATTTCCTCGAATGCCGTGCGCATCAGCTGCCCGAAGTCCGCTCGCGGTGTGCGGAGCCGCACCCGACCGCTGCTGTCGTAATGCTCCGCCGGCGTTAGCTCGGCCCGGCCGGCCGCGACTACGATCTCGACGATGCGATGGAGAGCGTTGCGGGCGGTCGTTGGATCGTTGACTCCGGGAGACAGAGCTTTCACCGCGATATCGACGAGCTGCTGCACTCCAAACTCGATGTCATCGAAGACGACGCGCTCATCCCCGACGCTAACCAGGTCGCGGAGCTCGGCGGCGAGATCGTCCCGATGCTTGCCCCACACCTCGAAGAGCGGCGCGTGCCGCTGCACCCATCCGCCGGGCGCGAGGGCAACGCGGATGACGAGATCGTCTCGCTCTGCGAGCTCAACCAACTCCGCGGTTTCGACGTATTGGAGGTACCCGCTCTCGCTGGCCGGGACGATGGCGCCGGCCCCCTCGGGCAGCGCGCCCGGTCGGCGACCCTCCAGCTCTCTGCTCTCAGCGTCCTGACGGTCGACTTCTTCCAGGGTCTCGCGTGCGACTGTTGCCGTGATGTACGAGACCTGCATTCGAGTCGCGATGTGGTGGATGAAGTAAACGAGCATCGCGACGGCAACGACCGTGAGGACCAGTGCGCCGCTGACCGCCAGGACCGGCACGAACTCGTCGCGGCCGTCCGCGTCAGCCCGAACCGTGCGCAGGACCAGGAGCGAGTAGATAAAGACGCCGATGAAGCTGCCCAGCGTGATCTGACTGGCACGGTCGCGCATGAAGTTGCGCAGTACGCGCGGCGAGTACTGCGACGACGCCAGTTGCAGTGCGACGATGGTGATGGAGAAGACCACCCCAACCACGGTGATCATCGAGGAGGCGATCGCTGACAGAAGCCCGCGTGCTCCCTCTGGTCCGCCGCCGAAGACCAGCGGCAAACTTTGCGCGAAGTCCCGCGCAGCATGATCGAGCCCCACCATGCCGAAAGCTGCGGCGCCGCACACAATGACCCAAACTGCGGGGACGAACCACAGGCTCTGCCGTATGCCATCGAGGATCTTTCGAATCGGCATCGTCACATTCCGGCGGAACAGTGAATCGCTCGCGCCGCGAAAGCGACGTCGGCCTCCCTGGGCGGCTGCACGCGTCCAGCGAGAGCAGGAACGGGGCCACACGGAGAATCTCGAGCTTTCCGCTCCACAGGTCGACGATGGCGAAGTCGGGATCGGTTCGCGCTACGCAATGCGCCAACGGACCATCCGCGGTGTCGTGAGCGCGGGCTGCAGCCTGCACGGCCCTCCATGATGACAACGACTGGAAGAACGCCTCATGCCAGCCTCCAGCCGTGTCGGAACGGGCAGTCTTCACCCTAAGGGCCCTCTGGTGTCCCTCGGAGTCGATGTCAGGCGACCTCAACCAACGCCTGATCAGGTGTCTGGAGCTCATCTTGAGCACGAATGCGCGACTGAGCATCTGACTCGAGAGCCGGTCTGCGCCGAGCTTCTGACAAATTCGCCCAACATCTTGGGGTGCCGCAGGCTGAGACCGGCTATGTGGTATGGCGCGCCCGGAGGGATTCGAACCCCCGACCTGCTGATCCGAAGTCCGATGCCCGCGGAAGCGGTCTCGCTCCCCTATTTCGTGCTCAACCGAGCCGTCCGAGCGACCCGGACTGGGTGGAATCCCAGTGAGTATAGAGCTCACCTTTCGGACTAGTCTGGTGCCCACGTCCGATGCCGGAAGAGTCTGATGCTCACGCGATTGTGGCGAGTCTGATGCCCACCCGTGGCGCACTCCATGCCGTGAGGCTGCGGAGTATCGCGCTGGCCATTTTTGCTGGCGGGTTGTGGCGTTTCTGAGCCACCTCCAACACCTAGTGGCCGCACGACTCCGCGCTCAAGCCCAAGCTCGTCGGTGGGGCCGACGGCCGACGGATCGCAGACCGCCGGTCCAGCCGACAGGCACGCGGAGATCCGCGCGGATCTGATTGAGGCAAGGCAGCGGACTGCAAACCCCGGGGAAACAATTGAGCTCGCCTTCCCCGAATCCACGGATCGGAGCGTCGCGTATGCGATGGAGATTGAGGCCGGCGACAGTTGGGAGTATGTCTACCAGTTGGTATCCGACCAGCGCGGTGGCGAACCGTTCTGGCAAGAACGCGGCGGTCCGGTCGAGATCGACCTCATTGGAGTGTCCGGACCGGGCCCCGACCGCGTAGTAGTCCCTGCAGTCGCAAATGCTGGAAGGTATCGACTTTGCACGATGTTCTCCGCCTCCAGCATCTGTGTTGCCTTAATCGTCATGGACGGATGAGTCAGAGCCCAACGTCTGACAGTCAAGTCCGCAGCCGACGGCGTCGGCACAGTGCCATGGCCCAGGGCAAGGGCCGCCGGCCAACTTCCATACCTCCGCGGGTTACGTGCGCGCGCCCACGCCCGGTAGTACATCCGAATCATCTTTCGCGCCATTGGAGAGCCCTTGATGACGCATGCACTAGCTAGCGGTCGCCGTCGCCGACCCTCGGATCTGGCTCCGGCGAGCGTTGCATCGGATGTACTGCCCGGCCCTCATCATCCGAGCGGAAAATGACAAGCATCACCACCGCGAAGCCCGCGATGAAGACGGCCGCCACCACCCCAAGGTAGGTTTCCGGAACGGTGGCACTCGCCTCTCGATCAACCAGGCCGGCGAACGCGATCGGCCCGAGCAGGATCAACCAGGGTGCTGCCGCGCCCATGAGCAGCCACCCAATCGACCGAAATCGCCGCCGCCCGACATAGGTGACCGCAAGACTCACGACCACAACGGCCGACAGCACCAACCCAAGTTCGCGCATGAAGAGCGCGAGAAATCCGGCAGCGGCGCCAATGAGGAGCGGCGGCAGAAAACCTCTCATCCAGCGTACAGGCCGGTCGCGCACCAATTCTGAGCATGCCAGCCTGGTGCGCTGTTGCGCAGGTTGTAGCCGTATGTGCAGCTCCATGTCTGATTGGAGCGCCCCGTGATGGTCTGCGAGAAGGAGTTGTAATACGTGTTTCCGCTCTGGTCGAAGACGCCCTTGTAGCTGTAACCCTGGTGCCCGCAGAGGCTGACGCTGGTGTAGCCCGCTCCGCCGCCGCAGATGTACAGGTAATGGTCTGAGCTGACGCGCGACCACCCACCACAGCAGCCGGCCGGGCCTTCCCGATGCCACGCTCCGCCATCGCGGCCGTTGTAAGTACGGATGTATGGGCTGCAGAAACCACCGCTGCATCGGTTATAGCTGAAGTCAGTCCAATACTCGGTCATCTTGATTCCGCAGCAGTCCCACCAACGCTGAACTGCCTGAGCGGACCACCCGTTGCCAGAACCGGAGCCGTTGCCTCCCACGGCAGCCGCGGCAACGGAGGCATCTTTGCCTCTCGACGTCGTTCCGCCCGAGATGACTCCGAACTGTTCGCTGACCACAACCCCTGGGTCGCTCCTGGCCTCGCCGTCATTGGTGGCCTGCACCGGGAGAGCGGCAGCCTCCAGGAATTCGACCGGGCCCTCCTGTAGCTGGCAGCTCTCGTCGATCCAGACTTCCTGGTATGCGACCTGGCCTGCGGGGGCAGCCTCCATCTCGATCGTCCCGACGAGTGGACCGCATGATTCAGCCCTCTGATTGGTGTCGCCCGCAGCGGCGGTCGCCGGCTGGATGATGGTCGCACTGAAGAGGACGACCAGCGAAATCCCGAGCGTTCTGGCTCGACGCGCACTCACCGTATTCCCTCCCTTGAATGCGAGGGGCCTCAGATCTGATGGATGCTCAGACCCCAATTTCGAGTCATGGCCGCAGTCGTAAGGAGACAAGTCCTCGCGTCCCCGCACTCGCGCCAATCCGAACCGTCAGTACAACTGCAGGGAGCGCCGATGTCAACACGCATTGGACCGGATGAGGCAGTGGGGATTAGCGAAGCTACCGTACGATGGGCAATCCGAAATGGCACCTGCTACTGGGATCCGAAGAACGGCAGTGTTGCTATGCGATTACGCTTCCGCATGGCACGTTGCTTGGGGCCGCACTGAACCCGTGGACGATGCCGAGCGCAGCGTTGTTCACGAAGATGGGCCTGCCGCTGTCGCCCGAACTTGCCATGTCTACCCCCTGTTTCTGCGCCAGCATGAAGGTCTGCGCTGGCTGAGGAACATAGCCGGGGCGAAGATTCGCGATTATCAAGGCCCCGATCGGCTGGTTATCGCGATGGCGGAGCGACGTGATGTTCCGGCTGAATTCAAATTGAGCCACACCGCGCTTGGCCAGAACTCGACATGGTCGTCGACCGGTGGCACCGGATCCCACCACCTCGGACGGACCGGGATGTCGTCATGGCCAGGTGGCTCCATCGAAGGCGGGCCGGTCGGCTGGTCGTTCAACCCTCGCCGCCGGCGTGATCGCGGTCAGCTCACGGCGCCGGCGCGTCTCAGTGTCCAGGCCCGATGATCGCGAGGCGGCGTCGCTCGACGCCGTAGGCCCAAACCTAATTGGCCGGAGCGAGAGACGCGGCAACGGCGATCAGGTCACCCAGCTCCGGCCCATCGACCGTGATGATGACGCCTTCGACGTCGCGATACGACAGTTGAGTCCTGCCGACGCCGTCGAGCTCGGCCAACTCGGTGGCCAGCCATGAGCTAGCGCCGACAGCGACGACTCTGCTGCCCGGGATCGCAAGCGGGTCCGTCGCGCCCATCTGCTCGGCCGTCAGGTTCGATTGCCAGATGTGCACGACCTCATCGTCGGCGTTGACGTACTTGAGATCGAGCGAGAAGGCGTGGCCACCCGGGGCGGCTGGATCGGAGTCGAAGCTGACGCGGCGGAGCTCGTACCCGGCGGGCACCCACGCCGGCAGCCTGATGCCGTATGGCGCCTGCTCTTGCGCGGTGGCTAGCTCGAGCGCCACATCCTCAGCCACCGCCGGCCCCGACGCGCTCGAATCGGGATACCCAGTCTGAGCAGCAGGCCGCGGGCTCTGAAGGAGGAGCACTCCGGCAGCGACGCCGAGGGCAACGAGGCCCACAACTGCTACGAGCGACCTCATGGATACCATTGGAACGCATCCACTACGAAGCGCATGCCGGCGCAGTTCCCGCAGGCGGTGCCGTTCACGACGCGCGCTTGGCCCCCTTGGGTCGCGGTGAACCCGAGGTACGTGATCTCCCTCCAGCTGCAGTACGTCCGCTGGTCGATGACGTACGCGCGGTACGCGCCGAGCGAGCCCCACGGGTACATGCGGTAGTTGACCTGGTTGCCCCGGTGATCCGGTGTGGCGCACACGATATTGGCCACCGCGTGGTAGGTGTGGTTGTAGTTGGACGAATTGGGCAGGTACCAGACGGCCCACGCGGTTGGGGCACCGGCGACCAGCGTTCCGTCAACATGGCAGCCACCGCCCGCAGAATGGAACGACCATGCTGACTGAGGGCCGGCAAGGTCGAAGTACGCGTCGTACGTCCAGGTGCACTTGTTGTCGACGAACCAGTTGTGGGCCGCCACCTCGGTTGGCTGGGTCGCTGTCGCCGCGAAGGCGATGATGAGAGCTGCCGCGAGCCGCTGCCAGCGCATGGCACCACCGTACACCGCCAGTCAACTATGAATTGCGCGAACGAGGTTCAGCCACGCCCCAGCCCTGGTCAGCGATGGGAACGGGAACGTAACGGGTGGAACCGATTGCAGTGACGACGCAAGGCAAGTATGATCAAGTGTGTCACGCACGGGGGCCGCCAATATTGCCATGACCCGTCCCTGAGCCTCTCAGCGGGATCCGCAGCCCGCGGTTCGCTCCCCGACGAATCGTGTCCCCGCCGGTCTGCCTCAACGGTCATCGACCGTCAGTACTCGGAGGAGCGTCATGGACCGTGCAAAGGTGATCAGTTCTGCCCTGGCTGCAGCGCTTGCGCTAGCGCTGGTGATGCCGACACCGTCAGTGGGCAAGGATCCGACGGAGGGGAGTGCCACGCCCGACGCCATAGAGATGGCCCTCGACCTAGACATTCCTGTTGAGGAGGCAGCACGACGGCTCGGCCTGCAGGAGACGGCGGGGTTCCTTGAAGCCGAATTCGAGCTCAATCTCCCGGACAGTTTTGGCGGCCTCTGGATTGAGCAGTCGCCAGAGTTCATCGTCAATGTCGCCGTCACCGCAGGGGCTGAGGCGACAGCTCAGAAGATCGTCGGTCGCTCACAACTCGATTCTGACGTCCGAATTGTGGAGGTGGCCCACTCCCTCCGCGATCTCCTGGCCGACGCCGCCGCCCTACGCGTCGGAACGGGGGCGGTCCCCTTTGATGTCAATGTGGACGTGATCGGGAACCGGGTCGTCGTCTATACAACATCCACCAACTCACTCGACCTGTATGTCGAACGGAGCGGTATCACGCTGGCGTCGACCATCGTGGTCGAGGTCGTGGACGAACTTGCGAAGCCAGCCGCGTACATTTACGGCGGAGTATCCCTTAGCTGCGGAACATCAGGCTTCTCCGTGCGCAGTAACGTGAGCAGCGAACCCGGCGTTACGGCGGCCGGTCACTGTGGCAACTCCCAGTCGTTCCTCGGTGCACCGCTGGCGTACCGCGGCAAAGCTTTCTTCGGCAGCCACGATGAAGCGTGGTTCAGCTCGCCAGGGGTTCACACGGTAATCGCCGGGTGGATCAACGACAGCGTCGGCGGCCGGAACATCACGTCGGTCCGCCATCGCGATAACCAGCCGATCGGGGCCCTGATATGCAAGTACGGCAAGACCACTGGCTTCGATTGCGGATACATCACATCGCGAATCTTCGCCCCTGGCTATGTTCCTCAGCCAGCGCAGACCTTCATGCTGGCGCAGAAACAGGGGGTAGACATGGCAAGTTCGGGCGACAGCGGCGGGCCCATCTTCGTGAACAACGCTGCGCTCGGCATCGTGTCTGGGTCGTGGGGATCCAACAACATCGATCAGGTGATCTATGTGGCAATTAACTACGTCGAGTCGGGTCTGAACGTGCGAGTGACATTCCCTGGCCAATGAGGTGGATTGTGCTGGTGGTGGTGTTGGTGGTGGTGTTGGTGGCGGGATGTGGGGGCTCTTTTCTGGATCCCTCGGCCGCCACCTCGCCATCGGCTGACATCTTCTTTCCGCGACACAGCCTGACAGGACGCAGTGGTCTGCCGACGGGGGAGATAACGGCGCTACTGCAACGGGCTGACGCGTGCTTGGTGCTGGTTGACGAGCAAGGGAACGCATATCTGGCGCTCTGGCCACCGGGAAGCGATGTCGAGGAGGCCGCGGACGGCATCACCGTGCGGGACGCCGGGGGTAGAGCCCTCGGGCGGGTGGGCGAGATGGTGCAGTTCGGAGGCGGCGCGTACTCACAGGACCAGCGCGAGTTCGTTGAAGAGCTGATCGGGGAGTCGGTAGACCCCACCTGCTCGACCAACGGATACTGGCTGGTCTCGGAGGCGATCCTGAGATGAGTGTGGGCACATTGCGCAGAGCTAGTCGCCGTTTCGCCACGACCACTCCTTGGCTCGGTGATCGGCATTAGCCGGCGTTAGGGTCACGTCGTCCAAATTCGGCCCATAGAGTCCATCAGGGACGGCTGCGCGCGAGCATTCGGCAGCTGGTGGATGACGTCCTGATTGCCTGTCAGCGGCTGTTCGACGACGACCGAGTGGTCCATTCATGCTGCTAGTGTGTTCGTAAATCAACCTCGTCCCGGGCGGAGAAACCTGCCTGGTGCGCCGTATCGTCAGAAGCGGAGTCTCGATGTTCGGCTGCCGGCACCGAGTTCGTCAGCTCGTTGTCGACACCGCCCGATCCTTACAGAACTTTCAGAAGCTGTAAGAGCGCGGCGCCTGAGCGGTGAGCCACGAACTGCTTCGCGACGACCCAGGGCGTCCGCCGATTTCGCCGGAGCATCTGACGCTTTATGTGGCGAGCATCAGATTTGACGTGCGTTCTGACGAGGGCATCTGATTCGGACGGCCAGCGCCGATGGGCATCTGATTAGGTGAGTCAGAGTCCCGCCACCACACCACATCTTGTGGTCACCGCCGCGGTAGGGCGAGATGTTGCGAGCCGCTATCAGGAGGCTGGCGCGCCCGGAGGGATTCGAACCCCCGACCTGCTGATCCGAAGTCAGCTGCTCTATCCACTGAGCTACGGGCGCGTATTCGTGCTCAAAGAGAGCGGATAACTGGTTGCGGCATATTGCCACACCGCTCACTACGGCCAGGACACGTGGCCACGCAGTGCGCGATGGGGCCTCGTGGCTATCGTCCTGCGTCCGTACCGGGGTGGAGGCGGACCAGACTCATCAGTCCGATACGGCATCGACCAGCTCTTCGGCCACCGCGCTGGTGTCGATCATGTCATTGCCGAGAACGACCACGACTACTCCCTGCTCCGGCAGGCACCCGGCCAAGGACATGTATCCGACGTGCTCACCGCCATGCCCCACGGTCCCGGGTGGGTCCGGCGCATATAGGCCCAGTCCGTACCCGTCGTGCATTGTCGTCATCTCGGCCAGCGAGGTTTCGGACACAATCTCGCCGGCGCAGAACGCCCGCCACCAGCGCGCGAGGGCAGGAGAGTCCGATGCCATGGCTGCGGCAGCACCGTCAACCGACGCTCCGGCCAGTGACGGTAGGGAGCCGCCACCCTCCTCGAGGATGTCTGTCGACCCGCCGAACGGCATGGCCATCGGCTCGGTCGGGGCCTCATCCGGTTGATAGATCAGCCGTTCGACGCCTTCAATGCTTAGCACGCCGTCGCGCAGGACCTCCGCAATCGGTCGCCCGCGCACCCGCTCGATCACGAGGCCGAGCAACAGGTAGTTGGTGTTCGTGTACTCGAAGGATTGGCCGGGAGGATTGCGGTCGGGAAGGACCAGCCCCAACATCTCTTCGGACGTCCAGACCCTCTGCGGGTCGGATGACGGGCTCTCCTGCACGGCGGGGTCAAACAGCGCAGGGTCATAGCCTGGTAGACCGCTGCGATGGCCCAGCAGCTGGCGGATGGTCGCCCCGTTCGAATCGAAGTCGAGGTCAGGCGACAGGTGATCGGCGGCCGAATCGTCGAGGCCTAGCTCGCCCGCCTCGACCAGCCGCATCACCTGGGCCGCCACCAGGGTCTTGGTGATACTGGCGATGGACATCTGATCGTCCGGACGCATCGCCCGATCTCCGGCGGCGAAGCCGGTTGCGCCACTCCAGGTCCCGCCCGATGTGATCACGGTCGCCGTCAGCCCGTCGCCGTTGGCCGACCTGTCCAGCACCTCTTGAAGCTCACCCGCCAACTCATCGGAGACGGGCTCCTCACCAAGGCCGGCGAACACCGCGGTCGGGAAGGCCGCAGCCGGGTCACTCGGGGAGGTTGAGGCAACGGGTGCGACCGATGGTCCGACCGAGACCAAAGGCTCGAACGAGGTTGGCGAGCTGGCTCGCTCAGCTCCCTGGCCGCAGGCGGCAAGCAGGAGAAGGAGCACGGCCGCTAGGGCCGTCGTGTGACGCCAACTCACGTCTGAAGTCATCGGTCCGTCAGCCATGCCAAAGGACCCTCAGCCCTCTCACCCGGGTGCCGAGCCAAGACTTCTCCGTCCTCCGCAGAGATCTCGACGATCCCGCCTCCTCCCGCGACCGCTATCCGCGTTCCGGCCGGCGACCACGCGAAGGGGAAGTCGAGGCGCAAGTGGTGTGCGAGGATGCACCCGCTCTCGCGGCGCTCGTCGTCATAGACGTTCAGCGTCTCGGCGTGGACCCGTCCGTCCGGCGCCACCCGGAGGGCGACCAGCCGTGGAGGCGTCTGCTCGGGGAACACGCAGAACCCCGGGGGAGCTACCAGCAGGGCGAGAGTGTTGCCGTCCGGGGACCACGCGAGTTCCCGGAGCGCCGTGTACTCGGCGGCGCGCTCGCTGTAAACCAGCTGCGGCTCGCTGCCATCGCGATTAAGGATCCATACGTTGCCGCAGGGGAGACTGCTAGGGTCGCACTCGGTGCTGAACTCGAACTCGGTGCTGACGCCGAGGCGGGTCCCGTCGGGCGACCACGCGAGATCACTGAGGTCCTGCCCTTGCGAGATCGACGCCGAGATGTCCAGCGTGTCGCGCAATGTGCCGTCGAATCCGATGACGTGGACGGACTGACTATCTGCCGACGGCCACGTTATCTCATCGGGACCGGGTCCGAACGTGGCCATCTCGTTGCGTCCACATTCCAACAAGGCAGGGCAGTCGAGCTCTGCGACCAGCCCGTCCTCACCGACCACCCAAACCCGTCCCTCTTGGGATAGCGCGTTCGTGTACAGGAACCATCCGGTCTCCTGCTCGAAGGCGTCCCAGATATAGGCCTGGTCCGCACCGGGAGGCGGCGGTGCGGTGTCGTCCAGCCAGAAACCATCGTAATCAGCCTGAACGATGCGCCCGTTTCGCATCGGTTCCATCTCCGGGTCGTCGATAACCAGCGGCAGGCGCAGGAGCCCGCTGCCGACGGCGATCGCGGTGCCGAGTGCCGCCACCATGAGCAGGGTGGCCGCGAGGAGGACGATCAGACGCCGCGAGACTCCACTGGGTCGCCCCCCGATTCGCGGCGCCAGCCGGCCCACGGCCTGGTCGAGGGACGGGGCTGCCGTCACTGCGCGCTGCGCCTCGTCCGCGAGGAACGCTCGAATCAGGTCGTCGTTGGCGGTAGTCATGACTCGTCCTCCGACAGATCCGCCCGCAATCGCCGGCGGGCCAGTCGCAGCCGTGATCGCGTCGTCTCGACGCCGGAGCCCATGAGCTCGGCAGTCTCGACGACGCCGTATCCCAGATGCAGATGAAGCACACAGGCCGCTCGTTGCTCAGGGGCGAGCGCTTCGAAGGCCGCGGTGAGTGCCATGCGCTGCGGCGTCGTCTCCCCGGCCGGATCCGGGAGCAGGGATGCATGCTCATCGGTATGAGTGGCCGTCAGGCGACTCCACCACGGTCGCCGATTCATGCGAATCGCTTCTCGCACCACGATGCGATCCAGCCACCACCGCATGCGAGCCGGATCACGGAGCGATGACCGTCGCTTCCACGCCCGCTCCATTGCCGCCTGGACCGCGTCCTCTGCTAGGACGCCGCTGCGGCAGACGAGGCCGGCGAGGCGGACCATCCGTGCGTAGTGGGCAACGAAGAACGTCGCCAGCTGATCCTCGACATTGGCGGCTCCCGGGACGGTCGTCTCGGTGGCGGTGCGGCGCATCGGCTGAATTCTCTCGTCCATCGCATACATAGAACAGCCGGGCAGCCGTTTCGGGTCACCGACATTCGAAAGCTTCGGGACACCCGCTCGTTGTTGGCCCTCTCACTGCCTGCGAATGGCAGACGCGGGGCGACGGCGACCGCTTGTTAATGACCCGCTGGCACCGCCAATGCCTGGCGACACCGCGGGGTAGAGAGGAACAAGCCCATCCTCGCACGCGCACTGCTCCTACCCCATCGCTGAAGCCGGTGCTTCATCCGGTGCCGTCAGAAAGAGAGCAGATAACTCGACGCCCTACGCTCGCCCGCCCACGCTCGGCTACTGCGCATCGGCCGAGATGGTCCGAAGTCAGCTGCTCTATCCACTGAGCTACGGGCGCCTGGTCACGCTCAAATTGAGCGGAGAACTCGCAGCCCATGATGCCACAGCGCTCGACCGCCGCTGACCGTGATCCGATGACGACCTCGCCAGCGTCAGCCGAGGGTCGGTCGGCCATCAGACGGCACGTGAACCGACAGTCGGTCAGCCCCCCAGTGTTCCGGCGCGGTCAAGCGCGGTCGCCGTCTCTTGGGCGATCTTCTTCACGAGCTCTTCAGCTGGCAGCCGGCGGGACAGGCGCACTCCCTGACCCGCCCAAAGGGACAGGAATTCGGCTCGATTCTGGCTTGCCGCAGCGGTCCGGGCCGGACGGGTCACAGCGTTCTGGAGGGGAAAGGAGAGGATCGCAGCGGCGTCGGCTTCAATATCGGCCATGAGGCGGTTGACGATCCCGCGCGCAGGGCGGCCAGAGAACGCACGCGTGACCCGTGTCTGATCCTCGCGGGCGTTAGTGATGGCCTCCTTGTATGCCGCTGGAATCCCGGCCTCGTCGCAGGTCAGGAAGGCCGTGCCGAGCTGAGCAGCCTCAGCGCCAAGGGCCAACGCCGCCGCCACGCCCCTGCCGTCCATGATGCCGCCCGAGGCGATCACCGGGACGCTGACGGCGTCAACGACCTGGGGAACGAGGGCCATGGTCCCGATCATCGCCGCCTCGAAGCTCGGGCCGAACGTTCCGCGATGCGCGCCGGCTTCGCTGCCCTGCGCCACGATGGCGTCCACACCGGCGGCCTCGAGGGCGCTCGCTTCGTCGACCGTCGTGGCCGTGCCGATCACGAAGAGGCCGCGCGCCTTGATCTCCTCCAGCGCGCCTGGCGGGAGCAACCCGAAGGTAAAGCTGAAGACCGATGCTTCGGTCTCCAGGACCGCCTGGAGCTGGTCAGCGAAGGCGAGATCGCTCGGCGCGGGAATTGATGGCGGCGGGATGCCGAGCTCGGCATGGACGCCCTTCAGTGCCTCGACCATACGCCCCGCGTCTCCGGAGGCGTCGGGCATCGGCTGCGGCGCGAAGAGGTTGAGGCCGAACGGGCGGTCGGTGCGCGCTCTGACTGCGGCCGCGGTCTCCCGGATCACCTCGGGAAGTGAATAGGCGCAACCGAGAAAGCCCAGCCCCCCGGCGCGGCATACGGCCGTGACGAGGTCCACCGTCGTAGCGCCACCCGCCATTGGAGCCTGGATGATCGGATGCTCGATGCCGAGTCGTCGCACCAGCGCGGATTCACGCAGCATGACCCTTCTCCTGGTTGTTGCAGAAAGGGAGGGAGCCCGGCGTGTCCTGTCGCCGATGGCTCGGGTTTGTATTGCTGCCGACGATACGTGGCCGTAGGTATTCTGAGAACGGATGAGGTTCAGCTAACTGCAATCTCAGACGGCGATAGCGGAGAGGTGGAGGGGTACGTGGACAGTTCGAGTCTCGGGGTCTTCCGAGCGGTGGCGCGCTCAGGCAGTATGAATCGGGCTGCAGTCGAACTGCACACGGTTCAGTCAAACGTCACGAGGCAGGTACGTCAGCTTGAGGGTGAACTCGGCACCTCGCTGTTCGCCCGACACAGTCGCGGGGTTGAGCTGACCGACGCAGGACATCGACTGTTGCCGTACGCCGACGGAATTGCGCACATGCTGGAGGACGCCGACCGCGCCGTGCGCGATGACGGCGAGCCCGTGGGCAAGCTCGTGATTGGATCCCTCGAAACAACGGCTGCGCTCCGCCTGCCGCCGATTCTCGCGTCGTACACACTCGCCCACCCCGACGTTGACGTGGCGCTGGCCACCAACACGACCGCAGGATTGGTTTCGCAGGTACTCGGTCACCAACTCCACGGCGCCTTCGTCTGCGGGCCGATCGCGCACCCTGAGCTGGAGGAGCGCGAGATATTCGTCGAGCGCCTTGTCCTGGCGACTGCTCCTCGAATCCGCAGTGTCAGCCAACTCGCGGACGATGCAGACCTGCGGATCGTCGTCTTTCGAGCCGGCTGTTCCTATCGCCAGCGACTTGAAGGGTTTCTCGCGGCGCGCGGGATCAACGCACAGCGGACGCTGGAGTTCGGAACCGTTGATGGCATCCTCGGCTGCGTCGCGGCTGGAATCGGCATCACCCTCCTGCCGTGGAGCGTCGTTGGCTCGGCCGCCGCGGAGGGCCGAGTCGCGGTGCATGAACTGCCTCCGGAGGAAGCGAACGTCGCGACGGTCTTCGTGCGCCGGAAGGATCGCTTCCTGAGCAGCGCGCTGACGGCGTTTCTCGCAACGGCGCAAGCGCACTACTCTGCCCACACTGCCGAGTTGAGGCTGGTTGCGGGTCGAGGAGGCACGTCGTTGGGTGGTGCGTTCGGTGAACGCCACGAACCACGCTGACACGCGCCGACGACGAGTGGACGTGAGCATCTCGAAGATGGACAACGGGAAGAGGCGGCCGTGCTGCTTCAACCTCTCGGCGTGCACAGACCCGAACCTGTCGAAGAGTGGCAGGCTGATCGACCCAACTGGATGACGACGCCCGATCGACGACCCTGACGCACAGCCAGGGTGGACCGTCACTCCTTGTTGTCGGTGACGGCTTCGGCGCCGGGGGTCGGGAAGAGGGCCGTGAACCGGGCCTGTTCGCGCACGATCGCCAATCCGGTGAGGGCAAACACGGCCGCCAGGACGATCACCCACACCGCCACGCCGATCCAGATCGACGCGCTGCCGTCCACGCCGAAGAGCATCGCGACGACGGTGGCCAGCACGCCGCCGACCATCGATACGATCATGGCGACCATGCCGTTCGACGTGCTCAGCCCGTAGAGGAACTGTCCGGGCAGCGTTTCCGAGATGGGGCCGTAGACCGTCGTCACGGCATCGATGTCGTCGTGGGTGGGCGTGATGAAGTACGGCATCACGATTGGCGTGACCTGCGTGTACGCGTGGCGGATGCGGGCCATTCCATGGTTCGCGCGCAGGTCGTCGAGGTTGGCGGCATTCATCCTCAGGAGCGTCGTCAGGCCGATGACGAAGTCGAACCCGACCACGAGCGCGGCGACCGACAGGTAGCTCCGATCGAAGGGCATCGCCTGGGCGAGCAGGGCGAGTGCGACGAACGAGGTCGACAGGAATGTGAGGAACATGCCGGCGCGCACGAAGGCCTCGTTGTAGGCGAGCGATCGGGCGCCGAGCAGGCTCCAGTGCTCGGTGCTCAGGATCTGGATGACGCGCGGGTCGGCGATGGACGAGATTGGCTGGACGGTGGTCGGGGGCTCGGGTCGCTCTGGGGTCATCGGCCTCTACCTCGGCTGTCGGGTGGCGCGCCGACCGTCGGCACGTGTCGTCCGATCATCCTCGCCCGCGCAAGGGGCAGGCTCAACGGCGCCGCGCCCGATGGCCGGCCGCCTACCGAAGGAGCGGTGGGACGAGCTCGCGGCTGGGTTGACCGGGCCCGACCGGCACCGCGGACCCGATGGCCTGGCGCCAGGGGCCGAGGAGCGCAATGACCTCCTTCGGGTCGAGCACGTCATGGAGGACGAGCGCACCGGCCGCGTTGGCGATGGCCGACCCGACGATGAGCCACGGCCCATGCACCTCTGGCAGGGCGCCGCGCCACGCCGATGCCGCCGCGTGTCGCGCCTCCTCGTACTCCGCCAGCCGTCTCGTGCGCACGGCCATCCGCTTTGCGTTGACCAGGGCCCGTCGGTCTGCAGCGGATCCATCGAGAAGCAGGCGCGTGGCGCGAGCGTGGTAAATGTCAGCCGCCTCGTCCATGGTCAGCTCACCGGCGCGCCGAATCAGCTGCGCGACCGCGGTTCGGGCTCCGTCGTACTTCCCCACACCTGTACTAACGCGGCCCGGGCACCAGCGTTGGGGCGCCGCTCAATGCGCTCTGGCGGCATCGGTGACGCCGACCTATCCTCGCTCGAATGCTCCAGGATCTCTGTCCAAGCTGCGGCGACGAATGGCCCCGCAATGCGCCCAGCTGCCGGGCGTGTGGCTTCCAGCAGCTCGACGCGCACGGCACCCAAGGGCTGACGGCCGTTCAGCTGCGACCGATCGGCCTCGTCCTCGGGGCACTCGCGATGGTGGCGCTGGTCATCGTCGCGTTCGGTGCCGGTATGCGGGTTCAGAGCGCCGCGCTGAACCGTGACGCGACCGGCTCGCCGCAGGCCGCCGTGGCGCGGGACCTCGGCCCATCGGTTCCGCTTGGTCGGGTCCGGTTCGCCGAACAGCTCGGCGAGGCACTCGAGCTGGAGTCGTATCGGACCCGCTTCAGGACCGAGGACACGATCGCGTGGCGGGCCGAGTTCGCCGAGCCGCCGCCGACCGCCGAGCTGACGGTCGTGATCGCTTGGCAGTCGATCCGGGAGCGGATGCAGGTGAGCACCGCGACGGTGAGGCTGGTGGATCCGGAGCTGACGATGATCGCCAGCGACGAGGTGCTGCTCTCCGACCTGGTGCCGACTGCCGGCCTCTACGCCGTCTCCTATTACTCGGGCGACCTGAAGCTCGCGGAGGGTGTCTTCGAGCTGCTGCCGCCTGGGCGGTGAGGCACGATCGCCGGGGCGCTCAGGAAGGTCCGGCGGGGCTCTTGGGAGGCCCGGTGGACGTTGCGTTCTGTCGCCGATCGCCGCCGGTGCGACGTCCGCGACCGCGCCGATTCTCCGCGGTCTCGCGGCGATCAACTCCCGTTCGGCGCTCGTCGGCGGCCGGCGATGCCTGGCGCGCCTCGACGGCGGCCACGGCTTCGGCTCGCCTGCGGGGCGCCTCACGGATGCGGGTCATGGCGATCTCGTTCGAGGCGGTCAGCGCGCTTGCCAGCTCCCTGCTGCTGAACCGTGCCCATGCGCGGCGCCGGACCAGGATGGCGTAGAGAGCAGCTGCGATCAGCAGCCCGACCAGGGTTAGGACGATTGGCATCGGTCGACAGCTTCGGTGCGGTGTACGTCGCCAGCATCCGGCGCGGCGGGACCGGGTACCACCCCCCATTCGTCCCCCTTGCGACCGGTGCTATCCGGTACCACTACCAGAGGGCGAGGCCGGTCTCCTCGTCGTGAGCGCGGACGAGCGAGACGTCGCCCAGCTCGCGGATCATGACCTCGGCGGCGAACACCTCGCAGCCTCGCAGCAGGTGGCCGCCGACGGTCGCGCCGCTCGCGTCCGCGAAGGTGGCGTGCGCGTGCAGGAATGGCCGGTCGTCACGCAATGAGACGTTGCCGACGAAGCCGACGATCTCGTGGTGGGTGGCCGACGCCAGCTCGAGGTAGCGGTGATCGTTCTGCTCGTAGTACGCGTACGCCGCCGAGCGCACCGCGCCGATGACGGTCACCTGCGCCGCGACCACGCTCTGCTCCGCACAATAGCGCTCGATCTCCGCGACGAGGTCGGAGCCGGTAGCAAGTCGCCCGACGAAGGCTCGGCCCGCGTTGGCCTCCCAGAAGCGGCTCGGCGGTGCCATCGATCCTCCTACTCGAACTGCTTGAGGTGGCGCACGATCGACAGCGACGCCGCGACGCGTGCGGGGTAGAGGCCTGCCAGCGCAGCGACGCCGGTGCCGAGCAGCACGACGGCGATGAGCAGCGCCCATGGCAGGCGCAGCCCGGCAGCCAGGTCCGCCGATGCCCCACCGGTGACCAATGCAAAGGCGACCGCCAGCCCGGTGACGATGGCCAGGACGCCCCCGATCGCGCCCATGATCGCGGCCTCGGCGACGACCATGGCCTGCACCTGCCCGACGGTCATGCCGTGCGCGCGCAGGATGGCGATCTCGCGCACGCGCTCGCTGACGCCGATGCCCAGCGTGTTCACGATCCCGAGCGCGCCGATGACCACCGAGATGAGCGCCAGGACGTCGAACAGGCCGACGAGCCGGTCGAGTGAGCGTGCCAGGTCCCCGGCGAGGTCGCGCGCCGTCAGCGGCTGCGCGGCCAGCTGCACCGCCGTGTCCCGTACAGAGGCGGCAAACACCGAGGCCGGAACGTCGGGCTGGCGGACCATCACCCACAGAGACGACGTGGTCACGGCGAACCGGTCGCGAGCGTCAGCGGCACCGATCAGGATCGCACCGTCGGGGGTGCGCGCCGGGATGGTGTACTCGACGATGCCGGTGACGGTGAACTCCGTCGGGTCGGAGCCGGGCAGGCCGAGCGCGATGGTGTCGCCGGCCGAGATCCCCTCGCGCGCGGCGAGGGCCGCGGGAATGAGCGCCGCGCTGCCGACGCGAAGGTCCTGGTACGCGTCGGCACGCTCCACGCCTCGCAGGATCAGCGCGCCGGCGTCCTGGAACACGTTCGGGTCGATGCCCGCCACCGCGACCTCTTCCTGTCCCTCCTCCGTCACCCGCACCGCCGGGACCTCGTACACCGGGCTGGCGACCAGCACGCCCTGCGTTGCATCGAAGGTCGGGCGGAACGTCTCGACGTCGAGCGGAACGCTGCTGCGGATGGCGTATCCACCCGGCAGGATCGAGGCGACCCAGCTCTCAGCGCCCGCACGTGCCGACTCGGCGACGGTGCCGAGCGCCACCACCGACGCCAGCGCGATCATCATGGCGCCGACGGTCAGGCCGGTCCGGGCACGATCTCGCGACAGGTTGGCGCGGCCCAGCAGGCCCTGCGCTCCGAAGAACCACTCGAACGGGCGGCCGATGACCTTGCCGAGCGGCTCGAGCACGAACGCCGTGGCGACTGCCCCGCCCAGCAGGATTCCGAGCGACAGGATGATCGCCAGGATCGGGGTCGCCGAGCGCTCGACCGGCAGCAGCAGGATGCCGAGGACCACGATCACCAGCTCGGCGACGATCAGCCATCGCAGCCGATCGACCAGCCCGAGGCCGGTGCGCGATGGCGGTCGGAGCGCATCGACCGGCGAGAGGCGGGCCGCACGCACCGCGGGAACCAGCGCGCTCGCCAGCGTGATGCCGAGACCGAGGACGAAGGCGAGCAGCAGGCCGAGCGGCGGGAGCGGTAGGCCGACGACGAGCGCCGCCCGCGTCGAGGAGAGGAAGCCGATCATGCCCGACGCCAGCGCGACTCCACCCATGATGCCGAGCGCGGCACCGACGACGCCCAGCGCGATCCCCTGCCGGACGAAGATGCCGAGCACCTGGCGCGACGTCGTTCCGGCAGCTCGCAGCAGCCCGAGCTCACGCGTCCGCTCGCCAACGGTCATGGCCAGCGTGTTCCCGACGAGGAACGCTCCGACCACCATCGCGACCAGCCCGAACAGGAAGGCGACGTTGCCGAAGCTCGCCTGTGCCGACGCGAGCCGCTGCGCGGCGTCCGCCGGCGTCTCGACGATGAACGGCTCGTCGAGGCTGCCGGTCACGCGGTCGAGGGCCTCGGTGACGTCGCCCTCGCCGAGGTCGACGTCCAGGTAGCGGATCGGCGCAGGCACGGTGAAGGACTCGTCGAGCGTCGACCGCGACACGACGAGCACCTCGCCACGCTCGAGAGCGGCGAACCCCGTGTCGGTCATGGTGCCGATGATCCTCAGCGGCGGCAGGCCCTCCCTCCGGCCGTTCAGGAAGAGCTCGTCGCCGAGCGCGAGCCCGTTTGCCGTGGCCCATGACGCGGCCACCAGGGCATCGGTCGGGCTGTCGGGCGAGAGCGGCACGCCCGCGACCAGGCGCGGCTCGCGGATCGCGGCGTCCGCATCGGGATCGATCCCGAGGACCAGCAGCGAGAAGACGCGCTCGTTGTCGCCCGGCGCCGTGTACGCGACAAGCCGGCGCTCGGAGACCGGGGCGACGGCAGTGACGTCGGGGAACCCGCGCAATGCCTGCACGGTCCGCGGCGTGAAGCCCGTCTCGGCGAATGCCCTGAGCCGGACATCCCCCTTCCCGAGCAGGTCGGCCGTGGCGCTGCGCAGCGCCGCGTCGGCGGCGGCGCTGGTGATGATCGTCGCGGTGACCACGGCCACACCGAGAGCGACGCCGATGACCGCCAGTGCGGTCCGCAACGGGCGGGCGAGGAGCCCGCGCCAGGCGAGCGTCCCCAGGCGCATCGGTGGCTAGAGCCCCAGCTTGGCGAGCCGCGTGATGAGCCCGCGCGCGTCGTGGTCGCGGCGCCGGCCGAGCGCGATCTCCTCGAGGATGCGCCCGTCACGAACGACGAGGACGCGATCGGCGTAGGCGGCGGCACGTGCGTCGTGGGTCACGAGCACGATGGTCTGACCCAGGCGATCCGCGGAGTCCCAGAGCAGGTCGAGGATCTCGGTGCCGGTCGTGAAGTCGAGGTTGCCGGTCGGCTCATCGGCAAGGAGGATGGCCGGCGACATCGCCAGTGCCCGTGCCAGCGCGACGCGCTGCTGTTCGCCGGCGCTGAGCTGGTCGGGCCGGTGCTGGGCCTTCTCGGCAAGGCCGACCATGGCCAGCAGCTCGTCGATGCGCGAGCGATGTCGGCCGGCCGCGTCGCCGGCGATCAGGAAGGGCAGCGCCACGTTCTCCGCCACGCTGAGCAGCGGGATGAGATTGAAGAACTGGAAGACGAACCCGGTCTTGTCCCGTCGGGTCAGGGTGCGTCGCTCGTCGTCGAGCGTCGAGATCCGAACGCCGTCGATGACCACCTCGCCGGAGGTCGGGAGGTCGAGGCCGCCGAGCAGGTGCAGCATCGTCGACTTGCCCGATCCGGAGCTGCCCATGATGGCGACGAACTCGCCGCGCTCGACCGCAAGGGAGACGCCGCTGAGCGCCTCGACCTCGGCCTCGCCGAGCGGGTAGCGCTTGACGAGGTCGTGCGCCTCGAGGATCACCGGCATGCGAGGGAGTCTACCGGGAGCCGACGACCGGACGGGTCGCAGGAACGCACGGAGTCAGGGCGTGGAACTCAGCCGAAGAGGAATCCCAGGAGCGCTCCGACGAGCCCAGCGAACAGGCCAGGCTCCGGGCTCGCGGCCGCGGCGACCTCCATCCCCTTGGCAACGTGCGGCTCCGCGTCCATCGTCTGGTCGCCGTCGTAGCGGGCGATGCCGAGTGCATTATCGGCGGCGAGGCGGGCGGTGAGGTCCGCGCCGGGTCGGTCCACGACGAGGGTCGTGACGCCGTCAATCCCTGCCGTCGAGGTCGGGCGCTGCGGTGCGGTGACCGTCATCTCCTGCGCCGTGGGAGCAGCCGCACGACCCGTGCCCCCGCCACCTGGGACGAGGCGACCGGTGCCACCACCGCCGGGGACGAGGCGGCCTGTGCCACCCCCACCACCGCCGCCACCACCGCCCGACGGAGGCGGAGCAGGTGCGGGCGCTGGTGCCGGGGCGGGCGCTCCGCCACCGCCTGCCTGGAGGAAGAGCTCCGTGTACATGCGGGTGTTCTGGACGTAGCCCTGGAACATGCGGCCGTCTGCCGCGGCTGCACCGACGGCGCCGTGCGTGAAGGCGGCGGTCAGGACGTTGGCGCGGTGACCCGCGGAGGCCATGAAATTCTCGTGCACGCGAACCGGCGACGAGGCGTCATCGAGCCCCGAATTCCAGCCGATGTTCTCGCCGGCCCAGACGTAGGGGATGCCGTTGGCGTCGTAGTAGGTGTAGACGAGGCAGCCGCAGCCGGGAATGGTGTGGCTGAAGTAGTCCCGGTCCAGCATGTCCTGGCTGCGCCACCGCGCGATGCCGAGGAGCCCGGCGTGCTGCTGGACTGGCGCCATGCCGTTGTTGGTTCGTGCCCCGTTGAGGAGCTGCCAGAGCGTCGCCTCGGCGGATCCCTGGTTCCACCCGGTGGTCGACGACGGGCTCCACGTCAGGAGCGCGGCGGCCAACAGGGCGCTGGTTCCGAAGACGAGGGTCCGAGCAACGATGCGATGTGGACGTCGCTTGTGTGCGATGACTGGCAATGCGGTGGCTCCTCGCGAGGATACGGGTGGGCGGTTTGGGGCCCGCAACCACCGTAGGGGGCCACCGGCCCAACGTCAGTAGCCGATGGGTCACGGTCAGGGGGGTGACTCAAGGGCAGTCGGGTACGGTGTCGACCCCGGACCACAGTTCCATACCGGCGGCACGCCACCTGCTACTCCTCGCCCAGGGAGAAGCACATGGCCAAGCAGCATTCGGTCCTCGTGGTGGACGATGACGGCAGCGTGCGATCGCTCTACACGGATGCCCTCACCGAAGCCGGGCATGCCGTGACGGTGGCCATCGACGGGCTCGACGCGCTGGACAAGCTCGCGGGCGGGACCATGCCGTGCGTCGTTCTCGCCGACGTGCGCATGCCGCGCATGGACGGCTTCGAGCTGGCACGCAAGCTCGCACAGGATCCGCAACTGAGCAGCGTCCCCGTCGTGCTCCTGACGGGCGACCGGATCCTCTCCTTCACCTCACCCGCGCGCGACAAGCCATTCTCGTCCACCGAGCTCGACGCGCTCGTTCAGCGGTCGTGCGCGCTCCACCGCGAACCGGGGAACGGTCGGAGAGGTGTCGCCTAGGCCCGCTTCTCGGGCTCCCGCTCCTCAGGCTCCTTGCGGACGCGCTCCCGCACCTCGCGCACATCGGATGCCGCGAGCTCGGTGTTGGCGGCCTGCGACTCCTCCACCCGATCGGCGGCCATCGCCACGACCTCCTCGTGCGTCGCCTCCGGTTCCTCTCGGCGGACCTCTTCGAGCATCTCCTCGACCTCGACGCTCGGCGTCTCGTCGATGGTTCGCAGGTTGACGGCGTAGTTGAAGAACACGTTGAGCACAGCCAGGATCGGGATACCGAAGAGCGCGCCCCACAGCCCGGCCACCTGGGCGCCGACCAGCAGGCCGACCAGGACCAGGATCGGGTGCATCCCCAGGGCCTCGCGCATCAGGCGCGGCTGCAGGTAGTTGACGAGCACGCTCTGCACGAGCAGCAGGAGCGGCGCGACGATCAGCAGCCAGTCCGGGCGGAAGATGGCCGTCGCCACGATCGGGGGCACCAGCGCGAGCGGCGGGCCGAAGAACGGGATCAGCATCGCAAGCGCCGAGACCGCCACGATGAGGAAGCCGTAGGGCAGGCCCAGCAAGAGCACGACGGCAATGGTCAGGGCCGTCTGCACGCCGGCGAGGATCACCTGGGCGCGGAGGAACCCGCCGAAGGCCTTCGAGACCGTTCGCTCCAGGATCTCAACCTCATCGGAGTAGCGTGTCGGGACGACGCGATTGAGCTTTGCGAGGATGGCCTCGCTGTCGGCCAGCATGTAGAGGCTCAGGATGACCACGATCACGAGGGCGCCCAGGATGGCGAACGTCACGGACGGCACCTCGCCCAGGGCGGAGTTGGTCAGCCGGACGGCCGTGGCCTCGATGTCGCGATAGAGGCCGACGAGGTCGGGCTCGAAGCGGCCGAAGGAGACCGCTCGTTCCCATGCCTGGAGGGTGTCCTCGATACGGACCCGGGTGATCGGGAAGTCGTCGGCGATCTGGCCCATCGACGCGCCCACCGAGGAGATGGCGTAGAAGAGCAGGAAGCCGCCGACGGCGAGCGTGAGTGCGTAGACGATGCCGATGGTCACGCCACGCGGCAGGTTGAAACGCGCGCTGAGCCAGGCGACCACGGGCGACAGCACGAAGGCGAGCAGCCACGCCATGAAGACGATGAGCGCGATCTGCGCGAAGCCGCCCAGGATCTGGAACAGCAGTCCGAGCAGCAGCAACGTCACATAGACGGTTGCGACGATCAGAAAGACCGATCGCCACCACCGTTCCCGCCGGCCGCGTGCCGTGTCGACGTCGCGTGCTTCCATTGCCCTCCTCGCTCCGTACGGCGGCGCATCATGGCAGGCGCCGTGCCGGGCCGTCCAGCGGCGCGCCGCGGCGACCAATCCGTGCTGGAGGGATCTCATGAACGAGAGCGATACGCTCGACCGCCCCGACGAGGCGATCAGCGCCGATGACGGCGGCCCGCCAATCGGGAGCGCCTGGACCCTCGTGGTCGAGGGTGATGACGGGTGGTCAGCCGACCTCGAGCATGCCGCTCCTCTGCCGCGCGTCGGCGAGCGGGTGGAGTTCATCGCCGAGGACGGCACGCGCCGCCACTTCCGCGTCACGCAGGTGGCGCACACGCTGCAGACGTCGGCGGGCGAGCGCCCGCGCGTCCGAGACGAGCAGAGCCTGCCGAACTCGATCGTGGCCGATTTGGCCAACGACGATCCCCCGCGCGCGCTGCGCGCCGGCCTGCCGCGCGTCTTCGTCGTCACCGATGACCAGCCCTAGGCCGCGGCGCATCGACCGGGGTACCCGCGCCGGCCGATAGAATCGGCATCCCGTGACCGAGCCCCAGGACCGATCCTACCGCGCCCTGTTGCGCGTCCCGACCCTGGGACGCGTCCTCATCTCGATGCAGGTCGCCCGCGTGGCGCAGTCGATGGTGAGCATCGCGCTCGTGCTCTTCACGCTCGACCGATACGGCTCCGCGGCCTTCGCCGGCCTCGTGACCTTCGCCAGCGTCTTCCCCGGCCTCCTGATCAGCCCGATCGCCGGAGCACTGCTCGATCGTCACGGCCGCATTCGGCTGGTCGTGCTCGACTACGTCGTCGCGCTGCTGGCGATGCTCCTTATCGGCGTCCTTGCTGTGCTGGATGTCCTGCCGGGCGCGTTGCTGCTGGCAATCGCGGTCGTGTCGTCCCTGACGTCCATCCTCAGCCATGTCGGCGTGCGCAGCCTCTTCCCGATCCTCGTGCCGGAGCATCTCTGGGAGCGGGTCAACGCCGTCGACTCGAACGGCTACGTGGTCGCCATCATCCTCGGCCCGCCTGCGGCGGCGGCACTCGTCGCGTTCTTCGGCGGCGCCGTCGCACTGATCGTGATCGGCGTTGCGTTCGGGATCGCCGCGCTTGCCCTCCTGGGCGTGCCCGATCCCCCGAGCCCGACGTCATCGAAGGGAAACCTGCTGGTCGATGCGTGGGACGGCGTGGTCTACACCTGGCGCAATCCGACGCTTCGCGGGCTCGGCTTCGCGATCTCGGCGGTGAACCTCACGAACGGCATGACGACGATCGTGGTGCCGCTCATCGTGCTCCAGCGCTTCGGCCTCAACGAGGCCGTGGTCGGGCTCGTCTTCGCGGTCTCGGGCATCTCCGGCATGGCGTCGGCGCTGCTGTTCGGACGGATGGACACCCGTGGACGGGAGTGGAGGTTGCTGGTCGTGCCGATGCTCGGCCTCGTTCCGGCGATGCTCCTGCTCCTGCTCGCGGCCGGACAGCACGATCTCGTGCCGCTGGGGATCGCGTTGCTCGCGGCGGAGTCGCTCCTCATCGGCTTCCTGGCCGGCCCGATGGACATCGCCCTCTTCACCGTGCGGCAGCGGCGCACCGAGCAGGCGTGGATGGGACGTGCCTTCGCGGTGTCGATGGCGTTCAACTTCCTCGGGGTCCCCATCGGGGCGGCAGTCGCGGGGCTGCTGGCCGAGGGCTCGATCGAGCTGGCCATCCTCACGCTCGGCGTCGGGGGCTCCGTTGCCGCTGCCGCATGCGCGGCCCTCCTGGTCCCGAAGACGGACGAGTCCAGACCTGGCTGAACGACCGAGTCAGGCGGGCAGGATCGAAACCGTGGTGACCGGGGTGGTGCGCAGGTTCCCGATGAGGAGCCGCTCGCCCGGCACGATCCTGGGCATGCTCTCCTCCCACCCGCTGGCCATCCATTGCAGGCCACGGTGCTCCGCCGGGAGCCGGCACCAGTGCACGCCGTCGGGACTGATGGAGAGCACGTACGTCGATCCCGAGGCCGTCCTGGCGAGCACCACCGAGTTCATGGCCACAGACCCACCCCAATAGAGGTGTGATCTTCGGCCCGGAAGCCTGCACCGTCAATGGTCTTCCCACGTGGCCCAGGCATCGTGCTCATGGTCTTCAAGCCGGGCGTGTGACGTGGGGTGGCCTACGGGGCTTGAACCCGTAACCTTCGGAGCCACAATCCGATGCTCTGCCAGTTGAGCTAAGGCCACCACGAACCCGCCCGTGGACGCCAGGGCGGGCCGGTATCGTCGCCGATGCGGACCCGGTGGTCAACCGGATCGAGCGTGCCTCAGTCGCGCTTCCCGCCGAGGCTGCGCAGCAGGAAGATGACGAGCACCGAGCCGAGCGTCGCCACGACGATGGCGCCGAGCCAGCCGGAGGCCTCGCCCATCCCGAGGACGTTCTCCCACAGGAGGCCGCCGATGATGCCGCCGATGATGCCGACCAGCATCGTGCCCAGGCATCCGTAGCGCTGGCGGCCCGGGACGAGGGCTCCGGCGATGGCGCCCGCGATGAGTCCGATGATGATCCATCCAAAGATGCCGAGCTCCGGCATGTGTTCCTCCTCCTCGTCGACGCCGATGCCGGCGCATCACGACACACGTGCACGCCGTATGCCGCGTCAGTCCCCCGCCGGCCCCCTCATGTCCAGCACCACCGACCCGGACGCGATCTCGGTGACGATCCGCTCGAGGGGCGCATCGGCCGTGTCGATCGGGAATCCATCGAACGTCCATGCCCGGCCGTCGCAGTCGGTCAGCCGATCGGCACCGATCTCGATCGGACAGTCGGCGCGTCCGGGCGAGCCCGCGTTGACCGCCGAGACGCCCCCGAAGGTCGACGACGGAGCGAGGATGACGGAGACCTGCACGCGCCCGTCGCCGGCATCCCGCTCGCCCGACCAGCCACGGGAACGGCTGAGAACGAGGTCCCTGAGGATGGGGCCGCCGGCCACCTCGGTCGCGGTGGCCGCGATCACCGCGGAGTCGTCGCGCGGCGGCGCCAGGCTGAAGATAGCCGGCCGCACGATGAGCGCCAGGGCAAGGGCGGCGAGCGCCACCAGCAGGCAGCCGACGGCCGCGCGCCGGATCGGGACCGGCTCATCCATGTGCGTCGGGAGCACGCAGCTCGATGAGCGTCGCGCCGGTGCAGTTGTAGAAGAGGGTCCCGTTGTGCTGCGCGCATCGGTCGTCCATGCCGCGGCGCACGAGTGCCGTGTGTCCGTGCAGCCACAACGGGGGCGCGAGCCGGTCGACCAGCCACCGAAAGGCGGTGAAGCCGCGGTGCGCCCGGTCATGGTCGTCGTTGATGTCGCGCGGCGGCGCGTGGCTGACCACGATGACCGGGCTCGCGCGCTGCGCGGCGCTCGAGCTGCGAATCACCCGCGACCACATCCCGAGTGCCGAGACCTGCATGCCGCGATCGTTGTAGGTCGGCGAGCCGGAGAACCCGACGAGCCGCAGGCCATCCTCGTCCACGACCTGGCCGTCGCGCATCGGTTCGGGGAGGAGCGTGCGGCGCGTGGCGCTCCAGGCCGCGCCAACGTCGTGGTTGCCGCGGACATAGCGGAGGGGCGCGTCGAACGCATCGGCCAGGAAGGAGAGGTAGTCGGGCTCAAGGTCACCTGCGCCGATGACGAGGTCGACGGGCCCGATCCGCTCCCGCGTGACCGGCGAGTCGAGTGACGGGTCCGGCTCGTCGGAGACGGCCAGGATGCGAATCGGCCGGCCGTCGCGCTTGGCGAACGGGGTCGGGTCCGGCCACGTCAGGGTCATCCGATCCGTCACGTGTCGTTCCCGTCTTCGTCGAGGAGCTCCTGGCGGGAATAGGTGTCGCTCACGCTCCGCTGCTCGACGGTCCGCGACTGGCGGCCCTGCCCCGCCTGGCGCACCTCGGCCGCGCCGATCAAGCGAGCCCGCGTCGAGCGTCGCCTGGCCGGGCTGCGTGACACCCGGCACGAGCAGCTGCGTGACGTCGGCGTCGATCTCCAGCGCGCCCGCCTGCCGGCCGGCCGCGACCCGGTTGTGGCCGTCCGCGACGTAGTAGTCGTCTCCGACCTGGACGAGATCGACCGGCGGGAGCCGTTCCAGCCGTTCCATGGCGCGGTCGATGCGCTGCCATCGGCCCTGCCAGTTCCGGCCGCGCAGGTGCGGCAGCGGCAGAAAGTCGGCAGTGTTCTGCGACGGGTGGCGCATCGTGCCGACGATGCGGTCGAGGTCCACGCTGCGAATCCCGATGCGGCGGCGCGGCGCCGAGCCCGCGTGCGGGTAGCGGTCGTACAGCGACGGAAGCACCTGGCGCTCGCTTCGTCGCTGCCCGACCTGTGCCCGGGTCCGGCCTCGCAGGGCATCGCGGACACGGCGAAGAACGGTGAGGACGATGAGGACGCCGGCGAGGCGACTGCCGAGGCGCCGCAGTGCGGCAAGGAAAGACTTCATGGGTATCAGGTTCGAGTGTAGTGCGGGTTGCGCACCGTACTATGATGCTCTTTCCCGGGCAGGGGCCACCAGGCCGAATACGGCCTGCCGTTGATCGACAGGAGCGAAGTGTTCGATGGCGACCGTCACGTTCGACCACATGTACAAGCGGTACGGCGACGACGTCATCGCCGTCAACGACCTGAACCTCGAGATCAAGGACGGCGAGTTCCTCGTTCTCGTCGGACCGTCAGGCTGCGGGAAGACCACCGCCCTGCGCTGCGTCGCCGGCCTCGAGGACATCAGTGACGGGCGCCTCCTCATCGGCGACCGGGTGGTGAACAACGTGGCACCCAAGGACCGGGACATCGCCATGGTCTTCCAGAGCTACGCGCTGTACCCGCATATGAGCGTGTACGACAACCTGGCGTTCGGCCTCAAGCTGCGCAAGCTGAAGAAGGACGAGATCGACCGGCGCGTGAAAGAGGGCGCCGCCATCCTCGGGCTCGAGCGCTTCCTGGAGCGCAAGCCGAAGGCCCTCTCCGGCGGCCAGCGCCAGCGCGTCGCCCTCGGCCGCGCCATCGTGCGCGAGCCCTCGGTCTTCCTGATGGACGAGCCGCTCAGCAACCTCGACGCCAAGCTGCGCGTGCAGACCCGCGCCGAGATCGCCCGTCTCCACCAGCGACTCGGGACCACAACCATCTACGTGACCCACGACCAGGTCGAGGCCATGACCATGGGCGATCGCATCGCCGTCATGAAGGACGGCCTCCTCCAGCAGGTCGGTTCGCCCCAGGACCTGTACGACCACCCGGTCAATATCTTCGTCGCCGGCTTCATCGGCTCACCGTCCATGAACTTCGCGACCGCGAAGGCCGAGGGCAAGGACCTCATGCTCGGCAGCGCAAAGCTCGAGCTCACCGGTGAGCCCGCCAAGGCGGCCGAGACGCGACCGGACGGAGCGGACGTGCTCATCGGCTTCCGGCCGGAGCACATCGAGCTCGCCAACGGCCAGGAGAGCAGCGCCGTGCGCTTCCCCGCCAAGGTGGACGTCGTCGAGTACCTCGGCAACGAGGAGCTCATCCACGCGCAGGCCGAGGGCAACGAGATCGTCGCCCTGCTGCCGTCCGATCGACAAGGTCGCCGTCGGGGACCAGGTGCAGCTAGCCGTCCCGATGGACAAGCTGCACATCTTCGATCCCGAGACGGAGAAGGCGCTCGCGGGCTGACCGCGCACTCGAACCGGGGCGCAACGCCGCCCGTACCAATACGCAAAGGAAGGGATCTCTCGTCCCGCAGGGTGAGCGGGCGGCACGTTGACCGCCCGCCCCATAGCTAACCCAGGTGCGCGGCACAGCGCCGCGCATCGTTGGAACAGGTGGAGGAATCGGATGTCCAAGTTTCGTTTGGTAGCACCCTTCATGATCGTCATGCTGGTGCTGACCGCATGCCCGGCCGGCGACGGCTCGGGCGGGAGCCCCGGCGACGGCGGGGATGGCGGCGGGGAGCCCGCCGAGGGTGATGGCTCGATCACCGTAACCTCGCTGTGGGGCGGCGCCGAGGAGACAGCCTTCACGGCCGTCCTGGAGGCGTTCACCGCAGCGACCGACATCGAGGCAACGTACGAGCCGAACCGGACCGACTATGCGACGGTGCTCCGCACGCGCATCCAGGGTGACAACCCGCCCGACGTGGCGATCATCCCGGGTATCGGTACGCTTCGGAGCCTGGCCCGCGAGGGCTCGCTGATCTCGATGTCCGATCTCGGCATCGACCAGGCGTCGATCGAGGGCAACTACGCCCCCGGCATTCTCGACGTGGGCGTCGTTGACGATGAGCTCTACGGCATCATGGTCAAGCTCAACTCGAAGGCGACCATCTGGTACAGCCCCGAGCGCTTCGAGGAGATGGGCGTCGCCCCGGCCGAGGACTGGGACGGGCTCCTGGCCCTGACCGAGGACATCAAGGCCGCCGGCGCCGTGCCGTGGTCCCTCGGTGCCGGTGACGGCTGGACCCTGACCGACTGGTTCGAGATCGTCTATCTCAAGATGAACGGGCCTGAGGCGTACGACACGCTGTTCAGCCCCGACGGCGATTGGACCGATCCGACCGTCCAGGCCGCGATCGACAAGATGCTCGAGGTCCTCAACGCGGACAACGTCGACGGCGGCGTCGACGGCGCCACGGCGACCCTGTTCGTCGACGCCATCGCCAAGGTGTTCAGCACGAGCCCGTCGGCCGAGCTGTACTACGGCGGCGGCTTCGTCGGCGGCATCGCCACCGGCGAGGACGTCAACCCCGAGCTCGCAGGCCAGGAAGGGACCGCCATCGACTGGTTCCCCTTCCCGACCATCGACGGCAACGGGGCGGGCCAGGTCACCTACGGTGGTGACGTGATGGCCGCGCTCGTCAACGACAGCGACGTGAAGGCGTTCATGGAGTACCTCACCACCGCCGAGGCCGGACAGGTCTGGGCCGAGGGAGGCACGATCATCTCGCCGATCGTCGAGGTCGACACGAGCGTCTATCCGACCTCGCTGATCCAGGCCGAGGCCGAGCAGGTCACTTCCGCCGAGGCAGTCCGCTTCGACGGCTCCGACCTCCTTCCGGCCGGGCCGGATCTCGGTGCTCTGCTGCAGGCCGCCTTCGCGGGCGACGACACGGCGGGACTCCTCGAGGAGTTCCAGGCCGCGGTCACGACTGCGTGGGAGGAGGAGTAGCAACCTGAGACCCGGGCGGGAGGAGCGCGTCTCCTCCCGCCCGAACTCGCTCCCGATTGGAGGACCTCATGGCGGTTGCGTCTCCCCCGGCAGAAACGTCCCAGAAGGACAAAGGCGGCGGCGGATTCCAGGTCAACTGGACCGCGGTGCTGTTCATGCTGCCGGCCGCGCTGCTGCTGCTGGCCTTCCTCATCTTCCCGGCCATCTTCACGGTCGGCCTGAGCTTCGACCGCGGGCGCGGCGGCCGAGTTCAGCGAGTTCGTCGGCCTGCGCAACTTCGTCAACCTGTTCACGAACGATCCGAACTTCCTGCGCATCGGCTTCCCACCTTCGGGCGCGCTCTGGAACAACGTGCTGTGGATGGTCTTCTACACGTCCCTGTGCGTCTTCCTGGGGCTCCTCATCGCCGTCATGGCGACCCGCGTCCGGTACGAAGCCGCGATCAAGGCGATCGTCTTCCTGCCGATGGCCATCGCGGCCACCGCGATCGGCGTCATCTGGAGCTTCGTCTACTTCCCGAACTCGAACACCGGACTCATGAACGCCATCCTCGGCATCTTCGGGATCGGTCCGGTGGCATTCCTCGGGAGTCCCGACACGGTCAACTGGGCGCTCATCGCGGTCGGCGTGTGGGGCTCGGTCGGGTTCGCCACGGTGATCCTCTCGGCCGCGATCAAGGGCATCTCGACCGAGGTGCTCGAGGCCGCCCGCGTGGACGGCGCAACCGAGACGCAACATCTTCTTCCGGATCATCATCCCGATGGTCAGCCTTCCGATCTCGGTCGTCGCCGTGACGCTGGTCGTCAACGTCATCAAGCTGTTCGACCTCATCTACGTCATGACCCGCGGCGGACCGGGAGCGTCCAGCCGGGTGATCGCCTTCTCGATGTACCAGGAGGCCTTCCCGGCCGGCCGGTTCGGCTACGGCGCCGCCATCGCGATCGTGATGCTGCTGCTGCTGATCCCGGTCCTGATCTTCAACGTCCGACGCTTCAGCACTGAGAGGGTGACCGGATGACCGCCACCACCGTCGCCGGCACCCGGACCGTCGAGCGCACGTTCAGCCAGCGCGTCAGCGGCTTCATATCGAGAAGCCCGATTCACATCGTCCTCGGGCTGATCGGCCTGATCTGGCTGCTGCCGTCGATCGGTCTCCTGATCACCTCGTTCCGACCAAGCTCGGACATGCGGGCAACCGGCTGGTGGACCGTCTTCACCGACCCGAACTTCACGCTCGCCAACTACCAGCGCGTCGTCGAGGCGGAGGGCATGGCGGGCGCGTTCCTCAACAGCGTGTTCATCACGGTACCGTCGACGCTCATCCCGCTCGTGATCGCCTCGCTGGCGGCGTTTGCCCTGGCGTGGATCAAGTTTCCCCTGCGCGACACCATCTTCCTGGTGATCGTGGGCCTCATGATGGTCCCGGTGCAGGTCGGCTTCATCCCGTTGGTCACTGCCATGAGCGGGAGCTTCCTGCTGGAGGGGTTCGGGGCGGTGTGGCTGGCCCACGCGGCCTATGCCCTGCCGTTCGGGATCTTCCTGCTTCGGAACTTCTTCATCACCCTGCCGAAGGACCTGATCGAGGCGGCGCGCATCGACGGCGCATCGAGCCTGCAGATCTTCCGCACCATCATCGTGCCGCTCTCCGTGCCGGCCATCGCCAGCTACGGCATCTTCCAGTTCCTGTGGGTCTGGAACGACCTGCTCATGTCGCTGGTGTACGTGCAGCGCAACGCGGCGCAGCCGATGACGGTCAAGATCACCGGCCTGCTCGGTACCTACGCATCGGAATGGAGCCTCCTCGCGGCGGCCTCGTTCCTGGTCATGCTCGTCCCGCTGATCGTCTTCTTCAGCCTCCAGCGCTTCTTCGTCCAGGGCCTGCTCGCGGGCTCCGTCAAGTAGTGGCGGCGACGCTGCGCGTCGCCAGCTGGAACATTCGCGCCGCCATCGGGCCGGGGCCGTTCCCGGACCGATGGTGGAGCCGCATCGACGCCGATCGCCTCCGGGCGATCGGCTCATTCATCTCCGGGCTCGATGCCGATGTCGTTGCGCTGCAGGAAGTCGCGATGCTCAGCCGTGACGGCGAGCTGGTCGACAACGCCGGCGACCTCGGCCGCCAGCTGGGCGTGGAGGTCCGCTACGGCGCGGTACGCACGTTCGAGGTGGTCGAGCGTGGGGCCGTGGCGGGCATCGGCTGCTTCGGGAACGCGCTCCTCTCCCGCCTGCCCGTGACCGGCTCGCGCACCATCGCCCTCCCGAAGGCGCCGGTCGATGCGTTCGTCGAGCCCGCCGGGGCCGACCACCCGACGGCCGGGATCCGCTACGCCGACGCTCCCGACCACATCCGCGAGCCGCGCTGCCTGCTGATGGCGCTGATCGATGGGATGACGGTCGGCAGCGCGCACTTCAGCCATATCGGCTCCGGAGAGCGGCTGCTCCAGGCTGAGGCGACGGTCGCCGCGTTCGCCGGCGTCGCGCCGGCGGTCCTCCTTGCTGATCTGAACGCGCCGATCGAGGCACCGGAGCTCGAGCCCTTCGCCGCCTGGGTCGAGGGGTTCGCGCAGCCGCCGGGCGATCCTGGGCGCATCTCCACCGACGACGGCTGGCGAATCGATCACGTGCTGGCACTCGGCGCTTCGATTCGCTCGTGCCGCGTGATGCGCGAATCCGGCGGCCTCAGCGACCACTACCCCGTCGTGGCCGAGGTCCTACGTCATTCGTCGTAGGCGCGGCCACCGTGCGCCGGGTAGGCTCAGGGCAATGACGACCGACGCATCCGGCCGCCCAACCATCATCCACCTCGTACCGCACACCCACTGGGACCGCGAGTGGTATCGACCCTTCCAGAGCTTCCGGATGCAGCTGGTCGACCTCGTCGATCGCGTCCTCGAGATGCTGGAGGCCGAGCCCGGCTTCGCATTCACGCTCGACGGCCAGCTGGCCACGATCGACGACTACCTCGAGATTCGCCCCGAGCAGGCGGAGCGCATCGCCGAGCACGTGCAGGGCGGCCGGCTGGCGATCGGACCGTGGCAGATCCTGATGGACGAGTTCCTCGTCTCGGGCGAGACCCTGGTCCGCAACCTCGAGGCCGGCTGGAAGCGCGCACTCGATTTCGGCGAGCCGATGCAGGTTGGCTACCTGCCCGACATGTTCGGACACGTCGCGCAGATGCCCCAGATCCTGCGCCGCGCCGGGCTGGCTGACGCTGTCGTCTGGCGCGGCGTCCCCGCGGCCGTGGACCGCCATGCGTTTCGCTGGGAGGCGCCGGACGGCTCGTGGGTGCGTACGGAGTACCTGCCCGCCGGCTACGGCAACGCGGCGGGCATGTTCGCGGTGCCGGATCGCCTCGACGCCGCGGCGCAGCGCTTCCTCGAGTGGGCACGTCCCTGGTTCGGCCAGGACCCGGTGCTCGCCATGTACGGCACCGATCACGCGGCGCCGGAGCCCGAGCTTGCGGCGCTCGTGAGCCGCCTCAACGAGGTCCATGACGCGAGCAAGCTGACGCTCAGCACCCTGTCGCGCTATCTGGATGCGGCACCTTCCCTGACCGATGACGACCCCTGCTGGCGCGGCGAGATGCGGTCCGGGGCACGGGCAAACGTCCTCATGGGGGTGGCCAGCGCTCGAATCGACATCAAACGGGCCGCAGGACGCGCTGAGACGCTCCTGGAGCGATACGCCGAGCCGCTGACCGCCCTCCACGTCTCCGCCGCTGCATGGCCGGCGGCATTCCTGGGGCTTGCCTGGGGCCGCGTGATCCAGAACTCGGCCCACGACTCGATCTGCGGCTGCAGCATCGACCCGGTGGTCGACCAGGTGCTCGTGCGCTTCGCCGAGGCCGAGCAGGTGGCAACGACCCTGGCGCGACGCGCCGCCGCCACGGTCGCTGCGGCCGTTCCGCGCGGGGCGCTCACCATCGTCAACCCGTCGCCTTCGGCGCGGACGGGCCTCGTCGAGGCCGAGCTGCCGATCCCGGCGGAGTGGGCACAGGTGGCGCTCGAGCTTCCCGATGGCGTGCGCGTGGCGACCCAGGAGCTTCGCCGCAAGGACCCGGTCCTGCTCGACGTGTCGGTCCTCGGCTCGGAGGCGGACGACCTGTTCCAGCGCTTCCACGGCAGGGAGGTCTTCGACCACGCCTGGAACGGCTATCGGATCGAGGGACGGAGCGTCATCCTCGAGGTCGACGACGATCCCGATCCGGCCTGGCTGGACGTCGACGGCCTGCGGGCCGAGGTCGTCGCGGCCATGCGTTCCGCACCTGGGGAGACCTGGAAGGTCCAGATCGTGGCGCGTGCACGGCGAACGCTTGCCGCCTCGGTCCCCGCCCCCGCGCTCGGCTGGACGGCGGCTCGTGCGGTGGAGGCCGGCGGCGAGCTCGTGAGCCCGGTCCGCGTGGCGCCGGACGGCAGGTCGATGACGAACGGGCTCCTCACCGTCGCCGTGGTCGACGACGGGACGCTGCGGATCGAGACCGCAGACGGTGAGGCGGTCGAGGGCGTCGGCCGGATCGTCGACGGTGGCGACTTCGGCGATTCGTACAACCACGCGCCGCCCGGGACGGACACCCTGGTCGATACGCCGGCATCGGTCGCGGTCGAGGTGGACCTTGCCGGCCCCGTCCGCGGGCGGCTGTCGGTGGTCCGCCGCTACGCGTGGCCGGTCGGGCTGCTCACCGGCGGATCGGGTCGCACCGCGGAGGTCGCCGACACCGATGTCGCGATGGAGGTCGAGCTGCGAGCCGACGAGCCATTCGTGAGGATCGGGATCGCCTTCGAGAATCGCTCGAACGATCACCGGGTCCGCTTCCACGCTCCCCTGCCGCGTGCAGCGAACACCACGCACGCGGAGGGTCAGTTCGCGGTGGTGGAGCGCGGCATGACGCCGGAGGGCGGCTATCGCGAGGAGCCGCTGCCCACGTTCCCGGCCCACGGCTGGGTCGATGCCGGCGGGCTTGCGGTGCTCCTCGAGCATCTCGCCGAGTACGAGCTGGCCGACGACGGTCGCGAGCTGGCCATCACGGTGCTGCGCTCGACGGGCCTCATCAGCCGCAACGACAACCCGTACCGCCTGGACCCGGCTGGGCCGGAGATCGCCATCCCGAACGGCCAGATGCGCGGCCCGTGGCGGATGAGCTTCGCGCTCCAGCCGCACACCGGCGGCTGGAGGGACGGCGGCGTGCCGGCGGCCGCGGAGCGGTACCGTCGCCCCTTCCTCACCTGGCCCGGGACGGCGCCGCCTGATGCGGCGTGGCCCCCACCCCGGGCGGGCGACGACGCGTTCCGGCTGGATGGGTCCGACCTCGCGCTCACCTCGCTGCGGCGGCGTGACGACGAATGGCTGGAGGCGCGGATCGTGAACCTCGCGCCGGACCGGCGCCGCGCGGTGCTGGCCGCGGGCGTCGTGGAGGCGCGCGAGGCCACCCTGCGAGGGGTGGCCGGCGAGCCACTCCCGGTCGGTGACGACGGATCGATCGTGCTCGATCTCGGGCCTGCGGAGATCCGCACGGTGCAGGTTCGCCGCCGGGAGACGGCCCTGGGGCGGGCCGACGTGCTCGACGCCGCGGGGCCGCGCCAGAACGGCTGAGCGGGCTGATAGGATGCCCTTCTCACCCACGTCAGCGACGATCGGGACAACGCACGGAGGAATCGCGGTGGAGCTCGAGCAGCAACTCGCATCGGTTCCGCTCCTCGCGGGGCTCGATACGCGCATTCGTCGACGCCTGGCCGAGACCGGAAAACGCCGCACCTACGCGCGCCGACGAGGCGATCGTCAAGGAAGGTTCGACCGGCACGGCCCTCTACATCATCCTGCGCGGCACGGCCCGCGTCGTGCGCGGGGCCGAGAGCATCGGCGAGGTGGGCGCGGGCGACTTCTTCGGCGAGCTGGCGCTCATCGAGGAGCACCCGCGGTCGGCACGGTCATCGCCATCGTCGGAGACCGAGTGCCTCCTCTTCCCGGCGTGGGAGTTCACCGCGTTGCTCGAGGAGCACCCGGAGATCGCCGTCCCGATCATGCGCGCGCTCATCGGCCGCCTCCATCGCCGCGAGCACCACGGGGCCTGACCCCGCCGGCGGATGAGCGCTCAAGCGTCGTCCTGGAGCTCGCGACCGAAGCGTCGTTCGCGAGCGCGCTCGACTGGCCCGGTTGGTCGCGCGGCGGCAAGACCCCCGACGAAGCCCTCGAATCGCTGCTGGCCTATGCGCCTCGGTACGCGCGGTGGCAAGCGTGCCAAGGGTCGCCTTCCGGCCACCCGCCACCGTGCGCGGCCTCGACGTCGTCGAGCGGCTCGGAGGCGGTGGCGGGACCGAGTTCGGCGTGCCGAGCGCCTCCGCCGCGCTCGAAGACGAGGCTGTCTCGGCGGCCGGGCTCAAGCGGCTCGTGGCGCTGCTGCGAGCCGCATGGGCCAGCTTCGACGCGGCGGCGGCGAAGGCGAAGGGCGCTCGCTGCGCCTCGGGCCCCGCGGCGGCGGGCGCCAGGTGCCGAAGATGGTCGAGCACGTGCGCGAGGCGGAGGCGGCCTACCTGCACCAGCTCGGTTCGAGGCCACCTCGCGGGGATGCCGCGACCATGGCCGCGCTGCGACGGGATTCGTCAAGGCCCTCACCGCGGCCGCCACCGGCGAGGAGATGCCCGAGCCGAACAAGGTGAAGCGGCCATGGCGCCGAGGTACGCCGTGCGGCGATCCGCCTGGCACGCGCTCGACCACGCCTGGGAGATCGAGGACCGCTCGACCGGCTGATAGCCCCGGCGTCCGAGGCGGTTCAAGCTTAGGCGGATGGACCCGGTCTGAAACGCTCAGCCCTGAGTTCACCCGCTCCACGGGTCGCGGGGAACCTCAGCCGAACGGGTGAGGATCGACTCGCGATCGAAGATCCAGTTGCCGGCCACCAGCGCCAGCCCGATCAGGACGGCCACCACCAGGTCGCCGATGAGCACCTGCTGCATGCTGAACGTGGCCTGTCCGCTGAAGAACCCGGCGACCGCCACGCCGATGATCGGGATGACGATGAAGCCGCCGATCTGCTGCGCGGTGCGCGCATCGTTGACGCGGGTGCTGACGATGATGCCGAGCAGCACGCTGAGCAGGCAGATGAGCGGGACGAGGCGTGACCATGGCGACCAGCCACACGTCGCTGAAGACGAGCGCGTCAGCGCGCGGGTCGGCGATCGCGCCGTTCACGAGGCCGTAGAGCGACGAAGACGGCCCACGTGGCGACGCACCGCCGGCAGTCGCGGACGCGATCGCCTTGCCGACCAGGAGCTCGCTGACCTCGATCGGCGTCGCCAGCTGCGGCTCGAGCGAGCGAGCCGTCTTCTCGCCGATGACCGACTGGGTGGCGATCGCCATCGGCACCATGGCCGGGATGAGGAGGAAGTAGGCCATGAAGTTCGTGACGATGAACCCCTGGGCGGCGAGCTTGGCGTCGAGGTCCGGGAACTGGCTGATGTACTGCTCGATCTGGCCGAGCTGGTTCGGGTCGAGCTCGTTCGACCTGGATGAAGGCCACGATGCCGGTCGGGATGGCGGCGAAGATCAGCGCCGGGAAGACGACGGCGCCGAGCAGCAGCCGGTTGGCGAGCAGGTCGCGCGCCTCCTTGACGACCACGGCCCAGACGATGCCGAGGCGCACTCAGGCCGCCTCCTCGCCATGCCGGCCGTGCCGCGTCGCGTCCCGGTGCGCCGGCACTCGCCGACCAGGTCGAGGTAGACCTGCTCGAGCGTGACCGCCTCCTCGCGCACGCCGATGATGCGCGCCCCCGCGTCGACGAGCGCGCGCGACGAGCTCCGGGTTGTCGCCGCGCGGGTCGCCGACCTCGACGAGCAGCGCGCCGTCCTCGGCGCGCGCGCCCTCGCACGAACGGCAGGTCGCGCCAGCATGTCGAGGAACGACTCCGGGCCGCCGCGCACCGACCAGCTCGACCCGCACCGAGGCGGTGCCGTCCCTGGCGCCGCAGGCCGCGCGGGCGTGTCGACCCGCAGCAGCGTGCCGCGCATGATCCCGATCCGGTCGCAGAGCCGCTCGGCCTCGTCGAGGTTGTGCGTGCAGACCACGATCGAGCGGCCGGCGTCGCGCAGCGTGGCCACGAAGTCGCGGACCGTCTTGGCCGCCGAGGGATCGAGCGCGCTGGTCGGCTCGTCGAGGTAGAGGACCTCGCGGCTCGTGGAGCAGGGCGCGGGCGATGGCGATCTTCTGGCGCATGCCCTTGCTGAAGCCGCCGACGCGTCGGTCGCCGACGTCGGGCATGCCGACGACGCCCAGGTATCGGTCCACCGCCCGTCGCAGCGCGCCCCGCGCAGCCCGTAGAGGCGGCCGTAGTAGCCGAGGTTCTGGCGGGCGGTGAGCTTGTCGTGCAGGCCCGGGCGACTCGGTCAGGATGCCGGTCATGGCCCGGATGCGCTGCGAGTCCGTCGCCCAGGGCGAGGCCGTTGATGTCGGCCGTGCCCGCGGTCGGGCGCGATCAGTCCGGCCAGCATGCGCACGGTCGTCGTCTTGCCGGCTCCGTTCGGGCCCGAGCAGGCCGAAGATCTCGCCGTCGCCGACCGTGAACGACAGGTCGTGCACGGCGGTCAGCGGCCGGAAGCGCTTGCCGCAGCCCGATCGCCTCGATCATCGGCCGGCGCGCCACCGACGTCGTCGCGCGCGCTGACTGCTGCTGGTCGCTTCGCTCATGGGGTGGCTCGCATGCTAGCCGGAGTTCCCCGGACACGCCCAGCGTGACCATGGTCCTCCACGACCTGCTGGCGCAGCCGCACCGCTAGGATCGGCCGATGGAGGAACGCACCATCGGAGCGACCCGGCGTGGCAGGGCCGCACGCATCCGGGTTCGCGTGGACGAGGTGGAGCGCTCGGACGGGCGCCGTGCGACGCGAGAGGTCGTCGAGCACCCCGGCGCGGTCGCCATCCTGGCCTGGGACGGCGAGCGGCTGGCGATGGTGCGCCAGTGGCGCCACGCCACCGGACAGCACCTGCTCGAGATCCCGGCCGGCACGCTCGAGCCCGACGAGGCCACCGCACGTGACCGCCCGGCGCGAGCTGGCCGAGGAGGTCGCGGCTGGCGGCGGCCACGTGGGTCGAAGGTCCCCGCTTCTACACCGCGCCCGGCTTCTGCGACCGAGCTCATGCACCTCTACCTCGCCACCGACCTGACCGAGGCGACCGGCCGACGCTGACGAGGACGAGGAGCTCGAGCCGTCGTGGCTGACGCTGGCCGACGCGCTGGCGGCCATCGACGATGGGCGGATCATGGATGCCAAGACCATCGCCGCGGTCGGCTGGCTGGCACGGCGGTTGCCCTGTGATCGGCGCCTCGAGATGACGCTCCAGCCTCGACGATCCCGAGCTTCACGCCGAGGAGGCCGGGCTCCGCTACGTCACCGACGATGGTCCCGGCGTGCGCCGTCGCCGGGCGGGGAAGGGCTTCACCTACATCGGCCCGGACGGCGAGCGCATCACCGATCGCCGACCGGATCGCCTGGTTCAAGAGCCTTGCCATCCCGCCGGCGTGGACCGATGTCTGGATCTCGCCCGATCAAGCGCGGGCACATCCAGGCCACCGGCCGCGACGCGCGCGGCCGGAAGCAGTACCGCTACCACCCGCGCTGGCGCGAGGTCCGCGACGAGGCGAAGTACGAGCGGCTCGATCGAGTTCGCGCGCGCCCTGCCGCGGATCCGCCGCCGGACCGACGCGACCTGCGGCGGCGCGGCCTGCCGCGCGAGAAGGTGCTGGCGCTCGTCGTGCGGCTCCTGGAGGCGACGCTCATCCGGGTCGGCAACGACGAGTACGCCCGCGAGAACCGCAGCTTCGGCCTGACGACGATGCGGACCGCCACGTCGAGGTTGCGCGGCGCCGAGATCCGCTTCGCCTTCCGCGGCAAGGGCGGCAAGGAGCACGAGATCGGCATGCGCGACCGGCGCCTGGCGCGGCTCGTCAAGCAGGTGCAGGAGCTCCCGGGCCAGGAGCTGTTCCAGTACCTCGACGCGGACGGCCGGCGGCAGTCGACTCAACTCGGACGACGTCAACGAGTACCTGCGCGAGATCAGCCGGCGAGCGACTTCACGGCCAAGGACTTCCGGACCTGGGCCGGCACCGTGGCGGCGTCGCATGGCCCTCAGCGAGTTCCTCGAGGTCGACGACGAGGCGGGGCGCAAGAAGGCCATCGTCGAGGCCATCGAGACGGTCGCCGAGCAGCTCGGCAACACGCCGGCGGTGTGCCGCGCCTGCTACGTCCACCCCGAGGTCATCGACGCGTACCTCGACGGCACGATGGTCGAGGCGCTCTCGCGAGCGGGCCCGTGGCGTCGGTCGCGGCGCCCATGCGCCTCGACCGCGAGGAGGCTGCCGTGCTCGGCCTGCTCCAGGCGCGGCTTGCCCGCGAGCGGCGGCGTCGCCGGCGACCCGCGGCCTGAGAGGCCTCAGGCCGCGTCGCCGAATCGCTCGCAGGCGCGCTGGTAGGACTCGTTCTCGGGCTTCAGGAAGACGGCCATGCGCAGGTGGCGCCGCGCGGCGTGCGCGTCACCCAGGCGGGCGCGCGACAGGCCGAGCCCGAAGTGGGCGTAGTGCGCCAGCGGATCGGCCTCGACGATCGCCGCGAAGCGCTCCGCGGCGCGCGGCGTGGTCACCCTGGTTGAAGTACGCCTGTCCCAGCGCCTCGAGGATCGAGGCCTTACCCGGCTCGAGGGCCAGCGCGCGCTCGAGCAGCACGGCCGCGGCCGCCCGGATGGCGATCGGCCAGCATGCGCGACCCGCGCTGGAAGAGCTCGTACGCGCGACTCGCGCTCGTCGGGCTGCCTGCATCGGTCAAGCCTAGCGCTGGAGGTCGATCCGCTCCAGCCGTGGGTTCTCGGTGCGTCCGGGGATGCGGCCGCGCTTGGCGACGGGCCGCCCATCGATCTCCTTGAGGTCGCCGGTGAAGTCGATCGGGCTGGCCTTGCTGATGGCGCTGCCGACCGCGAACGAGTCGACCGGCGCGCCGGCCTCCTTGAAGACGCCGATGCGCTCGACGTCGATGCCGCCGGAGACGACGATCTTGACGTGTCGGGTGCCCGGCGAGGTCGAGGCGCGCGCGGACCTCCTTGACGAGCTCGGGGGTCACGCGCCCGCGCTCGGACGGCGTGTCGAGCCGCACGCCCCAGAGGCGGTCGCCCGAGCGCATCGGCCACGCGCAGCGACTCCTCCGCCTCGTCCTTGAACGTGTCGACCAGGATGACGCGCGGCACCTCGGGATCGATGTGCCGATCGAATGCCTCCGCCGCGCGCACCGTGTCACCGAAGATCAGGACCAGCGCGTGCGGCATGGTGCCGGTCGGAGCCAGGCCGGCCAGCCGCGCGCCGGCCGGCGTCGAGGCGCCGATGCAGCCGCCGACCACCGAGGCGTAGTCCATCTGGTCGGCGACGCTGGGATGCACGTGCCGCGCGCCGAAGCCGATGACCGGGATCGGCGCCGCGGCATCGACGATGCGCCGGGCGGCGCGTCGCCCAGCCGGACCCGGATGGCGAGGATGCCGAGGATGGCGGTCTCGTACAGGCCGAAGGCGGAGTAGCGCGCCTTGATGCGCATGACCACCTCCTTCGTCCCGAAGCGGTCTCCGTCGTGGAGCGACTCGACCACCGGCGTCGTGGCTGCCGTTCGCCTCGGCGAAGATCTCGCGCAGGTAGGCGATGGGCCTCCTCCGCGCCGCACAGCACGCCCTCGCCGCGCGAGAAGATCTCCATCGTCACCACCGGATCGAGCCGCTCGGCGGCCAGGATCGCGCGAGCGCGCTCGAAGTAGACGTCGGCCGTCTCGCCGGAGAGGACGTCCGGCGGCGGTGGCGAAGTGCGGCGCCGGGCCGCTCGGGGGTCATGGCGGAGCAGTGTACGACGAGCGTCGACGGAGCGAGAACCGCGGCGAGGCGCGCCGAGGATGAGCACGACGAGGATCGAGCTCACGAGGCGGACGATGCCGCCCGTCTCCGCGGCGGCGACGATGCGCTGCGCGTCCGTGATCGCCTCGACCGCGCCCCGCGAGGTCGCCATCGGCGAACCGGCCGTTGGCCAGCCGCAGTCGCTGCGCCGGGTCCGGCCCGCCGATGAGGCCAATGCGCTCGAGGAATGACCGCTGGCCGTTGACGTCGTCCGCCGTGGCCGCATAGGCGTCGACGACCGCCTGCTGCGCCTCGAGCTCGGCGTAGCGCCTCCGACCCCGCCGCCGAATGACCGATACGCCTGCTGGAGCCGATCCGGCGCCGACAGGCCGGCGGTCTCCATCTCGTCGAGCAGCTCGTCGCGCGCGCCAAGCCAGGCGAGGCGCATCGGCGATCATCGGCTGCGCATCGTCGAACCGCCACGCCGTCATGGCCGATCGTGCCGGGTCGGGCGCGCTCCATCCCTCCGCGGCGGCAACCAGCTCGGCGAAGGCCGCGCGCGCCTCGGCTCGAGGCTCGAGCAGCGCCGCATCCGCGGCCCCGAGCACGCGGTCGCGCGAACAGGCTCGGCGAGGTCCGCCCCGCTGACCGCCTCGAGGTGATCGAGGAATCCGCGACTGGTGAGCGAGGGCCTGCGGCGGAGTTCCGTCGTCCTCCGGCGGGTCGATCTCCGTGGCGGCGTACGGGTCGAGCGAGGCGGTCGACGCGTGCGAGGACCGTGCGCAGGGCGTCCTCGGCGCAGCGCTGAGCGCAGCTCGGCGATGAAGGCCCAGGACGCGGCGTGCCCGTAGGCCTGCCACGGCGGGATCGGCCGTCGGCGCCCATGTCGTCGAGCGGGAAGCCGCGGCCTCGCGAGACGTCGGCCTCGCGCGGCCGGATCGTACGGGGGCTCGACCTCGAGCTCGGCGGCGACCCGCGCGGCGACCTCGCTGGCCATACCCTCGCGGATCCAGCGCGACTCGATGAGCGTCGGGCGACAGCCACACGTGCGCGACCTGGTGGAGGGCGGTGAATGGCGGGCTGGTCGAAGGCGACGAGGATCTCGTGCCGTCTGCCGGCGCCTCGCCGAAGCCCGCCGCGTCGGTGGCGACCGCCTCGGTGACGACCAGCGGCCCCGACCGCGGGTACGGGCAGGCCGATCTCCTCCTCGATGCGCGGCAGCGCGGCGCTCGAGCAGGTCGAGCGGTCGCCTCGCCCCACGCCTCGTCATCGGCGAAGGCGCGGACGTGCAGGTCCGCCGTGCCGCCCGACGAGCGGCACCGTGGTGTCGAAGGTCGACGTACTCGGCCGGCCGCAGGGCGGTGACGAGCGCGAGCCATGCGCGACGGGTCGGCGATCGGGGCCGCTCGCCAGCGTGTCCGCCGGCATCGGTCAGAGGATCGCCGTCGACGCGGACCTCGTAGCCGCTCGGGGATGGCGACGGTGACCTCGCTGGCCGTGCCGAAGCCCCACGCCGGGAAGACCACCACCGAGGGTCGCACTCGCAGCTGCGGATCGTCGCCATCGGCGAGCTGGTATCGTGAGGTCGAGCTCGGCGGTCTGCTCGAAGCGGACGCCCTCGCGGAGCGCGATCGTGGCGACGGTGACCCCGCTCTCGTCCACCGCGACCGTCACCTCGAGGTCGCCCTCGGCATCGGCGGCGGTGACGTTCGGGCGCTGTCATGCACAGCGAGCAGGATCTCGTCGAAGACGCTGAACTGGCCCTCGGGGTCTGGGGTCGTGTTCGTGAAGGTGACGTCGACCGCGACGTCGATGATCCCGGCGTCGGGCTGCACGTTGTAGGTGGCCACCGTGACCATCGTGAACTCCGCGGCCGCGACCCGCGGCGACCGGCCCTGCCCGGGAGGCGAGGTGGCGACGATCGACAGCAGCGAGCAGCGGCAGCGAGCGCGCGCCGACGCCTCATCACAGGCGGTCCATGAGCCGCATCGAGCAGCCCGCGGCGCCGGACGCTCGGGCGCGGCGGCTCCCACGCCGGCATCGTGCGCCTCCACCTCGGCCCGGTACGCGGCGAGGAGCGCCGGGTTGCGAGGGTCGCGGCCACCCCAGTCGGGCAGCGTTCCGCGGTCGGCGACCGCGTTGGCGGTCTCCTCGAGCAGCCGATCGGCGACGATGGCCAGCCGCGCGAGGCCGCGACCCAGCTCGTCACGATCGAGCGCGGCGGCCGGAAGCTCGGTCATGAGCATCGGTCGGTCGTCATCGGTCATCGCGAACTTCACGAATGGATAGTCGAAGTTGGCGCGGAGCATCCGCGGCATACGTTCGCTTCGGGATCTCCATCGCCTCGAGGCCATAGTATGCCCACAGCGAGCAGCCGACTCCGGTCGACCCACGCAACGGTCACGCGCAGGTCGAACCGGCGCTCCCCGTCGACGATCACGTCGCGCTGAAGCGCGGCGTCCGCCCGCATCGCCCGCGCGGCCGACCACCTCGAGCCCGAGCGCGTCCAGCCAGCGCGTCGATGGGCGACGCTGCCTCGCTCACCGCGGCGCGGTGCCGGCGACGATGCGTCTCGCCGGAGCCGATCCGCCGGCGGCTGGCCGAAGTCGCCCTCGGTCACGCCGGGGTCGATGCGGCAGTTGCGGCCGATCTCGACGCCACGCGGGACGCCGGGCACGCTTGCCGACCAGGGTGATGCCGGCGTAGAGGCGCTCCGGCTCGTCGCGATTCGGGCGCAGGTCGTCGCCGATGCCCACCGCGCGCCGGCCCCGATGGTGGCCTCCTTGTCGACGATCGCTCGGTCGAGGACGGCATCGTCCCCGATGACCGCGTCGAACATGACGATCGAGTCGCGCACCGTCGCGCCGCGCGCGACCCGCACGCCGGGCGACAGGATGCTGTGCTCGACGGTCCCATCGATGACGCAGCCGTGGCTGATCATCGAACGGCTCGACGGAGGCTGTCCGGCCCGATGCGCGCCGGCGGCCGTTCCTCGCTGCTGGTGTAGACCAGCCAGCCGAGGTCGTTCAGCTCGATGCCCGGGTCGTCGCTGAGGCAGGTCGAGGCTCGTCTGCCAGTAGCTCTCGACCGTGCCCGACGTCCTGCCAGTAGCCCCGCGAACTCGTAGGCGAACACGCGGCGGCCGCCCTCCACCATCCACGGCAGGACGTCATGCCCGAAGTCGGGCGCGATCGGTGCTCAGCAGCTCTCGGATCATCGGCCAGCTGAAGACGTAGACGCCCATGCTGACCAGGTTCGACGGCGGATCTGCGGGCTTCTCGATGAACGCCGTGACGCGGCCGTCGTCCGTCCACGTCAAGGATGCCGAACCGATGGGCCTCCTCGATGGGCACCGTGCGCACCGCGCACGTGACCTCCGCGTTCATCGAGCGGTGGCAGCTCGATGAACGGGCGGTAGTCCATCTTGTAGACGTGATCGCCGGCCAGGACCAGCACCAGCTCGGGGTCGCGGTCGTGCGATGAAGTCCAGGTTCTGGAGCACTGCGTCGGCGGTGCCGCGGTACCAGTCGCGCGCCCGCCCGCGGCCGATGAACGGCTGGAGCAGGGCGACGCCGCCGCGGCTGCGGTCGAGGTCCCACGGGCCGGCCGACGCCGATGTGGTCGATGAGGCGAGCGCGGAGCGTACTGGGTCAGGATCCCGACGTCGGTCAGGCCCGAGTTCACGGCGTTGCTGAGGGCGAAGTCGATGATCCGGTACTTCCCGCCGAACGGCACGCCGGGCTTGGCCCGCACCTGCGAGAGGATGCTCAGCCGCTCACCCTCGCCACCGGCAAGGATGAGGGTCAGGGTCGAGCTCGGCACGGGCCGATTCTATGCCTCGGAGCGTGGCGGCGCGGTGAATCGACACTCCCAGCCATGCGGTCGCACCCTACGGCGGGTTCGGGCCACCGCCGCCACCGCCACCGCCACCGCCGCCACCACCACCGCCACCACCGTCGCGTTGGTGGCGGCGTGGCTTCCGGCGAACCGCTGGGCGCCGGTCCCGGCGTCGGGTTCGGGCGCGCCACGCGCTCGCCGCACACGGACGGGAAGCCGCGCTCACCGTAGAGCGGGCTGATGGCGAACTGGACGCGGAGGTCGGTCCTGGTAGTTGGCCGGGTCGCCCCGGGAGCCGGTCTGGCCGTTCACCAGGCGATCAGACCACGTATCGGCCGCGACGATCCAGTTGTCCGGCCGCTTCGGGATCGACTGGGCAACGTACTGCTCCAGGTCGAGGCAGCCGCGGAAGTGGACGTTGTCGAGCGGCGGCACCGTGCCTTCGAGGAAGGGCAGCGTGATGATCTGGCCGCAGTTGTTCGTCGCCGACATGCCGCTGAAACGGCAGACCGGAGCCTGCACGATGCCCGCCGGTTGGTCGAAGGTCGTCTGCGGCACCGGTGCCTGCCCGTTCCAGTCCCACGGGTTGTTCAGCGCGAGCTCCATGAACTCCTGCCACAGGAAGAGCGGACCGTCGGCGCTGAAGAGGCCGCCGGAGAACTCGTTCGAAAGGGACTCCTGGTTGTTGTTGCCCATCCACACGCCCGTGGTCAGGCTGCCCGGGACGTAGCCGAAGCCGGAGACGTCGCGGAATTCGTTCGTCGTCCCGGTCTTGAAACCGGCCGGGCGGCGCACGCCGTCGGGAGTGGTGAGCCGAGCGCGCTCGCCCCACAGGAGTTGCGAGCCGGGTCGGTGTTGCCCTCGAGGATGAAGTGCGGGAGGTATGCCTCCGCCGGGGTCATCGGGTTCGTGACCGCCGGGCCGTTGTCCTCCAGGGTGTAGACGACGCGGTTGTCGCGGTCGCGGATCTCGATGATCGTGGTGGCCGGGTTCAGCTCGCCCTGCGCAGCGAACGTCGTGTACGCCTGCGTCATGTTCGTCAGGTTCACCGGCACCGCGCCGAGCGCCAGGGAGAGACCCGGATCCAGGCCCATGATGTAGTCGGCGCCGGCGATGCCGAGCGACTGGGCGAAGTTGGCGGTCGTCTGCGAGCCGACCAGGGACTGCATCTGCACCGAGGGGATGTTGAGCGAGTAGCGCAGGGCGTCGATCGCCAGGACCGGGCCGCGCTCCCGGATGTCCGCGTTCGTCGGCCGGTACGAGGTCTGGCCTGTCGTGCTGAACTCGGTCATGGCATCGACGAACATCGTCGACACGGTCGCGTCGCGCGACTGGAATGCGGAGGCGTAGGTGATCGGCTTGAAGGCCGAACCCGGCTGGCGCAGCCCCAGGCCCGCGACGTCGAACTGGCCCTGGACCCGGGGGTCCTCGCGGTTGTAGTAGTCGACGCTTCCGACGTACGCCACGATCTCTCCGGTGGCGGAGTCGATCGCCACCATCGCCGAGTTGTTGACGTTGAATCCCCGGAGCGTGTCCACCCACTTCAGAACGAGCCGCTTCGCCTCCTGCTGGAGGGGATAGTCGAGCGTGGTCGTGATGCGATAGCCGCCGGTGCGAACCGCGAGGGCCCCGTCGGTGACCCCGGGGAGCGTGGCCAGGATGCGCTCGGCCTCGGCACGGACGCGGAAGCTGAAGTGCGGCTCCTGGAGGATGCTCGTCAGGCGGTTCGGATTCATCTGGACCCAGGTCGTGGCCCTTGCCTCGGTCTCCTGCGCGGCGGTGATGTAGCCCTCATCGCGCATCGCTCCGAGCACGAGGTTGCGCTCGCGGAGCGCGTCCTGCGCTCCGGCCTCGGGGTCCTCCAACGTCGAGTTCGGATTCTGATAGGGGTCGAGGAACGAGGGTGCCTGCGGAAGCGCGGCCAGGAACGCGGCCTGCGAGATCGTCATCTCGGCCAGGTCGGTGATACCGAAGTAGTTGGCCGCTGCTGCCTTGATCCCGTACGACCCGTTGCCGTAGTAGATCAGGTTGAGGTAGGTCTCGAGGATCCGCTCCTTGCCCGCTCGGCCCGGGTACTCGGCCGTGACCTGCATCGCCAGGATGTTCTCGCGGATCTTGTCCTGGATGTCGGTCGAGTTGCTCGGCTCAGGCGGCTGGCAGACGTCGGTATCGCCTTCCTCCGGATCCTCCTCGGTCGCCGGCGCATCGGGATCGACGGCAATCGCGCTCGCCTCAGGAGAGGCGCCGGCGTCGACCTGGGTCGACTCGCCCTCCTCCTGGAGGACGCGCGCATAGTCGATCACCTGCTGCGTGATGGTCGAGGCACCCTGCCGGATCTCCCCCGCCTCGAGATTGGCGAGCGCGGCGCGGACGGTCGCCTGGAAATCGACGCCGTTGTTCTCCCAGAACGTTCGGTCCTCGCTGGCGACGGTGGCCTGCCAGACCACCTCGGGCAGCGTGTCGAACGTGACCGCCTCTCGGTTCTGGCACTCGAAGCGGGCGAGCAGCACCTGCCCGGAACGGTCGTACACGTACGTCGATTCCGCAGGCACAAGTCGCGGGTCATCCAGCACGTCCGGATCCGGCAGATCCGACGCGAAATAGGTGTACGCAGCGAACATGCCGCCCGCGGTGCCCATGATCGATCCCGCGAACATGAGCCCGAAGACGCCCATCGTGATGAGAAGGAACGTCGCCAGGCCGCGCCGCTGAGAGCCGCGGCGCGTGGTGCGGCGCGTCATCATCAGGTGACGGCGCCGACGCTGGAGGGCCGGATGCATCGCCCGCAGGGTACCAGCCGGCGCGGGCGGGGTCGAATCCGCTGGGCTAGCGGACGACCATCAGCATGCGCTGATCCGTGAGGAGCGCCAGCATGGCACCGCCCACGAGGAACGGGCCGAACGGGATGTAGCTGCGCATCCCGACGCGTCGGGTCACCAGCAGCACCAGGCTCGTGCCGGCCGCGAAAAAGGCAGCGGCGAAGAGCGCGGTGAAGACGACCGGCCAGCCGAGCATGAGGCCGATGGGCGCCACGAGGTAGAGATCGCCAACGGCAAGCCCGCCACGCACGACCAGCGCAAGCACGCCGAGAAAGCCGACCGCGGCTGCGCCGCCGATGAGCGCCATGAGCGGCTCCACGCCGGGATTGAACGGCACGAACGCGGCCGCGGCCAGGATGAGCGGATCGAGGACGATGTGCGGCAGGCGCCGCTGCTCGAGATCCGTGGCGGTCAGGATGACGAGCAGGGCTAAGAGCACCAGGTAGACGGCCGTCGCCCACCACGGCAACTCCGAGCGGGCCACGATCCCGGCTGCGGCTGCGCCACTGCCGCCGGCCAGCACGAGCGTGCGGAGCCCGGGCGCACGACGAGATGCCTCGTCGGCCGGCCATACGCTGCCAAGGCGCTCGGCTGCGGCACCGATCGCGGCGAACGCGACCCCGATTGCGATCGTGAGGGGGCTCAAGCGGTCATCTGCCTCCTTGGTCCGGGCTCGCCGCGCGGTGCGCGGCGGCACCACGCATCGTACGTGCGGGGGCGCCTCCGGCCATAGGCCGATCGTCCACGCTCGTCCTGCTCCAGCTGGCACGCCTCCTGCGAGGGATATGGCCAGGGCCGGCGTGCTGCCGGCGCACCATATGGGAGGACTCAGACGTGGACAGTGATCGCATCGAAGGCCCCCTGAAGGAGGCCGGTGGCAAGATCAAGGAAGAGTGGGGCGACGCCACCGACGACGGCCGGACCGAGGCCGAGGGCCAGGCCGACCAGGTCGAGGGCAAGGTCCAGAACGAGTGGGGCGAAACCAAGGACGACGTCCGTGACGCGGTCGACGCCGACCGCTAGAGAAGCCTCGCGCACGTGATCGGGAGGCTCCGTCCATCGGGCGGAGCCTCTCCATGTGTGTCGGCGAGCCGTCCGGGCTAGCTGCCCCCGGACCGACCGAAGTCGAGCGCGAGCTCGACGAGCGCGGCCACCGCGGCACCCGTGGCGCCGCGAGGTCCGTACGGCTTCTCCGCCGCCAGGTAGGCGGTGCCGGCGATGTCGACGTGGACCCACGGCACGGTGACGAACTCCGACAGGAAGATCGCGCTCTTGATGAGCGAGCCATCCCGGCCGCCCGAGTTCACGATGTCGGCGTGGGGCGAGTCATAGCTGGCCCGGTACTCGACTGCCAGGGGCATCTCCCAGAACCACTCCCCCGCTGCCTCGGCCGCCGCGCCGACGCGGTCGCCCCACTCGCGCGGTCGCGCGAAGTAGGCGCTGATCGGCTCCCCGAACGCCATGGCCTGCACGCCGGTCAGGGTGGCCACGTCGACAACGTGCGTCGCGCCCTGCCGTTCGGCCCAGGTCATCGCATCGGCCAGGATGAGGCGGCCCTCGGCATCGGTGTTGGTGACCTCGACCGTCATCCCGTTCATGGCCTTGACCACGTCGCCGGGTCGCTGGGCGTTGCCACCGGGCATGTTCTCCACCATCGGAGCCACGGCCATGAGCGGCGTGTCGGGCGCCAGCCGCGCGACTGTTCGCGCGGCGGCGATCACCGCGGCCGCACCCGACTTGTCGTGCTTCATGTCGCCCATGCTCTCGGCCGGCTTGATGCTGATGCCGCCCGAGTCGAAGCAGACACCCTTACCGACGATCGCCAGGCGGTCGCCGTTCCCGGCCGCGTCCCAGCCGGGGAGCTTGACGGCAATCAGGCGCGGGGGGTGCGCGGCCCCCTGGCCGACGCCGAGCAGCAGACCCATCCCGAGCTCAGCCATCTGATCGGGCTCGAGCACCTCGACCGTGCAGCCGTCAGCTTCCAGCTCGCGCGCCGCCTCGGCCATCCGCTCGGGCGACAGGTCGTTCGCGGATCGGTTGGCGAGGTCCCGCCCGAAGGCTGTCCCGACGCCGATCTCGACGCCACGGTCAAGCGCCTCCTGCGAGGGGCTGCCGACACAGATCAGCTCGCTCGACCGAGCGCTTCATGGCCTCCGTGTCCCGCACCCGGCCGTAGACATCCGTCGGGCGGTACGTTCCCGCGACGGCACCGGTGGCCGCAGCAACCCAGGCCTCGTCACTCTCGCCGTCGCGCAGCCAGAGGGCGAGGGTCGACGCGTCACGCCCGTTCAGCTGGCGTGTTGCCACCGCACCGAGGCGCCGCGCCCGGAAGGCTCCTCGACCTCGCGCGCCACCGTTGAGCAGGAGGAGCCGGCCGGCCGGAAGGTCACCGGCGTCCACGAGCGCCGATGCATGCTCGAGCGGGTTGAAGTCGCCCCACGCGATCGCTCGGCTGATCGCGCCGCCGGACGCCGAGTCGAGCTCGGCGAGGTCGCCTGCCATCTCGGCATCGTCACGGTAGATCGGCACGGCCAGGACATCGGCCTCGACGGTCGCCGGCGGGCCGGCGGTCGCGCGCACGCGCATGCTGCAGCTGCTCCTTGATGGGCGTTTGAACGGGACGCAGAGTATAGGGGGCTAACGGCAGTCCGAGATGCGCGCGGAGAACATCGTGAAGGTGCTCCGCGGCGCCACCTCGGTGCCCGCCGGCGGCTCCTGGCCGATGATGCCCTCCGGCTGCGTCTGATCCTCGTTGCAGCGAACGGTCCAGTCGAGATTCGCCTCCGTGGCGAGGGCAATCGCATCGGCGGTGGCGCGTCCAACCGTCTCGGGCACGATCACCGTGCCGGGCGCTCCAGTGGCCGGCGCCGTCTCGCCCGGCGCGCTCTCGTTCGGCCCGCCGGTCCCGCCGAGGTCCAGCAGGGGCAGGACCACGAACAGCACGACCAGCGCAGCGACGCCGAGGACGAGGAGCGGCCCGACGACGCTCCAGATGCCACGGCCGCGCTGGACGGGCCGGGCCCGTGGCCCGCTCGATCGTGGTGCCGGACGGCGAGTCGAGGGGGGCGGCGGAAGGGGAGGAGGCACATAGCCACCGGGCTCCGCCGCTCGCTCGGGCCGCGCCGGTGGCCCGACCGGTCCGGGGGTGCGGATCACGGTGGTCTCGTCATGGTCCCGCCCGCGGGCGATCTCCTCGTCGGCGGCGCCGAGGGCCGAGGCCATCGCCTCCGCGCTGTTGAAGCGCGAGGCCGGATCGAGGCGCAGCGCCTGCAGGATCGCGTCGTCGAGCCTGCCGGGAACACCGCCCGCAAGCGTGGATGGTGGCGCAACAGAGCCGGCCCGTTGCCGGGCGCTCACTTCCTCGGGGCTCGCGCCGGGGTACGGCATTCGGCCGGTCAGCGCCTCGTACAGGACGACCCCCAGGCTGAACAGGTCGCTCGCGGGCGTCAGGGCGGCACCGTGAAGCTGCTCGGGCGACATGAACTGCAGCGAACCGATGCTGGTGTCGGCCTCGTGCACCTGGTGCGGCGAGCGCGCGATCCCGAAGTCGATCAGCTTGGCCGGCCCGGGCCCGAGCATGACGTTGCCCGACTTCACGTCGCAATGCACGAGCCCGCGGTCGTGCACGACCCGCAGCCCCGCAAGCAGCGCGCGCCCGATGTCGAGCACCTCCTCACGGTCGAGCCTGCCGCGCTTGTCGACCTCGTCGCGCAACGATCGGTGGCGGTCCAGCAGCTCCATGACGATGAAGTGCGACGCACCGTCGCTGCCGGAGTCATAGACGTGGACCAGGCTGGGATGCGACAGCGACGCCGCCGCACGCGCTTCGGCCAGGAAGCGCTCGGTGAACGCCGGGTCGTCGGCAAACGGCGACGAGAGGATCTTGATGGCGACGTCGCGCTCCAACCGGACGTCTCGCGCGCGATAGACACGGGCCATGCCCCCGTGCGCAATCGTCCCGTCGATCCGATAGCGCTCGGCCAACGTGCGGCCGATCATCGGATCCGGCAGCTCGGGAGCCGCGCCCCTGTCTTCGCTCATCGATCGGCTGCGGCCGCCGCGATCGCGGCGGTGGTCGCGCGGGTGTCTTCGATGCCGCCCAGGGCGGCCGCAAGCCGCTCGAGGGGCGCCGCGGTGAGCGCCGATCCGCCCTCCCCCAGGGCGATCCGCAGCGAGCGGTCGGCGGCGGCCGCATCCTCGGCAAGCGCCGAGAACGCATCCGCGGCGGCCATCGCCGCTGCGGAGTCTCCCTCGCGAGTGGCCGAAACGATGCTTTCCATGGCGCTGATCATCGCATCCGTCGTCTCGACCCACACCGGCAGCGACGTCGGGGCGGCCTCCCACGCCGAGACGAGGTCGAGATCGGCCCGCGCCGCGGCGACCGAAACCGCAGCAGCGTCCGGGTCCCCCCGTTCGAGCGCGGCGAGGGCATCATCGAGCAGCCGCGGAAGGGCGTCGGCGCGTCGACGCAGGTCGAGGAAGGTGTCGGCCGCTTGCGCGGCGGCAGCGAGCTGGGCTCCGATCGACGACAGCTCGCCGGCCGCGATGGGATCAGGCAGCGACGCCGTCCCGGGCTGCAACGCATCGCGCGCGCCGTTCAGCGTGGCGACCGCCATGCGCGCATCGGTCGCCGCGTTCTCGGCGTCGGCGAGCGTGTCGCCGGCCTGGAGGAGCGCCGGACCGGCAGGATCGTCCGCGCTCAGGACCGCCGCCGCAGCGGCGCGCGCCTCGTCGAGGCCAGGTTGGATGGCCGCGCGGAGCGCATCGAGTGCCGTCTGTCGCACCCTGCGCGCGCTCGCGCACCAGGCGCTCCGCCTCGATGCCGATCCACGGGTCGGCCACGCGAGGGCCAACGAGCGCCACCAGGGCCGCCAGCGTCACCGCGACGGAGATCGCGGCTCGGGTGCCTATCATGGTCTCGTGCTTACCGTCGACGCCCTGCGTCCGCTTCCCAAGGCCGAGCTGCACCAGCACCTGGACGGATCCGTCCGCCCCGCGACCGCGGTGGAGCTGGCGGAGGCGGTTGGCATGCCGCTCACGCTCGACGATGCGCGGAGGCGCATGGTCGGCCCCGAGCGCTGCGCAGACCAGGCGGAGCTGCTCACCTTCTTCGACCTGCCGATCGCGCTGCTCCAGACCGCCGAGTCCCTCGAGCGAGTCACCGCCGAGCTGGTGGAGGACCTCGTGCTCGATGGGGTCCGATACGCCGAGATCCGCTGGGCCCCGCGGCTCCATCTCGAGCGCGGCATGTCCGTCGCGGCGGTGATCGAGGCGGTCGCCGCAGGCATCGCGCGCGCGGCCGCGGCCAATGGACCTGCCACGCCCCTCATCGGCCTCATCGTCACGGCGATGCGGCAGCACCCGCCCGGTGCCAACGTGGAGCTGGCCGCGCGTCGCGTCCGAGCTTCGGCGCGCCGGTGGTCGGCTTCGACCTGGCCGGCCCGGAGGCCACCTGGCCGGCTCCCCCGCACGCGGCGGCCTTCAACGCGGCAGGCGACGGCGGGCTGTCGTTGACCGCGCACGCCGGAGAGGTGGCCGATGCACGACGCGTGCGCGAGGTGCTCGACCTGGGCGTCCGTCGCGTGGCGCACGGGGTCACGGCGGCGGACGATCCGGACCTCGTCCAGCTCCTGCGCGCTCGCGAGATCACGCTCGACCTGTGCCCGACCTCGAACGTCCAGGCCGGGATCGTCGCCGACCTCGCGAGCCATCCGGTCAGGCTGCTGCATCGGGCGGGGGTGAGCGTGACCCTCTCCACCGACGATCGCACCGTGACGGGCACGACCCTTACCGACGAGCTCGTCCGCACGGCGCTCGCAGTCGGCCTGACCGCCGACGAGGTGGCGGCGATCGCCCTCAACGGTTTCCATCGTGCATTTGCGCCGCCCGTCGTCATGCAGCCGCTGATCGCGTCCGCCACGCGCGCCTGGGACGCATGGCGGTCCGGGCGTCCCATCAGCTGAGACGGCCGGCGAGAAGGGCCTGGACTTCGTCGGGACCCGCGACGACGGCCTCGGGACGCCGTTCCCCCGTCAGCGTCGCGGCGCCTGCGGCATCCGCGACGCCGGTCAGGACCAGGATGGCGGCAACGCCCGCTCGGTGGGCGCCGGCGACGTCGGCGTCGGGGTTGTCGCCGACGACCACCGCATCCGCGGCCCCGATCCCGCTCGCCTCCAGAATGGCGGTGAACATCGCCGGCGAGGGCTTGCCGATGACCTCGGGCGTCACGCCGGTCGCCGTCACCAGCGCCGCGACGATGGCTCCGGCGCCGGGCAGGAATCCGCTCGGGGTCGGGTAGCGCGCATCGGCGTTCGTCGCGATCAGCCGGGCGCCACCCGCCACTGCGCTCATCGCGACGGCCAGTGACCAGTAGTCGGCATCCGGGTCGAGGCCGACGATGACGGCGTCATACCCACGAGCCAGCGGGCCGCCGTCGTAAACCTCCGAGCTGACCTCCCTGGCCATGCCAACCTCGAGCCCGGCATCGGAGAGCTCGGCACGCATGCCATCGGCGCCGATCGCGAGCACCGAGCGAACCTCGGGCGCATGCCGCCGAAGGTGCTCCACGGTGGCCGACGTGGAGGTCACGATCTCGTCGACGGCCGCGTCGATGCCCATGGCGCCGAGGCGCTCGACATAGCCAGAGCGCGCGACCATCGAGTTGTTGGTCGCGAAGCGCACCGCGACGCCGGCCGCATGGAGGTGATCGACGAGCTCGCGCGCGCCCGGAATGGGCTGGGTGCCCCGGTAGATGACGCCGTCGAGGTCGAAGATCACCAGCCGTACGCGATCAGGGAGTCCGCTCATGGCGCCCGATGATACGGGCCGCGCGCGACACGGGGGATGTGGCCAAAACCTTGAGTACGCGCGGGTGAGGAAGTATGATGCCGCTGATTCTGCGCCAGGTGCCCATGGCCCCGAGCGCACCGGAGGCGCCGCGCACCGCGCGGCAGAGCGCACCACTCAAACGGTGTGGAGGAAACAGATGCGGAAGCACCCCAGCTCGATGATGGCCGTGTTCGCCATCCTGATGCTGATTTTGGCTGCCTGTACCAGCGACGGCGGTGAGAGCCCGGCGGCAAGCGCGGACGAGAGCGAGCCGGCGGCCAGCGAGCCCGCCGAGAGCGAGCCGGCGGAGAGCGAGAGCGCGGCTCCGAGCGAGGCGCCGACCGGGCTGGCGGCCTGCGGCGACCCCGAGGGCGGAGACGAATGGCTGATCGGCGGCGTGACCGACGTCGGCCAGCTCGAGGACAAGTCCTTCAACGAGGGCGGCTGGTGCGGCACGATCGCCGGCGCCACCTCCGTGGGTGGCTCGGCCGAGGTCATCGTGACCGAGGATCCGGCCGACTACGAGCAGAACCTCCAGACCTTCATCGACCAGGGCTACCAGATCATCGTCACGTACGGCTTCGCGCTGGGGAACGCCACCGCGGCCGCCGCGAAGGCCAACCCGGACGTCTGGTTCATCGGGCTCGACCAGCCGGTCTGCCTTGACGCGAACGGCGACCCGGATCCGACCTTCGCCTGCCCCGGCGATGCTGCCGAGCTCCTGCCGAACTACCAGGGCCTGATCTTCTCAGAGGCACAGGCCGGATACCTGGCCGGCATCGTGGCCGGCACGCTCACGGAGACGAACGTGATCGGAACGATCGGCGGAATCGAGTCGATTCCGGCGGTCAAGCTCTACATCGGCGGCTACCACAACGGTGCGCTGTCGGTGAACCCGGATGTCGAGGTCCTCATCTCGTACGTGTCCGAGGACATCACGACCGCCTTCAACGACCCGACGACGGGCGCATCCCTGGCGGAGCAGTTGATCGGCCAGGATGTCGACGTCATCTTCCAGGTCGCGGGCCTGTCGGGCCAGGGAGCCCTCGAGGCCTCCTGTGACGCGGACATCTACGGAATCGGCGTCGACGTCGACCAGGCGCTCGCGCTTCCGAGCGAGACCTGCATCGTGACCAGCGCCGAGAAGAAGCTGGTTGATGCGATCGACGAGGCCATCCAGCGCGTCGTCGACGGCACCGCCGTCGGTGGCTCCGTGGTGCTCGACGCGGCATCGGATCCGCCCAAGGTGGGGGTCTCCGAGTTCCACAACCATCCGGACCTGCTGACCGATGAGCTGCAGGCGCTTCTCGACGACGCGACGGCGGCGATGGCCTCCGGCGACCTCGATCCGTGCGAGGGCGACGGCGAGTGCCCGTTCGAATAGCCGAGTCGTTCGGCTGACAGGCTAGGCAAATCGAAGGGCGGGTCCACGCGGGGCCCGCCCTTCGTCCAACCCACCGTGGGAGTTCGATGACCGACAGCCCGAGCCAGCCCGCCCACGTTCCGGCGCTCGAGATGCGCGGGGTCACGAAGCGCTATCCCGGCGTGCTCGCCAACGACCACATCGACCTGGACATCCGGCCCGGAGAGATCCACGCGCTGCTCGGGGAGAACGGCGCCGGCAAGTCGACCCTCATGAACATCCTCTACGGGCTTGCCGAGCCGGACGAGGGCGAGATCCTGCATGGACGGCGAGCCCGTCACCATTCACAGCCCGTCCGACGCGATCGACCGTGGCATCAGCATGGTCCACCAGCACTTCATGCTCGTGCCGGTGCTCATCGGTCGCCGAGAACATCCTGCTCGGCGACGAGCCGATGGCCAACCCGATCTTCCTCGACCGCCGAGACGCCCACGACCGCATCCGAAAGCTCGGGGCACAGTTCGGCTTCGAGATCGACCCGGATGCCAAGGTCGGATCACTGTCGGTGGGCTGGCAGCAGCGGGTCGAGATCCTCAAGGCGCTCTACCGCAGCGCGTCGATCCTCGTCCTCGACGAACCGACCGCCGTGCTCACGCCACAGGAGACGCGCGAGATCTTCGCCGTCCTGCGCCAGCTGACCAAGGAGCTCGGCACGTCGGTCATCTTCATCAGCCACAAGCTGTACGAGGTGCTGGAGATCGCGGACCGCATCACCGTCATCCGGCGCGGCAAGGTCGTCGGGGCAGCGCATCCCATCCGAGACGGACGAGGAGGACCTCGCCGAGCTCATGGTCGGCCGCGACGTGGAGCTGACGGTCGACCGTGGGGAGAGCAATCCGGGCGAGGTCATGCTCAAGGCGGACGCCGTTCGCGTCGCCGACGACCGCGGCCACGAGGTCGTGCACGGAGTCAGCTTCGAGGTGCGCGCCGGCGAGATCCTCGGCATCGCCGGGGTGGCCGGCAACGGCCAGGACGAGCTCGTCGAGGCGATCATGGGCCTGCAGGCGCAAGAGCTCGCGGAACCGTCGCCCTCGGCGGCCGTGACGTGACCACGCGCATCGCCGCGCGGATCTCCACGCCCGGGGCGTCGGCTTCGTCCCCGCCGACCGCCACCGCTTCGGTCTCGTGCTGGCGTTCCCACTCACCGACAACATCGTCCTGAACGACTACCACAGCGCGCCGTACGCGCGCGGCCTCGTCCGCGACGACGAGCGCGATTCGCGAGCGCGCGCACAGGAGTGCGTCGACCGAGTTCGACGTGCGAACGCCGTCCATCCCGGTCAATGCGGGCACGCTGTCGGGTGGAAACCAGCAGAAGGTGGTCGTCGCCCGCGAGTTCGGCCGTGAGCCTGAAGCTGCTTGTGCTCGACCAGCCAACGCGCGGGCTCGACGTCGGCAGCATCGAGTTCATCCACCGCGAGACCATCGAGCGACGAACCGCGGGCACCGCCGTGCTCCTCGTCTCGGCCGAGCTGGACGAGGTGCTGGAGCTGTCCGATCGCATCGCAGTCATGTTCCGCGGCGAGCTGGTCGCGGTGCTCGATGCGCGACAGGCGGACAAGGAGGAGATCGGGCTGCTGATGGCGACCGGCGGCCGCGTCAGCCTCGAGGCGACGAAGAACATGACCACGGAGCTGGAGCAGGCCTCGTGACGGCCGCGGGCGACGCGCGCGCGCCTTCGCGGTCTCGTGCGGGGATCCTCGCCCGCGGCATAGCCCTCGCGATCGTCCCCTTCGCGGCCATCGTGGGCGGGCTCGCCGTCGGCGCCATCATCATCATCCTCTCGAGCCTCGTGCAGGGATCGGTCGACCTGCTGCTGCCTCTCCAGGCGTACGCGAACCTCGTGCGAGGGCGCGTTCGGCAGCGTGCGCGGCATCGTCTTCACCCTCGTCAGCGCGGCGCCGCTGATCCTCGGCGGCATGGCCGTCGGCCTCGGCTTCAAGGCCGGGCTGTTCAACATCGGGGCCCAGGGTCAGTTCCTGATGGGAGCGCTCGGCTCGGCGGCCGTCGGAGGCTACGTCGCGGGCGCTCCCGGGATCATCGCCATCCCGGCCGCGATCCTGGCCGGGGCTCTGCTCGGGGCCGCGTGGGGCTTCATTCCGGGAGCGCTGAAGGCGTGGACCGGTGCCCACGAGGTCGTCACCACGATCATGCTCAACTTCATCGCCGGCGCCCTCATCGGGTACCTCATCACCGGGCCGCTCGAGGCCGCCGGATTCTCGTTCTCGCGCACCGGCTCCACTCGGCAACGCCGAGCTGCCGACCTTGTTCGGCACCAGCCTCCACCTCGGCGTCATCATCGCCTTCGGGCTCGTTCCCGTTGTGTGGTGGCTGCTCTGGCGCAGCACGCTTGGGTTCGAGATCCGAACCGTCGGCGCCAACCCGGACGCGGCACGCTATGCCGGCATGCGCCCCGCGTTCCTCACGATCCTGACCATGTCGTTGTGCGGCCTGCTGGCAGGGTTGGCCGGCGCCGGCCAGATCCTCGGGATCAGCCACTACATGGCTGCGACCTACGGGACCTCGATCGGGTTCGACGCGATCTCGGTTGCGCTGCTCGGGCGGGCCCACCCGGTCGGCATCACGCTCGCCGCCCTCCTGTTCGGCGCGATGCGGGCCGGATCGGGCCTCATGCAGATCGAGGCCGGCATCCCGGTGGAGATCATCGACGTCATCCAGGCCGCCATCCTCCTGTTCCTGGCCGCCGATATCGTCATCCGTCGCCTGCTTCGCATCCGCGCCCCGGGCGCCGAGCCGGATGAGCTCCAGACCGTGACGAAGAGCTACGGCAGCGGGACGCCGGTCTGATGGACATCGTGTACGGCATCCCGATCATCGGCGTCCTCTTCCAGTTCATCGGCTACGTGATCGAGGTCACGCCGGGAATCGCGCCGATCGTGCTCGGCCTGGCCGCGCCGATCGCACTGGGCGCGCTGTGCGGCGTCATGAACGAGCGGTCGGGCATCGTCAACATCGGGATCGAGGGGATGATGCTGTCCGGGGCATTCGCCGGCTTCCTGGCCGCCGGGCTGTGGCACCAGGCGTTTCCGGCCGAGGCGTGGGGGGTGTTCGGCTTCACGCCGGCGCTGCTCATCGGAGTCGTCGTGGCCATTGCCGTGGCGATGCTGCTCTCACTGCTCCACGCGTGGCTGTCGATCACCATCGCCGCCGACCAGATCATCAGCGGCGTGATCATCAACGTCGCCGCCCTGGGCCTGACCGGCTATCTCAACCGACTCCTGATCTCGCCGAATCCCCGACTCGGCGCCGGCACCTTCGACACGTTCCGCCTGCCCCAGGAGGTTGTCGACATCCCGGTCATCGGCTGGCTGCTCGAGATGTTCCTGGAGCAGGGCCCGATCGCCATGTCGGTCATCGTGTTCGTGCTCGTCCTGCAGGTGCTCCTCTTCCGCTCGCGGTGGGGCCTCCGCACGCGGGCCGTTGGTGAGCATCCGCGCGCGGCCGAGACGGTCGGCATCGACGTCATGCGGCTGCGCTACCGCAACGTGATCATCGCCGGCGTCTTCGCCGGGCTGGCCGGCGCCTATCTCACGCTCGAGGGCACGGGCTCGTTCCAGAACAACATGACGGCCGGACGTGGGTTCATCGCACTGGCGGCCGTGATCTTCGGTCGCTGGACGCCGATCGGCGCGTTCGCCGGCGCGCTGCTGTTCGCCTACTCGGGCGCGTTCGGCCAGGCCGTTCGCATCCGCCCGCCCGGCGACGACTACCCGGAGCTCGGCACGATCATGGCGGCCATCCCGTCGCAGGTGTACGGTGCCCTGCCCTACATCGTCACGATCATCATCCTGGCCGGCGTCGTCGGACGCAGCATCGCCCCGGCAGCGGTCGGCCGGCCCTACGAGAAGGAAGCGCACAGCTGACGATGAGCGAGAAGCTGCTCGACAAGAGCGCCGTCGGACGGGACGTTCGGCAGTTCCATATCGGCGTCGCGCCGGGCGAGGTATCCACGATCGCGCTGCTGCCCGGTGACCCGTTCAGGGTGCCCTTGATCGCCGAGCACCTGACGGACGTGCGGGACGTCGCCCATCGGCGGGAGCACCGCACCGTGGTCGGCACGTACCAGGGGCGCCAGATCACCGCCACGTCGACCGGGATGGGCTGCCCGTCGACCGCCATCGCTGCCGAGGAGCTCGCGCGCGTGGGCGTGACGTCGATGATCCGCGTCGGCAGCACGGCCGCCCTCCAGGCCGGCATACGGCCCGGTGACCTCGTCGTGAGCCAGGGCTCGTTCCGCAACGACGGCACCTCCGACGCCTACGTGCCGAAGGGATATCCGGCAGTCCCGGACCTCGAGATCACGCTCCGCCTCGAGCGCGAGGCGCGAGAGCTAGCCGTCGAAGGCGGCTTCACCGTCCACGCGGGCCTCAACGTCACCGACGACGCCTTCTACGCCGAGTCGCCCGAGTGGACGGCACAGATGTCAGGTCTCGGGCTGCTCAACGTCGAGATGGAGAGCTCCGCGCTCTTCGTCGTTGCTCGGCAGCGCGGGCTGCGGGCCGCGATGATCTGCTCCGTGTCCAGCAACCTGGTCGAGGGTGCGAGTGTCTACGACTCCCACGACGCGCTCGCCGCCGGCTGGCACCACAGCATCGAAGTGGCCCTGAGGACCGCGGTCGCGCTCTCGCTGTGACCGATTCCCGCGGCGGCACGGTGGGGCTGAACCTCCACACCCACCTCGAGGGATCCGTCCGACCGCGGACCGCGGCGGAGCTCGCGGCCGCCGTTGGGGTCGCGGAACCGGATGGCGGATGGGACGCGGCGCTGCGGATGCGGGAGCCCGGAACGCTCACGACGTTCCTGGCGCACGTGGCGGAGGCCTATCCGCTCTTCTCGACGCCCGAAGCCGTGAGCCGGCTCGTCGCCGAGGCGGTGGAGGATGCCGCCGCAGACGGGGTCGCGTACCTGGAGCTGCGGTTCGGTCCCGCCACCCACGCCAGCGCGAGCGTGGGCATCGACGACGTCGTGCGGGCGGCCTGCGATGGCCTGCGCGAGGGAATCCGCCGTTCAGGCACGCCAGCCGGCTTGATCGCCTGCGCCCTGCGACATCACGACGAAGCGACCAATGAAGCCGTCGGCCGCGCGGCCGCGGACAACGCTGGACGGGGCATCGTGGGCTTCGACGTTGCCGGGGATGAGCTCCTCTATCCGTCCCTGGAGCCGATGGAGCGACCCTTCGCCATCGCCGCCGCGGCCGGGCTCGGCCTCACCGCCCACGCTGCCGAGGCGGGATCCGCCCAGCATGTGCATGAGGCGGTGCGGCGGCTCGGAGTGCGTCGCGTCGGGCACGGGATCCGGGCCGTCGACTCCGACGAGGTAGTTCGGTGGGCGGCGGACGAGGGCGTCTGCTTCGAGCTGTGCCCGACCTCGAACGTTCTGACCGGTGCCGTGCGCTCCTACGCGGAGCATCCGATTCGCGCGTTCCTCGCGGCGGGCTGCGACGTCGTGATCGGCGACGACGACCCGACGACGACGGGTGTGCCGCTCTCGGTCGAGCTCAGGCATCTCGTCGACCGGGCCGGCCTGAGCACCGAGGAGGTGCGCCGCATCCACGACACGTCGGTGGAGAGGGTCTTCTGCGACGACTCGACGCGGGTCGCCCTCCGCGAGCGGATGGCGGGCGCAGGATCCGGAGGGACGGCCGCCTAGGCCCGGCGCGCCTCGATCGGCACGTGTGGATGGCTCGTGGGGGGCACGCGCAGCAGGTCGACCGACAGCCCGGCATCCGTGAGGTCGCGCACGACCGACAGATGGTCGTAGTCGACCGAGCGGAAGCCGATGGCGATGTCGGGGTCGCCGATGTAGACGACGGCGTAGCGCGCGCGGGCATCGCCCTCCGTCCCGCATCCGACAGAGCCGCAGGCAACGAAGTGCGCCTGGCCGACGACGCGGTGGAACGACTCGTGGGTGTGTCCGAAGCAGAACAGGTCGTCGGCCTCGTCGCTGGCGATCCTCGCCAGCACGCGCGAGGGCCGCTCCGACCAGAGGTACTCGTTCTCACGCAGCGGGGAGCCGTGGAAGAGGAGCCCCGAGCGACCGAGCAGGTCGATGCGCATGGTCGTCGGGAGCTGGCGCAGCCATGCCTTGTTCTCGTCGGTCATGGTCTCGGCGGTCCAGCGCATCGACGCGTCGCCGGCCGTCTCGAGCTCGGCCGAGGGCCACGCGGATCCGGTCTGCTCACGGTCCATCCCGACGGCCTCGTCCCAGTTGCCCTGGACGGTCGGAATCTCGAGGCTCCGGATCAGGTCGACGGTCTCATTGGGGTGCGGGCCGCGACCGACCACGTCTCCGACGCAGTAGATCGTATCGGCGCCGATCTGTGCGATGTCGTCCACGACGGCTCGTAATGCGGGCAGGTTGGCATGGATATCGGCGATGACAGCAATTCGCATGCAGCGCAGTTTCGCGGTGGGGAACCGGCCGGGCAACCCCCCAAGGTGGGCAGAACCTTCGTACGCCCTGACCTTCAGGCGGTCGCGACCGCCACTGGTGCCGCCAGCACGCTCACGCGACCCGCCACCGTGCGCGCCACGGCACGGAGAGCGGTAGCCGCCGCGGAGGTTTCCCCTCCGGGATACTGGGTCGAGGTGATCGGTACGCCCGCATCGCCGCCGGCACGGACGCCGGGCTCGATCGGGATGCGGCCGAGCACCTCGAGGCCGAGCTCGCGAGCCATCTTCTCGCCGCCACCGGTGCCGAAGATGTCGTGCTCCGTGCTGCAGTCGGGGCAGATGAAGCCGCTCATGTTCTCGATCACGCCGAGCGTCCGCACGTTCACCTTGTTGAACATCGCGACGGCCTTGCGGGCGTCGAGCAGGCTCACTTCCTGGGGGGTCGTCACGATCACCGCGCCGGTCAGCGGAATCAGCTGCGAGAGACTGAGCGCCGCGTCGCCGGTGCCCGGCGGGAGGTCGATCACGAGGTAGTCGAGGTCACCCCACTCGACGTCTCGCAGGAACTGCGCGATGGCCGAGTGGATGAGCGGTCCGCGCCAGATGACGGGGGCGTTCGGATCGAGGAAGTACTGGATGCTCATCATCTGCACGCCGTGCGCGACGACCGGGTTCGGCCGCCCGCCGGCGCCGCTCACGTGCGCGCCCTGCGTGCCCATCATGAGCGGGACGTTGGGCCCGGTGATGTCGGCGTCGAGGAGGCCCACCTTGGCCCCGTCCCTGGCCAGGCTGACCGCCAGGTTGACGGCCACCGTCGATTTGCCGACGCCGCCCTTGCCCGAGGCGACCGCGATCGTGTTGCGCACGCCGGGAATGAGGTCCGCAGCGGGACCGCCGAAGGTGCGCTTCACGTTGCTCGCCCAGTCGACGCGCACGAGGCTGGCGCCCAGCGGCGTGAGCGCCTCACCGATGTCGTTCTCGATCGTCGCCTTGAGCGGGCAGGCAGGCGTGGTGAGCTCGACGGTGAGATCGACGACGCTGCCGTCGATCGTCACGTTCTTCACCATTCCGAGCGAGACGAGGTCGCGTCCGATCTCGGGATCCTTCACGCCGCCAAGGGCGGCGAGGATGTTGTCGTTGGTCAGCTGGTTGAACATTGGCGGGCTCGGGAGCTCCTCTGACGGGACCAGTTCGGCCCGTTGAGCGTAGCAGGCTTCCCCGCCGCCTTCACACAACCGATGTTGAGTTCAGCGAGCCCGCTACGGGAGGCCGTCGAAGAGGGACGCCTCACCCTCGGGCGCCGTCGGGAGCGCCGAGGCCGCAAGGCGGTAGTGCTCGGTGGCGAGCCACGCGTCGCGGCGCTCGGCTCCCCAGTCGTGGAACGGCCCGGTCGACCCCGTCTGCGACACGTGCCGGCTGATCGCCGCCAGCTTGAGCTGCGCAAGGTCGCCGAGCTCGAGGGCCAGCGTCGGCTCGACGTGGGACCCGTAGCCATCCGGAGGCAGCCGGTCTCCGAGCATCGCCGCGACCGCCTGCGGCACCACGAGGTCGTAGAGCTTCGCCGCCCGCCAGGCGACCTGGTCCTCCTCCATGATCGTCCTCGTACTCGAGGGGCTCAGCCGCGGCATCGAACGCGGCGCGCACGGCACGGGAGAGGACGACGTGGTCCGAGTCGCCGGTCACGCCGTCAGGACCGAACGAGAGGATCACCTCGGGCCGATGCATGCGGATCGGCTCGACGATCCGGCCGACGAGCTTGTCGAAGTCCGCCTGATCGAGGTCCCCCTCGGCGTAGTCGAGCATGCGCACGACGCGCACCCCGAGGACCGCCACGGACCGGCGCAGCTCGTCCTCCCGCACGGTGTCGACGTTGCGCCAGTTGATGGCGCCAAGCTTCACGTCGCGGTTCTTCCCGCCGGGAGCGGGAGGCGCCTGGTAGAGCCGGGCGTCGAACCAGCCGCGCGTGGCGCACACGACGACCACGTACGCCCCGCTCGCGGCCGCGCTGGCGATCGCGCCACCGAAGCCGAAGGCCTCGTCGCCTGGATGGGCGACGACGACCATCAGGCTCCTGGCGGGCGCACGCTCCCGGACAGGTCGCCAGATCGAGGACACGGCCGGCAGTATACGAGCCTAGCGAGCGACCTCGACGGGGATCGGCGCATCGCCCTGGCCGGCGTCTGCACGGCTGCCAACCGACGTCTCGATCGTCGGAGCGCGGTCGAGGAAGCTGGCCTGCTCGGCGAGCTCGATCGCCCGCTGGACCTGCTCGAGCGACAGGATGTCGTGCCGCATGAGCAGGTTGAACTCGTCGCGCAGGTACGACCTCAGCATCTCGGGGCCGTCGGTGCTGATCGTGAATCGGACGTCGTGCTCGATGAGGGTCCGCACGACACGTCGCACCTCGGCCACGCTGTCGAGCACCCGGGTGTTGAGGTTCGAGACTGGGGCAGACCTCGAGCACCGTGCCGCGCTCGCGGAGCATGTCGAGCACGGCCGGGTCCTCGACGCTGCGGACGCCGTGACCGATGCGGTCGGGCTCGAGCGCCTCGACCGCCTCGCGCACCTCGTCGGCGCCGCCGGTCTCACCAGCGTGCACGGTAAGGCCGAGCCCGGCTCGGCGGCACTCGTCGAAGATGTCGGCGTAGTCGGCGAACCGAAAGCCATCGATCACCGGCCCGGCGATGTCGATGCCGACCACCCCCCGGCTGTGCCAGCTGATGGCCTTGGCCGCGATGATCTCGTTCAGCGCCGGCGGGAAGGATCGATCGAGACAGAAGATCAGCCCGGCCCGGACCTGCGGGTACTCGAGGATGGCGCGATCCATGCCGCGCACCGCCGCGGCGATGATGTGGTCGAGATCCTGCTCGCCGCCACGGTTGCGCTTCATCGGGTTGAAGCGCAGCTCGAGGCCGGTCACGTTGTTCTTGCGGTACGCGCCGCCGATGACCTCGTAGACGCTGCGCTCGACCGCGATGGGGCTCGACTGGATCAGCTCGGTCCAGTGGAAGAGGTCGAGGTACGCCTGAAAGCCGCGCCGCCGGCGACCGACCGTGATGAGGTCGCGGAACGCCCAGTAGTCCTTGGTCGGCAGCCGGATGCCCTGGGCGTGCGCGATGCCCCACATGATTGCCGGCGTGACCGCGGCGCCGAGATGCACGTGCAGCTCGGTGAGTGGAGTGCGGAGGTCGAGGCGCTGACGAGGCATCAAACGGATCGTGACAGGCGTGCCCGGCGGAGTCTAGCCGATGCTAGAATCGCCCCGCCATGGACCTCATCCGCGACGTTGCCGACTGGCTCAGCACTGGCTGGGGAGACCGGCTCGGGCTCTTCTTTCCCATCGCCGTTGCCGGCCTCCTGGGGCTCTACCTGCTCTGGCTCGTCGTGGGATACCTGCGGGTCAGCCAGGTCGGGATCGCCGAGCGTCGCACGGGACAGCCGGTTGCGGCCCTGCCGCTGTCGGCCGAGGGTGAGTCGACCACGCCGCGGGGGGTGCCGTACTGCCCCGTCGATGGGCTCCAGTTCCCGTCCGGCGCGCGTTTCTGCACCGTCTGCGAGCGCGATCTGGCGCTCGACTGCACGAACTGCAGCGCAACCCTGCGCGCTGGCGACGCGTCCTGCTACCGATGCGGCACGCGCACCGGTATCGCCGACGCCGCCCCCACCAGCTGACCGGCTGATCCCGGTCGGCTCTCACGACCGGATCGACCGATGACGGCAGTTCTCTCCATCCTGAGCGTCCTGGCGCTGGCAACGCTCGTTGCCGCCGCGGCGGCGGGGCTCGGCGCGATCCTGGTCACCCTCGGCCGCGGATCGACCGTCGCGTCGGTCACGGCAGGCGGCCCGCCAACCGTCCCGGCACAGGCTCCTCCGGTAGCCCTGCGGTCGATCGTCGGCTGGGGGCTGCTCGCCGGGCTGGTCCTCCTGGTCGCCGTGCTCATCGTGCGCACGCTCCTGGCCCGTCATGCGCCGTGGTCGAGCCTCCACGGATTCAGCCTCGCCTTTGCGGCGGCGCTCATCGGCGTGCATCTGCTCCTGGCACGGCGCCACGCGATCGACGGCCTGGCGCCCTTCACCGCGGTCCTCGCCGCAGGCCTGGTCGCCTTCGCACTCAGTCGCGACGCGCGGATCGAGACCCTCGTCCCCGCTCTGCAGCAGCCGATCCTGCTCACCATCCACGTTGGTGCCGCCGTGCTGGCCTACGCGATCAGCGGGATCGCCTTTATCGCGGCCGCCGCCGAGATCGGGCAGGCGCGGAGCGGGGACCGGATTCCCCTCCTTCCGCCGGCCTCCGTGGCACGCGCGGTCGGCCATCGCGCGGTCCTGCTGGCCTTCCCGATCCTGACCATCGCGATCGCCCTGGGATCGGTCTGGGCCAACCTCGCCTGGCGGTCCTACTGGAGCAACGACCCCAAGGAGCTTGCGGCGGCGGCCACGTGGCTCGTCTTCGGTGCCTACCTCCACGTCGCCGGGCGACGCGACCGGCTGGAACGCCTCGCACCGTGGCTCATCGTTCTCGGGTTCGCCGGCGTGCTGTTCACCTACATCGGCGCCGGGCTGTTCTTCATCGGCGAGCACAGCTACGCGGCGCCGTAGGTGGAGCACCGCGAGATCTCGGTCCAGACCCCGCGAGGGCCGGCGCTGGTCGACCTGACGGAGTCGTGCGCCTCGTTCCTGCGCGACGTTGCGGCCTCCGACGGCCTCCTGAGCGTCTTCGTGCCGCACGCAACGGCCGGGATCGTGGTCGTCGAGCTGGGTGCGGGCTCGGAGGAGGACCTGCTGGCCGCCCTCGACACGCTCCTGCCGCGCGACGACAGATGGGCGCACCGCCACGGCAGCCCGGGCCACGGCGCCGATCACGTGCTCCCGCTCCTCGCGTCTCCCTCGCTGACCGTGCCGGTGGCCGGCGGCAGAATGACGCTCGGCACCTGGCAGTCGATCGCGCTGCTCGACCCCAATGCCGACAACCCGCAGCGGACCGTCCACCTCGGGTTCCTGGCCGGGTAGGGCCGCTTCCGGGGTCCGGCTCAGCGCGACTCGGCGAGCGTCCGGACCTGCTCCGTCAGACGCGATGGCTCAGCCGTCGGCTCGTCGCACGCGTACCCGCGGCACGCGTACGCCATCGATCGGCCGTCGCGCACGCCTTTGCCGGCATACAGCGGCCATGCCGCGTGCGCGTCGCCTTCCGCCACGCTCGTCAGCACGAGGTCGGGCACGAAGGGAGCGATGGCGGCCTCCCGCAGGGTGACGGCATCCGGCGCCGCCGGCGGGCCGGCCACGACCACGTCCACCTGCTCCCCCAGCAGCCGGTCCGCCGCGCTCAGCATCCGCCCGAAGGCGCTCGGCTGCCGCTCGAGCGCGGGCGATACTGCGCGCAGGATCGACTGGGAACGGCGCGCGAGTGCCTCGTCGCCGGTCAGGAGCGCCAGGCGCTGGAGGACGTCGGCGCCGATGCTGTTCGCGGACGGCGTGGCATTGTCGACCAGCCCGCGTGGCCGGACGACGGTTCGATCGTGCTCGTCCGATGTATCGAGGAACGTGCCGCCCTCGTCGTCCCAGAACTCGCGGAGCGCCGTCGCCACCAGCCGATGCGCGAGGTGGAGCGACTCGGCATCGGCCAACGCGGCGTGTGCCTCGAGAAGGCCATCGGCGACCGCCAGGTAGTCCTCGGCGAATGCCGGCGTGTGGGCGCGGCCGGCCGCGCGCCGTCCGCCACAGTCGATCACCATCACGGATGAGCTCGTCGCGGATGAACGCGACCAGCCGCGCGGCAGCCTCCGAGTAGCGAGGCTCGCGCAGGACGAGCGCGGCGTGAGCGAACGCGCGGAGGGCCAGGCCGTTCCACGCGGCGAGCTGCTTGTCGTCGCGCGCTGGACGCGTCCGCCGGCCGCGAGCCTCCAGCAGTGCGCTGCGGCCGCGCTCGACAGACGTCGGGCGAGGCCTCCGCGCCCGTCCGATGCAGCACGTTTGTCCCCTCCCAGTTGCCTGCCTCGGTAACTCCCCAGTAACCGGCCAGTGAGCGGCGCGCGTCATCATCGATCCCCGCAGCGGCGAGGATCCGTCATGAACTCGTCGTAGCCCCAGACGTAGAAGCGACCCTCGACCCCCTCGCGAGTCGGCATCGAGCGCCGAGGCGAAGCCCACCGTCTTCGGTGCGCAGCTCGGCGAGCATGAAGTCGAGCGTCTCGCGTGCGACGCCCGCGTATCGCTCGTCCGCCGGTGGCGCGGTGGCCCTCGAGGTAGGCGTGCGCCAGCAGGGCGTTGTCGTACAGCATCTTCTCGAAGTGCGGCACCAGCCAGTGCGCGTCGGTGCTGTAGCGCGCGAACCCGCCGCCGAGCTGGTCGTTGATGCCGCCGTCGGCCATGGCGTCGAGGGTCCGCGTCACCATGCGCGAGCACGGCGTCGTCGCCGCGATCGGCGCCACGAGCGGAGCAGGAACTCGAGCAGTCATCGGGGCCGGGAACTTCGGCGCGCCGCCGAACCCGCCGTGGACGGCGTCGAAGCTCGCCGCCGACCGCGCGCGGCCGCCGCTTCGAGCTGGCGCGCGCTCGGGGTCGCGGTCGCCGGCGGGGACCGCCAGCTGCGCCTGCAGGTGGGCGGCGAGCATGCCGGCCTGTTGCTCGACCTCGGCGCGGCGGGTGCGGTACGCGTCGGCAACCGACGCGAGGACGCGCGGGAAGCCCGCCATCCCATGGCGGTCCTCCGGCGGGAAGTACGTGCCGCCGAAGAACGGCCGCAGGTCGGGGGTCAGGAAGACGCTCATCGGCCAGCCGCCGGAGCCGGTCATCGCCTGCACGGCGGCCATGTAGACGTCGTCGAGGTCGGGCCGCTCCTCGCGGTCGACCTTGATGCTCACGAAGTGCTCGTTCATGAGGGCCGCGATCTCCGGATTCTCGAACGACTCGCGCTCCATGACGTGGCACCAGTGGCATGCGGCGTAGCCGATCGACAGGAAGATCGGCCGATCGTGCTCGCGGGCCTGCTCGAGCGCCTCCGGCCCCCACGGGTACCAGTCGACCGGGTTGTGGGCGTGCTGGAGCAGGTAGGGGCTGGTCTCGTCGGCCAGGCGGTTGGGCATGCGCAGAGTGTCGCACGCGACGCCGGGGGCAGCAGATGGATCCGCTAGCCGCCCTGCGCGTCCACGGCGAACTGCTCCTGGGAGAGCTTCGCGTACAGCCCTTCCTGGCGGATGAGCTCGGCGTGCGTGCCGCGCTCGACGATGCGGCCGCGCGCCATGACCAGGATCTGGTCCGCGCGCAGGATCGTCGAGAGCCGGTGGGCGATGGCGATCGTGGTGCGCCCCTCCATGAGGCCGTGCGAGCGCCGTCTGGATGAGCCGCTCGCTGACGGTGTCGAGCGCGGACGTCGCCTCGTCGAGGATCAGGACGCGCGGATCCTTGAGCAGGACGCGGGCGATGGCGACGCGCTGCTTCTCGCCGCCGGACAGCTTGTAGCCGCGCTCCCCCACCACCGTGTCGTAGCCGTCGGGAAGCTCCATGATCCGGTCGTGGATCGCGGCCGCCCGGGCGGCCTCCTCGATCTCCTCCATGGTCGCCTCGGGCTTCGCGTACCGCAGGTTGGCGAGCACGCGTGTCGTGGAACAGGTACGTCTCCTGCGTCACGAAGCCGATCACGCGGCCGAGCGACTCGAGGCGTCGACGCCGCGCACGTCGACGCCGTCGATGCTCACCGAGCCGGCATCCACGTCGTACAGCCGCGGGATGAGGTACGTGGTGGTCGTCTTGCCACTCCCCGACGGCCCGACCAGCGCGACGAGCTGGCCCGGCTGCGGCGGTGAAGCTGATGTCGCTGAGCGCGAAGGGCTGGATCGCCGGTCGGGACCGCGCGACCCTCGGCCTCGGCCGCCGCCGCCTCGGGCGCGACCTCGAGCTGGGCCGGCGGCGACCGGGTAGCGGAACGAGACGTCCTCGAAGCGCGACCTCGCCGCGCATCGTCGCCGGCGACAGCTCGACCGCATCGGGCGCGTCGACGATCTCGTGCTCCATCTCGAGGTACTCGAAGATGCGGTCGAAGAGGGCCAGCGCGCCCTGGATCTCGACCTGCACGTTGAGCAGCTGGCCGAGCGGGAAGAAGAGGCGCGACTGGAGCGTGGTGAAGGCCACGATCGTGCCGATGCTGACGTTCGTGTCGCCGCCGATGATCAGCGAGCCGGCCAGCAGGTAGACGAAGGCCGGCATGATGCTGAAGAAGGTGCCGATCAGCGCGAAGAACCAGCGGCCGATCATCTGGCCGCGCACCTGGAGGTCGCCGAGGCGCTGCGACTCGGCGCGGAAGCGCTCGATGCTCGCCTCCTGCTGGCCGAACGTCTTGCGAGAGCAGGATGCCCGACACGCTGAGCGACTCCTCGGTGATGGCGCTCATCTCGGCCATCGAGCGCTGGGTGAGGGTGCTCACCTCGCGGCGGACCTTGCCGACGCGGTAGGTGATGTAGGCGAAGACCGGCATGCAGGCCCAGGCTCAGCAGCGTCAGCCGCCAGTCGAGGATCCGCATCGCGATGACCGTGGTCGCCACGGTCGCGAAGTTGCTGAGCAGCGAGGCGGCGGTATCGGTCACCACCGACTGCACCCCGCCGACGTCGTTGGCGATGCGGCTCTGGATCTCGCCGGTGCGGGTCTCGGTGAAGAAGCGCAGCGGCATCCACTGCAGGTGGCGGTAGAGCGCCAGCCGCAGGTCGTTCATGACCCGCTGGCCGACCACGTTGGACAGGTACGCCTGCCAGACACCGATGGCGCTGGTGACGATCGGCAGCACGATCATCAGGCCGGCCTGGATGTACAGCAGCTCCAGGCTCGGCGGACCGCGAGTGAGGTTGTCGATGATCAGCTTGAGGAGGATCGGGTTGACGACGCCGATGCTGACCGTGATCAGGATGAGGACCGGCGATGAACCCCAGGCGGCCGCGATACGGCGCGAAGAACCCGGCGATGCGGCGCAGGGTGCGCCCTCGCTCCCGGGCCGGCGGGTCAGGTCCGGCTCCGGCCCGCCGAATCCGCCGCCCCAGCCGCCCCCGCCGCCGCCCGCCGCCGCGCCGCGTCATTCGAGGATGATCGAGAGCGAATGCCTGCGCCAGGCCGATGCCCTGCGGCTCGCCGACCAGCCGCGCGCGCTCGCGCATCCGCTCCTCGACGGTCTCCGGGTCGACCTGGCTCGTGTGGGCCAGGATGGCGCGCATGCCGATCTCGAACGTGTCGGCCACGTCGACGCCACAGGTTCGGCTCCTCGACGCCGGTCAGCAGCACCTGGCGCACCTTCCACGGCTCGAGGCTCCTCGTCGCGCCACAGCTCCGGGAAGTTGAGGCGGTCGCGCGCCGCCGGGTAGACGGCCGCCAGCGTCGCCTCGCCGGTGGCGAGGTGATCGGGATGGCCGATGAACGGGTTGTGGTCGAGCCGCCGCTGCGGGTTCTGGGTGATGACGAGGTCCGGGCGGAAGCGGCGGATCTGGCGCGTGATGTCGCGCCGCAGGTCGAGCGACGGGGTCAGGTAGCCGTCCGGATAGCCGAGATGCACGATCTCGCGTCACGCCCAGGATGTCGGCCGCGGCCCGCTGCTCGGCGACCCGCGTGGCCGACAGCAGCTCGGGCGTCACGTCCGGATCCTCGGTCCCCTTGCCGCCGTCGGTGGTCACGACGTAGTCGACCCGGGCGCCGGCGGCCGCGAGGTGCGCGATGGTCGGCGCGGCGCCGAACTCGGCGTCGTCGGGATGGCTGATCACGACGAGCGCGCGCTCGAGCGGGCTCGATGAGCTCATGGCGTTCCAGGGGGGTCATCGGCCCATGCTACCGCTGATCGGGCGCGACGCCTCGATTGACCGCCTCGCGATGCTCGCCACGCATACTGCCCCACAGTATGGGACACCGATGCAGCGGAGCCCACTTCCGGCACGCCTACACGAAGGACAAGCGCGAGCTCGTGACGCGCCTGCGCGCGCATCGAGGGCCAGGCGCGCGGCATCCAGCGCCTGGTCGACGAGGAGGCGTACTGCCTCGACGTCCTGCAGCAGGTCGAGGCGCTCACCGCGGCCGCCGACCAGGTCGCGCCTGCTGCTGCTCGAGGACCACATCGACGGCTGCCTGGCGCACGCCATCGAGACCGGCCAGGGCCAGCCGTACGTCGACGAGGTGATGACCGTGGTGCGCCGCACCATGGGTCGGCGCGCACCGCGTCGACGGGCACGCCGGCGGGCTGAGCGGCGACGAATCGGGAGTGCCGCAGGGGGGAACCACGGCACTCCCGGCGCGCGAGTCATAGAGCCTCGCCCACTCGAGCGAGCAAGCGACATCGCGGATCACTCCCCGAACATGGTGAGCTGCTCGCCGCCACGCTCGATGAGCGGGTCGAGGCCGAGCACCGGCTCGAGCCACTCGATCCTCGCCCCGTCCCGGGCGGCCAGGGTGTCGAGGTGCTGCCACTTCAGGACGTGCCAGTTCTGGCGCTCGACCTCCTCGCGCAGCCATGGTGACCGATCGAGCTTCAGCCGCAGCAGCTCCGCGCGCTCGGCGGGGATCACGAGGAACCGCGCCTGCTCGTCGCCGAGCGGGATCTCGCGCCCGCGCCGCAGGACCGCCTCGCCGACCATGGCGGTCCACTCCACCTCGAACAGGAAGGCGAGCTTGCCGCGGACGTACCAGATGGCATCGACCTGCGCCGAGCGCCTCGGTCGGCGCGCGGATCACGAGCGGCAGGTAGACGCGACGCTCTCCTCGTCGCGAGCCGCTCGACGAGCGGCCGGCCATCGACGGACGCGGTCGTGCTCGCGAGCCGGCGATCCAGGCGCGCAGCCCGAGCCGATGGCCGTACGTCGACCAGCGTGGCGAGGACCCGAGCGTGGTCGGCGGTGCGGCGCGCGAGGTCGTCCTCGGTCGCGCAGCGAGCCGCGCTCGCCGGGAGCCTGCGTATGCGGCCAGGCAGGCGCGCACCAGCTCCTCGTCGGGTGCCTGGAGTCCGGGAAAGAGCCGCATAGATGCGCTCGAAGAAGCCGTCCTCGTCGATGCGTCCCGCGGTCGACAGGATCGACCAGGTCGCCCACTCGACGCGGTCGGCAAGCGGCCGCTCGGCCAGCTCGGGCTCGCGCAGCCACCACAGCGGCTGCGCCTCGTCGCCGATGCGGACGAGGATCGGGTGATCGTCGCGCCACAGCTCCTCGCGGATGAGACTGGCGAGGACTGCGGGCCGCCCGCCCTCGATCCGGTCGCCGACGGCCTCGCCTCCGTCCGTCGCCACGCGCGCGGTCGGCGACGCGGCGCAGCAGGCCGGAGCTGCCGAGCTCGGCCATGATCGCCGCGGCGACGCGGGTGAGGCCGGCCGGCTCGCCGCGATCGCGGAGGAGGCCGGCGACGGCGCGCTCGATCGCCTCGGCGAGCTCGGGATAGGTCAGGTGCCCCGCCATCGGCCCGAGGCGCAGCGGGCTGCGGGCTGACCGCGTGTCGCAGCCGATCCTCCGCCGATCGGCTTGCGCAAGTGGAGGGCGACGCCGTCGCCGGCTGCGCTCCGACTCGCGGTGGATGACGTCGACCAGCTCGAGGCCGGCGGCCGCGCCGGCGAGCGGCCACGGCAAGCAGGCGCTCCGGGTCGCGCCTGCTCGAGCAGGACGATGCACCAGCCGCCCGGCTTCAGCGCGCCTGCCGCCGACGCCATGCCGTGGCGCAGGGCGGTGGCCTCCGCGCCCTCGCGGTGGCGCGCCGCCGCCGAAGATCGGCTCGAGGCGCAGCGTCTCGGCGGCCTCGCGGCCGAGCAGCCAGGCGGTGGCGAGGTACTCGAAGCCGAGCTCGTCGATGCTGGGCGGGGCGGCGGGCGCAGACGAGCACGAGGTCGACGCCGTCGGGGGGCAAGTACTGGCCGACGACGGCCGCGCGCGCAGCGCAGCCAGAGGACGTTCGCCGCGCCCATCCCGCCCAGCTCACCGAAGTCGGCGGCGAAGCGCGCCTCGTGCCGGTCGTCGCCGAGCGCGGCGATGGCGGTGCGCACGTCCGCGAACGCATCGCGAGAAGGACGCCACACGTTGACCTCGCGCTGGTGGCGGCTGCGCCGGCTGGCGGACGTGGCCGCCGGCGATGCGCAGCGACGCGACACGGCCCGGGATAGCCGTTCAGGCGGCTCGCGGGCAGCAGGCACGCGGCGAGCGCCAGGCGCATGACGGCCGCGGTCGGTTGATCGCGCAGCTCGGTGTCGATCTTGGCGCCGATGGCATGGAGGGCGTACAGGTTGCGCGGGGTGTACAGGTCGAGCAGCTCGTCGACCAGGTCCTCGCGGCCGTCGAGCACCGGGAAGCGCTCGCGCGCAGCTGCAGGTGGTGCGGGCCGTCTGGCGCGTGCCCTCCGCGCGGCGACCGGTATCGGGTCTGGGCGCACGGTGGAGGCGAAGCGCGGGCCGTCGGCCGACGCGCGCAGGGCGGGTCGGCGGCGCGCGGCGGCGGGCGGCGGGCCGCCGGCCTCGCCGATGGCAAGGTCGAGCTCGTCACCGACCGCGGGGCGTCGGCGTCGGTCAGACGCCGATCGGCGCGGGCGGGAGGCTCCGTCGGCGGATCGTCGCCCTCCGGCGTCGGTCGGTCGACGGGATCGCCGTCGGCGCGCTCGATGCCGAGCTTGGCGAGGTCGACCTCGTCGACCGGCGCGGACCGCTCCTCGGGGCCGCCGACGCGAGAGCGTCGCACGCCTCGCAGCGGTAGATCTTGCGGCCGGCGCATCGGCGTCGCGCGGCCAGATGAACTGGTCGGCGACGACCGGCGCGCCGGCAGGCGGCGCAGCGCGTCGCGTACAGCTCCTCGATATGCTGGCGGAGCGGCACGTCGACTCGCCGGGAGCGCGGCCAGCTGGGCGAAGGCGGCGTCGAGCACGGCCGGGTCCCGGCGCCGTCGAGGAGGGCGACGGCGGCCAGCTGCGCGAACGGGCTCGGATCGGCCGCGACGGCGCGCATGCCCTGCGGCGATGGCACGACGCGCGGTCCAGCCGGTGCCGGCCCACGGGTCGAGGACGGTGTCGCCGGGCGAGGCGAAGGCGCGCAGCTCGGCGTCGAGCAGGTTGTCGGCGGGCGGCGGGAAGTAGCGCTCGAGGAGGGCCAGTCCGGGGAGGCGACGGGGAAGGACGACGTGGTCGAGTCCTGTCCGTCCGCCTCGCTCATCGACGCCTATGGCTCTTCGACCAGCTCCTCTTCGAGCTCGGGCTCGGCGGAGTACTCGGGGAGGGTGGTGTCGAGCTCCTCGACCTCCTCCGAGTCCTCGTCGGCCTCCTCGCTCTCGTCGTCGTCATCGTAGCGAAGCGCGGACCCCTTCATGTACGGTCTGACGCCGGCCGCCGGGGCCGCTGCGCTCCCGGGGAACGAGACCTTGCCGAAGTTCGCCGGGTGGGTGAAGACCTCGCGGATGATGATCCGCACCTCGTCACCGGCCTCGTGGATGGACGGTGATGGCCGCCTCGTAGCGGTTGCCGGTCGGCGATGAGCTTGAGCAGGCGTGCGCGCGATTCGCGGCTCGACGCTGCCGATCGATCCCTTGCCGACGCGCGCCACCAGCTCGCTCGCCGTCGACCTCGAGCTCGACCGCGTCTCCGGGCGACAGCGGAGCCAGGATGCGCGGGGCGGCGAGGTTGATGAGACGGGCACGGCCGGTCTTGCCCATCTCCTCGATGAACAGCGTGGCGGGCGCCTTCTCCGGGCGGCCGCTTGCCGTTCGCCGGCGGGCCTCTGTCGCCGGCCGATCAGCAGCGCGCAGCCGGTCGACGTTGCGCTGCGCGATGCGGTTGGTGGCGTCGCGCTCGAGCGCCTGCTCGTACGCCTCGAGCGCCTCGGGGTGACGTCCGAGCTCGGCGAGCGCCTTCCCGAGGCGGTTGTAGGCATCGATGTCGGGGCCGAGCTCAAGGAGCTGCCGGTTCGCGTCGACTGCGTCCTCCCACTCGCCGCGGCGTGGCGTGTGCCGATCGCGGCCTCGGCCAGCTGGCGTCGTTGTCGGGTGGTGGTGTCAGCTTCTCCAAGCGCCATGAGCGATGCAAGCGTCTCCGATGTGGGTGCACGGGGCGGCCGGAGGCCGGGGCCGAAGGGCGCCCTGTTGTACCACCGGGCCCGGGGGGTGTCAACGCGGCCTACCGCGAGCGGCTCTCAGGGCCGATGCAGGAGCAGGCCGACGACCAGGCCGAAGAGGGCGAGCGAGCCGAACTCTACGGCGATGCTTCGGCCGGAGGCCGGCCCGCGGAGCGCCTCGGCCGCCCCGCTCCAGGCGTAGAACGCGAGCGCGATGAGCGCCGGCGCCATGACGGTCAGCGGGATGTCGAGGAGCACGAGCGCCGCGCCGATCTGGGCGACGGCCAGGACGTGCAGCAGCCCCTGCCCGAATCCCTCGAGGCCCATCGTGCCGCGAGCCTCCGACGAGCGCAGCGCCAGGGGCAGGGCCAGGCCCGCGATCAGGACGATCGGGGTGGGCCACGCTCGCGGCCCGAACAGGTCGAGCACGCCGGCGGCGCCGGCGAAGAGGATGACGGTCAGCAGCAGTCGCCCGATGGTCGCCCTCCGCGTGCCCCGCTCGATCCGCAGCTCGAGGTAGGTGACGATCCACAGCAGCACGGCCAGCGATCGGGAACGAGCAGCAGGCTGAGCCCGCCGGGAATGAGCCGTCCGAAGAGCGTCGCCGCGATGCCCGCCGCGGCCGGGACGGCATACCGAGCCAGGCCGAGTTCGGCCCGCATGGGCCCGAAGACCCGAACGGCGACGAGGCCGCCGAGCATGAGCTGGCCGGCGATGGCGACCGCCAGCCAGACGGGCTCGGCAAACCAGCCCGCGGTGGCAACCAGCGCCTGTGCGATGGCGAGCAGGATCGCGGCCGGGCGATCGATGCGGCGCAGCACCGCGATGCGGCGACGGTCGCGCGAAGAGGCGGCTGATCACGCCAGCAGCTCCAGCAGCTCGTCGGCCGTGCGAGTGGCCAGCAGCTGGCCGGGTTGAGCCACGCACGGCGCGCGACGATCGACCGCGTAGTGCTGCTGCGAGAGCTCCTCGGTGCGGTGCGCATCCGACGCCACCGTCAGCCGAGCACCGGCACGACCTGCTGCCCGCGCAAGCGAGTCGTCCAGGTCGAGCCGCGGGCTGCCGTTGATCTCGAGGGCGGTGCCCGTGCGCGCGGCCGCCTCGAAGATGCGCGGCCAGTCGAGCGGCAGCGGGTCGCGGCGGTTCGACGATGCGCCCCGACGGATGTGCCAGCACGTCGACGTGCGGGTTCTCGATCGCGGCCAGCGCGCGCCGGGTCAGCTGCTCTGCCGACTGGTTACGCCCGGTGTGAATGCTGGCGATGACCACGTCGTAGCGCGCCAGCATCTCATCGGGATAGTCGAGCGTGGCGTCCGCCCTGATCTCGATCTCGGTGCCGTGCAGGATCCGAAAGGGCGCCAGCTCGGGGTTGAGACGCGCGATCTCGGCGCGCTGCTCATCGACGCGGTCGGGGGTGAGGCCGCGGGTCACGCCGAGCGAGGGCGAGTGGTCGGTGAGCACGATGTACTCATGTCCGAAGTCGCGCGCGGCTCGCGCCATGGTCTCGATCGTGTCGACGCCATCGGTCCAGTCCGAGTGCGTGTGCGTGTCGCCCTGCATGTCCTGGCGGGTGACGAGCGCCGGCAGCCTGCCGGCAGCGGCGGCCTCGATCTCGCCGTCGCCCTTCGCGCAGCTCGGGCGGCGATCCACGGCAGGCCGAGGCGCGCGTACACGTCGGCCTCCTCTGCCTCGAGCAGCAGCGACCCGTCCTCGATGACCTTGAATCCCTTCTCGGACAGCGACCAGCCCGCGGTCGAGCGCCAGTCCGCGGAGTGCGATGTTGTGCTCCTTGTTGCCGGTGAAGTGGACGAGATGGGTGCCCCATGCGGCGGGCGGACAGACCATCAGGTCGACCCGTGGACCGTCGCGCAGGATGATGCTGGACTTGTCCGTCCCGGCCGAGATGACCTTGTCGACCTCGCTGAGCGCATCGAGCGCCGCGATGACCGCCGCCGGGTCCTCGACGGCCGCGAGGAGGTCGAGATCGCCGATGGTCGGCTGGCGACGCGGCGCAGCGACCCGGCCGGCTCGATGCGCGTCACGCCGCGCACCTCGCGCAGGTCGCTCCACCAGGCCGGCGATGAGCGCATCGGCGTCGTGGAGCAGCAGGCGCGTGTTGCTGCTGCGCCGCTCGATGCGGGCGATCGCCGTCGAGGATGTTCTGCTCGGTCCGCTCGGAGAGGCCCTTGACGTGGCGCAGTCGCCCCGCCCTCGGCCGCCGCCCGCAGCGCCTCGAGCGAGTCGATGCCGAGCGGTCTCATGGAGCGTGCGGACCGTCTTCGGTCCGACGCCGGGCACGCGTAGCAGCTCGAGCACGCCGTCGGGAACCTGGGCGCGAAGCTTCTCGTGGTATGCGAGCCGCCCGGTCTCCGCCAGCTCTGCCAGCTTTGCGGTCAGGGCGGCGCCGGCCCCGGCGATCTTCGGTGGCTCTCCGCGCCGGAAGAGGGCGGCGACGTCATCGGGGTAGCGCTCGACGACGTCGGCGACGCGGCGATAGGCGACCGCCTTGTAGACGACCTCTCCCATGATCTCGAGCATGTCGCCGATCTCGTTGAAGATCCGCGCCAGCTCGGCGTTGCTGATGACCGCATCGCCGCTGCGCGAGGCGGCACGTGGCCGAGGCATTGGCGGCCATTCTAGGGCCGCCGACCCGTTTCAGCCGGTCAGGGCCTCTGCGAAGTGCGGCCGAACAGACGCAGCCCGAAGCGCCGCGCCCGGGTGCGGATCGGCACTCGTCGCGCGGCGGCGAGCAAGCGTACCTCGGCCTGAAGGTCGCGCTCGTGCAGCTCGGCCATCAGGTCGACCAGGCTCGTCGATCGGAATCGGAGTCGCTCCATCGATTGCCGCCTCGTCAGACCTGGCGATGCGGCTCGTCATCGAAGCGTGGCCGGCTGTCGGCGCCCGCGACGCGCCCGACGAGCGCCATGCCGATGAGTGTCATCACGACTGCCAGCAGTTCCATCATGGACGCTCCTCTGTGTAACTCCATGTAACACGCTTATCGGTTACATCAGGATGGTAGGCCGTTTGGTGGTAACTTGTCAACAGCCATGTTATGGTTACAGCCTGATGACAGAAACGCATGACTCGCCGCCTGAGCCCTCGCCCGAGCCCGAGCTTTTCGTCGAGTTCGCCAATCGCCTGAAGCTGTCTCCGTCCGAGACTCCATCGGTCGATGCCGACCTCGCCGTCCTGCGCGGATGGCTCGACGCGCGGGGCCTCATGAAGCAGCGAGCCAGCGACGAGCGGCTCGCGCGGGACCTACCGCGATTTCGCGAGCTGCGCGGCCTGGTGCGAGGCATCGCGGCCCGGGTGGCCGACGGCAAGGCGCCGACGCGCGCGCACGTGACGGCGATCAACCGCATCCTGCGCGAAGGGGTCCACTACCACGCGCTGCGGCCCGCCGGACGAGATCACCGCTTCCGCATGGAACCCATCGGCGACGAGCTCGACCAGGCTCGCTCGGCCGTGGCCGGCTCGTTGGCGCATTACCTCGCGGAGCACGATCAGCAGCGCCTCAAGGTGTGCGCCGACGACACCTGCAGCTGGCTCTTCATCGACGAGTCCCCCGCCGGACGCCGGCGCTGGTGCGACATGCGGACCTGCGGCAACCGCGCGAAGGTCGCGCGACATCGAGCCCGCGCCCGAAGTGCGACGAGGTCACCGACGGCATCGGCCGTGGTGAGTCAGCCCTAGATCGATCGGCGCATCCGGCCCGTCGGAAACGCTCAGGCGCCGATGGGGTGCCAGACGGTCTTGATCTCGACGTACTCGCCGATGAGGTACGGCGACTGCGCGGAGTCGTCCAGCCAGTCATAGCGCTCGAGCCCCGACGGCGGCGGGCGCACGAAGCGCTTCACGTTCTCGACCGCGGTCTCTTCGAGTGCGGCCGCCTGGTCCGGTGCCGCGCCGAAGGCATCGAGCGCGTTGACGTCCATGTGCGCCGGCCAGGTGCCCGACCAGCTCGCGGCGCAGCCCGGTGATCAGGTTCACGACCCCGCCGGGGACGTCGGAGGTGGCCAGCACCTCCGTCAGGGTGACCGCCGGCAGTGGCCGCGTCTCGGACGAGATCACGACCGCCGCGTTCCCGCTCACGATCACCGGGGCCAGGCGGCTCACCAGGCCGAGCAGGCTGGAGGCCTCTGGCGCGATCACGCCCACCACGCCGGTCGGCTCGGGCACGCTGAAGTTGAAGTAACTGCCGGCGACCGGGTTGACGGTCCCGACGAGCTGCGGGTACTTGTCGGCCCACCCCGCGTACCAGACCCATCGGTCGATGGCAGCGTCGACGCTGCGCGTGGCCCTGGGACGCGTCACGCCCTCGCTGACGATCACCTCGGCGATGAACTGGTCGCGCCGGCCCTCCATCAGCTCCGCGATGCGGTACAGGATCTGGCTGCGGTTGTAGGCGGTTTTCGCGGCCCATCCGGGCTGCGCCTTGCGCGCGGCGCGCACGGCGTCGCGGATGTCCTTGCGCGTCCCGCGGCAGGCGTTGGCCAGCAGCTCGCCTTTCGCGCCGAAGACCTCGTATGCGCGCCCGGACTCGGTCCGCGGAAAGGCTCCGCCGATGTAGAGCTTGTAGGTCTTGCGCACGCCGATGCGTTCTCCGCGCGCCGCTGCCCCGTTCGTGGTCGCCAGCGGCTGCGCAGCGCGCTGCTCCAGCACCGATGGCCGGGCCGCCGCACGCCGCTTCGTGGCCGTCGGGCGCCGGGCGGCCATCAGGTGGGCACCTCGCGCGTCATCGGCCGTTCGTGCCGTTGCCGGCCATGTCGAGGTACGCACCCAGCCCGTGGATGCCGCCCTCGCGCCCGTAGCCGGACTCCTTGTAGCCGCCGAAGGGGCTGGTCGGGTCGAAGCGGTTGAAGGTGTTCGCCCACACCACGCCGGCCTTCATGGCGCTCACCATCTTGAAGATCCGACTGCCCTTCTCGGTCCACACGCCGGCCGAGAGCCCGTACGGCGTGTTGTTCGCCTTCTCGATGGCCTCCTCGGGCGTCCGGAAGGTGAGGACCGACAGCACCGGGCCGAAGATCTCCTCCTGCGCGATGCGATGGGACTGCGACACGCCGGTGAAGAGGGTCGGGCGGAAGAAGAAGCCGCGGGTCGGCAGCTCGCAGTCGGGCTGGAAGATCTCGGCCCCCTCCGCGATGCCGGAGTCGCACCAGCTCCTGCACCTTCGCCAGCTGGCCGGCCGAGTTGATGGCGCCGACATCGGTGTTCTTGTCGAGCGGATCGCCGACGCGCAGCGTCGCCGAGGCGTGCCTTGAGCTTGTCGATCAGCGGCTCGTAGACGCTCTCCTGCACGAAGAGGCGCGAGCCGGCGCAGCAGACCTCGCCCTGGTTGAAGTAGATGCCGTTGATGATGCCCTCGATGGCCTGGTCGAGCGGCGCGTCGTCGAACACGACGTTGGCCGCCTTGCCGCCGAGCTCGAGGGTCACCTTCTTGCCGCTGCCCGCCACGGCGCGGGCGATCATCTTGCCGACCGCGGTCGAGCCGGTGAACGCCACCTTGCTGCACGTCGGGATGGGTGACGAGCTCCATGCCGATCTCGCCCGGGCCGGTGATGATGTTGACCACGCCCGGCGGCAGGTCGGCCTGGCGCACCACATCGGCGAACAGGTAGGCGGTGAGCGGCGTCGTGGAGGCCGGCTTCAGATACGACGGTGTTGCCGGCCGCCAGCGCCGGCGCGATCTTCCAGGCCAGCATGAGCAGCGGGAAGTTCCAGGGGATGACCTGCGCGGCCACGCCGAGCGAGCGCGGCGTGCGGTTCGGGAACGCGTACTCGAGCTTGTCGGCCCAGCCGGCGTAGTAGAAGAAGTGGGCCGCCGCGAGCGGCACGTCGACGTCGCGCGACTCCTTGATCGGCTTGCCCGAGTTCATCGACTCCACCACGGCGAACTCGCGGCAGCGCTCCTGGAGGATGCGCGCGATCCGATAGAGGTACTTCGCGCGCTCCCGTCCGGGCAGCTTCGACCACGTGGACCGATGCGCCGCGAGCGCGGCCGCCACCGCGCGGTTCACGTCCGCCTTCGAGGCGTGCGCGACCTTCGCCAGCGGCTCCTCGGTGGCCGGGTTGATGACGGTGAACGTCTTGCGCGGCTTCGACGGCGCGGAACTCGTTGCCGATGAAGAGCCCGTACTCCGCCTCGATGCGGACGTGGTCGGTCGCCTCGGGCGCCGGCGCGTACTCCCACGGCATGTCGCCGCCGGCGGCCAGGCCCCACGGATTCTTGGCCGGGCGCGTCTCGGGCTTCTTGGTGAGGGTCATCGCCCTCGATTATCGCACCTGCGGTCCGCGCACCCTGAGCGCCGAGGCTACGCCGCCTCGATCGTCACGTTGCAGTCCTCGCCGCCCTGGGCGTGGTACACGAGGCGAACCTCGCCGCCCGACGGAACGTCCACCTCCTGCTCGCATTCCGCGCTGATGTCGTAGAACTCACGCTCGGACTCCCCCTCCTCGTTCACGACGATCATGTCGCTCGCGGGGCGTGTGACGAACGTCAGGTCGTGCGCACCGGTCGCGACCGGCAGCTGAACCGATCCGTCGAAGGGGATCTCGATCTCCGGACCTCCGTCCACGGAGACGAAGAACCCGTATCCGCCGATCGAGATCGGCTGCCCGGCAGGCGGCTCCTCGTAGGCGGCGACGATGGCGAGCGACCCCTCCGCCTCGGGCGTGGCCGCCGGCGCCGCGCATGCCACGAGCATGAGACCCAGCAGCGCGACGCCGATGAGCCTGCTCATTCGACCGACCCCACCAGGGTCACCGATTCCGACCATCGCACGTCTTGTTCCTCCTGCAGGTTGGGTACATCGCCAGGATCCAACCCCTCCACCTCGATCCGATCGCCACCGCATTGGGGCGGGAATGACTCCGCGATCGCGTCGCACAGCCACATGGTGCCGTCGGCGTCAACGAACAGCGCGCCGCTCACCGTGACGATGTCGTCCGTGGCCTGGTGCTCGAGGGCATCCGCCACGCTGAGACCGGGCCCGCCTGCATCGCCCTCGGCGATCACCAGGACGGGCGCGGTGCCCGGGGCCGTGGGGTTGTCGATGTCGGTCGGGGCAGCGCAGGCTGCAAGGACGAATGCGGCCGTCAGGCCGACGACGAGTCGATTGCGCACGGATGGATGGTCCTCGGTTCGAGAAGTCGGTGGCTCTGCGCGTCGGACGCGCGTCGGGCCGCATCGGTTCCGAAGCCTAGGCGTCCAGGACGCCCTCGAGCCGGAGGAGGTACCGCTTGCGATCCAATCCACCGGTGTAGCCTCCCAGGCCGCCGCCGGCGTGGAGGACCCGATGGCAGGGCACCACGATCGGGACCGGGTTCGAGCCGAGCGCGTTGCCGGCCGCGCGGTAGGCGTTGGGCGAGCCGGCCCGGGCGGCGATGTCGCGGTAGGTGGACACGGCGCCGAACGGGATGCGCGCCGTGGCACGCAGGACCCCTCCCGCGAAGCCACGCACGAGCCGCCAGTCGATCGGGAGGTCGAACGCCTGCCTGGACCCACTGAAGTATTCGTCAAGCTGGCGCCGCACGTCGTCGGTGCGCTCGGCCGCCGCGAGGACGCGCGGCGAGACTCGGGCCGCGACGTCATCCAGCTGCGCATCGACGGGCTCGCCGGGGTAGGAGAGCCTCAGGAGGCCGCGCGGCGTCACGATCACGGTCAGCGGGCCGAGCGGCGAGTCGTGCGTGGCGTAGGCGACGTCGAGCAGCCCCGCATTGGCTGCACGGCGCGCGATCGTGCTCCGCAGGCGCTCGAGGTCGAATGGCTGGGGCGATGCCGCGCCGGCGAGGCGCGCTTCGAGGTCATCGGTCATCGGATCACCTCCCGGCGCAGCCGTCGCAGGCCGGCGCTCACGTTCTGGCGAGCCGCCTCCTCGCTGGTGCCCATGCGCGCACCGATCTCGGCGTAGGCGAGGTCGAGTACGAACCGATGTGCCACCGCGGCGCGCTGCTTGGCCGGGAGCCGGCGGACGAGCATCCAGAGTCCCGTCGTCGGGCGGATCGCCGGGCGCCGGTACGGCGGGCTCGATGCCGTCGAGCTGGCGGGTCGGGCGACGGGCGGCGCGCCGGACGGCATCGGTCGCCTTGCGCTGCGCGATCGTGTACAGCCAGGCACGAAGGTTCTCGCCGTGTCGAAGTCGTGGGTAGGCGCGCAACGCGGACATGAAGGTCTCCTGGAGGCAGTCCTCCGCCTCGGTCGGCCCGACGAACCCGGTCAGAAACCGATGCAGCTCGGCTGCGTGGGCGTCGATCAGCGTCTCGAACGGCGGCAGGTGCACGCTTCCAGAAACGCCTCAGGGCTGCCGGGCGTGAGAACCGCGGGCACGCCGCTTCCAGATGCCGGCCACCATCGACTCGAGCGACCGGTCGAGACGCTCGACCGGACCGTTCCGTCGACGGACCTCGGCGAGGAACGTGGCGAGACGCTCCGGCTCGCCCGCCACGAAGCGATCGAAGATCTCGCGCGCTTCTCCGGCGGACAGCTCGCTGAGGATCATCGCGCGGCTGGTCGCGGTCATCCCGCGGCCGCCCGCAGGAAGTGCTCGATCGCAGCCGGATCGTCCGACTCGAGGAATGCCGTCCCGCCGCTCGAGCCGTCCTCGCGCCAGCCGATGCCGATGCCGGGGTTCTGCGCGTTCGTGCCGTCCGGCGCGAACAGGTGCGCGGAGCCTCGGACCTCGTCCCCGCGGGCGACCGCCCAGTCGTCGAAGAGCGCCCGCCGGGCCCGGCCGTCATCCAGCGCGTCGCCCAGGGCGCCCGACGTCGACGCTGTCGCACTCGGTGGCCACCTCGAGGATCACGTGGCGCAGGCTGATGCAGCGGCTCTCGCCCCAGAACGCGCGGCGCAGCCCGCGGTCGAGCTCCTCCGCGGCGGCCAGCGACTGGAGCTTCGCGGCCTGCACCGCCTCCATCGGCGGCAGCATCGTCACCGGCCAGGCATGGTCGGGCGCCGCCCAGGGCTGCCAGCCGGCACGCGGGGCGAGCGTGCGCGGCCATCGGCCACTCGGCGTCGCGCTGCGGCCGCGGGGTCGGCTCGCTGTTGAAGAGCTCGAGCGGGAAGACGTGGTGGTCGAACGCGACGCGCCCGTCGAGCCCGAGGCGGTGCCGCGCGTCGTGGAGGCGCCACACCACGGCGTGCGACCACGGACAGCCGAGATCGGACCACACGGCGATCGTGCCGGGCGCGACCTCCATCGGGCTAGTCGAGGGTGAAGTAGTCGGGGCCGGAGTATCGGCCGGTGCGCTCCTTGCGAATCTGCATCAGCACGTCGTTGAGCAGGCGAGCTGGCGCCGAAGCGGAAGAGGTCGGGCGTCATCCAGGCCGGCCCGAGCGTCTCGTACAGCGTCGTCAGGTAGCCGATCGCCTCCTTCGCCGTCTTGATCCCGCCGGCGGGCTTCATGCCCACCACGCGACCGGTCTGGGCGTGGAAGTCGCGGATCGCCTCGAGCATGACGAGCGTGACCGGCAGGGTCGCCGCCGGCTGCACCTTCCCGGTGGTGGTCTTGATGAAGTCGGCGCCGGCCGCCATGGCCAGGACCGATGCGCGCCGCACGTTGTCGTAGGTCTCGAGCTCGCCGGTCTCCAGGATGACCTTCAGGTGGGCCTCGCCGCATGCCTCCTTGACGGCAACGATCTCGTCGATAGACCGATGCGTAGTCCCCCGCCAGGAACGCGCCGCGGTCGATGACCATGTCGATCTCGTCGGCCCCAGCTCGACGGCCGAGCGCACGTCGGCCAGCTTGACCTCGAGCGGCGCCTGGCCGGACGGGAAGTAGGTCGCGACGGAGGCGACCTTGACGCCAGAGCCCTTCAGCGCCTCGACCGCGGTCGTGATCATGTTCGGGATAGACGCACAGCGCTGCGACTGACGGGATGGTCGGGTCGGTCGGATCGGGGCGGCGTGCCTTGCCGGCCAGCGCGCGCACCTTGCCCGGCGTGTCCTTCCCCTCGAGCGTCGTGAGGTCCATCATCCGGATCGCCAGGTCGAGCGCCCAGAGCTTCGACTCCTTCTTGATGCGACCGCTTGGCAAGTGAAGCGGCGCGCTCCTCGACGCCGACGGCGTCCACCGCCCAGACCCGGCCGAGCAGGCTGCCGAGGTGCTGGTGGCGGCCGGTCGTCAGGTCGCGTCGTTGCGGTCGCGCGAGAGGGCGTGGTGGCGGTCATGGGCCGCCCATTGTACCGCCGCCCGTGCCTGTTACCCTTCGATGGCCGATGGCCGCCGACCCGATCCTCTACTGCCTCACGCGCGACCGCGAGCTGGCGGCCGCGCTCGACGAGCGGCTCGCCGGCGCGATCGCGTTCTTCTACAACGATGCGGCACGCCTGCACCAGGCCGTCACGCTGCGAGCGCCCCACCACGTGGTGGTCGACACCGGAGCCGTGCGTGCCGAATACGGCGACGCCGGCCTTGGCCCCGTCTTCGACTTCCTGCGCAGCGTCGTCCCGGACGCGCGCCTCTCCGTGCGACCGACGGCGGGCGTCGAGCCACCTCGTCGCTGCCGAGGCGGGCGCCGGCGTCGAGCTGCTTCCGGCCGAGCTGGCCCGGTGCGTCGACGCCGTGGCGGCCGCCTGCGCACCGCGATGACCACTGGCGAGCTCCTCGCGGCGCATGCCGGGGACTCGGTCTGCCACCTGCAGACGACGGGACGCTCTTCGGGCCGGCCGCGGACGATCGAGATCTGGTTCGCGACCGATGGCGAGCGGATCTATCTGCTCGCCGGTGGACGCGACCGTGCGCACTGGGTCCGGAACCTGCGGGCCGACCCGCGTGTCCGTGTCCGGATCGGCGGACGGACGCTCGATCGGACGGGCGCAGGTGATCGAGGGCGAGGAGCGCGCGACGCCGGCTCGTCGACTGCTGGCCGCGAAGTACCAGGGATGGAGCGAGGGCCTGGCCCTGAGTCGATGGGCGGCCGGATCGTTGCCCGTCGAGATCGTGCCCGACGACTAGCCGCCGGCGATCAGCGCCTCGGGAAAGGCGCAGGCGGGCTCGCCGCCCTCCTCCGGCGGTTCCAGCGGCGAGGGGGCGGCGGGAATGCGGCCGGCGCGGCTGAGCGGCCAGTAGCGCATGACCGCCTGCCACCGGACACTCGCATCGGGGACGGGTCCGAACGAGCGGGCGTCGGTGCTTGCCGCCGGGTTGTCGCCGCGCAGGTGCATCCCCGCCGCCATCGACGCGGGCCACTCGCTTGATCAGCTCTCGTCCCGGCGTCTCGCGGGTCGCGTGCCACGGACCACCGCTCCCGCCGCGGGCCGCCCGCGCGCGATCGAGCAGCCGGTCGCCCGGCTGAAGCGTCGGCGTCATCGAGCGACCGCGGACCTCGACCACGTCGAGCCAGCGGCGGGCGGCGAGCAGCGCCACGAGCGCGAGGGCGAGCCGGACGAGGCCCTTCACGCCCATCGGCCTCGGTAGATCAGGATGGGCGCCCGTTGACGCGCGTCTTCTCCGGGCCGCCGGTCGACTTCCACATCTCGTCGATGGTGTCGATCATCGTGAGCAGCTCCTTGGCGGCACCCGCATCAAGCGACTGCTTGACCTTGCTGGCCTGCTTGGTGGCCTTCCAGAAGGTCTCGTGCAGGTCGGGATACTTCTCGAGGTGCTCAGGCTTGAAGTAGTCGTGCCAGAGGACGTCGAGATGGTGCTTGACCAGCTCGGCGCGCTCCTCCTTGACGTGGATGCAGCGGGCCGGAACAGCTCGTCGTCGCTGGCGTCGTGCTTCTCGATGATGCGCAGACAGGACTCGGCCTCGATCCGGGCCTGCTCGGGGTCGTAGACGCCGCATGGAATGTCGCAGTGTGCGTCGACGATGCGGGTCGGGCGCAGGATGGAACGCAGGGTGAGCATCGGTCTCCTTCTCCCGTCGGGAAATCGCTTGATTGGCCGTGGCTTCATCTTAGGCCGTTGCAAGCCGCGCGCCCGGGGCGAGAGTCCGGTCGGCGCTCAGCTCCCCATCACGATGCCGCCGTCGACACCGAGCACCTGGCCGGTCACGTAGCGCGCCTCGTCGGAGGCGAAGTACACGGCCGCGGCGGCGACGTCATCGACATTGCCGAGGTAGCCGAGCGGGGTCAGGGCGACGAGCGCCTCGGTGGCGGCCGGTGGCAGGTCGGCCGTGAGGTCGGTCTCGATCAGGCCGGGGGCGATGGCGTTGCAGGTGATGCCGCGGCTGGCGAGCTCGCGCGCGGTCGTCTTGGTCAGGCCGATCAGCCCGGCCTTGGCCGCGGCGTAGTTCGCCTGGCCCGCGATTCCCCATCCGGCCGGCGGCGCTGCTCATGTTGATGATCCGGCCGGAGCGAGCCTTGAGCATCGGGCGCGCGATGGCGCGGGTCATCCAGAACGGCCCGCTCAGGTTCGTGGCGATCACCGCGTCCCACTCGTCGGCGTCCATGCGCATGAGCAGGTTGTCGCGCGTGATGCCGGCGTTGTTGACGAGGATGTCGATCGACCCCAGGCCGTCGATGGCCGCCTTGACGATGGCCTCGCATGCCTCGCGCCCCCCGATGTGTCGCCCTGGATGGCGAGGCTGCGCCGGCCGAGGCCGGTGATCTCGCCGACGACCGCGTCGGCCGCCTCGGCGTTGCCGCGGTAGTTGATCGCGACGTCCGCGCCCTGGCCGGCAAGCGCCAGCGCGATCGCGCGTCCCAGGCCGCGGCTGCCGCCGGTGACGAGCGCCGTCTTGCCGGTCAGGTCGAACATCAGCGCTCAAGCGACCGCTGCGTCGACGGCGCGGCCTCCCGCTGGCGATGGCCGAGGCGGGTCTGCGCTCCGGGGGCGCAGGAAGGCGCGGGCCGGATCGGCCGTCCACTCGACCACCGCCGCTCCGGCCGTGTAGCCGGCGCCGAACGCGACCATCAGGAGCTTGTCGCCGGGCGCGATGCGGTCCGCCGCGAGCGCCTCGACGAGCGCCATCGGGACCGATGCGGCGCTCGTGTTGCCGTACTTCTCGATGTTCAGGTACGTCTTGTCCGCCGGGATGCCGACCGCGTTCTGGACGCTCTCGATGATCCGCAGGTTGGCCTGGTGGAAGAGGAACTGGTCGACCTCGTCGACGGTGAGGCCCGCGTCGCGCAGCGCGGCCTGCGCCGACTCGGCCAGCTGCCGGGTCGCGTACTTGTAGACCTCGCTTGCCCGCCATGTGCACGAAGTGACTGCCCTCGGCCACCGTCTTGGGCGTGGCCGGGCAGGCCGATCCACCGGCCGGCAAGATGATGCCCTCTGCGCCGGTGCCATCGCTGTACATGTCGAGGCCCATCAGGCCGCCCGGCTGCATCGGAGGCGGACAGGATCACCGCGCCGGCGCCGTCGCCGAACAGGACGCAGGTGTTGCGGTCGGTGCAGTCGAGGAACCGGCTCAGCAGCTCGACGCCGATCACCAGCACGTTGCGGTACATGCCGCTCCGCATGAAGCCGTGGCGGTCGCCAGCGAGAAGACAAAGCCCGAGCAGGCGGCCATGAGGTCGAAGCCGGCGGCCCGCGTGGCGCCCGAGCTCGATGGGCGACGAGCACGGCGGTGGCCGGCATGGAGTAGTCGGGGGAGCAGGTGCCGACGATCACGAGGTCGAGCTCGGACGCATCCATGCCCGCCACGGCGAGGGCGTCGCGCGCGGCGTTCACGCTCAGGGATGGTGGTGGTCTCGTCGTCGGCGGCGATGCGCCGCTCCCGAATGCCGGTGCGGCTGACGATCCACTCGTCCGAGGTCTCGACCAGCTTCGAGAGATCGTCGTTCGTCATCACGCGCGACGGCGCGTACATCCCCCAGCCGGTGATCAGGGCGTTGGGTGTCATGGCGTGCTCCTTGGCGGTCATCGAGGGTCCACCTCGAGCAACGGCTGCTTGCGCTTCACCAGCGTGCCCGGCTCGACGAGGATGCGGGTCACGGTGCCCGACGCGTCGGACTTGATCTCGTTGAAGAGCTTCATCGCCTCGATCAGGCCCACGACCTGGCCCGAGGCGATCTCGTCGCCCTCGGTGACGTAGGGTCGCGCGCCGGGCGATGGCGCGGAGTACCAGACGCCGGTCAGCGGGGCGCTCACGAAGCGCATGCCGGGCGCGGGCTCGCCGAAGGGGTCATGCCCGTCGCCGCGTGGGAGCCGATCCGGGCGCGCTGGCCGGCGCTGGTGGCACGGTCGCAGCCGGAAGTGCCGCGGCGCCGCCTTCGGCCGCGCCAGGCGGACGCGGAGGTCCCCGACTTCGATCTCGAGCTCGTCGAGGTCCGGCCTGCTCGAAGGCCGGTGCGAGCAGGTCGACCGCGCGCGAGGACCGGGTCGCGCTCGCGCCATCAGGCCGTCGTACCGCCGGAAGACGAGGGTGGCGTTGTGGCCGCCGAAGCCGAAGCTGTTGCTCATGCCGACCGTCACCTCGGCCTGGCGCGCCTCGTGCGGCACGTAGTCGAGGTCGCAGTCCGGGTCGGGGTTGTCCAGGTTGATGGTGGGCGGGATGATCCCGGTCTTGATCGCCCGGATGCTGGCGATGGCCTCGATCCCGCCACCCGCGCCCATCAGGTGGCCGGTCATCGACTTCGTGCTGCTGATCGGGACCTTGTAGGCCCGCTCGCCGAACAGGGTCTTGATGGCGGCCGTCTCGGATCGGTCGTTCGGGGGCGTGCTCGTGCCGTGCGCGTTGATGTAGTCGATGTCCTCGGTCGTCAGCCCCGCATCGGCGATGGCCACGCGCATGCTCTCGACGGCGCCGCGGCCTCCCGGCGCCGGGAGCGTGATGTGCGAGGCGTCGTCGGTGGCGCCGTAGCCGACGACCTCGGCGTGGATGGTGGCGCCGCGCGCCCGGGCGTGCTCGAGCGCCTCGAGCACGAGCATGCCGGCGCCGTCGCCCATCACGAAGCCGTCGCGCTCCGCGTCGAACGGGCGCGATGCCTTCTCGGGCTCGTCGTTGCGCTTCGTCGAGAGCGCCCGCATGGCGCTGAAGGCGGCGACCGGGATCTCGCCGATGCCGGCCTCCGCGCCGCCGGCGATCATCACGTCCGCGTCGCCGCGGCGGATGATGTTCAGCGCGTCGCCGATGGCGTGGTTCGCGCTCGAGCAGGCACTGACGGTCGCGTAGTTCGGCCCGCGCGCGTTGGCGTAGATCGCCACGTAGCCCGCCGCCATGTCCGGGATCATCGCGGTGACCAGGAACGGGCCGATGCGCTCGACGCCGAACTCGGTGGCCTCGACGACGTCGCGGATCATGGTGTTGATCCCGCCGATGCCCGAGCCGATGATCGCGCCCGTTCGCCAGGCGAGCGCCTCGTCGGTCGATCGGGTTCGGCGAGGCCGGCGTCGCGCATCGCCTCGGCGGCGGCCGCCCACGCGTAGTGGACGTAGCGGTCGTTGCGACGGACCTCCTTCTTCGGCATGACGGTGTCGGCGTCGAAGCCCTTGATCTCGCCGGCGACCTTGCTGGCGACCTTCGACCGGGTCGAACAGCGTGATGCGGTCGATGCCGCTGCGCCCGTTGACGAGCCCGTCCCAGAAGGCGGGGACGTCGTTGCCGATCGGCGTCAGCGCGCCCATGCCGGTGACGACGACGCGGCGCTCGCCGTCACGCATCGGTCTGTCCTCCACCCATGCCCTGGTCGCGCGGGATGATGATCGAGAGCGTCGCCTCGACGGCGACCTCGCCGTCGACGCTGGCCACGCCCCTGACCCGACCGAACATGCCGCGCAGCTTCTCGACGGTCACCTCCAGGCGCAGCGTGTCGCCCGGGATCACCATGCGGCGGAAGCGGCAGTCGTCGATGCCGGCGAAGAGGCCGAGCTTGCCGCGGTACTCGTCGAGCGTCATGACCGCGACGGCCGCGGTCTGGGCCAGCGCCTCGACCATCAGCACGCCCGGCATGATCGGCCGCTCCGGGAAGTGGCCGGTGAACTGCGGCTCGTTGGCGGTCACCGCCTTGATGCCCGACCGCCCGCATGCCCGGCTCGAGCTCGACGACGCGGTCGACCAGCAGGAACGGGTAGCGGTGCGGAATGATCCGCATGATGTCGGCCGCCTCGAGCGGCAGCGCCGGGGTGGTGGTCGGGGTCACGGTCGTCATCGGTCGGTTCGGCTCTCCCTTTCAGCCTGCCACGAACGCGGCCGGCCCGACCCGGTCGAGCAGGTTCGTGCTGACGCGCGCGTCGAGGAAGGCGTCGTTGTCGATGATCCCACGATGGAACGGGATGTTCGTCTTCACCCCGCCGATCTCGAACTCGGCCAGCGCGCGGCGCGACCTGGCGAGGGCGATGTCGCGCGTCTCGCCCCACACGATCAGCTTGGCCGAGCAGGCTGTCGTAGAAGGGCGGCACCTCGTAGCCGGCGGTACAGGTGCGTGTCGACGCGCACGCCGGGGCCACCGGGGAGGTTGAGCGTCTCGATCACGCCGGTCTGCGGCGAGAAGTTGTCGCCCGGGTCCTCGGCGTTGATGCGGAACTCGATCGCGTGGCCGCGGAAGGTGATGTCCTCCTGGCGCAGGCTCAGCGCCTCGCCGGCCGCGATCCGGATCTGCTCGGCGATGAGGTCGATGCCCGGTGAGCATCTCGGTGACCGGGTGCTCGACCTGGATCCGGCAGTTGATCTCGATGAAGTAGAAGTTGCCCTCGCGCGTCGAGCAGGAACTCGAGCGTGCCGGCGCTCTCGTAGCCGGCGGCCACCACGCTGCGGATGGCGAGGTCGCGCAGTCGCTCGCGGCTCGCGTCGTCCATCGCCGGCGACGGACCCTCCTCGATGATCTTCTGGTGGCGCCGCTGGACGCGAGCAGTCGCGCTCCCCGAGATGCACGCCGTTGCCATGCTGGTCGACGAGGACCTGCACCTCCACGTGGCGCGACTCCTCGATCCACTTCTCGAAGTAGATGCAGTCGTCGCCGAACGCCGCCTGTGCCTCCGAGCGCGCCAGCGGCAGCGATGTCTCCATCTCGCGCGGCGATCGGACGAGCCGCATGCCGCGTCCGCCGCCGCCGGCCGACGGCTTGAGAAGGACCGGGTAGCCCGCCTCGGCGGCCTGGTCGAGCGCGTCGCGCAGGTCGGTCACGATCCCGGTGCTGCCCGGCACCGTCGGCAGCCCGTTGGCCGCCAGCATGCGGCGCACCGCGTACTTCGATGCGAAGCGCTCGAGCACCTCCGGCCGCGGGCCGATGAAGGTGAGCTCGTGCGCCGCACAGGCCTCGGCGAAGGTGGCGTCCTCGCGACAGGAAGCCGTAGCCCGGATGGATGGCGTCGCAGCCGGTGATCATCGCGGCGCTGATGACCGCCGGCTGGTTCAGGTAGCTCTTCCGCGCCTCGGCCGGACCGATGCAGATCGCCTCGTCCGCCAGCCGCACGGCCAGCGTGTCGCGGTCCGCCTCGCTGTAGGCGACCACGGCCGGCAGCCCCAGGTCGCGGCAGGCGCGCAGGATGCGCACGCGCGATCTCGCCGCGGTTGGCGATCAGGACCTTGGTGACCACGGCTAGACCGATGCCGGCGCGATCGCGACGCCCGCGACGACGGCAACGGCCGTCGTCGAGCCCGGCGGGGTCGCCGACGTTCGCGGTGCGAACCTGCGGCGCGATGCGCTTCACCATGCCGGTCAGGGCCGCTGCCCGGGCCGCACTCGACGGCAACGTCGTCATGCCCTCCGCGACCATGCGCTCGACGCATCGGCACCCACTCGACCGGCGAGCGGACCTGCTCGGCCAGCAGAGCGCGAATGCGGCCAGCGTCGATCGAGCGGCTCGGCGGTCACGTTGCTGAGGATCGGCACCGTCGCGTCGCGCCACGTCTCGCCGGTCGAACGCGTCGGCCAGGTCCTCGGCAACGCCGGCCATGAGCGGCGAGTGGAACGCGCCCGACACCGCCAGCCGCACCACGCGCCGTGCGCCCGCAGCGCGCATCGGCTCCTCGACCGCGGCGAGGCGTCGCGCCGCCCGGAGATGACCACCTGGCCGGGCGCGTTGTCGTTGGCGACCACCAGCTCGGTCGGCCTGCCGACGCCGTCGACGACCTCCTGCGACCGCGGCGCGGTCGAGTCCGATGCACCGCGGCCATGCCCCCGTCGGCGTCCGCGTCCGCCATCAGCTCGCCGCGCGACGCGCCACCAGCCGCAGCGCCGTCGGAAGGTCGAGGACTCCGCCGGCCACGAGCGCCGCGTACTCGCCGACCGAGTGGCCGGCAACCAGCGGCGGGCCGGAGCTCGACGCGCTCGCCGAGCGCCCGGAAGCGCGTGCGCACCGAGGTGGCGAGGAGGCAGGGCTGCGTCTGGCGCGTGTCGTTCAGGCGATCCTCGGGACCGGCCCAGCATGCCTCGCTGACCGACCAGCCGAGGGTCGCATCCGCCTCCTCGAAGACCGCCCGCGCCGCCGGCGGAGCGCTCGGCCAGCTCGCGGCCCATGCCGACGGCCTGCGAGCCCTGAGGGCTGAAGAGGAGCGCGAGGCGTCATCGGGCGCCTCCTGCCGGCTCGAGCTCGAGCACGACCTGGCCGTACTCGACCGCCTCGCCCGCTCTCGGCCACCAGGTTGCGCACCATCCCGCGGCGCGGCGCGCGGACGTCGTGGCGCACACCCAGCATCTCGACCTGGCCCAGCGCGTCGCCCTTCTCGACCGCGAGCCCGGGCCCGAGGCCGTCGGCGTACACGAAGAAGCCGACGGCCGGCGAGGCGACGCCGAACGACCGAGGCCGGCGCGAGGAGCGCGCCTGGGACCGATCGAGACGGCGACCAGTCGACGCCGGCCGCCGGCGGCCATGGATGCCGGACCCGGGGCGCGCGCGACGCGCAGCCGCAGCGTCGCCGCGACGCCACCTCGATCTCGCCGAGGCCGTGTCGCGAGAGGCGCTCGGTCAGCGCGGGCACCAGGTCGCGGGCGGCGCGCGCGATCTCTTCAAGGGCGTGGTCCGATCGGTCATGCGCCCCTCTCACTCTCGTCGTCCGCCGTCGTCACTCGGCCAGATGTCGCTCCACCGCGGCCGGCGCGGGACGCCGGGCAGGTGGAGGATGCGGCCGATCCGCCGGCGCAACGACGGCGGACCCGGTCGCGTGCTGCGAGCTTCCGCCGGTCTCGAGGTAGGAGCCCATGCCGCGCAGGCCGAGCATAGCGCGTGGCGAGCAGCTCGGCCGTGCTCGCGGCCGGACAGCCGCGCGCAGCGGCGGAGATCGCGCGCCTTGAGCGGCGCTGCGGTGGCGTCGTGGTCGGTGTGCGCGCCCTCGCCCGGCTCGGAGATGATCGCGTCGACGACGCCGAGCTCGAGCTGGTCGTCGGCCGTCATGCGCATCGCGGCCGCCGCCGACGCGCGCCTCGTCCGGGATGCGCCACAGGATCGACGGGCGCGCCCTCGGGGCTGATGACCGAGTAGACGGCGTTCTCCAGCGCCAGCACGACGTCGCCGACGCCGATCGCCAGCGCCCCGCCCGAGCCGCCCTCGCCGAGCACGAGACCACGATCGGCACCGGAGGCCGGTCATGAGCTTGATGCTCGACGGCGATCGCCTCCGCCTGGCCGCGCTCCTCGGCAGCGGGACCGGGGAAGGCACCGGCGGTGTCGAGGAACGTGACGACCGGGATGCCGCAGCTTGTCGGCGAGGCGCATCAGGCGCTGCGCCTTGCGGAACCCCTCGGGGTGCGAGGAACCGAAGTTGCGCAGGATGTTCGACTCGGTGTCGGTGCCCTTCTGGTGCCCGATGACCATGACCGGCACGGCCGTCGAGGCAGCGCCGGGCCGCCGACGATGGCCGGGTCGTCGCCGAATGCGCGGTCGCCGTGCGAGCTCGTAGAAGCCCTCGAAGATGCGCGTCACCAGGTCGAGCGTGCGCGGGCGCTGCGGGTGCCGGGCGAGCTGGACGCGCCGCCAGGCGCTCGTCGGCCGCCGCGTCGCTCGGCGCGGCTGGCAGCCACTGCGCCGAGCATCGCTGCGAGGGCGTCGTCCACGCTCCTCATCGGTCGCTCGGCCGCCTGGGCGCCGTCGCGGGGCCGCTGCCGGTTCCCCCGTTCGGCCGCCTCGGGCTCGACGTCGATGCCGATCGTCTCGCTGACCGCGCCGCCGAGGCGCTCGGCGAGGCCGGAGAGCGCGCCGATCGGTCCCCGCGCGCGCTCGGACTCGCGTCGTGCGCTCGTGCCGGCGGCCACCGGCAGCAGGCGCAGCAGCCGCGCCAGCGTCGGCGCGCAGCTCGGCGCGCGGCACGACGCGGTCGACGAAGCCGTGCGCCAGCAGGAACTCGGCGGTCTGGAAGCCCTCGGGCAGCTCCTCCCCGACGGTGTCCGGACGCGACGCGCGCGCCGGCGAAGCCGATGAGCGCCTTCGGCTCGGCGACGATCACGTCGCCGAGGCTGGCGAAGCTGGCCAGCACGCCGCCGGTGGTCGGATCGGTCAGGACGGCGATGAACGGGATGCCGGCCGCGTCCAGCCGGGCGAGCGGCGCGGTCGTCTTGGCCAGCTGCATGAGCGAGAGGGTGCCCTCCTGCATCCGCGCCCCGCCCGACGCGCTGACCACGATGGCCGGGATGCGCTCCGCCAGGGCGCCCTCGAAGCAGCGCGCGAGCTTCTCGCCGACCACGCTGCCCATGCTGCCGCCCATGAAGCGGAAGTCGAAGATGCCGATGGCGACGCGCTGGCCCTCGATGCGCGCCGAAGCCCCAGACCGACCGCGTCGCGCAGGCCGGTCTTGACGCGCGCCGCCTCGAGCCGGTCCGGGTACGGCCGGTCGTCGTGGAAGCCGAGCCGGTCGACCGACTCGAGGCCCGGCATCGCGCTCCTCGAAGCTGTCCGGGTCGAGCAGCAGGTCGATGCGCTCGCCGATCGACATGCGGAAGTGATGGCCGCACGACGGGCAGATGCGCTGGCTGCGCTCGAGCTGGCGGTTGAAGACCTGCTGCGTCGCAGCTCGGGCACTTCGTCCAGGCGTCGGCGGGCGCGGCGCGCGGCGGCTGAACGGGAAACTTGATGGGCAATCGACTGGTCCTCTCGCGCTACCGATGCAGAGCCGGTGCGCGGCACCGCCGAGCGGCGGCGTGCGTGCGCCACACGGCGTAGGCGGTCACGCCGACGCCGACCGCCGCCGACGCGACGGCGCCCGCCACGATGCAGGCGACCGCGGGTGGCCGGTGACCGCAGCGCAGCGTGCGCGCGCCGCGCGAGCGCCGGGGAGCCGCGCCCCGAGGCGCGCCTGGAAGCGCGGCGCGACGCGGGATGGCGCGGCAAGCGTCGTGCGCAGCAGCTCAGCGGCCGAGGATCGCCGAGCGCGGCGCTGCGTCGCCGGGCGCCGGCTCGCCGGCGGCGGCGGCGTCGACGAGCGGCCGTCGAGCAGCCGTCGACGGCGCGGTCGAGTCGCTCGGCACGGTCGGAGATGTGGTCATCACGCTCCTGCTAACACCGCGGAGCCCGATACGTTACACACCGGCCCTCGGAGCGCCGTTACCCCTCCGGCCCGAGGAGCGGCCAGGTCGCGCAGCGCGCGGTGCTGGAGCACGCGCACGGCGCCCTGGGCTCCGATCCAGCACCGCGCCGATCTCCGCCGCCGAGAGGCCGTCGACGAAGCGCAGCACGATCGACCTGGCGGCGGTCGATCGGCAGCGTCGCGACGCCGCGCGGAGCCGCGCGCGGCCCTCCTCGGCATCGCGCGGCCAGCGCGCCGGGTCGTTGCACGGCGCCATCGGCTCCGGCACGGCGTCGAGTGACGTCGTCCGGTGCCGGCCGCGCGCGCGGAGCGCGTTGCGCAAGCTGGTTGTGGGCGATCGCGGAAGAGCCACGCGCGGAAGCCGGCGCCCTCGTCGCGGTACGCGTCGATGGCGTCGAGGGCGGCGAGGAACGTGCGCTCGGTGGCGTCCTCCGCGTCGTGGTGGTCGCCGAGCAGGTAGAAGGCGTAGCCGTACACGCGGTCCAGGTAGCGCCGGTAGAGGGCCGCGAAGGCCGCGCGGTCGCGCTGCGCGGCGCGCACGTCGCCGATGTCCGGGTCGCTCGGCCGGCCGACGCCGTCGCGGCCGCGCTGCCATCGACGGGTCATCCTCGCTCGCGGGCCGCACGCGCACGACCTCGCCGCTGAGCCAGCGCCACGCTGCCGGCGGCCGTGTCGAGCAGGAGCGGCCGCCGGTCGGTCGACGCTCGACCGCGCGCCCGGTCAGCGTCCCGTCGCCGTCGTCGACCGCCACGTCGGGCCGAGCGTCGAGCACGAGATCGCGGTAGCGCTCCAGCGGCGATCGGCCCGCCTCCAGCCGCGACGATCTCATCGTCGAGCGCGTCGAGCAGCGCTCCGCAGGAGCGCGACCCGGTCGATCGGATGCGCCGGCCAGGTCGGCCAGCGAGGTGGCGCCGCCGGCGATCTCGGCTGGCATGTCGGCGCGACGCCAGTTGACGTTGATGCCCGATGCCGATGACCGCCGCGTGAGCGCGTCGCCATCGACCGTCGTCTCGACCAGCAGGCCGCCGACCTTCGCGCCGCCGGCCGCCACCAGGTCGTTGGGCCATTTGAGCTCGACCGGCGGCGTGCAGCGCCGCACGCGGCCCGCGGCCGCAAGCGCCGCCGCCACGGCCCAGCTGCCACGCATCGCGCGCGGCGAGCTGCGGGCGCAGCGCCACGCTGACGATCAGGTTCAGGCCGGGCGGCGAGAGCCAGGTCCGTCCGCGCCGGCCGCGGCCGGCGGTCTGCTCCTCGGCGACCACCGCGCGTCCCTCCGCCGTCGTCGGAGGCCAGCAGCTCGCGAGCGCGGTCGTTGGTGGAGCCGATCGTCCGGGTGCGACTCCACGCGCGCGGCCGACCGCCGTCGCGGTCGATCGGCGGCCTCCAGTCGCAGATCCGTCATCGGCATGCGGACTCGATACCGCCTCGCAGCTCGCGGATCGGCCGCAGGACGTGCGGTACACTCGGCCGCCGATGAGCCAGACCCTCGACGTCCGTGACGCCGCGCCCCGTCCCGTGCGCGAGCGCGTCTTCAGCGGCATTCAGCCCTCCGGCGCCTCGCACCTCGGCAACTACCTCGGCGCGCAGGTGAACTACGTGGCCCTCCAGGACCAGTTCGACACGATCTACGCGCATCGTCGACCTCCACGCCCTGACGACCGTCCACGACGGCGCCGAGCTGCGACAGCCTGACGCCACGAGATGGTGCTCGACCTGCTGGCGGTCGGGCCTCGACCCGGAGCGCTGCGCGCTCATCCGCCAGTCCGACTTCCCCGAGCACAGCCGAGCTGGCCTGGATCTTCAACACCTGCGTGCCGGTCGCCTGGGCCGAGCGCAACCCGACCTACAAGGAGGCGCGCGAGGAGGGCAAGGAGAACAGCCTCGGGCTGCTCGACTACCCGATCCTCCAGGCGGCCGACATCGTGATCTACAAGGCGAGCCGCGTGCCGGTCGGCAAGGACCAGGCGGCGCATCTCGAGCTGAGCCGCGAGATCGTGCGCGCCTTCAACCGCCGCTACGGCGCCGATCTTCCCCGAGCCGGAGCCGGTCTTCACCGAGGCGCCTGTCGTGCTCGGCACCGATGGCGTGCGCAAGATGGGCAAGAGCGCCGGCAACACGATCCCGATCTTCGCTGAGCCGGACGAGATCCGGCGGCTCGTGATGAGCATGGTCACCGACCCACAGCGCATCAAGCGCACCGATCCCGGCCGTCCCGAGGTCTGCAACGTCTGCCAGCTGCACCGCTTCTTCGGCGGCGACTACCTCCAGATCCAGGACGGCGAGCGCACGGCGCGCACCGGGTGCGTCGACACGAAGCAGCTGCTGGCCGAGCGGATCATCGAGTACTTCGCGCCGATGCGAGCCGAGCGTGCGCGGCTCGCGGCCGACGCCGCGGTGGTCGAGGAGACGCTTGCCGCCGGAGCGGAAAAGGTGCGGCCGATCCTGGCCGCGACGCATGGCCGAGGTGCGCGAGGCGGTGGGCATCGGTCCGCCTCGCGTGGAGTAGTCATGCTCGGCGCCGAACACCGTCCTCGGTCCGCGCGAGCGCTGGTGGCTCGTCCTGTTCCTCGTGCTCGGCAGCGCCTACTTCGCCTTCCTCCTGGCCGAGCGGCTGCTCGCCGTCCTCGGCGGCTTCGGGTCGATCCTCCTCATCCTGTTCCTGGCGTGGCTGCTCGCGTTCGTCATGTCGCCGGTCATCGCCTGGCTCGAGGAGCGCGTCGACCTGCCGCGATCGGCCGTCGTCGTCGGCACCTATCTCGTGGCGCTCGTCGTCCTCGGCTTCGTCCTGTTCTACACCGGTGCGGCGATCACCCAGCAGGTCGCCGAGCTGGCCCGCAACTACCCGGAGACGGAGCGCGACATCCTGGCCGTGCTCGCCGACTGGGAGCGCGGCCTGCTGTTCGGGCGCCTGCAGTTCGACCTGACCGATCTCTACGCCGGCGCGGTGGACGGGCTCAACCAGATCGGCCGAGCCATCGTGGAGCAGGTGCAGGACATCGCCGGCGTGACGATCGCGGCGCTCGGCTCGCTCTTCCTCATCATCGTCCTGTCGCTCTACATGCTCATGGACTCGCGCCGCATCCTCGCCCGGCTGCGGGCCGCCGTCCCGCGTCGCTATCGGGACGAGGCGGACCTGTTCGAGCGCAGCATCGTGCGCGCCTTCGGCGGCTTCCTGCGCGCGCAGCTCATCCTGGCCGGCATGCAGGCGCTGCTGGTCGCCGTCGTCGGCGGACTCTTCGGCATCCCGTACCTGTTCCTGTGGGGAACCATCAGCGCCCTGGCGATGCTGATCCCCTTCTTCGGCCCGCCGCTGGCGCTCGATGCCGCCGATCATCGGCGCGGTCCTGTTCGGGGGCAGTGCCGCGATCCCGGTCACGATCATCCTGCTGGTCGTCCAGACGGTCCTCGTCAACTGGCTCCAGCCGCGACTCATGCGGGGCGCGCTCGGGCTGCACCCGATCCTCGTCCTCGTCGGACTGCTGCTCGGCGCGCAGGTGGCCGGCGTGTGGGGCGCGCTGTTCGGCATCCCGGTCATCGCCGTGCTCTGGGTCTTCGTCAGCTACGTCGCTCTTCCGCACGGTGCCGAACGCGGCGCTGCCCGAGGCCGAGCGGCTCGCCGACGTCGACGAGCACGTCATGGTCAGCGTCGAGAAGGAGCAGGTCGGCGACGAGACCCATCCGCACATCCGCGTGACGCGCATGCGGCGGCCGGACGGCAGCGAGCAGGTCGAGCTGCGCATGGCCGATCGGCCGGGCGACGAGGATCCGAGCCCGAGCGGCGCCGAGGGCTAGGCGGGAACTCCGACCGGCTGCCGCACCTCGAGCGGCGTGACCTCCTCGGCGAAGTGGCACGCGCTCATGTGGCCGCCGCCAACGTCGCGCAGCGGCGGCTCCTCGGTCTTGCAGATCTCCTGCGCCATCGGGCAGCGGGTGTGGAACCGGCAGCCCGAGGGCGGGTTGGCCGGCGACGGAAGGTCGCCCTTCAGGACGATGCGCTCGCGCCGGACGGTCGGATCGGGCACCGGGATGGCCGACAGCAGCGCCTTGGTATACGGGTGCGCCGGGCTGCGATAGAGCTCGTCGGCGTCGGAGAGCTCCACGATCTTGCCGAGGTACATCACGCCGACGCGCGTCGACAGGTGCTTCACCACGGCAAGGTTGTGCGCGATGAACAGGTAGGTCAGCTGGAACTCGTCCTGGAGGTCGCTGAGCAGGTTGAGCACCTGCGACTGGATGCTCACGTCGAGGGCTGAGACCGGCTCGTCGCACACGATGAACTTGGGCCGCAGGGCAAGCGCTCGGGCGATGCCGATGCGCTGGCGCTGCCCGCCACTGAACTCGTGGGGATAGCGGTGGATGTGGGCCTGGTTGAGGCCCACGCGCTTGAGCAGGTCTCGGACCGCCGACTCGCGCTCCTTCTTGTTGGTCATGCCGTGCACGTACAGGCCCTCGCCCACGATCTCGCCCACGCTCATGCGTGGGTTGAGGCTGGCGTACGGGTCCTGGAACACGACCTGGATGTCGCGACGGGCCGCCTTCAGCTCCCGGGCGGAGAGGTCGAACAGCGACTTGCCCTCGAAGTTCACCTTGCCCGCGGTTGGCGGGAGGAGGCGCAGGATCACCTTGCCGAGGGTCGTCTTGCCGCAGCCCGACTCCCCCACCAGGCCGAGCGTCTCGCCCTCGTTGACGCTGAAGCTGACGCCGTCCACGGCGCGCACGGCGCCGAGCTTGGTGATGCCCAGCAGGCCGCCGCGGATCGGGAAGTGCTTGACGAGGTCGTTCACCTGAAGGAGCGGGCCGACGCCGGCGCCGCCGCGGGCCGCCGTGCGCTGGGCGCTCGTCTGACCACCGCTCGTCATCGAGCCGCTGGTCGCCTCGGTCGTCCCCGTGGTCTGCTCGGTCATCGGGCTTCCACCGTGAGCTGCTCGGCGGCCGCCTCCGCCTCCTCGCCGGTCGCGTCGGCGCCGACTGCCGGCTCCTCACCGGCCGGGGTCAGCCAGCAGCGGCTGAAGTGCTCGGGCTGGACCTCCTGGTACGGAGGCGCCGTGTCGCACACCCGCATGCGGTGCGGGCACCGGCGCTTGAAGAGGCAGCCGGTCGGGAGGTTGAGCGGCGAGGGTACGGTGCCCTTGATGACCTGGAGCCGCTCGCGGCGCTCGTCGATGCGCGGGATCGAGAGCAGCAGGCCCTGGGTGTAGGGGTGGTGCGGCGAGCCGAACACCGTGCGAACGTCGGCACGCTCGACGACCTTGCCCGCGTACATGACCACCACCTCGTCGGCCATCTCGGCCACGACGCCGAGGTCGTGGGTGATGAGCATGATCGCCATCCGGTTCTTCGTGCGCAGATCGCGCATGACCTCGAGGATCTGCGCCTGGATCGTCACGTCGAGGGCGGTCGTCGGCTCGTCGGCGATGAGCAGGTCGGGGTCGGTCGAGAGGGCCATGGCGATCATGACGCGCTGGCGCATGCCGCCCGACAGCTGGTGCGGGTGCTCGCCGGCGCGTCGCTTGGCATCGGGGATGCCGACGACTCGCAACATCTCGATCGCGCGGTCCCACGCCTCGCGCCGGCTGACTGCGGTGTGCTGCTGCACCGCCTCGGCGATCTGGTCGCCGCAGGTGAAGACCGGGTTGAGGGACGTCATCGGCTCCTGGAAGATCATGCTGACCTGGTCGCCCCGGATGTCGCGCATGTCCGCGTCGGTCTTGTCCAGCAGGTTCTCGCCGTTGAGCAGGATCTCGCCGGCCACGATCCGGCCGGGGCGCTCGATGAGCCGCATGACCGACAGGCTGGTGATGCTCTTCCCGCAGCCCGACTCGCCGACGACGCCCAGGGTCTGGCCGTGGCCGATCTGGAACGTGACGTCATCGACGGCCTTGACGGTGCCGTCCTGCGTGAAGAAGTGGGTCTTGAGGCCCTTGATCTCGAGCAGCGGCCCGACGTGTCGCTCCGTCACTGTCACTTCTCGACACGCTGCCGCGGGTCGAGCGCGTCGCGCAACCCGTCACCCAGGAAGCTTGCCGAGAGGACGATCAGGATCAGCACCACCCCTGGGTACACCACCTTGAGCGGCCCGCTGAAGAAGTAGTCGCGCGCGTTCTGGAGCATCGTCCCCAGGCTGGCCCCGTCGCGGCCGATGCCGAAGCCCAGGAAGCTGAGGGCCGACTCCACCACCACCGAGTCGGCGATGCCCAGCGTGGCGGCGACCACGATCGGTGCCAGCGCCGGCGGCAGCATGTGGCGCAGGATGATGCGCTGCGGGCTGGCGCCCAGGGCGCGCGCGGCCTGGACGTAGTCCACCTCGCGCAGGCTGAGGAACTCGGCGCGGACGAGCCGGGCGGCGGTCGTCCACCCGGTCAGGCCGATGGCGATGATGATCACCCACACGTTGCCCTGCCCGAAGAAGGCCGTGATCATCAGGATGATGAAGAGGCCCGGCAGGCTGAGCATGATGTCGACGAAGCGCATCAGCAGGTTGTCCAGCCAGCCCCCGACGTAGCCGGCGATCGAGCCGATGAAGACGCCGATGAGGACGATGATCACCACGGCCGCCAAGCCGATAGTGAGCGAGGTCTGGGTTGCCTTGGCGAGGCGCGCGAACAGGTTCTGCCCCTGCTCGTTGTAGCCAAGCACGGCGCCCGTAAACTCGCCGTCCTCGTTGAACAGCTCGGGCGGCGCGTCGTCGCGGAAGAGCTGCGTTTCACGCCACGCGTCGCCGGTGATGGTCGGGACGACCATGGCGAAGACCGCCAGCACGATGAGCACGATGACGGCGATGACGGCCAGCCGGTGCTTGAGGAAGCGCTGCCGGACGAGCTGCCAGTAGGTACGCACCGGGGTGCGGTCGATCTCGGCGGAGTCGGCCTCCGCCTCCTCGCGCCGGCGTCGCTCGATCTCGGCGGCGTTCGCTTCGCTGACCATGGCCTCGTCTCCTAGTACTTGATGCGCGGATCGGCCACGCCATACAGGACGTCGGCAAGCAGGTTGCCGAGCACGACGCCGAAGCCGCCGACCATGACGAAGGCGAGCACCATCGGGTAGTCGCGCTGCGTGACCGCCTGCAGGCCAAGGAAGCCCAGGCCCGGCCAGCTGAAGATGGACTCGGTGATGACCGCGCCGGCCAGCAGGCCCGGCAGCGTCAGCCCGAACAGCGTGATGACAGGGATGAGCGCGTTACGGAGCGCGTGCTTGTAGGTGACCTTGGCCGCGCTCAGACCCTTCGCCTTGGCGGTCCTGACGTAGTCCTGGTTCAGGACCTCGAGCATCTTGGCTCGCACGTAGCGGCTCCAGCCGGCGATCTGCTGGATCGCCAGGGACGTGACGGGCAGCACCATGTGCCAGGCGACGTCGAGCGGCGTCCCGCGACCCTCCACGCCCGGCAGGCTGACCATCCCGAAGCCGGGGAAGGCGCCGCGGAACACGACCGTGCCGATATAGGCGATGTAGAGGCCGAGGAGGAACGACGGGATGGCGTAGCCGACGGTCGCGAAGGTGGTGATCGTCTTGTCGGCCCAGCTGTATTGCCGGACGGCTGCCAGGATCCCGATCGGGACCGCGAAAATGACGGTGACGATGAGCGCGGTGCCGCCGAGCAGGAGCGTGGCCGGCATGCGGTCGACGACCGTGTCGCGCACGGAGCGTCCGTCGACGAGGCTGTAGCCCCAGGCGTCGACGCGCCAGAACTGGACGAATGCGGTGAACCAGTTGATGAACTGCTCGTAGACCGGTCGGTCGAGGCCGTACAGGCGGACCAGGTTCTCGAGCGTCTCGGGCCGCACGTTTGGCGATCGGAAGCGGTCGATCGGGCTGCCCGGCGCCAGCTGGACGATGGCGAAGCTGATGATGGCGACGCCAAAGAGGATGGGGATCGCCTGCAGCGTTCGGCGAAGGATATAGGTGGCCATGTCATGCGCCCCTGCTCACGAGTCTCCGGTGCCGCCGCCGCTCTGATGCCCGTATCGATGAGCGGGGTCGGATTGTCTCAGACGGGAGCCAGTTTCGAAAGCGAATTAGGTCCGGATGTGTGAACCGCTGGTGGCGCCCGGAGGCGCCACCAGCGGTTGCGTTCTGTCGTCGTGTCGTTCCGGCGAGCCGGCTACTCGGCGACGAACAGGGTCTCCAGCTGCCAGGCCCAGAGAGGCGACCCGAGCTCGAGCTCGCCGGCCGTGCTCTGCATGTTCGCGTCGAGCGCCTCGCGCGCGACGTCCGACCATGCGAACAGGTACGGCTGCTCGTCGAACATGATCTGCTCGAACTCCTGGTAGATGGCCGCTCGCTCGTCCTGGTCGCTGGTGACCAGGCCCTGATCGATCAGCTCATCTGCGCGGTCGTTCTGGAAGCAGACGTAGTTGTACAGCTCAGGCTGCTCCTCACTCGTGCACTGGCTCGAGTGGAACAGGCTGAAGGGGTCGGGATCGAGGCTCGTGCTCCACCCACCGAAGTAGGCGTCGTACGGGCCGTCCGCATTCGGCGGAATGTGCGGGTAGGTCAGCAGCGGCAGCAGCACCGTCGCGAAGTCCGCTTCGATGACGTTGAGCTGGATGCCGCAGTCGATCACCTGATCGCGCACGAGCTCCATGAACGCGATGCGATCCGCTCGGCCGGCGCGCACGTACACGTCGGTCACGAACTCGACGCCGTCGCGCGTCGCCACACCGGTGGCGTTGCCCTCGCCATCGACCTCGACCGTCCATCCTGCCTCCTCGAGGAAGCCGATGGCTGTCGCCACGTCACGCTCGACGGGCTGCAGGTCGGGGTTGTATGCCCACGACGCGGGCGGGATGTCGGCCTCGATCGGAACGCCCTGGCCGTTCGTGGCCTGGTCGACCGTCGCTGCCTTGTCGATGCAGTACTGCACTGCCTGGCGGGCGCCAAGGTCAGCGAAGAGCTGGCCCTCGCGCAGGTTGTACTGGAGGCCGTAGTAGCCGAAGTCCGGATACTCGGCGAACTGGATGTTCGGATCGTCCTTCAGCGCGTCATACGCGTCGGCCGTCAGCGAGTACTTCCAGTCGACCTGTCCAGCCTGCACGGCGTTCGCGCCCTGGATGTCGTCGGTGATGATCGGCATCACGACGGTGTCGGTCGCCGGAGCGCCGTCGTAGTAGCCCTCATAGGCGACGAGCGTCAGGCTCTCACCCGGAGCCAGGCAGCCCGGCTCGCACATGAAGGGACCGGTACCAACCGGCTCGCTGTTGAAGCTGAGCAGCGGATACGTCGCGGCGATCGCGTCGATCCCCTCACCCTCGAGGGCAGCAAGGATCTGGGTCAGCAACCCGGAGAGAGCAGTACCGTAGGCGCACGGATCGAACTCGTCCGCGTTCTCGCCACCGGTGTTGAAGTCGTCGCGGCTCGGCAGCTCGACGCTGCCGGACTCGACCGCAGCCTCGCCGGCGGCCAACGCGGCCTCGCAGGCGACAGGATCGGGATCGCCCTCGGCGGGCGCTGCGGCGGCGTCAATCGCCTCCTGGGCGGCCGTGACGGCGGCCGGATCGGCACCCTCGAGGTCACCGGCGAACTCCTCGTAGGCTGCCGTGACGACGGCCTCGGAGTCGATCGTGATGCCAGGCAGGATGACCGTGGCGAACGGCGCGTAGGGCTCGAGCAGCGTGAACTCGATGGTGGTGTCATCGACCGCCTCGACGGACTCGAGGAACGGCGCGAGGCACACCGACGGGTTGAACCGGCAGTTCGCGCTCTGGGCGATCTGATAGGTGAACACGACATCAGCCGCGGTCACCGGATCGCCATTGTGGAATGTCGCCTCGCGCAGGGCGCAGGTCCAGACGAGCTCGTCCTCGCTGACTTCGCACAGGTCCGCGGCGAGATCCGGGACGGGCGTCAGCGTGGCGTCGTACTGGTACAGGCCCGTGCCGATGAAGCCGAAGGCCTCCGCGGTTGGAACGTCGGCGTTGGCGTTCGACAGCTGAGTGATCTGACCGTCGACGACCATGGTGATCGTGCCGGTTCCTTCGCCAGTCGACTCCGAAGCCGCTGGGCCTGAGCCAGCCGGCTCTGAGCCTGCCGGCTCGGACTCGGCCGAGTCACCGGGCTGCGTACCGCACGCGGCCAGGATCAGCGCGCCGGAGAAGAGAAACGCCAAAGCGTTCCACTTGGTCCGTCTCATTACTCCCTCCAGTGATGGGAATGAACTGTGACATGGGGTCGCGCACGGCCAGATACCGCGGCGAGGCCCAATGGGCAGTGGATTATATCCGCTTGTCCACCTCCTTGACGTTTCGACAACTCAACGGGGGGAATCAAGCTCGGACACCGCCATCGTGCACGCGGGCAACACGACCTGCGCCGATTGCGGCCTAGCTATACCTACGCGCGGTTGGTACGGAAGGTTCATTCCGCGCAGCGGATGGCGCCCGCGGCACGACGAATCGCCGGCCGTCCGCGGTGCGCGCCTCGTCGACGACCGCCCCGAAAAGCTCACGGACCAGCGCGGGATGCAGAACCGATGCCGGATCGCCATCCGCGGCGATGCGCCCGCCTCCCAGGACGGCGATCCTCGGCGCGTGCGCCGCGGCCAGGTTCAGGTCGTGGAGCACCGCGATCACGGTCAGGCCGCGGCGCTCCTGCAGGCGCGAGACCGACGCCAGCAGCGCCGCCTGATGCGCGATGTCCAGGTGCAGGGTCGGTTCGTCCAGCAGCAGGAGTGCGGGCTCCTGGGCCAGGGCCATCGCCACCAGCACCCGCTGCCGCTCGCCACCCGACAGCTCGTCGGCGTACCGGTCGCCGAGGTCGAGCGCGTCGGCGTCGGCCAGCGCGCGTTCGACCGCGGCCGCATCCTCCGGCTGACGATCCGAACCAGCGCGTCGCGTGCGGCGCGCGGCCCATCTCGACCAGCTCGGCGACGCGGAATCCGTCGGGCAGGCTGAGCGCCTGCGGGAGGACTGCCACGCGCCGCGCAAGCGCCACGCGCGGCCACTCGGCCAGGTCGCGTCCGAACAGTGCGACGCCACCCGCGTCGCGCGGCAGGGTGCCGGCGATCGCGCGGAGCAGCGTCGTCTTGCCGCTGCCGTTCGGCCCGAGCAGGGCGAGGAGCTCCCCCGTCTCGACGGTCGAGGTCGAGCCCGCGCAGGACGTGGCGACGCTCACCGCCCTCGGCCTCGTACGAGACGTGGAGGCCGGCGGCCTCGACGACCGCGGTCATGCCGAGAGGGCGCTCGCGACGCGCCGCGAGCGCCGCAGCAGCCACAGGAAGAACGGGGCACCCACCAGCGCCGTCACCACGCCGACCGGGATCCCGCCCGCCAGTCGCGCGCCGAGATCGGCGAGGACGAGGAGCGCCGCACCGAGCACGGCAGCTGGCCGGAAGCAGCAGCCGATGGTCGGGCCCGATGACCAGGCGCAGGACGTGTGGCACGACGAGGCCGACGAAGCCGATCGTGCCGGAGATCGCCACCGCGGCCGATGTGGCCAGCGTGGCAATCAGCGTGAGCCGCAGCTTGGCTCGGCCGACGTCGAGGCCCAGGTGAGCGGCAGGGCCGTCCCCGAGGAGGAGCAGGTTCAGGCTGCGCCAGCGTGCGAGGAGGAGGATGAACGTGGCGGCGACGACCGGGCCCGCGATGGCGAGGTCCGCCCATCCGACGCCGGCCAGCGATCCCATCAGCCACGAGAAGATCACCGCCAGCGCGCGGCCCGACGCGAACATGAGCAGCGATACTCCGGCAGCCAGGAGCGACGAGACGGCGTATCCGGTCAGGAGCAGCGTGACCGACGGCAGACGGCCCCCCTGGCGCGCGACGCCGATCACCAGCAGCACCGTGCCGAGCCCGCCGAAGAAGGCGAACAGCTGGACGAACCCGATGCCGAGCCACGAGCCGGCCGCACCGATCGCCAGCGCCGGGGCCACCAGCGGAAGCACGATGGCGATGGTCGCGCCGAGCGACGCGCCCGCGGCCGTGCCGATGATGTACGGGTCCGCCATCGGATTGCGCAGGATGGCCTGGAAGACGGTGCCGGCGCAGGCGAGGCCGGCGCCGACGACCATGGCGCCGAGCACCCGGGGCAGTCGCAGGTCGATCACGATCGTCTCGATGCTGGCGTCCACGCCCGAGGTCGCACCGAGCCCGAGCAGCCGGTGCCCGAGCACCCGCACCATCTCGTCGGGGGTGACGGCGACGCTGCCGAGGCCGACGCCGACGACGAGCGCCACGAGAAGAAGGGCGCCGCCGCCGCCGAGCACGACGGCCGCACGCGTCAGCGCCGGAGCGCGGACGAGCGATCGTGGGGCGACGCCGGCGCGCATCGGTCAGCTCCCGAAGGCGTCGGGGTGGATCGCGCGGGCCAGCGCCTCGAGGCCGTCCACGATGCGCGGGCCCGGCCGCGTGATGACGATGTCCTCGGTCACGGACACCACCCGCCCGTCGACGACGGCGGTCATCGTCGCCCATCCCGGCCTGGCCGCCACCGACTCGGCCGTGATGGTCGGGTCGTAGCTCGCGTCGCCGAGCAGGATGATCTCCGGGTCGGCCGCCACGAGATCCTCGATCTCGATCGAGGTCGAGAGCGCGTCGCCGGTGACGGGATCGCCGCCCGCCGTCTCGATCAGGCTGGCAAGGAACGAGCCCTCGCCGGCGGTGTAGATGGTGCCCTCGAAGACGCCGACTTCGTAGAACGTGCGCGGCGCCTCGAGCTCGGCGACCGTCGCCTGGACGTCGTCCACGCGGGAGGCCATGTCGTCGACGAGCTCCGTTGCGGCTTCGACACGGCCGAGCGCCTGGCCGACGAGCTCGATGTCCGCGTAGATCTCTTCGAGCGACTCCGGATACAGCGTCATGACGGGCACGTCGAGATCGATCAGTTGCTCGATGACCGATGTCGGCGTGAGCTCGTTGCCGGCCGCGATGACGAGGTCCGGCTCGGCGGCGACGACCGCCTCCACGTCGACCTGAGCGCCGACCACGACCTTCTCGATGTCGGCCACCTCGGCTGGGTAGTCATCGAAGTCCGTCACGCCGACGATGAGATCGCACGCCTCGAGCGCGCAGACGATCTCGGTGTTCGACGGTGCCAGCGACACGACGCGCAGCGGCTCGGCGTCGAGGACGACCTCGCGGCCGGCGTCATCGGTGAGGGTCAGCGGATAGGCAGGGGCCGACGGCGACGAGGCGGGCGACGATGCGGGTGGGGTGGTGGCGCTCGCCGGAGGGCTGGTGCCGCTCGACGGGGCGGGCGCGCACGCGGCAAGCAGGAGGACGAAGAGGAGGGGGGATGCGCAGGAGTCGCGGAACCATGGTGATGCCTTCCCTTTCACGCGAGGGCGAGGGACATCGCGATCGGGCTGGCGACCTGGCTCCCGTGCTCACGCATGCGTGGGCGCGGATACAGTAGCGGGACTGCGCCGGCCTCTCACCGGCTTCTCCATTCAACCGTGGTCCTTTCGGCCACGGCACCCGTCGACGTGTCTTTGATTGGGACGAATCGTACCAGAGCGGGCTCAGCCGACGAACGCCGCCGAGTGGCGGCGAATCGCCAGCGCGGCGTAGGCGAGGCCGATGGCGGCGCCAAGCGCCGCAGCGCTCCCGAGCGGCCCGGCCGCCTCGCAGGCAGCCAGGTTCGGTGCCAGCCAGAGGCCGCATTGCGGCGACGCCACGATGAGGAAGGCGGCAATTGCCGCCCCGACCCAGGCGACGTTGAACCCGATGGATGCGGCCCAGTCGCGGCGCCGCCACACAGCGCGCGCGACGGCCAGGACGCCGGCCCCCGCGGCGAGCTGGGCAACGGTCGGTGCGAGGCCGCCGGCCGGATCGGCGACGGCGGCGGGCACGCCGATCGCGCCGCCCACGAGGAGGAGCGCACCGACCGCCGCCAGGACGCTCGCGCTCACCCGCAGCGGCATCGGCGAGAGTTCTCCGATCCCGGGCTGCCGCGCCGGTTCGGCGCGCGCGGGGCGTGGTTCGTGGTGCTCCTCGGCCAGGCGGGCCGGATCGAGGGCCACGGCCGCCCGATCGCGCTCCGCGGCCGAGGCGAAGGTGGCGACCAGATCGAGCCCATCGGCGCGGAGGCGCAGTCCGGGCCGCGCGCTCCGCGCGTGGACGACGTCGACGGCGCCGACCCGAAGCCCCGGCGGGGCTGGGTCGAGCAGCAGGAGGATCGGCCCCTGCCCCGACGTGAGCGCGAGGCGAGCCGGGCCGGCCACCGACGTCGGCCCGGGAGACGGCGCGCGGCCAGCCGCCTCGCGCAGGGAGAACTGCCACGTGCGCCGATCCAGCTCGTCGGGGGCGAGGAGCGCCATACGGGCTGGGGCGCCGTCCACCACCACCGGGCTTGGTCCGCGACGATCGGAGCCGTACAGCTCCGCCGGGATCTCCTCGTCGGGAGCGATGGGCCAGGTCCGGATCCGGTCCGGGAGCGGACGCCGGCGAACGAGCGGGTATCCGAGCAGCCAGCCGAGGGCAAGCAGCGCCGCGACCGAGGCAAAGACCATCGCGGGCAGGTACGAGACCGTCGGCAGCGGAGGCGTGACGCCCTCGGCGAGCAGCCGCCCATCCGGGACGCGCCGGTCGCCGGCTTCGGCCCGAAGCTCGGGAACGGCGAGGGACTGCTCGGTGCGGAGACGGTCGGTCGCGGCGACGCCCCAGACGTCGACTGGCAGCGCATCGGGGGCGTACGGCGACCGGACGATGACCCCACGGCCGCGGTCGCGCACCACGTATTCCCATCCCCCGTCCACCGAACGCGCCCGCTCGAACGCTCTCCGCAGAACGATCTCGTTCCCCGACTCGGACGCGAGGGAGACCGGCGTCACGACGCCGGCACCGGTCAGCGGGATGGCCGCACGTCCAGCTCGACGAGGTAGCGCTGCGGATCGACGCCGGAGACTTCGCCGCCAATGCCGGCGGTCGCGGACGCCACCGCCTCGGGATCGGTCGTCACGCGCGCCACGATCGTCCGTGTGCCGCCGCTCCTCGAGGCGTGACGGCGAGCGCGCCACGAGGGCGACGTCGGGGTCGTGGGGATCGAGCAGGAGGTAGTACCAGCGCTGGACCGGGGCACCATACGAGGCCGAGTCGAGATATGGCCCGCGCACGATCGTCGAAAGGCCCACCCAGCCGATGGCGCGCAGGTCGACGACGTCCGCCAGGGCGACTGGGGAAGGGCGCGGCGCGCCGGCGGTGATGGCGCGCGAGTCCTCGATCGACCGCCATGCCCACAGGCCGAGCAGCACGGCCACGATCGGCACCCACGGAACGGCGCGCGGAGCGAACCAGGCGGCGCCGGCGAGGACCCGGCCCAGGCCGTGCGCCAGCAGGCCGACCCAGGCCGCGGCACGGAAGACGAGCAGGTTCATGGGGGTCGCGATCCGGATCGGGCCCGAGACACGGGAAAGCCCGCCGGCGAACGTCCGTCGGCGGGCCTCTGCAGTGCTGCTGGACCTAGGCCGGGACGGCCTCCTCGTCGCGCGTCTCGGCGTGGCCGTAGAGCGGCGTCTCGCGGGCCGCGTCGGTGAGCATCGGGTCGAGCATCTTCTGGACGGCCAGCGTGTGGGTGCAGCCGCCGGCGGATTCGAAGAGGTGGCAGTCGCAGTGCCAGTGATCGGCGTCGAGGGTGACGGTGTGGGTGCCGTTGTCGCCGGCGAAGCTGGCGCTCGAACGGCTGAAGCTTCACGCGGTCTGGCTCGTGCGCGTAGCGCATCGCCTTCTCGACCTTGCCGATCATGCTCGAATGCACGTCGCGGTATACCTCCATGGGCGCCGGCACCCGGCGCCGCTACTGGCGTGCTTGCCTGGCGTCCGGGTCGCATCCGGTGGCCCTGGCGAGCCGCTCCTTGAGCATCGCGAGCAGTGTAACCGGCGTCGGGTCGGTCTGGTAGAGGATTGCGAGATACACGCTCACCAGGTCGCCGTAGGCGACCGCGGTGAGCACCCGCGCCAGCCGCGACGGGCCCTCGGCCCACGACCTCGTGCGCGGTTCGTGGCCCGCTCGCCGAGCAGCTCCTCGACGACGCGGTAGCGCTCGGCGATCGCCGGCGGCTCGTCGGGGTCGCGCACCTGCACGACGTACGAGGGCGTCCGCCAGCTCGCGCGGGTTGAGGCTGCCCTCGATCGCGTTGTGGTTGGCCTCCGGCATCGGCTCCCAGGCCGCCCAGGCCTTGGCGTTCTCGTTGAGCTGCGTCTTCCAGCGGTGCGCGACCGCCGCCATCGGTCCGTGGCCGTAGATGACCGGGATGCGGCCGAAGAGCGCCCAGGCCAGCTGCTTGGCCGGGTTGGCATCGGTCTCGACCGATGGCCCCATGCGCTCGAGGATGCTCCTCGAGCGCCGCGACCGCCGGCGCCGAGACGGATCCGGCTCGTCGAGCAGGCCGGCGCGCACGAGCAGCTCGTGGACGAGGCCGACGCCGAAGCCGATGGCCGCGCGCGGCTGCCCCGCCGAGCTCGGTACTGCAGCAGCGGCACGCCGGCTTCCCGGCGCCCGACGGCCGAGCCGCCCGCCGGTGGTGATCACGGCGATCGGCAGGCCCCGGCTCCGCGCTGCGGCGAAGCCGGAGAGCGTCTCGGCCGTCTCGCCCGAATGGCTCGCGGCGACGACCAGGGTCCGCTCGCCCGCGCCGGCCGGCAGGCCGTAGTCGCGGTGCACGATGAGCGGCACGCGCAGCCGGTCGCCCGCTGCCGCGGCCACCAGCTCGGCGCCGATGGCCGAGCCGCCCATGGCCAGCACGAGGACGGCGTCGACGTCGCGCGAAGCGCTCGGGGAGGTCGACCGAGGCGGCGACGCGGCGCGCCTGGGCGAGCTGGCGCGGCAGCTCGGCGACCTCGCCGAGCATGTCCGTCGGGTCGATGCGCCGCAGCGCGGCCGGGTCGTCGAGCGTGACCGCCTCCTCGAACAGCGGCGGGCTCGATCGCCGTCTGCCTCGTGGTCGGGTCCGGGCGGCCGGGCTCCTCGTCCGGGTTCTTGTAGCCGAAGAAGTCGCGGGCGTCCATCAGCGCGGCCGCGCTCGGCGCGCCGGCGATGCGGCGGCCCTCGCGCGAGCAGCGCCTCGACGTCCTCGGGCGAGCGCGCCTCGGCGTAGACGCGCAGCAGGGCCTCCGTGCCGCTGAAGCGGATGAGCAGCCACGAGCCGTCGGCGCGGTAGAACTTGAAGCCGTCGCCTGTCTCGAGCGCCACTGCGCTCGACGACCTCCTGCCCGGCCAGCTCGGCCGGCGCCTCGCTCGCGAGCCGCGCGAGCGTATCGGTCTTGACCGCGTCGTAGCCCTCGCGCGCGAAGCGGATGTCGATGCGGTTGTAGTAGCTCGGGCCGGCCAGCGCCTGGAGCTCGGCGAGCACCTCGGACGCCCGCTTGCCCTTCGTCAGCCACAGGTCGAGCAGGAAGAGGCCCGACGCGATGCCGTCGCGCTCCGGGATGTGCATCCCGAAGCCGAAGCCGCCGGACTCCTCGCCGCCGATGACCGCGCTCGTCTCCGTCATCTTCGGGCCGACGAACTTGAAGCCGACGCCCGTCTCGTACGCCTGCGTGCCGTAGATCTCGGCGAGCCGCTTCGCCATGGAGGTGGTGGTGACGGTGTAGACCGCCGGGCCGATCTGCTCGCGCACGTCGAGCAGGTACCAGTACAGCAGCCCGTAGACCTGGAGCTGGTTGACGAAGACGCCCTCCTCGGTCGCCATCCCGACCCGGTCCGCGTCACCGTCGAAGGCGATACCGATGTCGGCGCCCCAGCGCGGGATCTCGCTCGAGCCACTCGTCGACGTTGGGGCGGATCGGCTCGGGGTTGACGCCGCCGAAGAACGGGTTGCGCTCGGTGTGCAGCTCGCGGATGGTCAGGTCGCCGTCGCCGAGCAGGCGCGTGAACCAGCCGGAGCCGGAGCCGTAGAGCGGCTCGACCAGGACGCGCTTCTTCGCCGCGCGGATGCGCTCGATGTCGACGATGCTCGGCCAGCTGGTCGCGGAAGCGCGGGTACGGGTCGAAGATCTCGACCAGGCCGGCGGCGCACGGCGTCGTCGTAGTCGCGCCGCGGCGGCAGCTCGTCCTCGGCATGGGCGTCCATGGTCGCCTCGATGGCGGCCAGCATCTCCGGCGCGGCGGCGCCGCCGGTATCGGCCTTGACCTTGAAGCCGTTGTCGGTCCACGGGTTGTGGCTGGCGGTGATGACGATCCCGGCGCCGGCGTTCATCTCGCGGGTGAAGAAGCTGCCGACCTGGGTCGGGACCGCCTCCGGCGGCATGAAGCTGCGGATGTCGTGCGCCGCCAGCACCTCGACGCAGGCGCGCGCGAAGTGCTCGGAGGCGAAGCGCCGGTCGTGGCAGACCACCACGCCGCGGTCGGCGGCGCCGGTCTGCTGGAGGTACTCGGCGACGCCGCGCGCGCAGCGGCGCACGTTGTGGAACGTGTATTCCTCGGCGATGGCGGCGCGCCAGCCATCGGTCCCGAACTTGATCTTGGCTCACGGGCGGGGCATACGTCTCGTGGTGCGGCGTGTGGCGCCTCCATGGTAGCCGCCCCTGCGCGTGCCCGGCGCCGCGTATCGCCATGCGGCGGTCGGCCTCCTCGGCGACGCGCACCAGCTCCGCCTGCAGCTCGGCGAGGCGCGGTTTCAGCGGCTCGCGCGGGCCACGGCGCATCAGCGTCGCCCTCGTGGACGCGGATGCGGCAGAACGGCAGCGGCACGATGTGGCGGTCCCAGCGGCCCTTGAGGCGAAACGGCGGACGCGACCGATACCGCCCACGGCTGGACCGGCGATGCCCCGCCTCCCGCGCCACGATCAGCGCGCCGGGCTTGGCGACCCGGTATGGCCCGAACGGCCCGTCGGGGCTGACGACCAGCGACGCAGCCCTCGCGGCCGAGGCGCGCCAGCTCGGCGGTCATGCGCGCCGCCTCGGCGCGGTCGCTCCCCCTCGGCGGGCAGCGGCACCACCCGGCGCCGACCGACTCGAGCATGGCGTTCATCACCTCGCCGCGGAACGCCGCGGGTGCTGAAGCTGACTGATGTGCTTGTCGTCGCGCAGCTTCCAGCGCGGCGATCGCGGCCGCCAGGTTGGACTCGTGCCAGAAGGCGAGGAGGCACTGCTCCTGGGTGATCGGGGGCCGACGTGCACGCGGCACGTGGCCGCCACGAAGTCGGACGTACCAGGCCAGGGCGCGGCCCCGAGGCGCGCCACGCACGCGAAGCGGACGCGGTCCTCCTGGAGCGCGCCGGCACCGGGCGGGTCGGCATCGGCTAGAGATACTGGTCGCCGGTGCGCGCTGATCTCGTCGAGCACCTGCTTGATCTCCTCGGCCCGGTCGCTGGGGCAGACGAGCAGCGCGTCGGGGGTGTCGACGATGATCACGTCGCTCAGCCCGACCGTCACCACCAGCCGATCGCCGCCCTGCACCAGGACGCGGTGCGAGCCGCGGTCGAGGTGGCGGCCGCGAGGCGACGAGCTCCTGCGCCCTGCGCCGTCGTCAGCGCCTCGAGCAGCGCCGACCACGAGCCGATGTCGCTCCAGCCGGCGTCGAGCGGCACCACCGCCATGCGACCCTCGGCGGCCGCCGGCTCGGCGATGGCGATGGTCGATCGGGATCGCTGGCAGCGCCTCGACCACGTCGCGGATGTCGGTCATCGCAGCCCGGCAGTCCGGTCAGCTTCTCGACCCGGTCCATGGCGCCGCGCCAGGTCCGGCGGGAAGCGCTCGGCCGCCTGGCGGAAGACGTACGTGCGCCACACGAAGATGCCCGCGTTCCAGAGGTGGCCGCCCTCGTCGAGGAATGTCTGCGCCGTGGCCGCGTCGGGCTTCTCGACGAAGCGCTCGACGCGCGCGGCCGGGCTCGCGGGATGCAGCCGCTCCCCGGCCTTGATGTAGCCGTAGCCGGTGGCGGGTGCGTCGGGCACCACGCCCAGGGTCACGAGGTAGCCGCGCTCGGCGACGCGGACCGCCTCGCGCAGCGCCGTCGACGAACGCGGCCGCGTCGGCCACGAAGTGGTCGGCCGGGAGGACGAGCGCGACCTCGTCGCGGGTCGCGGCCGGGCGAGCGCCGTCGGCGAGCGCGGCGGCGACCGCCGTCGTTGCGCGCCAGCGGCTCGCCGAGGACGTTGTCGTCCGGCAGCTGCGGGAGCTGCTCGCGCGTGGCGCGCACGTGGGCCTGCGAGGTGATGACGTAGATGTCCTTCGGCTCCAGCAGCGGCGCCGAGGCGCGTCACCGACTGCTGGAGCAGGCTCGCGTCGCCGGCCAGGCCAGGAGCTGCTTGGGCGTCTTGCGGCGTGAGAGCGGCCAGAGGCGCGTGCCGGCGCCGCCGGCCATGACGATGGCGTACATCAGAGGGCGCGCCGAGCCCGTATGGCCGGTCTCACGGATACGCACAACGGTAGCCGGCGAACGACAGGGACTGGTGGCTGCACTGGAGCCGGCCCGACGCGCGTTCACTCGCGGTCGACCTCCGCCTCGAGGCGCTCGCCCAGCTCGATGGGTGCGGCGGTAGGCGGCCCACACCGCGTCGCTGAGGACGGTGCGGATCCGGCCCTTCTCGAGCTCGTAGATCGCCGCCGCGCTCGTTCCGCCCGGCGAGGTGACCGCGTTGCGCAGCTGGGCGGGATGCAGGTCCGACTGCGCGGCGTACTCGGCCGAGCCGACGAGCGTCGCGACGACCAGGTCGTGCGCCAGCTCGCGCGGGAAGCCGGATGTGCACGCCGGCGTCGATGAGCGCCTCCATGACGGCGAACAGGTAGGTCGGCCCGGTGCCGGAGAGGGCGGTGGCCATGGCCACGAACGTCCTCGTCCTCCACCTCGTGCTCGTTGCCCAGCGCGCGCAGGACGCGCCGCGCCAGGTCGCGCTGCGCCGGCGTGCAGGCCTCGGCCGCCGCCCAGACGCTGATCCCGCGACGGATCTGGGCCGGCGTGTTGGGCATCGGCGCGCACCACCGGCGGGTGTGCCAGCCCGTCGGCCAGGGTGCGCAGCGTGGCGCCGGCGACGATCGACAGGACCACCTGCTCGGCGCCGAGCGCCGGCGCGATCTCGCGCATCACGCGCGCCGAGCATCTGCGGCTTGACCGCCAGCACCACGATCTCGGCGTCCGCCACCGCCTCGCGCGTTGCGGCCACCACGTGATCCCGTGCCGCTCCGGCGAGCAGCTCGCGACGCTCGCGGCGCGGGTGGCTGGCCACCAGCTGGGCGGGCGTCACGGCGCGGTCGGCAAGCAGCCCGGCGATCATCGCCTCGGCCATCACGCCGGCGCCGACGATCGCGACCCGCATCGTGCGCTCGTGGGCTCATCCGACCTCCTTCTCCTGCCCGACGCAGCTCGCGCGCCTCGTCGCCAGCTCGATCTCGGCGTACGGCGCCCCGGCGCGCTCCAGCAGGTCGAGCGCGATGCTCCCCAGCCGGCGCGCCGTCGCCACGTCGCCGAGGCCGAGCTCGGCGCGCGGCCATCCCGAGCGCGGCGAGCCCCTGCTCGCGCTCGGCCCCGATGTCACGCGCCTCGTCGATCGCCTCGGCATAGTAGCGGCGCGCGCTGGCGGGGTCGCCGGCCGCCGACCCGGATGTCGCCGATGCGCCGTGCCTGCGCGGGCCGCCTGAGCGGCATCTCCGCCTGCTCGAAGTGCCAGAGCGCCCGGTGGCGCCCACGACGTCGGCCGGCCACCAGCGCCCCGGCCTCGATGCGCCGCGCTCCATGGCCGGCCGCGGCCGCGCCCGCGCGCCGGTGGTCGGAGCGCCGCTCGGCCTCAAGGTACGGTCCGCGAGCTCGCCGTGGCGCAGCGCGAGCGGAAGCGGCGGCAGGCCGCGCGCGGCTGCGTCGCCGCGCGCCGACGAGCGCACGAGCACGACCGACGAGCCGTCGAGCAGGCCGCGGGCGGCTGCTTCGCCCCAGCGAACCGGGGTGCGTGTCGGAGCTCGGGGCCCTGCCCCGGTCCGCCTAGCGGCGGCGAGGTCGCGCAGCTCGTCGGCGCGGTCGGTGCGCTCCCACGGCAGGTCGAGATCGTCGCGCCCGAAGTGGCCGTAGGCGGCGGTCTGGCGGTAGATCGGCCGGCGCAGGTCGAGGTCTCGATGATCGCGCCGGGCCGCAGGTCGAAGGACTCGTCGATGAGCGCGCGCCAGGCGCGGATCGGGCACCGATCCGGTGCCGAAGGTGTTGACGTTGATGGCCAGCGGATGCGCGACGCCGATGGCGTAGGCGAGCTGCAGCTCGAAGCGGCGCGCCAGGCCGGCGGCGACGACGTTCTTGGCCACGTAGCGCGCCATGTAGGCGCCGGAGCGGTCGACCTTCGTCGGGTCCTTGCCGCTGAAGCTGCCGCCACCGTGGCGGCCCATGCCGCCGTAGGTGTCGACGATGATCTTGCGGCCGGAGAGGCCGGAGTCGCCCATCGGCCCGCCGATCACGAAGCGCCCGGTGGGGTTGACGAGGTGGCGGGTGTCATCGTCGAGGAGCTCCGCGCGGGATGGCCGCCTCGACGACGTCGCGTGCGGACCGCGTCGGTCAGGTCGGCGAGGCTGACCTCGGGATCGTGCTGGGTCGCTGACGAGCACGGTGTGCACGCGGCGCGGGTGCCCGTCGGCGTCGTACTCGATGGTGACCTGGCTCTTGCCGTCGGGGCGCAGGAACGGCAGCGTGCCGTCCTTGCGGACCTTGGCCAGCCGGCGCGCGACGGCGTGGGCGTAGCAGATCGGCATCGGCATGAGCTCCTTCGTCTCGTCCGACGCGTAGCCGAACATCATTCCCTGGTCGCCGGCGCCCAGCTCGTCGTGCTGCGTGCCGCGGCTCTCGAGCGCGTCGTCGACGCCCAGCGCGATGTCCGGCGACTGCTCCTTGAGGGCGGTGAGGTGCCGCACGTCTCCCAGTCGAAGCCGAGCCGGCTGTCGTTGTAGCCGATCTCGCGCACCGTGCGCCGCACGACCTCCTGGACGTCGACAGTAGTGGGTCGTGGTCAGCTCGCCGAGACGAACACCAGGCCGGTCGTGGTCGCCACCTCGACCGCGCTGCGCGCGTTCGGATCGTGGTGCAGGACGTCGTCGAGGATCGCGTCGGCGACCGCGTCGCAGAGCTTGTCGGGGTGCCCCTCGGTCACCGATTCCGAGGTGAAGAGCGCGTGTGGCGCTGGCGTCGGGCCCGTTCGATCGGCGGCGCGAGTGTAGCGCCGGTCAGGCGGGGGCGCTGGAGATCGGCTCAGCCGGCACCATCAACATCGCCGCCACGAGCGTGGTCAGCGGCACTGCCGCGACGATCCCGATACTGCCGACCAGCGCGCGAATGACCTCGACCGCCACGAGCTCGCCGTTGAGCACGATCAGCGGCGACTGGCCGCTCAGCGCGAACAGCAGGAGGAGCGGCAGCCCGGCGCCGAGATAGGCCAGCATCAGGGTGTTCACGGTGGCCGCGATGTGCGAGCGCCCGACGCGCATGGCACGGCCGATGACCCCGGCGCGGCGCGCGGCCGGCTCGGCGCGGTGCAGCTGCTCCACCGTCGCCGCCTGGGTCACGGTCACGTCATCGAGAACGCCGAGGGCGCCGAACACGGTTGCCGCCAGCAGGATGCCGTGCAGGTCGATCCGCTCGCCGACCAGCGGGATCAGGAACGCGATCTCCTCGTTGCCCTGCAGCGCGGTGAAGCGCGGCGGCCGTGAAGATCGCGGCCAGGGCCGCGGTGAGGATGAGCGCCGCGAAGGTGCCGACGGTGGCCGAGAGCGTGATGCGGCTGAATCCCTCCGTCAGGAGCAGCGTCACCAGCGTCACGGCGCCGGCGATGCTCACCGCGAGCAGGATCGGGTCATACCCGCGCAGCAGGAGCGGGATGACGAGCTTGACGACCACGGTCAAGGTCAATGCCAGCGCCACCAGGGATCGCGCGCCCCGCAGGCCGCCGACCACGAGCACGGCGGCGGCGAAGATGCCGGCCACCACGCCGAGGAGCGGCAGTCGCCATGGCTCGCTGATGGCGGCGAAGTCTCCCGCCGCCGGTCCGCTGAACCGAGTCACCACCACCTCGTCGCCGACCTCGTACGGCGTCCCGCGCCGAAAGGCCTGGGAGTGCGGCCGAGCCGTCCTGCACGACCGCCTCGACCCGCTCGCCGTCGCGGCAGCTCGACTGCGAAGGCGGGAAGGCCACTGACCCCCGTCCCGAGGTCGGCGACGATGCGGCCGGGGTCGCTCCGCTGGCCGACTACCGGGACGTCGTCGGTCGGCGTCAGGTCGGGCATGAGCCACAGCCCGGCAATGAGGGTGAAGCCGATTCCGATGGCCGTCAGCGACGAACCGGCGCGACGCGCCAGAGTATCCATCGGGGCTGAGGATAGCGGCCGCCCGGCTATCCTGGCCGCCCGATGACAGCCATGATCACTCGCCACGCCGACCTCCTCAGCCACCGAGACGAGTTCCCGTTGCTCGGCAACTCGGTCTACCTCAACACCTGCTCGCTCGGAGCGCGGACGGAGCGATCTCGGCGGCGGCTCGAGGCCTTCCTCGGAGACTGGGACGAGCTCGGCGCGCGGGCGTGGTACAAGCGCTGGCTCGGTGAGCTCGACGGCCTGCGCGACGACTTCGCCACCCTGATCGGCGTGCCCGGAAGCGAGATCACGCTCGCGCCGAGCGTGAGCGCGGCTCTCGCCGTCGTCGCGTCCGCGCTGGATCCGATCCACGGAGGCGACCGCGCGACGCTGGAGCGCCTCTCCGCCGCGGGCGTCGCGGCCGGGGCGGCGCCGCGCACGCGGGTCGTGACCACCTCGCTCGACTTCCCGACGATCGGCCACCAGTGGCTTGCGCGAGCCCCACTCGGCGTGGAGCTGGTGGTGGTGCCGTCGCCCGATGGGTTGACCGTGCCGCTTGACGCCTTCGCCGAGGCGATCGACGAGCGCACGGCGCTGGTCGCGACCGGCCACGTCTACTTCACCACCGGGGCGGTCGCCGATCTGGGTCCGCTGGCCGACCTCTGCCACGCTCGCGGCGCGCTTCTCCTGGTCGACGCGTACCAGGCCACGGGCATCGTGCCCACCGATCTCACCACGCTCGGCGTCGACGTGTACGTGTCGGGCACCCTCAAGTGGCTCTTCGGCGGCCCGGGGACGGCCTTCGCGTGGGTACGTCCGGCGCTGTACGAGGCGCTGCGGCCGACCACGACGGGATGGTTCAGCAGCGCCCGCCAGTTCGACTTCGCGGTCGACGAGCTCGCCCTCGCCGCCGACGGCCGCCGGTACGAGCTCGGCACGCCGTCCATCCCCTCGGCCGTCATCGCGCGTGGTGGGCTCGAGCTGGTTCGCGAGATCGGTGTGGAGCGGCTCGGCGAGCGCACGCGCGACCTGGGGGACATGCTCATCGGCCTGGCCGATGAGGCCGGGCTGACGCTGAATGCCGTGCGATCGGCCGACGAGCGTGGGGGCATCGTTCCGATCGCGGTGGCCGAGCCGAAGCCCGTCGTCGACGCGCTGGCCGGCGAAGGGATCATCGTCGACTTCCGGCCCGGGATCGTGCGCTGCTCCCCGGCCTTCTACAACACGGAAGAGGAGGTCCGGCTCCTGGTCGACCGGCTGGCGGCGCTCGTCCCGGCCCGAGGCGCTCGCGTCAGCTGATCCGCGACAGGCCCAGCCTGTGGGCCACGACGGCCGCCTCGCTCCGACGGTTGACACCCAGCTTGCCGAGGATGTGGCTCACGTGGACGCCGGCCGTGCTCTCCGCCATGAACAGCTCCTCGCCGATCTGCCGGTTGCTGCGCCCATCGGCCAGCAGTGACAGGACCTCTCGCTCGCGCCTGGTGAGACCGATCCGATCCGCGGCGTCGTCGGCGGTGTCGACCCCCTCGAGGCCGATGCGCGCGCGGCGCGCGAGTGACTCGATCGTCACGAGCAGGGGGCGCGCTCCGAGGTCCGTGGCGATGGCGTGGGCCTCGGCCAGCGCCGATGCCCCGTCCTCGCGTCGACGCCCGGCAACCAGCACCACGGCCTGCTCGGCCAGCACGGTTGCGATCTCGAACGGGCGGCCCACGGCGCGCCGTCCCTCGACTGCCGCGTCCCATGGGGCCACGTCTGCACTCCTTCGGGCGCGTGCCGCGTAGGCTGCGGCCAGCGAGCCATCGGCCTCGATCAGCGGCACCGGGTGCGAAGCGATCTCGCGCACCCGGGCTTGGTGGCTCCGCATCAGCCCGAGCAGCTCCTCGGCCCGACGGATCGCGGCCGTTTCGCGAGTGCGGTCGCGGGCACCCCGGGCCGCATCGGCCTCATCCGCCTCGGCGCGCAGGCCGGTGAGGATGAGGGCTCGGGCATCGGTGTCGACCTCGGGCTCGACCAGCCGCGCGATGGTCTCCGCGATCAGGCGCCGCGCGACGAGTGGCTCGCCGGCGACCAGGGCCATCTCGGCGCGGCGCCAGCCCACGAGATCCGGATCGGGGCCGACGACGCGCTCGCCGAGCGCCTCGTACGTGCGCAGGTCGCGGCGCGCGCCATCGAGCCGCCCGCGATTGACCAGGAGGCGGATGCGATTCGAGAGCAGCCAGCGCATCGCGTAGCGCGTGGGAGCGGAAGCGATGGTCTCATCGAGCAGCTCGGCCGCCTCGTCCCAGCGACCGAGCTCGTAGAGGGCGCGCGCCGCCTTCGACGCCATCTGGCCCCCGAAGCGGGCCTCCGCGCCCAGCGCGCGCAGCCGGTCACGGGACGCCAGCGCGATCTCGAGCGACTCGGCGTGGCGCGCCGCCTCGTCGAGCGCCCATCCCAGGCCCACCGAGCTGAGGAAGAGTGCCTGGGGATCGCCCAGCTCGGTGGCCAGCTGGTGGCCGTCGCGCAGGATCGGGATCGCTCGCTCGAAGTCGGACCGGCTGGCGAGGTCGAGCCCGAGGGCGTTCAGCGCGCGCGCCTCGGCCGAGCGCGCGCCGACGGCGCGCGAGATGGCGAGCGCTGCCTCGGCCAGGGCCATCGACTCGCTGAAGCGGCCGCGCACCATGAGGGAGTGCGCGAGGTCGGATAGCACCTCGGCTCGCTCGGGCGTCGGCGGATCGATCGGGATGAGGGCCACCGCACGCTCCATGGCGGCAACGCCGGACTGCCAGTCCCCGGATTCGTTGAGGTACCAGGCCAGCCGGTGGTGGAGCACCCCGCTGCGCGCCGGGTCACGAGTCGGGTCGGTCTCGGAAAGTGCCGACTGGATGAGATCGATCGAACGCCGGAGGTCCCCGGCCTGTGCCGCAGCCTCCGCCGCTTCCTCGAGGAGCTCGGTTCGAGCGAGTCCGGGCAGGACGGATCGGTCGACCTTCGGCCACAGCTCGAGGCTGCGCTCGAGGAACGCCTGGGCCTCCGGAAACGCGAACGCCGCGGACGCGGCGCGCGCCGCGCCCAGCGTCGCCGGCAGGGCGCGCTCGAGCTCGTGCGCCATCGACCAATGGTGGGCCAGCTGCGCCGCGATCCCGGCGCGCTCCTGCGGCGCACCCTGGGCTCGATGCTCGATCGCACGCGCGTACGCGGCATGCAGCTGCGTCCGCTCGTTCGGAAGGAGCTCCTCGTACACGACTTCCTGAACCAACGCGTGCCGGAACCGGTAGCCGGGGACTTCCTCGGGCGGGCTGGGGACGAGGAGGTGGCTCTCGACCGCCTCGCGAATGGCCTCGGTCAGGGCCGGATCGTCGAGTCCCGCGACCTCTGCCAGCGTGCGATGCTCGACGCCGGCGCCCGCGACGGAGGCGATGCGGAGGAGGCGCTGGGCGTCCACCGGCAAGCGTCGCACGCGATCCTCGAGCATGTCGCGCAGGCTGCGCGGCAGGGCAAGCCCCGCCTCGCCGGCCGCCATGAGCTCCTCGACGAAGAACGGGTTCCCGCCCGATCGGCTCAGGACGGCGGACACGAGGTCGGCGTCTGGAGCTTCTCCGGTGATGCCGGCCAGCTGCTGGCGCAGCTCCTCCGAGTCGAACGCGGCCAGCTCGATCTCATCGACCCCGTCGAGGCGCTGGAGCTCGGCGAGCAGCGGGCGCAGCGGATGACGGCGGTGGAGCTCGTCGGAGCGGTAGCTGCCGATGAACAGGAAGCGCGCGTCGCGCGCGTTGCGGACCAGGAAGAGGAGGAGGTCTCGGGTCGACGAGTCGGCCCAGTGCAGGTCCTCCAGCACGAGAACGAGCGGCTGCGCGTCCGCCAGCCGCCTCATCATGCCAAAGACGATCTCGAACAGCCGCGCCTGGGCCACACCGGCGGCGGGGAGATCCTCGCGTCCATTGCCACGGCCCTGTGGGCCGTTGCCGAGATCGGGCAGAAGGAGCGACAGCTCCGCCCGACCCGGACCGATGAGTGCCGCGAGCTCCTCAGGTGCCAGCGAGCGCAGCAGCGGCCGCATGGCGCCGACAAAGGGCGCGTACGGCAGGCCCGTGTCGCCCATCGGGAGGCAGTCGCCGACGAGCACCTGGCTTCCGGACCCCCGGGCGATGGAGATGAACTCGCCGATCAGGCGCGTCTTGCCGATGCCGGCGTCACCGCCCACCAGGCGCATCCCCGGCCTGTGGCCGGCCGCCATCTCGAGGGCATGGCTGAGGCGGGCGAGCTCGGCCGCACGCCCCACGAACACAGGGCTGCTGACGCGGACCATGGGCGCGATCATACTCATCGGCTCCCCGATCCACGGCAGGCCAGGCAGCGGCGCGGATGTTGGCGGTCGTGGCGATGGCGACCCCGGCGACCGGCTCCCCCCGAGCGCTCACCGCGCTCCGGTCTCCGATCGTCTCCCCCTGGGCCGTCCCCCGCGGATGCGAGGATACGCTAAAGGTTTGCCGCGCGCATCTGGCAAACCTTTATTTCCTCAGGTGCCGGACTCCCAGGACTCGCTGTACGCCTTCTGCTCCGGCGTCATCGGATCGATCCGGATGCCCATGCTCTCGAGCTTGACGCGCGCGACCTCGCGATCGATGTCGTCGGGGATGCCGTACACCACTGGCTCCAGGCCATCGACGTTGCTCGCGCAGCCACTCCAGCCCGAGCGCCTGGTTCGCGAAGCTCATGTCCATCACCATGGCCGGGTGCCCCTCCGCCGCGCCGAGGTTGACGAGGCGCCCGTCGGCCAGCACGTAGATGCGCCGGCCGTCTGGCATGAGGTACTCGCGAGTGAAGGGGCGGACCTCGCGCGACGAGACCGACTGCTCCTCGAGGGCTCCCAGCTCGAACTCGTCGTTGAAGTGGCCCGCGTTGGCCAGGATGGCGCCGTCGCGGCATGAGGCCGAAGTGGTCGCGGCCCCACACGTTGAGGTTGCCGGTGCCGCTGATGAAGAGGTCGCCGACGCGCGCCGCATCCGCCGCGTTCATGACGCGGTAGCCGTCCATCGCCGCCTCGAGCGCCCGGATCGGGTCGACCTCGCATACGACGACGTTCGCGCCCATGCCGTGGGCGCGCGACGCGATGCCGCGTCCGACCCAGCCGTAGCCGCCGACGACGACCGTCATGCCGGCGAAGAGGATGTTCGTCGCCCGCAGCACGCCGTCGATCGCGCTCTGGCCGGTGCCGTAGCGGTTGTCGAACAGATGCTTGGTGAGCGCCTCGTTCACGGCCACGACCGGGATACCGAAGCTTGCCGGCGGCCGCCATGGCGCGCAGGCGGATGACGCCGGTGGTGGTCTCCTCGGTGCCGCCGACCACCCCGTCGAGCAGCTCGCGCGCTTCGTATGCAGCTCGTTCACCAGGTCCGCGCCGTCGTCCATGGTGATGTGCGGGCGATGGTCGAGCGCGGCGCCGATGTGGGCGTAGTACGAGTCGCGATCCTCGCCCTTGATGGCGTACGTCGGGATGCCGTGGTGGGCGACCAGCGACTGCCGCCACGTCGTCCTGGGTCGACAGCGGATTGGACGAGCACAGCACCACGTCGGCGCCGCCGGCGGCAAGCGTGCGCATCAGGTTCGCCGTCTCGGCGGTGACGTGCAGGCAGGCGCTGATGCGCCAGCCCGTCGAGGGGACGCTCGCGACGCGAAACGCTCGCGGATGGCGGCCAGGACCGGCATCTGGCGGTCGGCCCATTCGATCTTGAGCCGTCCGGCATCGGCCAGGCCGATGTCGGCGACGTCGTGCTTCATCTTCTGTTCGCGTGGCCACGGAAATCGCATTGCCTCTCGTATCGGTCGCATGAGTCCCCAGCCACCGGCGCGTCGGCGGGCGAGGCGCTCGATGAGCTGGCAGTGGGTTCGGTATCCGAGGCGGGCGTAGGCCGCGACGGCGGGGTCGTTGTCGGCGTGAACGTTGAGCGCCACGTCGGGCAGACGCGGTCGAGCAGCTCCGGCGGTCACCGCGCTGGTCACCATCTTTGCGAAGTCGTGGCCGCGGAAGTCGACGTGCGTCATGACGTTGCCGACGACCGCGATTCCCTCGCGCGGGTTGATGGCGTGCGTGCCCGCGGCGCTCACCAGCCGGCCGCGAACGCGGACGCCGTAGTAGACGCCGTCCTCCAGCACCGACGGTGGGAACCCGGCCCGGAAGCCGAGCTGGTAGAGCCGGTTCAGGTCGTCGACGTCGAGAGCGGTGAGCCGGTCGGCCGGGCCGGCGAACGGCTGAAGGTCTCGCGGTCGACGACCATGCGCAGCATGGCGAGTCGGCGCGTCGAGCTCGTAGAGGTCGCGCAGCGCCGCCTCGTGCAGCTCGGTGGCCTGGAAGTAGGCGTCGCGCGGCTTGATGACGTCTCGAGGATCGCGCGGCAGCCATCCGGGTCGCCCATCAGGAAGAGCGGCTGCGGGACGAGGCCCTCGTGGTGCATCGCCAGCGCCGTCGCGCCGCCGGCGCCGTCGTAGGCCATGGCCCACGCCACGCGGTTGCGGTTGCGGGCCGTCGAGGTCGCCCAGGGCGTACGCGGCGTACAGGCGATCGGTCCGCAGGAATGCGGCGATCTCGGCGCGGTCCGCGACCGAGCGGGCGCGGGATGCGAGGGGACGCGACGACGGCCATCGGTCCGATCAGCTCCGCGCGTCAGTAGGTCAGGAGCGCGTGGATGTCGAACTCGGCGAGCTTCTCGCGCCCATTGAGCGCGTCCGAGCTCGACCATGAACGAGAGGCCGGCGATCTCGCCGCCCAGCCGGCGCACGAGCTCGATGGTGCCCATCACCGTCCCGCCGGTGGCCAGCAGGTCGTCGACGATGAGCACGCGCTGCCCCTTCTCGATCGCGTCGGAGTGGATCTCGAGCGTGGCGGTGCCGTACTCGAGCTCGTACTCGACCTCGATCGTCTCGGCCGGCAGCTTGCCGAGCTTGCGGACCGGCACGAAGCCGGCGCCGCAGCTTGTAGGCCAGCGGGGCGGAGAAGATGAATCCGCGCGACTCCATGCCGACCACGAGGTCGACCTTCGTGTCGCCCACCTGCGTCGGCCATGCGGTCGATCACCTCGCGGAACGCGTCCGGCGTCCTTGAGCAGGGTCGTGATGTCGTAGAACCGGATGCCCGGCTTCGGGAAGTCGGGCACCTCGCGGATCAGGGCGCGCAGGTCGTCGACGGAGGAGACGGTCACGGGACGGGGGCACTCCCTGGGGCGTGGCTGGCGCAATCAGTGCCCGGTGAGTCTAGCCCGATGCCCCCGACCGGGCAATGTGGGGAAGCCTGTCATGGCCGGCCCGGCGCCCGGGTCATTTCGCGGCACCGGCGAGCCGCCGCAGGACGGTCTGGAGCACCCCGCCGTTGCGGAGGTACGTGACGTCGATCTCGCCGTCCAGCCGCGCGATCGCCCGGAAGCGCGTCTCGCGCCCGTCCTCGCCGCGCGCCACGACGGTCACCTCCTGGCGCGGGCCGCAGGCCGTCCGAGATGCCGAGGACGTCGAACGTCTCGCGACCGGTGAGGCCGAGCGACGACGGCGTCTCGCCGGGCAGGAACTGGAGCGGCAGGATGCCCATCCCGACCAGGTTGGACCGATGGATCCGCTCGTAGGACTCGGCGATGACGGCCCGCACGCCCTGCAGCAGTGGCCCCTTGGCGGCCCAGTCGCGCGACGAGCCGGAGCCGTACTCCTTGCCGGCCAGCGACGACGAGCGGCGTGCCCTCGTCGGCGTAGCGCATGGCGGCGTCGAAGATGCTCATCCGCTCGCCGCTCGGCAGGTGCTCGGTGACGTTGCCCTCGGCATCGGGGGTGAGCGGGTTGCGCAGCCGGATGTTGGCGAACGTGCCGCGCATCATCACCTCGTGGTGCCCGCGCCGCGCGCCGTACGAGTTGAACTCGCGCGGCTCGACGCCGTGCGCGGCGAGCCACTCCCCCGCCGGCGAGGTGCGGGCGATGGATGCCGGCGGGCGAGATGTGGTCGGTGGTGACGCTGTCACCGAGCACGGCGAGCACGCGGGCGCCCTCGATGTCACCCGGACCGCGCCGGGCCCGTCGCCAGCCCGTCGAAGAACGGCGGGCGCGCGACGTAGGTCGAGGCCTCGTCCCAGGCGTATCGGTCGCCGGCCGGGACCGGCAGGTCGCGCCAGCGATCGTCACCGTCGAAGACCGATGCGTAGTTGCGCTTGAAGACGTCGCCGCTGACCGCCTTGAGCGACGACGCTGGCGATCTCCTCGGGGCTGACGGCCAGATGTCGGCGAGCATGACCGGCGTTGCCGTCGCGCATCGGTGCCCAGCGGCTCGGTCGTCAGGTCGATGTCGATGCGGCCGGCGAGCGCGAACGCGACGACGAGCGGCGGCGAGGCGAGGTAGCTGGCGCGGGCCAGCGGATGGATGCGGCCCTCGAAGTTGCGGTTGCCCGACAGCACCGCCACCGCCGACGAGGTCGTTGGCCTCGATGGCCTCGGCGATCGGCTCGGCGAGCGGACCCGAGTTGCCGATGCAGGTCGTGCAGCCGTACCCGACGAGGTGGAAGCGGAGCGCCTCGAGCGGCTCCATGAGGCCGGCCGCATGCAGGTAGTCGGTCACCGCGCGCGAGCCGGGGGCGAGCGAGGTCTTGACCCACGGCTTCGTGGTCAGGCCGCGCGCGACAGCGTTTCGTGCGAGCAGGCCGGCGGCGACCATGACCGATGGGTTGCTCGTGTTCGTGCACGATGGTGATGGCGGCGATGACCACCGAGCCCGGTGCGGATCTTGGACGCTGCGCCGTCGAGCCGGACCTCGACGGCCCGGTAGTGGGCGCTCGGTCGGCAGCGGGACGGGATCATGCCGCGGCGGGGCGGCCGCGGCGTGCTGCTCCGGCCTCCGGGTCGCGCGTGTACGACGGCGGATCGGAGGCCGGGAACGACTCGGCGCTCGCCTCGTCGACGGTGCCCGCGACTCGGCGCGCGTGGCCTCGCGCGCGTGCTCGTGCGACGGTGCCGTCCTCGTGGCTGTGCAGCCCGTTCGGGAAGGCGGCGCGGAACGAGTCGCGCAGGTCGGTCAGCGCGACCCGGTCCTGCGGCCGCTTCGGGCCGGCGAGCGGACGGCACGACGGTCGACAGGTCGAGGCTGAGCGACTCGCTGAAGACGCGGCTCCGGGCGTCGATCGGTCCGGAAGAGGCCCTGGGCCTTCGCGTAGGCCTCGACGCGCGCCACGACCTCGTCGGGGCGGCCGGTCATGCGCAGGTAGCGGAGCGTCTCGTCGTCGATCGGGAAGAGGGTGGCGGTGGCGCCGAACTCGGGCGACATGTTGCTGATCGTCGCGCGGTCGGCCAGGCCGAGGCGCGACAGGCCGGGGCCGTGGAACTCGACGAACTTGCCGACCACGCCGTGGGCGCGGAGCATCTCGGTCACGTACAGGACGAGGTCGGTGGCGGTCGGCCCCCGAGGCAGCTCGCCGTCGAGGCGGAAGCCGACCACGATCGGCATCGGCTGGTAGAGCGGCTGGCCGAGCATCGCGGCCTCGGCCTCGATGCCGCCGACGCCCCAGCCGACGACGCCGAGGCCGTTGATCATGGTGGTGTGCGAGTCGGTCCCGACCAGCGTGTCGGGGAGGAGCACCCCGTCGCGCTCGGCTGACCACGTCGGCCAGGAACTCGAGGTTGACCTGGTGCACGATGCCGGTGCCCGGCGGCACGACCCGGAAGTCGGCGAAGGCCTGCTGCGCCCAGCGCAGGAGCGCGTAGCGCTCGCCGTTGCGCTCGTACTCGCGCTCGACGTTGATGAGGAACGCGGCGTCGGTGCCGAACTGGTCGACCTGCACGGAGTGGTCGATGACGAGGTCGGCCGGCACGAGCGGGTTGATGCGCGCCGGGTCGCCGCCCATCTCGGCCATCGCGTCGCGCATGGCGGCGAGGTCGACGACGCACGGCACGCCGGTGAAGTCCTGGAGGATCACCCGGGCCGGCATGAACGGCAGCTCGGACTCGGCCGGCTGCGTGGGATCCCAGTGCGCGAGCGCGCGGACGTCGTCGGCGCTCACCAGGTCGGGCTGCGTGGCGGCGCCGCGCAGCATGTTCTCGAGCAGGATCTTGACGGTGTACGGCAGGTGGTCGAGGTCGGTGGCGCCGGCAGCGGTCGAGGCGGTAGTAGTCGTACGTCGCGGTCGCCGACGCGCAGCGTGTCGCGCGCGGGCGCGGGATCGGGTGAGCTGGGTCGTCACGGTCGCCTCCTTTCGTCGCCGCAGCTCTGCGCGGCATCGGTCGAAGTCGGCGCCGGACGGGTGCGCCCGTCCCGGGTCGAGTGGGCTTCCAGTATACGCCGGTGTCCGCCGCCGGGCCAATGACAGCGGATATCCTGATCCCGCGGCGAGGCGCCAATCGGCACCTGAGCGCAGCAGTGGGCGGGACGTCATGCACCCAGCGGTCGACCGCCACGGATCGAGCGCCCGCTCGGCGTGACGATCATCGCCGATCCTGGCCGCGATCGGCGGCGTGCTCGGGCTGATCGGGAGCTTCACGCTCGTTCAGCGTGTTCGGGAGCAGCGTTTCGCTTCGCTCGCCGCCTACGCGCTGGCGAACGTTGCGATCTCGATCCTGCTGCTCGTCTTCGGCCTCGGTCGCATGGACGCTGCCAACCATGGGCGTGGACCCTCGGCATCGTGCTCGAGGCCGTCGCGATCGTGTGTTGGCCTGTGACGCGCTCGTCGATGGTGCGACGCCTCAGCCGTCGTCTCGATCGCGCTCGCCGCCGTGGTGCTGTGGTATCGTCTTCCAGCCGTCGGTGAGGCGGCGCTTCGGCCGGACCTGCGAGCCGCGATCGGCTCATCATGGCGGCGACTGGTTCCGCCGCGGCAACGCGGCCTCAGCGCCCGAAGCGCGACGTCGATCGGATCGCGGCCCGGCGGCGACCGGGATCCGCACCTGGTTCGACGCGGTCGTCCGGCCGCAGGCCGGCGACCTGGAGCGCGACGCTCACCGCGTGCGCGGTCCGGACGCGCGCCCACTTCAGGGTGACCTGGCGCTCCTCGGCCCGCACCTCCGGGACGCCGGCCGCCTCGGCGGCCAGGCGCACGCGGACCGCGGTGAAGAGGCCCTCGACCGGCGGCCGGAATCGGGCCGAATCGGTCGCGCAGCTCGGCGCGCAGCGCCTCGGCGTCGGCCTCGGTTCGGATCTGCGGCGAAGCGCCGGTACGCCTCGAGCTTGGCGCCCGAGTCGGCGACGTAGTCGTCGGGCAGGTACGCCGAGCCCGGCAGGTCGAGGCGGACCGGCGACGGCTCGGGCGCCGGCCGGCTGCCCGCGCAGCATGTCGACCGCCTCGGCCAGCATGCGGGTGTACATCTCGAAGCCGACCGCCGCCATGAAGCCGTGCTGCTCGGCGCCCAGGATGTTGCCGGCGCCGCGGATCTCGAGGTCCGAGAGCGCGATCTGGTAGCCGGCGCCCAGGTCGGAGGCGCTGAAGATGGCGTGCAGCCGCTTGCGCGCGATCGGCGACAGCGGCATGCCCGCGCCGGTGGAGCAGGTACGCGTGGGCGCGCCGGTCGGAGCGGCCGACGCGGCCGCGCAGCTGGTAGAGCTGCGCCAGCCCGAACGTGTCGGCGCGCACGATGATGATCGTGTTCGCGTTCGGGATGTCGAGGCCGGACTCGATGATCGTGGTGCACACCAGGACGTCGGACCGGCCGTCGCTGAAGTCGAGCATGACCCGCTCGAGCATCCCCTCGGCCATCTGGCCGTGACCGATGGCGACCCGCGCGCGCGGCACGAGCCGCCGCACCCGCTCCGCGGCCGCCTCGATCGTCTCGACCCGGTTGTGGACGTAGAAGACCTGGCCGCCGCGGTCCAGCTCGCGGCTGATCGCGTCGCGCACCAGGCCGTCGTCGTCCTCGGCGATGCGGGTCTGGATCGGCAGCCGCGCCTCGGGCGGCGTCTCGATGACGGACAGGTCGCGGATGCCGACCAGCGAGAGGTGAAGCGTGCGCGGGATCGGCGTGGCGGAGAGGGTCAGCACGTCGACCTCGCGTGCGCATGCGCCTTGATGCGCTCCTTGTGCGCCACCCCGAAGCGCTGCTCCTCGTCGACGACCAGCAGGCCCAGGTCGGCGAAGCGCGATGTCCTTCGACAGGATCCGATGCGTGCCGATGAGGATGTCGACGCTCCCTCGGCCGACGCCCGCCACGATCCGCTCCTGCTCCTCTTGCGGCCGACGAAACGGCTCAGCATGGCGACGCTCATCGGGAACGCGGCCAGCCGCCGCTCGAAGGTGAGGAGGTGCTGCTGCGCCAGGACGGTGGTCGGCACCAGCACGGCCACCTGCTTGCCGTCCTGGACCGCCTTGAAGGCGGCGCGCAGGGCGACCTCGGTCTTGCCGTAGCCGACGTCGCCGACCACCAGGCGGTCCATCGGCCGGCGGCGGAGCATGTCGGCCTTGACCTCCTCGATGCTGCGCGCCTGGTCGGGCGTCTCGGTGTACGGGAAGCTCTCCTCGAGCTCGCGCTGCCAGGTCGTGTCGGCGCAGAACGCGAAGCCCGGCGCCGACTCGCGGGCCGCGTAGATCTCGATGCAGCTCGCGCGCGAGGTCGCCGACCGCGCGGCGGACGCGGCGTCTTCGTGCGCTCCCACTCGGTCGCCGCCGAGCTTCGAGAGCGCCGGGCGCCGGACCGCCGGCGTAGCGCGTGATGCGCCCGATCTGGTCGGCGGGCAGGAAGATCTTGTCGGTCGCCGGCGAAGTCGAGCTGGAGGTACTCCTTGACGTCGTCGCCGAACGTGCGCTGCGTCATCCCGACGTAGCGCGCGATGCCGTGGTCGACATGCACGACGTGGTCGCCCGGGGCGAGCTTGCCGATGAGGTCGCGGGTCACGACCCGCTTGCGCGCTCGTCAGGCGCCGGATGCGGGTCGCGCCGAACAGCTCGCGGTCGGTGAGCAGCAGCAGCCCGCACGGCTCGTGCGCGAACCCGCCGGAGAGCGAGCCGTGCACGAGGCCGATGCCGCCGCGGCGGCGGCAGCCTCGCGCAGCTCGGCGACCGGGTGCGACCGGCTCGGCCCGCCTCCTCGAGCAGCTCGCCGATGCGGCTCGCCTGGTCGGTGGTGACACGATCACGCGGCGCCCGGCCGCCGCCAGCTCGCCGAGCCACTCCCCGGCGCGGTCGGCGCGACCGGGCAGGGTGGGCGCGGCCGCGTAGCCGGCATCCGTCGCCGACCTGCTCGTCGAGCTGCTCGGCGGCCCGCGCGGTGCAGCTCCGCCAGCGTCGCCGACGCGTCGTACGGCAGCGGCCAGCCGCGCGGCAGCTCCCCGGACGCGACGAGCCCGTCGCGCCGCTCGGCGGCCTGCGCGTCGAGGTCGCGCGGCCAGCGCCTGCAGCTCGTCGGGGTCGGTGAGGACGAGGTGCGCGGCTGCCGGCACGTGGTCGACGGCCGGCCCGGCGGTCAGCAGGGCGGCCCACGTCTCGGCGGCCTCGCCGACGTCGCCCTGCTCGAGGCGCGCCAGCGTCCGCGCGCGAGCGCCTCGGACGCGCAGCCGGCGCCGGCCCGGCAGCCGACTCCCAGCCGCTCGGCCGGCAGGAACTCGCGAGGCCGGCAGCAGGACCACCTCCGTCGAGCCGGCGCCGCGATGCCCTGGGTCATCGGGTCGAACGCGCGGATCGACTCGACCTCGTCGCCGAACAGCTCGATCCGCACCGGCTCGGCGGCGCCCGGCGGCCACGACGTCGACGAGTCCCGCCGCGGTGCGCGAACTCGCCGATGCCGGTCACCTCGCACCGCGGCCTCGTAGCCGCCGGCACGAGCGCCGTCGAGGAGCGCGCGCTGGCCGATCCGCTCCACCGGCGCGCACGCGTCGTGCGGCCGGCCTGCAGCTGCTCCGGCGCCAGCGTGCGCTGGACGAGCGCGAGCAGCGGCGCCACGAGCACCATGCCCGCTGCCGATGCGCCGGCCAGCGGGCGAGCGCTCGAGCCGCTCCGCCGACTCGTCGTGCTCGGGGAGCGCCCGCTCGAGCGGCAGCGCCGCGCGCTCGGGCAGCGTCCGCACGTGGTCGCTGCCCACCCAGGCCGCGAGGTCGTCGGCGAGGCGGTGCGCCTCCTCGTCGGTGCGCGCCACGACGACGAGCGGGTCGCCGGCCGGCAGCGCGGCGCGGCGCGCGGCCAGGTGCGCCGCGCGCGCGGCGGCGGGCACGCGAAGGACGCCCGATTCCGGCAGATGGGGCCGGAGGGCGTCGACGAGCGCTGCGACGCGGCGGTCGCCGCCGCGTGACGGGGACATGGCTGCACGCCATGGTAGCGAGCGCCGCCCGTGTGCGTGGCCGGCGGTCGCGTCCAGCTCGAGGCCGTTGAAGCGGTTCATGGCCTCGTCGAGCCCGTCGCGCAGCCACGCTCGGCCGCGTCGGCGCCGACCTGCGACCATCTCGGTCGGCGAGCTCCCGCTCATCGGGCCGGAAGGTGGCCAGCACGTGGCCGAGCGGCCTCGCCGGCCGCCCGACGCCGACCCGCAGCCGATGGAACTCGTTCGTCCCGAGCGCGGCGATGATGTCGCGCAGCCCGTTGTGGCCGCCGGCCGAGCCGGATCGGCGCGCAGCCGGATCCGGCCGAGCTGGCAGGTCGATGTCGTCGGCCACCACCAGCAGCTCGCTCGCGACGTCGACATCGGTCTGGCGCAGCGCCGCCCGCAGCGGGCCGCCGGAGAGGTTCATGTACTCATCGGCTTGACGAGCAGGACGCGGCCGATCGGCTCGGGCCGCCGCACCTCGAGCACAGCGGCGCCGTCGCGGACGCGACCCTCGCCCGTCAGGCCCCAGCGGTCGGCGAGCAGGTCGACGACCCGGAAGCCAACGTTATGGCGCGTGAGCCGGTATCGATCGCCCGGGTTGCCGAGCCCGCAGATCACCTTCATTGCGCGGCCGATGGTAGTCGGCCACCCTCATCAGGCGCGCTCGTAGGCGTCCCGGAGCCAGCCGATGAGCTCCTCGTCGAGCCCTGCGGCGTCCGCGATGCGGACCCGATGGGTCGCCATGCCGCTGGTCCGGGTGAGCCGATCGGTGGGATCCATTCCCGGCAGGTTGACCCCGACGTCGAGCTGCCCGGCCGCAGGCCCGACCTGTGCGAACTGCTTGCGCCGTCGAAGGCTGACGTACGTCTTCTTGGGAGCGAGCTCGACGTCGTCGCCGAAGCGACGGACCGCGGCGACGACGGCATCGTAGACGGGGCGGAGCGGAGCGTTCCTGCCCGCGTAGTGGGACGCGATCAGCTCTCCATCGCTCTGGGCGCCGCCGGCATCGACCTCGCGTGCCTTGACGACGATCAGGTTGGCATTGCCGTGACCCAGGCCGTGATCGGCCTTGAGCATCGCGACGGCCTGGGCGTGCTTCTCGATCCCCGAAGCGCGGACGATGCCGATCCATTCGGCGAAGCTGCGCCCCGTACCGGCCTCGATGTTCGCGATCTGGGTGCGGATCTGGTCCTCGATGCTTGGCATGGCTCGAATCTGCTCCTGCGGTGGGTTTTCACACCGGCGACGCGCGGTCGAACGGCGGGCTCGACAAAACGCCCCGCGTCACGCCGCTATTCTCCGACCGGTGAGAAGCGAGATCGTCGTCATCGGCGGAGGGATCATCGGCTGCGCTGCAGCCGCCATCCTCGCCGATCGCGGCGCACGGGTCACGCTGGTCGAGCGAACGGCGATCGGCGCTGGGGCCTCGGGCCGAAACCTCGGCGCCATCCAGCATCCGTTCGACCCCGCGCTGGCCGGCCTCTACCGCGACAGCATCACCCGCTACCGTGCCCTGGCGGGCGCCTTCGAAGACTTCAGCATGGCCGCGACGCCCGCAGGCATCCTGCTCCTCAACCGCGACCCCGATGCAGCCGCCGCCCAGCACGCGCGCCTCGCCGCGGCGGTCCCCGAGCTCCGGCCAGAGCTCCTCTCCCCGGAGGAGGTCGTGACGGCCGAGCCGTCGCTGCGCCACGGGCCGGCCGCCGTTCGGTTGGCGACCGGGTATCCGGTTCCCCCCGCTTCGGCGACGGTCGCCTGGTCGCGCCTGGCCGAAGAGCGCGGAGCGCGGCTCGTGGTCGGCCAGGCAGCGCGGCCCGTGATCGAGGACGATGTTGTCACGGGAGTCCTCCTTGCCGATGGCTCCGCGATCGGCGCCGACGTGGTCCTGGTCGCCGCCGGCCCATGGACCTCGGACCTCGTCGAGCCCGGTGGAAGCGCGCGCATCCAACCGACATGGGGCGTGACCATCCAGCTTCGGCTCGACGGCGACGCGCCGAGCCACATCGTGGAGGAGGACGAGGTCGACACGATCAACCGCGCGGCGGCGGCCACCGAACGGGCGGGGCGCGAGCCCGAGGGCGACCCCCCGTCGCTCTTCAGCCTCGCCAGTGCCGGTGGCGTGAGCACGCTCGGATCGACGTTCCTCCCCTCGGAGCCCGACCCCACGCGCATCGAGGCGTTGCTCCTGCGGCGTGCGGCCGAGTTCCTGCCGGCCATCGAGCATGCGGAGGTGCTCGAGCGGCGGGTCTGCGCCCGTCCGCAATCGGTGGACGGACGCCCCTTCATCGGTCCGGTGACCGGCGTCGAGGGGCTGTTCGTGTGTGCCGGCCATGGACCGTGGGGCATCAGCGTCGGCCCGGCGTCGGCGGCGATGGTCGCGCGGGCGATCCTCGACGGCACCGAGCCGCCTCCCGAGCTTTCCGCCGGCCGGACGGCCTGATCGACGGAGCGGGCTCCCGCGTGCTTGTGCAGAGTGCACATTCCTGTAACCGATCGGCAATCCGGATGCACTGGTTCCGCCGCGCAATGCGCTTCTAGGCTACCTGCACAACCCGCCCAACCTCAGCCCACCACTGCAGGAGCCCTCGATGCCCGAGATCAACGCCGGAGACACCGCCTGGGTGCTGACTCAGCACCGCGCTGGTCATGCTGATGACGCCCGGCCTCGCGCTCTTCTACGGCGGCCTCGTGCGCCGCAAGAACGTGCTCTCCACGATCATGCACAGCTTCTTCATCCTCGGCCTCGTCAGCGTCACCTGGGTGCTGTGGGGCTACACCCTGGCCTTCGGGCCGGACACCGGGCTGGGGCTCATCGGCGGCCTCGACTGGCTCGGCGCTCGAGGGCGTCGACCGGCGAGCCGAACGCAGGACTACGCCACCACGATCCCGCACCTCGGCCTTCATGGCCTTCCAGATGATGTTCGCGATCATCACGCCCGGCCCTCATCACCGGCGCGTTCGCCGAGCGCAAGCGCTTCAAGGCGTTCGTCCTCTTCGCCGTGCGCGTGGGCGACCTTCGTCTACGCCCCGATCGCGCACTGGGTCTGGTCGCCGGACGGCTGGCTGTTCGCGCTCGGCGTGCTCGACTTCGCGGGCGGCACCGTCGTCCACCTCATCGGCGGCGTCGCGGCGCTGGTCGCCGCGCTCGTTCATCGGCACGCCGCACCGGGCTCGTCGAGCCGGCGATCGAGCCGCACGACGTGCCGATGACCGTCCTCGGCGCGGGCCTGCTCTGGTTCGGCTGGTTCGGCTTCAACGCCGGCTCGCGCACTCGGCGCCAACGGCCTCGCGGCCAACGCCTTCGTCACCACCAACACCGCCGCCGCCATGGCCGCCATCACCTGGGTCACCATCAGCTGGCTGCACAAGGGCACGCCGATCGGTGCTCGGCGCGGCCATCGGCGCGGTCGCCGGACTGGTCGCCATCACGCCCGGCCGCCGGCTTCGTGACGCCGGCCGCGTCCATCCTCATCGGCCTCGGCGTCGGGCATCGTCTGCTACGGCGCGGCACAGCTGCGGCTCCGTGCCCGCGTCGACGACGCGCTCGACGTCTTCGCGGTCCACGGCGTCGGCGGCGCCTTCGGCGCGCTGGCCACCGGCGATCTTCGCCACCACGGCGGTCAACCCGGCCGGACGCGACGGCCTGCTCAACGGCAACCCCGGTCAGCTCGTGACGCAGCTCATCGGCGTTGGAGTGGTCGGCGTGTACTCGGCCGTCGCGACGGCCGCAATCCTCTTCCTCGTCAACCTGGTCGACCCGATCCGCGTCGCCGGCGACGTCGAGGAGGCCGGACTCGACCTCGCCCAGCACGGCGAAATCGCTTACCAGCCCTAGCCGCAGCCATCGGAAAGGAGCTCCACATGGTCATCGCAGCCCTGATCTGCTTCGCGATCCTGCTCGTCGCCTGGATCGTCGCCCCGGACGGACGAACGGAGACCGCAACGATCGCCGAACCCGAGGTCGTTCCGGCCACCGCCTAGGACACCACTGCTCCCTTCGCCCCGGTGTTCACGAATGGGGACGGGGCGATGTTCGTGTCCTCTGGATGCCTGTTTTCCCCCGGTCGCGCCCAGCTGCGACCCCGCACCACGACTCGGCGCCGTTTCATCTGCCCGCTGCCAGTCCAGTTGGCCCTGCAACCGACGAAGACCGGCTCGCCGGGTGTTCCGCCAACCAGGTTGGCCGATTGGCAGACGAACATGCCGATCCGGGCTCTACGCGGGAATTCGTCGGTCGTTTGGCCAACCCGGTTGGCACCGTCCCGATTGGCACGCAGACGGCCAGGGGGGTCAGCTCCCAGTGGTGACGGCGTGGCCGGAGCGATCGAAGAGCGATCCCGGTTGCCATGCGATCTCGCGATGGCGCCGATGCAGCACGCCGAGCACCTCGTGCTCGAGGCCGCGCATGCGCTGCTCCTCGTCGATCTCGGCGTGGTCGTGGCCGAGCAGGTGGAGCGTTCCGTGGATGGTCAGCAGGACGAGCTCCTCGACGACGCCCCAGTCTCCGTCGGCCGCCTGGCGAAGCGCCTGGTCGAGGTCGATGACCACGTCGCCGAGCAGGAGCGGACCCGGCGGCGAGATGCCGTCGTCATCGGTCAGGTGTGACTGGCTGCCGTCGAGCGACCACTCGTGGAGCGGGAAGGAGAGCACGTCGGTCGGCCCGCGCTCCCCCATGTGGTCGAAGTTGAGGCGCTCCATCTCCGCGTCGCCGCAGAGCGTCAGCTCCACCTCGGCGTCCTCGCGGCCGAACGCGACGCGCACGGTCTCGCAGGCGGCCGATTCGATGAGCGCCAGGGCGGCACGGGCCTCGAGCGGCTCGACCGCGTTGGCGACGCGATCGGGTCCGACGCGGTCGTGGAAGGTGACCGAGCAGCCCATGGCTGCACCATCGTAGTCGCCCTGGTGGCAAGGGCTCAAGAGCAGGATGTTAGGCCTGCTCGCGCAGGTCCTCCATCGGCACGACGTTGTCGGGGTACTTGATGCGCGAGTGGTACATGCCCAGCAGCTGGCCGACGAAGGCCTCCTTGATCTGGGTGATGTTCTTGAGCGTCAGCTCGGCGTCGTCGAGCTGGCCGTCCTCGACCCGCGCGTCGACGATCCGGTCGACCATGCCGCGGATGCTCTCCTCGTCCTTCTCGTCGAGCGAGCGGACGCTATGCCTCGACTCCATCGGCCAGCATGAGGATCGCCGCCTCCCGGCTCTGCGGCTTCGGCCCCGGGTAGCGGTACACGCCGCTCGGTGACGAGCTCGACCCGGCCGCCGACCTCGCGCAGCGCCTTGCGGTGGAAATAGGTCATCACGCTCGTGCCGTGGTGCTGCGGGATGAAGCCGATGATCTGGACCGGCAGGCCGTGCTCGTAGCCGAGATCGATCCCGTCGCGGATGTGGCCGGCGATGATCCGGGCGCTCGTCTCGGCCTCCAGGTCGTCGTGGATGTTGTGCGCGCCAGCCTGGTTCTCGATGAAGGCGAGCGGGTTCTTCATCTTGCCGATGTCGTGGTAGTAGGCCGCCACGCGGGCCAGGAGCGGATCGGCGCCGATCGTCTCGGCGGCCCGCTCGGCGAGGTTGCCGACCATGACGCTGTGGTGGTACGTGCCCGGCGTCTCGAGCAGGAGGCGGCGCAGCAGCCGGTTCGATGGGTTCGCCAGCTCCAGCAGCTGGAACACGGTCATGATCCCGAACACGTTGCCGAGCATCGCGAAGCTGCCGACGGCGAGGATCACCGACAGGGCGGCGTTGACCACCACGCCCACGACCGCGAGCTGGACCATGGCCGCCAGGTCGCGCTGCGTCGAGCAGGCTGAATGCCAGCACCACCGCCATGTTCATGGCCGACAGGGCGACGAAGACCCGGACGAAGGCGTTGAGCCGCTCGGCTCGCGTGATCGTCAGCAGTGCTGCGAGCCCGCCGGCAAGCACGTACACGGCCGGCTCGAGGGCGTCGCGGTTCATCACGCCCGCGAGGACCGCCAGCGCACCGGCCATGGCGACGCCCGCGGAGTTCCGCAGCAGGATGCCGATGAGCAGGACGGTGGCGGACGTCGGCACGGCGAACGCCCACAGCGTGCGGTCGGCGGCGATCCGGATCGCCACCGCCGCTGACGACCAGAGACAGGAAGAAGAGCAGGACCGATCGGTTGCGGTGCCAGACCTCGGGCTCGAAGCGCCACAGGAAGGCGACCAGCAGGCCCGCGCACGATCGCCGCGATGAGCGCGTTGCCGACGACCGTGCCGGCCTGCACCGCGGGCCGCGTGAGGCCGAGCTCCACGAGCGCCTCGATGTCGCCGACGGTGATCGGATCGCCCTCGCGGACGATCGTCTCGCCCTGCCGGATCTCGACCGGCACGGGCGCCACCTCGGCGCGCGCCTGGTCGCGCGCCGCCTCCGTCAGCTCGGTGTTGATGACGACGTTCGGCTCGACGAGCTCGGCCGCGACGTCCCCGGCAAGCGCCCGCTCGGGATCGGGAAGGTCGGTGGTGACGGCTTCGCGAACGGACGCGCGAACGTCGGCCAGCTCATCCTCGTGCACGTCGGCGGCGAGCGTCGCCTCGAGCGCAGCTCGGGCCGCGGCGGATGCGAACTCCCAGCGCGGAACCTCCATCCCGGCCACGAGCTCGCGGTGAGCGAACCTGATCTCCGGGACGTCGCTCGCGAGGCGTGCGGACACCTCGGCGGCGTCCAGGGTCCCGGCGTCGCGGAGGCCCAGGATGCGGAGCACGCGCCGGCCCAGCATGTCGAATGCGGCGAGCTGGTCCCGCTGGTTGTCCCCGGCCGGCTCGATGGCCTCGGTCACCGGCTGAACGATCTCGGCGGCCTCGTCGCGCTGCGCCTGTGTCTCGCTGGCCGAATCGAAGGTGGCATCTCGCGGTGCGCGGATGTCACGCTCGGCGATCTGCCCGGCCTCGAGGTTCTCCTGACCCAGCGTGATGTTGGCCGACAGGACCAGGAAGAGCGCGACGGCGACGATCGCGCCAACGGCCACGGCGCGCCACAACATGGCGTTGCCGGATCGGCGGACCTCGTTGAGCGTCCGGGGGATGAACATGGGGATGGCCTAGCCTGCCAGCAGGCGGCGCACGACCTCGCTGACCATGCGCCCGTCGGCGCGGCCCTTGGTGGCGGCGGACAGCGATCCCATCACGCGACCCAGGTCGCCCGGTCCCGACGCGCCGGTCTCGGAGATGGCCTCACGTGCCAGCGCCTCGACCTCCGCCTCGCTCAGCTGCTCGGGCAGGAACTCGGCGAGGATCGCAGCCTCGGCCTCTTCGGCGGCGGCGCGCTCCTCGCGGCCACCGTCGCGGTACATCGCGATGCTCTCGCGGCGCTGCTTGACCTGCTTCGTCAGCACGTCAACGACGTCCTCGTCGGTGAGGTCGCGGCCGCGGGCGATCTTGACGTTATGGGCGGCCGCCATCGCCATGCGCAGCGTCTGGGTGCGCTGCGCATCGCGCGCGCGCATGGCGTCACGCATGGCGGATTCGATCCGGCCTGACAGGGTTGTCGGCGCATCGGCCTCCGGCGTCATCGGTCTGGTGAGCTCCTCCGTTGCGCCGGGATCGGGTTCGGTTGAGGCTGGCGTCTGGCTACGCGCGCGAGGTCGCCTTTCGCTTCTTGGCTTCCTTGCGCTTGCGCTTCACGCTGGGCTTCTCGTAGTGCTCGCGGCGTCGTGCCTCGGCCAGGATTCCTGACTGCTGGATCTTCTTGTTGAATCGACGCAGTGCACTCTCGAACGTCTCGTTCTCGCCCACGCGAACTTCTGCCAAACGTCTCGCCTCCTTTCCGCTTCTAGAGTCGTGCCGTGAGGTCGGACGGCCTCAGCCGCCGGGCACGCAAGCGGAGCGCAGGGTACCAGCGCAGCGAGTGGGGGTCAATCGGCGTCGGAGACACTGGCGAAGGTGACGAGCCATGCGCTCTGCGTTCCGAGCAGCACCAGGATGACCAGCGCGATGCCCTCGACCTGGAGGGGCGCGAGTCGCCAGCCCGAGCCCGGCGACGACGTCCGGCGCGAGCGCCACCACGGTCACGACGGCGTAGACCGGCATGGCGACCCACTGGAGGAGACCGACGAGCTGCGCGTCAGACGAGCGCCGCCGCATCGTCGCGGCCACCAGCGCCGAGCCGGCCAGCCCCGCGAGGCCGGCCGTCGTGAACGTGATCCGCCACAGGAGCGGGATGTCGGGCGCCACGAGCGAGAGGAGCGACATCGCGCCGGGCAGCGCGAAGTGGAGCGAGACCACGTACGCCATCCCTCGCCCGACCCGGTCGATCAGCCACGTCATCCGGCTCTGGCAGGCGACCCACCACAGGCCCAGCAGCGTGAAGCTGAGCCCAGCCAGGACGCTGTAGAACGTGTTGACGTCCACGGCCGATCGCCGTCAACCCGGAGGCCAGGCCATCGGCCTGCCGCCCAGGAGATGGAAGTGCAGGTGGAAGACCGTCTGGCCGGACTCGGGTCCGACGTTGGTCACCACGCGATATCCGCGATCGAGGCCCTCCTCATCTGCGACCTTGCGCACCACCCCGAACAGCCTCGCCAGCACACCGGCGTGCGCCTCCGTAAGGGCCTGTGCATCCGCGATGTGACGTCGCGGAATGACGAGGACGTGGGTCGGCGCGCGCGGGGCGATGTCCCGGAATGCAACGACCTCGTCGTCCTCGTGGACCATGTCGGCGGGGATCTCGCCCGCCACGATCCCGCAGAAGAGGCAGTCCGAGGCGCGTTCGGTCATGCCGGTGAGCCTAGGCGAAGTCGCCGGTCCTCGACAAGATCACGGCCGCGGCGGCGAGCGCGACGGTCTCCGATCGCAGAATCCGCGGACCGAGCCACGCAAGCCGCACGCCAGCCTGCTGGGCCGCGAAGACCTCCGCCGGGCTGAATCCGCCTTCGGGACCGATGACCACGGCGCCCGGTGGATCGAGCGCACCCAGGCGCGCCCCATCATGCCGTTCGAAGAGCAGGACCGATCCCGGCGCGAGGGCCTCGTGAAACGGCACCGGAGCCTCGACCGACGGGACGATGCCCCGCTCCGACTGCTCCGCGGCCTCGCGAGCGATGGCGCGCAGCCGGTCGAGCCTGCGCGCGCTGATCTCGCGAGCCACGCAGCGCTCGGCTGCCACGAGCTTGAATGCCGCCACGCCGAGCTCGGTGCCGTGCCGGATCACCGTCTCGAGCGCGTCTCCCCGCAGCAGCGCCTGGAACACGGTCAGCCGATGGACCGGCTCCCCCATGGCAGGCCGCCGCTCCTCGACCACGCACCGATCGCCGTCGAGGCGGCACAGCATCTCGCTGCCATCGCCGGTAAGGAGGACGATCCAGTCACCGCTCCGCAGACGCAGCACGGAGCGCACCTGCCGCTCGATAGACGACGGCAGCGCGAATGGCTCGGATGCCACGGCCTCGGGGGCGACGAAGAACCGGTGCAGGGTCACGTCGCGTGCCCGAGCCGCAAGGACACCCACTCCCCGTCATCCCGCGCCTCACCGACGACGAGGCCGGCGGCGGAGAGCGCGGCCTCGACCTCGGCGGCGCGCGGCTCGATGATCCCGCTCGCCACGAGCGTCCCGCCCGGCGCGAGGTGCGCGGCGAGCAGTGGCGCGAGATCCACCAGGACGGCGGCAACCAGGTTGGCGAGGACGAGCTCGTACAGCACCTGCGGGTCCGGCAACAGCGTGCCCTGGCGGACCTCGAGCCTGCCGTCCAGCCCGTTTCGAATCGCGTTCTCGCGGGCCGATGCGACCGCCAGCGGGTCCGTGTCGATCCCGAAGGCCCTCTCGGCGCCGAGGCGCAGCGCCGCCAGCGCCAGGATGCCGGATCCACAGCCGACGTCGAGGACGGAGGGCGGCATCGGGCTCACCGTCTGGAGCAGATCCAGGCAGCCCCGCGTCGTCGGGTGCAGGCCGGTTCCGAACGCCATGCCGGGGTCCATGGTGATGGCGACCTCGCCATCGGCCAGCGGCTCCTCCGCCCAGGACGGCACGATCACCACGCGGCCGATGCGCTGCGCGACGTAGTGCTCCTTCCACGCATCGGTCCAGGTGACGTCGTCCACGGCTCGGACGCGCAGCGGGCCGACCGGGCGCAGACCGAAAGCCTGGAGGTGCCACAGCGCCCGCTCGGTCGATTCGATGCTCGCCGCCGTCCCCGGGTCGTCCGCGACGTGGGCGGTGATCACGAACGGCGCCGCGGGGTCCGCTCGAGCGGCGAGCTCATCGTTCGGGTCTCGAAGCAGGCGGGTTGGATGGACCGCCGTCCCGGCCGCGACGCGCCCGAGAATCTCGCTGATGGCCTCGACGGCCTCGGCATCGGCCTCGACGCTCAGCTCGAGCCAGCGCATGGGCTGAGCGCCGTTCAGCTGAAGAGGTCGCGCAGGCGGTCGAAGACGGACGTGCCGCCTCGCGGCAGGACGGCCGGCTGGCTCACCTCGTCGAGCTCGCGCAGGAGCTCACGCTCCCGCTTGCCGAGCTTCGACGGCACCACCACGTTCACGATCACATGCAGGTCGCCGCGTCCGGCGCCGCGCAGGCGCGGGACGCCCATCCCGCGGAGCCTGACCTCGTGCCCGGACTGCGCGCCGGCGGGCACGACCACCTCCTCGGTGCCCTCGACCGTCGGGACGGTCAGCGTGGCGCCGAGCGCGGCCTGCGGATAGGTGACCGGCAGCTCGTGATAGAGCTCCGTGCCGCGCCGGATGAGATCCGGATGCGGCTGCACCTTCACCGCCACGTACAGGTCGCCGTTCGGACCCCCACGCGGTCCTGCCTCGCCCTGGCCCTCGAGCGCGATGCGCTGGCCGTCGTCGATGCCTGCCGGGATCGCGATCTCGAGCGCGCGCTCCTCGCGTCACCCGCCCGTCGCCGCCGCACACGGCGCACGGCGTGGCAATGATGCGGCCCTCACCCGCGCAGCGCGCGCAGGCCACGATGTTCACCATCTGGCCCAGGATCGTCTGCGCGACGCGACGCTTCTCGCCGGTGCCGTTGCATTCCGGGCAGGTCTCCGGCTGGGTGCCGGGCTCGCCGCCGGTGCCCTCGCAGTGAGCGCACGTCACCTGCGTCGGGAACTCGATCGACTTGGTGACGCCGAACACCGCCTCGGCGAACTCGATGGTGAGGTCGTAGCGCAGGTCCGCGCCGGCCATCACCCGCCCGCGCCGGCGCGCACCGGCAGGCGCCCCACCGAAGAACGCGTCGAAGATGTCGCCGAACGGGCCGAAGCCGCCCCCGAATCCCTCGAAGCCGCCGGCCGCGGCACCATCGACGCCGGCGTGCCCGAACATGTCGTATGCGCTGCGGCGCTGCCGATCGGACAGGACGCGGTAGGCCTCGTTCAGCTCCTTGAAGCGCTGCTCGGCGCCGTGGTTGCGATCGACGTCGGGGTGGTGCTGCTGCGCCAGGCGCCGGAAGGCGCGCTTGATCTCGGCCTCGTCCGCGTCGCGGGAGACACCGAGAACGTCGTAGTAGTCGCGCTTCACCGCCATGGCGTGGCCGATCATACCAATTGGCACTCGGCGGCCGCGAGTGCCAAGCCGGTGGACATCTCGATCCGCGCTTTCCACCGCGAATTCCTGCCAGCATTCGTCAGGAACCACCGGCTACGATCGGCCGGATGACCCCGCTTCAGATCTCGCCGGAGCACGCCCGGCGCTTCCTCGCGACGCGGCACCTCCTCGCGCCGGCGCGATCCCTGCCGGCAAAGCCCGAATCGGTGCTGACGGCCGTCGAGCGCCTCGGGCTCCTCCAGTTCGACCCGCTCGAGGTGCCAGGGGCGCGCAACCACGACCTCGTGCTTCACGCGCGGGTCAAGGGATATCGACGCGAGTGGTGCGAGCGGTGGCTGTACGGCGAGGATCGGCGCCTGATCGAGCTCTACAACAAGAGCCTGAACATGGTGCCGATGCACGAGCTGCCGCACTACCGGATCACCTGGCACCGGAACCGGCCCGGGCTCGACGACGGAATCCTGAAGGAGCAGTCCGCGGTCGCCAAGGCCGTCCTCAAGCGCCTCCGGAGCGAGGGCCCGCTCTCGACCGCAGCCTTCGGCGAGCACGGGCACGCCGTCGACTGGTGGTGGGCGCCGACGCGCGCGAGCCGGGCGGTGATGGAGGCGCTCTTCGTGTCCGGGCGCATCGGCATCTCGCGACGGGACGGCAATCGCCGCTACTACGACCTCATCGAGCGCCTCGTTCCGGCGCCGCTGCTCAAGCTCAAGGAGCCCGAGGAGGTCGCCCTGACCCACCGTCTGCTGAGCCGCTTCCGCGCGACCGGCCTGACGAAGGCCATTGGCACCCAGGGCGAGGTCATGTACAGCGCCGGGTCGGGCGCGGAGCGGGCGCAGCGCACGGCACGCCTCGTCGAGGACGGCGAGCTGCTGCCGGTCGAGATCGAGGGCATCAAGGGAACGCGCTACATGATCGCGTCGGAGGAGCCGATCCTCGAGGCCACCGCCGAGCCGTCGTCGATCGCGAAGCCGGACGCCAGCTTCCTCGCGCCCCTCGATCCGCTCGTCTGGGACCGCCGCCAGCTCCGGGACCTGTGGGACTTCGACTACCTGTGGGAGGTCTACGTCCCGGAGGCGAAGCGCAAGTGGGGCTACTACGTCCTGCCGATCCTGTTCGGCGACCGTTTCGTCGGCCGCATCGAGCCCCGCCTCGATCGCAAGTCGAAGACGCTGAACATCCTGGGCATCTGGTTCGAGGGTGGCTTCGAGCCGATGGACGAGCCTCGATTCATGGTTGCGTTGCGCGACGCGATCGAGGCATATCGGTCCTTTGTCGGCGCGGATCAGGTGACCTGGCCGCGGACGAAGGTCGCTCGCGGAATCGCTGGAGCGCTAGGCCGGATCGCCGTGGTGTAGGCGCTGGCGGATCTCGATCGGAATGAGCGCAAGCGTGGCGACCACCATGAAGGCCTCCAGAAAGTTCCACCAGAACGGATCCACGGTGACGACCCCCGTCGGCGGATCGTTGCTGATGACGAGGAATGCCACGAGTGCGATCTGGGAGACGTGGCGGGCAACCACAAGCCAGAGCGGTTGCGGGCGGCGGTCCCTGCCTTCCAGGCTCCACATCACCGCCGCGCCGAACGCGAAGCTGACGAGCATCAGCGCGACGATCAGCAGGACGAAATCGAGCATCGTCACGGTCAAGATCAGGCGCCGTTGACGCCGATGGACCCGCTCACTCGCCGGCCCGCCGTCGCGCAGCACGGACCGACGTCACCATCTGAACCATCGTGATCGCGACGAGTAACGCCATGCTGATCACCAGGAGCCACAGGCCGGCGATCCATACCCCGATGCCAAACAGGCTGAGCGAGGTGAGCTCGACCGCATACACCCAGGCCGGGAGGGGCGGTGGTTTGGCCCTCATGTGGACGAGACGCCACATGATCGATGCCCCCGCGACGACGCCCAGGCCGATGAGCGCCGCGACCGTCAGAATCAGGGAGACGACTTCCTCGATCTCCATCGCGGGCAATCGTACGTCGACTGTCCAGGCGTCCCCTGTCTAGTCGGCGAAATCGACGATCAGCGGGGCGTGGTCGGAGGGGATGCCCGGATAGGTCGAAGGCTTGCGGGCGTCGCGGTCGCGCTCGGCAGCCACGGCGCGCGCGGCGAGCGGCGGCGAGAGATAGACGTGGTCGATCCGCATCCCGAAGTTCTTGTGGAAATGCCCGGCCCGGTAGTCCCACCAGCTGAAGAAGCCCGGCTCGGGATGGAACTGGCGCACGATATCGACCATCCCCCACGCCCGCAGCTTCGCCACCGCCGCGCGCTCGCGCGGCGAGACGTGCGTCGCGCCGTGGACGGCATTGACGTCCCAGACGTCGATGTCCTCGGGAGCGACGTTGTAGTCGCCGCAGATCGCCAGCTCGGTAGCCGGATCGTTGTCGTCGAGCCAGACCGACAGGCGCGCCAGCCACTCGAGCTTCTCGAGGTAGAACTCCGAGTCGACGACGCGGCCGTTCGGCACGTAGATGGTGGCAACGCGCATCTGTCCGCAGGTGGCGGCCAGGAAGCGTCCGCCGTCATCGGTCCATCCGTCGGGGGTGGGCAGGCCCGCGACGACGTCGTCGATACCAATGCGCGACGCGATGGCGACGCCGTTCCATCGGCCCGGACCGTGATGGACGAGCTCGTAGCCGAGCGCCCGGAAGTCGATCAGGGGCGCCTGTGCGTCGGAGAGCTTCGTCTCCTGCAGGCAGAGGACGTCCGGCTGGTGGCGCTCGGTCCAGGCCAGCACGCGGTCGAGGCGGGCCTTGAGCGAGTTGACATTCCAGGTCGCGAGTCGCATGGGTCCCGAGTCTAGCCCGGGCGGGAGCCTATCATCGACCGTCTCTCCGGCACGGCGCAGACCTGGATGGAAGGAGGGCTCGCGATGTTCAGTGGATTCAGGGAATTCGTCATGAGCGGCAACGTCATCGCCTGGGGCTCTTCCTCAACGCGCTGATCTCATTCCTGCTCGTCGCGGCCGCGATCTACGTCTTCGTGGTCGTGCCGATGAACCGGCTCAAGGGACCGGGCGAGATCGCGACGAAGGCATGCACCGAGTGCACCTCGGAGATCCCGCTGGCCGCGCAGCGCTGCCCGATGTGCACCGCAAACCGGCGGCCGGCTGACGCCTGCGAAGTCCGGATGGCGAAGAGGCCGGGCCACCGGGCCCGGCCTCCGTGCGAGTGCCTGAGGAGGACTAGACCTCCTTGTACTCGCCCTCGATCGTCTCGCCCTCTTCCTCTGGGTGGCGGCCGCGTCGCCGCCCTCGGCGTCCGGTGCCGCGCCGCCCTCGGTGCCGTTGCCATCGCCGGCCGTGCCGTGGCCTCGTACGCCTTGGTGCCGACCCGCTGGAGACTTCGGCGAGCTGCTGCCTTGGTCGAGTCGATGGCGCCCGCATCGGTCCCCTTGAGGGCCTCGCGAACCGCCTCGATGCGGGCGTTGACCTCCGTCTTGTCCTCGTCGGAGAGCTTGTCGTCCGAGGTCCTCGAGCAGCCGGTCGGCCTGGAAGACCAGCGCGTCGGCCTCGTTGCGCGTCTCGGCCTGGCCGCGCGGCGGGCGCGGTCCTCCTCGGCGTGCTCGGCGGCCTCGCGGACCATCTGGTCGACGTCGTCCTTGGCGAGCATCGAGGACGCGGTGATGGTCACCTTCTGCTCCTTGCTGGTGGCCTTGTCCTTGGCGGCCACGTTGAGGATGCCGTTGGCGTCGATGTCGAAGGTGACCTCGACCTGCGGCACGCCGCGCGGGGCCGGCGGAATGCCGTCCAGGCGGAACGTCGCCAGCTTCTTGTTGTCGGCGGCCATCTCGCGCTCGCCCTGGAGCACCACGATGTCGACGCTCGGCTGGTTGTCCGAGGCGGTCGAGAAGATCTGGGTGTGCGAGGTCGGGATGGTCGTGTTGCGGTCGATCATCTTGGTCGCCACGCCGCCCATGCGTCTCGATCCCCAGCGTCAGCGGGGTGACGTCGAGGAGCAGGACGTCCTTGACCTCGCCGCCGAGCACGCCGGCCTGGATGGCCGCGCCGACCGCGACCACCTCGTCGGGGTTGACGCCCTTGTGCGGCTCCTTGCCGCCGAACATGCTTCTTGACCGCCTCGATGACCGATGGCATGCGGGTCATGCCACCGACCAGGATCACCTCGTCGATCTCGCCGGGCTTGAGGCTCGCGTCGGCGAGCGCCTTGCTTGACCGGATCCTCGGTCTTGCGTGATGAGGTCGGCGACGAGGTCCTCGAGCTTGGCGCGGGTGAGGGTCATCACCAGGTGCTTCGGGGGCCCGACGCATCGGCGCTGATGAACGGCAGGTTGATCTCGGTCGAGGTCGTGCTCGACAGCTCGATCTTCGCCTTCTCCGCGGCCTCCTTGAGGCGCTGCAGGACGATCCGGTCCTTGCGCGAGGTCGATCCCCTGGTCGTCCTTGAACTCCTCGGATCAGCCAGTCGATGATCCGCTGGTCGAAGTCGTCGCCGCCGAGGTGCGTGTCGCCGTTGGTCGAGCGCACCTCGAAGACGCCCTCGCTGAGCTCGAGGATCGAGATGTCGAACGTGCCGCCGCCCAGGTCGTAGACGGCGATCTTCTCGTCCTTGGTCTTGTCGAGGCCGTAGGCAAGCGCCGACGCGGTCGGCTCGTTGACGATGCGCTTGACGTCCAGCCCGGCGATGCGGCCGGCGTCCTTGGTCGCCTGGCGCTGGGTGTCGTCGAAGTAGGCCGGGACGGTGATGACCGCCTCGGTCACCTTCTCGCCGAGGAACGCCTCCGCATCGGCCTTCAGCTTCTGCAGGATCATGGCGCTGATCTCCGGCGGGCTGAAGGTCCTTGCCGTTGGCCGAGCTTGACGACGATGCCGTCGGACTTCGGGTCCTTGATGACCTCGTACGGCACCAGGTCCTTGCTGCGCTGCACCTCGGGATCGTCCCAACGGCGGCCCATGAAGCGCTTGATGCTGAAGACGGTGTTCTCCGGATTGGTGATCGCCTGGCGCTTGGCCACCTGGCCGACCAGCCGCTCGCCGCTCTTGGCGAAGGCGACGACCGACGGCGTGATGCGGCCGCCCTCCGCGTTGGTGATGACCTGCGGCTCGCCGCCCTCCATGGCGGCGACGACCGAGTTGGTCGTGCCCAGGTCGATGCCGATGATCTTGCCCATGTGTGCTATTCTCCTGCGTGCCCAGCGGGCTCCTGGTTCGGGTTGTTCGCGACTTGAACGAGGCTCGGCCGGAGGACGCGGTCGTTGAGCCGATATCCGCGCTGCAGCTCGGCGATCACTGTCGTTGTCGGGATGGTCGGTCGTGGGCTCGTGGACCACCGCCTCGTGCAGGTTCGGGTCGAACGGCTGGCCGAGCGGCCTCGATGGGCGTCACGCCCTCGGCCTCGAGGACGTTGCGCAGCTTGCGCTCGACGAGCTGGACGCCCTCGACCCAGCGGTCGTGGGCATCGGGCGGCACGGACTCGCCAGCGCGCGGTCGAAGTCGTCGAGGACGCCGAGCAGCTTGCTGATCAGGAGGGCGTTCGCGAACTGGCCCATGCGTGCGCTCCTCGTCGGTGCGCCGCTTGTAGTTCGCGAAGTCGGCCGCCGAGCGCTGCCAGTTGTTTAGGTGCCTCGTCGTCGCTGCGCCGGGCCTCCTCGAGGTCGCGGCTCGAGCAGCTCGATGCGCTCCGACCAGCTCGATGCGCGACGGGGTCTTGATGGCGTCCACGCGCTCCTGGCCGCGCGTCTTCGCGGCCGTGGGCGTGGCTCGCCGTTGGTCGGTCGTCAGTCATTGGGTCTCGCCGTGGTGGCTGTTGATGAGCTCGTTCATGAGCGTGGAGAGGTAGCGCACGGTCGGGATGGCCCGCGGGTAGGGCATGCGGGTCGGCCCGAGCACGCCGAGCATGCCGAGTGCCCGGTCCGGCGCGCCGTACGGCGCGAACACGAGGCTCACCTCGTGCATCGCGTCGTTGGTGTTCTCGCGGCCGATGATCACGTGGACCCCGCCGCCGCTGGTGAGCAGCGGCACCAGCTGCTCCAGGAAGTCGACGCGCTGCAGGACCTCGAGGATCGGCCGCAGCTTCGGCCGTCGCGCGAACTCGGGCTGCTCGAGGACGTTCATGATGCCGTCGGTGAAGACATCCTCGACGCACGACCGAATCGGACTCCTCCAGCAGCTGGGCGACGGTCTCGCCGATGTGCGTCCGCCAGCGGCGGCAGCTCGGCGTACGGCGCCGCGCAACCTGCGGCGCGCTCAGCCCGCCGAGCTCGCGCGTTGAGCAGTCGCGGCCGCCGCCTGGTCGAGCGCCGCCTGGTCGAGCTCCGCATCCGGCAGGCGCGATCGAGGGCGGCCCGATCGAGCCGGCGCTGGACGACCTTGCCGTCCGCCGAGCACGAGGACGAGCAGGCGCGTTCCGTCCGCAAGCTGCGACGAGCTGGACGTGGCCGAAACTGGCGCGGCGCGCGCGCGCCGGGGTCACGACCGGCGGCCGAGCGGGTGCTGCCGGCGAGGATCGAGGCCGCGAGGCGCAGCCACTCGTTGCTGGTCAGCTGCACCTGGCTGAACTGGTGGCGGATCATGAGCTGGTCGGCCTGGTCGAGCTCCGCCTCGCGCATGAGCGACTCGACGTAGAGCCGGTAGCCGAGGTCCGAGGGCACGCGGCCGGCACTCGTGTGCGGGTGCGTGCAGCAGGCCGAGCGCCTCGAGCTCGGCCATGGCGCCGCGGACCGTGGCGGAGCGATCACCGCGCAGCCCGTAGCGGCCGAGCAGTGCCTTCGATCCGACCGGCATCGCGGTGAGCACGTAGTCCTCGACGACGGCGCGCAGGACGCTCCGCTGACGATCCGTCAGCTCGAGGGCTGGCCGGACCGACACCGTCCCGCGATCGCGGGCCTCCTGACGCTCTCCCGTCATGTCGACCTCCGGGGTGGAACTCGCTGGTGTCTGCGGCGTTAGCACTCTCGGCACCGAGAGTGCTAAGTCGATGTCGTCCGCATGGTACCGCTGCGTGCGGACCCGATGTCAACGCCGGCGCGGCCGGCTCCGGCGCGAACGCCACGAGCGCCTCGTTGGCCAGGAGCCGTCCCGTACCGGCGTGAGGCGCAGATGTCGTCGCCATCGAGCCTCCAGCAGGCCGCTCTCGACGGTCGCTCTCGAGCGGCGAGGCCGTATCGCTCCAGCGGCGATCCTCGCCGAACTCCGCACTGAAGCCCGGCGGCTGAATCCCGCGACCCGCCGAAGGCCGAGCGCGACTGCCTCGAAGGCCCGCGTCGGCTCGTCGAGCACCTCACTGCCGGCCAAGGGCCGCTCCCCGGCCTCGACGGCGAGCAGGTAGGCGTCGAGGTCGCGATCGTTCCACGAGCGCTCGGGCCGCGCCGTCATACGAGTGCGCGCCCGCACCCGAGGCCGGTATACGCGCGGCGCGCCCAGTACGCGGCGTTGTGGCGCGACGCTCGCGTCCTGGGCAGCGCCCACGAGCTGAGCTCGTAGTGCCCGTACCCGGCGGCCGCCGAGCAGCTCCTCGGCGAGCCGGTACTGGTCGCCGCCAGGCCGTCGTCCTGGCGTCGCGACCCAGGCGCTCCGCCAGCGCAGCGCGCCCGGGCGCGGCGGCGCCGCCCACTCGTCGGGGGCGAGCGCCAGCTGAAGGGCATACAGGCTCAGATGATCGGGCGCCGAGCTCGAGCGCACCGCCAGCAGCATTCGCGCGCCAGTCGTCGAGCGACTGGCCCGGGATGCCGTAGATGAGGTCGATGCTGACGTTGTCGAAGCCGGCCGCGCGCGCCGCCGCGTAGGCCTGGCGCGCCTCGTCGGCCGTGTGGCCGCGCGCCAGCGCCACCAGCTCGGCATCGCGCAGCGACTGCACGCCGAGGCTGATGCGAGTCACGCCCGCGCGCGCGCAGCGCCCGCCCAGTCCGGCGTCTCGCGCTCGCTCGGATTGGCCTCCAGCGTGACCTCCTCGAGCTGGTCGCGCCGCCCCATCGGTCCATGGCGGCGCCGATGAGGCGCGCGAACCGCGTGGCGGGCAGCAGCGACGGCGTGCCGCCGCCGAAGTAGATGGTGCGCAGCTCGCCGCGGAGCCGGGCGCAGGGCGAGCTCGGCCAGGAGGGCGTCGACGTAGCGCGGGATGTCGTCGCGCCGGCCACCCACCGTCACGAAGTCGCAGTACGCGCACACCAGGCGGCAGAAGGGACGTGCACGTAGAGGTGATGCGCGCTGGCATGGCCGAGAGTCTACCGACCCGCTGCAGACGAATTCGTAACCGATCCGGTTGCAGATTGCCTGCGGCCGGATCGACCGCTACGGAGCCGGCCCCTAGATCGGTCGCTGGCGCAGGCGCCCTCCGGCGAAGGCGAAGAAGCACATGCTCACCGCGAAGTGGCCGACGATGGCCGGGATGACCGAGCCGGTCTGCACGGTCGCGACGCCCGCCGCCCAGCCGAGGAGCACCGAGCCGGCGAGGAAGTACCAGTCGCGCTCGCGCCACAGGCGCCGGTGCGCGAGGCCGTAGACCAGCGCCTGGATGGCGATGCGCCCAGCCGGTCGGCACGTCGGCGAAGAGCAGCATGCCGAGCACGATCGAGCGGAACTGGATCTCCTCGCTGATCGCGTTGGCCGCGGCGCCGAGACACGGTGAAGGCAGCAGCTCGGACGGGAGCGGCAGGATGCCGCCGTAGCGCAGGAAGGCGAGGGCCGACGGCGTTGAGGAGCGCGATCGCCATGAAGAGGAGCATGACCGGCAGCATCTTGTCGGGGTCGCCGCCGGTCAGGAAGAGCTGGCTCCGCCCGACGGCAGGATGAAGGCGATGCCGATGGCGAAGACGATGACCAGCGATGTAGTAGCTGACCGGCCCCAGCCACGGGGTGCGGTAGCGGAAGTAGTCGGAACGCGTGATCCGCTCGGAGTCGAAGCGCAGCAGCACCAGGAAGAGGGTCAGCCCGAGCGCGATCGCCAGGCGCAGCGAGTCGAAGAAGCTCATCGCGGCGGTCCTCGTTCATGCGCAGCACGGCCAGGAAGGCCTCCTGCGGGATCTCGACCGATCCGATCCGCTTCATGCGCTGCTTCCCTTCCTTCTGCTTCTCGAGCAGCTTGCGCTTGCGCGTGATGTCGCCGCCGTAGCACTTGGCGAGCACGTTCTTGCGCATGGCCCGGATCGTCTCGCGGCGATGATATGCGAGCCGATGGCGGCCTGGACCGGCACTTCGAACATCTGGCGCGGGATCAGCTCCTTGAGCTTGTCCACCAGCGCCTTGCCGGACCGATACGCGTTCGACCGATGGACGATCAGGCTAGAGCGCGTCGACCGGCTCGCCGCTGACGAGCACGTCGAGCTTCACGAGGTCGCCGGGCCGGTAGCCGAGATACGCGTAGTCGAGGCTGGCGTAGCCCTCGAGGTGCGGCTCTTGAGCTGGTCGTAGAAGTCGATGATCAGCTCGCCGAGCGGCATCTCGAAGTGCAGGTTGACGCGCTTCGGATCGAGGTACTCCATGTTGCTGGAACTCGCCGCGGCGGGTGGTGGCGAGCTCCATGATCGCGCCGATGTAGTCGGTCGGGGCTGATGATCTGCGCGGCTGACCCACGGCTCGCTGATGCTGTCGATCTCGCCGGCGTCCGGGCATCTGCGGCCGGGTTGTCGACGACCAGCTCATCGGTCCCGGTGCTCGAGCTTGACCCGGTACTCGACGCTCGGCGCGCTGGCGATCAGGTCGAGGTCGAACTCGCGCTCCAGGCGCTCCTGGACGATCTCCATGTGCAGCAGGCCGAGGAAGCCGCAGCGGAACCCGAAGCCGAGCGCGGCGCGACGACTCCGGCTCGTAGACGAAGCCGGCGTCGTTGAGGTGGAGCTTGTCGAGCGCGTCGCGCAGCTCGGGGTAGTCGTCGCCGCGCATCGGGTAGATGCCGGCGAAGACGAGCGGCAGCGGCTCCTTGTAGCCGGGCAGCGCGCTCGGGCCGCGGGACGGCCGCCGAGGTCAGCGTGTCGCCGACCAGCGCCTCGCGGATGCTCTTGAGGCCGGTCGCCACGTAGCCGACCTCGCCCGCCACGAGGCGCTGGTCGGCCACCGGCTGCGGGCGGAAGTAGCCGAGCTCGAGGATCTCCGACTCGGCATCGGTGGCCATGAAACTGGATGCGCTCGTGGTCGTGCAGCGTGCCGGTCGCAACAGCCGGACGTAGGCGATGACGCCCTTGTACGGGTCGTAGTGGCTGTCGAAGACGAGTGCCTGCAACGGGGCGTCCGGGTCGGCCCGGCGGGCGGCGGGACGCGCGCGACGATGGCCTCGAGGATCTCGCGGCACCCCGGTCCCCTCCTTGGCCGCTCGCGAGGAGCACCTCCTCGCGCGGGATGGCCAGCGCGTCCTCCAGCTCGTCCATCACCATCTCCGGATCGGCGCGCGGGCAGGTCGATCTTGTTGATGACCGGGATGATGACCAGGTTCTGCGCGATCGCCAGGTGCGACGTTGGCCAGCGTCTGGGCCTCGATCCCCTGGCGTGGCGTCGACCACCAGGATGGCGCCCTCGCAGGCCTGGAGTGAGCGGCTCACCTCGTACGTGAAGTCGACGTGGCCCGGGGTGTCGATCAGGTTGAGCGCGTAGGTCTGCCCATCGGCGGCGTCGTAGTGGAGCCGCACCGCGCGCGCCTTGATGGTGATCCCCTTCTCGCGCTCGAGGTCCATCGAGTCGAGCACCTGCGACTGCATGTGCCGCTTGTCGATGGTGTGCGTCGCCTCGAGCAGCCGATCGGCGAGCGTCGACTTCCCGTGGTCGATGTGCGCGACGATGCTGAAGTTGCGGATGCGCTCCGGGGGGATCACGAGGCGGAAGTCTAGCCGAGAGCGGTGCGTGGCACCGGCGTCGAGCTCGGTGGCCTACCCCCCGGCGGGCGGCTCGGGCTCAGCGGGCGGTGCCGCCGGCGTCGGGCCGACCAGCAGGATGCCCGTGACCGTGGCGTACGAGCTGAAGTAGTCGTTCTGGTGAATCAGGTTGCCCGCCGCGTCGTACACGAAGCGCGAGCGCCACACGTCGTGGCCGTCATGCGGGTACTCGACCCGCTTGCTCGTCCCCGGCGCCATGTTGGCATCCACGATGGTCGAGTCGCTCGCCCGCCGATGGTTGCTCGTGACCGGGTTGCTGATGACCACGCTGCGGCCGGTCGGCATGCTCCAGATCTCGAACGTCACGAAGCCGGCGCCGCCGTACCCACGCACGACGATCGGGTTCTCGGTGTCGTTGCGGAAGGTCATGTCCTGCGTCCAGCCGTCCATGATCGAGACGGTGGCGTCGAGGCCATCAGGGTATCGGTCGATGTAGTAGAAGTGGTTCAGGCGGATGCCCATCTCCAGGCCGGCGCGCAGCGCGGCGTTGAAGATGGTGGTCGACGTCGAGCAGATCCCACCGCCGATGGCCACGCCCTGGGTGCTCCGCCCGTTGATGATGGCGCCGCCGTAGGCGAAGCCACGCTCCTCGGTGATCGGTCCCACGCTGCCCCAGAAGCTGAACGTCTCGCCGGGGGCCAGGTTGCGCCCGTCGATGTCGAATGCGGGAATGTTGATGTTGTTGCCCCAGCCGTTCCCCTCGCCCGGGACGTAGTAGGTCGTCCAGGACGAGATGAGTCGCATCTGCGGCAGCGCCGCCTCGGCTTCAGCCGTGGTGAGCGCGGGCTCGGTGACGTTGACGACAAGCGGCAGTGATCCGACAGTCGCGCCGGTGGCCCGTCGCTCGAGCGCTGCCAGCAGGTCGTCCGTCGTCTCATCCACGACGAGCGCCCGGCCGTCCTGCGCCGCGATCACGCCCCCAAGGCCGCCACCGGCAGCGACGGTGATGACCGCATTGACCGGCTCGCGGTCGACCGCCTCGACGAGCGCCGCGACGGCGTCGCCGGCCGCGGCCTCGTCCACGTGGAGCGCCAAGGGGACGTTGCCGTATTCGGGGCCGAACGTCAGCCAGGACGCAATCGTCTCCGGGGGGATCGAGAGCGGCTCGTCGTCCTCCGCGGCGCCCGGCACCTCCAGGGCCAGGGTGGCGACGGTGTTGCGTGCGGCGTTGGCGACAGCCTCGGCCTGTGCTGTGGTGACCTGCGGAGGCACGAGGGTTGGCGTCAGCTCGAGCGTGACGTCCGCGGGATCGGTGGTATCGGCGGCGGCGGCGAGGGCGGCTCGGACATCGGCGGCCTCGAGGATCTGCCCGCCCTCCGAGGCGCTGACCGCGAACGAGGCGCCTTCACGCGAGATCGCCGCATCGATCGGCGCCCAAGTGAACTGCTCGGCGATCGACGCGGAGATTCCCTCGATCGCCTCGGCGTCGTAGGCATGCACGAGGAGGGGCAGGGTCGCGGGGTTCGCGAGGTTACGGAGCCGCGCCAGGCCGTCGAAAATGGGATTTCCGTCGCGGCCGACCCCGAGGGCAGCATCGACCATGGCGGCCGTCTCGAATCGGCGCCCGAGATCTGCGTATGGCACAACCTCGTTGGCGGCGCCGACCACGATCGTGGCCTGGCCCGTCGAGAGGGACGGCAGCGCCGCTTCCAGGCGCTCTGTTGCCGCGGCGCGATCGAGGCCGCTGAGCTCGACCCCGCCGACGGTCACGCCGGGCAGGACGTTGCCGGCGGCGGATGCGCCGATGGCCACGGAGGCCGCCACGATGGCGAGCAGCCCCAGAAGGAGCGCGGCGCTGAAGCCGATGGCCATGGCGCGGCGGGCGGGACGCGTGGAGATGGGGCGCATGAGGCGGCCGGGCGCTGTGATGGTGGTCATGAAGACAGTGCAGGAGACGCCTGCGCGGGCACGATCGTTTCACGATCGAGCCGGGCGATCCGGGTGGTTCGCTCCCGGGCGGTCCCTAAATCCCTCCTCGTATCCAGCTCCTTGGCTTGGGCAGCGCCGCGGCGTTGGTCGCCCAGATTGTCGCCCGAGGAGGCCGATCTGTCGAGTGGGACCCTTGGCCGGTCCGCCACCCCACTGCTATACTCCGTGCTCCGCCGCGCGTCACCAGCAAACGCGCGCGCGTGTGCAAATCTCCCCAGTTGAGGATCCACGTGGCAAGAACGGCCCGAACCTGGAAGGGCGCGCGCACGCCCTCCGCCCTGAAGCGCGTGCGCCAGTCACTCCGCCGCCGCGCCGTCAACCGCCGTACGCGGAGTGAGGCGAAGACGCTCGTCCTGCAGGCCTCCGAGATCGCGCTCGGCCGATCGGAGGGGGATGGTCCGGAGGCCGTGGCTGCCGCGATCCGCGCGCTCGACAAGGCCGCGGAGAAGGGCATCCTGCATCCCAACAACGCCGCGCGTCGCAAGAGCCGCCTCATGACGAAGGTGAACGCCGCCCACCTGCTCGACGATGCAGAGGCTGCGCCCACGGCCGCCAAGAAGCGCACCACCGCCAGCAAGACCGCGCAGCGCAAGAAGGTTGCAGCCGCCAAGGCATCGAAGGCCGCAGCCGGCAAGGCCACGGATCGGCCGCGCACCGCCGCCGGGAAGGCGAAGGTCGCCGTGACCCGTGCCAGCCGCGAGTCCGCCGCCGCCCGACGGCGCGCGAAGAGCGACGAGACGCCCGACGAGGACTGACCCCTAGCGCGCCGCGTTGGTGTGACGGGCGGGCGACCAGAAGACGAGCACCTCGAGGTCCTCGGTGATGGCGCCGAACCGGTGCTCGACGCCCGCTGCCACGAACGCGATCGAGCCCGGCATGACGTCCACGACCGCGTCGCCTACGGTCAGCGTCCCGCGTCCCGCGGCGACGTAGTACACCTCGTCCTCGGTATGCGGCTGCTGGTCGTCGACCGACCCCGCCGGCCATCTGGCGACCGTCAGGCTCAGCGTGCCTGACGGCGAACGGAAGAACTCGGCGAAGTCGTGCTCGTCGACCGACAGCGAGGCGATCAGCGCGTCGAGCCGGTAGGCGTCAGACGCGGAGGGCGGCGAAGGCATCGCGACCGGCGTACTGGGCGGCGTCACCGAGCTCCTCCTCGATCCTGAGGAGCCTGTTGTACTTGCCGATGCGCTCCGATCGGCTCATCGAGCCGGTCTTGATCTGACCGGTGTTGAGGGCAACTACGAGGTCCGCGATGGTCGTATCCTCGGTCTCCCCGGATCGATGGCTGATGACCGCGGTCCATCCGGCGCGCTGCGCCATCTCGACGGCCTCGATCGTCTCGGTCAGGGTGCCGATCTGGTTGAGCTTGATGAGGATGCTGTTGGCTGCGCGCTCGCTGATCGCCCGCTCGAGCCGCTTCGTGTTCGTGACCAGCAGGTCGTCGCCGACCAGCTGCACGCGATCGCCCAGGCGTTCCGTGAGCGCGGTCCAGCCCTGCCAGTCGTCCTCGGCGAGACCGTCCTCCAGGCTCACGATCGGGTAGCGCTCGACCCAGTCGGCCCAGAAGTCGATGAGCTCGCCTCCGGTGAGCGTGCGCTCCTCACGCGCCAGCGTATACCGGCCGTCCCCGTACAGCTCGGTCGTGGCCGGGTCGAGCGCGATCCCGATCTGCTCGCCCGGGGCGTAGCCGGCGCGCTCGATGGCCGTCAGCACGGCCCCGACGGCGTCCTCGTTGCTCCCGAGGCTGGGCGCGTACCCGCCCTCGTCGCCGACCGTCGTGGCGAAGCCCTCCTCGTGGAGCAGCTCGCCGAGGGCGTGGAACGTCTCCGCGGCCCATCGGAGGCCCTCCCGGAACGTCGGCGCGCCGAGCGGCGCGATCATGAACTCCTGGAAGTCGGTCGAATCGATGGCGTGCTTTCCGCCGTTCAGGATGTTGACCAGCGGCACCGGCAGCACTCGCGCGCCGGCGCCGCCGAGGTATCGGTAGAGCGGGAGGCCGACGGCGTCGGCCGCGGCATGGGCAACCGCCAGGCTGACGCCGAGGAGGGCGTTCGCGCCGAGCTTCGACTTGTTCTCCGTCCCGTCCAGGGAGATCAGCAGCCGATCGACGCTGACCTGGTCCACGGCATCGATCCCGAGCAGCTCGGGCCGCATCGTCTCGTTGACGTGGCGAACGGCGGTGAGCACGCCCCTTCCGCGGTACCTGGCAGCGTCATCGTCACGCAGCTCGACCGCCTCGTGGGCACCGGTCGAGGCCCCTGACGGCACCATGGCGGTTCCGACGGCCCCATCCTCCAGGAAGACGTCGACCTCGACGGTCGGATTGCCGCGCGAGTCGAGGATCTCGCGGCCGATGACGTCCTCGATCAGCGTGCTCATGCGTCCTCCTCGGGGAAGGTGATCTCGGCATCGGCCGCCAGAAGGGCGGCGACACCGGGCAGGGTCTTACCCTCGACGAACTCGAGCGACGCGCCACCGCCCGTGCTGACGTGGGTCATCTTGGCGGCGAGGCCCAGCCGCTCGACGGCCGCGACCGAGTCGCCGCCGCCGACGATCGTGACGACGCCGGCGGACGAGCGCTTGGCGAGCGTCCTGGCAATGGCGTTGGTGCCCTCGGCGAACTGTGGCACCTCGAAAACCCCCATCGGTCCATTCCAGAAGACCGTCTTCGCCTTCAGGAGGTGCTCCGAGTACGCCTTGCGCGTATCCGGACCGATGTCGACGATCATCTGGTCGGCCGGCACGGCATCGACCGGGACGACCTGCGTGCGCGCCCGGTGGTGGATCTGGGGCGCGATCACCGCGTCGGTCGGCAGCATCAGGCGAACGCGCTTGCGGCGCGCCACGCCCATCATCCGCTCGGCGTCGCCGACCTGGTCCTCCTCGACCAGGCTCTTGCCGAGCTTCAGCCCGCGAGCCGCCAGGAACGTGTTCGCCATCCCGCCGCCGAGCAGCACGCCCTGGCAGCGTGACAGAAGGGCCTCGATGACCTCGAGCTTGCCCGACACCTTGGCCCCGCCGAGGACGGCGTGGAAGGGTCGTGCGGGCCGGTGCAGGAGCTTCGACAGTGCGTCCACCTCGCGCTCCATCAGCAGCCCAGCCACCGCCGGCAGGTGATGCGTGATGCCCTCGGTGCTGGCGTGGGCCCGATGCGCCGCCCCGAAGGCGTCGTTCACGTACAGGTCGGCAAGGCTGGCGAGCGACTTCGCGAACTCCGGATCGTTCGCCTCCTCCGCGGCGTGGAAGCGCAGATTCTCGAGCAGGATCAGGTCGCCGGGACGAAGCTTGTCGACCGCGACCTGCACCCCGGGACCGAGCGCGTCACCGGTCATCCGGACGGGCCGACCCAGGAGCTGGCTCAGCCGATCCGCCACGGGCTTCAAGCGAAGCGCGTCGTTGACCTTGCCGTTGGGGCGCCCGAGGTGGCTGGACATGATGACGACCGCCCCGCGCTCGAGCAGGTGAACGATCGTGGGCAGGCTTGCGCGGATGCGCGTGTCATCGGTGATGCGGCCGTCCTCGATGGGGACGTTGAAATCGGCGCGTACGAAGACGCGGCGGCCTGCGACGTCGACGTCCCGGACCGACTTCTTGTCCACGAGCCTAGAGCCGCTCGGCCATGAACGCGGCAAGGTCCGCCACTCGGCAGGAGTAGCCCCACTCGTTGTCGTACCAGGCGATGACCTTGAGGAGCCGGTCGCCGGTGACCATGGTCGATGGCCCGTCGACGATCGAGGATCGCTCGTCGCCCTTGAAGTCCATGCTCACCAGCTCCTCGTCGGTGACGCCGAGCAGGCCCTTCATCGGTCCGGCGGCCGCGGCGCGCAGCGCCTCGTTGGCTGACTCCGCACTGACCGGCTTCTCGGTGATGGCAACGAAGTCGATGACGCTCACGGTTGGCGTTGGCACGCGCAGCGAGAAGCCGTCGAACTTGCCCTTCAGCTCCGGTATGACGAGCGCCAGCGCCTTCGCCGCACCCGTCGTGGTCGGGATGATGTTCTGACCCGCGCTGCGGGCCCGCCGCAGGTCCTTGTGGTAGACGTCGAGCACGTTCTGGTCGTTCGTATAGCTGTGCACCGTGGTCATCAGCCCGCGCTCGATGCCGAACGTGTCGAAGATCACCTTGGCCGGCAGCGCAAGCCCGTTCGTCGTGCAGCTGGCGTTGCTGACGATGTGGTGCTCGGCGGGGTCGTATCGGTCCTCGTTCACGCCGAGCACCAGGGTGATGTCCTCGTTCTTGGCAGGGGCCGAGATGATCACCTTCTTGGCACCGCCCTCGCGGTGGGCCGCGGCCTTCGTCGCATCGGTGAAGATGCCCGTCGACTCGACCACGATGTCGACGCCGAGGTCGCCCCATGGGAGCGCGGCCGGATCTCGCTCGCTGAAGGACCGGATGCTCCGCCCGTCGATGACGATCTCGTTCTCTCCGGCACGCACCTCCCCGGCGTAGCGGCCGTAGGTCGAGTCGTACTTGAACAGGTGGGCGTTCGTCTCGTCGTCGGCGAGGTCGTTGACCGCCACGACCTCGAGCGCGTCGGGATGGCGCTCGAGCATGGCCTTGAGGGTCTGACGGCCGATGCGGCCGAAGCCGTTGATGCCGATTCGGGTGCTCACTGACGGAGTGCTCCTTGCTCTGCGGTTGCCGCCACCTGCGGCCGATGCGACCCGCCCGCGAAGGCCGGGTCGTCGATACGTTCATTGACGATCGGCAGCGAGCCGATGAGCGAGACGTCGTCGCCGAGTGCTGCCGGAACGACACGCACGCGGGATGCCGGGACGCCGAACGCGCGCCGCGCGATCTCGTTGCGGGCGACGTCGAGCAGCTCCGGTCGATGCTCGGCGATGCTGCCGCCGATGACGATGACGTCCGGGTTGAGCACGTTGACGATGGAGGCGCACATGGCGCCGATCGCCGTCCACGCGTGTGCCATGACCGCGGCCGCGGCGGCGTCGCCGTCGTCCGCGGCGCGGGTCAGCAACGCGGCGTCGACCTCGGCGCCCTCGGCGGACAGCTCACGGAGCCGGGGCGATGCGCCGGCAGTGATCAGCGCGCGCGCCTCGCGCGCCAGGGCCGTGCCGGAGGCGATCGCCTCGACGTGGCCGGCGCCACCGCAGCCGCAGAGCGGCCCGTCCAGCTCGACCACGATGTGCCCCATCTCCCCCGCCATGCCATCCGGCCCGACGAGCGGCCGTCGATCGACGATGGCGGCGCCGCCGACGCCGGTCGACACCGTGATGTACACCACCGTGCCCGCGCCACGCGCTGCTCCGGTGCGCCACTCGGCAAGGACGGCGACGTTGGTGTCGCGCTCCAGGAAGGTCGGAAGGTCGAGGGCCTCGCTGACTCGTGCGGCGAGCGGGACCTCATGCCAGGCAGCGAGGTTGGGCGGCGCGACCACGATGCCGCGCCACGGGTCGAGCGCTCCGGGAGCCGAGATGCCGATGCCGATGGGCTCCGGCAGACCCGCAGTTCGCGCGTCGGCACGGACCTCGGCGGCCACATCGCAGATCCGGGCGACGACCGCTTCGACCCCATCCTCGTCGCGCGTCGGGACGGCACGCCGTGCGTGAACCGCCAGGTCGGGGGTGATGAGCGCCGCGCGGATCTGGGTGCCTCCGAAGTCGATCGCCAGGACCGGCCGATCGGCGAGCTCGTCCACGTGCGGCCATTCTACCCAGCCCGGACACGAAAGAGGCGCGCCGGGTGATCCGGCGCGCCTCGGTGAGTCCGAAGAAGGACGGTCAGCCGCCGATTCGGAACATCTTGGTGCCGCACACCGGGCAGGTGCCCTCGGTCGCAGGCTTGCCGTTCTTCATCGTGATCTTGTTCTCGTTCTGCATCTCGCGCTTGGCCTTGCACTTGACACAGTAGGCTTCGGTTGCCATCGGTTCACTTGCCTCCCTTGTCGCCGGCGAGCTTGCCGGACGGTGGTTGAGCGTCGCCCGCCCCTGAGTCGAACGATCCTCCGCGACGGGCGAGGAAATCGCCGCCATCGGCGTCGACCTGCCAGAGCAGGTGGATGCCGGCCAGTCCGGCATCGATGCATCGCGCCTCCGCGGCCTCCTTTGCCGCGCCTTCGAGGAACGTGCCGTCGGTCCGCTGCGCGTAGGCCGCGCAGACCGTCCCCGACCGCAGTCCCGCCAGGTGTGCCAGCACGAAAAGTGCCGACGACTCCATTTCGAGATTCGCCACACGCTGGCGGCGAAGCTCTTCAGCGAGCTCAGGATAGCGAACGGGGAGCGTGCGCATCGCACGTCCCTGCGGAGCGTAAAACCCGCTCGCCGTCGCCGTGAGCCCCACGTGGTAGGAAACGCCCAGATCCCGGCAGGCCTGCTCGAGCGCCCAGACGACGTCTCGGTGTGCCACGGCGGGGAATCCGGGGTGGACGTAGAAGTCGGTCGTGTTCTCCAGGCGGACCGCCCCCGTAGAGACGATCAGGTCACCCAGGCCGATCTCCGGCTGCAGCGCGCCGGACGAGCCGATGCGAATGAAGGTCGCCGCATCGGTGATCTCCATCACCTCCGCAAGCACGATCTCCACGTTGTCGGTGCCCATGCCGGTGGACATGCAGCTGATGCGCATGCCGCGGTACGTTCCGGTTGCGGTCGTGATCTCGCGGTTGCTCCGCTCGAGCTCGACAGCGTCCCAGCGACTCGAGACCTTCGCAACGCGGCCGGGATCCCCGACGAGCAGGACGTGCTCGGCGAGCTCGCCCCGCTCCAGGGCGATGTGGTACTGGCGATCTCCGGTCAGCGGGGCGTCCGCCTGGGTCAGCTGGGACAAAGGCCCCTCCTCGTGCGTGAACGGGCGGGAGTATACGCTCAAGCACGCTCACGCACGCTCACGGACCGCGCTCCGTCGGAAGGCGAACGAGCGAGAGCTGCGGACCGTCGGCCGTGTCATCGCCCGGTGGCGCCTGGTCAGCGTGCGCCTGCTCCCCGCCGTCCGGGTCGAATCGGCGTCGCGCCAGCGCCGCCACGACGAGCGCCACGACCCCGACCGCGAGCAGACCGGCGGCGAGTCGCCGGCGTGCCTGGCCGGCCTGGTCGGGATTCGCGGCTGCGGCGAGCAGCGAATCGGCCTTGGGCATGGCGCCCGTCACGATCTTGTCGGCGCTCAGCTGGAGCGCCGGCGCAGGACCGATCCCACCGCACGGCACGACGATCCGCGACGGACCGGAGAGCGCGACGCCGCGCACGCTGACAGCGCCCGCGGACAGTGTCTGGGCCCCTTCGCACGCCTGCTCGATCGGGACGCTGATCCCCTCGAACGACAGCGTGGGGCCACCACCGGAGGCGGAGAGGCGTCCGACGAGCGAGACCCACGCCGCGGGCGAGCCGTCCGCAGGGAGCCGGGTGAGTGGCGCCGCGGTCGGCCCTGCGCCCACGCTCACATCGGTCACGGCGACCCCAAGCGTGACCACGGCACTCCCGAGCCGCCCGTGCATCCCGAACCCGCCCAGGTGGCTCAGCTCGAGGGAGATCGGAGGGATCCGGGGTCCGACCGCGCGCTCGAGCTGCGGGCCCGAGGAGGCATCGATGCCGACGACGCGCTCGCCGTCCCACAGCAGTCCGGCCAGCCGAAGCTCCGGCCATGCTCCCGCCACCAGCGTGGCACCCACGCGGAGGTCGGCGAGCGACCCGGAAAAGATGGCCTCCAGCGAGTCCGATGATGCCGCTCCCCCTCCGGCCGCGATCGCGCCGCTGCCATTCGCGCTGCCACCGGTGGCCCGCGTCGAGAGGTCCGTGGCGTCGGTCGCGACGGCAAGCACTCGTACCTCGGACTCGCCACGGGGCCACACGCGGTACCCGAGTGCGGGCTGCGATCCCGTCGTCTCCTGCCCGAGCACCCCGAGGACCTCGACCCATGAGCCGGAGGTGAGGTGGTCGTCCCGCGCCTGCAGAGCAGCGCCGAGAACGATGCGCAACGGGCCGCTTCCGTCGTCGATCTCGAACGTGACGGTGCCACTCGACGCCCGGCGAGCGTCCGCCGCGAGCGCGCCGCGAACCAGCACGAGCTGTGCCTCGACTCCCTCGGCCGCCTCGCCGGTGCGCAGCGCCCGAGCGGCCGGGTCGGCCGCGGTACCGAGCCGCCGGGGCGGCGCCGCAATCCGCAGGGACTCCATGCCGCTCTTCGTCGATCGAACGCCATCGACCTCGACGAGCTCCCCGTTCAGGAGCGATCCGACCTCGTCGCCCAGTCGCAGCAGGATCCCGCCGCTCGCGTCCTGGAGCACGGCGCTCTCGGCGTCCACCGTTCCCGACGCCAGCGTAATTACGCCGCGCACCGTCAGCTGCACATTGGCCGGGGCCGACCGCGCCCGAGCGACGGTGACGACTTCGCCGGGTTCTGGCGCTGACGGGGACGGTGACGTCTGCTGCGGCGGCGGCGATTGGCTCATCGAAGGTGATGGCGCGGGCAGGAGCGCGACGTCCGCCGGGTCACGCGGCTGGACGCGATAGCCCGACGACCCGGTCCCCGATGAGTCGCGCTGCCCGACCACCCCCACCACCATGACTCGTCGACCGTCGATCCAGCCCGAACTATCGATGCCGGTCGTCGTGGCGACCACGACGCGCGCCACACCCGTCCCGTCGTCGACGTCGAATGCCAGCGCCCCGCTGAGCGCGGTTGAGCCGCCCTCGATCGTTGCCTCGATTCGAACGAGGCGCCCCTCCACCTGCTCGTTGACCGCGCCGGTCGAGCGCATCACCGGTTCAGGTGCCGCCGGTCCGGATCGGGCCGCGACGCTTGCCGCACGTAGGGTGCGCTGGGCAAACCGGTCGTCGACCGTGCCCGAGACGAGCACGTGCTCGCCGCGGGTGAACGAGCCCGCATCGAGCAGGACGGCGATTCCGCCGGTCGCATCGGCCAGGTAGCCGCCGCCGTCCGCGAACTCGGAGCCCGTGTGGGCGGTGGCCTCGATGGTGACCGGTGAGCCGTCCGGCATGCCGCGAGCGATGTCGATCGACATTGGCGGCGGCCCGGGACTCCCCGTCGGCGATGGGCTCGCTGCAGGCGTCGGGGTGGCGCTGGGCGCCGGCGTGCCGTCGGGCGGCTCGGTCGGCGTCGGGGTCGGCTCCGTCGACCCCGTAGGCGCGGGCTCGGGAACCGGCGGCGAGGCGCTGTTCTGGGGATCCGGCAGCGCGCGGACGGCGAAGTCGGCGGCGTTGTTGCCGGTGTCCATGGTCGAGCCCGCGTCGCCGCCGGGCAACCGTTCCAGGCTGGATCCCGCCGGCGGGGCCGGCGCCGGCAACCCTTCCAGCCATGTGCTCGTTGTCGCGCCCCACCCGACGGCGTCGATTGCCGTGGTCGCGCCCTGGATGCGTAGCGCAACGCTGCCGCCGGTGGCGGCCATCCCGCCCGCGTAGAGCACATCGGCGATCGAGGCGAAGACGCCGAGCTCATTGGCAACCAGCAGGTGTCCGCCCGGCGCCACCGTGGGTGCGCCCAGCTCCCACCCGACGCGACGGGTCACGGTCGCACCGCTGGCGCTGACGTAGACGAGCTCGAGGCCCTCGAGGGGCAGGGCGGTCGTGGAAGGGTTGTAGAGCTCGACGAGCTCATCGTTCGCGCTGGCTCCACCGGTGACGACCTCGCTGACGACGAGGTTGGCGGCAGCGGCGACGGCGGACGGTCCGCTGAGGTCAAGCGGCATGAGCGCGACCACGGTGAGGGAGCAGATGACGGTGCGGAGAAGCGGCCGTGCGCGGCCTGACTCCCGCGCAACCGACGAAGCGATGGACACGACATACCTCGGCTCGGAGGCGCACAGGCGCCGGACAGCGTGCCGCCTGACCGCTTATCGCTCGCTTAGCGCCCGGTTACCGTCCGGCTGAGCCGGTACAATCGGCCGCCATGTCCACCGACGACCGATCCGCATCCCGCGCCGAGGCGAGGCGCCGCGCACGCCTGGCCGCCCGGGGCGAATTCGTTGAGCCGGAGGAGGACGAGGTCGAGATCGAGACACCCCGACAGCGGGGCTCCTTCGTCAACCGGATGTTCCCGCCGGCGCCGGCCCTTCCCAGCCGGCCCGACCCGCTCAATGGCTTCAGCGGCGAGGGGCCGCTGCGGCCGATCACGGTCCGGCTGCATCTCCTTCGTCAGAATCCGTTCGCCTGGATCCTGCCTGGCATGGGCGCCTTCGTCGGCTACATCGCGTCGCTGAGCTACGGAGCCGAGAACGTGCTCGGATTGGTGGGGACCTTCATCATGTTCGGCTCGCTCATCGCGGCGGGGTGGTTCGGCTGGCAGCGGCCGACGCTGTTCGGCACCGCGGCCGGCATCCTTGGGTTCGCCGCGGCGACCGCTCTCATCCTGCTCACGTTCGCTGGCCAGGGCGTCGGGCCGGACACGTTCGGCCTGAACGCGCTGTGGCAGCTCTTCTTCCAGGCGCTGTACCTTTCCGGGCTCGGATTCCTGGGCGGCTGGTACGGCGGCTACCTGCGACGCCGGCAGACGCAGCTCAGTGCCGACCAGCGGTCACGCCGGCGCCATCGCTGACGATCTGGATGACCCGTCGGATGACCGGCGGCACGGGACTTGCTAAAGTTAGGCGCGTAGACTCCAAGGGCACTTCGATCAGCGTTGGACGTTGAGCGGACGCCCGTCGCCGACGGAAGCTCGGGCCAGAAGCGACACTTTGCGGCTTCGCTTGTTCGCGTTGATCGTGCTCCGAAGAGTCTTCTGGGGGCCGTCGGTTCCAGGACCCTCCGTACTGGAGCTCTGACGGCCCCCTTCTTCCTGCCCTGAACCCGGCCCTGCCCTGCCCTGTCAGCCGCGATGCGCGGCCGCGGCATCGAGCGCCAGCTCGGTGGCCTCCGCGGCCGTTGAGGCCATCCCGAGGACCTCGCCGGTCGACCGCATCTCCGGCCCCAGCACCTCGCTCACGCCGGGCAGCCGCCACAGTGAGCCGACGGGCGCCTTGACGGCCACGCGCGGCCCGTCGGGCGCCAGTCCCGCAACGAGCCCGACCTCCTCGAGCGTTTCCCCGAGCGCGCAGCGCACCGCGGCAGCCACCACGTCGAGGCCGGTGGCCTTGGCCACGATCGGGACGGTCCGGCTGGCTCGAGGGTTTGCCTCGATGACCACGACCCGATCGCCCGCCGCGATCATCTGGACGTTCAGGATGCCGCGCAACCCGAGGGCGAGCGCGATCCTCCCGGCCGCCTCTGCCGCGAGCTCCTGGACCGCGCGGGGGACCAGCTGCGGTGGAATCGTGGCGACGCTGTCGCCGGAGTGAACCCCGGGCGGATCGGCCTGCTCCAGGATGCCGGGCACCGCCCACGCGGTCCCGTCGCTGATCGCGTCCACGTCGAGCTCGATGCCCTCGACCATCTGGTCCACCCGCAGCGGCCAGCCGACATCAGTGCGCAGGTAGTCGGACATATCCTCGGGCGTGCGCAGGACGGCGATCCCGCGCCCGCCGATCACCCACGACGGCCTGACGATGACCGGAAGGCCCCCGAGCGCGTCGATCGCCGCCCTCAGCTGGCCCGGGTCGCCGGCCAGCTGCCCGCGCGGGCCCTCGATCCCGAGGCGATCGAGCAGCCCGGCGAAGCGCTCGCGGTCCTCGGTGATCTCGATTGCCTCGGCCGTCAGTCCCGCGATCGGCACGTCGGCATAGGCGAGGTCCTTGGCCAGGTCGATGGCCGTCTGGCCGCCGAACGTCAGCACCACGACCGGCGGCTCGCCGGTCAGCGCGCGCTCGTGGTCGATCACGTCCAGCACGCTCTCGGTGTCGAGCGGCTCGAAGTAGAGCCGCGTGCAGGCGTCGTAGTCGGTGCTCACCGTCTCGGGGTTGTTGTTGATGACGACCGCGTCGAGCCCCAGGTCCCTGATGGCCCACGCGGCCCGCACCGAGCAGTAGTCGAACTCGATCCCCTGCCCGATCCGGATCGGTCCGGAGCCCACGACGATCACGCTTCGCCGATCGGTTGGCGGCGCGACCTCCGGCTCGGCGTAGCTGGAATAGAAGTAGGGCGTCTCGGCCGGGAACTCGCCGGCGCAGGTGTCGACCCGGCGGTAGGACGGATGGATCCCGGCACGCACCCGCGCCCGCCGGATGGCTGCCCACGGCACGCCCGACACGGTCGCGATGTCCGCGTCGCCGAAGCCGGCATGCTTGGCGTCGACCAGCGCGGACCCGACGAGCCCGCCCTCGGTCTCCACCAGCTCGACGAGCCGCTCCGTGAACCACGGCGCGATGCCGGTGGCCGCCGAGAGCGCCGCGGCATCGGCCCAGCCGTGACGCAGGAGTGCGACCATCCGCCACAGTCGCGTATCGGTCGGGGTGAGGAAGGCGGTGAGGTCGTTGGGCCGTCGGTGGCTGAGGCGCCAGGCCGGGTCCTCCCACAGCCAGCCGCGACCGCGAGGCTCGAGGGAACGGATGGCCTTGAGCAGTGCCGGGCCGAACTCGCGATCGATGGCCATCGCCTCGCCGGTTGCCTTCATCTGCACCCCGAGGCTGCGGTCGGCGTCGGGAAACTTGTCGAACGGCCAGCGCGGAAGCTTCACGACGACGTAGTCGACCGCCGGCTCGAAGGCCGCCGAGTTCCCGCCGGTTGCCGGGTTCGGCAGCTCGTGAAGGCGCTTGCCGAGGGCAATCAGCGCCGCGACCCTGGCGATCGGGTAGCCGGTCGCCTTCGATGCCAATGCTGACGAGCGCGAGACACGCGGGTTGACCTCGATGACCCGGTAGTCGGTCCCATCGGGCGAGACGGCCAGCTGGACGTTGCAGCCGCCCTCCAGGCGCAGCGCGCGGACGATCTTGAGGGCGCATCGACGCAGGCGCTGGACGACCGAGTCGGGCAGGGTCTGGATCGGCGCCACGACGATCGAGTCGCCGGTGTGGACGCCCATCGGATCCAGGTTCTCCATGCCGCAGATGGCGATCGTCGTGTCGGACGCGTCGCGCAGGACCTCGAACTCGATCTCGTACCATCCGAGCAGCGAGCGCTCGACGAGCACCTGGCCGATGGGGCTCGCCGCCAACCCGGCCGCGATCCGCATGCGGGCCTCGGTCGGGTTGTGCGCGAACCCTCCTCCGCCGCCGCCGAGCGTGAAGGCCGGCCGCACGACGACCGACGCGCGGAGTGCTTCGACAAAGCGCATGCCGTCCTCGACGCTCTCGACCACCGCGCTCTCGGGGACCGGCTCCCCGATACCCGTCACGAGATCGCGGAATCCGCCACGATCCTCAGCGGCACGCACGGCTGCCAGCGGCGTCCCCAGGACGCGGACGCCGTACTTCTCGAGCACGCCGGCGTCGTCGAGCGCCACGGCCAGGTTGAGGCCGGTCTGCCCGCCCAGAGTCGGCAGGAGCGCGTCGGGCCGGTGCTCCTCGATCACGCGCGTCACGTGCGCCAGGGTCAGTGGGCCGATGAGGACTGTGCCGCCCACGTCCGGATCGGTCATCACCGTCGCGGGATTCGAGTTGACCAGGATCGTGTCCACGCCCTCCGAGCGCAGCGCGAGGCAGGCCTGCACGCCGGCGTAGTCAAACTCGGCGGCCTGTCCGATCAGGATCGGTCCCGATCCGATGACGAGGACCCGGCGCGGGACCGTCACTCCAGCGCCCGCTCGAGCGCCAGGTCGAAGACCCGAGACGCGTCGATCGGTCCCGGGGCCCCCTCGGGATGGAACTGCACCGATGCGATCCGCCCACTGGCATGGCGCAGCCCCTCGACGGTCCCGTCGTTCAGGTCGCGATGGCTGACCGCATACCCGGCCGCCCCAAGCTCCGGCCCGTTCACGACGGCCACCTCGTGGTTGTGGGCACCGACGTCGACCCGCTCGGCCGCGACGTCGAAGACCGCGTGGTTTCCACCGTGGTGGCCGACCGCAAGGCGTCGAGTCTCCGCGCCCGCAGCCAGCGCAAGCAGCTGGTGGCCCAGGCAGATGCCGAGGATCGGCGCGCCACCGTCGATGGCATGAGCGGCGAGGGCACGGACCGTATCGATCTGCGGCGCCATGCGGGCCGGATCCCCGGGACCCGGCGACAGCACCACGAGGTCGGGTGACGCGGCGGCGACGTCGGCTGCGGTGGCATCCGGCGGCAGCACGACGACCTCGAATCCCCGCCCTGCGAGGGCTGCCAGCAGTGAGCGCTTGACCCCGTAGTCGACGAGCACGGCCCGTGCGGCGCGCCGGCCGGTAGGCGGCACCACGTATCGGCTCCGCGTCGCGACGCTGGCGACGTGATCCACCGATGCCCACGGCGTCACGGCGGCGGCGCGCACCACCGCGTCGGCGTCCGAGATGGTCGATGGGTGGATGACCGCGCGACGCAGGGAGCCGCGGCGAAGCTCGAGGGTGAGCGCCCGCGTGTCGACGCCGGTGAGGGCCGGGATCCGCGCATCGACGAGGAGCTCCTCGAGGGATCGGCCGGGCCCGTCGGGCGGCGTCACGAGGCGGGAGCAGACGATCGCCCGAGTGTGGACCCGGCTGGACTCCAGGTCGGCGTCGGCGATGCGGTAGCTGCCGGCCATCGGGTGCGTCAGGACGACGATCTGGCCGGCGTACGAAGGATCGGTCAGGATCTCGCCCCAGCCGGTGGCGGCGGTCGTGAAGATCAGGTCGCCCTCGGCGGGACCGAGGTGGCCGCGGATGGTCCCATGCCGGACGCTGCCGCCCTCGAGCGCAAGGAGCCCGTCCAGTGAACGAGGCACCGGCCGCGTGGCGGCTGGTGCCTCTGGCTGCTGATTCGCGGTATGGATGGTCTGCACCTGTCGCTCCTTCCCGGCATCACGGTGCCGGTCTTAAAGGACCGCCGTGAGTCTAGCATTCCCGCAGCGCCGGCCGGGGCTTCGACGCCGCATCTCGCTCCCCGTACAACTTGCATGATCATGCACCAACGTGTATGAATACTCAAGTGAGTCCGCCCAGCCGTCAGGCCGCCCTGTGGGACGGCCGCTTCCACGCCCCCGCCGCCGACGCGGCCCTCGCGCTCTCCGGGTCGCTCGAGATCGACCTGCCGCTGGCGGAGCACGACGTCGCGGCCAGCCGCGTTCACGTCGGCGAGCTGCAACGGCTCGGAATCGTCACGGCGGAGGACGCCGCGCGCCTCGACGGAGCGCTTCTCCAGGTTGCCGCGGCTTTGGCAGAAGGCTCGTTCGCATGGCGGCCCGAGCACGAGGACATCCACATGAACGTGGAGGCGGCTGTCATCGACGCGGTCGGTCCCGAGCTCGGCGGCATGCTGCAGGCCGGCCGCAGCCGCAACGAGGAGATCGTCACCGACGAGCGCCGCTGGCTGCGCGACAGCACTGCGAACCTGATCTCCACCGTCCGCGGCCTGCAGGCGGCCATCGCCGCTCGCGCCGAGGAGGAGGCCGACACGATCCTGCCGGCCCACACGCACACCCAGCCCGCGCAGCCCGTGCTGCTGGCCCACCACCTCCTCGCCTATGTCGAGATGTTCGAGCGTGACACCGGCCGGCTGGTCGATGCCGCGGGACGCGCCGATCGGTCACCGGCGGGCTCAGGAGCGGTGGCCGGCTCCGGGCTGCCGATCGACCGAGCGCGGGTTGCCGAGCAGCTCGGGTTCGGCGGTCTGACCGACAACTCGATCGACGCGGTCGCCGATCGCGACTACGCGCTCGAGAGCGTGGCCTGCCTGGCCATCCTGCTCGGCCACCTGTCGCGCCTGGCCGGCGAGCTCGTCCTGTGGGCGACCCCGTACGTCGGCTTCGCACGGCTCGACGACGCGTACTCGAGCGGCAGCTCGATGCTTCCGAACAAGCGCAATCCGGACAGCGCGGAGCTCATCCGGGCCCGCGCGGCGCGCGTCGAGGGCGACCTGGTCGTCCTCCTCTCCCTCGTTCGCGGGCTGCCACTGGCCTACCACCGCGACCTGCAGGAGACGCGTCGCGCCATGTTCGACGCGGTGGAGTCGGCGCGACTCTGCCTCGAGGTGATGACGGGCATCGTCGACAGCCTCACCTTCGACCGGGAGCGCATGCGCGCGGCCGCCTCGGCGGGGCACTCGCGGGCCGTCCTCCTCGCCGATCGACTCGTCGCGCGCGGCATCCCGTTCCGCGAAGCTCACCGGCGCGTCGGCCGCCTCGTCGGCATTGCCGAGGAGACCGGCGTCGACCTGTCCGACCTCCCGCCGCAGACGCTCCAGGACACGCTGCCGGAGCTGAATGGCGAGGTGGCCCCCACGCTCGAGGACGCGGTCGGCGCGGCCGACGTGCATGGAGGCACGGCACCGGCCCGCGTGAGGGCTGCGCTCGCCGCGGCCCGCGCACGACTGGAGATCGAGGTTCCCGCATGAGCGCGTCGGTGCGGGTTGCCGTGGTCGGGGCGAGCGGCTATGCCGGAGGCGAGCTCGTCCGGCTGCTGGCAGGGCACCCATCGGTCGAGATCGCGTCTGTCCATGCCCGCGACCGCGACGGGGCGCCGGTGGCCGACGAGCTGTCGCACCTCGCTCCGCTGGGCCTGGCCTTCAGCGATGGCGAGCCAACGGACGTCGACGTCGCGTTCCTGGCGCTCCCGCACGGGGCGTCGGCGCCGGTCGCCGCACGGCTCCTGGACGCCGGGGTGACCGTCGTCGACATCGGGGCCGACTTCCGCCTGCGCGACCCGGATCTCTACGAGACCTGGTACGGCGGCCCGCATCCGGCGCCGGAGCTGCTGGAGCGGGCGGTCTACGGCCTCACCGAGTGCAGCCGAGAGCAGCTCAGCGGCGCGTCGCTCATCGCCAACCCCGGGTGCTACCCCACCGCTTCCCTGCTGGCGCTCGTGCCCTTCGCGCGCTGCGGCGTCATCGAGGGCGACGTCATCGTCGATGCCAAGTCGGGCATCAGCGGAGCGGGCCGCAGCGCCGGAGCCGACTATCTCTTCACCGAGCTGACCGAGTCGACGCGCGCCTACGGCCTCGGGGGCCACCGGCACCGGCCTGAGATCGAGCAGGGGCTGGCATCGGCCGGCGCGACGCCGCACGTCACGTTCGTGCCGCATCTGGTGCCGCAGTCGCGCGGCATCCACGCCACCTGCTATCTGTCGTTGCGCGACGACCTGGACGACGAGGCGCTCGGCAAGATCCTGCACGACGCCTACGACGGCGAGCCGTTCGTGCACGTCAGCGACGCTCCGCCGTCAACGAAGCAGACCACCGGCTCGAACCACGCCTTCGTCCACGCTCGGCGCGTTGCGGAGAGTCGCGCGGTGGTGGTCTCGGTCATCGACAACCTCGGCAAGGGGGCGGCGGGCCAGGCGATCCAGAACATGAACGTCGCCCTCGGCCTCGACGAGACGGCCGGGCTCACGGCGCTCGGGATCCATCCATGAGCGTGACGTTTGCAAGGGGGTTCTCGGTCGCCATCGGCGAGGCCGGCATCCGCGACTCCGGTGGGCCGGACCTGGTGCTCATCGCCTCCGACGGGCCGGCGGCCGCGGCCGCCACGTTCACGACCAACCAGATGCGCGCGGCGCCCGTGCTGGTTGCCGCCGATGCGCTCAGCGCGACCGGTGGCGCCGCGCGGGCGATCGTCGTCAACGCCGGTTGCGCCAACGCGGGCACCGGTCCGGGAGGGCTCGACGACGCGCGGGCCGTGGTGGCGGCCGCGGCGGCTCATCTCGCCTGCGCGCCCGACGAGGTGATCCCGGCATCGACGGGGCTCATCGGCTCGCGGCTCCCGGTGGATGCCATGGTGGCGACGATCCGGACGCTCGAGCTGCGCACCTCGCCCGACGCGGGCGATGAGGCCGCCCGCGCGATCATGACCACCGACACGCGCCCGAAGGTCCACGCCGAATCGGCCCGACTGGCCGACGGGCGCGAGATCCGGATCGGCGGCATGGCAAAGGGCGCCGGCATGATCCATCCCCAGATGGCCACGATGCTCGCCTTTCTGACCACGGATGCGCCGATCGGGACGTCGGAGCTGGGTGCCGTGCTGCGCCCGGTCGTGGAGCGGACCTTCAACCAGGTGACGATCGACGGCGACACCTCGACGAACGACGCGGTGATCGTGCTGGCCAACGGCGCCGCCGGCGGCGCGGCCATCCAGCCAGGTCCCGACCTCGAGGCTTTCGCCGAGGCGCTCGAGACGGTGTGCCGCGAGCTCGCCATGGCGATCGCGGCCGATGGCGAGGGAGCGCGCCATCTCATCGAGGTCCAGGTCACCGGCGCCGCCGACGATGCCGCCGCGCGCTCGGTTGCACGCACGGTGGCGTCCTCGTCCCTGGTCAAGACGGCCGTGCACGGCGCGGACCCGAACTGGGGTCGCATCGCCGCCGCGGCCGGCCGCAGCGGCGTTGCCCTCGACCCGGAGCGGATGCGGATCTGCATCGGCGACGTGCGGGTGTTCGACGGCGCGCCGCTGGACTTCGACGAGTCGGCGGCCCAGGCATGCCTGGGCGAGCCGGTCGTAAAGCTCATCCTCGACCTCGCCGACGGGGACGGCAGCGGCACTGCCTGGGGCTGCGACCTGTCCGCAGAGTACGTCGCCATCAACAGCGAGTACACGACGTGAACGATCAGACCCGTACAGTCAAGATCGGCGGCGTGGCCGGCGCGCACGCGGGCGCGCTGTCCGTGCTCATCGAGGCCGCGGCGCCGGGCTGGGTGATCGTCCATGGCGGCGGGAACGAGGTCGGCGACTGGTCTCGCCGCCTCGGGCACGAGCCAGCGACGGTCGACGGACTGCGCGTGACGGATGCGGCGACACTCGACGTCGCCGTGGCGGTGCTGCGGGGGCTCGTCAACGCGCGACTGGTCGCACGGTTCGTGGCCGCCGGCGTATCAGCCATCGGCCTGGGCGGCGCCGATGGCGACCTGCTGGCGGCGGAGCGCTTCGATGCGCGCCTGGGCGAGGTCGGCCGGATCGCACGGGTCAACACTGCGCTGCTCGATGCGCTGGCCGACAACGGGCACGTCCCGATCGTCGCGCCGATCGCGCGTGGCACGGGGGACGAGCTGCTCAACGTGAACGCGGACGAGGCGGCCGGCGCGATCGCCGCGGCGAGAGGGTCGCGTCTGCTGCTGCTCACCGATGTGCCGGGCGTGCAGCGCCACGGAGAGCTCGTGGCCAACCTCTCGGTGGACGAGGCGGAGGCGCTGATCGCCGATGGGACCGCCCAGGGCGGCATGGTGCCGAAGCTGCGAGCGGCGCTCGTCGCCGCGCGCGCCGGCTGCGACGTACAGATCGTCAACGGAACCGACCCCGGCGCCGTGCGTGAGGCGCTGGATGGAACACCAACCGGAACGACCATGGGTGCCGCATCCGCGGCGCGTATCGGATGAGGCGACGAAGGAGATTTGACCCGATGGGAACCATCGAGCGGCGCGACCAGGTCCGACGGCTGATCGCCGGCGGCGGCGTGCACACCCAGGGCGAGCTGGTCGCGGCCCTGGCCGAGCGCGGCGTGGAGGTCACGCAGGCGACGGTCTCGCGCGATCTCGCCGGGCTCGGCGTCGTACGCGGCTTCCGCGGCGGCCGCCAGACGTACCTGCTCCCCGATGACATGACGGACGGCACCGGCGCCGCGCAGGCCCGGCTGCGTCGCCTCCTGGCCGACCTTCCCCTGGAGATCGCCGAGACCGCGCCGCTGGTCGTGCTGCGCACCTCTCCCGGGGCCGCGAATGCCATCGCGTCGTCCATCGACCTGTCGCAGTGGGGAGATGTCGTCGGCACCATCGCCGGGGACGACACGATCTTCGTCGCCTGCACCGATGCAGCGGCGATGCGGCGATTCCGGGCCCGCCTGGAAGGGTTCCTGGCGGATGCCGGCGCGGCAGCGCCGGTCCGGACGGGAGGTGGGGCGTGACGGCCGAGACCGTGGTGCTTGCCTACTCGGGCGGGCTCGACACATCCGTCGCCGTTCCGTGGCTGCGCGAGACGCAGGGCCACGAAGTGGTGACACTCACCGTCGACGTCGGTGGCGGGGTCGATGCGGGCGGGGTCCAGCGGCGCGCGCTGGCGGGCGGTGCGCGCCGAGCGATCGTCGTGGACGCGCGCGCGACCTTCGTGACCGACTATATCTGGCCGGCACTCCAGGCCGGCTCGCTGTACCAGGGCCAGTACCCGCTGGCGACGGCACTGGCGCGGCCGCTCATCGCGCGGTTGCTGGTCGACGCGGCGCACGAGACCGGCGCCAGCCTCGTGGCTCATGGCTGCACCGGCAAGGGCAACGACCAGGTGCGCTTCGACGTGGCGGTCGCCGCGCTCGACCCGAGCCTGCGCGTCATCGCGCCGATGCGGATCGGCATGGGAATGACCCGCGACGAGGAGCTGGCGTACGCCCGCGAGCGCGGGATCGACGTGCCGTCGGGGCCGAGCTCGCCGTTCAGCATCGACGCGAACCTGTGGGGCCGGTCGATCGAGGCGGGCGTGCTCGAGGATCCGTGGACCGCTCCGCCGCCCGAGGCGTTCGAGTGGACGGTCGACCCGTCCGACGCTCCGCGCGAGGCGCGGGACGTGGTCATCGGATTCGATGCCGGCGTCCCGGTCTCGCTCGACGGGGAGCACCTCGACGCCGTGACCCTCGTGGAGCGGCTCAACGCCGACGCCGGCGCGTACGGGATCGGTCGGATCGATCACGTGGAGGATCGGCTCATCGGCATCAAGAGCAGGGAGATCTACGAGGCACCGGCCGCGGTGGTCCTCCATGCGGCACACGCGGCGCTCGAGCAGCTGACCCTCTCCCGTGAACTGCTCGCCTACAAGCGATCGGTCGGGGACCGGCTCGCGATACTCGCCTACGACGGCCTCTGGTTCAGCGAGCTGGGGGTAGCGCTGCGCGCGTTCGTGACGCATACCCAGCGCTTCGTGAGCGGCGAGGTCCGGCTCCGGTTCGCGGCCGGCGGCGCCGCGGTCACCGGCCGCCGCTCGCCGCACTCGCTCTACGACATCGGGCTTGCCACCTACGACCGCGGTGACCGCTTCGACCATGCGTCGGCGGTCGGCTTCATCTCGATCTGGGGCCTCCCCGTCCGGACCCAGGCCGCCGCGCGCGGTGATGGCCTGGGGGGCCGGCGCGCGCTGCTGGACGAGCTCGGGGCGGACCGCGCCGACGCGTCGGAGCCGGCGGGGGTGGCCCAATGAGCCCGAAGGAGCAGGGGAAGAGCGGCCTCAGGCTGGCCGGCACCATCGCATCACTGACCTCCGACTCGTCGTACGTGCGTCGGGCGCGCACGCGCGACGTCGACCGTATCCTCGAGGTGATCGGCACCTACGTGGCGGCGCACGTGCTGCTGCCGCGAACGCGGGAGGAGATCCTGGAGGCGATCGACCTGTGGTGGGTCGGCGACCTCAATGGCGAGGTAGTCGGCTGCGCAGCGCTGCGGGACTTCAGCGGCGGACTCGGCGAGCTGCGATCGCTGAGCGTCGTCGCGTCCGCCCACGGGCGCGGTCTCGGCGAGTCACTGGTCCACGCCGTCGTGCGCGACGCCCGAAAGCGCGGGATCGCCCGTCTCTTCGCGATCACGCGCAACCCGGGCTACTTCGCCCGCCACGGCTTCGCCGAGATGGCGATGGACGACGTGCCCGAGGTCCTCCAGGCCGACCGGGTGCCGTGGCCCTCGACAAGTGGCGCCGGCCACGCCATGGAGCTCGTCCTGTGAGCACGGTGTCGGCGACCACCACCACCTCCGAGCGCGAGGCGCGCGTCCACCTGCAGACCTACGCTCGCCAGCCGATCACGCTCGTCTCCGGGCACGGTTGCTGGGTGACCGACGACGCCGGGCGCCAGTACCTGGACCTGGTCGCCGGCATCGCGGTCGACGTGCTCGGCCACGCCCACCCGGCCATCGCCGAGGCGGTCGCGCGGCAGGCCGCCACCCTGGTCCAGGTCTCCAACCTCTACTACACGCTGCCGCAGCTCGAGCTGGCCGAGGCACTCGTCGCCCGTTCCCCGTTCGACCGAGTCTTCTTCACCAACTCCGGGACGGAGGCAAACGAGGCCGCCATCAAGCTGGCGCGACGCCACGGCGGCGAGCGCGGTGCGCACGAGATCGTCAGCCTCACCGGCTCCTTCCACGGACGGACCCTCGGCTCGCTGGCGGCGACCGGCCAGCCCAAGTACCAGGCCCCCTTCGCGCCGCTGCCGCCCGGCTTCAGGCACGTGGCGCCGAACGACGCCGCGGCCCTCGACGAGGCGGTCACGGACGCCACCTGCGCCGTCATGCTCGAACCGATCATGGGCGAGGGCGGCATCCATCCGTTGAGCGACGAATTCCTGGTCGCGGCGCGAGCCGCCTGCGACCGCGTCGGGGCGCTGCTCATTCTCGACGAGATCCAGACGGGCATCGGGCGCACCGGCACCTTCTTCGCGTTCGAGCAGACGCCGGTCGTTCCGGATGCGGCCACGCTGGCCAAGGGCCTGGCAGGCGGCGTCCCGATCGGCGCCCTCCTGGTGCGTGAGAGCGCGGCCTCGTTCAAGGTCGGCGACCACGGCACCACGCTGGGCGGCAACCCGCTCTCCTGCGCCGCGGCGCTGGCGACCCTTCGCGTGATCGACGACGAGGACGTGATGGCCAATGCCAGGACGCGCGGGGTACAGCTGGCGGCGGGACTCGAGCGCTTCGTGACCGATGGCGTGGCGACGGCCGTCCGGGGCCGCGGCCTGATGCTCGGTCTCGAGACGGCCGACCCGACCGCGCGCGACGTCGTGGCATCGGCCCGCGACCGCCACGGACTGCTGATCAACGCCACCGGCGACACCACGCTGCGATTCGTGCCGCCGCTCACCATCAGCTCCGAGGAGGTCGACGTCGCGCTCGAACGGCTCGGCGCCGCGTTCGCCGACACGGCGACCGCGTCGTGACCACCGAGACCGTCCTGCCAACCCCCCGGCGGACCGGGACGCCGCCGCGCCACCTGCTGAGCGCCGAGGATCTCGAAGGGCTGGGCCTGACGCGGCTGCTCGACCGAGCGCAGCTGCTGCGCAGCGACCGCGCCGCGATCGCTCCCAACCGACCGCTCGCCTCTCGCCAGGTCGCCCTGCTCTTCGAGAAGCCGAGCCTCCGCACGCGGGTAAGCTTCGAGGTCGCCGTGACGAGCCTGGGCGGCCATGCCATCGCCCTGGGCCCCGACGAGGTCGGGCTCGGCCGCCGCGAGAGCGCGGCCGACGTGGCCCGCAACCTGTCGCGACTGGTCGACGCCATCGTCCTGCGCACGTTCGCGCACGACACGCTGGTCGAGATGGCGGATGCGGCATCGGTCCCCGTCGTCAATGCGCTGACCGACGCCGAGCATCCCTGTCAGGCCCTCGCCGACCTGCTCACCCTGCGCCAGCGCTTCGGGCGCCTCGCCGGCCTGCGGCTGTCGTACGTCGGGGACGGCAACAACGTCGCGCACTCGCTCATGCTGGCCGGTGCTCTGGCCGGTCTCGACATCCGCGTTGCCACGCCGCCGGGGTACGAGCCGGACCCCGAGGTGGTGGCGCGCGCCGAAGCGATCGGGGCTCGCCATCGGTCCCGGATCAGACTGGGAACCGACCCTGTCGAAGCCGTGAGTGGCGCTGACGCCGTCTACACCGACGTCTGGGCCAGCATGGGCCGCGAGGCGGAGGCGGACGAGCGGCGCGCACGGTTCGCCGGCTTCGAGGTGAACGAATCGCTCCTCGCCCGCGCTGCGCCGCACGTGGTGGCGCTCCACTGCATGCCGGCGCATCGCGGCGAGGAGATCAGCGCCGGCGTCCTGGACGGACCGCGCTCCCTTGCCCTCGAGCAGGCAGAGAACCGGCGGTACGTCCAGGAGGCCGTGCTCATCGAGCTGCTGGCCCTTCGCTGATCACGCCTGCGGCCCGTCGCCGCCGGCGCGAACCGGCTCCACGGCCATCGGCAAGCGGCGCCGGACCTCGAACAGCCCACGCAGTGCGAGGAGCACCAGCAGCGCAAGCACCAGCAGGACCGGCAGCCACACGATCCCGATCCAGATCAAGGCGCTGACGAGCCCCTGGCCGATGCCGACCAGCGACGCGAGGGCACCGTTGAACTGGACGCCCGGATCCCATTCCTCCGTGACCGCCGACACCGGCTCGGCGACCGGGATCAGCGACACGGTGAGGGTCGACAGGTCCGCGTCACCCTCGATGTCCTGGAGCTGGGCCTCGAGCTGCTCGATCTCGCCGCGGACACCATCGAGCCGCGACTGCACGGTCAGCACGTCCTCGATCCGCTCCGCGCGCTCCAGAAGCACCCGGTACGACGCCTCGGATGCCTCCAGGTTCGTGATCCGCGCCTGGATGTCGACGATCTGGCGCGTCACGTCGGACTCACGCGTGGCCTCGGCCACGACCTCACCCTCGAGCGCACGGAGCCGTTCGAGCGCCTCATCGAACTGCGCGGCCGGCACGCGCAGGGTCAGCGTCGCGCTCTCGTCGCGCGAACCCGCCTGCGATCCCCCGACATAGCCTCCGAGCTCCAGCGCGAATGCGCGGACCTGGCCGACGGCAGTCTGGACCTCGGGCACCTCGACGCTCACCTCGCCCGTCTTGATGATGCGCTGCTCGATCGGGGCGGCGAAGCCCTCGCCGGCGGCGGGACCGCCGGCAGCGGCATCCTCGTCCCCGGTGGCCTGCTCACCAAGCTCAGCGTCAGCTCCGCCACTCGCGGCGGACAACGCTGCCGGCGCTTCCGATGCCCCGGCCATGCTCGCCTGGCTGCCGCAGCCGGCGGCGATGAGCCCGAGCAGCACGATCGCGAGCACTCCGGGAACCCTACGGACCCTTCGAATCGCCTTGTCAGGGGTCATTACGACGTCCCTCCCTTCAGATGCCCTCCGGACGCCTCAGCCCGGGAGATCGTTCCGTGCTGGGACTACGCCGCTCGACTAGGCTTGGTTCATGGAGCAACGGACCGCCGACCTGTTGGCCGATGAACACGCCCGATCGGCCATGACGGCCGACGAGTTCGACCATGAGTTCCTGGCTGCGCATCTGGGCGAGGAGCGGCGCAAGGCCAGCCTGCTCGGCGAGATCCGCGAGGCGGTGTTCGGAGCGCAGGACGGGCTGGTGAGCACCGTGGCCGTCGCGAACATCGCGGCCGGCGCCACGGGCGATCGCTACGTGATCCTCGTGGCCGGCATCGGCACGGCGCTCGGCGGCATCTTCAGCATGGCGGCCGGCGAGTACATCGGATCCAAGAGCCAGCGCGAGATCTTCGATGCTCAGATCGTCGACGAGCGCGATGAAGTTCACGAGCGCCCCGGCGAAGCCGAGGCCGAGGTTGCGTTCCTGTTCGAGGAGGAAGGGCTCCCGCACGAGCAGGCTCGGGAGGTCGCCCGCGTCATGGCCGCGCACCCGGAGGTGCTGCTCAGGACGATGGTCGAGAAGGAGCTCGGCCTTGCCGTCGAGGAGGGCGGCGGTTCGCCGCTGCAGGGCGCCCTGGTGATGGGCGCCGCCTTCGGGATCGGCAGCGTCGCGCCGATCGTGCCCCACCTGTTCGCCACGGGCGACCTGGCCGTCGTCCTCTCGGTCGCAGCGACGCTGGCCGTGCTGTTCGGGATCGGCGTCATCAAGAGCCGCTGGACGCATCGATCCTGGTGGTCGTCCGGGCTCGAGATCCTCGCCGTCGGCGCCGTGGCCGGCATCGCCGGCTACTTCTTCGGCAGCGTCCTGCCCGTCCTGCTCGGAGCGCCTGAAGCCGTCGTCTAGATCCCCTCGAAGATCATCCCGACGAACAGGACGATGGCGGCAGCCACGAAGGCCCAGGCGCCGATGGTCTCCGACGAGAACCCCGCGATCGCCGGCAGGAGGCCGCCGAACGTGCCGAGCATCCCGATCACCACGAGCGCGAGCGCCACGATGATCGTTGGCATGCGCGGGGCGAAGTTCATGCGGCCGCGACCCATGGCTCAGATCCCCGGCAGCAGCGAGCCGACGATCAGCAGCAGGTCGCCGGCGAGGAGGAAGAGCCAGCCGATCTGGGTGGTGACCTCGATGTCGGTGCCGAACGTCGACTGCACCAGGTCCAGCGCCTGGTTCACGAAGTCGAGCGGAAAGACTGTCACCGACAGGCCAACGACGATGAGGGCCAGCGCAATGACGACGGTCACGAGCTTCGGCGGGTTCGGGCGCACGGCGGGAGTATACGGAGTGCTCGTCAACCCTCGACGGTCAGGACGCCCACCATGCCGTACGACTCGTGCTGGGGCAGGTGGCAGATGTAGGAGAGCGTGCCCGGCTCCTCGAACGTGATCGTCGTCCTGACCGTCTCGAGTGCGGGAACCGTGACCTCGGTCGGTACGCTGTCATGCGTCGCGTGCGTGCCGGTGCGATGTGCATCGTGGAACGCGTCGTCACCGATGAGCCACTCGTGATCGATCGGATCCTCGTTGACGAGCACGAACGTGACGGGGACGCCGGCCGGCACCGACAGCGTCGGCGGGTCGAACGCCGAGTAATGGATCGAGATCGTTACCGTCCGCGCCTCGGCAGCGCAGCCCGTGGCCGCGGCCACTGCGAGGAGCAGTGCCGCGGCCACCGGCCACACGATGCGAGTGCGGGTCATGCGCCGGCCGGCGGAGGCATGCGCGACGCTCGGCCAGAGCCGACGCGCTGCGTCAGGACCGGAACCGCGATCGCCGCGATTGCCGCCAGGGCCAGCGAGAGCGCCACCGGCGAGCTCGACCCGGGCCGCGGGCCTGAGGCCACGTAGCCTGCGTCGACCGCGGAAGGACGTCCCGCACCGGCGGCGTCGATGGCGAGGTCGAACTGCAGGTCACCCGCCTCCGAGGCGATGACGACCTTGGTCAGCCATGCCCGATCGGGGACCCATCCCATGCCGGCATCCGATCGCAGGTCGGCGAGGAGCAGGTCGGACGCAGCCGCGCTGTGGTCGAGGATCAGGCCATCCGAGTCGAAGAGGCCACCCGGGTTGGGGAGCATGTCGGGCTTCTCGTCCGTCAGCAGGTAGACATCGGCCTCCACCAGCTCGCCATCCGCCTTGCCGAGGCCGAGGATCCGAAGCGGGACCCACGGGTTGTCGGTCGGGATGGTGAGATGCACCGGGGTGCCGTCGCCGATTGCCTGGCCACGCTCGGCGGCCGCATCAGCGTCGAAGGCGGCCGCCATGAAGATCGGGCTGCGGTCGGCGTAGAAGTCGAGGACCTCGGGCGCATCGGGCGGGAGGCGGAAGCCGTGGTTCTTGGCCCACAGGCCCACCTCGTCGCCACCGCCGCGCAGGATCGTGATGTCGAGCGCGTCGATGGTCGTCTCGAGGATCACCTCGGCCTCGCGCGCGGAATCCCCGGCAGCGAGATCGAAGAAGGCTGCCTCTGGGACCGGGTCGGTCTCGCGGATCAGGCGCTGGAGGGTCCAGTCGCCGCCGCGCTCGACGTTCGAGGGAATGCCGGGCAGCGGGGTGATGCTGCCGAACGAGCCGCCGCCACCGGCGAACTCGAATGAGGTGACGTAGTGCTCGACGCCGTCGTGATAGCCGGCGAAGGTCGTCGTGCGGAGCAGGTTGACGGCCCCATTGGGACCGATGAGACCGCCGCATGCCAACGCGGGCACGGCGGTGATAAGAAGGGCGGAAACGGCCGCCACGAGTGAGAGCCATGGACGTCGCATCGACCGTCCTCCTTGCGTGCGTGCGGGGCTTGGGTTCGATGCTGCGCAGCACGGTGTTGGACGCCCCGCGCCGGCGATCGGTTCCTTTCGCCCTCAGCGCCCCGGACGATCGAGGAGCGCCGCCAGCTTCTTGGGCGCCACCAGCCGATAGCTCTCGTCGATCCAGCCGGTGATCATCTCGATCGGCGTGTCGTCAGGCGCCACGGCGCTGACCCAGCCACCACGGTCGAGGCCGTACCCGGCCGGCACGACCCACTCGAAGGCCATTGCCTCCTCGTGCGAGTCGCGCAGCTTGACGGTGAATCGCAGCCCGTCATAGGACTCGAGGACGCCGAAGAAGACGAACACCTTCTTGCCGACCTTGGCCACCGATTCGCCCCACGGATGGTCCTCCCAGGCTTCCGGAAGCCCGAACGCATGAACCATGACGGCGTCGCGCAGGGTGCTACGGCGGTCGGCAGGCATCGGCAGCCCAGCGTACCGTCAGGGGAAGAGGGCGTCGATCTGGGTGACGACCGCATCGGTGACGACCCCGGTACCGCCCAGCACGAAGATGCGCGCGGGCTGCAGGCGCTGGAGCTGCTGCGCCGTGGCGGCCGGGGTCCCGGTGGCGGTGACGAGCAGGAGGGGGCCGCCGAACGCGCCCGCCGCCGGCCCGCCCGCGAGCGCATCGGGGAAGTTCAGCCCGTTGGCCACGAACGCCGTCTCGGCTGCCGGGAAGGCCCACGTCGCCACGGACGCCGCCGTCTCGAACCGGTTCGCGCCCGAGATCCGCACGACCGTGCCGCTGTAATTCGTTTCCAGCAGGTTGGCCACCGCGTCGGAGATCACCGCGCTGCCGCCCAGGATCACGATGCGCGAGGGCGCCAGGCGCTGGAGCTCCGCGTGCGTCGGGGCGGGAATGCCGTTGCTCGCCGTGAGCAGCAGGGGTCCGGACATCATGGCGCTTGCCGGCACGCCGGAGAGGGCATCGGGGAAGTTCTGGCCCGTTGCGATGAAGACGTTCGGGACGCCCGGGGCGAAGCCCGCGGAGATGGCCGCCGCGGTGGCGTAGCGGTTGGGTCCGGCGATGCGAATGACATCCTGCGTGGCCGCGTACGGCCTCAGCTGCTCGATGACGCCATCCGACACGACGCTGCTGCCGCCGAACACGTAGATCTCCGCCGGCCCAAGGCGCTCCAGCTCGGCGCGCGTGGCGTCCGGGATCGAGCCGCTCCTGACGAGCAGCAGCGGGCTGCCGAGCTGGGCCGCCAGCGCGCCACCGGCAAGCGCATCGGGGAAGTTCTGGCCGGTGGCGACGAAGAGGTACGGGACGTTCGGGGTAAACGTCGCGGCCGAGATGGCGGCCGCCGTCGCGTATCGGTCGATGCCGGCCAGGCGCCGGATGTCAGGGCGGCTGACGACTGCGGCGCGGGCATCGAGAAGCCGCGGGGCGGCCACCCAGCCGAGCGTGCTCGGCAGCGCCCTGCCCGTGGCGATCAGGTGGGCGCGAAGTGCCGGCGCGTTGCCCAGCAGTGCCGGCTTCGCCGAGGCGGCCAGCGCGGCCACGCCGCTTGCGTTCGCCGCCGCCATCGAGGTCCCGGACCGGTAGCCCCAGCCGCCGCCCACGTTCGAGCTGAGGATGTCCTCGCCGGGGGCCGACAGGTCGACGCTGCCGAAGCCGAAGTTGCTGAAATCGCTCAGGAAGCCCTCGTTGTGAATCGACGCGATCGACAGGATGTTCGGCAGGTCGTAGGAGGCCGGATAGACCGGGTCCACGTCGTTGTCAGAGTTCGAGTTGCCAGCGGCGGCAACCACGAGGACATCGGGCACGAGCTCGATCGCGTCGCCGAGCGCGGCGCTCGCGCCGGAGCCGCCCCACGATGCGTTGATGATCTTCGCGCCCTCGGCCGCGGCGTACGCGATGGCATCGATGGCCTGCTGATCGGTCCCGCATCCAGGCCCGATGAACTTGACGGCCATGATCTGGACCGAGGGCGCCACGCCAGCGATCCCCACTCCGTTGCCGGAGGCGGCAATCGACCCGGCGACGTGCGTGCCATGCGATGCGCTGCCCTCGTGGACCGTGTTGTCGTCGTTGCAGAAGTCCCAGCCGTGCACGTCGTCCACGAACGTGTTCCCGTCGTCGTCGATGCCGTTTCCGGCGATCTCGCCGGGATTCACCCATTGGCGCGCGGCGAGGTCGGGATGCGAGAAGTCGACGCCGTCGTCGAGGACGGCAACCACCACGCTCGGGCTGCCGGTCGTGATCGCCCACGCCTCGGGCACGTTCATGTCGACGTCGGGCGCACCGACGAATCCCCCGATCGTCTGCCCCGTGTTGTTGAGCCCCCACTGCTCGCCGAAGAACGCCTCGGTCGTCGGGCCGGCTGCCTGCGTGCGCCGGTACTCCGGCTCGACCGACGCGATGGCCGCCTGCGCGTCGAGCTGCGAGATGGCCTGTGCCACCGCCCCGATCGGGTCGACCAGCTCGGCGTTCGGCAGTGCCACGTCGGTCACGAGCTCGAGCCCCGCCGATTCGCGAACCTGCTCGCGCGCGATGTCGGACGTCCCCTCGGCGTATTGCACGATGAGGCGCCCGGTCGGCTGCGGATCGGTTGGTTGCCCCGAGCCCTTGGCCGCCCCGCTGCGAGTCGGAGAGGGAACGGGTCCGAACCAGTCATCCGTCGCCGCAGCGGGAGCGGCCGATGAAGGCCACGCCACCAGCGCGGCCGTCAGGAGCAGGCTGGCGCGAGCGGATCGGCGCATCGTGAGCGGACGCGGGACGGGCATGGTTCCCCACTGCGAGCGGTGACCGAGGGGCAGAGGTCGGGCTTGCCGCAGTCTAGTCGTGGCATCCTCGGGTGACAGCCGAACGATCGTCCTGAGACAGGCTGCGCTAGTGGAACATGCGCTGCTGCTTCGCCAGCGGCAGCTTCTCCGGCACGCCGTCGAGGGCGTCGTCCACGGAACGCAGTCGCTGGGCGATGACGTTCAGAACGGCGCCCTCGACCTGCAGACGGCCATCGATCACGAGCAGCGGATGACGGTGCAGCAGCGCGCGGTGCGCCTGGTAGACCTGCGGGCGCAGGGTGACGTTGATCATGCCGGTCTCGTCCTCGAGCGCGATGAACACGAAGTTCTTCGCCGTCATCGGGTGCTGCACGCTGACCGCCAGCCCGGCCAGCCGGATCTGAGATCGATCGCGACGCTCGGCCGCCTGGGCCACGGTGATCACGCCACGCCGTCCCAGCCGCTCGCGGAACAGCTCCACCGCGTGGATGCGAGGGCTGACGCCGGTGTCGCGGTAGTCGGCGGCGGTCTCCTCGGCAAGGGTCATCGGCGGGAGGGAGGCGCCCAGCGCTCGCTGGGCGTCATCGGTCAGGCCGAGTGCGGGATGCTCCGGATCCGCGTCGGCCAGGGTCGTGCGCAGCTGCCAGAGGAGCTCGCGGCGAGGCGCATCGGTCCAGTCGAAGGCGCCGATGCTGATGAGCCGCTCGACCACCTGCTCGCCGAGCCCCGTTCGGGCGACGAAGTCGCGGACGGAGGCATAGGGACCGATCGCGCGCTCGCGCTCGAGGACCTCCTTCGCCCGCTCGTCGATCCCCTTCACCTGGCGCAGACCGAGCCGGATGGCGTGCGCCCCGCCGGGCGCCGGTCGCGTGTCGTGCTCCCATGCCGACTCGTTGACGTCGATCGGGAGGACCGTGATCCCGTGGCGCTTCGCGTCGTTGATGACGACCGCGGGGGAGTAGAAGCCCATCGGCTGGTTGTTGAGCACGCCGACCGTGTAATGCGCCGGGTGATAGCGCTTCAACCAGGCGGTGTCGTAGCTGATCTTGGCGAAGGCGGCGGCATGGGCGCGGGCGAAGCCGAACTCGGCGAAGGCGGAGCACTTCTGAAAGAGCTCCTCCGCCTGCTCCTCGGTCAGGCCGGTGCGGATGGCACCGCCGATGAACCGCGGCCGCTCGGCCTGCATCTTGTCGTGGCTGCGGTGGCTGCCCATCGCCTTGCGGAAGATGTCGGCCTCGACCGCCGTGTATCCGCACACCTCGATGGCGACCTGCATCACCTGCTCCTGGTACAGGATCACGCCGAGGGTGTCCTCCAGGATCGGCCGCAGGCTCTCGTGCGCGTAGGTGACGGGCTCCTCGCCGGCGCGGCGGCGCAGGTACGGGTGGACGGCGTTGCCCTGCACCGGGCCGGGGCGGATGATCGCCACCTGGACGACGAGATCCTCGAAGCGCTCCGGGCGCGCCTTGGGGAGGCTCTGCATCTGCGCGCGCGACTCGATCTGGAACATGCCGACCGTGTCGGCGGCCTGGATGCTCGCGTACACCTCGGGGTCGTCGTGCGGGAGGCTGTCGAGGTCGATCCTTCGGCCCGTGTCGCGCTGGATGCGATCGAGGGCGTCGGAGACCACGCCCAGCGTTCGGAGGCTGAGCAGGTCGATCTTCACCAGGCCGAGCTGCTCCACGTCCTCCTTGTCGTACTGGGTGACGACCCTGTTCGGCATCGAGGCGCGCTCGATCGGCACCAGGTCGATGAGCGGAGTGCGAGTCACGAGCATGCCGCCGACGTGGATGCCCAGGTGCCGCGGAAAGCCGTCGATCTCGGCGCACAGGGTGAGCAGCCACTGCCACCGGTTGCTTCGCGGATGGCGGTGCGCCACCGTGGGATTGTCGTGGAGCGCGACTAACGGCCAATGTGGACCCGCTGTTTGTCCTTCTGTTGCTCCCTCGCGCAACTCTTGGCCAGGTACCGGCCCAATATCACCCGAACTTGGCCGATAGTCCCGCTGGGGAACAACTCCGGCATTGCGCTCCGGGACGACGCGTGGCCGGCGACGCTCCTCGATCGGCATGCCGGACTCCGGGTCGACGCGCACGATCCTCGGCCTCCCGCTCGACGGGCCGGGCGAGCCGTTGTCGCGCGGCGTCGGCACACGCAGCTCCCCGCCGGCGAGCTCGCCTGAGCGCGCGTAGCGCTTCGTCGTCTCCGATTCGTGCCTGACCGTCGTGACCGATGCGTCGAGCACGCGCGCCCGCTTCGGTGGGTACCAGCCGCCCTCGCTGACCGGGCGGGATGCCGGATCGAGCACCTGCGGCTTCTTCCCGGGCGCCCAGGAGCCGAGACTCATCGGCTGCGGCTGGAGGTCGATCGCCGGCCGCGGTCGCGGGTTCCACGACGAATCGGCCTGGCGGTGCACGATCCCCGTACCACGGCCGTCGCGACCAGGTGGGACGGCCGTATCGGCCATGTCGATGCCGAGCTCCTCGAAGAGCCAGGCGAACGAGCCGTCCAGGGCCAGGTCGCGCGCGACGTCGGTGGCGTCGCGGGTGTCGAGCGCCTTGGCCAGCGCATCGATGCCCTCCAGCGGGAACCCGAGCGTCTTCGCCACCTCGCGCACGGCGCTCCGAGCCCGATACGTGACGATCGTGCAGACCATGGCGGCGTGATCGGCGCCGTACTTCGTGTAGAGGTACTGGATCACCTCCTCGCGCCGGTTGACGTCGAAATCGATGTCGATGTCCGGCAGCGCGCGCGCCTCGTTGATGAAGCGCTCGAAGAGGAGCTTGTGCTCGATCGGGTCGACCTTGGTGATGCCGAGGCAGTAGGCCACGATCGAGTCGCCGGCGCTCCCCCGCCCCTGGCCGATGATGTCGTTCGTCCGCGCGAACTCCATGAGATCCCACACGATCAGGAAGAACTCGGACAGGTTGGTGCGATCGATGACGTCGAGCTCGTGCGCCAGCTGGCTGAGCGCGCGCTTGGTAACCGGCTGGTAACGGCGCAGTAAGCCGGCATGGGCAAGCTGGTAGAGATATGAGAACGCGGTCTCCCCCTGCGGCACGCTGAAGCCCGGAAACCGGTAGCGCTCGAACCCCAGCTCGAGCCGGCAGTCGGCGCCGATGTCGGCGCTGCGCGCCATCCCTGCCTCCCACGCGCGGCGGCTGAGCTCGTCCGGCAGGCCCTCGCCGATGGCGGCCAGCTCGCGGCCGGTCTTCAGGCGGTACTCGGCGTTCGGCAGCAGCAGCTCGCGCGCGTCGGTCAACGTCGCGCCGTGGCGGATGCAGACGAGCACGTCCTGCAGCCGATGGCCGTCCTGGTCGGCGTAGTGGACCTCGTTGGTGACGACCGTCGGCAGGCCGGCACCATGAGCCAGCTCGGCCAGCTGGGCGACGAGCCAGTCGTCGTCGGGCTGCAGGTGGTGGCTCAGCTCGATCGCGAAGTCGCCGTCGGGGAAGTGGCCCGCCCATGCGCGCGCCGCTGCCAGCGCCGCCCCGCGCTCGCCGAGCAGCAGCTGCCGAGGCACCTCGCCGTTGCGGCAGCCGGAGAGTGCATAGAGGTGGCCGCGCGCCTCGTCGAGCGCCGCCTCGACGGTCCCGCGCTCGAAGACCGGATACTGCTTCTCCCCGGCAAGGTGGCCGCGGCTGGCGAGGCGCGACAGGGCGGTGTAGCCGTCGACATCGCGGGCGAGCAGGATGAGGTGGTCGCCCGGCATCGGCCCGGCATGCTGCTCGCCCGGCCAGCCCCGGCTGGCCTTCTCGCCGCGGAGCGGGTCGTTCAGCTTCCGGCCGCGTCGCGCGAGGCGCAGCTCCTCGTCGTTGCGCGGGATGGCGAGCTCGAGACCGATGATCGCTCGAACTGGGCTCAGGCCTGCGGCGCGGGCCGCATCGGTCTCGGTCTCCTGCGCCGCCTTCCAGGTACGGACGGCGGCATAGAGGCCCGCGTGGTCGGTGATGGCGAGTGACGGCAGCCGGAGCTGGGCCGCTCGCGCGATCAGCTCCTCGGGATGCGCGGCGCCGTCGAGGAAGCTGAAGTTGCTATGGGCGTGGAGCTCGCAGTAGCCGTCCGGATCGTCCATCGGACGGTCGATGATAGAACATCTGTTCTAGTCTGGATTCAGGTCGGCCGGTGAGTTACACGCCATCGGTCACGCGACAGCCGGTAGAACACGTGCGAGACGAGGTGCGGGTACGCGATCGGGTCGACCCTGGGGTGGTCGAAGTCCCCCGCTGGGTCACGAATGAGCCCAATCCGCTCCATGACGCTGATCGACCGATGGTTCTGAGGCACGGTGAACGAGACGATCTCCTCGAGGCCGATGTCGGTGAATCCGAAGCGCAGCGCCTCGCTTGCCGCCTCCGTGGCGTAGCCCTGCCCCCAGTGGGAGCGGGCGAGGCGCCAGCCGATCTCTACCATCGGGGCACCGGTCACGAAATCGGCGGGCCAGAGACCGACGTAACCGATGAACGGCGCGACCCCGGGCGACCTCGATTGCCCAGAGGCTCCATCCACGGTCGCTCCAGCCGGTCTCGATACGATCCACGAACGCGTCTGACGCGTCGGACGACATCGGTCCCTGAAGGTGCTCGATGACCGCGGGATCGGCGTTCATCGCGGCGAACGGCGCCCGGTCCTCGTCCCGCCAGCGTCGGAGGAGCAGGCGGTCGGTGCGGATCATCCGGGCGGCGCCGGGATGCTATCCGTCGGCTGGCGTGAGGACCAACTCGACCTCGATCGTCTCGCCGCACGGGACCGAGACGTGCTGCGTCACTGGCGCGTACTCGATGTCCACCGTCGTGATCACGAAGTCGCCGGTCACGCCCGGGGCAGTGAAGACGCCCTCCTCGCCGGTGCGCGTCGTCCCGCGGAAGCCATCGCCGGCCTCGATCTGCACGAAGATGTCGGCGAGGGGACTGCCGTCGGAATCAACCACGGTGCCGTCGATCCCGCTCGCCGCGATCTCGTCGGCCCCGCACGGACCCGACGAAGACTCAGACGGCGACACGCTCGCGGACGGCGTCGCGGTGGTATCGCATGCGCCGAGCAGCGCGACGAGCACGAGCAGGGCCGCGGGCGCCAGGATTCCACGGAGTCTGGTCGATGGCATGCGCGCAAGTATGCCGACGCCCCCTGGATCCTGCAGCCGTGCCGGCGTCAGGCGGCCTGCCCCACCCGGCCGCCGCGAGCAACGAGCAGGACGGCCGGGATCGCGAGGAGCGCCAGCCCCAGCAGCCCGAGCACCGCGTACGAAGCGGCGTCGACCAGCAGGCCCGACGAGAGGCTGGCGATCGCGGCGGTGCTCCAGATGAGCCCGTCCGCGACTCCCTGGATCCGGGTCCGCTCGGCGAGGACGAGGCCGGCGGTCAGCATGGCCGAGCCGGCCACGAACCCGAGGTTCCAACCGTACCCGAGCAGGAACAGCGCGATCGTGAGGAGGAGCCCGCCGTCCGGTGGCGCCAGCGCCGACAGGATGGCGGCAAGCGCCAGCGTAGCGAGGCCGGCGGCGATGACGCGCGGGCTCCCGAAGCGGTCCGTCAGCCTCCCGGAGATCGGCGAGAGGGCGAACATGCCGAACGTGTGCGCCGACAGGACGAATCCGACCGTCTCGAGGCCGTGGCCGTGGTCCCGGAGATGGAGCGGGGTCATCGTCATGATCAGGACCATCACCACCTGCCCGGCCACCAGCGTCACGAGGGCGATCAGCGCCGACGGGTGCCGGAGGATTGCGGCGGCCGATGCGTTCGCGGTTCCCTCCGGATGGGCGCGCATGGCCGATGGATCGGCGAGGCTTGACGGCTCGGGGCGAAGGAACACGAACGCGATCAGGAACGCCAGGCCGATGAAAGTCACCGTCATGAGGTAGGCGCCCGCGAGCGACGGCAACCCGAGCCAGCCGGCGACCATGCCGGCCGGCGCCACCAGGTTCGGGCCGGCCACCGCCCCGATGGCGGCTCCCCACACGACCGTGCCGATCGTCGCCGCCCGCCGCTCGGGCACCGCCAGATCGGCAGCGATGTATCGCCCCAGCTGGCCGGCGGCGTTGGCAGAACCGGTCAGCGCACAGCCGACCAGGAAGAGCGGGATCGAGCCGCTGAGCATGCCGCCGAGGGCGACCGCGCCACCCAGCACGCCTACCCCGATGCCGGAGAGGATTCCGCGGCGCCGGCCGTACCGCAGCATGATGAGCGACAGCACGCTGGCCGCGGCCGCCGTGCCGAGCGTGGTCGTCGTGGTCGGGAGGCCGCCGGCCGAGGCGGTCCCGGCCATCTCGGCCGCGACGAGGGTGCCGGCGACCACGGCCGAGATGTAGCCCGTCGAGCCGAGGGCCGACACAGCGAACAGGGTCCAGATCATCCGGCGGCGCAGGGCCGGCAGCCTGGCCTCGTCGATCGGGTTGGCGCTCACGTGCCGACGTACCGCTCGAGGAAGCTGCGCAGTGGAAGGCCGCTTCTACGGTGCTCGGCCGCCGCCTCGCGACCGATCCATCGGTAGTGCCAGGGCTCGTAGCCGTAGCAGGTCGCGTCGAGGCCGTCGGCCGGATAGCTCATCACGAAGCCGTACGCCCACCCGTTGGCCGCCATCCATGCCCCCTCGGCTGACTCGAGGGCCCAATCGCCGAAGCGACCGCTCCAGCCCGGCGACGTTACATCGATCGCCGTACCCAACTGATGCTCGGAGTGTCCGGGACGCGCGCTGCGCACGAGCGCTGCCTCGTGGCCGAGGCGGGCCTCCCAGGTGTCGAATGTCAGCGCCTGCTCCTGGTACGAGCGATAGGCCGATTCGAGGTCGATCGTCAGCCCCGCCGCGAGCCAACCCGAACGCATGTCGGCCAGGTCGGCGACGAGGATCTCGCGCACGGGCTTCGTCCCGGATGCGCCCTCCAGGCCGGCCGCCGACGCCATGACCAGGTCCGGAGGGATGTCGTCGGCCGCCAGCGCGTAGCTGCGATCGAGCACCGCCAGGATCGGGTCGACGACGGGCGGAGCGGCCAGGTCGCGGTCGACGCAATAGTCGGCTACGAGCGCCGCCGAGTACTGAGCCGCAATCGGCGGCTCCGGGGGACGCGTCGGCCGGCTCGGGGCCAGCTGCTCCGGTCCGGCCCCGGAGCCATCGAGCGCGGCGGGAGTGGCCGAGGCCGGAGCGCCGACCGACGCAGACGGCGAGGTCGAGGAGCACGCCACGAGAACCAGTGCCGTGGCAAGCCACGCGTATCGGGTCATGGCCGAGCCAGGGCCTCGAGGGTGGCAAGGTGCTCCGTCGTGCCGTCGGGGGCGAGCGGGATGATGGCCACGTGGTCGGCGCCGGCTGCGACCATCTCGGCAACGCGCTCGCGCACCACGTCCACCGATCCGACCGCGACCATCGCGTCGACGAGGCGGTCGCTGCCCGGCGGCTCCCAGTCGTCGGGCTCGAAGCCCTGGAGCTGCCAGGAGGCCTGGTACGTGGGCGTCCGCAGGTACGGCCGCAGATACGCGCGGGCAGCCTCGCGGTCCGCGCCGGGCTCGCCGATGACCGCCGGCAGGGTGACCGCCAGCAGCCGGGGCGCGCCACCCGAGGCCGCGTCGAGGCGGTCTCGCATCCACGCCACGCGTTCCGGCGTGACGAGGTACGGCACCGCCCCGTCCGCATCGGTCCCGGCGAGGTCGGTCATGCGCTCGCGCAGTGCAGCCAGGAGCACCGGAGGGTCTGGCGCATGGTCGATCGCGGGCCCGCGGTAGATCGCGGCTCGGTACGCGGCCAGGTACTCGCGCATCCGCGTCAGCGGCCGCGCGTAGTCGTGCCCTCGCAGCTTCCCCGCGAGGTGCGGGTGGCTCACCCCCAGTCCGAGCACGAAGCGGCCGCCGCTCGCCTCTGCCAGGGTCATGGCGGCCATCCGCGCCGCCTGCGCGTCGCGGCCCCAGATGTTGACGATGCTCGTTCCAAGGTTGATCGCGTCGGTGGCGCAGGCAAGGAGCCCGAGAAACGCGATCGGCTCGCGCCCGACCGTCTCGGGAACCCACAGCGTCCCGAACCCGAGCTCCTCCGCGCGGCGCGCATAGGCGACCGCATCGGCGGCGGCGAGCGAGTCGAGATGTCCCCAGACGCCCAGGCGCCCCAGGTCGAGCCGGGTCATCGGAGGATGCTACCCGTCGCGGTCGAAGCGGTAGCGCAGGAAGAGCTCGTCCTCGTGGCGCAGAACGCTGGCGAGGTGGCCACGCCGTGGCTCGCGATCGTACGGCGAGCCGCCCTCGATGGGGGCGATCATCGGAAGCGCGTCGGTCCCGATCAGGTGGGCACCCACCGTCCAGCAGACCTCGTCGATCAGGCCGGCGGCGAGGAATGCGGCATTGAGGTTCGGACCGCCCTCGATCAGGAGCGAGCCGATACCCCGCTCCGCCAGGCGCTCGAGCACCCAGGCCGGCGGTGGCCGGTCTTCCGCGGCTCGGAGCAGCTCCGTGCCCGGCGGCGCCTCGCTGAGCGGATTGCTCGCGCCGACGATCAGGACCCGCGGCTCGTCGCCGGAGAACCACTCGGCGTCGGTCGGCACTGGCTCGGAGCCCGCGATGAGGACCCCCGTCGGGTTCGGGGCACGGCCCTCGGCCGCGCGCCGCGCCGCCAGGTCGTCACCGACCCGCAGCCAGATCCCCGATGCCTTCAGCGTCCCGACGCCGCTGCCGACCGCGTCGAAGGCCGCGCGATAGAGGCGCATGAGCCGTCGGTCCGCCCGGCTCCCGAGTCCCTCGGCGGTTCCATCGAGCTGGGCGCGCCCGTCGACACTCGTGACCATGTTGATCGATACGGCAGGCAGGCCGGCCACCGGCGCAGGCGGCCGATAGCCCGCAAGGGCGGCGTCGAGCTCGAGCGCAGCTGCCGGGTCCGGCCACAGCCGGTCCACGTGGTACGGGCCTTCGGTCATCGGCCGATCGTACCCGACCCTCGGCTGAGGCCCGGGCCGGTGCCGATTGCGACGCTCAGTCGCCGGCGTCGATCGGGTGGTGCTGCTCGGCGGCGCTCAGCTGATCGGCGTCGTACGCGATCTGGACGCTCGCCGTGGTAAGTGCCGTTCACGGCGTCGGCCGGCACGACCCGCGTGCGGCCGTCGCCGTACGGAGTGACGGCGATGCCGTGGAAGATGCCCTCCGTCTCGGTGCCGAGCATGGCGGCCACGCGGCCCGAGGTCCTCGCCGGTACGGCCGACCACGAGCGTCTCGGCCTGCACGTAGCTCCAGGCGACCGGGTCGTCCGGGACCGGGCAGGTCGAGCTCGGCGGCCTCGGGCTCGCCCGGGCCGCCCGGTGTCACCGGCATGATCGCCGGGTGGCAGGCGAGTCGAGGTCTGGATCGATCCCGCCCTTCATGCCCGGGTCGTCGATGGCTCCCGGTCGGCGGTCGAAGTCGGTCATGGCGCCAGACACCGCACGAGCGGTGCCAGCGTGTCGGTCAGTCGAACAGCCGCTCGAGGTGCCACGTTCCGCGGATCTCGTCGAGGAAGATCGTGCACAGCAGCCCGGAGCGAGTGACGACCTTATAGCAGGCACGGGCGACCGGCTCGCGCCACCAGCCGTCGTCGACCCGCCAGCGGTTGCAGATGCCGAGCTCGCCGTGGTCGGTGCCGTCCATGCGCAGCCGAACGGGGCACGCCGTCGGCATCGGTGTCGACCTGGACGAGCGGATGGTCCGGCGTAGACGCCGCGTCATTGACCGATGTCCACCAGCCGCGACCGATGCTCGGGCAGCGACGCGGCCGGCCGCTCGGCGACGGCCCGCCACAGCCGCCCCCCCGAACCGATGCCTGAGTCCGCTCCAGCGACCAGCGCAGCTCCTCCCAGCGTCCGGCGCGGGCCTCGAAGGCGGGCAGCTGCCGGGTGGTCGGGTCACTCAGCCGATCGAATGCGAGGGCGAGGGCGACGACCGCGGCTCCGGCGCCGCTTCGTCCGATTGCTCCCCGGTGGAACTCACGGCCAACGTGCGCCCTCGTTTTGGCCCGGCGTTGCCCGCAGTGAGTTCCGGTGGACGGCAGCTTCGGGCGCGGGCGGCGGCCTCGACGCGCGAGAGCAGCAGCCGAGCGATCCAGTCGGGCTCGAGCGCCGGCTGCGGGAAGGGCTGGGCGACGCGCAGCGCGGGCGCGTCCTCCAGGGCAGCGCCAGCGATGCGCCGCCCGGGCGCAAGGTGGCGCTCGCGCAGCCGATCGCACAGCTCGGCGGCCAGGCGACGCAGGGTCAGGCCCACGGCGCCGATCCCGTCGAGCGGCCGGTCTCGAAGGCCGCGCTCGCCTCCACTCGCTCCGGGCGACGGCGCGGCGACGATCGGCCGCGGGTCGTGGCCGCGCGCCAGCGCCTGGAGCCGTTCCCCCGCCGCGCCGAACTGGGCGCCGACCGCCGAGCGCGGCAGGTCGGCCAGCTGGCCCATGCGCGTCAGCCCGAAGAGCGCGAAGCGCTGGCGGATGGCGGCATCGGCGGGCAGGAGGGTCAGCGGCAGGTCACGCAGCTCGTCGCGACCGACAGCGCGCGGAGCGCGGCCGGCGCGTCGGGGCGCTCGAAACGTGCCAGCCGGGCGGCGAGCGTCGCCAGCCAGCGGTTGTCGCCGATCCCGCAGCGGACGCGCAGCGGCGCCACGCCGCGGACCAGCATCACGGCCCGCGCCGCGATACGCGTTCCTCCCCCACATCGGCTCGAGGCCGGTGACGTCGACGAGCGCCACGCCGAGTGTCGACCGCCTCGACCCGCGGGGAGAGGTCGTCGAGGGCAGTCGAGCATGCGCTCGAAGGGGCCGCGCGTCGGCATCCGGCACGCGCAGCTCGGGCCAGACGAGGGCAAGGAGACGGGCATGCGCGATCGGCGCATCAGGCGCTCACCACCCGGAGCGCGGGCCGCTCCGCCTCGAGCGGCGCGGCTCGGGCAGCGCGGCCACCAGGGGGTCGATACGGCGGCCCTCCCCGAACCACAGGTCGAGTTCCGCGGACGCTCCCGCGAGCGCCCAGCGATGGCGCTCGACGAGGGCGCGGACCCGCTGGCCGACGAGGTCGCGGCCGACCCCAGCCAGGCGGACCGATGCAGCGCCACCCGCACCCCGGCCACGGCGCCGGCCACGACTCGGCCGGCCGGCGCGAGCACGAGCGCCGAAGTGCGCGCCGCGAACGGGCGAGCAGCGAGCCGAGCCGATCCAGCGACGCGGCGATCTGGCGTCGCCCGTTCGCCGAGGTCGAGGACCAGCGCGTCGATGAGGCCCGGAGCGGCCGAGCCAGGCGGCGAGCTCGATCGCCTCGGCGGCATCGTGCGGTCGCGCGACGAGGAGCCATTCGAGGCTCACTCCCAGGCGCGCGGCCACGGCCGGGTCGAGGGTGCCGTCGAGATCGAGCCAGGCCGTCAGGCCCCCGGCCGCCTGGGCAGCGGCCAGCGAGCCGAGCGCCAGCGTGGTGGCGCCGCTCCCTGCCGGGGCGTCGAGGAGCGCCAATGCGCCCCGAGGCCAGCCGCCGGTACCGAGCGCGACATCGAGCGCCGGCTGGCCGGTCGGGACCGATGGGCGCGCGTGCTCCAGAGGAGGCGCCTCGCTCCCGCGGCGCATCTCAAGCCCGCGTGCTCGAAGCGTCTCGAGGGCGCTCGCCAGGGATGGCGAAACGGGGGCATCGGTCTGCATCATCGGACCATCGATGATAGAACAGATGTTCTAGTTCGGGAAGCCCCAAATCCGGCTGGTATACTCGCCGACGGCCCGTGGGGATGTAGCTCAGCTGGGAGAGCACCGCGTTCGCATCGCGGGGGTCAGGGGTTCGAGTCCCCTCATCTCCACCACCCACTTCGCCACTGGCCAGACTCAGCCGCGCGGCTCCGGCAGCTCGACGGCGCTGAGCCCATCAGTGTCGGCACGCACCTCGGGCGACATCAGATATGCGGCGTGAACCGCCATGATCTGCTCCACGTCGCCGATGACCCGCTCGTGGAACTCGGCTCGGAAGGCAGCGTCGGTCAGGGCCAGCCCGGTGAAGTAGAGGGCGCACATCCCACCCAGCAGGCCGGCGGTCGATCGAGCAGCTCCACCGAGAGCAGCCGCGGCTCCCCGAGCAGCTCGAAACCGACCACGGTCCGGACCGGCTCGCCGACCCACATCTCCTGGACCGATGCGGGGATGGCCAGCAGCCCGAGCGCGACGAGGAAGAGGAGGACCAGCAGGCCACGAAGAGCGACTGCACCAGCTGGCTGACCAGCATCAGGATGACGAGGTTGGTGCGCTCCTGCCAATCGAGCCGGGTGGAGGGGCTCGGCGGCGATGGCCAGCGTCGGCCAACGGCTCTGCCGGCGTGCCGGCCAGCTGGCCAGCGATGCGACCCCAGTCCCACTCCTCCTCGATGGTGCTGATCTCGTCGCGGGCGCGCGTGACCACGAGCATGGCTGCCACGACCAGGAGCAGCGCGATGACTGCCGCGAGATCGCCGCCGCCGAGCGTGTGTGCGGCCTGCCACAGCTCGGAAGCGAAGAGCAGGAAGACGACGAGGATCAGGAGCACGGGAAGCGTCCGCGCCACCAGCGTGGAGATCTGGCTCGAGCTGGGCGCGGAGGTGGCGCAGCGCCCAGCCCGCGATCTCGAGCAGGCCGAAGCCGGTGATCACGTAGATGATGCCGATCCCGAGCAGCAGGTTGAGCGTCGACGCCGATGCACGACGCCGGCGAGCCGTGGATCATGGCAGCGACGATCCCGGCACGAGTCCGATCACGCCGATATCGAGGAGGTCGAGCCGCACGCCGGAACGGAACGGGGGGCGGCGGCGGATCCAGAGATACAGCCCGAGGACCCCGATAGAGGCCACGATCGCGATCAGCACGCCCAGGGAGTTGTCGCGCGGGGACACGTCGCGTTGCGGTGTCCAGACCAGGACGGTACCGATCACGATCCACGCGCCGATGAACGGCAGCGCCCTCGCGTCCATCCGCTGTTCGGTGGTGTATCCCGCGAGTCAGCTGCGGCACGCCGCGTCCGGCGAACCAACGCTCGATCAGGCGCCTGCGATCCACGATGGGCGATGGTAGCGCGCGACCCATTGGTCTCCGGGCAGTTGCGCGCAGCACGTAGGATGGAAGGCGGCCCGCTGGGCCATGCCCCACGCACTGGATGAACGAGGGAGATTCCGTCCATGCCCCGATCCGTCACTTCCATCATCGGCCTTGTCGTGCTGGCACTGGTCGTCACCGCCTGCGGCGACACCCCGCCGCCGTCGACCAGCCCGGACGCCGAGAGCCCCGCGGCCGAAAGCCCCGCCGAGGAATCCCCGGCCGAGAGCGCCGCCGAAAGCGCGGAACCGACCGAGGCACCATCCGGTGAGGGCCGCCTGGCCGATGTGCAGGCGCGCGGAACCCTCATCTGCGGCGTGAACGGCGCCCTGCCCGGCTTCAGCTTCCTGGACGAGGCGACCGGCGAATACTCCGGGTTCGACGTCGACTTCTGCCGCGCGCTGGCAGCGGCCGTCCTCGGCGATCCGGAGGCGGTCGAGTTCCGCAACGTCGCGACCGACCAGCGTGGTCCGCTGCTCCAGTCGGGCGACATCGACGTCCTCATCCGCAACACCACATGGACCGTCAGCCGGGACACGGCATGGGGCCTCTTCGGACCCACGACGTTCTACGACGGCCAGGCCATCATGGTGAACTCGACCCTGACGGACGCGACGGAGATCGACGATCTCGCCGGCGCAACGGTCTGCGTCCAGACCGGCACCACCACCGAGCTGAACCTGACCGACCGGCTCGGGGATTCGATCACGCCGCAGACCTTCCCCGAGATCGATCCCACCTACGCCGCCTACGAGGAAGGACGTTGCGACGCGGTCACCAGCGACCGATCGCAGCTGGTTGCCCGGCGGACGGCGTTCGAGAATCCCGACGATCACGTGATCCTCGAGGAGGTCATGTCGAAGGAGCCGCTGGGTCCGGTCGCCCCTCTGGGTGACGACCAGTGGTTCAACATCGTGAAGTGGGTCGTTTACGCCACGATCGAGGCCGAGGAGCAGGGCATCACCTCGGAGAACGTCGCGGATACGGCAGAGACGAGCGAGGATCCGGTCGTCCTGCGCCTGCTCGGCCAGACGGTGCCCGACACGGATCCGTTCGACTCCGGCCTCGGGCTCGATCCCGAGTGGGTCATCAACGTGATCTCGGCCGTTGGCAACTACGGCGAGATCTACGAGCGGAACCTGGGTGCCGGGACCCCCTTCGAGCTCGAGCGCGGCTTGAACTCGCTGTGGACCGAAGGCGGCCTCCTGTACGCACCGCCGTACCGCTGAGTCGGAACTGACGCTCCGGGGCGAGAGGCATCTCGCCCCGGAGCCTTCCTCACCCGGCTCGCATGACGCCGGAGCCCACGCCCTCGCGCACCTCCGCCGTGCCCCCGTGGCGCGACGTTCGCGTGCTGCGCATCGCGGCGCAGGTCTTCGTGCTTCTCGTCGTCGGCGTCGTCGCGGCGCTCATGGTCCGCAACCTGATGAGCGCCATGACCGAGCGGGGCGTCGGCTTCGGCTTCGGGTTCCTCAACCGCAGCGCCGGCTTCGACATCAGCGAGAGCCCGATCCCCTACTCCTCGACCGACACCTACGCCAAGGCCTTCCTGGTGGGGCTGCTGAACACCCTCTTCGTCAGCTTCATCGGCATCATCCTCGCGACCATCCTGGGCGTCCTGGTCGGGGTCGCACGCCTCTCGCCGAACTGGCTTCTTCGACGCATCACGTCCGCGTACGTCGAGCTCATGCGCAATACGCCGCTGCTCGTGCAGCTCGTGCTCATCTACTTCGCGGTCCTGCTCCAGCTGCCGTCGGTGGCCCAGACGCTGGCCCTTCCGGGGTCGATCTTCCTGAACCAGCGCGGCGTCTTCGTGCCCGGACCGCAGCTGGCGGCCGGACTCCCGGTCTGGGCCGTCTTCGTTGCCGTGGGCATCGCCGTACTCGTCGTCGCGCGCAGGATCTCCAGGCGTCGCGAGGACGACGGCAGGCCCATTCCGGGCCTGAGAGCCCTGGGCTGGCTCGTACTGCTGGTGCTCGCCGTGATCGGCTGGATCGTGGCGGCCCCGATGACGTTCGACCTGCCGGTTCGCGAGCGTTTCAACTTCATCGGCGGCCTGTCGCTGTCGCCGGAGTTCACGGCGCTCCTCGTCGGCCTCGTGCTCTACACGGCCGCCTTCATCGGTGAGGTCGTCCGCGGCGGCATCCAGGCTGTGCGCCAGGGCCAGCTCGAGGCCGCACGGGCGCTGGGGCTCTCGGAGGGCGACACGCTGCGCATGATCGTCTTCCCGCAGGCGCTGCGGATCATCGTCCCGCCGCTGACCAGCCAGTACCTCAACCTGGCCAAGAACTCGAGCCTCGCCGTCGCCATCGGCTACCCCGACCTGTTCAAGGTGGGACAGACCATGGCGAACCAGACCGGGCAGCCGGTCCCGGTGATCATCCTGATCATGGGCACCTACCTCGTCATCAGCCTGGCGACGTCGCTGCTGATGAACATCTACAACCGCCGCGTCCAGGTGCTGGAGCGATGACGGCGCGGAGCCCGGCCGACTCGGTTGGGCCGCCGATCACGGTCGTCGGGCCGCTGGCCTGGCTGCGCCAGAACCTGTTCTCGGGCTGGGTCAACGGGCTCATCACGGTGCTCATCGGTGCCGCGCTGGCGTGGCTGCTCCTGCAGATCGGGCAGTGGGCCGTCACCGAGGCGCAGTGGAGCGTGGTGACGAACAACATGCGCCTCTTCCTGATCGGGCAGTTCCCGGCCGATCAGGCCTGGCGTGTGTGGCTCAACCTGGCGATCCTCTCGGTGCTCGCCGGGTCCTCCGCCGGCGTCTACGGCCAGTCGGCCCGTACGCTGGCGGTCACGCTGGCCGCCTGCCAGGTGATCCTCGCGGCGCTCGTGATCCTCTCGCCGCTTGGCTGGCAGCCTGCCCTCGCCCTGGTCTTCAACGCGGGACTGATCCTGGCGGCCTACTACCTCGCGCTGCGGGGGCTCGTGCCACGACGGGCGCTCGCGATCGGCTGGCTTCTGTCGCTGCCGCTCTCGTTCCTGCTGCTCAGCGGCATGGCCGGGACGCCGCTGTCGTCGATCAGCACCAATGACTGGGGCGGCCTGCTGCTGACGGTGCTGATCGCAACCGTGGGCATCCTCCTCTCGTTCCCGCTGGGCGTGCTCCTGGCGCTCGGCCGCCGCAGCCAGCTGCCGATGGTCCGAATCCTGAGCACGGGCTACATCGAGATCATCCGTGGAGTGCCACTCGTCACGATCCTGTTCATGGCCGACATCATCCTGCCGCTCTTCCTGCCCGGTGAGTGGCGCCTCGACCGCGTGGCGCGGGCCATGGGCGGCGTCACGCTGTTCTCGGCGGCGTACGTCGCCGAGAACGTACGCGGCGGCCTGCAGGCGATCCCGAGCGGGCAGATCGAGGCATCGCAGGCGCTTGGCCTGAGCACCACGCAGATGAACCTCTACATCGTGCTGCCACAGGCGCTGCGCGCCGTGATCCCCGCCAACGTGGGGCTCTTCATCAGCCTGCTCAAGGACACGACCCTCGTCACGATCGTCGGCCTGGTCGAGCTGCTCAACATCGGCCGCGCGGTGCTCGCGCAGCCGGAGTCATTCGGCGCGTACCTGGAGGTCTACGTCTTCGTGGCAGGCGTCTTCTTCGTGCTCTGCTATGCCATGTCGCAGGCGAGCTATCGGCTGGAGCGAGCAGCTCGGCGTCGGAACGCGCTGATGACGCATCATTCCAACCCCGAACGAGGTGCATCCGTGGACGAGGACACGAGGTCAACCGCGATGGTTGAGACGCCGGCCGCGACCGTGAACGAGATCATCGTCGCGCGCGACGTCCACAAGTGGTTCGGCCAGCTCCACGTGCTGCGCGGCATCAACCTCACCGTCACCGCCGGCGAGGTGGTCGTCATCTTCGGCCCGTCCGGGTCGGGCAAGTCGACCTTCATTCGCACGATCAACCGCCTCGAGCAGCACCAGCGCGGCGACATCCTGGTGGACGGCATCGCGCTGACGAACGACATCCGCAACATCGCGGCCGTTCGCAGCGAGATCGGGATGGTCTTCCAGTCCTTCAACCTGTTTCCGCACCTGACCGCGCTGCAGAACATCAGCCTTGCGCCGGTGCGGGTGCGCAAGATGTCCCGCGCCGATGCCGAGGAATCCGGCATGCAGCTGCTGACGCGGGTCGGCATCCCGGAGCAGGCGCACAAGTACCCGGCCCAGCTGTCGGGCGGGCAGCAGCAGCGCGTGGCGATTGCGCGTGCGCTGGCGATGCAGCCGAAGATCATGCTCTTCGACGAGCCGACGTCGGCCCTCGACCCCGAGATGATCAGCGAGGTGCTCGACGTCATGCGCGAGCTCGCCGGGACGGGGATGACCATGCTGTGCGTCACGCACGAGATGGGATTCGCGCGCGCGGTCGCCAATCGCATGGTCTTCTTCGACGAGGGCGTGATCGTCGAAGAAGGGCCGCCGCAGCAGATCTTCGAGTCACCCCAGCAGGAACGGACGAAGCGGTTCCTGTCCCAGATCCTGCACTGAGGCGCCCGGCAGGACTCTGCTGTCAGGTCTCGCCGGCGAGGCGCCAGCCCAGCAGGGCGCAGAACACGACGCCGATGGCGGCGAAGACCCCGTGCAGGCGAACCATCGAGCCGATATCGAGCGATGGCGCACCGAGGGCCGCGCCGGCCGCGTAGACGGCGGCCATCACGCCGATGACGAGCGAGAAGGCGATCGACACGAACAGCAGCCGCCGCGCGCTCGCCGGAACTTGCGGATCCCCCAGCATCGGGAAGGTGCCGGCCATGACGGCCAGCAGCCCCGCGATCACGAACGACGCGCCGGCCAGCTCCAGCACGGGGTGGATGAACTGGCCGAGCGGCGTGGCGACGGTGCCGATCATGAGGAGGCGGACCGCGGCCCTGCCCAACCGGGCCGAGCGACGAGCCAGCTCCCCCGCGACGAGCAGCAGCCCGAACCCGACGAAGTGGAGGTGGATGGCGGTGAGCTGGACGTTCAGCTCGGGAAAGCCCTCGATCGCGACGTCCTGCCGGTGCAGCACGAAGAAGAGGGCGCCGATGGCCAGGAAGATGCCCGCCGCCACGGCCGCGAGGTCAGATGGACGCCGGATCGCCGGTGCGCGAAGGATCGAGGCCGTGCCGACGAGCAGGGCCGGAAGCAGGTACACGGCCGCGATCGCCGCCGAGAGCTCGCCGCGCGGGATCGCCACGGATGCGATGGCCGCCACCGCCCCGATCCGGAACAGGAAGCGTCCCCCACGCCACAGTGCATCGGCCAGCCGATGGCCGCTCGGGGCGACGAGCAGGAGCGCGAGCGGCACGACGACGAGCTGACCGAAGAGCAGCACCACGGCGGCGAGGTCGAGTGAGGCCGAATCGACGTTCGCCGCGACGGTCGCGACGATCACCCACACGGCGAGGCCGGCCGTGGCCTGCAGGCCGAGCGCGAGGACGAGGCGACGTAACGTGCTCACCGCGAGCAGCATGACATCCGCTACCGTAGACCGATGCAACGCGTCGAACGCAGCGCCGTCCTCGCCGCACCGCCCGCGGAGGTGTTCGCCTACCTGTCGAACCTCGACAACCTCGCGGAGTGGCAGACGGGCATCACCGAAGCACGCATCACGTCGGAGGGCGAGATGGGCGTGGGCGCCACCGCACTCGTCACTCGAGAGCTGATGGGACAGCGCATCGAGGCGCCACTCACGGTGACCGAGTACGAGCCGCCGCGGCGCATCGCAATCGGCAGCGAGGCGAGCGGGGTCAAGGTGCACGCTACCCTGGATCTCGCACCGGCCCAGAACGGCGAAGCCACGGATCTCGACTTCGCGATGGAGATCCGCGGCTCGATGCTCACGCGCTTCATGGAGCCGATGATCGCGTCGGCCGCCGGTGGCGACATCGAGGCGACCCTCGATCGCCTCAAGGCACGGTTCGCGGCCAGAGCGACCTGACTGGTCCCCCGAGCCGATAGATCAGGCCGGGACGCACATGCGGGCGGCTTGCCGGGCGCCATGGCGCGATAGATGAGGTCGACGCGCACGGGAACGAGCTCCCGCGTGCATGGCGGCCCCATCTACCGGCACCGTCAACCCGCTTGGGTTGCGGCGTTGGCCTTGATCGCGTCGTGGAGGTACTGCGCCAGTCCCGGCGCGATCTTCTCGTACGTCGCGGTGAATCGCGCGTCGGCGACGTACATCTCGGCCAGGCCGACCTGGATCTCGTACGTGCACTCGTAGAACGCGTCCGTGATCTGCTGTCGGTGCGCCTCGGCACCGGCCATCGCCTCGGGTGAGTCAGCCGGCTTGCCGGCGTTCATGGCCGCGACGACCTGCTCGATCGCCGCCTGCCCCTGGGCCTTGATGCGCTCCCAGTCGGCCTTCGTGTAGCGCGCCGGTGCGCTTCGCAGACTCGCGATACGCATCGGTGTTGCCCCAGCGCTCCTCCACCTCGGCGGCGTGGTCGTCGGGGTTGAAGTTGCCGAAGACCTCGAAGCGCTCCTCCGGCGTCAGGTTGATTCCCATGGTTCGTGCCTCCATTGCCTTCTCGACGGCGGTTGCCATGCGCTCGAGCCGCCCGATCCGGTCCAGCAGCATTGCGTGCTGGCGCCGGAGGTGGGCGGCCGCGTCGGCTCCGCCATCGGTCATGACGTCTTTGATCTGGTCCAGTCCGAACCCGAGCTCGCGGTAGAACAGGATCCGCTGCAGCCGATCGAGATCCGCGTCCGCGTACCGGCGGTAGCCGGCATCGGACCGGCCGCTCGCGCTCAGCAGCCCGATCTCGTCGTAGTGATGCAGGGTCCTCACGGTCACCCCGGCAAGCCGGGCGACCGCGCCCACCGTCAAGCTCATTCGTTCGTCCTTCGACACGACCATAAAGCCTAACGTAACGTGAGGGTCAACCCCCCTACTCCCGAAAATCGTCTCTACGTCGTGGCGATGATTGAGCCTCGCGGAGGCCCTGTGATATCCTCGGCGCCGATGCGTTGACGCGGGAGCAGTACGCGCTGCACCTCGTTCACAGCGAGCCGGGATTGGTGCAAGCCGGCGTGCGAGGGGCGCAGAACTCACCCGTCGAGCAGCCTGGTGACGAGCCCGGCCGGAGTGGCGCCACGATAGCGGCGCCGACGAGTGGACCAACGGAATCCGTGGGGTTGTAGCTCAGCTGGGAGAGCACCTGCATGGCATGCAGGGGGTCGGGGGTTCGAGTCCCCCCAGCTCCACCACCCTCCATCGGTCAAGCTCAGGTGGTACCGCGAAGATGTGAGCCCCTTCGTCCTGACGACGGAGGGGTTCGTTGTGTCCGGGAGACCATGTGATGATCCAGACGCGAAGCGGCGAAGCGAAGACGGCGAAGGACGGCCGGCGCTGGACGCTGCGCCCCGGACGCCCCACCGACGGGCGCGCTCTGGCCCGCCTCTTCGCCGATGTCCGGACGGAGGGCCGCTGGCTCATCACCACGCCCGGGGCGGTCAGCGAGCCGTCCGAGGCGTTCTGGATCGGTGAGCTCATCCGCGCCGACGAGTCCCTGGTGCTGGTGGCCGAGGCTGACGGCGACGTCATCGGCAACGTCCTGGTCAGCGTCGACCGCGGTCGGGCGACCGAGCACATCGGGGTGCTCTCGATCTGCATCGCGGCCGACTGGCGAGACGTCGGCATCGGCACCGAGCTGGTGGCGGGAGCCCAGGCGTGGGCGCGCACGCGAGGACTGCGCAAGCTGTCGTTGGGCGTCTTTCCCGACAACGACCGGGCGATCGCGGTCTACGAGCGCCAGGGCTTCGTGCGCGAGGGCATTCGGCGCGAGCAGTACCGCTCGAACGACATCTATCGCGACGAGGTGCTGATGGCCTGGTTCGCGGAAGGGGAGAAGGAGAAAGACCGATGACGACCGAGACGCCACCGCGGTCGCCGTCGCGCCGCGAGCGATTCGACCCTGCCTCGTTCGAGGAGAAGTGGCGCGCCCGCTGGGAGGCGGACGAGCTGCACGTCGCGCGCGACGACGATCCGCGCGAGAAGACCTACGTCCTGACGATGTACCCGTACCCGTCCGGCGACCTGCACATCGGGCACTGGTACGCGGCGACCGGCCCGGACATCGTGGCGCGGCTCCACCGCATGCGCGGCGAGAACGTGATGTTCCCGATGGGCTTCGACAGCTTCGGCCTGCCCGCCGAGAACGCCGCGATCGATCGCAACATCCACCCGAAGACCTGGACCGAGGCGAACATCGAGCGCATGCGCGCCCAGTTCAAGACGATGGGCGCCGGCTTCGACTGGTCGCGCGAGCTCGCGACCAGCAACCCTGACTACTACCGCTGGACGCAGTGGATCTTCAGCGAGTTCTTCCGAGCCGGGCTGGCGTACAAGGCCACGGCGCCGGTCGACTGGTGCCCGAAGGACCAGGTCGTGCTGGCGCGCGAGCAGGTCATCGGGACCGATCGGCGCTGCTGGCGCTGCAACACCCAGGTCGAGAAGCGCGACCTGGAGCAATGGTGGTTCCGGATCACGAACTACTCCGACGAGCTGCTCGACTTCAGCGGGATCGACTACCCCGAGCCGATCAAGCTGATGCAGACGAACTGGATCGGCCGATCCGAGGGCGCCGAGATCGACTTCCCGGTCGAGGCCGCCGACGTCGAGCCGATCCGGGTCTTCACGACCCGCCCTGACACGGTCTGCGGCGCCACCTTCATGGTGCTGGCGCCCGAGCATCCGCTCGTCTCGGTCCTGACGACCGATGAGCGCAGAGCCGATGTCGATGCCTACGTCGCCACGGCGCGGCGCGAGACCGAGATCGAGCGCATGAACACCGAGCGCGAGAAGACCGGCGTCTTCATCGGCGCAAACGCCGTCAACCCGATGACGGACGAGCGGATCCCGATCTGGATCGCCGACTACGTGCTGCCGGGCTACGGCACCGGCGCGATCATGGCGGTCCCCGCCCACGACGAGCGTGACTTCGCGTTCGCGCGGAAGTACGACCTGCCGATCCGGTACGTCGTGGCGCCGGACTCCGGCGAGCTGCCGGAGGGCGAGGCATTCGTCGCTCACACCGAGGACGAGGTGCTGATCGAGTCAGGAGAGTTCACCGGCATGCCCGCGGCCGAGGCGATCAAGGCCATCACGAAGGCGCTCGAGGACCGTGGCCTGGGCCACATCGCCGTCACCTACCGGCAGCGTGACTGGCTGGTCAGCCGGCAGCGTTACTGGGGCGCGCCGATCCCGATCGTGTACTGCGACCAGCACGGCGCCGTGCTGGTCCCCGACGACCAGCTGCCCGTGGTCCTGCCGGAGGACGTGGACTTCGCGCCGACCGGCGTGTCGCCCCTGCAGTCGCATGCGGAGTGGCTCAGCACAACGTGCCCCGAGTGCGGCGCTGCCGCGCGACGCGAGACCGACACGCTCGACACGTTCATCGACTCGTCCTGGTATTTCCTGCGCTACTGCTCGCCGCACGACGCCGAGCGCGCCTGGGATTCCGAGAAGGTCGCGGCATGGATGCCGATCGACCTGTACACCGGCGGCGCGGAGCACGGGGTCATGCACCTGCTCTACTTCCGCTTCTTCGTGAAGGCGCTGCGCGACCTGGGGCACCTCGCCTTCGACGAGCCGACGCTGAAGCTGCGCAACCAGGGCCAGATCCTGGGCGCCGACCACAACCGCATGAGCAAGTCGCGCGGCAACGTGCAGGCGCCCGACGAGCTGGTGACCCGCTACGGGTCCGACACGGTGCGCGCCTTCCTGATGTTCATCGGCCCGTGGGACCAGGGCGGCCCGTGGAACCCGACCGGCATGGAGGGCATCCACCGCTGGCTGAGCCGTGTCTGGGGCGCTGGGCTGCCGGCGACGAACGGCGCCGTGTCGTCAATCGGCGCGGTCGAGGGCGCGGAGCTCGAGCGTGCCGTACGGCGGGCGACGCACGCGACGATCGCGGCCGTCGGGGAGGACTACGAGGCGCTCCACTTCAACACCGCCATCGCCAAGCTTATGGAGCTGACGAACGCGATCATCCGCGCCCGCGAGGCCGGCCTGGGCGGTGGCGCCACCTACGCCGAGGCCGTCGACACGCTGCTCCTGCTGATGGCGCCGCTGACCCCGCACATCGCCGAGGAGCTGTGGGAGCGGCGCGGCCATCCGTACTCGGTCCACCAGCAGCCGTGGCCGGAGGCCGATGCGGCGCTTGCGGCGGCCGACACGATCGAGCTGCCGGTGCAGGTCGACGGCAAGCTGCGCGATCGGCTGGTCGTCACGCCGGACACGCCCGCCGAGGAGATCGAGCGCATGGCACTGGCATCGGTGCACGTGCAGCGCTACCTGCGCGGGCGCACCCCACTGCGCGTCGTCCAGATCCCCGGCAGGCTCGTGAACGTGGTCACGCCGCCCGATTGAGCCGGTAACGGTCCGGTAATCCATCGGTAAGGCTCGGTGGCGTAGCCTTCGGCCCTGCTTCCGTGGCCCGGCGTCGAGTGCCCGGGCGCCGGACCGCGGACGCAGTCTGCCCCCCATCCGACTTCGCCTCCCCCTGGAGGCTCGACGTGTCCCGATCCGATCGGATCATGGTCGCTGCCGGTGGTGGCGCCATTCTGCTGGCGTTCGCCGCCGCCTGGATCCTTCTCGGTCCGGTCGAGGGCGACGCGTCCGACAACGAGCTCACCGCCGCTGATGCCGGCCTGGCATTGGCGACGCCGGTGAGCTCGCCTATCGCATCGGCGCCGACTTCAGCGACCCTGGTGGTCGACGTTCAGGGAGGGGTTGCGGAGCCCGGGGTCCGCGAGCTGCCCGCCGGATCTCGGGTTGCGGACGCGATCGCCGCGGCGGGAGGGTATGGCGCCGACGCCGACCTTGCCGCGGCGGCCACGGCCATCAACCTGGCCCAGAGCCTCCAGGATGGGGAGCAGATTCGGGTGCCACGCATCGGAGACGCGCAGGCGGCCGCAGCCGCGGACCCGGCCACGTCGGCGGCACCGGTCACGGGCGGCGGTGGCGGGCTGGTCGACCTGAACACGGCCACGCCCGAAGAGCTCGAGGCGCTGCCGGGAATCGGCCCTGTCACCGTCCAGAAGATCGTGGCCGCGCGACAGGAGCAGGCGTTCGCGTCGCTCGAGGACGCGGTGCAGCGGGGGGTCATCAACCGCGGGCAGCTGGAGGACATCCAGGCCGTCGCCACTGCTGGGTGAAGCGTGGGCATCGGCCGTTTCGCGCTGCCGGTCGCACTGCTCGGGGTCGCCGGCGGCATCCTCGCAGCCGATCTTGGGCTGGCACCGCCGCTCGCCGCGCTCCTGGGTGCCGCGGTCGCTGCAGGCGCGGCGGGGATGCTGGTCTCGCCCGCGTTGCGTGCGGGCGGGACGCTCGTGCTGGCCGCGGTGCTCTTGGGTGCTGCGGCGATCGGGGCCTGGCGCCAGGAAGCGACCGATCCAGCACGACCATCCGAGCGCCCATCGGTAGCCGCCCTCGTCGACGGCGTGGAGCGCGAGATCGCCGGCACGGTGCTCGATGATCCCAGGCCCCGCGAGGATCGGATCCAGCTGGTGCTGGGCGAGCTCGTTGCGGACGTCGGCGGTCAGCCGATTGCGCTTGGCGATCGGCTGCTGGCCTGGATGCCGCGCGGGACCGACGCAGGAAGTGGCGACCGGCTGCGCATCCGGACCGAGCTGGAGCTGCCCGAGGACTTCGACGGGTTCGCGTACCGCGAGTATCTGGCCCGGCAGGGCGTCGGCGCCATCGGTCGCCCGCGCTCCGCGGTGGTCGTGGCCGAAGCGTCGGGGCCGGCCGCGTGGTTGACGGGGTTGCGCGCGACGCTGCTGGGAGGCTTCAACGGGATCGTGCCGGAACCCGAGGCGGCACTCGGCGCCGGGATCCTGCTCGGCGTGCGCGCCTCGATCGCGCCGGAGATCAACGATGCGTTCGCGACCGCCGGCCTGACCCACGTCGTGGCGATCTCGGGATGGAACATCGCGATTGTCGCGGCGCTCGTGGCGGCGGTGGCACGGCCGCTGGAACGGCGTCCCGGGGGCCGCCGGACCAGCGCGACCGCGGCGGCGGCAACCGTGGCCGGCTACGTCCTGCTCACAGGCGCCAGCCCATCGGTCGTTCGTGCCGCGCTCATGGCCGGGTGCATGCTGGTGGCCCGCATGGGAGGCTCGAGGGCGCACGCTGCGTCGGCGCTCGAGCTGGCGGCGCTCCTCATGCTCCTCGTCGCGCCGCCGGTGCTCTGGGACGTCGGATTCCAGCTCTCCCTCCTGGCCACGGCCGGGCTGATCTGGTTCGGCGCGCCGGTCGAGCGACGGTTAGTGGGATGGCCGGGCTGGATCCGCGAGCCGGTGGCGCTGACGCTCGCCGCGCAGCTGACGACGCTGCCGGTCATCCTCGTCAACTTCGAGCGCCTCTCGCTCGTCGCACCGATCGCCAACGTCCTTGTCGTGCCATTCGTGCCGCTGGCCATGCTGTTCAGTGCGACCGCCGCGCTGGCCGGTGTACTCGACGCGTCAGTGCAGCCGCCGCTGATCGGCGAGGCGCTGACCTGGTTCGCCGGTGGCTGTGCCTGGTTGGTGCTTCGGCTCATCGTCACGCTGGGCAGTGCCGTTGCCGCGCTCCCCTATGCCGCCGTCGACGCGTCGGTGCCCGCGCCGCTCGCGGTCGCATGGCTCCCGATCCTCGGGCTGGCGACCTGGGCGCTCCGCTCGGATGGCGGACCAACCGCCACCGATCCTCCGACCGGCGCCGAGGTCACCGGGCTCGCGAAGCGGATCCTGCGCCCGTTCCCCATCGGCGTCGTGCTCGTGGTCGTCCTCGCCGCCATCACGGTCGCGTCACGGCCGGACGGCAGGCTGCACGTCACCGTGCTCGACATCGGCCAAGGAGACGCCATCCTGGTCGAGGCGCCGAGCGGCGCGACCATGCTGGTCGACGGAGGGCCGGATCCCGAGCTCACCCTCCGGCGGATGGGTGCCAACCTGCCGTATTACGCGCGACGCATCGACGTCATGGTGCTCAGCCATCCGCACCAGGATCACATCGCCGGGCTGGTCGAGGCCCTCGACCGCTTCGACGTCGGCCTCCTCCTCCACGCCGGCATTGCGTTCGAGAACCCGGCCTATGAGCGCCTCCTGGCCGATGCGGCGGCCGAGCCGATGCTGGTCGCCGAGCTGGCGCGCAGCGGCGTCGCGCTGGCGATCGATTCCTCGACCACGGTCGAGATTCTCTACCCCGCGAAGGCGGATGCGACCGCACCGTTGCCCGAGGGCGACATCAACAACGGCTCGGTCGTGATGGTCCTGCGCCACGGCGGGTTCGCCGCACTCCTGACAGGCGATGCCGAGGCACCTGTCGAGGCGGCCCTGATCGGCCGCGAGGTGCTGCCGGTCGTCGACCTGCTCAAGGTCGGGCACCACGGCTCGACGTCGTCGACGACGGTCGGTCTGCTCGACGCGATCCGTCCGAGCGTGGCGGTCATTTCCGCGGGGGCGGCCAACGAGTACGGTCATCCTGCCCCCGAGACCCTCGCGGCGCTGGCAGCTCGCCCAGGGCTCGACGTGTTCCGGACGGATGTCCAGGGCGACGTCGAAATCGTGACCGACGGGCGGACCTATCGCGTCCGGACTGACGCCGGCTGGAACGCTCCGCGCCCGGTGCACGAGCACGGTGCCACGGGTAGCATCGGCTCGTGGCCATTCCCGACCGATCCACCGCCCGGCGCCTGCTCGACGAGGCCGGGCTGCCCGATGGGATCGTCGTCCACTCCGAGGGCGTGGCCCGCGTCGCCGCCGCGGCTGCCGGGCTGGTGGCCGAGTCCCGGATCCCGATCGACGGCGCGCTGGTCGAGGCGGCCGCACTGCTGCACGACATCGACAAGATCGAGATTCGGCGCAGCGGCGGGGTTCACGGCGTCGTCGGCGCGCGGCGCCTGGAGGAGGCGGGCTACCCGGAGCTCGCGATGCCGGTCGCCTCCCACCCGATCAGCTGCCTGCTCGACGAGGATCGCTTCCCGATCGGCTGGCCGTCGGTGATCGTGGCCGTCGCCGATCGGCACGTCGGACAGGACTTCATGACCGTCGACGAGCGGCTGGACGACATGAAGCTGCGACATCCCGAGCACGCGGCCGAGATCGAGTCGGCCCGGCGCCCGGCCCACGCCCTCGAGGCACAGGTGGCCGAGGGCATCGGGCTCTCGGTCGAGGACCTCGTGGTGCGGCTGCGCGCCGCATGGGAGGCGGGGGCGTGAGCGTCTCGCTGCTGCTCGTGCACGGTGACGACGGCCTCGGCCTGGACGCCGCCGTCCGCGAGTTCGCGCGCGACATCGATGCCACCGACCGCGCCGACATCGTGCCCGAGCGGTCGCCCGACGAAGCCGCAATCGACCGCGCCCGGCTCGAGGCAGGCACGATGAGCATGTTCGGCTCCCACCTCGCCGTGCTGCGTCAGCCGCTCCGCGCTGCGGGCCGATCGACCGCTGCGGCGGACAGGCTGCTTGCCCTGGTCACGGACCTGCCCGACGGATCGGCGCTGGCGATGATCGAGGAGCGGCCGTCGCGCGACATCACCAAGCCTCCCGCGCTCCTGAAGCGCCTCGCCGAGGCCGTCAAGGCGCGCGGTGGACGAATCGAGGAGCACAACGCTCCCCGCCGCGGCGAGCTGCGAGCGTGGATCGTGGGGCACGCGGCACGCATCGGTCTCAAGATCGAGGTGCGGGCGGCGCACGTCCTTGCCGAGCGCATCGGCGGGCAGATCTGGGAGACCGATGTCGAGCGTGGCGAGATGACGCGCATCGCCGACTCGGAGCTTCGCAAGCTGGCGACCTACGCCGGTGAGCGCGCCATCACGGTCGACGACGTCGAGATGCTCACCGCCGACACGCGGCCGGCATCCGTCTTCGCGATCACCAACGCGATCGACCGGCGCGAGCCGGCTGCCGCAGCGGAGGCGTTGCGAAGGGCGCTGTCCGAGGGTCAGCCCGGGCTTCGCATTCTCGCGTCGCTGTCCGGCAGAGTGAGCGACCTGATCGTTGCCCGCGACCTCGTGGCGCGGAAGGTGCCGCCGGTTGAGATCGCGAAGCGGCTGTCACGGGGAAATGCCAACGTCGCCCAGCGACTCGTGGACGCCGCAAAGCGCTATCGAGGTGAGGAGCTGGACGCGATGCTCATCGGCCTGTTCGAGGCCGACCTGGCGATCAAGACGAACGCCATGGATGAGGAACCGGCGCTCGTCGCCTGGCTCGGCGAGCACCTGCTCGCGGGGCGCTCGGGCTAGGCGGCGGGGGCCTGGCCGGCGTGACCGGTGGAGAGCACGCGGTCGGACTCGATCGCGAACGTGCAGCGCGCCCCGTCGAGGCCCAGGATCCCGATCAGCTGCTGGTCGACGTAGAGCTGGCGGCACGGCACGCAGAGCGCGCCGGGGATGGCGAAGAAGAGCCGCTCATCGGCCTCGGGCTCGCGGAAGACTGTGTCGAACACGGAGGTCAGGAGAGCGCCGCTGCAGAAGCGGCAGGTCTCGATCGTTCGCGTACGACGGGTGCGCTCGGTCATGTGCCGAGCATGCGAATCGAGTGGGGTCCTCTCAATGGGACCGATGGGCTATGGGTCGCGAACCACGGGAGTACTTCCGTGGGATGCCTCTCCTGAGCTCCTCGAATCGTCCTCTCGCGCGGTCGCGAGCGCTACGGCGCCAGAAAAGAGGCCCGCGACCAGCCAGGTCCCCGCGAGCATCACTGGGACCATCGACCCTCCCGCGAGCATGAGCCCGGCGACTACGCCGATACCGAGGTTGGCCAGTCCCACGATGCGGATGATGGAGCGATCGCGGGAGGACTTCGGACCAGCGGACCGTGTGCGCCACATCGCACGCCCGCCGGCAAACAGCAGGACCACAAGCGCCACGCTCACGGCCAGGTAGGCGACAACCCAGATCGCGTCGGGCCAAACGCTCACGATGCTGCCGGTCATCTGCGCCGTCAGGCCGTTGAGGCCGGCGATCCAGGTGATGAACAATCCCTCGCCAATCAACGTCACCGCAGCGATCGACCGCAGCGCCGATGCCATCAGACGATGCGGACCACCTGTGCGGCCTTGCCCCAGAGGCGCTCGAGGCCGTAATACTCGCGCTCGTCCGGAGCGAAGACGTGGACGATCACGGCCCCGAAGTCGAGGAGGACCCACCGAGAGGACTCGCGGCCCTCCACGCCGAGCGGGCGGATCCCCTCTTCCCGGAGCTCATCGACAATGGCGCCGGAGAGGGCCGAAACCTGGCGATCGCTGCGGCCGGACATGATGACGAAGAAGTCGGCCATCGAGGTCAGCTCCGCGGTCCGGAGCATGACGATGTCGTTGCCCTTCTTGTCTGAGGCGATCTCGACGATCCGGTGCGCCAGGTCGGCGGCATCGGCAGGGATGTCGACGCGCTCCTCGAGCACCTTCTCCTCGGCCGCCTGGTCAGCCACGACGATACAGCCCGCGATCGATGATGAGCTCCTCCACGGTTCGCGGCACAAGGTAGCGGATGGTGTGTCCCGCCGCCACCCGTCGGCGGATCTGCGAGCTGCTCACGTCGAGCGACGGTCCCGAGAGCAGATGGATCCTGGATGCACTCTTCCCGAAACGGCCGGTCAGCGCCGAACGGTCCGGCAGGTCGCTCCCCGGCCTGGGCCCGACGATCCACTCGACCTCCGCAAGGAGCCGATCCGGCTCACGCCACGTGTCGATCTGGGCCAGCGAATCGGCCGCCATGACAAGGAACTGGCGCGCGTCCGGATAGGCGCGCTTGAGCTCGGCGATGCTGTCGATCGTGTAGGACGGGCCGGTCCGCTCCATCTCGATCGGGCACAGCTCGAACGCCGGATCGCCGTCGATAGCCAGGCGGGTCATCAGGAGCCGATCCGTCGAGCGACTGATCAGCCGCCCTCCCTTGTGCGGCGGCCTGGCCGCGGGCATGAAGAGGACGCGGTCGAGATCCAGGGCGTCGGCCGCGAGCGCGGCCAGCCACAGGTGCCCAACGTGCGGCGGGTCGAACGTTCCGCCCAGGACGCCGAGGCGCCGCTGCCGTCCGGCGGTCCGCTCGGACGCCGTCGTCGCTCGCGGGGCCGCGAGGAGGACGGTGCTCAATCCTCGTCGCCCCATTCGAGCTCGGCGGGACCGATGTGCACGGTCGTCCCTTCGCCGGCGCCGAGGCGTCGCAGCTCGACGTCGATGCCGAGTCGCTCGAGCAGCCGCCAGAAGCGGTCGCGCGACTCGGGGTTCTCGAAGTTCGTACGGGCGGCGGTCGTCTCGATCCGGCGGCCTCGGACTCGAAGGTCGTCGCCCTCGGCGACCACGTCCCAGCCCTCGGCCAGCGGATCGAAGCGGTGCACCCGCATCTCGTCGTCCGGGGCCGCGGCCGCCTCGGCAACCGCTGCCTCGGCCAGCGCCGCGGAGAGGGCAAGCCGCAGAACCTCCAGGCCGGTCCCGTCGTGGGCGCTGACGCCAATCGGCTCGACGGCGTCGGTGCGAAGCGCGTCGCGCAGCTCCGGCCAGCGTTCCGCGACCTCCGGCAGGTCGAGCTTGGTGACGACCAGCGGCATCGGCCGCTCCGCGAGCGCCGCGTCGTGGAGGCGAAGCTCGTCGTGCACCGCGCGCCACTCCTCGACCGGGTCGCGCCCAGCGCCGTCCACGACGCCGACGATCACCCGCGTTCGCTCGACGTGACGCAGGAACTGGTGACCAAGGCCCTTCCCCTCGTGCGCGCCCTCGATCAGCCCGGGGACGTCGGCGATCACGGCGGTGTGGTCCTCGTCGAATGCCATCACGCCCAGGTTCGGGGTGATGGTGGTGAATGGATACGCTCCAACCTCGGGTCGGGCCTCCGTCAGCGCCGCCAGGAGGGTCGACTTGCCCGCATTCGGCGCGCCGACCAGGCCGATGTCGGCGATGAGCTTGAGCTCCAGCTCGATCCAGCTCTCGACCCCCGGAGTCCCCTTCTCCGCGTGCGTCGGCGCGCGATGGGTCGCCGATGCGAAGTGGATGTTTCCGCGGCCGCCGCGGCCGCCCTTGGCCACGACCAGGCGCGTCTCCGCCTCCAGCAGCTCGCCGATCCACTCACCTTCTGGATGGGTGCGGACCACGGTGCCGGGCGGGACGCGGATGACGATGTCCTGGGCGTTCTTGCCGTGTGCCCTGCGTCCCCTGCCCGGACCGCCGGCCGCGGCGCGGAAGTGAACCTTGCGCTTGAAGTCGCCGAGCGTGGTCATGCCGGGCTCGACGAGCAGGATCACGCTGCCGCCGCGGCCGCCGTCTCCCCCGTCGGGTCCGCCGCGCGGGACGTGGGCCTCGCGCCGGAAGGAGGAGGCGCCGTCGCCCCCGGCGCCGCCGGAGACCAGGATGCGCGCACGATCAGCAAACACGGGACCGAGCATAGCAACGCCGGCGGCGAGCGCCGGCGACGGGGATCGGCCCGGTGAGGGGCCGGATGATCAGTCCGAGCAGCGAGGCTAGAAGTAGCGCTGCGGGTTGTCGATGATGCCGTTCACGATCACCTCGAAGTGAACGTGCGGCCCGGTGCAGATGCCGGTGCAGCCGACGGCGCCGATGCCCTGGCCGGCGGCCACATAGGCGCCGGAGCTGACCCAGAGATCGCCAAGGTGGTTGTAGACGGTCTGCATCCCGTTGCCGTGGTCGATGCTGATCACGTACCCGCCACCGTTGTTCCGCCAGCCGGACGAGGTCACGACGCCTGACTGCGCGGCGACGATCTGCGAGCCGTAGGGCGCCGCGATGTCGAGCGCCAGGTGGCCGGCGTGGAAGTACTGGCTGATCGAGCCACCGGGGACGGGCCAGAAGAGGCGGCCGATGGCCGGGGCGACCACTCCGCGCGAGGTGGGGGCGAAGACGCCCGACGTCTCACCGACGGCCGCGTTGGGGCCGGGAAGGGGCGTTGCATTCGGGTCGATCGCGGCCGGTGTCGGCAGGGGCGCCGGGACGGCGGCAGTGGGCACGTGGGCGGATGTACCGCGATCAAGTCCCAGCGCGATGTCGGCCGGGAGTGCGTTCAAGCTGTACACGGCGGGACTGGACTCGGGCGTCAGCACGGATCCCGCGCGCACCGTCGAGACGAAGGAGAAGGAGCCTGTCTCAGCCTGTGCGTCCTGAACGGGGTCGCCGCCGCCCTGGGCGTGGTTGATGCCGGTCGCCGAAGCGACTGCAACGAGACTGACGACAGTGAGGTGGGCAACGACCCTGGTCGGCAGAGGGCTATCGGTGAAGCGGCGGTAAAGCCGTCGCAAATCAGGCAATAGTGAGTCCAACTCCGCTTAGGGATGGGTCGACGTAGATACAGTCGCCCGAGCCGCCGAATCGGTCGAACCGAGTCGTCTCTCCCCGCCGACTGGCCGAACTCGCGCGTTGCCATGGTAGCAACTAGGCGGAAAGGCGGTCAACAAGATCATCACGCAGGCACGAACCGGTACGACTGGGCCTTGCGGTGCGGAGGGGTCCACACCGGTTCAGGGCGCTTGGTTGGACAGCTGAAGCGCCGGAGACCCTCGTTCGGCAGAGGTCGCGCTCCGATCCATAAGCGAGATCCATGCCACGGCGCGCTCGCCCGGTGCTGCGGGCAGCTCGACGGTCAGGACGACCGACTCTCCGGGCGCCAGGGCGGGAAGGTCCGGGCCCAGCGGCTCCAGGTCCGATGGGCTGCGCGCGAGGTACGGCGCATCGGTGGCTTCCCAACCCGCCACCAGCCGCGTGCCGGCCGGCCACGCGACGTTCCCGATGTTCGTCACGCGCAGCTCGAGCGGACCATCCGGGACCACCGATGCCCAGAACGGCGGTCCGTCACCGGGGACCGGCTCGCCGTCGAAGGGGTCTCCATCAGCCAGGCCGATGCGAGCGGCGAGCTCCCGCTCCCCGAAGAATGCGGCGAGGCCGTCGAAGAGGCCGGCGGCCACGACCTCCTGACCCGAGGGGCTGACCAGCAGATCGTGCTCCGCGCGCAGGGTGATGGACCCGACCTCGGCGAGGACCACGGGCATCAGGCCCCCGCGCGTCGGCTGCTTGAGGGGATCGGGCCGCTCCTCGGTCGTCTCGAACAGCGGTGGCGCGACCATGTAGAAGTTGTGGGCCGTGACGCCACGGTCGCCGCGCTCGTAGGCCGCGACCTCTCCCAGGCGGTTGACGATGCCCGCCTGGATGCTCTCGGCCAGGCGCGCGGTCTCCGTCGGTCCCCACGGTGTCTCATCGGTATAGAAGGTCTCGGTGAACGCGACCTCGACCGGCTGACCGCCCTCGGTCGGCGAGTTGATGTGGATGCTCACGAGCGCATCGGCGGCAGAGAGGTTGGCGAGGTCGAGCCGCGCCTGGAGCTCATCGCGGGTGCGAGTCGCTTCCGGCACATCCGGACCAAACCCGGTGAGGCCGTCGCCGTTCACGTCGCGCCATGGCGGGCCGTGGCAGTCGAGCGGCGGGTAGTCGTCACCCGCGAGCGCCACGTCGCCGTCGCGCACCATGACGACCTCGATGCCGTCGGCAATCAGCAGGTCGCGCAGGCGCTCGGCGATCGCCAGCGTCATGGCCTCCTCGGCGTAGGCGGGGCCGCGCTCGGAGGGGTCGGGCACGCCCCAGTCGAGGCAGCCACCGTGGCCGGCCTCGACCGCAACCACGATCGCGCCCGGGTTCGGACCATACACCGCGCTGTCGGAGCCGGGCGCCGGCTCGACGATGCCGGACGCAGGGGTTGCCGCGCTGCTCGGGGCGTCGGTCGGATCGGTCGGTGTCGATGGAGTGGATGTCGGGGTGCGGCTGCTGGCATCGGTCCCACAGGCGGCAAGCACCATCACGATGCCGATCGCGAGCGCCCCCACTCGCCACCTACCAATCACGATCGGCTCATGCCGGCTCAGCCGCCCCTCCAGGTCGCTACGGGCATCACCGTGAGCGTGAGGGGCCGTCAATCCGCACCGCCGCGATACCAATCGCCGCCCAGGGTGACCGTGATTGGTCGCTGGCAACAGTGCGCGGCCGTCATCGGTCCGGAGCCCGCAGACCCGATGCCTAGGAGCGCTCTGAGGCCTCGACGCTCTTGGACAGCGAGACGAGGAACTCGGCGTTGTTCTTCGTCTTGCCAAGCCGCTGCATGAGCAGCTCGATGCCCTCGTTGGGTCCAACCGCGGACAGCATCCGACGCATGGTCCACACCATCCGCAGCTCGTTCTCGTCGAGCAGCAGCTCCTCGCGACGGGTGCCGGAGCGCAGGACGTCGATGGCCGGGAAGATGCGCTTCTCGGAGAGCTTGCGGTCGAGGGCCAGCTCCATGTTGCCGGTGCCCTTGAACTCCTCGTAGATCACGTCGTCCATGCGCGAGCCGGTGTCGACCAGGCAGGTGGCGATGATCGTCAGCGATCCGCCGTGCTCGATGTTGCGCGCGGCTCCGAAGAACCGCTTCGGCGGGTAGAGCGCCACCGGGTCCACGCCGCCGGACAGGGTCTTGCCCGATGCCGGCAGGGCGAGGTTGTAGGCGCGCGCGAGTCGGGTGATCGAGTCGAGCAGGATGACGACGTCACGCCCGGTCTCCACCTGGCGCTTCGCGATCTCGAGGCACATCTCCGCAACGCGGGTGTGGTTCTCGGTCGGCTCGTCGAAGGTGGACGAGTAGATCTCGCCGTCGACGCTGCGCTGCATGTCGGTGACCTCCTCCGGCCGCTCGCCGATGAGGGCGACCATGAGGAGTGCCTCCGGATTGTTCTCGGTGATCCCGGCGGCGATGTGCTTGAGGACGGTCGTCTTGCCGGCCTTCGCCGGCGAGAGGATGAGCCCGCGCTGGCCCTTGCCGATGGGGCTGATCAGATTGATCAGGCGCTGGGTCAGGTTCTTCTGGTCGGTCTCGATGTCGAACATCTCGTCCGGGAAGACCGGCACCAGCGAGTCGAAGTAGGGCCGGCGCTTGGCCACCTCCGGCTCGACGCCGTTGACGGTGTCGACGCGCAGCATGCCCCAGTACTTCTCCTGGTCCTTCGGCGGGCGCGTCTGGCCGGTGACGCGGTCACCGGTGCGCAGCCCGAAGCGGCGAACCTGGGAGGTGCTGACGTAGATGTCCTGCGCCGATGGCATGACGCCGTTGACGCGCAGGAAGCCGAAGCCCTCGTCGACGATCTCGAGGATGCCCTCGGCGTTCCCCGGCTCTCCGTTGCGCTCCCTCGGCTGTGACGGTGCAAGCGGCACGACGTCGAGCAGCTTCAGGACGAGGTCGGAGTGCGCGAGCTCCTCCGAGCCCTCGATCTCGTGCTCTGCGGCGAGCTCGCGGAGCTCCTCGATCGGCTTCGCCTGGAGGTCGGCCAGGTTCAGGCCGGCATCGTCGTCCGCGTCGCTCGGGAAGGGACCCGTGAAGATCGACGAGTACTGGCCGGACGCGTAGTCGTTGCGCCGTCGCGGGCTGAAGCCACCGCGCTGCGGCGGTCGGCGGGGAGCCGTCTCCTGGCGGCGTCGCGAGCGACGACGCTGCTGCTGCGGTCGCGCGTCGTCGTTCATTGTCGCCTCGGCTGCCGGCAATACGTCATGGAAGACCTGACCTCGATGAGCCTGAACAGGTCGACCTCTGGGTCGCGATCACGGCAGGGGGCCGTGGTCACGGTCGGGGTCGTGGGCTCGTGCTGGGATCGCGTGCGATCAACCAACTCAGACCTTGCGGGTCCCGGCACGGGTGGTGATGTTGGGGCCCCCGTATCCGCTCATCTCGCCGATGAGCCGCGTCCGAACCTGACGCATGAGGGGTCTCCAGTCGAGGGCATCATACCCGAGTTGCGCAAGCGCGTCCTCGGCACGCGGTGCTGCGGCGAGCTCGGCGAGCAGGTCGCGCGCGCGATCGTCGGACCACCAGTCCGTCCCGAACCGGTGCTCGACCGTGGAGGCGATGGCGCCGGCCAGCATGCTGCGCTCGAGGTCGGAGACCGATGAGAAGGGCGTGCCGACATCGTGGAGATACGCCGCCTCGGGAACGTCGACGCCGGTGGCGTGCCCGACGATCCCGCTGAAGTAGGCGCGATGCAGCGGCGTGTCCTTTGATCGATACAGGCGCAGCTCGTACTGCGCCACCGAGAGCGAGCGGCGAACTCGCCACAACCGCACGAACGCGACGAAATCGGCGAACGAGGCGATCTCGTCGGACGACATGCCGAGGGCTCGGCTCAGCCACGTCGGATCCCCCACCAGCGAGCCGTACACCTCCGCGACCGCGCCGGCGGGTGTGATCGCGCGGGCGTCGTCCCCAGCCAGGCCGGACTCCGCGGAGCCCCAGCCATCGGCCTGCGCCCCGGGAGCGATGGCGCGACCGGCCTCTCCGGCTGCACGGTCGAGGTCACGCTCGTCGAACCAGTGCCCCCATGCCGCCCCGCGAACGATGTGCCACAGGTCGGCGACCGTGGCATCTCCCTGCTCGATATCGATCAGCGCCAGGTATCGTCGAAGCGCGGCGTAATAGACGGTCTCTGAGAAGATCGCCAGGCGCTCCAGATCGAGCGACCACGCCTCCACGTCACGGCCGGCGGCCAGCGCCGTGGCGAGATCGTCGATGCCGGCCGAAGCCGCGGCCTCGCGCCAGTGGTCGAGGCGAGCCTCGTAGAGCGGGTTGACGGCCTCGAGGGCCTCGACCCAGCCGGCGTAAAGGCCATCGCGCTCGCCACGTCCGTCGGTGCGAGCGATCCGCGGTTGCAGCTGGTCGAAGGGGATGCGCTCGCCGCGCCAGACGACGACCGCGTCTCGCTTGGCCGCCTCGATAGACGCATCGAGGTCCGGCGTATCGAGGCGAAGCGCACCGGATCGCGAGCGCGGCCGGGTCGTGGTCACTGGCTGCCCTTCGCGGGGGCGATGGCCGCGGGGGCGGCCGTCTTCGCGACCCGCGGCGCGGCGGCCGGCGCGGTCCGCGCGGCGGCTGCACCGACGAAATCACGGAACAGTGGATGTGGCCGGTTCGGTCGGCTCTTCAGCTCGGGATGCGCCTGGGTGGCCACGAACCACGGGTGATCTCGCAGCTCGATGTACTCGACCAGCCGGCCGTCGGGCGAGACGCCGCTGAACGCCATGCCCGCGGCCGACAGGCGGTCGCGATAGGCGTTGTTCACCTCGAACCGATGGCGGTGGCGCTCGTACGCGATCTCGGTGCCGTACGCATCGCGCACGCGGGAGCCGTCCTCCAGTCGCGCCGGGTAGAGGCCAAGGCGCATGGTGCCGCCCTTGTCGGTGACCTCGGCCTGGTCCGGCATGAGGTCGATGACCGGATGCTCGGTGAAGACATTGAACTCGCTCGAGTTCGCGTCCTCCGTGCCCAGCGCCTCGCGGGCGAACTCGATCACCGCGCACTGGAGCCCAAGGCAGAGGCCCAGGAACGGGACCTCGGCCTGCCGCGCCCAGCGGATGGCCCGGATCTTCCCTTCGACGCCGCGATAGCCGAAGCCGCCGGGCACGAGCACGCCGGCCACGCCCTCGAGCTCCTTCGCGACCTGCTCGGGCTCGATCCGCTCGAGGTGCTCCGAGCGGATCCAGCGCACCTTCACCTCGACGTTGTGGTGCAGCGCGGCGTGCTTGAGTGCCTCGCTGACGCTGATGTAGGCGTCGGGCAGCTCGGTGTACTTGCCGACGATGGCGACCTCGACCTCCGGCCGCGGGGCGCGGATGCGGCCGACCAGCTCCTGCCAATCCGCCAGGTCGGGCTCACCGGCCGGGAGCTCGAGCTCCCGCGCGATGAGCTTCCCAAGGCCGGCGCGCTCGAGCTGGATCGGCACCTCGTAGATGCTCTTGGCAGTCTTGAGCGGCACGACCGCGTGGACGTCGACATCGGTGAAGAGGCTCACCTTGTCGAGGATCTCGTCGTCGATCGCCTCGTCGCTGCGCAGGATGATGACGTCGGGCTGGATGCCGATGCCGCGCAGGGTCGATACGGAGTGCTGCGTCGGCTTCGTCTTCAGCTCTCCCGTGGCGCCGATGCTCGGGAGCCACGTGACGTGGACGTAGAGCACGTTGCGCCGTCCGACGTCCTTGCGCATCTGGCGGATGGCCTCGAGGAACGGCAGCGACTCGATGTCGCCCACGGTGCCGCCGACCTCGACGATGACGACGCCGTGCGCGGCGAGGCCGCTCGTCGCCACGGATCCGGTCCCCTCGCGCGCGACGCGGGCGATGCGCTCCTTGATCTCGTTCGTGATGTGCGGGATGACCTGCACCGTGCCGCCGAGATAGTCGCCGCGGCGCTCCTTGGCGATGACGCTCTGGTAGATGCGCCCGGTGGTGACGTTGCTCGCCTGGGACAGGTTCTCGTCGATGAAGCGCTCGTAGTGGCCCAGGTCCAGATCGGTCTCGGCTCCGTCATCGGTCACGAAGACCTCGCCGTGCTGGTACGGCGACATCGTGCCGGGGTCGATGTTGATGTACGGGTCGAGCTTCAGGATGCTGACCGGGACGCCGCGGGCCTTGAGGATGCGACCGATGCTTGCGGCCGTGATGCCCTTCCCGAGTGAGCTGGTGACGCCGCCCGTGACGAAGATGTACTTCGACATCGGTCTGCCTCGCACCTCGTAGGTGGCTCGAGCGGGCGGCGGATGGACTCGGTCAGGAGCCGCGCGCGAGTAGGTTCGCCTTGTCTACTCGGGAAGCGATCATACCGCACGCGACGCGGGCGCGACGCCTCAGTCGCCCGAGCCCTCCGCAGATCCCGTCACGGTGATCGGCTCTTCGTCCGCGTCCTGCTGGTTGAGCGTGCAGACGACCTCGCGGTCACCCTCCGTCCACGTCTCCGCCGACGGGGTCAGCGACGTGATGTACCAGATCGAGGTTTCGTAGTCGCGATCGACATACTCCTCGAAGGGCGAGCGGCACTCGGTGTCGGCGTACTCGACCACGGCATCGTCACCCGGATACTCCTCGGCATCACCCGCCGGGTGATTGACAGGGCGAAGACCTCGTGCTCGTGAGGCTGCTCGCAGTCGACCACGATGACCGTCTCGAGCTGGTCGCTGTCGGTGCTGAAGCAGAAGCCGACCTCGAGGTCGAAGACGCTCGTCTCCACGCCCTCGTCGGACCCGGTCTCGGCCGAAGCGGTGGCCGGTGCCTCGGAAGCGGCGGTCGACGGCTCCGCCGAAGCGGCGCTGGATGGAGCATCGGTGGGCGTCGGATCCTCGGTGGCCGACTGGCAGCCCGCGAGGGCGAGAGCGACGACGAGCAGGCCGGCGCCCGCGAAGGGCCGATACGAACGATTCATCACCATGGCAGGGCTTTCCTCGGCAGCGAGATGGGGCGTAATCGCTGTCGGATGATGCACCATCGGCGCCGGCGCGACATCGGATCGGCGCGCGTAGCATGGCGGCGTGGCCGCGCTCCTTCGCCTCGTCCATCCCGCACCGGCGGCAGCCGTGGTCAGCCTCTCGGCCGCGCTCGCGGCGATCCTCAGCGACCAGGCGGGAACCTCCCCGATCTCCGGTCGCGTCGTCCTGGTGACGCTGAGCGTGCTCGGTTCGCAGATCGTCACCGGCGCCATGAACGACTGGGCCGACCGTGAGCGCGACGCGATCACGCAGCCCGCGAAGCCGATTCCGGCCGGCGAGGTGAGCCCGGTCGGCGCCATCGGGTTGGCCGGGTTCGGGCTCGTTCTGCAGGTCGCCGCATCCGCGCCGCTCGGTCTCGTGGCACTCGTCATCGGACTGCTTGCGGTGGGGTCGGCGGTCGCCTACGACCTGTGGCTCTCCCGGACCGCCGCCTCGTTCGTGCCGTACCTGGTGAGCTTCGGCCTCCTGCCGCTCTGGATCGCGGCGGGCGTCGGCGTGCCGTTCGAGCGGGTGGCCGTGGCGAGCCTCCTGGTCGGCCCGTTCGCCGTGGCGGCGCACCTGGCCAACACGCTGAAGGACTTCGACGGTGACGCCGCAGTGGGCTCGGGCAACCTCGCCCAGCGGCTCGGGAGGACGAGGGCGTCCTCGCTGACGGTGCTCCTGGCGGCCGGGGTCGGCGTGGGTGCCGGGATCGGCCTGGCGACCGACGGACGCCTCGGTCTGCCGTCGCTGCTGCTCGGCGCGGTGGGGCTGCTCGCCATCGCTCAGGGAATGGGGGGCGCCCCTCGGCTGTGGCTCGGGATGCTGGTCGCTGCCGTCAGTTGGACCGCAGCGTGGGCCCTGGCGACGGGCTGATCGTCGCGTCGACCGCTGGGCCAGGCACGCTGCGAGATGCACTCAAGTGCCGATCTATCGGGCAATGGCGCACGCGCGGATACGCTCCTGCGCCGCAGCGCCTGACGCATGAGGCCATTCGGCGCCGCAGGGACTCGGGATGTGTCGGGCGGCCCGACGAATCGGCACTGAGGCGCCAACCCGATGCGGATCGAGCGGGCGGGCACGTGCAGGTCAGCCGACCAAAAGGTCCGAGAGTCGATGCCGACCGAGGTTGGGCTTGGCAGCAGGTCCTGCCCGCCTGCCGGGCAAACCGGGTGGACGAGCCACCCCACGCTCCCATCGGCTCAGGGCCGATCGGAGGCGTCAGACTGCGTCGTCGAGCTCCATCTCCTCGTCATCGGTCTCCTCGGTGAGCTTGAGCCACACGAACAGGCCGGCAAGGATGGTGAGCGGGATCACGATCAGCGCCGCGAGAAGGGCACCGATGCTGATGAGAAGGACCTTGATCGCCTTCATGGAATGAAACTCCCTGGCTACTTCGCGCCCGTCGTCTTCGGCGCGGGCTCCTGTCGCTGCGCAGGTGCGGACTCGATCATAGCCAACATCTCGTCGCGAGTGAATTCGGACAGCTGGTGGCCGCCACCCCGCGAACCGGCGACGCCGAACAGGCGCAGCACGTACGTGCCCTCCTGCTCGAAGAAGAAGACGTCGTGCGCCTTCTGGCCGTCGATGTAGGCCCCGAGGATGCGCAGTGAAAGCTCGTAGTAGTTCAGGAGGTCAGGGTGCGGGACGTCGGAGCCCGCCGTTCCGCGCTTCTTGTCCGAGACCTCCATGAGCTCGCCGACCTGGTCATCGGTCAGCTCGTACGTGCGCTTGGTCATCGACCCGAGATTGTCCGAGTCGCTTCCGGCGCTGGCCATGGCCATGCCCTGGAGGACGAACCCGCCCTCGAGCTCCAGGAGGAGGATCTCCTTGAGCCGCTCCGAGTCGGCGTAGGCGCCGATGCTGCGCAGGACCTCTTCCCAGTCCTGGCGCGGGCTTCCGTCGTAGATTCGCATGGCTGGAGCGCCCTCCGCTTGCTCGCCGACTCGCCGCGTGAGCATAGCGCCCGGGTTGGTCAGGTCAAGGCCGATGCGACCGCGCCCGCGGTTCGGGCGTTTTCGACGATGAGGCCGATGTTCACGCCGAGCGTTCGGCCTCCCGACGCCTCGGCGAGGTACCGCAGCAGGTGCGGGGTGACGGCACCGCCACGCGCCCCCGTCGCCTTGGCGTCACGCAGGCCATCGGCGATCCAGCCGTCCACCTCCGCTGCGTCCAGTGCGAGCTCGGAGGGAGGCGGCTGCACGATGAGGATGCCTCCGGCTCCGTGGAGCGCGAGGTGGGCACGGATCGCGTCCGCCGCCGGCCGTGAACCGTCGACCCGGTGCGTGAGCCGGAGCCCGGTGCCGATGCTGTAGAAGCCCGGCATCTCGTCCACGCCGTAGCCGACCACGGGCACGCGCCGCGTCTCGAGCATCTCGAGGGTCGCGGGCAGATCCAGGATGGACTTCGCGCCGGAGCACACGACGGCGACAGGCGTCGACGCCAGCTCGTCGATGTCACTCGACACGTCGAACGAGCCTGCCGCCCCGCGATGGACCCCGCCGATGCCACCGGTGGCGAAGACGGAGATCCCGGCCATGTGCGCCACGCGCATCGTCGCGCTGACGGTGGTCGAGGCCAGCCGGCGCGACGCGAGGAGCGGGCCGAGGTCGCGCGAGCCCGCCTTGACGACGTCCTGCTGCGGGTCGGCGAGCCGCTCCAGCAACGCAGGGTCCGCCCCGACGACCAGCCGGCCCCCCTCGACCGCGGTCGTCGCCGGCACGGCGCCGGACTCGCGGATGGCGGCCTGGGCCGCGAGCGCGGTGGCGAGGTTGTGCGGCGGCGGAAGCCCCTGGGCGATGAGGCTGGACTCCAGCGCCACAACCGCGCGTCCGGCCTCGAGCGCCTCGCGGACCTCGTCGGCGATGAGCAGGTAGGGAGAGCTCATCGGCGCAACGGAGCCGGCTCCGCGTCGATGCGGCCCTGGGCTCCCGCCGTGCGTGCCACCGCCGCTCCGCGTTCGGCAGCGTGCCCCAGCGCGCGCTCCAGCTCATCGGCCGACGGTGGCCACTGGCCGCGTGTCAGCGATGCGATGAGGCCGGCCGCAAAGGCGTCTCCCGCGCCGGTCGTGTCGACCGGCGCTTCGTTTGCCACGCCGTGGATCTCGACGGAGATCGAGCCGACGGTGGCGACCGCGCCGGTCGCCTCTGTGACCACGAGGCCGCCGCCGAGGAAGCCCGGCGTTGCGCGGAGCGCTGTCGCTTCCTCGCGGTTGAGCACCGTGATGTCCGGGGCAAGCGCGCCGGCGGCCCTCAGCCACTCCCCGACCGCCGCCGGCACCGCGCAGCCGACCAGGACGCGGCGTCCATCGCGCCCCGCGAGCGACCGGGCCATGGCCTCTGCATCGGCTTCGAGAAGGAGGTAGCCGGAGACGACCGTCCAGTAGGCGGCGGGCGGCATCCGGGCGGCGGCGGCCGCGGCGAACGGGGCGCGCCGGCTCAGCATGGTTCGTTCGCCGGCCCCGTCGAGCAGGATCACCACGCTGCCCGTGGCATCGATTGAGACCGGCGCAAGCTCGACACCGTCAGCCTCGAGTGCCTCACGCAGGATCGCGGCGGCCGCATCGTCGCCGAGCGCACATACCAGGACCGTCTCGATGCCCTGCCGCGCCAAGCGCACGGCCAGGTTCGCGCCCTGGCCGCCGGGACGGATCGAAATCTCCGCCGGGACGTCCGCCCCCGCGCGCATGGGGATGGTCGGACGGACGACGACGTCGAGGAGGGCATCGCCGACGACGGCGACGAGGGTCACAGCGGGCGGCGCGTCGAGAAACCCTCGCGCGTCGTGTGCCAGTAGCCGAGCTCCGGATCCGCGAGGCGCCAGCACAGCCAGGCCGGCTCCCCGTTCCGGATGGTGGGAATGTCGACCAGCCCCGCGTCGAGGTCCCGGATCACGACCCCGAGCGACTCGAGGTGGTCGAGCAGATCCCGTACGAGGGCGCGCAGCTCATCCGTCGTGGCCTCCAGGCGTGCCCGCTCGACGGGGTCGCCGTTCGTGTTATGGCGCAGGCGGTGATGCAGCTCGTCATGTGACGCGTCGGCCCGCCGGCGCTGGATCGCGAGCTGGAGCAGCGTGCCGCGCACCTGCGGCAGCAGCGCGCGCGCCTCTTCCACGGTGTAGGTCGGGTCGTCGTCCATGGGTCAGGGCCGATGGTAGCGTGCTAGGATCGGCGCCCGGGTGGGCCTGCTCCGCACCGCGACGGCGCCCGCTCGATCCGCCGGAGGTGAGCGCGCACGCGCCATGACCGACGACGCTGGCCGCGGAGCACGTGGCATCAACGATGAGTCCCCGCCCGGGGCAGACCCGTACACCGCCTACGACGACTTCAACCTGCCCGCATACGTCGGCCTGCCGAGCTTTCAGAAGCTTCCTTGGGTGACCGATGCAGCAGCCCTGGCAGCCGAGCGACCGGATGTGGCGATCGTGGGCGCCCCGTTCGACGACGCGGTGAGCCATCGTCCCGGAGCGCGATTCGGGCCACGTGCGATCCGCCAGGCTAGCTACCACTCCGGCGCGATCAACTCGCTTCAGCTTGGAATCGAGCCGTACGACTGGCTCAACGTCGTGGATGCCGGCGACGCACCGGTAACGCCGATGAACATCGAGCGCGGGCACGCGGTGATCGAGCGCAAGGTGTTCGAGGTCGCCAGCTCGGGTGCGATCCCGATCGTGCTCGGCGGCGACCACTCGATCACCTTCCCGTCCGCGTCGGCCGTCGCGCGTCACGTGGCTCCGCGCCGGCTCGGGATCGTCCACTTCGACGCGCACGCCGATGCCGCCAACTCGACATGGGGCACGCTGCGCTCGCACGGCGCACCCATGCGTCGTCTCATCGAGTCCGGGGCCGTCGCGGGACGCAACTTCGTCCAGGTCGGCCTGCGCGGGTACTGGCCGGGGACCGAGACGCTCGAGTGGATGCGCGAGCAGGGCATGCGCTGGCACCTCATGACCGAGATCGAGGAGCGTGGAGCCGATGCGGTCGTCGCCGACGCCATCGCGCAGGCCCTCGACGGTCCGGAGGTGATCTACCTGTCGGTCGACATCGACGTCATCGATCCGGGCATGGCTCCCGGCACCGGCACGCCCGAGCCGGGCGGGATGCTGACGCGCGAGCTGCTTCGGGCGGTGCGCCAGGTCGTCGGATCGGTCGAGCTGGCCGGCATGGACGTGGTCGAGGTGTCGCCGCCGTTCGACAGTGCCGAAGTCACAGCCGCCGCGGCGCATCGGTGCGTGCTGGAGGCCATCAGCGCCCTCGCGGCCAGGCGACGGGATGCCGGCGGAGCCCGGATCGCCAGCCTCGGGTCGGGCACGGACTCGTCGGGCGGCGGCTGAGGGCCGGCCGCCCGGCTACTCGACGGTGAACTCCGTCTCGGCCGCGAGCTGACCGTTGCGCTCGACCCGGACGTCGTAGGTCCCCGGTTGGAGGTTCGCGAACGGGAAGTAGGTCCACCCGTTGCAGACCCTTCCGCAGTTGATGTCCGCCAGGTCGATCGAGCCGTTGCCGATGACCGTGCCCTCGTCGTTCAGGACGGTCGCGCTCATCGCGTCGGTCTGCGTACCGCTTCGGAAGCCGACCCAGACCCAGACGGATCCACTGTTGCTGGCACCGTTCGAGTTGCAGCCGTTGGTGCCGGCGCTGCCCGGAATGCACGGCTGCGTCTCGGCGGTGAAGCCGTCGGGGAAGACCACCGGCTCGCCGCTGGCAGCCGCTGACTGATCGGGGCTGGCACTGGAGCTTGGCGCGACGCTGGGCGGGGCAGTCGGCGCCACGCTCTCGCTGAGCGTGGGGCTCGGCGTCAGGGTCGGATCGTTGACGCCCACGTTCGGATCGTCGCTGAAAACGCCGGCGAGCACGGCCCCACCGAGGAGCGCCAGGACGCCCAGGGCCAGGAAGCCGAGGATCGCGAAGGCTCCGGCGCCGGACGAACCGCGTCGCCGTCCGTCATCCCACTCGTCGTAGGCGCTCGGGTAGCTGTCGTCGGCATACGTCTCGTCCTCGAAGTTGTCGACGTACTCGACGTCCTCGACCGGAACGTCCGAGGGCGGAGGCGCCAGGGGTGGTGGCGCGGCCGCTGCAGCGGCGGGTTGCGCCGTCCAGTCGTCGGCATCGCGGGTGATGTCCGGGCGCGGCTCGAGGGGAGGAACGAGCGACTGCGGGGTCGGGTCCGGTGCGGGCGCGGCGATCGGCACCACCGCCGGAGCGCGATCGCGGAACGAGTCCTGCCTTCGTTCCGTCGGCCGACGGACGCGGCGCGCCTGCGCGTCCTCCGGCTCGGGCTCGAATCGTTCGAAGCCCGTATCGTCGCCGTCGGCCATGCCCCCACGTCGATAGGGATCTCCACCGGAGCGGCGCGCGCGGATCCGATCCTGGAGCTCGTCGCGATCCATGCCGCGCGGCCGGATCCGAGCATCGGACGGGATGGCCGAACCGCACTGGGTGCAGAAGGCGGCCGGCGGCGTCGATCGGTGACAGGTCGGGCAGCGAATCTCGCCCGGCTTGGGGGTCGCCATAACTGCGGCATTGTGACGGTCCGGGCGCGGGATTGCACGCGCGGCCCGTCGGCTACCCTCTTCGGCTCCGATGCAACGGATCAACGTGGTCGGGACGAGCTGTTCCGGCAAGACGACGCTGGCACGGGCGATCGCGCGGCGACGGGGCCTCCCCTCGGTCGAGCTCGACGCGCTCTTCTGGGGTCCCGGCTGGGAGCCCGTCGCGCCCGACCTCTTTCGCTCCCGCGTGTCCGACGCGGCTGCCGCCGATCGATGGGTCCTCGACGGCGGCTACTCGACCGTCCGAGCGATCATCTGGGAGCGCGCCGACACGGTTGTCTGGCTCGACTACCCGATGCGAACGGTGCTGGCGCGGTGGGCGCGGCGCACGATGATCCGCCTCCGGACGCGCGAGGAGTTCTGGCCCGGTACCGGAAACCGCGAGCGGTTCAGCCACGTCGCGGGCCGCAGGAGCCTGCTGTGGTGGATCCTCAGCACCCACCGACGGCGGAGGGGCACGATGGCCGCCCAGCTGGCGGCGCACCCGCACCTGCGCCAGGTCCGGCTGCGGTCGCCGGCGCAGGCCGAACGCTGGCTCGCCACGGTTCAGCCGCCCTCGAGTCCCTCCACCACCACCGGAGCGATCGCATCCGCCCAGAAGCCGTAGCCGATCGGCGACGGGTGGAAGCCGTCTGAGCTCGTCGCGTCTGGGCGGCTCTCAAATCGCGGGCTGGCGTCGGCGGCAAGATCGACGAAACGAGCGCCCGGGGACTGGGCAACAGCGGCGCGCTGCTCGCCGGCCAGGATCCCGGCGTAGCGGTCGACCACGGTGCGCAGGGGCTCCGGGATGGCCGCAGCCCCGCTGAACCGGGGCGCGCCGGCCAGCACGACGAGCGCACCACTCTCGGTGGCGCGCCGGAGCATCGCCACCGTCTGACGCCTGAGCTCGGGCCACGGGGTCGCGTGCGTGGCGTCGTTCGACCCGACGACGAGGACCGCCACGTCGAACGCTCCGTCCGGGAGCGGCAGCTGGTCCGAGATCAGTGTCGCCGTGCGGGCACCCGAGACGCCGAAGCCGACAACCTCGACCGGCCGGCCGCTCTCGTCCGCCACGCGCTGAGCGATCAGCACCGGAAGCGATTCGGGCTCCGTCGGCGACCCGACGCCGGCCACGGTGGAGTCGCCGAGGACGGCGAGCCGCACGGCTGTCGCGCCATCCGGCCCTGACGACGGCTCGACGCGCGCGTCGACGCGGTATCCCGGGTTGCTCGGAAGGAACTCGCGACGCGTGAGCAGGAACACCTCGACGCCGATGAGCGCAGCGAACCCCGCGATGGCCAGACCGATCGCCGCCAGCACGCGCCTGATCACGCCCCCGGTCGCTTCCATTCGCTGCCGTCCTCGAAACGCTCGCGTTTCCAGATCGGGAGGCGCTCCTTGATGGCCTCGATCACGAACCGATTGGCCTCATACGCCTCGGCTCGATGCGCGGACGCGGTGACGATGGCGACTGCGGCCTCCCCTATCGGAACGATCCCGTGACGATGGACGACCGCGACGGCCGCGTCCCATCGCTCTTCGGCCTGCCCGGCGATCTCCTCGAGGATGGCGAGCGCCATCTCCGGGTAGACCTCGTACTCGAGCTCGGTGACGTGCCGGCCGTCGTCGGAACGGTCGCGAGCGCGCCCAACGAAGGCGACGAGCGCGCCGTGGCCGGTGCCGGCGACCGAACGCTCGAGAGCGGCGACGTCGATCGGCTCATCCGTCAGGCCCGTCGTTGCGCCGCCGCTCACCGGCGGCAGGAAAGCGATCACGTCGTCATTCATGAGGCGAGCGTCCCATGCCGCGTATACGCCATTTCGGGCAACGCGCACGTACGGGCGATGCGGTTCGAGCCCCGGAAACCGGGCGGCCAACGACGCCCACGCATCGGCAACCGTGGCGCCATCGTCGAGCGTCACCTCGCTTCGGTCCGTCGAGAGCTCGCGCAGCGAGGCGAAGCAGCGGACGCCGACGGTTATGGGCACGTCAGACCGGCACGCCGGTGAGGTACGTGATGCTGGCGCCGGCGATGGAGCCCGCCATGATCAGCGCCAGGCCGATGTAGAGCAGCCCGGTCGAGGCCTGCAGCGAGGCGGCGCGTGACGCGAGAAGGGCGAGCACGGTGATCCCGATCGGAAGCAGGATGCCGACGCCCAGGCGTAGCCAGGTGAGCCAGCCCATGCCTCCCTCGAAGGCCTCCGTGCCGACCGCGAGCAGCGCGACGGGGAAGAGCATGCCCTGCAGGACGAGGGCGCCGACGAGGAGCCACATCATCCGCCGCAGCGGAGCCGGCGAGAGCTTCGGCGTGACGAGGTACCAGTGGCCGAGCAGCATCGCCGCGTTGACCGCCCCCAACGCCAGGGCCGCGGTCAGCAGCTGCGTGCCGAAGAGCGGGGCGCTGCGGCTCCCACCGGCCGCGGCGAGCACCACCAGCGCGGCCATGCCGACCACGCCCGTCCCCACCGCCAGCCCGGCACGCGGCCAGCCGGCCATCGAGGCGACCAGGTAGCCGACGCAGCCTGCGGCGAAGGCGAGGGTCAGTGGCCGCCGGATGTCCGCCGTGGCTGACGCCGCGGCGCCGAGGGGCAGCGCAAGGTCGCTCGCAACGAGGAGAGCGGCAAGGACGACGAGCAGCCATGCCATGAAGAGCCGATAGCCTCGGGTCGTGCCGCCGACCAATTCGGTCAGCCCGACCACCAGCAGGGTGCCAGACGAGAGAGCGGCCCAGAAGATCCAGTTGACGAAGGGGAGCGCTTCGATCGACATCGGCGCGCTATGCGGCGCCTCGCTCGCGCGCAAGGCTCCCCGTCAGGCCGATCTCCACCCAGCCGTCGGTGACCCGCACCGGGAAGGTCTCGACGGGCTCGGTGGCGGGAGGTACCACCGCTGCGCCGCTGCGTACGTCGAAGCAGCCGCCATGCCACGCGCACACCAGGACGCCGTCCCGCGGGTCGAAGCCGGCCTCCGAGAGTGGGAAATCGCGGTGGCTGCAGTTGTTCTGGACCGCGAAGAACTCGCCGGCGTGGCGCACGAGGACGACCGGCGTCCCGTCGATCTCGACCGGCATGAGCTCGCCGTCGCGGAGCTCGTCGGCTCGCAGGACGCGCGCGTGTCGGACGGAGAGCACGAGATCGCTCACCTCAGATCCTCGACCATGACCGCATTCTACGGGCCGAATGTCGTAGCCACCGCTCGGCGCTCGGTCCGATGGTGAACGAATGCCTGGCCCGCACCATCGCCCCATGCTCTCTTCCACCTGGCGCGGGCCGGCCTGCCGTCGCTCCTGGCGATCGCCCATCTCGCGGCGCTGGCCACCGTCACCGCGTTCGTGCTCCTGAACGAGGGGCTGCGTCGCCTCGGCGTCTCCCGATCGGCCTCATTCACGATGATGATCCCCGTTTTCGGTGTGCTCCAGGCCATGGTCCTGCTCGGAGAGCCGCTCGGCGAGGGCACGTTCCCCGGCGCCCTGCTGGTGGGCGGCGGAATCTGGCTCGCGCAGGGCGGTTGGCTGCCGACGTTGACGACCACGGCCCGACGGCTGCGGCCGGCGGCCCAGGCCGCCTGATCGCCCCGCGCCGTCCGGCGCGTTCGCTCGGTATCATCCGGGCGCATGGATCCTGTCTACCTGCTGCTCGAGGCCGGCGCAGCAGCCTTTTTCGTGCTCGCTGCCCTGCTGGCGCTCCGCCGCGGACGCCTGCCGTTCCTGGAGCTCATCAGTGCCGCCATGTTCGGATTGCTGCTCGAAGAGGGCGACCAGCTCATCTTCGAGACGTACCACTACGCCGACGCGTGGATCCTTCAGCTCGACCGGGCACCGCTCGTCATCGGGCTGACATGGGCGCTCATCATCGCGGGCGCCATGCGCATCACGGATGCGCTCGGGGTGCGTCGCCGATGGGCGCCCTTCGTCGACAGCGTGCTTGCGATCAGCCTCGACCTCGCCTTCGACGCGATCGCCATCCGGATGGGCCTGTGGACGTGGCGCGAGGTCGGCCCTACCGACGGCTGGTTCGGCGTCCCGGCCGGCAACTTCTACGCCTGGCTGTTCGTGACCTGGGCATTCAGCTTCGTGAGCCGATGGCTTCGCGACGTCGCCCGCACCCGACCCGGTCTCGAATGGCTGCAGCTGCTGGTGCCGATCCCGGCGTTCGTCATCTTCCTGATCACGCTCGTGCCGTTCTCGGTCGTCAAGCCGCTCGTCGACTCGACAACCGGCGGCGGGTTGATCCTGTTCCTCATCGCGCTCGCCGTATTCCTTGCCGCCGCGGTGCGAGGCGTCTTCGGGCCTGACCGCGGTGATCCCGACGGGTCGAAGACCGCCATCCTCGACCTCCGGCTGGCCTTCGCGACGCGCGTGGCGGTGCACGGGTTCTTCCTGGTCGCGCTCTTCGTGATGGGCCTCGCCTTCCGCGAGCCCGTCATCCTCGCCACGGCGCTGGTGCTCCTTGCCGCCGAGGTACCCCTGGCCATGCTGACGTACGGACGCCGGCCCTCCGGCACGCGCACCTCGGCAGCCAGCGCCGAAGCCTCAGCCTGAAGCGTGACGGCGCTGGACTCCCGCGTCCGGCGCGTGCTGAACGGGATCGATCCCGCTCTCGGGGTCCTCGCCTTCATCGGCTTCATCAGCCAGATCGGCATCTCCGTCATGCTGCCGCTGCTGCCCCTCTACGCGAGTGAGCTCGGCGCGTCGCCATTCGTGCTGGGCCTCGTGACCAGCTCGTTCGCGGTGACGAATGCGGTCGGCCAGCTCGGATCAGGGTTCCTCGCAGAGCGATGGGGACCACGCCGGATCATGACCGGCGGGGTCGGACTGTACGCCACCATGAACGCCCTGATCGCCACCGCGGCGAGCGCGCCGTGGCTGCTCGCGTGGCGCACGCTTGCCGGTTTCGGCGGCGGAGCGATGATCATCTCCGAGCGCATCTACATCGCCCAGGTCGTCCATCCTGCACGCCGCGCCTTCTCCAACGGGATCATCTCGGCCGCCCAGTCCGCCGGGTCGATCGCCGGACCGGCCGTGGGAAGCGTCGCGGCTGCCATCGGTGGGCTCCGCGCACCGTTCGTGCTCGTGGCACTGACCAGCGCGATCGCGTTCGTCGGCACCTTCTTCCTCCCCGCGCCGGCCACGGATGCTCGACGGGCCGACATGGCCGGTGACCCGCCGGATGAGCCGATTCCCGTTCGAGCCCTCGGCATGCTGCTGATCGCCAACATCGCGCTCCTGGCGAGCTACGGGGCGTTCATCACGACCTACGCGCCGATGGCCACCACACGCCTCGGCTGGTCGATCGTCGAGGTCGGCATCGCCTTCTCGTTCTTCGGAGGCGGCAGCATCGTGTTCGGTCCGTGGCTGGCGCACCTGGCCGACCGCGTCGGCCGACGCCGGATCGCGATCGTCGTGCCGGTCACGCTCGCGGGATTCGGGCTCGGCCTGGTGGCGAGCCTTCCGCAGGCTGCGATCTACGCCCTGGCGTTCGTCGCTGGCGGGGGGCTCACGGCCTTCTCTGCGGCGTGGTACGCCCTCCTGGCCGATACGGCCGGAGAGGCGCGCCTGAGCCGGACGTTCGGCATCATCAGCGCGGGTTCGACCATCGGCATCGTGATCGGCGCACTCGGGGCAGCTGAGCTCTGGGCTCGGATCGACATCTCGGCCGGCATGCTGCTGGCAGCGCTCCTGCCCCTGGTCGCGTGCGTCGCGATGCTCGCCTTCCGGCCACGAGCGCTACCCTCCACGTCATGAGCCACGACCTTCGGGCACATCTCGATCTGGACGCGTGCGTGGAGCACCTTCGCGCGCTCATCCGGATCCCATCCGTCAATCCGCCGGACGGGGGTCCTGAGCTGGCCGCCGGACGGGACCCGGCCGGCGGCGAGACGGCGGCGGCACGCTATTGCGCCGAGGTGCTCGGCGACGCGGGCATTCCGTCCGAGGTGATCGAGCTCACCCCCGGCCGCGGGTCGTGCGTCGGGCGGCTGCGGGCCACCGGTCCCAACACGGAGCCACCGCTCATCCTGCTCAGCCATCTCGACGTGGTGCCGGTCGACGCCGAGTCATGGTCGCGTGATCCGTTCGGCGGGGACCTGGTCGACGGCGTGGTGTGGGGTCGCGGCGCGGTTGACATGAAGGACATGGTGGCGATGGAGCTCGCCGTGCTGTTGGCGCTGAAGCGATCGGGCGCCGGGCTGCGACGCGACGTGATCTTCGCGGCCGTTGCCGACGAGGAGGCCGGCGGCGAGCACGGAGCCCGAGGGCTCGTCGCGCAGCGCCCCGATCTGTTCGCCGACGCGGCCGGCCGCCCGGCGGCCGCGGCGCTCAACGAGGTAGGCGGCTATTCAATGACGCTCGGGGGGCGTCGGTTCTACACGATCCAGGTCGCCGAGAAGGGCATCGCGTGGACGCGGTTGCGAACGACCGGCACCCCCGGCCACGGTTCGATGCCACACGCCGACAACGCCGCAGTCAAGCTGGCGGCCGCGGTGACTTCCCTGGCAGCCGACCAGGCAAAGCGGCAGGCGCGCGTGATCCCGGTTGTCGCCGAATTCCTCGAGTCCATCGGCCTGGGCGAGGTCGCACGGCTGGCCGAAGTTGACCCATCGGCCACCGCGGCCCTGCTGGAGTCCCTGGTCGACGATCCGGTCATGCGCAGCTCGCTGGACGCCATGCTGCGCGACACCGCCACTCCGACCGTGCTGCGAGCCGGCAAGAAGGTCAACGTCATGCCCGGAGCCGGCGAGGCGGAGGTCGACGTCCGCACCCTGCCCGGGACCGACCAGGCAGGGTTCCTTCGGAAGCTCCAGGGGCTCGTCGGGCACGACGCGACCGTCGAGTCGGTCGTGACGCTTCCGGCGGTGGAGTGGCCCGCCGACGCGCAGATCGTTGGTTTCATGCACGAGGCACTGGCACTGGCCGATCCTGACGCCACCGCCGTTCCGATGATGATCACGCCCGGCACCGACGCGAAGGCGCTCGCCCAGCTCGGCATCCCGTGCTACGGCTTCGCCCCCCTGCGACTGGAGCCCGACGTGCCGTTCCTGTCGCTGTTCCACGGACACGACGAGCGCGTGCCGGTGAGCGCGCTGGCCTTCGGCCTTCCGGTCCTGGCGGAGGTGGTCGGGCGCTACGTGATCCGCTCCTGATCCCATTCGCGGACTCGGCCGATCGTGCGTGCGCGGGTATACTCCGGCCGATCTCCCGTGCACGTTGTACCCATGACAGAGACCCCCGACGCGAGCGCGAAACCGTCACGCTCCATCGCCTTCGTCTTCCCCGGCCAGGGCTCCCAGTACGTCGGCATGGGCGCCGAGCTCATCGAGCGCTCACCGGCCGCCGCCGCGGCCTTCGAGCGCGCCGACGCGGCGCTCGGCATGCCCCTGTCGCGCATGATCCTCGAGGGACCGGCCGAGGAGCTGGATCGCACGGTCAACGCGCAGCCGGCCATCCTGGCCACGAGCGTCGCGTTCCTCGAGTCGATCCGTGAGGAGGCGCTCGACGCGGGCATCACCATCGCGCCGGCCGCGATGGCGGGGCACTCGGCCGGCCAATACGCCGCCGCGGTCGCTGCCGACGCCATCGACTACGCGGATGCCATGCGCCTGGTTCGCGAGCGTGGCCGGATCATGCAGGAGCGCGGGATCGCCGGGGGCATGGGTGCCGTCATCGGCCTCTCCGACGAGCAGGTCCACGACATCGTGGCGGAGGCGAGCCAGCATGGCGAGATCAGCGTCGCCAATGCCAACGCGCCCGGACAGATCGTCCTGTCGGGCGTCATCCCCGCCCTCGTCTTCGCGCTCGAGATGAGCAAGACGGTCGGTGCGCGAAAGGCGGCGCGGCTGACGGTCAGTGTGGCCAGCCATTCGCCCCTCATGCGGCGTGCTCGCGACGAGTTCGGCCGCATCCTTGCCAAGGTGCCGTTCCGCGACCCGCAGGTCCCGATGCTCGGGAACGTGCACGCGACGTTCATCAATACGGCCGAGGGCCTGCGCAACGAGCTGACCGAGCACCTCGTGCACGGCGTGCAGTGGACGGCCACGGTGCGGCGCATGGTCTCCGGTGGCGTGACCGACTTCGTGGAGGTCGGTCCGGGGCGGGTCCTCTCCGGGCTCATCCGGCGCATCAGCCCGGACGCGGAGATGCACACGCTCGACGGCTCCGGCGGTGGCTCGTTCATGGCCACCTTGCGGGAGATGCCGGCGTGACGCAGCGTCGCGCGGTGGTCACCGGCCTCGGTATCGTCTCGGCCGTCGGGATCGGATCCGAGGCGACGTGGGAGGCGCTCGTCGCCGGGAGATCCGGGATCACCGACATCACGCTGTTCGACGCGTCGCCGTTCGATCCGCACGTGGCGGGGGAGGTCAAGAGCTTCGACGCCACGGCCTACATGGACCCCAAGGACGCGCGGAGGCACGACCGCAACACGCACTTCGCGGTCGCCGCCACCGGAGAGGCCCTCCGCCACGCGGGATTGCTCGCCGACAACGGGCTGGTCAACGGCGACGTGAACGCCGATCGATTCGGCATGGTCGTCGGCACCGCCATCGGGGGCATCGGCATGATGCTCGACGGGCACCAGACCCTCCTCGAGCGTGGGGCACGGCGCGTCAGCCCGTTCATGCTGCCGCACATGCTTCCCGACTCGGCGTCGGGGCAGGTCGCGATCCAGTACGGCATTCGCGGCCCGAACATGGCAGTGGTCAGTGCCTGCGCCACGGGCGGGCACGCGGTTGGCGAGGCGATGGAGGCGATCGTGCGCGGCCAGGCCGACATCATGCTCGGCGCCGGGACGGAGGCGCCGCTCGTGCCGCTGGCCTTCGCCGGCTTCGGGCAGATGCGGGCGCTCGGAACCCCGAAGGACCCCGACAGCGGCGAGTACGACCCGGCGATGGCATCGCGTCCGTTCGACGCCACGCGCGACGGCTTCGTCGTGTCGGAGGGAGCCGCGGTCCTGGTCCTCGAGGAGCTCGAGCACGCACTGGCACGCGGGGCGCGACCGATCGCCGAGGTCATCGGCTACGGCTCGTCGGCCGACGCGTACGACATGGCAGCCCCGGCCGAGCGCGGCGAGGGCGCGCAGCGCGCGATGAGGGCCGCCCTCGTCGCGCGCCGGGATCGGTCCGGAGGCCGTCGACTACATCAACGCCCACGGCACCTCCACGCCGCTGAACGATCGCTACGAGACGATCGCCATCCGCGACGTCTTCGGCGAGCACGCCGATCGGCTCGTGGTCAGCAGCACGAAGTCGATGACTCGGCCACGCCATGGGCGCCTCGGGAGCGATCGAGGCCTTCGTCTGCGCGAAGGTCCTCGCGACCGGCTGCATCCCGCCGACCATCAACTACCGCCATCCGGACCCGGAGCTGACGCTCGACTACGTGCCCAACGAGGCACGCGCCGCCGACGTGCGCGTCGCGCTCTCCAACTCGATGGGACTCGGCGGCCACAACAGCTCGATCATCCTGCGCCGCTTCGAGGACCGGTAGGCCACATGGGCCGCACGCCGCGGCAGCGCGATCCGGCGCGCCGCGCCGTCGTCACCGGGCATGGGAGCGGTCACGCCGATCGGCAACGACGTCGAGACGTTCTGGGCCAACCTCACCGCCGGCGTGTCCGGGGTGGCGACCATCACCCAGTTCGATCCGTCCGACCTCGAGGTCCGGATCGCGGCCGAGGTCAAGGGCTTCGAGCCGAGGGACTGGATCGACTTCAAGCAGGCGCGCCGCATGAGCCGCTTCGCCCAGCTCGCCGTCGCCGCCGCGCGCCAGGCAATCGACCACGCCGGCGTTGCAGATCGGCGACCACAACCGGGATGACGTGGCGGTGGTCGTCAATACCGGCGGCGGCGGAGTCCAGGAGGTTGCCATCGGCGAGGATGTGCTCACCACGAGGGGCTCGGCGCGCGTCAGCCCCTTCATGGTGCCGATGATGTCGCCGTCGATGGCCGCCGCGCAGATCAGCATCCAGAACGGCATCCGGGGACCGGTCATCACCTCGGTCGCCGCATGCGCGTCCGGCGTCCAGGCCTTCCTCGAGGCGCAGCGCCTCATCGAGCGCGGTGATGTGGACGTCGTCATCGCCGGCGGCACCGAGAGCGCAATCATGCCGGTCTCCTTCGCCGCGCTGGCCAACATGGGCGCGCTCTCGAAGCGCAACGACGACCCGACCGGCGCGTCGCGCCCGTTCGACGCCGATCGAGACGGCTTCGTGTTCGGCGAGGCGGCAGGCGTGCTCGTGATGGAGGCGGCGGAGCACGCCGAGGCGCGGGGCGCCCCGATCATTGCCGAGGTCGCCGGCGGGGCGCTCACCGGCGACGCGTTTCACATCAGTGCCCCCGACCCATCCGGCTACGGCGCCACCCTGGCCATGCAGCGCGCGGTTCGCGACGCGCAGCTCGAGATGGAGCAGGTGCAGTACGTCGTCGCGCACGGAACGTCGACACCGCTGAACGACGCCACCGAGACGAAGGCCATCCGCGCCGCGTTCGGTGCGCACGCCGACCGGCTTGCGGTGAGCAGCAACAAGAGCATGGTCGGCCACACCCTCGGAGCGGCAGGGGCCGTGTCGGCCATCGCCGCCGTGCTCGCCATCCGCGACGGCGTGATCCCGCCGACCATCAACCACGAGACGCCCGATCCGGCCTGCGACCTCGACTACGTGCCGAACCGGGCGCGCCGGCAGGCCGTCGAGGTTGCCATCACCAACGGCTTCGGCTTCGGCGGCCAGAACGCCGTGACCGTGTTCACCCGCTACGCCGGCTGAGGTCCGGGGGCGGTCGCGCGTACGGGGCCGGACCGGACCTTCGATCGGGGCGGAGATCGACTCGGCGGCGACTAGCATCGGTTCCGTGACCGAGGTGAACGGGCTGCGACTGGCCTACAAGGGCTTCGTCGGCGGATTGGCCGGCGGCTACGTGTGGGCGGCGATTGCCATGTCGCTCGCGGGCATCGTGCACGGCGATCCACTTCGACCGCTCGAGCCGATCGCACTGGCCCTCTCCCCGATCGCCGGCTCCCCCGAGCTGGCCTTCGTGCTCGGCATCGGCGCCGTCCAGGCCGGCGGCGCGCTCGTCGGCATGTGCTTCGCGTACTTCTTCGGGCGCTTCTTCACGGTCCGAACGACGCTCGCGGTGGCGGCTCCGGTCGCCGCGCTCCTGGCGTGGGGCATCGTCGCAGCCGTGCTGGCACGCCAGCTGCCCGGGTTCGAGATGGTCGCGGCGCCGGTCTCGATCCTCGCGACGATCGGGTACGGGCTGGTCGTCGGAACCACGGTCCCCGTGCGCGGGGCCGTCGTCCGTCAGTCGGGGTCGCCCTCCACGTAGAGCTCGGGCTCGAAACGCGGGCCGCGCCCCGGCAGCGATGCCACCCAGTCGCGCAGCGCCGACTCGACCGAGCTGAACGCCAGCTCGTCCCACGGGATCTCATCCGGCCCAAAGTCGCGGACCTCGCTCGTCTCGGCCGCCGGCTCGGGCGAGCCGCCCACGATGCCCGCCTCGTAGGTAACGGTGACCACGCCCGCGTGCGGCCGCGAGTAGACGCCGATGAGGCGGCCGATCTCGACCCGCAGCTCGGTCTCCTCCTCGGTTTCCCGACGGGCCCCCTCCTGGGTCGACTCGCCAAGCTCGAGGAAGCCGCTCGGATTCCCCCATCGGCCCAGCGCCGGTTCGATGGCCCGACGCGCCAGGTAGACACGACCCCCACGAACGGGCAGCGTGCCGGCCACGATCCGCGGGTTGCGCCAGGTGACGTGCCCCTCGGCGCACACGAGACGAGGTCGGTGGTCGGCCTCGAGCATCCGAGCCTCGACCGGGCGTCCGCATGCGGGGCAGAACCGCGGCTCGTCGCCGAGACTCAATGGATAGGCGTCGGAATCCCGGATTGGGCCATGTGCCAAGCCTAGCCGAGCCGACAGCCGCGGCGGTATGCTGCCGGCAAGGGATCCGCATCGGAAACGGAGTCACCCAGCATGGCCCGCGACGAGAAGATCGACCTGCTCCGGACCGTCCCCCTCTTCGCCGGCCTCGGCGAGGGCGGGATCGAGCGCGTGTCGACCCTCGCGGACATCATCGACCTGCCGGCAGACCGGCTCCTGATGGCGCAGGGTGACCAGGGCTCGGAGATGTTCATCCTCGTGTCGGGCTCTGCCCGCGTCGAGCGCGACGGCCAGCCTCTCGGCGAGCGAGGGCCGGGTGAGGTCCTGGGCGAGATCGCGCTCCTCGACGGCGGGCCGCGCACGGCGACCGTCACGCTGGCCGAGCCCTCCCGGCTGCTCGTCGTCGCGCGTCGCGAGTTCCAGGTGCTCATGGACGAGTTCCCGGAGATCCGCCTGCGCGTGCTCGAAGCGGTCGCGCAACGCCTGCGCTCCCTCGACCCGGACGGGCTCCACTGAACGGAGTCATCCCCAGAGACGCGCCGGCCACCGACGCAATCGCGTCGGTAGAATGACCGGGCCATGCCGGACTCCCTGCCGCAGGTCCGCCTGCACAACTCACTGACGCGCCGCACCGAGCCGCTCGAGCCAATCCAGCCGGGCACGGTCGCGATCTACACGTGCGGCAGCACGGTCTACAAGTACGCGCACATCGGGAACCTGCGGACCTACCTGTTCGGCGACCTCCTGCACCGGACCCTCGAGTACCTCGGCTACGAGGTGCGATACGTGAAGAACATCACCGACGTCGGCCACATGCGCGACGACGACCACGACTCGCTGGCCGGGGCCGACAAGATGGAGCTGGCGGCGGAGACCGAGGGGAAGTCGCCCGAGCGAGATCGCGGACTTCTACACCGAGGCCTGGCTGGAGGACGAGGCGCTCATCAACATCCTGCCGGCGGACGTGATGCCGAAGGCGACGCGACCACATCGACGAGATGATCGACCTCACGCAGCGGCTGCTCGACAAGGGCCTCGCCTACGAGGTCGGCGGCACGATCTACTACGACGTCAGCGCCTTTCCCGGCTACGGGCAGCTCTCGGGCCAGAAGGTGGAGGAGACGCGCGCGGGCCATCGGGTCGAGGTCGAGTCGGACAAGCGCGACCCGGCCGATTTCGCGCTCTGGAAGCACGCGCGACGACCATCGGCTCATGAAGTGGCCGTCACCGTGGGGCGACGGCTTCCCCGGCTGGCACATCGAGTGCTCGGCCATGAGCCTCAAGCACCTCGGCGAGCGCTTCGACGTCCACACCGGCGGGATCGACCTGAAATTCCCCCACCACGAGGACGAGATCGCGCAGTCGGAGGGAGCGCTCGGGCACCGAGGTCGTCAACGTCTGGATGCACGGCGAGTTCCTGACCATGGACGACGCCAAGATGGCGAAGAGCACCGGCAACGTCATCCGCGTCGCCGACTTGCCCCAGATGGGCTACGAGCCGCTCGTCTTCCGCTACCTGGCGCTGACCGCCCATTACCGGAGCAAGCTCGACTTCACGAGGATGCGATGCACGCCGCAACTTCGGGCCTCGCCCGGCTGCGACGCGCCGCCGCAGGTCCGGACGATGCGGTCGACCTGGCGGAGCCACCGGCGGCCGGCTATCGCGAGCGCTTCGCCGATGCCGTCGCCGATGACCTTGCGACGCCAAGGGCGTTGGCCATCGCCCACGAGGTGGCGTCGGCTTCGGAGCTGACCGATGCGCAGCGACGGGCGCTGCTGCTCGACTTCGACCGGGTGCTCGGCCTCTCGCTCGATCAGCCCGTGGCGGTCGAGGCGCCGCTGCCCGACGGTGCCGCCGAGCTGCTCGATGCGCGGGCGGCGGCGCGGGCGGCGCGGGACTATGCGCGCTCGGACGAGCTGCGAGATGAGCTGGCAGCCCTCGGCGTCGACGTGCGCGACACGCCCGCCGGGCAGGAGACGGCGGTCAGACGCTGACCGGTCCGGCAGTGGGCCGATCGAGGGAACGGGCAAGGGCCCCCTCGACGGATCGACGTGGTTCGAAGACAACGGTCCCGTCCCGGCGTCTGGAACTGCCTCGGTACTGCATACGGGCCTGGTACTGACGGCGGTACTGACCGGAGATTCCGTGGCGAAATCAGTAGTTCCACTGATGCCGCGATGCTGCGCCGGTCTGTAGGATTCTGCGGACCGAGGCAGGCTACGAAGCGCGGACGTGCCCACGGTCGCCGTCCCGCCGCGCTGAGCCACTGGCGAGACCGAGCCTCGTCCCGCCTTGGTGCCACAAGGGCAGTGGCACGTACACACTGCTGCTTCCAACGGCTCGGCTCCCGTGCCCGGAACCAAGCTTCGGATTCACATGGGGGTAACGACTCGTGGACGACCTGTTTCTACCCAGCCGCATCGCTGATGGCGACTTTGGCGGCTGGATGCGCGATGCCATGGCCGAGCGGCGTATCACCCAGCGCGCCTTGGGCATGCGCACAGGCATCAACCACTCGACGATCTCGAGGCTCCTCGGTCGCAATCACATGCCGTCGCTCAGCACCGCGATCGCAATCGTCAAGATCCTTGGACCCAGTTCTGGGCGTGCCGCGTGGGCAATCAAGGGACCTTCTCCAAGTTCCGCTGGCCCGGCCGACGCGCCCGGACAGGCCACGACGACTCGCGGCTGATCGGGACAATCCCGCTGACACGCAGCGCGGCGTGCCCCAAGGGGTAGCCCCTCCCGGCGCGAGACTGCAACGGATCTCACAACTTCACCGAGCCGCGATGGCAGAACGAAGTGTCCGAGGTAGCCAAGCAGTACCGGTCCGATGAGGTGAGCGACTCCGATGCGGCGAGCGGACAGGCTGGCCAGCAGCAGCATCCAGCGCCGGGTCTGGACGATCAGCTGGGTCACCACGATGAGCGCGCCCACCACCAGCACCCGCCCATCCGCCTCGACGATGACGGCTCCTGTCTCGCCCGTTTCCACCGAGCCCAGAAGAACCAAGATCGCGGCGACGCTCAATAGCAGCCCGAAGGCGTGCTACCAGTGGCGTCCTCGACCTTCGGTGCGGCTCATGCTTCGTGCCGTGCTGTCGCCATCCCCGCAACGAGGTCACCAAGGGTACCGGGGACAAATCTGGCGGCGATGGAATCGATGGTCCGCTCGAGCAACGCGAGCTTCTCGGCGCGCCCCACGCCGCCACCAGGGTGGCGTCGCAGGTAAGGATCGATCCCGTCCTCTGCAATCCCAACCGCATCAATCGCATGGAGCGGGTACGAGAGCGGCTCGCCTCGCCCAGAAAAGCCGTCGAGAAACGCCGCGAACCGTCCATCGGACATGCCATGGCGCAGGCTGTGATAGACCGGCCACATCATCCTCGGCGCGACACTCACGGGGACCTCAGTGATCGCGCCGTGGCCCGTTTGAACCACATGGGGCAGCCGGCGCAGCGATGACGGCCAAAACGGCATCTTCAGCATGGTGGATGGAGATCGGGACTTGACGGCCAAGAGGATCCGAGCAGGAATGAGGAGGGGGGTGGGCAAGAGGCTTGCATCGTATGTGTACCCTGCGCGGCGCACGAATCCGAGCAACCGCGGCGACACGTCCCAGTTCGGGGCCCGAAACCCTGTCACACCTGCGCCGGTCGCTTGCTCGATCGTGGCGCGGGCCTCCTCAACCTCGCGTCGCAGCTCGTCAGCAGGAAGTCGTGAGATACCCACGGGGTGCGAGGCAGAGTGAGACGCAATCTCGTGTCCACCGGCCACGATCGCCTCGATCCAAGATGGTCGCGATGTAGTGTCCTCGGCGACGACGAAGAACGTGGCGCGTAGCCCGCGGATGCTCAACGCCTCGAGCATTCGCTCGACGCCGATCTCAAGCACACGATCGCCTTTGGCAGCGGTGATCCCGTAGCCGAGGAGATGCGTCGCGGCGCTGTCGCAGTCGATGCTCAGCGCAGCGGGCGGCAAATCGGTCATCTGCGCATGTTGGGTTCATGGCGTGCGGAAGGGTAGCCCCGGCGTGGCTGCGGCGCCCGATCCGTTGCATCTCAGCAACGCCATTTGGCCTCTTCGGGGCAATTAGCGCTCAAGTGATGGACGAGAGCCCTTGACCCCACACCCTGGAACCGATACGGTCCGGTTCCCCAGTACCCGAGTGGCCCAAAGGTACTGGATCCGACCGAGCAAACCTGAGCGTACCCACCGTGCCCACCATGCCCACCGTGGCCCGAGTATCATCGCGTTCGTCGCACACTGTTGCCGTCATCGGGGGAGGCATCTCCGGCCTCGCCTCAGCAGTGCGTATCTCACGACTGGGGCACCCGGTCACCCTGTTTGAAGGGGAGTCGTTCCTGGGAGGCCTGGGCGTCAGCTTCCCGTACCGGGATGCGCATCTTGAGAAGTTCTATCACTGCATCCTTCCGAATGATGACGCCCTGATCAAGCTGATCGGGGAGGTCGGCCTCGAAGCGGATCTGATCTGGCGCGACACCAGCATGGGCTTCATGCACCGCGGCCACGTGTATCCGATGAACACCGCGATGGATTTGCTTCGCTTTACGCCGCTTTCGATGATCGACCGGCTGCGGCTTGGGCTGATGGGAGTCCGGGCGCGCATCAACGGCACCGCCCCAACCCTTGACGACATCGCGGTGGACCGATGGATCCGCCGGCAGGTCGGTAAGCGCGCCTTTGAAGTGATGTGGAAGCCGCTACTCGAAGCAAAGATCGGTGATGGCTACGCGTCGATCCCCGCCCTCTGGCTATCGAGCCGGCTGAGCCGCGAGAAGAACACCAAGAAGGAAGTCAAGGGCTGCCTGAGGCGTGGCTATCGCTCGCTCGTGGACGCGATCGAGCAAACACTCCAACGGAACGGCGCCACCATTCGGCTCAACACCCGCATCGACGCGATCGAGCGCGACGGCGAGGGGATGGCCCTCCGCATCGGTGATGAGCGCTTGCTGTTCGACACGGTGGTCGGCACCTCGCCGCTGGGTCAGTTGCAGAAGATGTCCGCACCTCTCGACCTGCCCGAGTCGGTCCAGGACCTTCAACTCGACTATCAGGGCGTCATCAGCGGCGTGTTCATCATGCGCGAACCGCTGACCTCCCACTACTGGATGCCGGTGGTCGATAGCGGCGCAATCTGCCAGGGCATCATCGAGATGTCGAACCTCGTGCCGCTCGCGCGGTCCGATGGGCGGTACGTGACGTACCTCGTCAATTACACGCACCGCGGCAGCGCCCTCTTTGCTACGCCCGACGATGAACTGCTCGCCGGCTACCGCGCGGACCTCGAGCGCCTATTCCCCGGCGCCTCGGCGAGCATCGAGAGTGCCTTCCTCTTCCGGGCCCCGTTTGTCGAGCCGATCTGGCCGCTCGGCTACCGGTCCATGCGCCCCGCGCCGTCGCTCATTCCCGGGCGGCTGTACATGGCGTCGACGGCGCAGGTCTATCCGCGCGTGAACTCGTGGAACTCGTGCTGCGAGGTAGTCGACGAGCTGATGACGGCCTTCGAGGCCGAGACCGCGGGCCTGGCGGCAGCGGCGGATGCGATCGCGGCATGATCCACGTCCTCCTGCCGGCGTACAACGAAGAGGTCACCATCGTCCCGACGGTGCGGAGCATCGCATCGGTTGCGTCGACCATGGCGGAACCGTTACGAGTCGTGCTGGTCGATGACGGGAGCAAGGACGCCACTGTCGAGCGCGCGGAGGTGGCCGCACGCGGCGCGTCGATCGAACTGGCAGTCATCCGCCACGCGCAGAACGGCGGATTGGGCGCGGCGATCCGAACGGGTATCTACGCCATCATCGATGGAGCGGCCGACGGCGACATCGTGGTAGCGCTGGACGCGGACAACACCCATCCCGCAGACCTCATTCCCGAGATGGTGCGCCGCATCCGCGCCGGGGTCGACGTCGTGATCGCTTCACGCTACCAGCGGGACGCGACCGTCGCCGGAGTCCCGCTCTATCGACGGCTCCTCTCGGACGGCAGCCGAATCCTTTTCCGGCTCGCCTTTCCAATTCCGGGGGTGCGGGACTACACGTGTGGATTCCGCGCGTATGCGATCGGGCCGCTGCGACGCGCGCGACGCGTCTATGGCGACGAGCTCTGCACCCAGCGCGGCTTCGAGGCCACGGTCGATCTTCTCCTGCGCCTGCGGCAGGTGGGCATTCGAGCCGACGAAGTCCCGCTGCGGCTCGACTACTCGTCGCGCGTCGGCTCGAGCAAGATGAACGTCTGGCGCACGGTGCGATCGTCGCTCGCGCTCATCGCTCGCCGCATGGTGGACCGCTTCACGCGCTTCTCGCCCCGACGGGTCGAGATACTCCTGCGGGGAGCAGAGCAATGAAGATCGCGGTGATGGTGGGGACACGACCCGAGGTCGTCAAGATGGCGCCCGTCATCCGCGCCTCGCGCGAGGCGGGCATCGAGACGATCGTGCTGCACAGCGGCCAGCACTACTCGACGGACTTGAGCGGCATCTTCTTCGAGCAGCTCGAGCTGCCACTCCCGGACCACAATCTTCACGTCGGGTCCGGTTCGCACCCGTTTCAGATCGGCACGATGCTGCTGCGCCTCGAGGAAGTTCTCGAGGCCGAGGAGCCCGAAATCATGGTGGTCGAGGGTGACACCAACACCGTCCTGGCAGCCGGGCTGGCGGCGAACAAAATGGGAATCCGCCTCGGCCACGTCGAGGCGGGCTTGCGCTCGCACGACCGCCAGATGCCGGAGGAGATCAACCGCATCCTCGTCGATCACCTGGCCGATGAGCTATACGCCCCAACGGCGACGGCGGCCGACAACCTGCGCAGAGAGGCCATCGCTGGTAACCGCATCACCATCACCGGCAACACAGTGGTCGACGAAGTATTGCGGAACCTGCCGCGGGCACTCGACCTGCCCCATCACCCGGCGGCGGGCCCTGACCGGCCCTACTTCCTGGCGACCGTACACCGCGCAGAGAACACGGATGATGCCGACCGACTGGCCGGGATCATCGAGGGTCTTCGGCGTGCCAGCGAGGCACTCGGCGCCCGACTGTTGCTGTCCCTGCATCCCAGGACCGCAAGCCGGCTGCGCGAGTACGCGATCGGATTGCCGCCCGGATTCGTCGTCCTGTCGCCCGTTGGATACCTCGAGAGCCTCGCGCTTCAGGCACGTGCCGCCCTGGTGCTGACCGACTCAGGTGGCATCCAGGAAGAGGCCTGCACGCTCGGCGTCCCATGCGTCACTCTGCGTGACAACACGGAGCGCCCAGAGACTGTGGATGCGGGGGCGAACCAACTGGCTGGCGCGCTGCCCGACAGGATCCTGGAAGTAGCGACAACGATGATCGATCGGCGCGGATCATGGACAAACCCGTTTGGGGATGGCCACAGCGGCGAGCGAATCATCGCCATCATCACGCAAACCGCGAAGATGCCTGTGCCGATGGAAGTTTCGGTGCCCTACGCCGCCTCCGCCAGCTGATCGCTCCCTTTAGCTGCACCCGGTGAAGCGCGCATCGGCCCAGTCGGCGTGGTCGGAGTTGATGTTGTTGCCGCCGTTGCCGACCAAGAGCCGCAGCTGAGCGCGGCCGGCGACGTTGACGCTCACAGGCGCTCCGGCGGCGACGCCGGTCAGCACCGGGCTGGTGAACAGGCTGGTGCTGTCGCCGAAGACCTGGAAGGTGACCGAACCGGCGGTGCCGGACTCGTCGTCGATGCCGACGACGGCGTTGAAGGTGGTGCAGCCAGTCGGGATGGCGATGCGCACGTCGCTCACCGCGTGCACGCCCAGGCCCTTGCCGTACGTCACGCCATTGAGGGTAAGGGTGCGACCGTCACCGGAGGCAATCTCGCCGTTGCTGCGGTCGCGCTCGACCGGGCCCCAGCCATTGGTGCTGCTGGCGAAGGCCAGGTCGCTCAGGTAGCGGGTGGTGCCGCCGCCGGCGGCGGGAGTGAAGGTCGCCGTTCGCGTCATCGGGGCCGCGCCCGCAACGATGTCGTGATTTCGCGCTCCACCGTCGGACCAGCTCGCGAAGTTGTAGGAGGTCCCGTTGATGCTCTGCGGCGTGAGCGTGCTGATGGTCGTGGTCGATCCGACGATCATCGTTCGCGTCATCGGCGCGGTTCCCGTGGTGCTGCCGACGGAGACCTGAAGCCCGCTGGGGCTGGTTGCGAACGTAAGGGCCACCGTCTGCGGCTGCAACGTGCGGCTCACCGTCGAGCTTGCGCCGGCACTGTCCGTCGCCGTCAGCTGCAGTTCGAGATGCGCTGGATACTCGTGATCCGGCGCCGAGAAGCTGCCTGATGCCACGCCCGCGAACGACTCGATGGTGTGGATGTGGCAACCGGTGTCGCTGCAGTGGTGAAGGAGGAGTCGCCAGTCCAGGGCGCTGGCCGGTAGAGCACCATCCTGGGAGTCGCTCGCCGAGCCACTGAAGCCGACCGTCGTGCCGACCTGCCACGTCGTGGTAGCGGAGGGCGTCAGGATCGTTGGCGCCGGCGCGGTGTTGCCCCCTCCTCCGCTGCACCCGGTGAAGCGCGCGTCGGCCCAGTCGGCGTGGTCGGAGTTGATGTTGTCGCCGCCGTTGGCGGCCAAGAGCCGCAGCTGAGCGCGGCCGGCGACGTTGACGCTCACAGGCGCTCCGGCGGCGACGCCGGTCAGCACCGGGCTGGTGAACAGGCTGGTGCTGTCGCCGAAGACCTGGAAGGTGACCGAGCCGGCGGTGCCGGACTCGTCGTCGATGCCGACGACGGCGTTGAAGGTGGTGCAGCCGGTCGGGATGGCGATGCGCACGTCGCTCACCGCGTGCACGCCCAGGCCCTTGGCATAGGTCACGCCGTTGAGGGTCAGCGTGCGGCCGTCACCGGAGGCACTCTCACCGTTGCTGCGGTCACGCTCGACCGGGCCCCAGCCATTGGTGCTGCTGGCGAAGGCCAGGTCGCTCAGGTAGCGGGTGCTGGTCCCGCCGCCAGGGGGAGTAACGGTGATGGTGAGCTGTGCGGTGTCGGACAAACCACCCGGATCCGTCACCCGCAGCTGCACGCTGTAGGTGCCGGCGGCGGTGTACGTGAACGACGGCTGGGTGGCGGTTGAGTCGTCGAAGGCACCATCACCGTCGAGGTCCCACGCGTACGTCAGCGGCTGGCCGGTGGGATCGGTGCTGGCGGTGCCGTTGAATGCCACTGTCAGCGGCGCGACACCCGACGTCGGTGTGGCGCTGGCAACCGCGTCGGGCGCCTCGCCGGGGGCGCTGCACCCGGTGAAGCGCGCGTCGGCCCAGTCGGCGTGGTCGGAGTTGATGTTGTCGCCGCCGTTGGCGGCCAAGAGCCGCAGCTGAGCGCGGCCGGCGACGTTGACGCTCACCGGCGCTCCGGCGGCGACGCCGGTCAGCACCGGGCTGGTGAACAGGCTGGTGCTGTCGCCGAAGACCTGGAAGGTGACCGAGCCGGCGGTGCCGGACTCGTCGTCGATGCCGACGACGGCGTTGAAGGTGGTGCAGCCGGTCGGGATGGCGATGCGCACGTCGCTCACCGCGTGCACGCCCAGGCCCTTGGCATAGGTCACGCCGTTGAGGGTCAGCGTGCGGCCGTCACCGGAGGCACTCTCACCGTTGCTGCGGTCACGCTCGACCGGGCCCCAGCCATTGGTGCTGCTGGCGAAGGCCAGGTCGCTCAGGTAGCGGGTGCTGGTCCCGCCGCCAGGGGGAGTAACGGTGATGGTGAGCTGTGCGGTGTCGGACAAACCACCCGGATCCGTCACCCGCAGCTGCACGCTGTAGGTGCCGGCGGCGGTGTACGTGAACGACGGCTGGGTGGCGGTTGAGTCGTCGAAGGCACCATCACCGTCGAGGTCCCACGCGTACGTCAGCGGCTGGCCGGTCGGATCTGTGCTGGCGGTGCCGTTGAATGCCACTGTCAGCGGCGCGACACCCGACGTCGGTGTGGCGCTGGCAACCGCGTCGGGCGCCTCGCCGGGGGCCGTGTACGTGATGCGGTGGATGGCGCCGCCGTTGAAGTCGACGTAGAAGAGGTCGCCCCCAGGCCCGATCTTGAGCTGCACCGGATTGCCTGCGTTCTGGATGAACGGCTGCACGGTCGCCGGGTCCGGCAGACCGTTGCTTCCGGCATGCATGACCCAGATGCACTTCCTCGAGTAGTCAGCGAAGAAAAGCGCCCCCGTGAAGGCAGCGGGATAGGTGCCGCCTTCATAAAAGGCCAGGCCCGAGATCGAGGAACCGCTACCGGCTGGACATGTCTCGCCAGCGACCGGCGCTCCGTGGGGATACGCGAAGTACGGTGCGACCGCCGTGCCCTCCGAGTACAGCGACTGGCACAGGTTCAGATCCTGGTAGGTACCGGGCCTGGTGGATACACCCTCGATACACGGCCAGCCGCGATTGGTCACCGGCGCCGTGGGGCTGACGATTCGGTTGATCTCCTCGAAGCCGCTCCCGCCGACGTCGCCGACCCAGATCTCCCCCGTGCCCGGGCGAATCGTGAAGCGGTACGGGTTGCGGAGGCCATATGAAACGATGCGTCGGGCATTCACGTCGGGGCTGCCGATGAGCGGATTCCCAGCCATCGCCGCACCCGTCGACGGATCGATGCGCAGCAGGGCCCCGTTGAGGCCGACCGGGTCGCTCGTGGTCCGCAGGTCCTGGGAGCGCAGTGCTCCCCCCTCGGCCGTCGGGACGGTCATGGAGCCACCGACGCCGCCCGGTGGGTCCCCGCATGGATTGACGGGGTTGCCGTCCTGGCCATAGTCGTTGAATGTGAAGCTTGCGCCCTCTCCCCCGGTCACGTACAGCGCGCCGTCCGGGCCAAAGCGCAGGTCCCCCATCGAGTGGCTCGGATACTGCTGGCACCAGTCCTCCACCAGCACGGACTCTCCCGTCGAACTGTTGCCGCTGGCCGTCATGACGGAGAGCCGCCCGCTCACGACACACCCATCGCCGGTGCCGCCTGGCGGATTCGGGCAGGAGTCCGACGTTGCGCCGGCGGTCCCCCAGCGCGGCGCCGTGCCCCCGATCGCGGCGTCGTGCGTGTACAGGGCATAGACCCGGGGATCCGCCGGGAAGTTCGGATGGAGCGCCATCCCGAGCAGGCCGCGGTCCCAGTAGTTGTGGACCTGCGTTCTCAGGTCGGCGAACGTGGTTGGCGTCGTATCGGCGAGCGAGTCGAAGACCTTGATAAGGCCGCTCTTCTCCGCCACGAAGACACGCCCGTCAGAGGCGAATTCTATGGCCGTGGGATTTGTGAGCCCGTTGAACACGACAATGTCGGCAAACGCCGGATTGACTGGGGCTGCTCCCACCCTGGCCATTGGAGCTCCGGGAGCAAGCGGAAACACCAGCGCGGATACGACCGCCACGCCCACGACCCGCATTAGAGACTTCAACTGGGCACTCCCCGCCGCGGCCAGGTACTGCGATAGCGTTCCGAGCCACCGTCCTGGATGGGCGCGCTTAGGGTACGGATGACCTAGGACCTTTGCAACCCCCATTCGCCACCGGGCCGCGCCACTGGTACCCGGCCCGGACGTTCGGGTGATCGACCTCGGCAGTCTTCAGGTCATAGGATCTGGCACTCCGAGAGCGGGCACTCGCTCTCACCCGACGATAATGGCACACCCGTCGCGAGGCGGGGTCGCAAAGCCACGGGACTCACGAAGTCAGCCGGGCCGCCGAAAGGAGTCAGTCGTGGTCCTCTGGGACGGTAGCCGGTGGGTGCGCGAAACGCCCCCATTGGCACGCTCGCTCGGGCCACCGCGACGGACACGCGACTGGCTCGCGACCATTGTCATCATGATCGGCGCGATCGGCCTCCTCCTCCCCCTCGCAGACCTCCGTGCCGCTACCCCCACCCTGGAACTCCAGCCTCCGACGGTTGCTGCCGGCGGCGTGGTCGAGGCGCACGGCAGCGGCTTCACGCGCAACAGCCAGGTTCAGATTTCGATCGCTGGCCGCCCGAATCCAATCATCACCACCAAGGTCAATGGCAACGGCTCGTTTCGCGCACGATTCGCGACCTCGGGAATCGCGCCAGGCCTGTACACGATCGTTGCGACCGAAGCGCCGCTCACCACGGGGCGGCCGACCGTAGCCGTGGCACACGTCGCGCGGGCCGACCTGACGGTTGCGAGTTCCGCCGAGGTTGATGGATTGCTGGCTCGCACTCGGCCGTCGATGATGGATGCGCCGGAGAGCAGCCCGCCAGGCTCTACCGGGCCCGCGTCGCCAGTCCGGGATGCGGCGGCTCCGTCGATCCCGCAATCAACGCCGCTGGACACCGCCCCGACCACTGCCACGCTGCAAGCGCCCGGCTCATCTGCGCCGCCAGCGGCCGTGGCCCCGGTCCCGGCATCTCCCGTGACCGCGCCGCCTCCGCCGCCCCCGGCTCCGCCAGCCGCTCCGCCACCAATCGCGGCCAACCCACCTGTGAACGGCTTCGTGGGTCGGAACGGAACCGATCTCGTTCTCAACGGCGCGCCGTACCGGTTCACTGGCTTCAACATCTACAACGCCAACAGCCGGTGGAACTGCTGGTATCAGATGGCCGATGGGCGATTCGGAGGGGCCCTCAGCGGCATAGGCGGTGGCCAGGAGGCGGTGCGCGTCTGGTTCTTCCAGCGGCTCGCAACGAGCAACGGCGTCCGCGACTGGGCAGCATTCGACGCTACCCTGGCCGCCGCCCGCACGGCCGGCGTGCGGGTGATCGCGACGCTCGCCGACCACTGGGGGGCCTGCGAAAACAGCGGCACGAAGACGGAGGCCTGGTACACGACCGGTTATAGCTCGACGGTGTTCGCCGGAGACATCGCAACGTATCGCGAATTCGTTCGCGAGGTGGTGACCCGGTATGGGAACGACCCCACCGTGCTGATGTGGCAGCTCGTCAATGAGGCGGAAACGCCCCGGGCCGGCGGAGGATGCGCCGCGGCCAACGTTCTGTACAACTTCGCTGCCGACATGGGCTCAGTCGTCAAGAGCTCCGATCCGAACCACCTGCTCAGCCTCGGCACCATCGGGAGCGGACAGTGCGGTGCAGCCGGCGACGACTATCAGTATGTCCACTCGGTTTCCCAAATCGACGTCTGCGAGTACCACGACTACGGCCAGGCGACGGTGCCCATGCCCGGAGACCAATGGAACGGTCTGTCGCGGCGGCTCACCCAGTGCGCAGCACTCGGGAAACCGCTCTTCGTGGGCGAGATGGGAATTCACATCGACGAGGCTGGTGGCTCGCAAGCCACGCGCGCTGCCTATCTGGACAGCAAGTTCCGGGCACAGCTGGGGGCTGGGGTGGATGGCATCGTCCTCTGGAACTGGAATGATGCCGGGACGGATCCCCTGACGCATTACGACATCGGTCCGAGTGATCCCGCCATCGGCGTCGTCCGGGGCTATTGAGCGGCTGGCGCCCCAACCCCCCGTAGTGGTGGGAGCCGCCGGATCAGCCACCGAACGCGCAGGAGGATCGCCGGAAGGACTGCCATGCTGGTGAGCGCGAGCCACGCAAGGAGAGTCGCTACGAACGTTCGCTGTCCGTCGGCTACTGCCAGGAGCAGGTACTCACCAGCGACGAAGGCAAGGACCGCGATCGCCGCACCCGGGACCGAGTCCCGCCGGTGCCACATCAACAGCATTGGCCCCAGCAAGAGCAAGGCGTAGTGCTCGAGGGTCCCTGGATAGACCAGGAGGCCGAAGGTGACCAGGATGGCGACCGCCATGCTGTCGTCGGTGGTCCGCCGTAGACAAACAAAGACGGTGATGGCAGCCAAGCATGCTGCGATGTTGAGAAAGGCGTAGTTGGCGAGCGGACTCCCAAAGGAGAAGAACTCGCCGGTCGCCCGAAGCACAACGCCGAGAAGCGACTGGTTGACGTCCTGCGCATAGAGCCATTCAGGAGCCCGTTGCGTCGGATTCTCGCTCAGGTAGGCAAACAACGTCCCCGGACCGAACATGACGAGCGCCGCGATCCCGAGGGCGAGAGCGGTCGTCGCCGTGGTGCCGAGAGCAATCCGTGGAGATCTCGCCACGAGTAGCAGGGCGAGGGGGAGGAGCGCCGGCTTGACCACGTTCGCCAGTACAAACCACACGCCAGCCGCGCCAGTCCGCAGTTGACGCCAGAACAAGAGGAGGAAGAACAAGAGGAGGAAGTTCGTCTGCACGAAGAAGACGGTAGAGAGGGCGGGCCGAGCGAGCAGGAGCATGGCGGTGGCAGTGAGAAGCCCGAGTGGCCCGGCGTCGTCGAGGAAGAGCCGCCACAACAGCCAAGCACACCCTGCAGCAGCAATTGCTGATGCGATATACATCGCCGCCGTCGCCGCCTCAAGGCCGATGAGGCCGAGCGGCAGGAAGAGGAGCATCGTCACGGGCGGATACCAGAAGAAGAGCTCGGCGAGCAACCCGTCGGACACGCCGATCTGCCTCCCGATTGCCTGCGCGTTGGCCGGATCGTAGAAGTTCTGCCCACTTGCGGCGACTTGCGCCTCGATCCAGAACACCGTGATGTCCCATTCCGGCGGCGTGGCGATGTGCCTGAGGCCGAGGGACACGAGCGCGCCAACCTGGTGCTCGATGATGGCCAGCGTCACGGCGGCGGCGGCAACTCGGGCGCCGAAGGGGAGCGAGGGAATGGCGGCTGTGAGCGATACACACACTGCAAGCGCCACGAGCGGAGGGCTCGCCAAGTCCAGGTTGAGCGCGGCGAACACCATCCGGGCTGCGATGTACGCAACCACCCCCAGGAGACCTGCCAGCGTCAAGACCAATGCTCGCTGTCGTGTCACTGATTCACCTCGTAGACCCGCCAGTTCGTCTCCCCGTAAGGTGAATCGAACTCTGCGACGAGGGAGGCCACCCCGGCACCATCCCGGTAAATCCCAGGGTAGGTCCGGTTGAGCGCGTCGAGGGACGTAAGGCCATCATCCGGCGGCATGACCAGAAACTTGACGCCGTGCGACGCCGGGTCGTCCACGACATCGAGAAAGTCGCGATCCGACGTCATCACGAACTGGCGGGGATTCTCAGAGAGCGCGACGATGGGTGATCCGGCGTAGAGGTCGATGAGCACCTCGCCGTCTTCTGCGCCGAGCGCGTCGATGAACGTGGTCGTCTCGACCGCGAGTTCGTAACGCCCTGAGACGTACAGGTCACTCCGCCCGGCTAGCGGATGGGCGAGCGTCCGCACCGTGGACACCATGCTCGTGAGTCCGACCACCACGACGAACCCGACGCCGGCAGCGGCCATCAGTGAGGGCCGCAGTCGACCTACGTTGCGCCGCGGAGAAACGAGCAGAGTTGCCAGCATGAGTCCGAGCGGAATGACGGCGATGTAATACCGAACCCACCCTGCCGTTCGACCGGTCAGCCAGGCCCAGACTACGAAAACGACGATGGCGCCGAACACGGCGGCTGGAGCAACCCAGCGCAAGTCCCGACGCCAGACCGCGACCGCCAGCGTCGTGACCACGATGGCGATGGCGAGTGGCTGGAAACCCAACAGTTGATGCAGCATGAGCTGCATGTCGGTGAACGGGATGTCGAAGACGCCGAGCCCGGCGATCACCTGCGCCGCGACGCCGTAGGACGACGTGAACTGCTCGAACGGCGATCCGGTGATGAGCATGCTCGCCGCCGCCCAGAGGACAAAGGCTGCGGCGAAGGGAAGGCCGACGATGAGCCCGTCGGCAGCCGCGGTAATGCGACGGATGGCCGCGTCGCCCGGCGTGCGGGCGTAGGTGATCGCCATGACCGACACGGCCACCAGCCCGCCTGCAGCGGCCGCTTCGTACCGGGTCAGGTACGCGCATCCAAGGGCCATCCCGGTTATCGCGAGCGGTCCTACCGTTGGGCGTTCCAGCCAGCGGGCGAGGTAGCGGGTCGCGATCACGAGAAACAGGAGGAAGAGCGCCTCGGTATTGCCGTTGGCGCCGTAGAGGACGGTCATGGGATGCAGCGCGAACAATCCGGTTGCGATCAGGCGCATCGGCCGTGACAGCCGCCAATCCGTCAGCATCCCGTGAAACTGCCACACGGCCGCCCCCATCGCGAAGGCCGATACGATCGTCGCGGCGAACCCCTCCGCCACGATTCCGGGCCAGAGCCCATGGAGCGGCATCAGGGGGATCAGGACCAGGGCGGGGAGCGGGCTCCACACGAATCCGATGGCGGCCAAGTGCGGGTCGCGACTGTAGAGGACGGCGTAAGCCGACACGACGCGGCTCCAGGCGTCGCTCACGATGAGATGGTTCTGGTAGATCAGGATCACGCCAACGGTCAGATAGAGGGCGATGGCTGGCCACACGATGAACGACGACTCGCTTAGCCGCGGCAGGAACCGCAAGCCGTCGACGGCCCGTGCACCGAAGGGGACACGCAACGTCTCAAGCCGGAGCATCACGTGTCTCCGGGGTCGCACGACGATCAAGGCCGTGCGTTGTCTTCTCCCAGAACGACGGAGCCGTGATGAGCTGGACCATGGCCTTCGTTGCGGCGATGGACATCATCACCCAGTAGACCGGTGAGAAGACCGCGGTCACCACGAGCGCCGGCTTGCCATGCTGCCGCGCCGCGACCATGTTGGTGTAGACGAACAGCAGGTTGCCGCCGATCATGCACGCGAGTCCGATGTAATACAGCCACCACGGGAACAGGTCCTGGATCACCTCGAGCCGCCCAACGAACCAGGCGATCGTCAGGACCCAAAAGATCGGGTTCAGCAGCGCCAGCAGCGGAGTTCCCCCGACGAAGAGATTGAATCCGATGAAACCTCCGACGCCCACGTCGCGAAGCAGCTGGCGCGGGTCGCGCATGTGCACCAGCCACGTCTGCATATAGCCCTTGTACCAGCGCGAGCGCTGCTTCACCCAGTTGACGAAGTCGCTATTCGCTTCCTCCTGAGTGGTCGAGTCCAGAACACCTGTCCGATACCCACTCCGATGAAGCCGGATGCCGAGGTCCGCATCCTCGGTCACGTTGTACGGGTCCCATCCGCCGACGGCGTCCAGCACGTCGCGCCGAAAGTGATTCGACGTCCCGCCTAGCGGCAGTGGGACGCGGTCCGCGACGAGCCCGGGCAACAACTGGTTGAACCACATCGCGTACTCGGTGGTGAACCAGCGCGTGATGCTGTTCTGAGTCGTGTTGTGGTACGCAAGCTTGGCTTGCAGGCATGCGTAGGTCTCATCGAGCGTGCGGAAGGCCGCGATCGCGCGGCGGAGCTGGAGCGGCTCCGGACGGTCCTCGGCGTCATAGATGGTGACGAATTTTCCTCGGGCAAGCTTGAGGCCGTAGTTGCAGGCCTTCGGCTTGGTCCTCGGCTCCGAATAGGGCACCCGCACGATCTCGATGTGAGGTCCCGGGCGGGCTGCCATTGCGGCGTCGATGGTTGCGACGTCGTCCTCTTCGAGTAGGAGCTTGACGTCGAGCCGCTCCTTCGGGTAATCGATGGCCTCGATGGCCTCGATAACGTGGGCGATGACTTCTGGCTCGCCGTACGCAGGCACGAGCACCGTATAGATCGGAAGGGCATGCTCCCACAGGGCCCTCGCTTGGGCGTCTGTCACCCGTAGCTCGGCGGGCGACTCCAGGGCGCGCCAGAAGATCCGGGCCCGGAAGAGGAGCGCGCCGAGGTAGAGCGCGGTCACGAAACCAATCGTCGCGACGGCGGTTGCGGTTGCATTGATCACGATGCCCATGGCCAGGACGGCAACGACGATGCGGAAGGCGGCGACCTGACCGCGGGTGAAGGTGCTCTCAGCCGACATGTGCGCCTCGAGCGTGCCAAGCCTGCTTCGATGACCCCGACCGTGTTGGCGGGGAGGTTGTGACGTTCGGCTCGGTGCTACCGGCGGCCCTTCACGCCGGTCGATCGTCACGGGCTCGAAGGACGGATGCGGCAGGATGAAGTCACGGGTAGACGGGGCCGGAACGCCCGGATGGAGCAGCCCTTCCCGAGACGACTCGACCGGGGTGGCCTGGGACCTGAATTCGCCGCAACGACGGCAGAAGACCGCTGTGATCGGCTGCGTGTACCCACATGATGCGCAGCTGACGACTCTCTCTTCCCTCGATCGTCCGCCCGCGAAGACGCCGCCGAAAAGCCTTTTGGGCCCTCGTCCGGGTGCTGCCGGTGAGGAAGCCTGCTCGGGACGGCGGATCGTCTTCATGCGTCTCGCCCGCCCTGGCGATCCAGCATGCTGCGTGCTATGGCCACGAGGAAACGCTCGACCCGCCCGTGGTCGGAGGGACTGAATTCGAAGTCATCGGGCAGGGCCCCCCGGATCCGGGCCGCCTCACTTCCCGGCAAGAGGAGCGTAACCCGTTCCAGGGACGCCGACTCACCTCCGGCCGCCGCTGGAGCCACCCACGACGCGAGGGACCATGCGCGCGACGTTTCCGGGTTCCAATAGGTGCGCAGGTCTGCCATCAGCCCCTCGGCGACCTCTGCGGTCGCGCTGGCCACGATCTCGTATCCGGGAAACGGGTAGGTGGCCGAGATGCCGTACGCGCTCAGCAGGTACCCGTCCGCTGACGCGATCACGTCGAGGTAGAGTGGTTGGTCGCTCGTGTGCGTGGCCCGCGCCGTCGGCGTGTAACGGGTGCGAAACCAGGTGGAGCCGGCGCCAAAGTAGTCGGTGACCTCATCCTGGCGGATTACCGGCGTGGCATCCCAGCCCGGCAGCCGTGGCTCACCGACCGCACTTCCGGCCGCGGACGCGGCTGCCCTCCCGGCTCGAATCGGATGTATGCGGCGTTGACCGCGGCGAAGCCCACCGCGAGGGTGAGGCCGACAACGACTGCGCCGCGGATGCGAGTGACGTGCGAGCGTGCCACGGCTTTCGGAACAGCCTGTTGGAGCAGTGGCTTTCGGAGCTCGAGGCCGAAGCGAGGTGCGAGGAGCAGCATCGCGATGAGCACGAGGCCGAACGCGGCGAGCCCTGCGACCGGATGAAGCATCTCCAGGGCCGCCACAGGACCCAGCAGGCTGCCAATCGCGAAGATCGCTTCGATGCGAACGACATTCAGGGCCAGCACGAGCGCCAGGCCCCCCACGAGCCAGCCGATTCGGCGCGTGAGAGGACCGCGCAGGATCGACTGCACGGCAAGTCCCTGGAGTCCGAAGCCGACGAGGCCGTTCAACCCGGAGCAGGCGGCGGTGACGCTGACCACGAATGAACCGCCGTCATGCTGGACGACAAAGACATCCGAACCCACCACCGCCGGGTGGACCCATGGCGTGACCGCTGAGAGGCTCGACAGAATGGAGATGGTGACGTCAACGGTCGACCGTGTGGCGTCCCCCAGAATCGGAAGGTATGGGATGGGCCAGGCCAGGAGCAGAAACCCAAGCGGCCAGCGCAATAGCCACGCCTGACGAACGCCAAAGAAGATGCAGATGAGACCCCCGGCAAATAGCGGGATGCTCAACAGGTCGACGCGGTAGACCCAGAACTCGGCGCCGAGCGACATCGGCGTCAGGAGGGCAATGGCTGCCGCCGCACTGACCAGGCCGATCCCAATGATGTAGTCGACCTGGCGGTCATTGATGGTTCCGCCGGGCGGGGCGTGCCTTGTCGTCGCCCAGGCGAGAGCCACGGCCAGCACCGGGACGAGCGCGATGAATGCGAGCGGGGTCTGGAGCGTCAGGTCGCGGCTGAGCGTCAGGAACGAATAGTGATATGCCAACAGGACGAGCCCGACGACGATGAGCGCCCGGAGATGAATGCGCTCGAACGTGGCTGCCAACAGCCGCGCCGAGCGCGGAGGAGTGGGGGTCGTCATCAACGGGGAGCCGGCCCGTCCCGTCGACCGATCTCGTGGGCTCGAGCGGCAGCCGTCTTCGCGCGAGCGCCGGACACGATGAGAACCAACCCGACCGCAAGTCCTCCGGTCAGGACGAGGAGTGCTGGCGATGGGGTCTCTGGGACGGCGGGCGGGATACACTCGGCCTCGGCATCGATAACCTCCAGCGCCAGTCCAGTGTGCGAATCCAGCCCGATCTCGTAGAAGGCGTACCTCTCGACCTCCACGTTGGCGAAGCTGAAGGCGTAGGCGTGCGTGCCGACGACGAGCTGAATGGGACCGAGCGTCTGGAGGAGAATGCTGCCAGCTCCGTCCGGGGCCGAGGTGCCGTAGAGGAAGAGCACCACCGTCTCTCCCGGCTCGCTGGAGGTGACGACCACGCTCCCTGAGATGACGCGGCTGCCCACCTCGTGCACGCATGAACGCGTCACCGCACCCGGCGTCACGGTGGCCGTCCCCGTGCCCGCGAAGGCGACGGCAGCCGCCACGGCGGCGATAGCGGAACGAAGGACGATCTTCACGGTGCTCCCGGCTTCCCCTTGCGCGAAGAAATCGCGCATCATGTGGCGTGACCACACGTTCGCCGAGCAGGAATCAGCAGTTGCACAGCGGCAGGCAAGCGACCCTCCCCCCGGGTCAGCTGGTTGGACACTCGGCGGGACGTGCACTGGCCCCGCTGCATGGAGGCTAGTACGTAGGTACCGGTACCGTCAACGGTGCGACAGGGCGTTGGGCCCCACGCATCTTGCTTTCCGTTGCGCTCCTGCAACGTGAAGTGGCGAGCGCGCGCTCAGGCTTCCCTTACAAGCGCAGGGAGCTCAGACAGGAGCTTGGAGCGAGCCCACATCGGACCGAGACGGGCGCGCCTCGCGGCGGCGTGAGCGTCGACGTCGGTATGCCGGCCGAACAGGATGACACGGCCGGCAGAGGTCGTCAGCGCATCCGCCCATGATGGCTCGCGCGCGGACCAATCGACGAGGACGAGGTCGGAGTTCTCGGGCAGATCAGCGGGCGAGTCGACCCGGATAAGCGACGCTCCCGCTGCGGAGGCGGCGGATTCGATGCGGCTGTAGAGCATGAGGTCGCTGATGACCGCGGCGACCCTCATTCGCCGTCCTGATTGTCGTGCGGCGCAGCGTGGGTCGGGATGTTTGGCACATGGTGGCCGACGCCGTTCCCGTTGCCGTTGGCGCCGTGGTCGACGACGAATCGCGCGATGCGCATCGGATAGATGCCGACGACGACCGGCGCACGAACCTCGACCGACAGCTCGACCCCGACCTCGTCACGCTGCCAGAGATCCTGGAGCTTGGACGCCTCCCGCTCCGGCAGGCCGACGTACGCGGTGGTGCCGTTGCGCGCCACGACGCTCATCGCTTCCGGATCGAGGCCGAACCGGCGCCGGATGTCGGCGACTGCGATGTACGGGCGGGACGTGAGATATCGGCGGAGACTCGATGTGCTCGGCCGTTTGGAAGCGGACATGGGCTGTGACTGCCCAGTCTACCCCTGGGTGCGTTCGGCGTCAGAGACGCTCACCGAACAGGCTGCGGGCGACGAAGAGCACGTTCGCTGGTCGCTCTGCGAGGCGACGCATGAAGTACGGGTACCACTCGGTCCCGAACGGGACGTATACCCTGACCCGATACCCCCTCGCCACAAGCCGCCGCTGGAGGTCGCGTCGGATCCCGTAGAGCATCTGGAATTCGAGGCGGTCCTTCTCGATGCCTCGCCGCCGGGCGAACCGGCCGACGCGCTTGATCATCTCGGGGTCGTGGGTGGCGATTCCCGGGTACGCATCGGCCTCGAGGAGGCGCTCGCTGAGGGCAACGAAGGCGTCTCCAACCGCCTCGCGGTCCTGGTGCGCCACCTCGGGCGGCTCGGCATATGCGCCCTTGCAGATGCGGGTTCGGACGCGCTCGGCGGCCAGTCGCTCGACGTCGGCGGGAGACCGATGCAGGTAGGACTGGATGACCGGGCCGACGTCGTGTCCGTCGGCCCGCAGGCGGTCCACCACCTCGAGGGTACGATCGGTCCATTCGGATGACTCCATGTCGACTCTGACGAAGACGCCGTTCCGCGTGCCGGCATCGGCGATGGGAGCCATGATCTCCAGGCACTCCTCGACCCCCAGGCCGAGCCCCATCTGCGAGAGCTTGATGCTGACATTCGCGTCCAGCTTCTCGGCGGCGATGCGCTCGATCGTCTCGACGTAGGCGGCGGCCGCGCGGTCGGCCGAGGCCCGATCTCTGGTGGACTCGCCGAGGACGTCGAGCGTGGCGCTCTGCCCGCGCGCGTTCAGGTCCCGGACCGCGGTCACCGCATCGTCGATGGTCGTGCCGGCAACGAAGCGCAGCGGCATGCGCCGCAGGAACGGTGTTGCCGAGAGCAACGCGCGCCAGCCAGCGGCGGTTGCTGAGCCACAGGAAGAGGGCGCGAAGCGCGGCGGCGAGCATCAGCCCCGGCGCCCGTGGCCCCAGCCGCGTGCGCGTTCGACCGCGCGACGGATGAGCGGCTTGTCGGGAACCGGCCCGTCCCCGGTTCCATACATCCGCGGCGAGAGGCCGACCGGCCCGTCCCAGTCCGGGTCGATGTCCACGCCGTCGATCCGAATCGTCGGCGATCCGCGCATGCCGAGGAGCTCAGCGTCCTCGTGCGAGCCGATGGCGATCATCTGGATCGGCGTCTCGAAGGCGTCCTCGGTCAGCACCTCGACCAGGTTCTGGCGGGCGGGCATGGCGGCCGGATCCCCGTCCGCATACAGCAGCTCGACGCGCATCGGCTCGTTCAGGTGGCCAGGAAGAATGCCACGAGCGCGATGACGGCCAGGGCTCCCAGGACTCCCCCGCCGTAGATGCGGCGACGCTCCTCGACGGTCATCCCCTCGCTGGTCGGCGCGCGGCCGCGAACGCTGTTCCCGCGCCAGGCGCGGTAGCGCTCGGTGTTCAGATCCCGCGACTCGCGGGCGCGGTACGAGCGCCACGCGGGCCAGCCGATGAGGGGGGCGGCGATGCCGGCGAGGACGGCCAGGGCCAGCCAGGCAAGGGGTGGCATCTGTCAGGTCGAGGCCGGCTCGCCGGCCGCGGCCTCGTCGACGATCCATAGCACCCCCCGACCGCTGACCCCTGCCGCCGGCAGGCCGGAGTCGCCGGCTCGAATCGCCCGCAGCGCCTTCGCCTTGTCCGCGCCGGTGACGACGAAGAGCACGTGCGCGGCGCGGCGTTCAGCAGCGGGGACGTCATCGTCATGCGCCACGCATCCTGGGACGGCACCCAGTTGCCGACCACCCAGCGCTCGGCCTCGTCGAGGGCGAGCGTGCCCGGGGAAGAGGCTCGCGGTGTGGCCGTCCGGACCCATCCCCAGCCAGATGAGGTCGAACGCCGGCGGCTCGTCGCCGCGCGCGCCGAAGGCGAGGCGGATCTCGCTCTCGTAGGAGAGCGCCGCGGCGTCGAGGTCCGGCGCCTCGGCCGGCATGCGGTGGATCCGGTCCGGACGCACGTCGGGCAGATGCGCGATGAGCATCTGGTAGGCGACGCCGAAGTTCGACTCGGGGTGGTCGGGCGGCACGGCGCGCTCGTCGCCCCAGAAGAACTCGACCCGGCTCCAGTCGACGGCTCGCGGCGCGAGGGCTCGAGGAGCAGCGGGTAGACGCTGCTTCGGCGTGCCGCCGCCCGAGAGCGCGACGCGGAACGATGCCGTCGCCTCGATCGCCTCGCGCGCCACGGCCACGAAGCGGTCGGCCGTGGCCTCCGCCACGGCTGCGGGGTCCGACAGGACGCGTGAATGCGGGTCAAGCGGCCGACTCGCGCGAGCAGGCGAGCAGGATCGGCTGCCGCGCGCAGCGACTTCTCGTACACCGGGTCGGCGGTCCATCGCTGAGCTGCGCGCTGCAGCAGCTCGGCCTCGCGCGGTCGGCTCCATCGCCACCCGCCGCAGGAGCGCCGTCATGCCGTCGGCGTTGGTGGCGACCATGGCGTCCGTCGCCGTCGCGGTCGACGATGAACTCGCGCCGCACCGGTCTCGCCCAGCGAGCTCAGCCGCACGGAGAGCAGCTCGCCCGGCGGCACCTCGTCGGTCTCGATCGGCTCGATGAGCAGGTCGACCATCTCGTGCCGGCCCTCGAGCCGCAGGCGAAGCGCGCCGTCGGTCAGCGGCTCGCAGGGTGCGGTGGCGCCGCCAGCCGAGCCGGGAGGCGATCCAGCCGGCGTAGAGCAGGGCCTGCGCGATCGGCGCGGCGACGCCCGGCGCCACCTCGTCGCGTCGCGTCCTCGTCGCGCGTCGACGCCGGTGGCGCGACGGCGTACCGGAGGTGGAGCCGTGCACAGGTTGGGCAGGTAGCGCCGGAAGCGCGGGGCGTCGAAGAACTGCGCGGTCAGCTCCTGCCACCACGCCAGCCGCTCCCACGATCAGGTCGCCGATGCCGCTGCGCCGGCGCAGGGTTGCCGAGGCGACGCAGGCCGGCGAGCAGGTCGCCGAAGTCGGACGAGTCGACGATCAGCCGATCCCCCATCTCGACCAGCTGGTCGAAGACCGGGTCGGTGAAGGGCGGATCGCCGGGCCACCAGACGTGGGTCGGCAGGTCATGGATGAGGAGCGGGGCGACGATCCCCGTCAGGTGCTCGGCCGCCTCGCCGCGGACGCTCAGCACGACCTCCTCGTAGCAGACCCGGTCGCCGCCGCCGGCTGGCATCGTGGCAGTGCGTGCTGATGCGCGCGTCGATCGGAGCGCTCGCCCGATGCCGTGCTGCGGCACGAGCACGATCGCCCGCGATGGATGACGGACGCCGAGGTCGAGCAGCGTGTGCACCACCCGGTCGGCCTGCGGCCTCGTCGACCACGGTGACGATCAGGTTGAGGACCGATGCGCGCGCGTGCGGCAGGCCCTTCTCGGTCATCCAGCGGGTCGCCGCCGTCGTCGAACCCGATCGGAACGTCCCACAGCGAGGCGAGTGGCCGGCGATCGCGCTGGACGGTCGTGTCGCGCTCCTCCCACATCGGCGTGGCCAGGCTCTCCGCCTCGCCGAAGCGCATGAGGCGCCGATGGACCGCCTGGTCCTCGGTCGCGCTCGGCGCGCTGCGTGGCTCACGGCTTGCGCCACGCCCGCCCGTCGCGCTCCAGCAGCTCGTCGGCGGCCGGCGGGCCCCAGGTTCCGGCGCGCGTAGAAGTGGAGCGGGCCGCCCTGGCCGGACTCCCACGCCTCGAGGATCGGGTCGAGGATCTCCCACGCGCGCTCGACCTCGTCGTTGCGGGTGAAGAGGCTGGCGTCGCCGATCATCGCGTCGAGCAGCAGCGTCTCGTACGCGTCGGGCGAGTCGACCGCGAAGCTGGAGCCGTAGCGGAAGTCCATGTTGACGCTGCGGATCTGGAGCCCCTGCCCGGGCACCTTGGCGCCGAAGCGCAGCAGGATGCCCTCGTCGGGCTGGACCCGGATGGCGAGGATGTTCGGCTCGATCTGCGGCACGCCCGGCGCGGGCGAAGAGCGCCAGCGGCGCGCGCTTGAACTGGACCGCGATCTCGGTGACGCGGCTGGGCATCGCCTTGCCGGTGCGCAGATAGAACGGCACGCCGGCCCAGCGCCACGAGTCGATGCCGAGCTTGAGCGCCACGAACGTCTCGGTCTGCGAGTCGGGCGCGACCTCCGGCTCGTCGCGGTAGCTGATCAGCTTGCGGCCCTCGACCCAGCCGGACACGTACTGGCCGCGGACCGTGTTGGCCGCCACCTCGCCGGGTGCCATCGGCTTTACCCCGCGCAGCACCTTCAGCTTCTCGTCGCGCAGGTCCTCGCGCGCTGAACTCGACCGGGGGCTCCATGGCGAAGATGGCCATCAGCTGCAGGCCGTGGTTCTGGACGATGTCGCGCAGCGCGCCGGTCTGGTCGTAGAACTCGCCGCGCCCCTCGACCCCGACCGTCTCGGCCACGGTGATCTGGACCGAGTCGATGTAGCGCCGGTTCCAGATCGGCTCGAAGAGGCCGTTGCCGAAGCGGAAGACGGCCAGGTTCTGGACCGTCTCCTTGCCGAGGTAGTGGTCGATCCGGTAGACCTGCTCCTCGTCGAAGACCTCGGCCGAGCTCGCGGTTCAGCGTCCTGGCGCTGTCGAGGTCGGAGCCGAACGGCTTCTCGACGATGACCCGCGTCCAGCCGCGCTTCGATCCGCCGCGGCGCCGATCGCCGCGAGCCGCCAGGCCGGCCCGATCGAGCTGCTTGACGATCTCCGGGTACAGGTCGGCGGCACGGCAAGGTAGAAGAGCCGGTTGCCGGCGGTCCCGCGGTCGCGGTCGATGCGGTCGAGCCGCTTCGCGAGCTCGACGTAGCGCGGCCGGGTCGTCGAAGTCGCCGCGGTGGTACTCGATGCCGCTGGCGAACGACTCCCAGATCGCCTTCTTCGCCGGCCGGTTGCGGCTGTGCTTGTTGATCCCCTCGCAGCAGGTGGTCGCGGAACTCCTCGTCGCTCAGGTCGCGTCGCGCGAAGCCGACCACGCGTGAACTCCGGCGGCAGGAAGCCGCCGAGGAGCGCAGTTGTAGAGGGCGGGCCGAGCTTGCGCTCGGTGAGGTCGCCGGTCGCGCCGCAGATGACCATCGTGCACGGCTCGGCCATGCGCTCGAGGCGCAGCCCCTCGCGCAGCGGGTTCGGGCGCGTCTCGCCGCTCGTCGCGCGGGGGTCTCGAGGCGCGCTCGCGCGCGGCTCGCTGGCCGACTCGGTCCTCGACCTCGACGCGCGTCGCCATCGGCTGCGTTACCCGCGGTCCTTGATCGCGTGGCCGCCGAACTCGTTGCGCAGCGCGGCCAGGACGCGATCGGTGTACGAGTCGGGCTCGCGCCGGCTGCGGAAGCGCTCGATCAGGCTGAGGGTGATGACCGGCGCCGGCACGTCGTGGTCGATCGCCTCGGCCACCGTCCAGCGCCCCTCGCCCGAGTCGGCGACCCAGCCGTGTGATGCTCTCGAGGTCGTTGCCCTCCTTCTCGAAGGCGTTGCCGGCCAGCTCGAGCAGCCACGAGCGGATGACCGATCCGTTGTTCCACATGCGCGCGACGGCCGCGAGGTCGAGGTCGTAGTCGGAGGCGTGGAGGATGTCGAAGCCCTCGCCGTAGGCCTGCATGATCCCGTACTCGATGCCGTTGTGGACCATCTTCGTGTAGTGCCCGGCGCCGGCCTCGCCGCAGTACAGGTAGCCGTCCTCGGGCGCCAGCGTCTCTCACCACGGGCTCGAAGCGGTCGAACACCTCCCGCTTGCCGCCGAGCATGGCGCAGAAGCCGACCTGCAGGCCCCAGACCCCGCCCGAGACGCCCATGTCGAGCCACTCGATGCCCTTCTCCGCGAGCGCTGCGCCGCGTGCTTGCGGGAGTCGTGGAAGCGGCTGTTGCCCGCGTCGATGATCACGTCGCCGGGCTCGAGGATGCCGGCCAGCTGGTCGATCATCTGCGTGCGGTGGCATCGCCGGATGGCACGCTGATGATGACGTGGCGCGGCGGCGTGATGCATCTCGACCAGGCGCTCGAGCGGCTCAGCGACGGTCATGCGTCCCTCGTTCTCCGCCTCGGCGGCGAGCTCGATCGCCACCTGCTCGGTGCGGTTCCAGGCGACCACGTCGTGACCGCCCCGCGCCGCGCGGCGAGCCATCCCGGCCCCCATCCGTCCCAGTCCGCAGATCGCGACCTGCATCGGCCGTCCTCCGCTCCTGCGTGGCTCGTCAGGCCGATGAGCGCGCGTCGACCATCGCCTCGAGCCGGTCCAGCCGGCGTCGCAGGTCGCGCGAAGTGCAGGCGCAGCGCACGCCGGCCGCGCCGCTGGAGCGCGGTCAGGTCGCCGAGCGCCTGAGCGGCGATGAGGGTGCCGAACGACTCGTCCCATCCGGGGATCGGCAGGTCCTTCGACGGATCGGCGGTGAGCTGGAGGAAGACGCCGGTGTCGGGCCCGCCCTTGTGCAGCTGCCCGGTCGAATGGAGGAAGCGCGGCCCGAAGCCGAGCGTCGTCGCCACGCCGAGCGCGTCGCGGACCCGGCATCGCGAATCGCCTGCAGCCGCTCCTCGACGTCGGGGTCCGGCGGCAGGTAGGCGAGGATGGCGAGGTAGTCTCGCCCGCCCGCCAGGAGTGAGCAGCTGACGCACCGCGCCGTCCACGCTGACCGGGCGTGTCGCCGAGCGCTCCCGGATCGGCGTGGCGGCGATCCCCTCCTCGCTCACGAGCGGCGCCGGCTGGCGGCAGCGCTCCCTTCGCGCGGTACGCCTCCAGCAGCTCCTTCGTGGCGTCCTTGCGACTCCTGGACGTTCGGCTGGTCGAACGGGTCGATCCCGAGGACGATCCCGGCCGCCGCGGTGGCGACCTCCCAGCGCACGAACTCGGCGCCGACGTCGAGCGCGTCGCGCAGCTCGATGTGCTGGCCCGGATGACCGGCCGCGGTCAGCGTCGTCGGCCAGGCGCGCAGCCACGGTGCGTCGCCTCGCCGGCCAGGGTCACGACCACGAAGGACCGATCGTCTCCGTAGCGCATCCGGCGTCGCCGATCGGCTCGCCCACGACCGGCACGATCCCGCGTGCCCGCCTTGCCGGTGCTCTCCGCGACGAGCTGCTCGACCCAGTCGCCGAAGGCCGCCAGGCGGGCTGAGGTGAGGATCGTCAGCTTGTCGCGCCCGGCCAGCGCCGCCTCGCCGATCGCCGCGCCCAGCGCCAGGCCGGGGTTGTCCGCCGCGTCGTCGGTGCGGCAGGCCTCGGCCATCTCGCCGCGCGGTCCAGCAGGCCGCCGAGGTCGACCCCGACGAGCGCGGCGGGCACCAGGCCGAAGACCGTGAGGGCCGAGTAGCGCCCTCCGACGTCCGGCGGCGCCTCGACGATCGCGCGGAACTCCTGCGCGCGCGCCAGCTCGGCGAGCGAGGTGCCCGGATCGGTGATGGCGACGAAGTCGAGCGCCGGGGCGATCTCGCCCATCGCCGCCTGGAAGGCGTTCGGCTCGGTCGTCGAGCCGGACTTCGAGCTGACGCAGAACAGCGGTCCGCTGCTCGCTCGCCCACGAGCGGAAGCCGCGAACGACGTCGGGATGCGTCGAGTCGAGGATCCGCAGCTCGAGCCCATCAGCTGAGCGCCCGTCGGCAGCCGGGCCGCCGGCCCAACCGAAGACGCGGCTGAACAGCTCCGGCGCCAGGCTCGAGCCGCCCATGCCGAGCACCGCGGCGCGCCGATAGCCGTCCTGCGCGGACGTCGCGGGCCAGGTGCTCGAGCTCGACCACCCGCTGCGACATGGCGTCGGGCAGGTCGAGCCAGCCCAGCCAGGCGGCCACCTCGTCGGCCGGCTTTCCCGAGGCGGCCCACAGGGAGCCATCCTTCGCCCACAGCCGCTCCGCGACGCGGTCGGCTGTCCATGACGCGAGCCGCGCGGTCGCCGCGGCCTCGACGTCGCTCATGCCGGGGCGAGTTCCTTGCGCTTCGACTCGATCGTGGCGAGGAGCTCGTCGAAGCTCTTGGCGAAGCTGGCAACACCCTCGGCGATGAGCTCGTCCGTCACCTGCTTCATGGTGATGCCCTGCGCCTCGACGAGCGCGGAGTGCGTGCCGGGCGTCGTCAATGTCGCGGTCGAGCGTGCGCTCCAGCCTCACCATGGTCGATGAAGGCGGTGATCGTGTCGAGCGGCATCGTGTCGACCGTCTCCGGGCCGATGAGCTCCTCGACGTACAGCACGTCGCGGTAGTCGGGGTTCTTCGTGCTGGTGCTGGCCCACAGGCAGCGCTGCACCTGGGCGCCGGCGGCGCGCAGGTCGGCGAACTCGTCGCCGCCGAAGATCTCGAGGAACGACTCGTAGGCGAGCTTGCGCGTTGGCGATCGCGGCCTTGCCGCGTGCCTCGAGCGCCGATCGCGTCCCGATCTCGTCGAGCTGCTCGTCGACCTTGGTATCGACGCGACTGACGAAGAAGCTGGCGACGCTCGCCACCCGGTCGATCGGCTCGCCCCGCTCGTGGCGCGTCGCGAAGCCCCGCGATGTAGGCGCGCGCGACGCGCCGGTAGATGTCGACGCTGAACATGAGGGTGACGTTGACGTTGATGCCCTCGCTGATGGCCGCCTCGATCGCCGGGATCGCCGGCCTCGGTGGCGGGGATCTTGATGAACACGTTCGGGCGGTCGAGCCGGGTCCACAGCTCGCGGGCGCGGGCCAGCGTCCCCTCGCGTGTCGTCGCCGAGGTCGGGCTCGACCTCGATGCTGGCGAAGCCATCGGTCCCGCCCGAGTCGTCGTAGACCCGGCGCAGGACGTCGGCCGCGTCGCCGACGTCGCTGACCGCGATCTCCTCGTAGATCTGCATCGCGTCGTCGCCGGCCTCGATCTCGCGCCGAACGAGCTCGTCGTACTGGCCGGTGGCGACGGCCTTGGCGAAGATGGTCGGGTTGCTGGTCAGGCCGCGGATGCCATCGCCCACCATCTGCTTCAGCTTGCCGCTGTGCGAGCAGGTCACGGTCGATGAAGTCGATCCAGGGGCTCTGGCCCTGCTCGCGGTGAAGCCCGTGGAGGGCGTTCGAAGTATCCGCACGCTGCGTCAACACCTCCGCCTCGCGATCCTGGTCGACCGCCTTGTCCTCGCGGCGGTCCTGCTCTGCGCCTGTCATGTCGTGTCCTTCTTCCATTGCTACTCGCGTCGGCCCGAGCCGACCTCGGCCTTGCTTCGTCCCTGGGCCCCCGCGCGGCCGGCGAGCTCGCGCGCCGCCGCCGCGATGTGATCGGCGTCGATGCCCGCCGCCGCGAGCAGCTCGGCCGGCGTACCCGAGCCGGGCATGGCGCGAACCGCCAGCTTGATCGACCATCGGGTGTGGCTGCTCTTCGGCCAGCGCGTCGAGCACCGCATCGCCGATGCCGCCCTCCGGCCAGTGGTCCTCCACGGTGATGATGGCGCCGGTCTCACGGGCCGCCGCGCGCACCGTCTCGGCATCGATCGGCTTGACGCTGTAGAGGTCGACCACCCGCGCTTCGATCCCCTCCTCCGCCAGCTGATCGGCGGCGCTCAGCGCCTCGTGCAGCGTGATCCCGGCGCCGATGAGGGTGACAGACGTCGGCATCGCCGTCTCGCGCACGACCCGGGATCCACCGATATGGAACGCCTCGCCGGGCTCGTACAGGATCGGCGTCTTCTCGCGTGTCGTGCGCATGTAGACGATGCCGGCGCGGTCCGCCATCTGGGGCACCAGCGCGGCCGTCTGGTTCGGGTCCGACGGGTAGAGCACCGTCGAGCCGTGCACCGCGCGCAGGCTGGCGAGGTCCTCGAGCGCCATCTGGCTCGGCCCGTCCTCGCCGATGCTGACGCCGGCGTGCGACCCCGCCAGTGCGATGTTCGCGCGGCTGACCGCGCCCATTCGGACGAAGTCGTAGGCGCGGCTCAGGAACGCCGCGAAGGTGGACGGCGAAGGGCTTCCATCCGCGGACCTGCATGCCGATTGCGGTCGCCACCATCTGCTGCTCGGCGATGTAGCCTGGAAGAACCGGTCCGGCAGCGCCGTCGCGAACTGCTCGGTGTAGGTGCTGTTGCCGACCTCGCCGTCGACCGCCACCACCTCGCCTCGCGCCTTGCCGAGCGCCACCAGCGCGTCGCCGAACGCCTTGCGCGTCGCCTCCTTCGTGCCCGGCTCGTACGACGGCAGGGTGAGCTGTCGCCGGTCGGGAAGACGTGCGGACGTCCGGTGAACTCGGGCTTCGGCACCTCGACGTGGATGTCGCGCATCCCGCCCAGCTCAGCGATGGCGGCGTCGGGATCGTCGAGCGGCTTGCCGTGCTTTCCGGGCTGGTTGGCGACCGCCTTGACGCCGTGACCCTTCTCCGTCCTGGCGATGATCACCGTCGGCTGCGCCGGTGGTCTCGACGGCTCGGGCAAACGCACGATCGATTGCGGCGATGTCGTGCCCGTCGATCTCGATCGCCTTCCAGCCGAATGCCTCCGCGCGGCGCCGATAGGCGTCGAGGTCCCAGCCGTGCATCGTCTCGCCGGTCTGGCCGAGCCGGTTGACGTCGATGATCGCGGTCAGGTTGTCGAGATCGTGGAAGCCGGCGTGCTCGAACGCCTCCCACATCGATCCCTCGGCCATCTCGGAGTCACCGCAGAGACACCAGACGCGGTACGGGAGCCGATCGAGCCGCTTCGCCGCCAGCGCGACCCCGACGCTGATCGGCAGGCCCTGGCCGAGCGAACCGGTCGCGACGTCTACCCACGGCAGCACCGGCGTCGGGTGTCCCTCGATCCGGCTGCCGAACTGGCGGAAGGTGAGCATCTCCTGGTCGCTGATGGCGCCGGCGGCCTTGTACATCGCGTACAGCAGCGGCGACGCGTGGCCCTTGCTGAAGATGAGGTGGTCGTTGCGCGGATCCTCGGGCGTGCCGAAGTCGTAGTGCAGGTACTTCGACATGAGGACCGCCATCAGGTCGGCGGCGGACATCGACGACGTCGGGTGGCCGCTGCCCGGCCGCGCTGCTGGATCGGACCGAATCGACGCGGAGCTGCTGGCCGAGCTCGCGCCAGGCATCGTGCTGACTCGTCATGTGGATCGATGCTCCGCAAGTTATCTGCCGAAGTGAGCGAGTCCCACATGATACGGCGGCTGACCATCTCGGCCGTCGAGCGGCTGAGCGTTCGGCCGCTTGCATGCAGGACGGGCGGCCCAGTGGACCGCCCGTCATCGGCGCTGTCGGAGGAGGCGAGGCTAGTCGCGCATCATCCGGAAGCAGTCGGAGCAGTAGACCGGCCGCGCGCCGGTCGGGCGGAACGGGACCTGGGTCTCGTTCCCGCAGCGTGCACACGTGGCGTCGTGCATCTCCCGCGGACCGCGCGAGAAGCCCCCGCCGCCGCTGTAGCCGCCGCCGTTGCCGTAGCTGCTGGCTCCCCCGCCGCCGCCGGCTGCCCGGCGCTGGGCGCGGCACGAGGAGCAGCGCTTCGGAGCGGACGAGAAGCCCTTCTCAGCGAAGAACTCCTGCTCGGACGCGGAAAAGACGAAGTCGATTCCACAGTCGCTACAGGTGATCACCTGATCGGTGTAGGTCACAAGAGACCCCTCCCAACAAGAATATGGACCACGTCGAATCCCTCATCGCTCGACGCCGGCCCGGGATCTTGCCGCTGCCCCGGTGCCGACGGTTGGACGTGGTGGAGGGGAGAGGAAGGGAAGGGTATGCGTCGCTCGGTCGCGACTTCGACGCGCGGAGTATTACCCGAGCGTGCGCGCTCCGCAAGCCCTTTCTCGCAGGTACCATCGAGGCATGCGCAGTGGTGGAATCGTGCTCGGCGCCATGCTGATCCTCGGCGGGCTCGTCTGGATGGCCCAGGGCCTCGATCTTCCCTTCGCGCCGAGAAGCTTCATGACCGCCGATCGGCTCTGGATCCTCATCGGCGCCATCACCATCGTTGCCGGCATCGTGATCATCGGATGGGCGCGCCAGGGGAGCGTCAGCCCATGATTGCCCCGGCCGCCGCCATCTCGGACAGGGCTCGCTCACCGTCGTCGGGATCCAGGTTGACGGCGGCGATTGCCTCGACCAGCACCTGGACCTCGAATCCGAGTCGAACCCCATCCAGCACGGTGGCCAGCACGCAATAGTCGGTGGCGAGCCCACACACCACGAGCCGCTCGATCCCGCGTTGGCGGAGGAGCCCTTCGAGCTCGGTGGCCGACTCCTGGCCGGTCTCCGGGTCGCGCACGGTGAAGCCGGAGTAGCCGTCCTCACCGCCGGTGCCCTTTCTGACTCTCGGCGCTTCCGCCGCCAGCTCGAACTCGGGCGACAGCTCGGCGCCCCACGTGCCGCCAACGCAGTGAACCGGCCACACCCCGCCGTCCTTCGCGAAGTGCGGGGTCGCCTCAGGATGCCAGTCCTGCGTGGCCACCACCAGCGCACCGGCCTCCGTCGCATTCCGCACGGCCCGATTGACCACGGCAACGACCGCTTCCCCTCCCTCGACCGATAGGCTTCCGGCCGGGTCGGCGAAGTCGTTCTGGAGATCGACCACCACGAGGGCGGTCTGCTGGTCATACCGGGTCAACTGCCCGCGACCGCCACTCACCCTGGGAAGATTCGCCGCAGACGCCGGTATGCCCTCGACGCCGGACTGGTCAGCGGTTGTGCCCTGACGAGGTGCGGCGGCGTCACGAATCGTTGTTCCGGCGCTCCGAGGGCACGGGCAGAGGGCACATCGTCCTCGGCCTCGAAGGTCACGGGTTCGTCGCCGACCCATGGCGCCCCGGCGCTGCTGCCGGTGCTGACCTCCATCTCGGCCGCGAAGTCGTCCTCGGCCGGCCAGGCGCTCGCCGCGCGATTCGGCTCACGTCCGAACCACAGCATCGTCTCCTCCCCGCTGGGAGTCGCCTCGTCCGGGGCGACGTCCTCGCTGCCCGGCTGTGGGGTGGTGTCGGCATCCCAGCTGACGGGTTCGGCGCGCTCCGGCTCCTGCTCTGGCTGCGGCACGGAGACGAACTCTGGCTCGCGCTCGCGTTGCGGCTGCGGGACCTGCTCGGGCTCGGCCTGCTGCTCAGTGTCCGGCTCAGGCTCGCTCTGCTGATCCGCGAGCGGCTCGGGCTCTGCCGCCATCGCCGGCTCCGGCACAGAACGCTCCTCCGGGATCCAGTCAGGCTCCTCGATCCTGGCGGTGTAGCGGTCTCGATCCCATGATGCGTCGCGGTCGGATGGCGCCTCGGGCGCGGCTTCGGCGGTCACGACCTCGTCCTCAACCGGATGCATAGATGCGTCGGCACCATCGGCCTCGATTTCGACGTCGGCTTCGGCTTCCGCTTCGGCCTCGGCTACTTCGACCTGAGACTCCGGTGGCTGCGCGAAGGGGTCGGCGGCATCCACCTCGGGCTGAGGCTCGAGCTCACCCGCGACGGGTGGATCCAGGTCAAAACCGAGCGCCGACTCCGCTTCGGGCGCGGACGCGACCGCGGCTGGATCGTCGGGCTGGAATGCCGACACGGCCTCTGCCTCATCTGCATCCGAACGTGGCTGCGCAACGGCGACTGGCTCGGGTGCGGCGCCCACCTCGGCTGCCGGCTCGGGCGGGCCGGCTTCCATCTCGGTGGTGGCTTCGGGCTGCGTCTCCGGCAGCGGGGGCTCCACCATCACGGGCTCGATGATCGAGGCGGCCTCGTCTGGCTCCCCTTCGACCGGCGACGTGAATGCGGTCTCGACGACTGGCTCGAGCGTGGGCTCGGGCTCGGTCTCGAATCCCATCGGCTCGGCGGCGGGAAGCTCTCGCGGATATGCGGCCTCACCGGCGTCCGGCGTCTCGGCGGCGGTCTGATCGCGAAGTGCGGCGAACGCGGCGGCGGCCTCGGCCCCGCCCGGGAGCTCGGCCGGGCTCGGATCCTCCGCCCGGGCTAGCGCCTCGGCGAAATCATCCGTGGCGCGATGCTGGCCGCGGCGACGCCGGCGCCGCGGCGAAGACTCGACCTCCACCTCCTCTTCCGCCGCATCCGCGGGTGACGCGGCGTCCGCAGGGGCGTGCGTTTCGGGCATCGGGCGAACGGTGGGCTGGCCCCAGCCGGCCGGCGACGATGCGGGAGCTGCCATCGGTCCGGACATCGGGAGCCGGAGGTCGAATCGGGCCTCGAGCAGGTCCACCCGCGAGCGCAGCGAGGCCACCTCGCCACGCGCCTCGCCGAGCGCGAGCAGCGCCTGGCCGTACCGCTCCGTCAGGTTTCGGAACTCGCTGAGGAGCTCTCGGAATGGTGACGCCTCGGGCTCGCGCTCATGCGTCGAACCGCCGCCGTTCGTGCGGCGCGGCTCCTCCACGGCGGTCGGAGCGGGCCGTGGCTGGAGGAAGACGCGCATCCCAGTCTCGCCGTCGGGGACGCCCGACAGGACACCGCGGGCCAGCAGCTCCCACACGCGCTCCGTTGGCACGCCGAGGACCGAGGCCGCCTCCGTGACCGAATAGCCTTCCATCGGCCCGCTAGCCTAGCGCGTCGCCCGACGCATGGCGACGGGCGGACCGGGTCATCGGGCCAGCTCTCCAAGGGCATCCGCGAGCCTGTCGAGCTCGCCGATCGTGTTGTAGTGCACGAGGCCGATGCGCACGAGGCCGCCCTCGTCGGAGAGGCCGAGCGCCCGGATCAGCTCGTACGCGTAGAAGTCACCGTCCCAGACGTTGATGGCGCGGCGCGCAAGGTGCTCCGCGACGGCCCTCGGATGATGGCCGGCGAGGGTGAACGAGAAGGTGGGCACGCGCTCGGCCAGACGCTCCGGGTCGGTGATCCCGTACAGCCGCAGGCCACCGATCGCGCCGAGGCGCTCGAGCGCCGCAAGCGAGAGGTCGCGCTCGCGGGTGTGGATGGTCGCCATGGCCGCGCGCAGCCGTCCACGCCGGTCGACCGGGGCACCGACGTCGCCGTAGGCGGCCCCAAGCGCCTCGAGGTAGCTGAACGTCCCGAGCAGCCCTGCCAGCGCCTCGTGGTTCTGGGTGCCGACCTCCCACTTGCCAGGAAGCGCCTCACCGGCAGGGCGGACGCGATACGCCGCCAGCCGCTCGAGGAGCTCGCGCCGGCCGTAGAGCATGCCGAGATGCGGTGCGAAGAACTTGTACGGGCTGGTGACCAGGAGGTCGGCCTGGAGCGCTGCGACGTCAATCGGCAGGTGAGGCGCCGCGTGTACGGCATCGACGTAGGCGACAGCGCCGACGGCGTGTGCCGCCTCGATGACGCGACCGACATCGGTCACGGTGCCGAGTGCGTTCGACGCGAGCCCGACGGCCACGACCTTCGTCCTCGGGGAGACGACGTCGCCGAGACGGTCCAGATCGAGGGTCGCGCCGTCGCCGGCGAGCCCGAGCCAGCGGACGACGGCACCGCGATCCTCGGCGACCGCCAGCCACGGGGCGACGTTCGCGTCGTGGTCGAGGCGAGTGACAACGATCTCGTCGCCGGGTTGCAGGTCCCGACCGAGCGCGCGGCTCACGCCGAACGTGAGGGTCGTCATGTTCGGCCCGAAGGCGATCTCGTCCGGATCGTGCGCGCCGACGAAGTCGGCACCGGCGGCGTGGACATCGGCCAGGAGCGCATCGGACTCGACCGCCGTCCTGAAGGCCCCGCCATGGTTGGCGTTGTTGCTCTCCAGGTAGGAGGTGATGGCGGCGATGCACTCGCGCGGCACCTGCGTGCCCCCCGGCCCATCCAGGAAGGCGACCGGCACCCCGTCGATGGTGCGGCCGAGCGCCGGAAAATGATCGCGCACCGCGGCCTCGTCCAGGCCCCGGCGCTCCCGTATGGACGTCATGTCGACCATCGTACGCCGCGACGCCGCTATCATCGCCCCTCGTGACCACATCCCTGAGCGTGCCGACGCTGCCCGGCCACGACTTCCACCTGCCGGCCGGCCTCGAGAAGCTCGACGAGCTGGCGTACAACCTGTGGTGGAGCTGGACGCCCCGCGCCCAGTCGCTCTTCAGCCGGATCGACTCCGCCACCTGGACCCGCCATCGCAATCCGATCCGCGGTGCTGCGCGGCGTCGGCCAGGCGCGCTGGGCCGAGCTGACCGCCGACGAGGACTTCATGGTCGACGCGAGTCGGGTGCTCGACGAGTTCAGCCGCTACCTCGACAACGGCGCCGACTCCTGGTATCGGCGATCGCCCGAGCGCGCCATGCCCGGGCCGATCGCCTACTTCTGCGCCGAGTACGGCATCCACGAGTCGATGCAGATCTACTCCGGCGGCCTCGGCATCCTGGCGGGCGACCACTGCAAGTCGGCATCGGACGCCGCGCTGCCGTTCGTCGGCATCGGCCTCCTCTACCGGCGCGGCTACTTCCGGCAGCAGATCGACGCCGATGGACACCAGGAGCATGCCCAGCCCGACCTCGACCCGGACCAGCTGCCGCTGCGGCGCGCCCGCGGCCGGGACGGCGCGCCGCTCGAGGTCAGCGTCGAGGTGGCTGATCGCCTGGTGCATGCTGCGGTGTGGGTGGCGTACGTGGGCCGAGTGCCGATCCTGCTGCTCGACACCGACATCGCCGCCAACGACCCGGCCGATCGGCCGATCACCCACATCCTCTACGTCCGCGGCCGCGAGATGCGGCTCTGCCAGGAGCTCGTGCTCGGCATCGGCGGGGTGCGAGCGCTGCGCGCCCTGGGCATCACGCCCGCGGTCTGGCACCTCAACGAGGGCCATTCAGCCTTCCTCCTGCTCGAACGCGCCGGCGAGCTGGTCTCGTCCGAGCCCGGGCTCGCCGCCGGGGAGGCGCTGCGGCGCGTCGGCCGTGACGCGGTCTTCACCATCCACACCCCCGTCCCCGCGGGGAACGAGGTCTTCGCGCGCGACCTCGTGACCCGGGCACTCGACCGATGGTTCGGGAAGGCGCGCATGGAGCCCGCCGAGCTGCTCGAGCTCGGGCGCGGCCACACCGACGACCCGGACGCGCCGTTCGACATGACGGCCTTCGTCCTGCGCCACGCCAGCGGCGCCAACGCGGTAAGCCAGCTGCACGGCGCGACGGCGACTGAGACATGGCAGGAGCTTGCCGGCCACCCGATCGACGCGATCACGAACGGCGTCCACGTGCCGACCTGGCTGGGGCGCCCCGTGCGCCGCCTCGTGCAGCGGGCGATCGGGGTGCCGCTGGGTGTCGACATCAACGGCCCAGAGCCCCTCGCCACGCTGGACTCGCTCGACACCGAGGAGCTGTGGAGCGGGCATCAGCAGCAGAAGCGCGAGATGATCGGCTTCCTCGAGGGACGGCTCGCACGGCAGTTCGCGCGGCACGGCGAGTCGCCCGACGTGCTGCGTGCCCAACGTGGGGTGCTGGATCCCGATGCGCTGACCATCGGCTTCGCCCGTCGATTCGCGACCTACAAGCGCGCGGACCTGCTGTTCACCGACCTCGATCGCCTGGCCCGCATCCTCTCCGCCGCCGATCGACCGGTCCAGGTCGTCATCGCCGGCAAGGCGCATCCGGCGGACCGCCCCGGACAGCGCGTGATCCAGGACATCTTCACGCTCTCGAGATCCGAGCGGCTGCTCGGCCGCGTCTTCGTGGTCGAGGACTACGACATGCGCGTCGCGCGGTTCCTGGTGGGCGGCGTCGACATCTGGCTCAACAACCCGCGTCGGCCGCTGGAGGCCTCCGGGACGTCAGGGATGAAGGCGGCGATCAACGGCATCCCCTCGGTCAGCATCCTCGACGGCTGGTGGGACGAGGGATTCAACGGCGAGAATGGGTGGGCGATCGGCGACCGCGAGCCCGATGGCGACGATGTCGCCCAGGACGCATCAGACGCGAACGAGCTCTATCGGCTCCTGGAGGAGGAGATCGTTCCCCGCTTCTTCGACCGCGACGAGCAGGGGCTGCCGGAGGCGTGGGTCGGCACGATGCGCGCGTCGATCGGGTCGGCGCTGTGGCAGTTCAGCACCGCACGGATGCTGTCCGAGTACGTCGATCGCCTCTACTTGCCGGCCGTTCGCCAGCCCGTGGAAGCCTAGGGCAGGTACGCCCGGGGGTTCTCCCACACGCCGTTGTGGTTCACGGCGAAGTGGACGTGGCAGCCGGTGGACATGCCGGTCGACCCTTCGTATCCGAGGATCGACTCGCTCGTCACGATCGTGCCGGGCCCGACGACCAGGTTGGGCTGCATGTGCCAGTACCACGTCTGGATCGACGAGCCGTGGTCGATGACCACGCCGTATCCCGAGTCGAACGGCCAGAGGGGCTGTCCCGAGGCGACCACCACCCCGGCGCCCGTGGCGTAGATCGTCGTCCCGCAGCCACCGGCGAAGTCGATGCCTGCGTGGAAGTGCGGATAGTAGGTACCGGCATACGTGTACGGCGGCTCCAGGACGAAGCCCGTCGGCCCCCATTCCTGCGTGATCTGGAAACTGCGCTCGGGCCACCGGAAGCCGTAGGTCGAGGTCGCGTTGCGCCGAGCAGCCTCGGCACGGGAGGCGGCGTCGCGCGCGGCTGCCTCGGCTGCGGCACGGGCCGCTGCCTCGGCGGCGGCACGGCGCTGGGCCTCTTCGATGGCGGCCTGCTGCGCGGCGGCCTGCTGCGCCAGCTGCGCCGCCAGTCGCTCCGCGGCGGCGGCGGCCTCCTCGTTCCTCGCAATCTGTGCCTCGACGTCACCCTGGGCCTGGAGTGCCGAGTTCAGCGCGGCCTCCTGCTCGGCCTGCTTGACCTCCGCGGCGGCGCGCAGCTGGGCCAGCTGCGCCTCGAGGTCGGACAGCTCAGCCCGGCGCGCGGTGAGCATGTCCTCCTCTACCCTGGCGACAGCGCGGGCATCGGCGAGGCCGCGGCGGCCCTCCTTCAGGGTGTCGCGCCGCGTCTGGAGCTCGGAGCGGAGGGCGCGGATGTCCTCGGCGAGGATCGTGTCCTGATCGGAGACGGTCATCAGGTACCCGACCTGGGTGGTGGCCTCGTCGAGCGAGTCGGCGGAGAGCAGCACCTCGAGCAGGGAGGTCTGGCTGCGCTCGTACGCCGACCGCAGGTGATCCTCGAGCAGGGTCTCGCGGTCGACAAGGTCGGCGGTTCGGCGGTTGATGTCGTTCGCGACCGCCACGAGCTCGACGTCGAGAGCATCTATCTGCGCATGCAGGTCGGCGAGGTGCGCCTCGATGGCGACGATCTGCTCCCCGACCTCGACCAGGAGGCCGGCCACCCGGTTGAACTCCGCGGTGACGGCGTCGAGCTCGGCCCGCGCCACGTCGAGCTGGACGTCGAGGTCGGCGGACCGGCCCTGGAGCTGCATCAGCTCGACGCGCTGCCGCTCGAGGGTAGCCGCCAGCGTCTGCTGCGCTGACTGAGCGTCTGCGAGCTGCGCGCGTGTTTCGGCAAGCTGGGCCGCGGGATCAGCGGCAAGGGCCGAGCCGCTGGGCTGGGTTGTGACGGCGGTCCATCCCACTGTCACGAGGGCGACGAACGTGACGGCGAGACGAGATCGCCGCCTCATCGAGCGGTGATCCGGTTGTGCAATTTGCCCTTTGCCCCGGGTACGAGTAGGTGCGGGGCCGATCCTGCCCGATGCCTGGAAGCAACGGGAGTGACCGAATGTACTACACCCTGTCTAGGCCCCAGCCGTCGGTGAGGCCTATCTGAGCACGCCTGCTACTCGTCGTCGCGCTTGCTGAATCTGCCCACAACGAAGCCGATGAGCGCGCCCCCGGCGAGCACCAACCAGCGTGAGATGCCGCGTTTCGGCGCCGGAGCCGGTCCGGGCGGCATCCCCACCACGACCGGCAGCAGGCGCGGATCGGCCGCCGCGATCGCGTCGATCTCGTCGTCGAGCGCGCTGGCGCGCGCGAACTCGGCGCCGAGCAGAACGATGACGCTCGCGAAGTAGAGGAACACCAGGAGCGTGACGCCGGTCGAGAGCGGACCGAACGCCGAGTCGTAGTCGGCGATGTTGGTCGCGTAGTAGGTGAACCCGAAGCGCAGCACGGTCCACAGCAGCGCCGCGACGATCGCCCCGGGCAGCACCTCGGCCCAGCTCATCGGCCTGTTGGGCACGACCCGGTAGATGATCCAGAAGGCGAGAAAGATCAGGAGGATGGGAACGAGCAGCCCGATGAGCCAGATCGCCGGTCCCTCGCCCGGCAGGGTCGCCATGACATCGGCAGCTGCCTCCTGGATGATCCCGGTCACCAGGCCGATGACGAGCGAGGCGACCGCCAGCGCACCGGTGGTGCCCATCAGGACGATGCCGACGAGCTTGTCCTGCAGGAAGGGCCGCGGTGGCGCATTCTCGAAGACCCGGCCGATGCCGCCGGAGAGTGCCGAGAAGACTCCGAGCGCGCTCCACGCCAGGAATGCGATGCCGATGATGGTCATGCTGCCGCGCGACTCGGAGACGGCGTCGATCACGCCACCGATGAGCTCCGGATCGAGCGGTGAGGCGGCCGCGACCTGCTCGACAACGAACTGGCGAGCCTCGCCCTCTCCGAGCACGAACGATCCGACGACCACGCCGAGCACCAGGAGCTGAAAGATCGAGAGCACGCCGAAGTAGGCCATGCTGCCCGCGTACTGGAGCCCCTCGTGCGCCAGGAAGCCGGTGAGCGCCCGACGCGAGACTCGCGTCACGCCGTGCCGCATGCTCCACGCGTCGAGCCCCGCAAGGAGACGCTTGGCTCGGTCGATCATCGGTCGATGTGCCTCGCAAGGGACGTGCCGCTTGGCGCGCAGGCTACGCTTGTGACCGATGGCACGTACCGAGTCGGAGACCCTGACCCTCGATGGTCACGAGGTCACGATCAGCAATCCGGGCAAGATCTTCTTCGCCGACGCCGGCGTCACGAAGATCGACCTCGTGCGGTACTACCTCGCCGTGGCGGACGGCGCGATCCTCGGCGTGCGCGATCGGCCGATGGCGCTCAAGCGCTTCGTCGACGGCGCCGGCGGCGAGGCCTTCTTCCAGAAGCGCGCCCCGAAGTCGGTGCCGGACTTCGTGAGGACTGTCGAGCTCTCGTTTCCGTCTGGCCGCACCGCCGACGAGGTCGTCGTCGACAACGCGGCGGCCCTGGCGTGGGTCGTGAACCTCGGATGCATCGACCTCAACCCGCACGCGGTGCGCGCCGGCGACCTCGAGCACCCCGACGAGCTGCGGGTCGACCTCGATCCCGGCCCGGGTGTCCCGTGGACCGATGTCCGAGCGGTCGCCCTCGTCGTGCGCGAGGTGCTGGAGGAGCTCGGCTACACGGCGTGGCCGAAGACGTCGGGCTCGCGCGGCATTCACGTCTACGTGCGGATCGAATCGCGCTGGGGCTTCAGCGACGTGCGACGTGCGGCCCTGGCGATCGCGCGCGAGGTGGAACGGCGGGCACCCGACATCGCCACCAGCAAGTGGTGGAAGGAGGAGCGGCACGGCGTCTTCCTCGACTACAACCAGAACGCCAAGGACCGGACCGTTGCCTCCGTCTACTCGGTCCGGCCGCGGCCCGACGCGACCGTCAGCGCGCCGCTTACGTTGGGACGAGGTCGCGGACGCCGAGCTCGGCGACTTCACGCTGAAAACCGTGCCCGAGCGCTACGCGAAGCTTGGGGACGTCGGGGCCGGCATCGACGCGACGGCACACTCGCTCGAGCCGCTTCTGGAGCTCGTCGGGCGCCACGAGTCCGAGGGCCTCGGCGACGCGCCCTGGCCGCCGAACTACGCAAAGCAGGCCGGCGAGCCGCCACGCGTCCAGCCCTCGAAGCGACGAATGCCCGACCGAGGCGCCGCGTCACGGATCCCTCAGCCCCTCGCGGCCGTGCCGGGTCCGTCGCGCCGGCCAGGCCGCCCGCGCCGGCGCGCAACGCCGACGGCAGCATCCCGCCCACCGGCAGGCGGCGCTCGACGCAGCCCCTGCTCGTGATCTCGCAGGCGGCGGACAAGGCCGATGCGTTGGCCGGCCTCGATCGGTGGCGCGCGCGACACCCCGAGGCCGCGGCGTCCGTCCGCGATCCGGAGGACGTGCTCGTCGACGGGATGCGCGGTCGCTACAAGCTGTGGTGGCGGGTCCGGGTCAACCTGCGCAACGTGCCGGAGGAGCTCCGCCCCGCCGCCGAGCCGCCAGACCCCGACTACGACCCGTGGGCGGAGTGACGGAGTCAGCCCCGCTCGAGCCGTTCCTGCAGCTTCGGTTTGATGGCGGCCCACTCGTCGGAGAGGATCGAGTAGTAGACGGTGTCTCGAATGAATCCGTCGGGCATTCGCAATGCCGGCGTAGGGTGCCTTCGCGAATGGCACCGAGCCGCTCGATCGCGGCCTGCGAGCGCATGTTGCGCGCATCGGTCTTGAGCGCCACGCGTCCCGCCCCGAGGTCGTCGAACGCGTATGTCAACTGGAGCAGCTTCGCCTCGCTGTTGATCGCCGTACGCCAGCGCGACGGCGCCAGCCAGGTCCAGCCGATCTCGAGCCGCTCGGACGGGACGTCGATGTCCGCAAACCGAGTCGATCCGACTGCGCGCCCGCTCGCGACCTCGACGGTCGCCCACACGACGTAGCGGCCATCGGCGATGCCCTCGCGCGCCTCGCCGAACCAAGCGTCCCAACCCACGGAGCGTGAAGAGCAGCGCCCCCAGGTGGAGCGCCTCGGGATCCTCGCCTGCCGCGGCCTCCAGATCGGCGCGGTGCGATTCGTCGAGCGGCTCGAGCCGAACGTGACGGGCCTCGAGGACGATCGGCTCCGGCCGTCGCACGGTCAGTCGCCGGCGCCGACGGCGGCCTCGACCCAGCCGGGGATCTCGCGCCGGAGCGTGGCCAGCGGCAGTGAGCCGTGGGCCAGCACCTCGTCGTGGAAGGCGCGGAGGTCGAACCGATCCCCCATCGCCTCGGACACCTCGGCGCGGGCCCGCTCGATCTCGCGCTGGCCGAGCTTGTACGAGAGGGCCTGTCCGGGCCAGATCGTGTAGCGATCGACCTCGATCGCCGCGTCCACCATCGGCAGTGAGCCGCGCTCGTGCATGAACTCGATCGCCTGCTCGCGGGTCCAGTTCATGGCGTGCAGCCCGGAGTCGACGACGAGCCGGGCCGCGCGGAACGACTGCGCATCGAGCATCCCAGGCGCTCCGCGTCGTGACGCATAGAGGCCCATCTCGTCGGCGAGGCGCTCGCAGTAGAGGCCCCACCCCTCGACGTACGCCACGCCGGCCATGCGCGAGCCGAGGATGCGGAAGGCGGGGAGGCCCTCGAGCTCCATCTCGATGGCGATCTGGAAGTGATGGCCCGGCGTCGCCTCGTGGAACGTGATCGCCGCGATCTTGTGGAGCTGCCGCTCCGTCGGCTGGTAGGTGTTGATGTAGTACTGGCCCTGGCGCGGAGCCATCGAGGGTGGGTGGCATGTAGAAGGCCGGCGGCGACTCGGCCTCGCGGTACGCCTCGACGGCCTTCACGTAGCAGTTGGCGCGCGGGCAGCCGGCCGAAGTACTGCGGCGCGGCCGCGTAGGCGCGATCGGTCTGGTCCTGCGCCAGCCGGACGAGCGCGTCCGGGTCGTCGGTGTGGTTGTCGGGGTCCGTGCGGCGAGGGCGGCGCGCAGCGCGTGCCGGTCCGCATGGCCAAGGCGACGGGCGATCTCGTCCTTCTCGGCCTCGATGGCCTCGAGGTCGGCGAGCCCGAACGCGTGGACCTCCTCGGCGGTCGCGTCGACGGTGGTCATGCATGCGGATGGCGAGCCGATAGGCCGCGTCGCCTCCGGGCGTTGCGCTGACAGGCCGGGCTGCTGACGGGCGTGCGGCTCGTACTCGTCGGCAAGGTAGTCGCGCAGGCGCGCGCAGCGCCGGCGTAGACGTGCTCCTCGACCGCGCGGCGATCGGCGCGCGGCCGCGTCGTCGGCGACCTGGACCATGGTGGTTGCCGGTGCGCATCGGCGGCCGGCATCGCCAGCAGCCGCTCGATCTGCTCGATCGCGCGACGCACCGGCATCGCGGCGGCCGTCCGGCCATCGGCGACGCCCTCGCGAGCGTTCGATAGTACTGCTCGATCATCGCCGGGTACGCCGCGTAGCCGCGCGAGCAGCTTCTCGAGCCGGCTCGGGAGTCGTCTGCCGGCTGGTACTGGGCCACCTGTGACCGGGCCAGATCTGCGGTGCCGGACATGTGGTCGACCGCCAGCTGGTACTGCTTCTGCGTCCAGCGCCTCGAGGTGGTTCTCGGCGACCGGCAGCAGCAGGTCGCGCGTGATGACCTGCTCGGCTCGAGCCCGTCGGCCGGGATCCGCATGCCTCCGCGAGCACGGACCGATACGCCGCCTCGTCGGCCGCTCGACCGACGGCGCCGAGTCGGGCCAGCGGTCGTCGTAGCGCTCGTCGCCGAGGACGTGGCGCAGAGCGGGTCCCGCTCGAGGACGCCCTCCCAGAAGCGGTCGGCAAGGTCGTTGACGGCGGCGTTGGGATCGGCGACGACGGACACTGGGCAGCGGCCTCCTCTGCATGGTGCGGGCCAGCTACCGCCGCGACCAGCCGAGCGGACCAGTGTGGAGCCGGGCGGTTGGGTCAGCGGCCTCCGAACAGGTCGGCCAGCAGCGCGGCCGGCGTCTCCTCGAGCTGGTCGTAGCGGCAGTCGGCCGGCGCCTGGTCCGGCCGCCAGCGGCGGAACGTGGCGGCGTGGCGGAACCGGTCGCCCTGGAGGTGGTCGAAGGCGACCTCGCACACCAGCTCGGGGCGCACCGGCTCCCAGGACAGGTCCTTGCCGCGGTTCCAGCGCGACGTGCGCGCCGGGCAGGCGGCGTCCCTCGCTCGACGGCCGCGGCCTCGGCCAGGCCGCCCAGTCGCGCCAGGGGTGGTCCTCCATCCGCGTCCTCGCGGTACGGCTCCAGGAACTCGACCAGCTCGTCGCGCTTCGCCATCGTGAACGAGGAGGTGACGCCGACGTGCTGCAGGTTCCCGTCGTCGTTCCACAGGCCCAGCAGCAGCGACCCGACGAGCGTGCCCGGCCCGTTCTTGTGCCAGCGGAACCCGGCGACCACGCAGTCGGCGGTGCGGGCGTGCTTGATCTTGGCCATCGCGCGCTTGCCGGGCAGCGTACGGGACCATCGGCGCGCTTGCGCGATCACCCCGTCCAGGCCGGCGCCCTCGAAGACGTCGAACCAGTGCTGCGCCATCGCCGGGTCCGTCGGTCGACGGCGTCAGCCGGACCGATGCCGGCGGGTCGGCGATCAGCCGCTCGCAGGCGCGCGCGACGCTCGGCGAACGGGGCGGCTCGCGCAGGTCGTCGGTCGCCGTCGGCGAGGCAGTCGAAGGCGACGAACGAGGCGGGCGTCTCCTCGGCCAGCATCGCGACTCGCGACGCCGCGGGGTGGATGCGCAGCAGCAGCGAGTCGAAGTCGAGGCCGCCGTCGGGACGTGGCGATGACGACCTCGCCGTCGAGCACGAAGCGCGCGTCGGGGCCGCCGAGCGCCCGCAGCGGCGCCTCGAGCTCCGGGAAGTAGCGGTTCAGCGGCTTGAGGTCGCGCGACTGGATGTAGAGCTCGTCGCCGTCGCGGAAGACGAGCGCCCGGAAGCCGTCCCACTTCGGCTCGTAGATCCAGCCCGTCCCGATCCGGGATCGCCGGCGGTCGGCTTGGCGAGCATCGGCTCGATGGGCGGCTCGATCGGGAACCCACGGCGATGATACGGGGCTCGTCATCGCCATACTCGCGCGGCACCATCGCTGATCGCATGCATCAGTGGAGGATCACGTGAGCATCGAGATCCAGTTCCTGGGTGCCGTCGGCACTGCGTCACCGGCTCGCAGTTCCTGGTCACCGTCGGCGAGCGCCGCGTGCTGGTCGACTGCGGCATGTTCCAGGGCTCGCCGGAGGAGATCGAGCGCAACCGGATGCCGTTCGCGTTCGAGCCGAGCAACGCTCGACGCGCTCCTCCTCACCCACGCCCACCTCGACCACTGCGGCCGGACTCCCGCGCTCGTCGAAGCCGGCTTCCGCGGACCGATCCACGCCACCCGCGCGACGGTCGACCTCGCCGAGATCGTGCTGCGCGACTCGGCGAAGCTCCAGGTCGAGTTCGCCGAGCGCTGGAACGCGCAAGCGCATACCGAGGAGGCGCGCGGCGGCCAGGCCGCCGCCGGGAGCAGTCGGAGGCCGCCGCGCGAGGACGACCGAGGACCTTCCTGCCAAGCGCCTGCGCAGCGGGCCCGCCGGAGGGCTCGACCGAGACCCGCGCAGCCGCTCTACGACGACGCGCGACGTGGAGCAGACGGTCCGCCAGTTCAAGCGCGGCTGCGACTACGGCGACGAGGTCCGCGGTGACCGATGGCGTGACCGCCGTGTTCCACGACGCCGGCCACATCCTGGGCTCGGCGATCATCGAGCTGCGCGTGCACCGACGGCGGGAGCAGACGCACGATCGTCTTCTCCGGCGACCTCGGGCCGCGAGCGGCACGCCGATCCTGCGCGACCCGACGCCGCTCACCGCATGCCGAGTACGTGGTCGTGGAGTCGACGTACGGCAACCGCGAGCACGCTCCGCACGACGAGGCGATCGAGGAGCTCGTCGCAGGCCGTCGGCGAGGTGGCCGGCGACGAGGGCGTCCTGCTCGTCCCGGCGTTCGCCATCGGTCGCACCCAGGAGCTCATCTGGGTGCTCGACGATCTCGTGCGTGACGGACGCATCCCGCGCGTGCCGCTCTACCTCGACTCGCCGATGGCGTCGCAGCGCGACCACCGTCTACCACGACCATCCGGAGGTCTACGACGAGGAGACCGGCGGAGCTGCTGCGCTCCGGCGACTCGCCGCTCAAGTACCCGGGCCAGCAGTTCACCGACTCGGTCGAGGAGTCGAAGGCGATCCGCCACGCCAACCTCGCCCGATCATGGTGGTCGCCGCGTCCGGGAATGCTCACCGGCGGCCGGATCATGCACCACCTCAAGGACTTCCTCCCCGATCCGAAGATGCACGCTCCTCTTCATCGGCTACCAGGGCGAGGGCACGCTCGGCCGGCACCTCCAGGACGGGGGAAGGTCGCGCCGGATCGACGGCCAGGAGATCGAGGTGCGCTGCCGCGTACGCTCCATCTCCGGCTTCAGCGCGCATGCCGACGAGCACGAGCTGGAGGCGTGGCTCGCGCACTTCGGGCGCGCCGGCAACGGCGGCGACGGGCGGCCGAAGAGGTCTTCATCGTCCACGGCGACCCGGACGCGGCAGAGGCCTTCGCCGCCCGCATCAGGTCTGAGCTCGGCATGGAGGCCCACGTTCCCCAGCACCGCGAGTCGGTGTCGCTCACCTGACCGCTAGCATGCGCGGCATGCGGCCGAGCGAGCCTCCGATCATCACGTTCCTGACGGACTTCGGTCTCGACGGAGCCGCCGCGACGTGCCGCGGGGTGATGCTCTCCATCTGCCGGAACGCCCGGATCGTCGACATCTGCCACACCGTTCGGAAGTACGCCATCCGCGACGGCGCGTTCATCCTTCGCGCGGCGCTGCCGTTCATGCCGGTCGGCATCCATGTCGCGGTCGTCGATCCGGGGGTGGGAACGTCACGACGGCCGATCGCGATCGGCTGCGGACGCGGCGACATCCTCATCGGTCCGGACAATGGCCTGCTGCTTGCCGCGGCCGATGCCCTCGGGGGCGCGACCGCTGCCCGCGAGCTCGCCGACCGAGCGCTGTGGCTCCCGAACACCACCGCGACCTTCCACGGCCGCGACATCTTCGCGCCTGTGGCCGCCCACCTCGCGGCGGGCGATGCGTCGTTCGATGCGCTGGGTCCCGAGATCGAGCTCGCCGACCTGGTGCGGCTTCCCGCGCCACGGGCGCTCGTGGCCCACCGCCGCCTCGAGACCGAGGTCACGTACATCGACAGCTTCGGCAACGTGCGGCTGGCCGGGACACGCGAGGACCTGGTGGCCGCCGTTGGTGACGTCGCGGAGGGTGATCGGCTGGAGGTGACGATCGGCCCGAGCCGCATCGGGGAGGCGGTGTTCGCCCGCAGTTTCGGCCACGCCGGCCCGGGCGAGACGCTCCTCTACGTCGACTCGACCGGCGACCTTGCACTCGCCGACAACCAGGAAGATCTCGGAGCCCGCGTCGGCGCCGAGACTGGCATGCCGGTCAGCATCGGACCGGCCTGACTTGCCTCCGACCGCGAGCGGCTACACTCTCGCTCGTTCAGCACGACATGCAGGGAGCGCACCACAGATGTCCAGGGTCTTCCGAGCGGCCACCATCGCGGGGATCGTCACACTTCTAGCGGCATGCACGAGCAACCAGGGCGGGAGCCCGTCGGCCTCGGCGGACGCATCTGGGGTGGCGGGCGCCTGTTCACCCGACAGCCTCGAGACGAAGACGGACGGCCGCCTGACGATCGGCACCGACAACCCCGCGTTCCCGCCGTACTGGGATCCGCCCGCGGACGGCGAAGAGGCGACCGACCCGTGGGAGCTCGGCGACCCGACGAACAAGCGCGGGTTCGAGGGCGCCGTCGCCTGGGCCGTGGCCGAGGAGCTCGGGTTCGGCGACGACTCGGTCGACTTCATCGCCGTGCCGTTCGACAACTCCTACGCTCCGGGCGAGAAGGACTTCGACTTCTACCTGGCCCAGGTCTCGTACAGCGAGGAGCGCGCCGAGGCAGTCGACCTCAGCGACGGCTACTTCTTCTCGAACCAGGCGCTCGTCGCCAACGCCGATACGCCGATCACGGAGGCCGCGTCCATCGCCGACGTGGCCGACTACCGCCTCGGGGTCCAGCAGGGCACGACGAGCCTCGCCTACATCGAGGAGGAGATCCAGCCGGCGACGGAGCCGTCGGTCTACAACAGCAACGACGCCGCCATCGCGGCGCTCAATGCCGGCCAGGTGGACGGGATCGTCGTCGACCTGCCGACGGCGTTCTTCGTCACGGCCGTCCAGATGGAGAACGGCACGATCGTGGGCCAATTCCCAGCGGCCGGCGATGAGCAGGAGTACTTCAGCCTCGTGCTCGAGCAGGACAGCCCGCTGACTGAATGCGTGAACCAGGCGATCGCCAGCCTGGAGGAGAGCGGGTCGCTCGACGAGATCACGCAGGAGTGGATGTCAGAAAACGCCGGCGCGCCGGTGCTGGAATAGCCGTCCGCACCTGAGCGGGCAGATGGGGTGATCGACGCAGCGCCGGATGATCCGCGGGATGTGACGCCACCGCGGGCCCGGCGCCGCGCTGCCAGCGGAGGATCGGGACGCCGCGCCCTGGCGATCGCGTCGGTCAGCTCGGTCGTGTTCTTCGCACTGCTGGTCTGGGTCGTCGTGAATGCGCCGGGCTGGGAGCAGGTCAGCCGCTCGTTCCTGGATGGCGAGAACTTCGTGCAGTCGGCCCCCGGCATCGTCGCGAAGTTCGGGGTCAACGTGCGGCTCTTCCTCATCGCCGAGGTGCTCATCCTGGTGCTGGGCCTGCTCCTGGCGGTTCTTCGGAGCCTGCCCGGCCCGGTCCTCTACCCGGTCCGCCTCTTTGCGACCGCATTCGTCGACCTGTTCCGGGCCCTGCCGGGGGTCCTCGTCATCTACGTGCTGGGCTTCGGGATTCCAGGCCTGCGACTGCCTGGCGTGCCGAATGATCCGTTCTTCTGGGGCGTGGTCGCGCTGACGCTGGTGTACTCGGCCTACGTCTCCGAGGTGTATCGGGCAGGGATCGACTCGGTCCATCCCAGCCAGGCCGCGGCGGCCCGCTCGCTCGGCCTGAGCCAGGTGCAGGCAATGCGCTTCGTCGTGCTGCCGCAGGCGGTGCGCCGGGTCATTCCGCCGCTGCTCAACGATTTCATCGGCCTGCAGAAGGACACGGTTCTCGTCTCGTTCATCGGCGTGGTCGAGGTCTTCCGCCAGTCGCAGATCCGGCAGTCGGCCTCCTTCAACTTCACGCCCTACCTCGTGACCGCCCTCGTTTTCCTGGTGGTCACGATCCCGTTGGCACGCATCACCGATTGGCTCGTGGCTCGTGAGCGCGACCGCCGCTACGCGACCGTCGTGCGCGCGGCAGGGGCGCGCCGCGGGCGCCTCTGGGGTGGTGGGCGATGACCGCAGCGGCGCAGGCCCCGCTGGTGGTCGAGGGGCTGCGCAAGTCCTTCGGCGAGCTCGAGGTGCTGCGGGGCATCGACCTCGAGGTGGCCGAGCACGAGGTCATCTGCCTCATCGGCGCATCCGGCTCAGGGAAGTCGACGCTGCTGCGCTGCATCAACCTGCTCGAGCCGATCGACGCCGGCCGGATCGTGGTCGAGGGCGAGGAGATCACGGCGCACGGGGTCGATCTCGACCGCATTCGGCGCGGCATCGGGATCGTCTTCCAGGCATTCAACCTGTTCCCGCACATGTCGGTGCTCGACAACGTGACGCTCGCTCCGCGCCGGGTGCTGCGCCGCTCGCGCGCCGAGGCCGACGACGAGGCAACGGCGCTGCTCGAGCGGTTCGGCCTGGCCGAGAAACGCCTCGACTTTCCCGAGCGCCTGTCGGGTGGTCAGCAGCAGCGCGTCGCCATCGTGCGGGCCCTGGCCATGCAGCCCGACCTGCTGCTGCTCGACGAGGTCACCAGCGCGCTCGACCCCGAGTTGATCGCGGAGGTGCTGAATGTCATCCGAGAGCTGGCGGCCGAGGGGATGACGATGGTCATCGCGACCCACGAGATGGGGTTCGCACGGGATATCGCCAGCCGCGTCCTCTTCCTGGACGAGGGACGCATCCTGGAGCAGGGTCCGCCCGAACGGATCTTCCGCGAGCCGACCGAGGCCAGAACGCGCGAGTTCCTTCAGCGCATCATCGAGGCCGGCAGGCTCTGACCGTCGCCCGGATCCGATGTGGATCGGTGGTGGATAACCCGGCAAGCTCGGCCGAATCCTGTGGAGAAGGGGGATTGTGGCCCGCGGTCAACGCCCGTACTGTAGTTCTTGTCCCGGAGGGATCCGTGGAACCGGAGATTGCATCAACGGTTCTCGTGGTTCCTTCGGGACGTTTCTATGCCCGGCGGGCGGTGACCCCCGGTCGCTCCGTCCGCAGCACCCAGGCGCGATACGACGGCCGGAAGCCCGCCTCGCGCAGCAGCTCCGCCAGTGGGGACTCCGCCGGCGGCCGCGATCGATGCGCTCGAGACCAAGCTCGCGCATCGGTCCGCCCGGCTGGACGAGGCGTGACAGGGCGGCGACGGCCACCGCTGCCACCTCCGGATCGTCACCCGCCGGCAGGGTGAGCAGCGACTTCGCCGCCGCGCTCGACGTACAGCGCCGCGCGCCCATCGACCAGCACGACGTAGGCGCCGGCCGCGCGCTGCAGCGGGCAGCCGCTCGTCGTCGTCCGCGCCGCGGCCAGGGCAGCGCGGCGCCGTACGGCTGGGCCGGGTCGGTGGCGGCCAGGAGCTGCACGGTCGGCCCGTCCTGCGCCTCGTCGTCGCGCGCGGCCCGCAGCCGGTCGACCGCGCCGGGCAGCGCGAACTGCGCCGCCCCGAGGCCCGTCCACGAAGTAGCCGCGCCGCGCCCGACCGGACTCCTCCATGGCCCGCAGCACCGGATAGACCGATGCGAAGCCGCCGGCCACGCCCTCGGCCAGCACCGCCTCGCGGGTCACGCACCCCGTGGCGCTCGAGCAGCGCGATCGCGAGCGCGTGGCCGCGCTCGGTCGGGCCCGCGCGCTCCCCCACCAGGTCCGCGACCAGCGACCAGCGGCCGGCGGCGCGTGGCGGCCCCAGTGCGACAGCAGCCGCCCAGGCCGCGGCGTGCGTGCCTTCGAGCGCGATGCGCGGCAGGGTCAGCGCGCGCAGCGGCGGCGAACGTGTCGTTGGTCACCTCGCCGGCCCAGACCAGGTCCCACACCGCGTCGAGCAGCTCGTCGTCGTTGCGCGCCTCGGCGCCGCGCGCGCGCAGCTGCGGGAAGAACGACGCCCCGCGTCGCGGGAGGTGCTGCCGGAGCGCCTCGTGGATCTCGCCGCTCCGACGGCTCCGGTCCTCGGACGCACCGGCGCGAGGCGAGCAGCTCGACCCGGTCGCGCCGGTAGAGCGCGATGCGCCCGTCGTCGCGACCGAGCGAGCCGCGGCCGACCCAGACCACCTCGCCGGCCGCCCCCAGCTCGTCGAGCAGGCGCGGGGTGTAGCTCGCGGACGCGGGCGCGCAGGACGTCGCGCTCGAGGACCGATGGCCGGGAATCGGCACGCCCTCGAGCTGCGCGACCACCTCGAGCAGCCGGCCGAGGCCGCCGGCCGGCCGACCCGATGCCCTGCCACGCCGGCAGGAAGCGGCCGAGCACCTCGGCGTCGACCGGCTCGACCTCGCGGCGCAGCCGCGCCAGCGAACGGCGCCGCAGCTGGCGCAGGACGTCCGGATCGGTGAACTCGTGGCGGTGCCGCCCGGCCGGAAGGCGCCCTCGAGCAGCGGCCCGTCGGCGGCGAGCGCGCGAAGTCGCTCCTCGACCGCGGCGCGGCGCGATGCCCCAGCGCGCCGCCGGGGCCGTCCGCGGTGAACGGCGCGTGGGTGCGTGCCCAGCGCAGCAGCAGCGCGTCGAGCGGCGCGTCGCCGGCGCTCGAGCCACGTCTCGGCCACGCCCGGCGGCGGGCTGGCACCGACGGCGTCGCGGTAGCGGGCCACGTCCTCGACCGCGACCCAGCGCTCCTCGCCGGCGATGCGGACATCGGACCGCGCGCTTCGAGGTCGCGTCAGCTCGTCGAGCGCCGCGCGCCGCATCGAGCGCCTCGACGCCGCGCGCGGCCACCTCGTCGGTCGCGCAGGTCGCCGACCCGGCGCAGCAGGTCGTGCACGCGCGTCCACGGTCCGCGCGCGGCGCGCCCTCGGCGAGCCACTGCAGCTCGAGCTCGAGGTCTGCGACCGCGTCGGGGTCGAGCAGCTCGCGCAGCTCCTCGGTGCCGAGCAGCTCGGCGAGCAGCTCGCGGTCGAGCGCCAGGGCCTGGGCGCGGCGCTCGGCGAGCGGCGCGTCGCCCTCGTACATGTAGGAGGCCGACGTAGTCGAAGAGCGAGCGACTGGGCGAACGGCGACGCGGAGCGCGTCTCGACGCTCACGACCCGGAGCTGGCGCGACCGGATGCCGCCGAGCAGCTCCACGCAGCGCGGGCAGGTCGAAGACGTCGCGCAGCACCTCGCGGTACGTCTCGAGCATGATCGGGAACGAGCCGTAGCGGCTGGCGACGCGAGAGCAGGTCGGCCGACTTCTGGCGCTGCATCCACAGCGGCGTGCGCTGCCCCGGCCGGCGGCGCGGCAGCAGCAGGGCGCGCGCCGCGTTCTCGCGGAAGCGGGCGGCGAAGAGGGCGGAGCCGCCGAGCTCGGCCGTGAGCAGCTCCTCGATCTCGTCGGGGTCGAGCAGCAGCGTCGATCGATCGTCGCGCCGGCGGTCTCGATCCGCCTCCGGCAGGCGCACGGCGATGCCGTCATCGGTCCAGATCGTCTGCACGTCGAGGCCGTGGTGCTCGCGCAGGCGCGCCTCGATCGCCATCGCCCACGGGGCGTGGACGCGGCCGCCGAACGGCGTGAGCAGGCACGACGCGCCAGTCGCCCAGCTCGTCGCGGAAGCGCTCGACCACGATCGTCCGATCGGTCGGGCAGCACGCCCGGTCGACCTCGCGCTGGTCGGCGAGGTACTGCGACCAGGTTGCGCGCCGCCAGCTCGTCGAGGCGGTGCGTCGTCGCGCAGGCGCGCTGCTCGGCGGCCGTCGGGCTCCATCGGCTCGAGCTCGCGCACGGAAGGCGCCGATGGCCCGGCCCAGCTCGATCGGCCGACCGACGGCGTCGCCGTGCCAGAACGGCATCTTCCCCGGCTCGCCCGGCGCGGGCGTGACGATCACCCGGTCGGGCTTGATCTCCTCGATGCGCCAGAGCTCGAGCGCCCAGCAGGAACGTCTCGCCGACGCGGCGACTCGTAGACCATCTCCTCGTCCAGCTCGCCGACGCGGCGGCCGCCCGTCCCGTCGTCGCCGGGCAGGAAGACGCCGTACAGGCCGCGGTCCGGGATCGTGCCGCCCGACGTGATGGCGACCACCCGGGCGTCGTTGCGGCTGAGGCGACCCGTCCGTCGGCGGTCCCACACGAGGCGCGGCTTCAGGTCGGCGAACTCGTCGCGACGGATAGCGGCCGGAGAGCATGTCGAGCACGCCGGTCCAGCTGCTCCCGCGACAGGTCGCGGAACGTCTCGGCGCGCGTGACCATCGCGATGCAGCTCGTCGACCGTCCAGCGGTCGTGCGGCGCAGATGGCGACGATCTGCTGCGCCAGCACGTCGAGCGGGTTGCGCGGGATGCGCGTCTCCTCGATCTGGCCGCGGCCTTCATGCGCTCGCACGACGACCGCCGCCTCGACGCAGGTCGCCGCGGTACTTCGGGAAGATCTTGCCGCGGCTCGGCTCCCCGACCTGGTGCCCGGCGCGCCCGATGCGCTGCAGCCCGGAGGCGACCGATGGCGGCGCCTCGATCTGGATGACCAGGTCGATGGCGCCCATGTCGATGCCCAGCTCGAGGCTGACGTGGTCGCCACGAGCGCCGGCAGGCTGCCCGGCCTTGAGCGCTCCTCGATCTCGAGGCGCTGCTCGCGCGCGACGCTGCCGTGGTGCGCCCGCACCAGCTCCTCGCCGGCCAGCTCGTTGAGCCGCGCCGCCAGCCGCTCGGCCAGCCGCCGCGAGTTCACGAAGATCAGGGTCGACCGATGCGCGCGGATCAGCTCCAGCAGCCTCGGGTGGATCGACGGCCAGATGGAGTGGCGCGCCTCCGGACCGGCCGCCGGCCCGCCGGGCGCCTCGTCGAGCGTCGAGCGCCTCGCCCATGCGCGCCATGTCCTCGACCGGCACGATCGACTTCGAGGTCGAGCTCCTTGCGCGCGCCGGCGTCCACGATCTCGACCTCGCGGCCGGCACCGCCCAGGAAGGCGCGCGATGCGCCTCCAGCGGCCGCTGCGTGGCCGACAGGCCGATGCGCTGCGGACCGGCCGTCGCTCGCCAGGCTCGCCGGCGACGAGTGGCGTCGAGCCGCTCGAGGCTCAGGGCGAGGTGCGCGCCGCGCTTCGTGGCGGCCATGGCGTGCACCTCGTCGACGATCACGTGCTCGACGCCGCGCAGGATCTCGCGCGCCTGGCTGGTGAGCAGCAGGTACAGCGACTCCGGCGTGGTGACGAGGATGTCGGGCGGCGTCTTCGTCAGCTGCCGCCGCGCCTCGGCCGGCGTGTCGCCGGTCCGCGACGCGACGCTGACCTCGGGCAGCGTCAGCCCGCAGCCGCTCGGCGGTGCGCCGGATGCCCGCCAGCGGGGCGCGCAGGTTGCGCTCGACGTCGTAGGCCAGCGCCTTGAGCGGGCTGATGTAGAGGACCCGGACCGTCCGCCGCGCGTCGCGCGGCGCCTCGGTCATCAGGCGATCGAGGCACCACAGGAAGGCGGCCAGGGTCTTGCCGCTCCCGGTCGGCGCGTGGATCAGCGCGTGGCTGCCGCCGCTGATCGCCGGCCAGCCCAGCTCCTGGGCACGGTCGGCTCTGCGAAGGCCTCGCCGAACCAGGTGCGGGTGGCTTCGCTGAAGGGCGCCAACGGGTCGCTACGGGTGGCGGTGGTCACGGCACGGTCCAGTGTATCGGCCTCCGAGTGTCCACCCGATTCCTGCCGTCCCGTGACAGGAATCCTCGCCTCGAGTCAGTTGGACCGACCGCGTCAGGAGCTGGGCGTCGAAGCGTCCTCCCAGAGAACGAGCTCGACGCCGTTCGCGTCGGCGACGAACGCCCAGGAGCCGATGCCCGGCGCCGTCCTCGTCTCGGACGTGATCCGTCCGCCACTCAGTCGGATGTCACGCAGGGCGGTTTCCAGGCTCGTCACCGAGCGCGTCGTCGGCACCGATGGCCGCGTGGGCATGGCAGCCACCATCCGTGCGGGCGCGCCTTCGAGCGCGCTGCCGTGCGACATCGTGATGGCCATTGGATTCCTCCAGGCTGCGTTGGCGATCGATACTGTGCCCATGAGACCTCCCGCCTCGCGGGAACTCATCGGTCAGATGTCTGATTCGCACGTGTGCCTCTTGGCCGAGGGATGGGAGATCGAGTGGCGTCACGCCTCCCAGGCAGTCCGCCAGACGCGCCACAGGGCATCGGGATCCGACAGCGGGTCGCCGTGCACGCAGAAGAAGTCGGCCGGTCCGCCCTCGCGGATGACGCCGGCATCGGCCTCGCCGATGAGCTCGCCGCCGCGCCACGTGGCTGCGGCCAGCGCCTCGACCGGCTCCAGCCCGGCCGCGACGAGGCTCGTGACCTCCCATGCCAGCTGATTCGCGCGCAGCGAGCCACCGCCGAAATCGCTGCCCGTGGCGATCGCCACGCCGGCGTCGCGCGCGACCCTCACGGATGCCTCGCCCTGCTCGAGCCGGGCGGCCGTCGCCGCCAGCCCGGCTGCACCGGCGAACCGCTCCATCGAGGTGGTGGCGCCGAAGCTCAGCCACGAGCGCATGACCGCCAGGGTGCTGACGAGGGTCGTCCCGCGCGCCGCCATCTCGGCAGCGGTGGCGGCGTCGAGCTCGAAGCCGTGCTCGATCGAGTCGACGCCACCCAGGACCGCCTCCCGCGCGCCGTTCAGCCGTCCGGAGTGGGCCGCGACCCTTGCTCCACGCCGATGCACCGCCTCGACCACCGTCGCAACCTCGTTGGCGGTCCAGGGGGAGACGTTGACGTCCGGACCGTCCATGTAGAGCTTCACGAGGTCGGCGCCGGCGTCCAGCTGGCCGATCGCCGCGGCCAGCAGCTCGTCGCCCGTCTCGACCTCGATAGCGGAGAGCGACGGGTTCGACCCTCGCCGGAAGAGCCACGATCCGGCGGCGCGCAGGTACGGCCGGTCGTGTCGGCCGGCCCATCCGTCGCGCACGCCCAGCGCCAGCGCCCGCTCCAGACCATCCGACGGATGCAGGCCGATCGGCGATCCGACGTCGCGCATCCAGCGCACGCCGGCTGCCAGCCCGATGCGTCCGTTGTGCTCCGCGACGGCCAGCAGCGTCGCCGGCGCGTCGTTGAAGCGCTCGATCCAGTTCGCTCCACCCGGCCCGGTCACGTGACTGTGGCAGTCGACCATGCCCGGCACGAACGCGGCTCCTGCGCAGTCGACGACCAGGGCGTCGCCCGCATCCTCCTCCCCGCCCGTCGGCCGGATCCAGGCGATCACGCCCGCGTCGACGAGGATGCTGACGTTGCGCTGGAGCGTCGCCGAGCGCCCATCGGCAAGCGCCCCGTCGCGGTAGAGCACACGTCCGGTCGGGGCGGCGGCGCTCGGGCTCGGCGAGGGCGATGGGGAGGCGAAGGCGGTCGGTGGCGGCGTCGGTATGGGAGGCATGCTCGAGCTCGGACGCGGGATGACTGACGGGATAGGCGCCGCACATGCGGCCAGGCCTGCAGCCGAGGCGGCGGCGCCTAGCTGGAGCAGCCGCCTCCGGCTGATGGGTGCCGGGTGCTCGTGCATCCGCCCATTATCGGCCGATGCGACCGAGGTGCGTGTCCTTGAAGCCGGTCTGCAGCTTGAGGCCGTAGCCGAGGGTCCGATCCATGCCGACGTGAGCGAGCAGGATGGCGCCAGCGAGCGCGAGCGGGGCGATGGCGGCCGACCCAGCCGATGGCCAGGACCACGAGCGCCGTGGCGAGGTTGTGGGAGAGGTTGTACGTGATCGCGCCGACTCTGGGGCCGCCGAGCATAGCCGATCATCGAGATGTCGGGCACCAGCAGCAGCGGCAGCAGCCACAGGGCGTTGCCGCTGAGCTGGAGGTAGAGCAGCACGCCAGCCACGAAGATCGCGAGGGATTCCGCGCGCAGGATGAGATCTACGCCGCGCACCGAGCCCATGCCAAGTCAGTTGGCCCTCTGACGAACGAGACCTGCTTCATTCGCCCCTCCGCCAAGCTGGTTGGCGGGACGACGGGTGAGACGCTCGCATGAGGGCGTCTGGGGCGGCCATACCGAGCCTCCGCCGTCATAGGGCCAATGTGGTTGGCATCGGTCAGGACACCTCCGCGCTACTCCCAGCGGAACATGACGACCGCCAGGACGAAGGTGATGACGACCCACACGCCCATTCCCAGGAGCTGCGGCCCGAGGGAGAGCAGCCCGGCGCCCTCGTTGACGACGGCCCGCAGCGCCTCGTTGACGTACGTGAGCGGCATGAACTGGGTGACCGAGGCCAGGAAGTCCGGCATCGCGTCGCGAGGGAAGAAGACGCCGGACAGGAACATCATCGGCAGGCTGACGAGGTTCGCGACCGGGGCCGCCTGGTCCTCGTTCTTGGCCCATCCGGCGATCGCGAACCCGACGGCGAGGAAGATGGCCGAGCCGATGAGCACGATCACCAGCAGGCTGAGGTAGTCGCCGAACATCTGGAGCCCGAACCAGATCCCGACCCCGAACAGGATCGCGACCTGGACGATACCGATGATGAGGCGCGACAGGACCTGCGCCGAGAGGAAATATGCCGGCGAGGTCGGGGTCGCGAAGAGCCGGCGCAGGGCCCCGGTGCGCTTGAGCTGGACAAAGCCGAAGGCAACGCCGAAGAGGCCAAGCTGCATGATCGTCATGCCGACGATGCCCGGCACCAGGAAGTCGATGTAGCCGAGGTCGCGCGACTCGACCGACTCGAACTGGAGCGGCGCGGCGAAGCCCGATCCTCCGCCCGTTCCGCCACCGGCCGGCGCGAAGAGCGCCTGGCCGACCGCCTGCTGGAGCAGGCCCTGGCCGACCTGCGCCTGCGCCGGATCGGCATTGCTGGCGTACGCGACGAGGCCCGATTCGGACCCGGGCGCGGGCGGCGCCCAGTCCGCCGGAATGGCGATCACGAAGCCGCGGTCGCCCTCCTCGAGCGCCGCCAGCTCGGCGTCGCGCGATCCCCTCACTGATGACGAGGTACTCGTACTCGCCGAGCCGGTCGATCAGCGTGGCGCTCGCGTCGTTCTGCGCCTCGTCGACGATCCCGAGCTCGATCGACGTGCTCCCCTCGAAGTTCAGCACGCCGAAGATGAGCATGATGATGAGCGGCAGGAAGAGGCTGAAGAAGACGGCGGCGCGGTTGCGGACGAACATCTTGCCGCTGGCGACGAAGAGGGCCCACAGGACGCCGAGGCGCATCGGTCAGTCGTCCTCCCGCAGGTCGTGGCCGGTCATGTCGATGAAGACGTCCTCCAGGTTGGCGAGGCGCTCAACCCGCTCCTTGCGGAATCCGCGGCCGATCAGCCCGTCGACGAGCGCCTGCGGCGTGTCGAGCGCGATGATCCGGCCGCCGTCCATGATCGCCACTCGGTCGCAGAGCTCCTCAGCCTCCTCCATGTAGTGCGTGGTCAGCACCACCGTGCGCCCCTCCTCGCGGATGCGGCGGATGACGCCCCACATGTGGCGCCGCGCCTGCGGGTCGAGCCCGGTCGTCGGCTCGTCGAGGAACAGGACCCGGGGATCGTTCACGAGCGCCGATGCGATGCTGAAGCGTTGCTTCTGGCCACCTGACAGCGTGCGCACCTGGCTCTTCGCCTTATCGGTCAGCTCGATCAGGCGTCGAGGAGCGCCTGCGCATCGACGTCGCGGCCGTACAGCTGGCCGAAGAGGTCGAGCAGCTCGACCAGCGTGAGCTCGTCGAAGAACGCCGACGACTGGAGCTGGATCCCGATGCGGCGCTTCACCTCGCGCGGGTCGCGCCGCACGTCGATGCCGTCGATCGTGGCCGACCCCTCGTCGATCGGCCGCATGCCCTCGATCATCTCGAGCGTCGTCGTCTTGCCGGCGCCGTTCGGGCCGAGGATGCCGAACACCTCGCCCTCGGCGACGTCGAAGCTGACGCCGTCCACGGCGGTGAGCTGGCCGTATCGCTTGCGGAGGTCGCGGACGAGATGATCGGTCGGGCCGGGGGCGCCGGCGTGCGACGCGACGCTGCTCGGGGCGGTCATCGCGGCCATGCTATCCGCACTCGGGCAAGCGCGTCGTCAGTCTGCGGAGGCCTGCCCCTGAGATGGGTAGGGAAATTCGCGGCGTGGGTCGCTACCCTGTCCCCAATGGACCCACGACGCGGCCGCGGACGCCCGCCGCACCCGGACGTCCTGACCCCGGCCGAATGGGTGGTCCTGGACATGGTTCGACACGGACTCCGACGGGCCGAGATCGCCAGCCGCCGTGGCACCAGCATCGACGCCGTCAAATATCACCTGGCCAACATCAGCGGAAAGCTCGGGGTCGGCGTGCGCGACCTGCGCCACTGGCCCGGGATTCCGACCACGACCGCGCTTGCCCGCAACAGGAGGATCTCAACCATGACGGCATCGACATCGACGCGCCTGGGCGCGATCGCCCAAATCTCGCTCTCGATTCGCGACGTGACGCGGGCCGAGCGCGTTCTACGGTGAGACCCTCGGCCTGCCGCACGTGTTCACCTTCGGCGATCTCGCCTTCTTCGATGCCGACGGCACGCGCCTCTACCTGCACCGCAAGGACGAGGCGGACTGGCGGACGAGCTCGGTCCTCTACTTCCTGGTCGATGACATTCACGCCGACCCAGGAGCGGCTCTCGCAGTCAGGCGTCCACTTCACCGGCGCTCCGCACGTGATCTACACCGACGACGCCACCGGCATCGAGGAGTGGATGACCTTCTTCGAGGACGGCGAGGGGAACACCCTGGCCCTGATGTCCCGCGTGCAGCCCGCCTGATCCGACGACTAGCGGACGACGATTGACCGGTAGAGATCGACGGTTGCCTGCGCGATCGTCGCCCAGCTGAATCGCTCGACCGCCCGGCGACGGGCGGCGCGGCCCATCACCTCGCGCGTCGCCGAGATCGGACATGAGCGCGTTGATCGCCCCGGCCAGGTTGAGCTCGAATCGGTCCGGGTCGATCGGCGACATCGGGTCATCGGGCCGAAGCTCGACCGGCACCAGGAGGCCCGTCTCACCGTCAACGACCACCTCCGGGATGCCGCCGACCGCCGACGCGACCACCGGCGTCTCACAGGCGGCCGCCTCGAGGTTGATGATCCCGAACGGCTCGTAGACCGATGGGCAGCAGAAGACCGCCGCGTGCGAGTAGAGCTGCCGCGCCTCCTCGCGGCTGACCATCTCGCCGATCCAGACGACGTTCGGGCGCTCGGCGCGGGCTTGCGGCCACGCCGGCCTCCATCTCGGCCGCGATCTCCGCGCGTATCGGGCTGGCCCGCGCAGAGGACCACGCCGATGCCCGGGTCGAGGTGCCGGATCGCGCGCACCAGGTGGATGATCCCCTTCTGCCGGGTGATGCGCCCGACGAACAGCACGTATGGCACGGATGGGTCGACGCCGTGCCGAACGAGCGCATCGGTGCCCGGGTCCGGTCGGTAGAAGTCGGCATCGATGCCGTTATGGATGACATGGACCCGTTCCGGGGGCACGTCGAAGAGTCGCAGCACGTCGTCGCGCGTCTCGCGGCTGACGGCGACGACCGCGTCGGCCGACTCGAGCGCTGTGCGCTCGATCCAGCTGCTCACGTCGTAGCCCGCCGGCGAGCTGCTCCCGCTTCCATGGGCGCAGCGGCTCGAGGGAGTGGACGGTCAGGACCAGCGGGATGCCATGAGCCCGGCGCACGAGAAGGCCGGCGAAGTGCGTGTACCACGTGTGGGCGTGCACCACGTCCGCGCGGACCGGGTCCGCGACCATCGAGAGCCCTCGCGACAGGGCTGCCAGCATCGGCCGCAGCTGCTCATCGGCCTGGTCCAGGTCGTGGGCGGGCGGATAGCCCTGGACGCGCCATCCGACCGACAGTTCCTCCCTTGTGCCGAACGTCCGGATGTCGAGCTCGACGAGCGGCCGCAGATGCCGCGTCAGCTCATCGACATGGACGCCGGCACCACCGTAGATTTCGGGCGGGTACTCGTTGGTGAGGATGAGCGCGCGCACACGCGCAGCCTAGCCTGCCGGTCTCCCGTATGCGTGGCCGTTGCCCTTGCGGCGCACGGCCGCTGCCAGGAACTCCTCGATCTCACCCAGCGCGAAGGGCTTCGAGATCACCGGCGCCCAGGTGCCGATCTCCGCCTGGCGCATCGGCGTCGCGGCGGTGCACACGACGAGCGGCAGCCCGTCCAGACTCGGGTCGTCGCGGAGGTCGCGCGCGAGGTCTCCGCCGCGACCGTCGGGCAGGTCGTCATCGACGATGAGAAGGGTCGGGCGGTGGGTGTTCAGGGCCGCCCGCAGCGGAGCAAGCCGCGTGAACCCGACGCTGTTCCAGCCACAGTCGTGCGCCACCTGGCGCAGGAGCTCGAGCGTCGGCAGGTCGTCGTCCACGATGAAGAGGACCGGTGCTTCCGCACGGTCCCGCATCTCCCCGCTTGACGACTGGCGCTGGCTGGTTATCGGACTGCTCCTCTGCGTGGGCATCGAGGCCCTGAGGCCGATCCGTGCACATGCCGTGCCGGGACGCCCCACTGCCTGCGGAATCCGTGGGACGGTGCCGGTTCGGCAGCCGATACCATCGCGAAACCACCCACTCGCTCACCGATTTGGCGCATGTCCGAACGGCGAGCGAGCGGTTCCTCAGCTGGTGTCACATACTCCCCTGTAGTATGCTGAGGGCCTGATGAGTGAAGACCCCGCCGAGCTCACGCTGCCCGTCGTCGGCATGACGTGCGCGAGCTGCGTCAACCGCATCGAACGCTTCCTGAATCGTGCCGATGGGGTCGCCGAAGCCAGCGTCAACCTGGCCACCGAGCGGGCCACCGTGCGCTTCGATCCCGACGTGATCGACCGGGCCGGGATCGCCGCCGCCATCGAGTCGGCCGGATACGAGGTCGGCCGCGAGGCGACCGGCACCCAGACGGCAGCCGAGGCCGAGGCCGCCGACCAGGCAGCGCGCGGATCCGAGCGCCGCGAGCTCCTGACGGGGGCGATCGTATCCACCGTCGTCGGCGTCGTGATGATGGCGATCATGTTCTGGCCGGGTGACGCCCCCTGGCCGATGACGGACGTCAACCGCTGGTTCCTGGTCCCGGCGACCATCGTGCAGTTCGTCTTCGGGCGCCGGTTCCTGGTGGCGGCGCTGCGCGGCGCACGCCACGGCGAGGTCAACATGAATACCCTCGTCGCCATCGGGACCATGGCGGCCTACGGGTATTCGGTCTTCGTGACGCTGCTGCCGGAGTGGGTCATGGGATCCGGGCTCGGCCACGAGACGTACTTCGACTCCGCGGCCGTGATCATCGGCCTGATCCTGTTCGGCCGATGGCTCGAGGCCCGCGCAAAGGGCCGGGCCGCGGGCGCCGTGAAGGCGCTCCTCGAGCTGCGGCCGGCGACGGCACGTGTCCTTCGTGACGGCGGCGAGCAAGAGGTGCCCGTCAGCGACGTCATCGTCGGCGACCTCGTCCGCGTTCGGCCCGGCGATCGCGTGCCGGTCGACGGCGCCCTGATCGACGGGGCATCGGCCGTCGACGAGTCGATGCTGACCGGCGAGTCGCTGCCGGTCGAGAAGCGCGCCGGCGACCGCGTCATCGGCGCGACCATCAACGCCAGCGGCTCGTTCGTGATGCGAGCCGAGCGCGTAGGACGCGATACCGCGCTCGCGCAGATCGTCGAGCTCGTCGAGCGCGCCCAGGGCTCGAAAGCGCCGATCCAGCGGCTCGCCGACCGCGTGACCGGCTGGTTCGTGCCCGCCGTGATCGGAATCGCCGCGGTGACGTTTCTCGCGTGGCTGGTGCTCGGTCCGGAGCCGACGCTGACGTATGCCCTCGCCAGCGCGATCGCCGTCCTCATCATCGCCTGCCCGTGCGCCATGGGCCTGGCCACGCCGACCGCGATCATGGTCGGCACCGGCAAGGGCGCCGAGAACGGCATCCTGATCCGTGATGGCGCGGCCCTGGAGGACGCGCAGCGCATCACCACCGTGGTGCTCGACAAGACGGGCACCATCACACGCGGCGTGCCGTCGGTCACCACGGTGCTCCCCGCCTCCGACGTGGACGAGCGCGAGCTGCTCCGGGTCGTGGCTGCAGCCGAGCGCGGCAGCGAGCATCCGCTGGCCGAGGCGATCGTGCGACACGCCGAAGCGGCCGGCGTCGACCGCGTCGAGGCATCGGCCTTCGAGGCGAGCGCGGGCCTCGGTGTGCGAGCCGTCGTCGACGGAGCGACCGTCCTGGCCGGCACCGATGCGTTCCTGCGAGCGGCCGGGATCGACCCATCCGCCATCGCCGATGCCGCCGCGGCGGCCGCCAACGACGGGGCCTCGCCGGTGCTCGTCGCTCGCGACGGCCGGCTCATCGGCATGATCGGCCTCGCGGACACCGTCAAGCCCACGGCGGCGGGTGCGATTCGCCGGCTGCAGCACGCCGGGCTCGACGTCTGGATGATGAGCGGAGATCGACACGCGACGGCTGCGGCAATCGGGCGCCAGGTCGGGATCGATTCGAACCGGATCCTGGCCGAGGTGCTGCCGGGTGACAAGGCGGCTCGGGTGGAAGAGTTTCAGTCGAATGGTGCCCGCGTCGCCATGGTCGGCGACGGCATCAACGATGCGCCGGCGCTCGCGCGGGCGGACCTCGGCGTCGCGATCGGGACGGGCGCGGACGTCGCGCTCGAAGCATCCGACATCACCCTCATCGGCGACGACCTCGGCGGCGTTCCGACCGCCATCCGCCTCTCGCGCGCGACCATGCGGACGATCCGCCAGAACCTCGGCTGGGCCTTCGGCTACAACATCCTGCTCATCCCGGTCGCGGCCGGTGTGCTCTATCCGGTGGCAGGCGTCCTGCTCTCCCCCGCCCTCGCGGCCGCGGCCATGGCGCTCTCGAGCGTCAGCGTGGTCGCCAACTCACTCCGGCTCCGGGCCTTCCGGGCCGATCGCACCGATGGAGGACCGATGGACGAACTCGAGATGCGCCCGACGACGAACGCCGCCAAGGATCCCGTCTGCGGCATGGAGGTCAACGTGGAGGTTGCGCGGGCGCAGGGCCTGACCAGCGAGCACGAGGGCGTGATGTACTACTTCTGCGGCAGGGGCTGCAAGCTCGACTTCGAGGACGAGCCGGCGAGGTTCTTCGACCCCTCCTATACGCCGAGCATGTGAGGCGGCCGGGGGCCGAGGCCCTCTAGACTGGGGCGGCATGCCCCTCATCAGCACCCGGTCGCTCACGAAGCGCTACCCCGGCGGAATCACGGCCCTCGACGGGCTGACGGTCGACATCGAGCCGGGCATCATCGGCCTCGTCGGCGCCAACGGAGCGGGAAAGAGCACCCTCCTCAAGATCCTGCTCGGACTGCTGCCCGCCACCGAGGGCGAGGGCCGGGTCCTCGACCTCGATACGGCAACGCAGGGCGCACGCATCCGGGAGCTCGTCGGCTACATGCCGGAGCACGATTGCCTGCCCCCGGACGTCTCCGCCACCGAGTTCGTCTCGCACATGGCGCGCGTCTCCGGCCTCCCAGCCGGTGCGGCGCGCGAGCGGACCGCCGACGTCCTGCGCCACGTCGGGCTCTACGAGGAGCGCTACCGACCGATCGGTGGGTACTCGACCGGCATGAAGCAGCGCGTCAAGCTCGCGCAGGCCCTCGTCCACGACCCGCGGGTGCTCTTCCTGGACGAGCCGACCAACGGGCTGGACCCGGCCGGCCGGGACGAGATGCTCGCCCTGATCGAGCGCATCGGGCACGAGTTCGGCATCGCGGTGATCGTCGCCAGCCACCTTCTTGGAGAGATCGAGCGAGTCGCCGGCTGGTTGATCGCGATCGACGCCGGCAAGCTGCTGCGAACCGCCTCCCTGTCGAGCTTCGTCGAGCGGACGGGCAAGCTGCTGATCGAGACCGATGAGCCCGCCGCCGCACTGGCCGAGCGCCTCGTCGCGCGCGGCATTGATGCGCAGGCCGACGGTCGGATGGTCGTCGCCGACCTGGCAACCGGCGGCGACGGCGAGTTCACGGTCTACGACGCGGTCCGGGACGAGGCCGTGGCGCTGCAGCTGGCGCTGGTCCGAATCGAGCCGCGCAGGCATCAGCTCGAGGACCTCTTCCGTCCGGGAGGCACCGATGACGCACTCGGCTGATCCGGCCACCGGCACGATCTACGACATCGGCTACCGCCATTACGACGGCCCGCGGCTCGGCCGGCGCGGCGCGGTGACGGCAATCGTCGGCGCCGGTCTGCGGGCGGTCTTCGGCCTCGGGCGATCCGCGCGGTCGAAGACGCTGCCGTGGGGCCTGTTGGTGATGGCGCTGTCACCCGCCGCGATCGCGGTCGCCATCCGCGTCCTCGTGGGCGACATCGTCGAGCTGTACAGCTACGACAACTATCTGTGGGGCATCGGTGCCGCCTTCATGATCTTCGTCGCCGCACAGACCCCCGAGCTGGTGGTGAACGACATGCGCCATCGGGTCCTGCCGCTCTACTTCAGCCGGCCGATTCGGCGCGTCGACTACGTGGTCGCCAAGCTTGCGGCCCTGGCCCTGGGCCTCCTGGCACTCACGCTGCTGCCGGTGCTCCTCCTCTTCCTCGGCCGCGTGCTGGCGGCGGAGGACGTCGTCGCGGCGCTCGGCGACGAGATCGGCGCGCTGCCGGGCATCGTCGTCACCGGGGTGATCTACGCGGTCGCGCTGGCCAGCATCGGCCTCGCGATATGCTCGCTCGCGGCGCGACGCGCGTACGCCGCCGGAGCCGTGCTCGGGGTGTACCTGATCGGCGGCGTGGTGAGCGCGATCTTCGCGGAGTCGGGCGGGGCGTTGGCGGACTTCGCGCCGCTCCTGAGCCCGTTGTCGATCCTCGACGGCGCTCGCGAGTGGCTGTTCGGCGGCAGCATCCCCGACTCGCCGGTGGCGCAGTCGGCGCTGCCCCTCTGGGCCTACGGCGTGGCGACCGCGGTGCTGGTGCTCGGCTCGTGGGCGATCCTGGCGCTTCGCTACCGACGGGTGACGACGTGAGCGCCATCGTCCTCGCCGGCGTCTCGCGCTGGTACGGCAACGTCGTCGCCGTCAACGACGTCAGCTTCGAGGTCGGCCCCGGCATCACCGGCCTGCTCGGCCCGAATGGCGCCGGCAAGACGACGCTGCTGCACATGATGGCCGGCTTCCTCGCGCCGTCCGCGGGCGAGGTCCATCTCGACGGAACGCCCACCTGGCGTCATCCCGAGATCTATCGGGCCATCGGCTTCGTCCCGGAGCGTGAGGCGGTGTACGGCTTCCTGACGGGGCGCCAGTTCGTGGCCGCATCGGCCGCGCTCCAGGGCGTACCGGATCCGGCGGCCGCCGCCGACCGCGCGATCGGTCTCGTCGAGCTCCAGCCGGCGGCGGACCGTGCCATCGGCGGATACTCGAAGGGGATGCGGCAGCGGGCCAAGGTGGCGGCTGCGCTCGTCCACGACCCGCCGGTGCTCATCCTTGACGAGCCGTTCAACGGGATGGACCCGCGCCAGCGCCTCCACATGATGGATCTCCTGCGCCGCCACGCGGCCGAGGGCCGGACGATCCTGTTCAGCAGCCACATCCTCGAGGAGGTGGAGCGGCTCTCCGATCGCGTCCTGGTGGTCGTCGCCGGGCGGCTGGCGGCCAGCGGCGACTTTCGCCGTATCCGGCGCCTGATGATCGACCGGCCACACAGCTTCACGATCCGGTCGAGCGACGACCGCCGCCTGGCGCGCGAGCTCCTCGCGGAGGCCGAGATCGACGCCGTAGAGCTGCGCGACGGGGTCCTCACCGTCCGTACCGGCGAATTCGGGGCGCTGACCCGCGCCATCGCGCCGGCCGCGCAGCGCGCGGGAGCCTCGCTGCTCGAGCTGCGTCCGGCGGATGAGTCGCTCGAGTCGGTCTTCAGCTACCTGGTGCGCCGATGACCGCGACGCTGGTGAGCCTCACCCTTCGGGCGCTCCTGAGCCGGCGCCGCACGCTGCTCCTCGCGCTGGTGGGCATCATGCTGGTGCTGGCGACGGCCGTCTACCGACTGGGTAACCCGAGCGACGCCGAGGCGCTGGACGTGACGCGCCAGCTTCTCGCCGACTTCGGCCTCGGAGTGCTGCTACCGCTGGTGGCCGTCATCGTCGGCACCGCTGCGGTCGGATCGGAGATCGACGACGGGACGATCGTCTACCTGCTGGCCAAGCCCGTCCCGCGCTGGCGCATCGTCGTCGTCAAGCTCATCGTGGCGTGGCTGGTGGTCGTGCTCCTGGTCGTTCCGGCCATCACCGTGGCGGCGCTCATCGGGCATCCCGACGCGAGCCTGGCCATCGGCTACGCGGTTGCCGCCGCGTTCGGGGCGCTCGAATACACCGCCGTGTTCCTCGCCCTGTCACTCGTGACGTCACGTGCGCTGGTCACCGGGCTCGCCTATGTCGTCGTATGGGAGGGCGTCATCGCGGGGCTGTTCGCCGGCACCCGCGTGCTGAGCATTCGCCAGCACGCCATGGCGGTGGCCGAGGCACTGGGCGGCGATGCGGCTGCCGCCGCCGAGCTCGATATCCCCGTGGCCCTCGCTGTCGGCATCGCCGTCGTGCTGCTCGCGACGGCGCTCGCCATCCGCCGGCTCGAGCGGGTCGAGCTGCGCGGCGAGACCTCGTAGCGACTGCTGACCATGGACCACCCTCCTCCATGGGGACACGCCTGGTCCGGGCGGCTGGACGAGCTGACGATCGACTCCGAGGCACTCACGACCAACCCGCTCGGCGACCCGCACCGCCGCCCGCTCTACGTCTACACCCCGCCCGGCTACGACGACGAGCCGGAGCGACGCTACCCCTCCATCTACGTGCTGCAGGGCCTCACCGGGCAGGTCGACATGTGGCATGCACGAAAGGCATTCACGCGCACCACGCCGGAAGCGATCGACGACTGGTTCGCGAGCGATGGGGCTCCGCGTGCCGTGGTCGCCTTCGTCGATGCTTGGACAAGCCTCGGCGGCTCCCAGTTCATCGACTCGGCCGGGACCGGCCGATATCACACGTATCTCTGCGACGAGGTCGTGCCGTTCGTCGACACGCGCTATCGGACCCTCCCCGGCTCGGAGCATCGCGGTATCGCCGGCAAGAGCTCGGGTGGGTACGGAGCGATGGTCACGCCGATGCTGCGCCCCGACCTGTTCGGAGGCCTGGCCACGCACGCCGGCGACGCGCTCTTCGAGGTCTGCTATCAGCCTGACTTCCGCGAGGCGGCGCGTGCGCTGCGAGACGTGTACGACGGCTCCTACGAGGCGTTCTGGTCCGACTTCCGATCACGGCCGGGGCGATCGAAGGGGTCCGACGGGACCCTGCTCAACGTGTGGTGCATGGCCGCGTGCTACTCGACCGACCCGGACGGCACGGTTCGCCTCCCGTTCGAGCCGCTGACCGGGCGCCTGCTGCCGGATGTCTGGGACCGATGGCTGGCCTGGGATCCGGTGCGCATGGCGGTCGAGCATGCCGATGCGCTGCGGTCTCTGCGCGCGATCTGGATCGATGCGGGCCGGAGCGACGACTTCTTCCTCGACCTCGGGGCGGATGCGTTCCGGGCCGAGCTGGCCGGGCTCGGGATCACGGAGCCCACGCTCCGGTTCGAGCTGTTCGAAGGCAAGCACGGCGGCATCGACTGGCGCTACCCCGACGCGATCGGCTGGCTGGCGGAGCGGTTGGCTCCCTAGGCCGCCACGACGCGGTCCCGCCCCGCGCGCTTGGCCATGAAGAGGGCGACGTCGGCCGTCCGGAGCAGGGACTCTCGTGTCGCATCGCCGGCGTCGAGCTCGGCGCAGCCGGCCGAGACGGTGACCTGCAGCCGGGTGCCGTCGCTCGCCGGAACGGTCCGTTCCGCAAGCAGCGCGCGGACCTCGTTCGCCATGGTGACCGCCTCCTCGAGGCGGGCGTTGTCGAGCACCACGATGAACTCCTCACCGCCGAGCCGGGCGACGAGGTCGCTTGCGCGGAACCGGGTGGCCAGCACATCCGCGAAGGCCCTGAGCACGAGGTCGCCCACCTGGTGGCCGTGCGCCTTGTTGAAGAGGCCGAACCGATCGAGATCGAAGACGATCGCGCTCAGGGGGCGCCACCCGGTGAGCCGCTCGCGCCGATGCGCGGCCAGGACCCGATCGAGGGATTCGTCGAAGTGGCGGCGGTTGTAGAGCCCCGTGAGCGGATCCCGCACCGCGAGCTCCTCCACCTCGGCATGCAGGAACGCATTCGCGACGGCGAGCGCGGCGCTGCTGGCCAACAGCTGAAGGCCCTCGAGCTCGAGCTCGGTGAAGCCGGCGCCGGCCGCCGTCCGCCCGATGGTGAGCGCGCCGACGACCACGCCGTCACGGATCAACGGAAGGCCAACGCCGTGGGTCAACGCGGCGATCTCGAGATCCTGCATCGCCTTGGGGTATTGGTCGGGACTGAGCGCCCCCTCGATCACGATCGCGCGGTCCCGAATCGCACGGCCGGCCAGCCCCTCGCCGACCTGCACCTGGCGACCGACGACGCGTCCCGGCACGCCGCGTCCCGCACGAACCAGGTATCTGCCGTCGGTTCGATCCAGGAGGGTCACCGCCAGCGTGTCCCCAGCGACGACGCGCCCGGTTGCCTCGATGATCATCTCAGCGAGCGGCTCGATGGCCAGGGAGCTGGTGACGTCGCGACCGAAGGCCTCGATGTCCCGGAACAGGTCTGCGCGGGCGGCGAGCGTTCGGCGGTCCTGTCCGAGTGCGACCGCCGTGGCGATCCGGGTCGCCATGATCGCCACGAGGCTGCGATCGGTCGTGTCGAGCCGGTGGGCGCCGACCGTCTCCACGTTCAGAAGGCCAAGGAATCGGCCGTCGACGACGAGCGGCGCGCAGATGAGGCTCGTCGCGCTCATGGTGCCCGGCACGTAGTCGGGATCCGCGCCGATGTCAGGCACGAAGGCGAGCTCGCGGGTCCGCATCACGCGGCCGGCAACGCCGGTGGTGGCGTCGAAGGAATCGAGCGCCTCGACGTACCCGCCGCGGGCTGTCAGGTGCACGCGATCCGAGTCGCCGAGATAGACGGAGACGTACGGATATCCGAAGCGCCGCATGATCACCTCGACGACGCGTTCGATCGACTCTGCCGCCGGCCCACCCTCCACCAGCAGCCGGCCGACGGACTCCAGCGCGGAGATCTGGCGCGCGCGCCGCCGCTCGAGCCGCATCCCCGATCGCGCCGCGACAAGCGCTTCCTCGAGGGCGTGAACGATACGCCGCGTGCTGAAGCCGATCACGAGCGCGACGCCGGCCAAGCGTGACTCCGCGCAGGGCGATGGCGCTCGTCGATCCCGGGTTCTGGAGCTCGGGGCCAAGCAGGACGATCGCCGCCACCGCGGCCGCGGCCGTGCCGTGCACCGCTCCGGCGGCTGCAGCCGCGGCGACGATCGGGATGTAGAGCGAGAGCAGCGGCCGCGCCTCGCCGCCGATCAGGAGCGACGCGACCGACGCGAAGGCGAGCGGCGGGAGGAGACGGATCAGCTGCCACCCGAGCCGGGCGTGCAGTCGGTTACGCCGCCCCAGCCGGCCGAGCAGCGCCTGGGCAAGGAGCGCCACGGCGCTCATGCCCATTGCAAGCCCGAGCTCGCTCGGTCGCTGGCCCAGGAGCGCGGTGAGCACCACGATCGGCACCAGCGTTGCGGTGTAGAACAGGTACGGATCGTTTGACGATCCGGAGCCAGGATGGCGCGAGGTCCCAGGGGCGCAGGGCACGGCCCAGCGTCGAGCGTTCCCCGTGTGCAGCGGTCGGGCGCATGTGCGGGGCATGGTGGACCGTCCGAGGTTGGCCCCACCATGCCCCCGAAGTACTGCCGTGGTCCGGCTGGCACGCTGCACGCTATGGTTCGACCGTACGCCAACGTGCGTCCAGGTGCCCATGCACGGAGAGACAAGACCATGACCTTTCGGCGGGACGTTGAGCTCGACCCCGGCCAGGTTCAGGATCGGCGAGGCCGGCGCGTCAGCGGCGGCGGCGTCGCGATGGGCGGCGGCCTCGGAACGCTGATCATCATCGCGCTGATCATCCTGTCCGGAGGGAACATTGGCGACATCATCGGTGGCCTCGGTGCGGGCCAGACCGACACCGGGCCGCTCCCGAGCGACCTCGCAACGGAATGCGAGACCGGCGCCGACGCGAACGAGCGGCAGGATTGCCGGCTCGTCGGCGCCGTCAACAGCCTGGACGAGTACTGGAGCGGCGCCTTCGGTGCCTCCGGCGATCAGTACCAGACGCCGAGCACCGTCCTCTTCTCCGGCGCCGTCGACACCGCGTGCGGCAGCGCATCGAGCGCAGTCGGCCCCTTCTACTGCCCGATCGACCAGACGATCTACATCGACCTCGGCTTCTACGAGCAGCTCGAGACCCAGTTCGGCGCGGAGGGCGGCCCGTTCGCGGAGATGTACGTGGTCGCGCACGAGTACGGCCACCACGTCCAGAACCTCCTCGGCCAGCTCGAGGCCGGCCGGGACGCCGGCGCCGAGGGCGGCGCGGTGCGCACCGAGCTCCAGGCCGACTGTTATGCCGGGGTGTGGGGCGGGAACGCCGTCGATACCGGCTTCCTCGAGCCGCTGACCCCCGAGCAGATCAACCAGGCCCTCGACGTCGCAGCCACCATCGGCGACGATCGGATCCAGGAGCAGACACAGGGGCAGGTCAACCCGGAGACCTGGACACACGGCTCCGCGGAGCAGCGACAGGAGTGGTTCCGCATCGGCTTCGACGCCAGGGCGGCCACGTCGTGCGACACGTTCAACGCCGACATCTGACGAGGCGACCCGGCACTTCTGGCGCTTGGCGGCGATTGACGAACGTGTGAGACTGTCGCCCCCCAACCGGGAGTGAGCGCACGATGACGACGAACGGCCACGGCACGGACCCGGGCCGCCGCGTACCCGACGAGCACGTGCTTGGCTCCCCATTCCCGCCCATCGCCGAGTACGGTTTCCTGTCGGACTGCGAGACAACCGCGCTCGTCGCGCCGAGCGGCAACGTCGAGTGGCTGTGCCTGCCTCGGATGGATTCGCCGAGCGTGTTCGGCGCGATTCTCGACCGCGGTGCCGGCGGCTTCCGGCTCGGGCCGTCGGACATCAACGTGCCGGCCGCGCGGCGCTACCTGCCCGGCACCATGGTGCTCGAGACGAGCTGGGGCTCGCCGGGCGGCTGGATCATCGTCCGGGACGTGCTGCTCATCGGCCCCTGGCGACACACCGAGGCCCGATCGCAAGACGCAGCGCCGGCCGCCGACGGACTACGACGCCGCGCACATCCTGCTGCGCACGGTGCGGTGCGTGAACGGCGAGATGCAGCTCACGCTCGACTGCGAGCCGCGGTTCGAGTACGGCCTGCGAATCCGGCACGTGGAGCTACACCGAGGACGGCTACCACCAGGGCGATGTGTCGCGCCGAGGGCAGCGACGTGGAGCTGGTCCTCACCAGCGACATGAACATCGGCTTCGAGGGACCGCGCGCCAGCGCCCGGACGCTGCATCAAGGAGGGTGAGACCCGCTTCTGCGCGCTCAGCTGGAACGGCGCGGCGGCGCCTCGCACCTACGACGATGCCTACCAGCGCCTCGTCTGGACCGCGCACCACTGGCAGCACTGGCTGGCGCGCGGCAACTTCCCCGACCACCCGTGGCGCTCCCACCTCGAGCGCTCGCGCGCTCACCCTCAAGGGGCTGACCTACGCGCCGAGCGGCGCGATCGTCGCGGCGCCGACGACGTCACTGCCGGAGACGCCCGGCGGCGAGCGCAACTGGGACTACCGATACAGCTGGATCCGCGACTCGACCTTCGCGCTGTGGGGCCTCTACACGCTCGGCTTCGACTGGGAGGCCAAGGACTACCTCGCCTTCATCGCCGACGTCGCCGAGCGCGACAAGCGAGCTGCAGATCATGTACGGCATCGACGGCGAGCGCGGCGCTCGACGAGCGAATCCTCCCCCACCTGGGCGGCTACGAGGGCGCACGGCCGGTGCGCATCGGCAACGCGGCGTACGGCCAGCGCCAGCACGACATGTGGGGCGCCGTGCTCGACTCGGTCTACCTGCACACCAAGTCTCGCGACCGGCTCGACGAGCGGGTCTGGCCGATCCTGACGCGCCAGGTCGAGGCCGCGATCGCGAACTGGCGCGAGCCCGACCGCGGCATCTGGGAGGTCCGTGGCGAGCCGAAGCACTTCACCAGCTCGAAGGTCATGTGCTGGGTCGCCGCCGACCGCGGCGCGCGCCTGGCACGCCTGCGCGGGGACGAGGAGCTCGCGGAGCGGTGGCAGGCGGCCGCCGACGAGATCCACGCCGACATCTGCGCCAACGGCGTCGACGAGCGCGGGGTGTTCACCCAGCACTACGAGACCGATGCGCTCGACGCCTCGGTCCTGCTCATGCCGCTCGTCCGCTTCCTGCCCGCCGACGACGAGCGCATCCGGCGCACGGTGCTCGCCATCGCCGACGAGCTGACCGACGACGGCCTGGTCCTGCGCTACCGGACCGAGGAGACCGACGACGGCCTGAGCGGCGAGGAGGGCACGTTCACGATCTGCTCGTTCTGGCTGGTGTCGGCGCTGTGCGAGATCGGTGAGTACGCCCGTGCGCGCCGGCTGTGCGAGAAGCTGCTCTCGTACGCCAGCCCGCTGGGGCTGTACGGCGAGGAGCTCGATCCCGACACCGGGCGCCACCTCGGCAACTTCCCGCAGGCCTTCACCCACCTCGTCGCTCATCAACGCCGTCATGCACGTGATCCGCGCGGAGCACGGCGCCGTCGGCGGTGTCGCTCCCCTCACGCCGACGACCCCGGCGCGCCCGACCTCCGGAAACGGCAGGGTGCACGCGGCCGAGCCGGCGCGGCGGGCGAAGAGGGCGGCGCGAAAGCGCTGACCGCGACCGAGCCCGGCAGAATACGGGCGTGAAGCCCTTTCGATTCCTTGCGGAGGCGCGCGCCATCGCCAGCGCCCGCGAGCTTGCGGAGACGGCGCGCCGGGCCGAGTCCATCGGCATCGACGTGCTGGTCATCCCCGACCACCTGATCCCCCAGCTGGCGCCGATCCCGGCCATGGCGGCCATCGCCGCCGTCAGCGAACGCCTCCGCATCGGCACCTTCGTCCTCAACAACGACCTGCGCCACCCTGCCGTCCTGGCCCAGGACCTCGCCAGCCTCGACGTGCTCAGCGAGGGGCGGCTCGAGGTCGCCATCGGCGCCGGGTGGAACCGGCCCGAGTACGAGGCCATCGGCATCGAGTTCGACGCCACCCCCGTCCGGCAGGCTCGACTCGCCGAGGCGATCGCCGTCCTGAAGGGCTGCTTCGCCGACGGCCCGTTCAGCTTCACGGGCGAGCACTACCGCATCACCGATTACGACGCCGAGCCGAAGCCGGTGCAGCGGCCGCATCCGCCGTTTTTCATCGGCGGCGGCGGGCGACGCACGCTGACCCTCGCCGCGCGGCAGGCGCAGATCGTGGGGCTGGCGCCCAGCGATCCTGCCGAACGGCGTCGGCGATCCGGCGTCCGTGACGTTCGCCGCCACGGCAGAGAAGATCGAATGGGTGCGCGAGGCGGCTGGCGAGCGGTTCGACGACGCTCGAGCTCAACATCTATCCGTCGATGACCGGCATCAGCGTCACCGACCACGCGCGACGGGAGGCGGAGGAGCTTGCGGATGCGCTGCGCACGCGCAGCGGGGTCAGGGTCGAGCGCGGAAGAGCTGCTCGACTCGCCGCACATCTTCATCGGCTCCGTCGACGGCTTCGTCGAGAAGTTCCAGCGGCTCCGCGAGGAGCTCGGGATCAGCTCGATCATGGTCGGCGAGGTGGACGAGCTCGCGCCGGTCGTCGAACGCCTCGCGGGGACGTAGCGTGTGTCATCTGCGGACCCCGCGCGGCGCGCATCCTGCTATAACGCGAGCGAGAGGAGGATCAGATGGACCTGATCTGGATCATCGTCATCGTTCTGGTGGTCTTGGCACTGCTCGGCTACTTCGGCTTCGGCCGTCGCCGCGGGCTCTAGCCAGGGCTCACCCGCACGACAGTCCGCCGGGTGGCGAGCACCTCCCCGCCCGGCGGACGCACCAGTTCTCCTCCAGGTCGGCCGCTGCGCGCGGCCGGCCTGAACCAGCGTCGCGATCGGAGCCAGGCGCCGTGACGCGCATCCTCGTCTACACCGGCAAGGGCGGCGTCGGCAAGACGAGCGTCGCGGCCGCGACCGCGCTGGCCTGCGCCGACCGCGGCTACCGGACCATCGTGATGTCGACCGACATCGCCCACAGCCTCGGCGACGCCTTCGACCGGGAGCTCGGCCCGACCCCGCTCGAGATCGCGCCGAACCTGTGGGCGCAGGAGTCGGACGTCTTCTTCAACGTGGCGCGCTACTGGGGCCGGATCCAGGAGTACGCCGCATCGGTCCTGCGCTGGCGCGGCCTCGACGAGGTGATGGCCGAGGAGATGACGGTCCTGCCCGGCATGGACGAGGTCGGCTCGCTGCTGTGGATCGCCGATCACCACGACTCGGGCAACTACGACGTCGTCGTCGTCGATGCCGCGCCCACCGGCGAGACGCTGCGCCTGCTCTCCCTGCCGGAGGCGGCCAAGTGGTGGATGGAGAAGATCGAGCCGATCGGGCGCCGGATCGCGAAGCTGACCGGCCCGCTCATCCAGCGCGTGGTGGGCATGCCGATGCCCGGCGACGACGTGTTCAACGCCGGCGAGGAGCTGTTCGCGCGGCTCGACCACATGCACGCGCTGCTGACCGATCACGAGAAGACATCGGTCCGCGTCGTGCTCACCCTGGAGCAGGTGGTGATCAAGGAGGCGCAGCGCTCGTTCACCTACTTCCACCTCTACGACTACCCGACCGACATGGTCGTCGCCAATCGCGTCCTGCCCGACGACGTGGGCGCCTACTTCCGCGGCTGGTACGAGGCGCAGCAGCGCTACGGCCCGCTGGTCGAGAAGACGTTCCACCCGATCCCGGTGCAGCAAGGCGCCGTTCTTCGATCGCGAGATGGTCGGCATCGACCGCCTGCGCGAGCTGGCCGCCAGCGCTGTACGGCGACACCGATCCGACCGAGTTCTTCTACCGCGGCCGCCCGTACTAGGTGGTCCGCGACGACGGCGGCTTCCTGCGTCTCGGTCGACCTGCCGTTCACCGAGAAGGACCAGCATCAACCTGTCGCGCCACGGCGACGAGCTCGTCATCGACCTCGGCACCTGGCGCCGCACACTCGTCCTGCCGCGCATCCTGGTCGACGCCCCGACCGAGGGCGCGCGCTTCGAGGACAGAACCCTCAAGATCCGGTTCGGCACACCGGCACGCCCTGAAGGAGCACGCGACGCATGACCGATCACACCACCCCCCGACCGCACCGCCGACCTCGAGGCGCGGATCGCCGAGCTCGAGCGGCGCAACTGGCGCGCGACCATGGACGAGGGCCGATCCGGCATCGAGACCGCCTTCTGGGCCGCGGTCCACACCGTCTTCCCCGAGGAGGCGCGCAAGCACCTCAAGGTCGCCGGCCGCGAGCAGCTGCTGGCGGCGCGCGTCTACCTCGACAAGCTGGATCGCACGGCTGGACGAGGACGAGAAGCAGGACGACTCGGCTGACGGCCGTGCGCACGAGAAGGATCGAGGTCGAGTAGCCGGCCTCTGCTCGCGATCCGCTAGGATCATCGCGTCGCGGGAGTAGCTCAGTTGGCAGAGCGGCAGCCTTCCAAGCTGCATGTCGCGGGTTCGATCCCCGTCTCCCGCTCCACTCTCACCTGATCGCGCTCGGAGTCGATCCGCCCGCGTCCGGATGCGTATGCTCGGACCCGATGCGCCCGCTGCCACCGCCCTACGACTCCATCGTCGCCGGGCGCCCGACGCGGATTCCGCTCCACGGCACGACCCTGTTGGCCAATCGGCTCTTCACCAAGGACTTCGCCTTCAGCGCCGATGAGCGCGAGGCCTTCGAGCTTCGCGGCCTGCTGCCCGACCGCGTGATGACCATCGAGGAGCAGGTCGCGCTCGAGCTCGAGCGCCTGCGGCGCAAGGACGACGCCCTCGAGCAGTACATCGGCCTGGCGGCGCTGCAGGACCGCAACGCCACGCTCTTCTACCGGGTGCTCGCCGAGAACCTGGAGGAGCTGCTCCCGATCGTGTACACGCCGACCGTCGGGACTCGCGTGCCAGGAGTTCAGCCACATCCTGCGTCGCACCCGCGGCGCATGGATCACGCCGCACGACGTCGACCGGATCCCGGAGATCCTGCGCAATGGCCCGTACGCAGACGTGCGGCTCATCGTAGTGACCGACAACGAACGCATCCTGGGCCTCGGCGACCTCGGCGCCGGCGGGATGGCGATCCCGATCGGCAAGCTCGCCCTCTACACCGGAGCCTGCGGCATCTACCCCGCCCTGACCCTCCCAGTCAGCCTGGACGTCGGGACCGACAATCCGGACCTCCTGGCCGATCCGCTCTATCTCGGGCATCGCGCACCGCGCCTGCGCGGCGCGCAGTACGACAGGCTGGTCGACGCATTCGTGACCGGGGTCCAGGAGGTCTGGCCCGGCTGCGTCATCCAGTTCGAGGACTTCAAGCAGCACAACGCGCTGCGCATCCTCGACCGCTACCGCGACCGCGTTCCGAGCTTCAACGACGACGTGCAGGGCACGGCCGCAGTCGTGTTGGCCGGGGTGCTGGCCGCCCTCCGGCACCTGGGCCGACCGATAGCCGACCAGCGGATCCTGCTGGTCGGCGCCGGGGCCGCCGGCGTGGGGATCGCTCGCCTGCTACGTGCCGAGATGGCCGATGCGGGGATGGGAGACGACGCGATCGCCATGTCCCTGCTTCTCGCTGATTCGCAGGGCCTGGTCCACGCCGAGCGCGAGAGCCTCGACGAGACGAAGCGGCCCCTTGCCGTTCCGCGAAACGTCGCCGATGCACAGGGCCTGAGCGTCGACAACGACCTCGTCGCGACGGTCCAGCGATACCGGCCAACGATCATGGTGGGAACGACAGGGGTCGCGGGCACCTTCTCGGAGGAGATCGTCCTCGCGATGGCGGCGGGGACCGATCGGCCCCTCATCATGCCGCTGTCGAACCCAACAGCCATCGCCGAGGCACGGCCGGAGGACGTGGTGCGCTGGACCGAGGGTCGGGCGCTGATCGCCACGGGCAGCCCGTTCGCGCCGGTCGAGGGCCTTCAGATCGGCCAGGCGAACAACGTCTTCATCTTCCCCGGACTGGGACTCGGGGCGATCGTCTCCGAGACGAGCCGCATCACCGATGCCATGGTCCTCGTCGCGGCGCGGACGCTCGCGGCCCAGGTCACGCCGGATCGCCTGGCCGCCGGCACGCTCTTCCCGCCGATCGCGGCGCTGCGACAGGTTTCGCGGGCGGTTGCCCTCGCGGTCGCGCGCGAGGCGATTGGGTCAGGCCACGCCCCCTCGAACGAGCACCTCGAAGCAGACGTCGACGCGGCGATGTGGTGGCCGGAATACGTGCCCTACATCCGCGCCGATGCCGAGCCCTGACCCATCAGGATCGAAATTGGTGCCGCGTTCGCGGCCGCGCTCGGCATGGCGTCGGTCGGCACGCTGGAGCATCCCAGCTACGCCACCTTCGTCACGGCACAGGTACCGGCCGCCTAGCCGACACCCCGGAGCACCGCCTCGGTGTGCTCCCCCAGCCGAGGAGGCGGGAGCCGCGCCAGCAGGCTCGCACCATCGACGCGGATCGGCGACGGCGCCAATCGCACTCCGTCCAGCGTTTCGGTCCAGCGTCCTTCGGAGGCGCCTTCCATGCTCGCCAGCGCCTCGCCCACGCCGTTGATCGGGCCGGCGGGCACGTCAGCAGCCTCGAGCGCCGCGATGAGCTCATCTCGACCCCGCCGACCGATTGCATCGGACAACACCGCGATAAGCTCGGCACGATGCTCCAGGCGCTGGGGATTCGTGGCGTAGCGGCCGTCGTCAACCACCCCGAGCACCCCGACCAGGCGGCGGAACTGTGCGTCGTTGCCCGCTGCGACGACGAGATCACCGTCCGCCGCGGAGAAGGCCTGGTACGGGACGATGTGCGGGTGCGCGTTGCCATGGCGCTCGGGCTCGGCGCCCGTGGCGAGGTGGCTCCCGAGGACATTGATGAGCGACGTCACGCCGGCCTCGACCAGGCTCACCTGCACGGAGGCCGTGCGTCCGCGCCCGACGAGTGACGCCAGCGCCCCAACCGCACACTCCAGGCCCGCCACGAGGTCGAGCATCGCGACGCCCACCTTGACGGGGCCGCCGTCGGGCGTTCCCGTGATCGACATCAGGCCGCTGACCGCCTGCGCCAGGAGGTCGTACGCGGGGCGGTCGGCAGCCGCTCCGGGGAAGCCGCCCACACTGGCAACGACCAGGTTCGGGTGGCCGGCACGGAGCTCATCCGCCCCCATCCCCAGGCGGGCTGCGGTGGCCGGCCGATAGTTGTGCACGAGCAGGTCGGCCGTCGCGAGCAGGCGGTCGAAGGCGGCGCGGCCATCGTCGGCACGCAGGTCGAGGACAACGCTTCGCTTGTTCCGGTTCACGGAGGCGAAATAGGCGCTCCGCCGATCCTCAGGGTCGCCCCACCATGGCGGCCCCCACGTTCGGGTTTCGTCGCCATCGGGTGACTCGATCTTGATCACGTCCGCACCGAGATCGCCCAGGAGCATCGTCGCGAACGGACCGGCCAGCACGCGGCTGGCGTCGATCACCCGGATGCCGTCGAGTGGCAGGAGTGGCGTCATGATTCGTACGGTAGAGGAGCCGCTGGCACGCGCGCCGCTAGCATTGGCATCCATGAAGATTGGATTGATGCTGCCCATCGGGCAGGACAGCCCGGGGAGGACCCGAAGTCGTTCGCTCACCTCCGCGCCATGACCATCGCGGCAGAGGAGGGCGGGCTCGACTCGGTCTGGCTGGCCGACCATGTCCTCTTCCGGAGCGACGACGAGGAGGGCACGCGAGGGATCCACGAGGCCTGGACGCTCCTGTCCGCCCTTGCCGCGGTCACCTCGCGCGTCGAGCTGGGGCCTCTCGTGCTCTGCGTCCCGTTCCGTAACCCTGCCATGACCGCGAAGATGGCCGCCACCTTCGACGAGGTGAGCGGCGGCCGGCTCATCCTCGGCCTGGGCTGCGGCTGGCACGAGCCGGAATTCGACGCCTTCGGGCTCCCGTTCGACCACCGCGTCGGACGGTTCGAGGAGGCCCTCGAGATCATCGTGCCGATGCTGCGCACGGGGTCCGCGACCTTCAGCGGCCGATGGCATCGCGCGGATCGCGCCGAGGTCGTACCGCGTGGCCCACGTCCCGGCGGCCCGCCTCTCCTGATTGCCGGCAAGCAGCCGCGCATGCTCGAGCTGGTGGCCCGACACGCCGATATGTGGAACGCGGCCTGGTACGGCCACCCCGACGAGGCGCATGAGCTTCGCAAGCGGCTCGCGAACCTGCATGCCGCGCTCGACGCCGCCGGACGCGATCCGGCGACCCTCGAGCTGACCGCCGGGGTTTTCGTGGCGGTGGCGGACGACCCCGACGCGCCCGACAACGCGATGAGCGGCAGCGTCGAGGAGATCGCCGATGCGCTCGCCGGTTACAGGGCCCTGGGCATCAGCCATCTCATGGTCCACCTGTGGCCGCGTACGCCGGAGGCGGTGACCCGGCTCGCCGCGGCGGCCGCCCTCGTTCGCGAGCACGCGACGGTTCCGGTCGCCGGCTAGCCCCGCCGCGGGTCAGCCCGCGGCGGTCAGCAGGACGTGGCGTACCGGACGTCGCGCTCGCCGGATGCGCGCCAGGTTGCCGCCCACGACCCGCTGGCCGCAGGTGTCGCATACCGTCCATCGGCCATCGCGGGCCAGGCGAACCGGATGCTCCGCCACGAGGACGCGCCATGTGCGGCGCGGGCGGACGCGAAGTGCCGCCCGGTGCTCGGCGAGCGCGGACGCCGCACCCGGGATGCCCAGTGCCACCGCGTGGCGCAGCGAGCTGCGATAACGCGACGACTCCAGGCGCAGGGCGTCGGCATCGGTCAGGCCGTGGCGCCGGTAGAGCCCGAAGGCGATGGCGTAGAACGCTCGCCCGTGGTGCGTCGACCGCCCGCGACGGACGCGCATGGCCGGCGCAAGCCAGTGAGCCAGCTCGTGGAGCAGCGTCAGGCGATGGTCCATCGGATCCGCGCCGGCGCGGACGGCGATCATCCCGTCGTGGCGCCGGGTGACGCCCGTCGATGCATCGCCCGCCCGTCGGCGCCATGCGAGCCGCGGTGGGGCGACATTCGCATCCGCGCACACGGCGGCGACCAGCTCGAGCGCCCATGCCGGCGCCGTCATCGGGCAGCTCGCAGCAGGCGCCCGACCTCGACGAGCCAGGCGTCGAGTGTCGGATCGGCGTAGCGAGCCTCGTCGTAGGTGAAGCCGATCATGCCGGCGCCATGCTCGGCGACATACGCCTCGGGCGTCACCGTCCTGAACGGAAAGGCGCGACTCGCGAGTGCCTCTCGCTCCGGGGCGGCCGGGGCTCGATCCACGCTGCGATCCGCGTCACGACGAGCGCGCCATCGCTCCGTGAGTTCTCCGAGACGTTCGCGTGCCACCTGTCGAGCCTAGCGTCAGACGGTCAGGCGCGGACGGGCTCCGCGGCGCCCTCGTACAGGCCGAGCCGTGCGACGCCGCGTTGCACCCAGCGTGGCGCCCACCAGTTGACGGCGCCCATGACGCGCATGAAGGCGGGGACCAGGATGCCGCGCACGACCGTGGCGTCGATCAGCACGGCGAGCGCCATGCTGAAGCCAAGGGCCTTGATGAGCACCACCGACGACAGGGCGAACGCGCCGAACACGGCAACCATGATCAGCGCGGCGCCGGTGATGATCCCGCCGGTGATCCCGATCCCCTCCGCCACGGCCCGAGTGTTGTCTCCCGTGGCGAGGTAACGCTCGCGGATGCGCGAGAGGAGGAAGACCTCGTAGTCCATTGAGAGGCCGAACAGGATCGCGAACATGAGGATCGGCGTCGACGCGATCGTGGTGCCGGACGGGTCGAAGTCGAGCAGGCCGGACAGGTTGCCCTCCTGGAAGATCCAGACCAGGGCTCCGAAGCTCGCCGTGATCGACAGCAGGCTCATGAGCACCGCTTTCACCGGCAGGAAGACCGATCCGAACGTGAGGAACAGCACGGCGCCCGTGACGCCAACGACGATGGCGACCGCCCACGGCACCGCGTGCGTAAAGCTGGCGAGGAAGTCGGTGGAGCGCGACGACAGTCCCGCGGTCAGCACGTCCTCCGTCCCGGCCGGCGCCGGGACGGCGCGCACCGCATCGACGAGCTGGCGGCCGTCGGCTGAGTCGGGCAGCAACGTGCTGAACACGTTGACGCGCGTGACGTCGTCCGCGATCCACTGGTCCAGCCAGACGGCGATCGCGGCGGCCTCGGGAGGGCGCTGCTCCACGGGCAGGGTCGCGATCTGGAGGTAGGTCGCCTCGTCCATGCCCGCGGGCGGATCGAGAACGCTCGCGACGTCGCTCACGCCGTCCAGTGCCCCGAGCTCGCCGATGAACGAACGGAGCTCCTCGATCCAGGTCGGGTCGAGCGCGCCATCGGTGAGGATCGGCTCCTCGGTGTGCACGGCGACCTCGATCGGGTCCGCGCCGCCGCTGGGGAACTCGTCCTCCAGGATGCGGAAGCCGGTGACGCTGTCGGATGGGGGCAAGTCATCGAGATTGCCGCCGGTCGACAGCTGAATCCCGAAGAACGGCAGCCCGGCCAGGACGAGCACGAGCAGGACCGGGGCGGCGACGAGGAGCGGTCGCCGCATGACGACGCGCGCGACTCGGCCCCAGACGCCGTGGCCCCGGCGAGCGTCGGCCGCGGAGACGTCGTCCTCGATCAGGCGCAGCGAGCGCGGGAGCGGCACGCGCAGCCGGTTGACGCGCGGGCCGAGCATGCCGAGCAGCGCCGGCAGGACGGTGAGCCCGAAGATGAGCGTCGAGAGGACCGTCACGACGCCGCCGATTCCCATGCTGCGCAGCGCCGGCGACTCGAAGACCGTCAGGCTGGAGAGGCCGATGGCGACCGCGATGCCGCTGATCGCGACGGCCTTGCCGACGGTCGCCATGGTGTGCTCGACGGCATCGGCCACCGAGCGGTGGCGCAGCTCCTCCCGGAAGCGGCTGACGGTGAAGAGCGAGTAGTCGATCGAGAGCGCCAGTCCGATCATGGTGGCCACGTTCGTGACGAAGATGCTCATCTCGGTGACGCCCGCGAGCAGCCCAATCGCCGCCATCGAGCTCGGCAGCGCCATCCCCGCGATGATGAGCGGCAGCGCGGCGCCGACGACCGTGCCGAACACGGCGAGGAGGATCAGCATCGCGATCGGCAGGCTGATGAGCTCGGCCCGAACGAGATCCTGCTCGACCGCCTCGTTGAACTCGTGCTGCACGATCGGGATGCCGGTCACCGTGGTCTCGACGCCAGCGGGGGCGTTCACCAACGCCGCCAGGTGCTCGGCATCGTCGACGGCGTCCTCCACGTCCTCGTTCAGCCGAAGGAGAGCGATGGTCTTGTCGCCGCCCTCGCTGAGGAACGACGGGTCGCCGACGTCGGCGTAGGTGAGGATCTCGTCGACGATCGGCTCATCGCTCAGCGGCGCGACCGAGTCGGCCACCGTGTCCTGGAACTCGTCGGACGCAGCGTCACCATCCGGATCGGTGAAGATGACGATCAGGGTCGTCGCGGTCTCGCCGAAGCGATCCGCGAGCAGCGCCTCCGCGCGCGCCGCCTCCGAGCCCGGAACCTGCCAGCCGCCTTGGCTCAGCCTGCCCCCCGCCGTCGCGCCCCACACGTTCAGCGCGATGACGATGGCGAGCCCTGCGAGCGGCAACCAGCGCCGATGGCGGTACGTGGCGCGCCCAAGCGCCGCGAAGATCCCGTTGTGTCCGATCCGGTCGTCCGTGGTGCGCGGATCCGGTGGCCGCGCGGCGTCGGGGGCCTCCGGGAGGCCCGGCGGCAGCTCGATCGCATCCCGCCCGCCCCGAATCGCGAGCCACGTGGCGGCGATCAGTGCGAGAGCTCCCCCCACGATCAGCGGACGGCGCATGAGTCTCTCAATGAATAGACGTTCATCATCACGGACCGGACTCTACCGCTTGCAGAATCCCGCCGTCAAGTGCAAGATGAATTGCAATTCACTTCCGAAGCGCGAGCAATTCGATGCCACGAACCAGCGCCGCCCATGCCACGGAGATGCGCCAGCGCATCCTCGACGGCGCCCATCGGGCCATGCTCGCCGGCGGCTACCGCGGTACCACCATGCCGGCCATCGCGGCCGAGGCGGACGTCAGCGTGGGGCTCCTGTACCGGTACTTCGACAGCAAGGAAGAGCTCTACCTTGCCATGTGCGAGGGGGTGACGCAGGCGCAGCTCAACGAGCTGGCGGCGCAGATGGGCCAGATCGCCGATCCCCGAGAGCGGCTCGCACGTGCCGTCGGCTACTTCGTCGAGAGCCTCGAGGCCGAGCGCTGGGGCGCCATCATCACGACCGGCTGGGCCGAGGCCGACGTCAACCCGGCGCTGCGCGACATGCTGCGGCGACGCTGCGACCAGATCCGCGCATTCGCGTCAATGTTCCTCCGCGAGGCCGTCGCGCGGGGCGAGGTGGAGCCGGATATCGACGTCGAGGAGCTCAGCCTCGCGGCGACGATGCTCATGGACGGGGTCGTCGCACACCAGGCCGAGATGGGCGATCGGTTCGATGCCGCCCTCGCCAAGCGTTCGGTCATCGCGCTCATCGGACGGACGCTCAGCAGCTGACGCTGACATCGCTTCGTTGGCGGAGGCCGCCACGTGCGCGAACATGGCCGATCGATCTTCCTTTACAGCGTATGCTGCGACTGGATCTGGCCTTGCCTTGCCCATCGTGGACCGTGCCCAGGCAGCAGCGATCCGAGAATCAGGAGGCTGCAGGAGAGGCGTCACCGCTCGGCGTCACCCCTGCCTGCGATGTCGACGGCACCGGACCCGAGGCCTGGCGCGCGCCGGGGGGCTTGCATCGCCATCTCCGCATTCTCGCTTCTCCTGGGTATCGGCTTGGTAGTGGCATCGGGCACGTGGTCGCCAGCGAGGGCCGCAACGATCACCTGGACCGGCCTCGGGGCCACCACCAATTGGAACCTGGCCACCAACTGGTCGACAGTCACGGTGCCTGGGGCGGCCGACGTCGCTGTCTTCGACGGAACCAGCCCCAAGCCGGTGCTCATCAACGCCAATGTGAACGTCGCTGGATTACAGGTCACCCCCGCCTATGGCGGCACGGTCACCCAGGGCGCGGGCCGCACCATCACGCTCGGTGCCAACGGCTGGGCCCACTCGGGCGTCTTCAACGGCAGCGACGCGGCCATCACTATCAACGGCCCCTTCACCCTGAGCGGCGGCGTCTTCACGGCCACGAGCGGGATCATGAGCGTGGGAGGCGATTTCACGCACGCGGCCGGCTCGTTCGCGCACAACGCCGGCACGCTGCGGTTCACCGGGGCAGCGGCAGCCATCGACCTCGCGGTGAGCCTTTCGGTATGGAACCTCGGCCTGGCGCAGAACAACCTTGCGCCGAAGACCCTCGCTGCGGGCGACACACTCATGGTGGACGGACTCCTCACGCTCACGAACGGAACGTGGGAGGGAGGAGAGCTTCATGCCCACGGCGACATCGTCGCCGCCTCCGCCTTCGATGGTGGCACCGCCACCCTGCGCATCAACGGCGCCGGCAACCAGCTGCTGACCGGCAGCGCCACCACCACCGTCGGTGCGCTGCCCACTCTGGTCATCGACAAGCCGAGCGGCACGTTGAGCCTGGCCGGCACGATCCGCACCCTGCGTGACTGGACCTACGCCGCTGGCCTGCTCAACGCCGGCACCAGCAACGTTGTGTTCAGCGGCACGCAGACCATCGCCGGCAGCCACAGCCTGGCCGGCGTCGAGCTGCGCAACGCGCTGGTCAGGACCCTGGCGCCGGGCACCACGCTGACCGTCACCGGCCTGCTGCGATTGAACGATGGCGAGCTCAACGGCGGCGACAGCCTGGATGCCCACGGCGACATCGTCGCCGCCTCCGCCTTCGATGGTGGCACCGCCACCCTGCGCATCAACGGCGCCGGCAACCAGCTGCTGACCGGCAGCGCCACCACCACCGTCGGTGCGCTGCCCACTCTGGTCATCGACAAGCCGAGCGGCACGTTGAGCCTGGCCGGCACGATCCGCACCCTGCGTGACTGGACCTACGCCGCTGGCCTGCTCAACGCCGGCACCAGCAACGTTGTGTTCAGCGGCACGCAGACCATCGCCGGCAGCCACAGCCTGGCCGGCGTCGAGCTGCGCAACGCGCTGGTCAGGACCCTGGCGCCGGGCACCACGCTGACCGTCACCGGCCTGCTGCGATTGAACGATGGCGAGCTCAACGGCGGCGACAGCCTGGATGCCCACGGCGACATCGTCGCCGCCTCCGCCTTCGATGGTGGCACCGCCACCCTGCGCATCAACGGCGCCGGCAACCAGCTGCTGACCGGCAGCGCCACCACCACCGTCGGTGCGCTGCCCACTCTGGTCATCGACAAGCCGAGCGGCACGTTGAGCCTGGCCGGCACGATCCGCACCCTGCGTGACTGGACCTACGCCGCTGGCCTGCTCAACGCCGGCACCAGCAACGTTGTGTTCAGCGGCACGCAGACCATCGCCGGCAGCCACAGCCTGGCCGGCGTCGAGCTGCGCAACGCGCTGGTCAGGACCCTGGCGCCGGGCACCACGCTGACCGTCACCGGCCTGCTGCGATTGAACGATGGCGAGCTCAACGGCGGCGACAGCCTGGATGCCCACGGCGACATCGTCGCCGCCTCCGCCTTCGATGGTGGCACCGCCACCCTGCGCATCAACGGCGCCGGCAACCAGCTGCTGACCGGCAGCGCCACCACCACCGTCGGTGCGCTGCCCACTCTGGTCATCGACAAGCCGAGCGGCACGTTGAGCCTGGCCGGCACGATCCGCACCCTGCGTGACTGGACCTACGCCGCTGGCCTGCTCAACGCCGGCACCAGCACACTCATTCTGGCCGGGACGGAGACGTTGACGACCGGCGCGGCGTCGCTGTACCGATTGCAGGTGCGCGGCGGCACGGCGACGCTCGCAGGCCCCCTCACACTTACGAACGACCTGAACGTCGTGGCCGGCACCTTCAACCTCGATGGCAACCCGGTCGACGTTGCAGGTTCCCTCACGGTCGCTGGGACCCTCATCGCAGACGGCACCGAACTTCGCGTCGCGGGCAACGTCACTGCGCCGGGCTCATTCCAGGCCGGAACCGGCAGGCTCGTCCTTGACGGGACCCTCCTTCAGCAGCTCGACCTCGTGAGCTCGGCCTTGAACGACCTCACCCTCGACAATGCGGCCGGCGCTTCGTTGCTCACTGACCTCGCGGTGGGGGGCACGCTGGAACTGGCGTCCGGGTCGCTGACAATCGGTGCGCACCGGCTCACCATCGCGATGCCCATCGAGGGGACCGCCACCAGCCTGGTTGCAGGGTCGAGCTCCTCCCTGACGGTGGCGGGGACTGCCGCCGGGATCAGCGTGCCCACATCGATCATCGACCTTGCCGAGCTTTCGATCACGAACCCGGCCGGGACATCGATCGGTGGTCCCCTCACGCTTCACGTGGGCCTCGTACTGGGCGGCGGGAACCTGCACGCAGGCCCTCACCTCGTCACCATCGCGGCCGGAGGGTCGGTCGGACGGACCAGCGGGCACGTGATCGGCGCGCTCCAGAAGTCGATCTCCGTCGGAGGGCCGCTGAGCTTGACGTTCGAGATCGGCGACGCGAGCGGCTACACGCCGGTGCAGGCGAGCTGGGTCTCGGTCAGCGCAGCGGGCACGATCGCCGCCTCCACCGAGGCCGGCGACGACGTCGCCGGCCTCACGGCCACGGGTTTGGTACCAACGGCCAGCGTGAACCGCACCTGGACGCTCGTGGCCGGCAGCGGCGTGGTCGTCGGACCGACGTCGGTGAACGTCACGTTCCTTGCCTCCGACCTCGACCCGGCCGCGCGTCCGATGGATCTGCTGGCTGTCAGCTCCAGTGGAGGAGGCTCGACGCTGGCCGCCGTCACGCAGCGCACCCCCACGACGACGACGCTGACCCTGGAGGGAGCTCCGAACGGGACCATCGCCCTCGGCATGCCCGGAGCCGACCTCGGGATCGGACTGACCGGACCGACGAGCGGGACAGTCGATCAACCCCTCGCCTACATCGTCACCATCACCAACAACGGACCGTTCGACGCCAGCCTGGTCACCGCTCGCATCACCCTCCCGGCAGCGTCGGCGCCTCGCTCCACCATGCCGAGCCAGGGAACCTGCCAGCTCGGCGGGACCGTCCTCACCTGCGACCTCGGGCCAATGGCATCCGGCTCGAACGCGTCCGTTGGGTTCACCGTCGCATTTGCGTCGGCCGGGTCCCACCAGCTTGCCGCAGCGGTGAGCGTGGGGGGCACCGCGGTCGACCCCACTGCGCCCAACGACAGCACGATCCTCGACGTGGCGATCAGCCAGCCGACGCCTGCCTCAACTGGCATCCGCCTGCTCCCGGACACCTCGACGCCGCTGGGCTGGGCGATCAGCCTCGCGCTCCTCGCTGTGCTAGCCATGTCCGGCGTAGTACTGACCGCAATCGTCGCCCGGGTTCGGTCGTCGTCTCGGCGATAATCGAGCGGATGTTCCAATCGGCCCATGCCCCATGACCGCGATGGCGCCTGCCGCGTGGTGGCGCGGACTCGGCGGGTTGACGCGCAGCGGCAGCTCGATCGAGGCGCTCGCCTGGGCCTTCTACGACTTCGCGAACACGATCTTCAGCTTCGCCATCGTCAGCTTCGCGATGAGCCTGTGGACCATTCGCTTCCTGGGTGAAGGCCCGGGGACCTTCTGGTTCACCGCGGCGGTGAGCGTGTCGGTCCTGCTGAATGCGATCGTCTCCCCCGTCCTGGGTGCCATGAGCGACCGCGTCGGGCGCCGCAAGCCGTTCCTGGCGGTCTTCACGATCGCTCTGCATCGTGGGCACGGCCGTCATCGGCCTCGTCGACATTCGCCTCGGCCTCGTCGCGTTCGCGATCGCGAACTTCGCCTACCAGGCAGCGCTGATCTACTACGACGCGCTCCTTCCCGACGTCGCTCGACCGATCGCTCGCGGACGCATCTCCGGAATCGGCGTGGCACTCGGCTACTGCGGCACGCTGCTCGTCGGGGTGATCCTGCTGATGGGCATCACGGTCCAGGACGACCGCTCGACGCCCGCGACCTTCGCGCTGGTCGCCGGGCTGTTCCTCGTCTTTGCCGGCCCGCTCTTCCTCCTCGTCCATGAGCGCGAGCGCGGGGGCACGCGCTTCAGCGCGGCCGATGCGGTCCGCTCCTTCGGCCAGCTCGCGAGGACCGTCGCGCATGCACGCGCGGCGCCCGGGCTGCTGCGATTCATCGTCGCGCGCTTCTTCTACTCCGACCCGGTGAACACGGCGATCGCCGTCATGAGCTCTTTCGCCGTCTACGCGGTCGGCTTCACGGAGGGCCAGGCGCTACAGGTGCTACTGATCCTGACGGTCGTCGCCGTCATTGCATCGTTTGGCTGGGGCTTCCTGGCGGATCGATGGGGACCGCGCCGCACCCTGTTCGCGGTGCTGGCGGTCTGGGCCGTCGGCCTCGCTATCCTGACCCTGTTCCTGTCGACCATCCCGTTCCTGTTCGCCGGCGCGCTGCTCGGCGCCGGGCTCGGGGGCGTCGGCGTGGTGGATCGGCTCATGCTGCTGAGGCTCACGCCGCCGGAGCGGGTTGGCGAGATGTTCGGGCTCTACGGCCTGGTCGGGAAGTTCAGCGCCGTCGTTGGGCCGATCGTGTACGGGACCATCGTCGCCGTGCTGCTGGAGGGCCTCGACCGCGGCGCGTATCAGGTCGCCATCGCGTCGCTCTTCGTGCTCCTGCTGGTCGGGATCGCGATCCTGCGCGGCGTGCCGGAGGGCGAGCCGGAGAACGAGGAGCTCGCCGCCGACGCGCTGGCGGAGGGCATGAACCGATGACGATCGTGGTCGCACACCGCGGCTTCTCCGCCCAGGCGCCCGAGAACACGATGGAGGCGTTTCGCCTCGGGGTCGAGGCCGGGGCCGATGCGATCGAGCTGGATGTCCACCTCACGGCCGACGGACAGCTCGCCGTCATCCACGACGAGACGCTCGATCGGACCACCGACCGCACCGGATCCGTTGCGAGCCAGACCATGGACCAGATCCGCCAGGCCGATGCCGGCGCGACCTTCGCGCGCCCGGACGATTCGGGCTTCCCGTTCGCCGGAAAGGGTCACCGCGTGCCGACGCTACCCGAGGTCCTCGACTGGCTGGCGGAGGGCATCGGCCTCGTCATCGAGATCAAGGCCCGCGCCGCCGCGGACGCCGTCGTCGAGGCCCTCCGGGGCCATGCGGTTCAGGCCGGCGGACGGCTGGCGGTCATCAGCTTCGACGAGGCCACCATCGAACGCGTGCACGAGCTCGATCCGGCGATCAGGACGGGCTATCTGCTGGTGCCCGGCCAGCCGGTCCCTCCCGCCCTCGTTTGGGCCACGGAGCACGGTCACGTCGGCGTCTTTCCATGGGACGGCGATCTCGGGATCGATCCGATGCCGCTCATGGCCGAGGCTGCGGCCTACGGCCGCGAGATCGGCTGCTACGTGGTCAACGACCCCGGACGCATGCAGCACCTGGCGGCCTACGGCCTGTGGGGCTTCGTCACCGACGTCCCCGACGTCGCCCGGGAAGCCCTCGGTCCTCCCAAGCCCCAGGTCGACGCGCCGCGTTCCTAGCGGCGGCCGCGCCCGGTCAGGATGCCCAGGACCGAGCGCAGGATCGTGTTGAAGGTGCCCGACCGGGCGAACCGCGCACCCTCCTGGGCGACGTCCTTCCAATCGACACCACGCTCCGGCGCGCGGGTCGGGCGCATCCGACGCTCGTCCGGCGACTCCGGATCCTGGACGCCATCCATCTCTTTCCGGGCCTCCGTCGTCGCCTTGGCCAGCCGTGCCGCGAGAAGCTCCTTCGCGGACTCCGGATCCGTGTCGGCGGCGTACGAGGCGGCGATCGGCGATGCGGCGGCCACGGCGTCGAAGACGGCCGGCTCGACCTGGGCCATCAGCGACATCGGCGGACGGAGCATGGTGCGCACGGTCGGCATCGGACGGCCCTTGGGATCCAGCGCGGTGATGAGCGCCTCGCCGGTGCCGAGCTTGGTGAGCTCCTCCTCCACGTCGTAGAACGCGGTCGTCGGGAAGGTGTCGGCGGTGGCTCGCACCGTCTCGAGGTCGTCGGGGGTGAAGGCCCGTAGCGCGTGCTGGACGCGGTTGCCGAGCTGCCCGAGCACCTCCGCCGGCACGTCCGTCGGTGAGTGGGTCACGAAGAAGACGCCGACCCCCTTGGATCGAATGAGGCGAGCCACGAGCTCGATCTGCTGCATGAACGTCTTGTTCGCATCGCGAAACAGCAGGTGCGCCTCGTCGAAGAAGAAGACGAGCTTCGGCTTCTCGAGGTCGCCCACCTCCGGAAGGGACTCGTACAGCGAGGCCAGGAGCCACATCATGAAGGTGCTGAACAGGGCGGGCCGGTCCTGCATGTCGGCCAGCTCGAGCACGTTGACGACCCCGCGGCCCTCTTCGTTCGTGCGCAGGAACTGGTCGACGTCGAACTCGGGTGAGCCGAAGAAGGCATCGGCCTCCTGCTGCTCGAGCTCGACGATCTTGCGGATGATGACCCCGGCAGTGGCTGTGGCCACGCCGCCGTACTCCGCCATCTCGGCCTTGCCCTCGTCCGAGTTGAGGTGATTGAGGAGCGCGCGCAGGTCGTCGAGATTGACCAGGGGGAGCTGCTTGTCGTCCGCGTACTTGAACGCCAGGGCCAGGACGGACTGCTGGGTGTCGTTGAGGTCGAGCACCTTCGACAGCAGGATCGGACCGAAGCTCGAGACCGATGCGCGCAGTCGCACGCCCTTGCCGTCGCGGTCCAGCGTCAGGAACTCGACCGGAAACGCCCTCGGCGCGTAGCCGGCAAGACCGATGGCCTGGGCGCGTGCCGTCAGCTTCTCGTTCGGCGTGGCCGGGGCTGCGAGGCCGCTGATGTCGCCCTTGATGTCGCTGATGAAGACCGGAACGCCCGCGTCGGACAGCTGCTCGGCGAGAACCTGGAGCGTCTTCGTCTTGCCGGTGCCGGTCGCGCCGGCGACGAGCCCGTGCCGATTCATCATCCCGAGGGGCACCCGGACCTGGAGGGCGGGAAACGTCTCATCCCCGCGCATCGCCGCGCCGAAGACGATCCCCGGACCCTCGAAGCCGTACCCGGCGGCGAGCGCCTCTTCGAATTCGTTGGCCATCGACGCGAGTGTAGTGGCTCGGCGGCTAGCCGCGGTTCGCGTCGATCCTGGGAAGGCGCGTCTTGCCGTCGACCAGGAAGTGGCGGAACCACTCCGCGATCAGCCGGGCATTGTCGACGCGGCGGAAGGGCGTGCCGGACCGGGTCAGCTCGTGCGACTCCTCGGGGACTCGCATCAGCCGCACGGTCTTCTTGAGCGAGCGAAGGACGGCGAACAGCTCCTCGGCCTGCGTGATCGTGCAGCGCAGATCCTTCTCCGAGTGCTGGATCAGGAGCGGCGTGGTCACGTTCGCGGCGTAGGTCAGGGGGGAGTGACGCCGGTACAGGTCCCAGTCGTCCCACGGATGCACGCCGTACTCGTAGAGGCCGAAGGTGGGGCCGCCGATGTCGCCGGAGAGCATCTGGCTGACCATGTCGTTGACGGATCGACAGGTGACGGCTGCCTTGAACCGGTCGGTGTGGCCGACGATCCACGAGGTCAGGTATCCGCCGTACGAGCCGCCGGTGACGCCCATGCGCTCCGGATCGACGAGGCCGTCGGCGGCCAGGGCGTCGATGCCGGCCATCACGTCCGCCATCGGCCCGTCGCCCCAGTCCCCCATGTTCGCCGTCAGGAACGCCTGGCCGTAGCCCTGGGAGCCTCGCGGGTTGCAGGCGTAGACGCTGATCCCGCTGGCGGCCAGGAGCTGCCATTCCCAGTTGAGCGACCAGCCGTACAGCGTGGCGGGTCCGCCGTGGATCTCCAGCACCACCGGCGCGGGGCGGCGCTTCGTGCTCGCCGGCGACGGGAAGAACCAGCCCTGGATGCGACGTCCACCGACCTCGTGCCAGCGTTCGACGGGCGCGACGAGCCTCATGTCGGACCACGCCTCGCCCATCAGGTCACTCACCCGACGCGGGACGACGCGGTCGCTGCCGGCCACCCGCCCAGCCGGCACGTCCCCGACGACGACGTTCGGCACCTCGGTGCCGCTCGTGCGCACGGCCGCCACGCGCGCCCCGCCTCGCGGCAGGTCCACGAGCTCGATGCGGCCCAGGTAGTGGCGGTCGCGCGTGAGGCGCTCGACGCGGCCGCCGTCGATCTCGACTCTCCACAGCTCGAAGCTTCCCTCGATCGGCGCCGCGAAGACGAGCCACCGGCCGCCCGCCATCCAGTGCAGCCGAGTGGGACCGCCGCCGAAGAGGTCGCTGTTCATGCTGGCGGCCGCCTCGAGGTCGGACCCGGCGATGAGCTCCTCGGCCAACCCGTCCCGAACGCGGATGCGCCAGACGGACGCCTGGTTGATGACGCCGCGCTTCCAGTCGCGGATGCCGACGGCAGCCACCCAGCGGCCGTCCGGCGACCACGCCGGCGCGCCCCACGTCTGGCGTCCTCGCCCCGGCGTGAGCTGGCTCACGCGACGCGTCGCCACGTCGACCAGGTAGATGTCGCTCCGCCAGCCGAGATCCGCGTCGCGATGCCGATCCGACACGAACGCGACCCGCTTGCCGTCCGGCGACCAGCGCGGGTCTGCATCGTGGCTGTCGCCACGCGTCAGGAGCTCGGCGTCGCCGGTGGCTGCGTCGACGAGCCAGAGACGCTGGAACTTGTCATGGATGAACCCGGTGCCGTTGAACTGGTAGAGCAGTGTGTCGATGAGCCGCGTGTCGGGGGGCGGTGGATCCTCGGGCTTGCGCTCGGGCTTCTTCTCCGGCTCCGTCGACGTGGAACCGCTCACCACGCACAGCTGCCGGCCGTCGGGCGACCAGGCCAGCCCGTCGACGTTCTGCGGCAGGTCGGTCAGCTGACGAGCCTCTCCGCCATCGGCGAAGGGCAGCAGCCAGACCTGCGTCCCTCCCTCCTTGGGAGCCTCGGCTTTGCCCGGCTTCGCCCCGGCGCCGCCGGCCTGCAGGACACCACTGCGGTCCGACAGGAATGCAATCGTCCGCCCGTCCGGGCTCCAGCGCGGGGAGGCGTCGGTCCTGCTGCCGGCGGTCAGCTGCCGAGCCGGGCTCCCACCATCGGACGGTGCGATCCAGATCGAGCTGCGATAGCCGTCCTTGCCCGGCGCCACCGACTTGACGGCGAAGGCGACCCAGCGGCCGTCGGGCGCGAGGCTGACGTCGGTCGGGACGCGAAGTTCGTAGAGGTCTTCGGGGCGCGGCACGCGTACGGCCATCGGTCGGGCGATCTCCAGTGCGGGACGTGATCCGGGTGGTTCGTCTAGTTAACCATCCGCGGCCTCGGAGGGCGACCTACCAGTTCGTGGCGGTCGAGGCCTCGATCTCTCCGACCGATGCCAGCCAGCGCTCGGCGTCGATTGCGGCCTTGCAGCCGTCCCCCGCCGCGGTCACTGCCTGGCGGTAGTGATGGTCGTGGACGTCGCCGGCGATGAAGACGCCGTCGATGCCGGATCCGGTCTCGCCGACGACTTCGAGGTACCCACCGGGTCCGACCTTCAGCTGGCCCTCGAACAGGTCCGTGTTCGGCTTGTAGCCGATGGCGACGAACATCCCCTGTACCGGGAGCTCAGAGTCCTCGCCTGTGGCGGTGTCACGCAGGAGGAGGGAGCTGACGGTCATCTCGCCCTTCACCTCGAGGACCTCCTTGTTCCAGAGGATCTCGATCTTGGGGTCGCGCTCGGCGCGGTCCTGCATGATCTTGCTGCCGCGGAACTCGCCGCGCCGCACGAGCATGGTGACCTTGTCGGCGAAGCGGGTCAGGAAGGTCGCCTCCTCCAGCGCCGTGTCGCCACCGCCGACGACGGCGACCTCGCGTCCGCGGAAGAAGAAGCCGTCGCAGGTGGCGCAGGCGCTGACGCCGCGGCCGCGGAAGGCCTCCTCGGACGGTAGGCCAAGCCAGAGGGCCGAGGCGCCGGTCGCGACGATGACGGCATCGGCGCGGTACTCGACGTCGCCGACCCAGATCCGGAACGGGCGCTGGCTGAAGTCCACCTTCGTCGCATCCCGCTCGACGACCGTCGAGCCGAAGCGCTCTGCCTGCGTACGGAACTCCTGCATCAGCTCCGGGCCCTGGATGCCCTGCGGGAATCCCGGGTAGTTCTCGACGTCGGAGGTGATCATGAGCTGTCCCATCGGCACGTTGCCGGCGATCACGATCGGTTCGAGGTTGGCGCGCGCGGCGTAGATGGCGGCGGTCAGGCCGGCGGGTCCGGAGCCGATGATGGCCACCTTGCGATGCCGGCCGTCGCCGTTGTCGCCGGAGGGATTCGGGGTGCCGGTGGTCGGCGGAACGGTGGCGGTCATCTCGTTCTCAGTGTACCGCCGGCACGACCTGATGGCCTCGGGCCGGCGGCGGCTGATTCGACCGCGCATCCCCGTCCGTATTGATGCCGTGGCTTCCGATGGCGGTTTGCGGAATGGGTGGTCGGCGCGGATGATGCACTCCGCCCACTCTGGCGAGAGCACGAGGACCGATGCGCTGACCGGCTCGATTCAGCACCCTTCGTACGGATGAGCAGCGCATGACTGCCCTTGGACCGTGCTGAGCTCCCTGCGTGAGGCGCTCGGCCGGTTCCCCCTTGCAGCCAGGGCGGATGCGGTCGAGCTCCTCGACTCGGGGTCGCCTCTCCCTTCCGGAAGTCGAGCAGAACCTCGTCGACCTCGCCCGGTTGAACCGCCTGCCCGGCGGCACGGCCGCCAGCGTGGATGCCATCCGTCATCTCATCGGCAGCCGTCCAGACCCGCGCATCCTCGACGCGGGCACGGGCCAGGCGGACATGCCCGTCGCGTTCGCTCATCACGGCTGGCGCACGGTGGCGCTGGACCCGAATCCGGACGTGCTGCTCATCGCGCGGCGGGCGACCGAAAACGAGCGGAGGGTCGAGGTGGTGGAAGGCGACGTCCGCCGGCTCCCGTTCTCCGACGGGGAGTTCGACGTGGCCCACTGCTCGCTGCTCATCCACCATCTCGAGCCGGACGAAGCCGTGTCGGCCCTGCGTGAGCTCGCGCCGGGTCGCTCGCCTCGGCGTTGTCGTCAACGACCTCCGCCGTGGAATCCTGCCGATGGCGGCAACGTGGGTCACGGTCACCGCGCTCGGTCGCAGCCGGGTCACCAGGCAGGACGGCATGACCTCGGTTCAGCGCGCCTACACGCTCGTTGAGCTCGACGACCTGCTTGCGCAGGCCGGGATGGCGCCCCGATGGCGCTCGAGCCGATGGATGCCGCGCATCGCGACGATGGCCACCTCGTCGTGACTTCGTACGACGTACTGATCGTCGGAGCCGGCCCGGCCGGCTCCGCGCTTGCCGCTGGCCTGGGTCACGCCGGGGCGCGCGTGCTCATCGTCGAGCGAGCGCATCACCCTCGGCCGAAGGCGTGCGCCGAGTACGCGAGCCCTCGAATCGTCGAGGAGCTGGCGGGCATCGGGCTCACACGGCGGGCCTGGGCCGACGACGCCGTGGCCCTGGGCGGCATGCACCTCCACACCGCGCGAAACGACGTGCGCATCGCCTACGCGGATCGCCGTGGCTCCCGCACGGCATGGGGCATCGATCGACGACGCTTCGACGAGTTGCTGGCCGGGCACGCCGTCGAGTCAGGCGCCGAGCTTCGCGAGGGCGTCGCGGTCGTCGCGCTCTCCCAGGCCGGTGGCCGGGTCGATGGAGCCCGCCTTCGCAACCTGGAGTCCGCGCGTGAGGAGCCGATCAGCGCGGACTGGATCATCGGGGCCGATGGCGCGCGATCCGCGGTCGCCCGCTTCATCGGCGTCGAACGCCCCGTGCGATTTCCGCGCCGCCTGGGCCTCGTGGCGCACTACACCGGCATCCCCGAGCTCACCGACCACGGCGAAATGCACGTCGGTCCGGATTGGTACGTCGGACTGGCGCCAACGCCCGGAGGCGAACTGAACGTCGGGATGGCGCTGCCCTTGTCGGACGGCGGTCGATCCGCGGGCGCGCGCTTCGCGGCCGCCATCGACGGGCTGCCGGCCGTCGCGCGACGCCTCGCCGGCAGCTCCCGCCTCACGCCCATCCGTGGCGCGGCGCCCATCGGCCATCGGGTGGCCCGAGCTGCCGGTCCTGGGTGGCTTCTCGTCGGCGACGCGGCAGGCTTCGTCGACCCATTCACGGGTGAGGGCATCTACCGAGCGCTGCGGTCGGCTCGCGCAGCAACCGCCGCACTCGCCGGCGGTGGCGACGTCGTGGGCGCGCTACCTGCGCGAGCGACGCCGAGCGTTCGCGGCAAAGGATGCGCTGACCTGGCTGGTGCAGGGCTTCCTTGCCATGCCGGCGGTGCTGGAGCATGCCGTCGAGCGCCTCGAGGCCAGGCCCGAGGCCGCCCTGCGGCTCGGGTCGGCCCTCGGTGACTGCCGGCCGGCGACGGACGCGCTCTCGCCCCGAGCGATCCTGGAGGTCCTTCGGCCGTGAAGAGCGAGCTCCACCTCGTGATGCAGGCTCCGATCGAGCGGATCTTCCCGCTCGCCGCGGAGGTCGAGCGCTGGCCGGAGATCCTCCCCCACTACCGATATGTGCGTCGCCTCCCCGGGGACGAACGACGTTTCGCGATGGGCGCGCGCCGCGGGCCGATCCCCGTCAGCTGGGAGGCGATCCAGCGGCCGCGATTCGAGGAGCGGCGCATCGAGTTCCTGCACACCGGCGGGGTGACCAGGGGCATGGAGGTCGCGTGGCGTTTCGAGCCCGCGCCCGGCGGCACCGACGTCAGCATCGAGCACCATCTCGAGCTTGCGTGGCCGCTCATCGGCGGCTTCGCGGCCCGCCACGTCATCGGCCCGCAGTTCATCGAGGCCATCGCGGGTCGCACGCTGCGCCGGATCCGCGACCTGGCGGAAGGCACCGACCGATGACCGGCCGCCGCGTGGTGATCACCGGAATCGGCGCGATCACGCCGGTCGGCCACGGCGCCGACGGACTCTGGGACGGCGTCATGGCCAATCGCTCGGCGGTGCGCGCCATCGACCGATTCGATGCGACGCCCTTCCCGTCGCGCATCGCGGCGCAGGTCGACGACTTCGATCCAGCCGACCACCTCGACGCGCGGCGAGCGCGGCGGCTTGACCGCTTCAGCGCCATGTCCGTTGCCGCCTCGCGCATGGCGTTCGAGGACGCCGGATTGGCCGGTACGACCGACGCCACCCGAACCGGAGTCTGGATCGGTTCGGCCCTCGGTGGCGTCGCGTTCGGCGAGGAACAGCACGCGGGCTTCGTCGCGCGAGGCGTGCGCGGCGTGGCGCCGACCCTGGCTCTAGCCGTGTTCGGTGGTGCCGGCGCCAGCAACGTGGCGCTCGACCTGGGGCTCACCGGGCCGAGCGTGGGCAACGCGAACTCGTGCGCATCGGGCGCCGTTGCCATCGGCCAGGCCGCCGGCGCCATCCGGGACGGAACGGTCGTCGCGGCACTCGCTGGAGGCGCCGAGGCGCCCCTGGCGCCGCTGACCTTCGGCGCCTTCGCGCTCATCCGCGTGCTGTCGCAGCGCAACGACGATCCGTCGACGGCCTCGAGACCGTTCGACCGCGACCGCGACGGCTTCGTGATGGGCGAGGGAGCCGCAATCCTGGCACTCGAGGAGCGGGGTGCGGCACTTCGTCGCGGGGCGAGGATCATCGCCGAGATCGTCGGGTTCGGAGCCACCAACGACGCCTACCACATGACCGCCCCCCGGCCGGATGGACGCGATGCCGGACGGGCCATCGCCCAGGCGCTGGCGGACGCTCGCATCGCTCCGGAGCGCATCGGCTACGTGAATGCTCACGCGTCGAGCACGCCACTGAACGAGCCAGCCGAGGCGCTCGCCATCCGCGCCGCGTTCGGGGCCCTTGCCGACCGCATCCCGGTGTCGGGCACCAAGGGGCTGTACGGGCACGCGCTCGGTGCGTCCGGCGCCATCGAGGCGGCGATCACGGCGATGGCCGTCCATCGCGGCGTGCTGCCCGGGACGTGCAACCTCGCCGACCTCGATCCGGCCATCAACCTCGAGGTCCTGCGCACCGCCATTGAGACAACGGTCGATGCGGCGGTCTCGACCTCGTTCGGCTTCGGGGGGATGAACGCGGCGCTGGTGTTCGCGCGCCACGCTGAGCCCTAGGCGACGGGAAGCCCCTCGAGCTCCGGGCGCCGCGCGCCACCGAACGCCCAGCTGAGCGCATCCTCGAATGGCGACGAGCCGGCCGCCTTGTCGACGACGATCGTGCGCTCGTCGCCCTGGATCATCGAGGGCAGCGCCTCAGTGCGGCTCCCGGTCCAGTAGATGATCGGCAGTCGCGGATAGCGATGGCGGGTGGCCATGAAGAGCGCGGCGCTGAGCTCGTTCTCGAGACGCCAGTCAAGGACGAGGACGTCGGGCTCGGGGCTCGAACGCATTCCGGCCAGGAATGCGTTCGCCTGTCGAAACACCGTCGGAACCGCTCCGTTCGCTTCGCACAGCTCGGCGGCCAGCGCCGCGGCGGAGGGCTCGTCCTCGACGATCCACGCGCGTCTCTGCAGGCCCTCCCCGACCGCCAGTCGCTGCTCCACGATCTTCGCCCCTCATGCATAGCGCGTGCCGAGGCACCCTGCCCGATCTACCATGACACCGATGACCCCCATCCACAGGCGGCCAACGCGCACCGTGCTCGTCGACGACGTCCCGATCGGCTCGTCGCACCCGGTCGTCGTGCAGTCGATGACCAACACCGACACGGCCGATGCGGACGCCACGGCCCTCCAGGTTGCGCAGCTCGCGCACGCCGGGTCCGAGCTGGTTCGCATCACCGTCAACAACGACGAGGCTGCCGAAGCGGTCCCGATCATCCGCGACAAGCTCGACCGCCTCGGGGTCGACGTGCCGCTGATCGGCGACTTCCACTACAACGGGCACCTGCTGCTCACGAAGTATCCCGCCGCGGCCGCCGCGCTCGCCAAGTACCGCATCAACCCGGGCAACGTGGGCACGAAGCGTCGCGACGAGCAGTTCGCCCAGATCATCGAGGTCGCGATCAGGAACGAGAAGCCGGTCCGCATCGGCGTCAACTGGGGATCGCTCGATCAGCAGCTCCTGACCGAGATGATGGATGCGAACGCGCTCCTGCCCGAGCCGTCCGACAGCCGCGAGGTGATGATCGAGGCCATGATCGAGTCGGCACTGCGCTCGGCGCGCCTGGCCGAGGAGACCGGACTGCCGCCGGACCGCATCATCATCAGCGCCAAGGTCTCCGGCGTGCAGGACCTGGTCGAGGTCTACGCGCGCCTTGCCGAGCGCTGCGACTATCCGCTCCACCTCGGGCTGACCGAGGCCGGGATGGGCGCCAAGGGCATCATCACCTCGACCGCCGGCCTGGCGATCCTGCTGCAGCGCGGCATCGGCGACACCATCCGCGTGAGCCTGACCCCGGATCCCGGAGGCGACCGCACCGAGGAGGTGCGGGTCGCGCAACAGGTCCTGCAGTCGATGGGGATGCGCTCGTTCCTGCCCCAGGTCAGCGCATGTCCGGGCTGCGGCCGGACGACGTCCACCTTCTTCCAGGAGATGGCACGCGATATCCAGGCCTATCTCGTCGAGCGGATGCCCGGCTGGCGTGAGACGCACCCCGGCGTCGAAGAGCTGCGAGTGGCCGTCATGGGCTGCGTCGTCAACGGTCCGGGTGAGTCGAAGCACGCCGACATCGGCATCAGCCTGCCCGGCACGTTCGAGGAGCCCGTGGCACCGGTCTTCGTCGACGGCGCGAAGACCGAGACCCTGCGCGGCGACGACATCGTGCCGCGCTTCCTCGCCATCCTCGAGGACTACGTCGAGCGCCGATATCCGGCGCCCGGGGAAGTGGCGGCGGCGGCGCGCGCGGACTGATCGCGGGCGCGGCCCCGCGTCAGGTGGCCGCGGCGAGGAACGTCCAGGCGGCGATGACGAGGGCGAGGATCACGAACGTGACGAGGGCCAGCGGCAGGAAGGCCACGCTGAGCGGCTGCCGGCGCTCGAGCGGCGCCCGCCCGGCCTCGGCCGTGTCGTCCGGTCGCGTGGCGGGTAGGTTGCTCTCCATCGTGCTCCTCACTCTTCCATGATGACGGCCACCTTCTCGTCGAGCGTATGCGACGAGAACTGGCCGAGGACGCGCGCGGCGATCCGGCCGTCACGCCCGATGAAGAAGGTCTCCGGCGGCGCGAGAATGCCATACGCATCGGCCACGCGGCCCTCCGGATCGGCGGCGGCCGCCCACGTCGCACCGAAGCGGGCCATGAAATCGCGCGCCGCCTGGGCGCGGTCCTGGTAGACGATCCCGAGCACCACAAGCCCATCGTCCGCGTGCCGGCTCGCAGCGTCCCGGAGCAGCGGGAACTCCTCGATGCAGGGAACGCACCAGCTTGCCCAGAAGTTGACGATCACCGGGCGACCGCGCAGATCGGCCAGCTGGATCACGTTGCCGTCGAGATCGGTCAGGGTGAAGTCGGGCGCCACGTTGCCGATGGCCGTCGGCGAGGTTCCAGAACCCCGGACGAGGAGTGCCGCGACCAGCAACCCGATGAGAATGAGCGGCAGCACGGCGGCCACCACCAGGTGACGGAGGCGCAGCCGCCGCAGGTCGAGACGACGCGGAGCGGCGATGCCGGCGGTCACGTGCGGCTCAGTGGGCGGGCTCGTCGTGGGATCCGTGCTCCGCATCGCGCCATTCGCGGTTGGCGGCACGCACCCAGGCGACGGCCGTGATGGCGAAGAGGAGGAGGCCGGGAATCGCGAGCCACGGGTTGGCCAGCTGGTCCTCGGCCCGGAACGCGAGCCCGGCGCCGAGCAGCGCGATGGCGGCCGACATCACCGCGGGCAGGTAGCTGGGCGGTGGCAGGTGCACGCCGCGCGGCGGCGTCGGCCGCCCTGCCCCGGACCCACCGCGCGAGGCGATCGCGAAGACGACGCCGAGCACCACCAGGATGACGATCCCGAGGAGTGCGAACCCGATTGCGGTGTCGGTCATCTGCCTGAGGCCCCTAGCGCAGGAAGTAGATGGTGCTGAAGACGGCGATCCAGACCACGTCCACGAAGTGCCAGTACATGCTGACCGCCTCGACCGCCACGTGATTCCGTCGGCTGAACTGGCCGCGCATCGCCCGCGCCAGGATGATGGTCAACCCGACCGCGCCACCGAAGACGTGCGCGCCGTGGAAGCCGGTCAGCGTGTAGAACGTCGTGCCGAACACGCCGTCGGCGATGCCGAAATCGAGCTGGCTGTAGTCGTACAGCTGGCCCATCAGGAACAGCACGCCGAGCACCAGGGTGATCCCCGTCCACATCCGCAGCTTCCCCACGTCGCCGCGGCGAATGGCCCACACGCCGAACTGCATCGTGAAGCTCGAGGCAAGCAGGATGGCCGTCAGCACGCCGGCGAGCGCGATGTCGAGCTCGTGCGCGCCCTCCGGCGGACCCCATGCCCCGGCGGGCACCGATGCCCTCGCATTGAAGTAGGTCGCGAACAGGCCACCGAAGAACATCACCTCGCTGGCGATGAAGAGGAGCATGCCGAGCAGCGCCGTCGGCATGCCGGTCTGCCCGTGGTGGATCGCCTCGTGGGCCTCGTGCTCCCCGGCCGGATGAGCCTCGACCGTCTGGGCGGTCATACGACGCCCTCCCGGCGCTCGACGTCATCCTCGGCGCTCTCCTCGAGGTCCGATGGACGCTCGGCACTGTGGCCGTGGCCATGCGTCAGGAAGAAGAGCGGCCGCTCGGAGTGGATGGGCGGCAGGGTGTCGAAGTTGTAGGGCGGTGGCGGCGAGGTGGTCGCCCACTCGAGCGTGTTGCCCTCCCACGGATCGTCGCCGGCCGGCTCGCCATTGATGAACGTGGCGATCACGTTGATCAGGAACGGGATGACGCTGAGCGCGATCAGGAAGGCGCCGACGGTCGAGGCGAAGTTCAGGATCATCCAGCCGGTGTCGGCGCTGTAGTCGCTGACGCGGCGCGGCATGCCGGACAGGCCCAGCTGGTGCATCGGGAAGAAGGCCAGGTTGAAGCCGATGAAGTGCATCCAGAAGTGGACCTTGCCGAGCCGGTCGTTCAGCTTCCGCCCGAACATCTTGGGGAACCAGTAGTACGTCGCCGCGAAGACGCCGAAGACCGACCCGCCGAAGAAGACGTAGTGCAGGTGGGCCACCACGAAGTAGGTGTCCTGCAGGTGGAAGTCGATCGGCGGCGAGGCCAGCATCACACCGCTGATGCCGCCGATGAGGAACATCGACAGGAACCCGAGGGCGAACAGCATCGGCGTGTTCAGCAGCAGCTTGCCCCGCCACAGGGTCGCCAGCCAGTTGAACATCTTGATCCCGGTCGGGATCGCGATGAGCGCGGTCATGAAGCTGAAGAACGGCAGGAACACCGCACCGGTGGTGAACATGTGGTGGGCCCAGACGCTGAAGCTGAGCAGGCCGATGGCGATCGTGGCGAACACGAAGGCCCGATACCCGAACAGCGGCTTGCGGCTGAAGACCGGCAGGATCTCGCTCACCACGCCCATGGCCGGCAGGATCACGATGTACACCTCGGGGTGGCCGAAGAACCAGAAGATGTGCTGCCACAGGACCGGGTTGCCGCCCACGCTCGGGTCGAAGAAGGACGCCACCGTAGTTTCGGTCGATGAAGAGCGCGATGAGCCCGGCGGCCAGGACCGGGGTGGCGAGCAGGATGAGCACCGCCGTCACCAGCACGGTCCACACGAAGATCGGCATCCGGAAGAGCGTCATCCCGGGCGCGCGCATCTTGAAGATGGTCGCGATGAAGTTCACCGCACCGAGGATCGACGCCGTGCCCACCAGGGTGAGCCCGATGATCCAGAGGTCCGTGCCGACGCGCGGTGAGTAGTTCGTCAGGGGCGCGTAGCCGGTCCATCCCTCGGCGGCAGCGCCGCCGAACAGGTAGCCGCTGAAGATGAGGCCGCCGCCGAGCGGCAGCAGCCAGAAGCTCAGCGCGTTGATGCGCGGGAAGGCCATGTCGGGCGCGCCGAGCTGGAGCGGCACGATGTAGTTCCCGAAGCCGCTGAGCGCCGGGATGATGAACAGGAAGAGCATGATCGTCCCGTGCATCGTGAACGCCTGGTTGTAGGTGTCCTGGTCCACGAACTGAAGGCCCGGCACGGCCAGCTCGCTGCGAATGACGAGCGCCAGGATTCCCGCCGCGAAGAAGAACAGGAAGCTGTTCGCGATGTACAGGATCCCGATCTTCTTGTGATCGACGGTCGTCAGCCAGTCGATGACCCACGAGCGGCGGTAGGCCCTGGCCTGCGGTTCGAGGGTGGTGGTTGCCATCGGTGGTTGCTCTCTCTCCCCGCTTCGCTACTCGGTGACCGTCACGTCGCCCACCATGTCGAGCGGGTGAGCGTCGCAGATGAACGTATAGTCGCCGGCAGGTAGGGCCGGCACCTCGTACGTGATGGTGCCAGGCTCGTTCACGAACGCGCCCTCGAACAGGTTCGTGCCGCCGTCGTAGATGCTCACGTTGTGCGGCACGGCCTCCTGGTTCTCGAACTCGATGCAGAAGGCGGTCTCGGCCGGGACCTCGAACTCGTCGATGTCGAACTGCGTGTTGTCCGCCTTGATCTCGACAGTGAGCTCGCACTCACCAGTCGCCGGCGGGGGCGTCTCGCCGGTGGCGATCCCGGCGATGGCCGCGTCGTAGTCCGCGCGGGGCAGGGCCTCCACGATGAAGGTCATCTCGGCGTGGCTCGTGCCACAGAATTCGGCGCACTGGCCGGCGTACGTGCCGGCCTCGGTCACAGTGAACTCGAGCTCATTGTCCTGCGAGTCATCGGGATAGCGGATCAGGTCGCGCTTGATGAGGAACTCGGGGACGAAGAAGGCGTGGTTGACGTCCTCGGAGCTGAGGATCAGCCTCACCGGCTCGTCCACCGGGACGTACAGCGTCGGAGGTTCTGCGAGCGTGCCCGTTTGCGAAACCCCCTCCTCGTAGGTGAACCGCCACTGCCATTGGAACCCGTCGACCTGGATCGTGACACCCGGCTCCTCGCTGCGTGCCTCCACTTCGGCCAGCGTCACCATGCTGAAGCCGAACAGGATGAACACGATGACGGTCGGGATGAGCGTCCAGATGATCTCGACCATCGTGTTCCCGTGGAGCTGCTCGGGGAGCGTCTCGTCTCCCGGCTTGCGGCGGTAGCGGACGACGGCGTACAGGATGAAGCCCTCAACGGCCACGAACACGATGCCGGCCAGCACCAGCACCACGATGTAGAGGTTGAAGACATCGCGGCCGGCATCTGTCTTCGGCTCGGGCGGAAGCAGGCAGCCGGCAAGCAGGAAGACGATGAGCATGGGGGCACCGACGCGGAGGACGCTCCGCAGCCGGGACCTTGCCGCCATTCGTTGCATCAAGATGATCTCGGTGCTCCTGGTTCGACCGACACCCCGTGGCTGGGTGGCGGGCACGCACGCTCAGCGGGCTGAGGCGGCACGTGGCGCATTGTAGCGAAGGCCGCCGACGCGGGCGACCCGTGTCGACGGCCCGTTCGGAAGGACCTGGCTATGCGCCGCCGGCAAGCTCCGGGCAGGCGGGGTCCTCGTGCGGCAGCACCGGGCGGGCAATCACGCTGAAGCGGCGGTCGCCGTCGTCGGTCCACAGCGTCATCTGGGTCGCCGCGCTCATCTCCTCGAACCAGGCTGGCGCCGAGCGTCGCCGTCGACCACGCCGCAACGGGTCCCGTCGCCGAAGAAGGTCTCCTCGTCGCCGAAGGCTGCGGGGTCGTCATCCGTCGGCCACTCGCGAACCTGCTCGGGCAGGCCGCCGCCGTCGACCGGGCTCATCGGTCACGTCGCGGACGTAGAGCCGCATCGCCTCGGGCTCGTACGGCTGCCACCCCTCGGTCTCCCACGCGGACGCCGGCAGCCACGTGTCGAGCGTCATGAGGCCGTCGTTGAGCTGGCCCAGGATGCGATGCGCCTGCGACCTCGCCCGAGGTCATGCCCGGCGGCGGCTCCATGTCGGGCGGCACCGCGCCCAGCCCGTAAATGCTGATGGTCACCTCGCGGCCGTGCGGCGTCGAGGATGAAGACCGTGTTCGCCGCGTCGGCGACCATGCTCTGCGCCCCGTTCAGCTCCACGTCCGCGGTGAAAGCCCCGTCTCCTCGACCCCGCGCAGCACCTCCTGGATGCCCTCCTCCGTGAGCGTGCGCTCGATGAGCGCCGGCAACGCCGGGCCGGGAAACTCGAGGGTCTGGGCGCCCTGCATGATCACGCGGCCGTCGCCCAGCAGGACGAACGCGGGCAGGCGGGTTGCCATGAACTGGACGGGCACGAATCCCCCGGTGTTGTCGACGACGAGGATCGCGTCGCTCCCGGTCGGATGCTCGATGCCGTCGGCGTCGCCTGACCCGCCGACGCTCGGCCGGAGGCGAGTCCCGGGCGATCCGCCACCCGTTGCGGTGCACGCGGCGATGACGAGGTGGCGCATGAGCGAGATGAGCACGGGAGGGTTCGGGGCGTGGCGTTCAAGGACGCAGACTGGACGCCACGCGGCGCACGCGCAGTTCCGCGGATGCGACAATGGATCCGATGCGCCGACTTCCCCCTCGTCCTCGCCCTGGCCTGGCTGCTGGCGACCCCCGCGTCGGGCTGGCACACGGCGCCGACGGCTCCAGCGCCGACGCTGCCCGGGGTGCTCCTCGCGTGGCGCTTCGACCCGCTCGTGGTCATCGGCCTCGTGGTGGCCGCCGCGGCTACCTGTGGGCGGTCCGGCGCGTGAATCGTCGACACCCGGGCAACCCGCAGCCGGCGTATCGGTCCGGCTGTTCTGCGGCGGGCTCGGCGCGATCGCCTTGGCGCTGCCTCGCCGATCGAGGCGTACGAGGGCGCGCTGTTCAGCGTGCACATGGTCCAGCACATGCTCCTCGAGCTGGTCGCCGCGCCACTGCTGCTGGCCGGCGCGCCGATCACGCTGGCGCTGCGCGTGGCCACGCCATCGGTGCGGCGCCGGCTGCTCTGGGTGCTCCACAGCCGCCGATGCGTGCGTCCGTCTCGTTCCCGGTGCGTGGCGTGGGTGCTGTTCGCGGCGGTGAACTGGGGCTGGCACTTCAGCGCGCTCTACGACCAGGCGCTCGAGAACCAGGCGCTCCACTACTTCCAGCACGCGACCTTCCTCGGCGCGGCGCTCCTGTTCTGGTGGCCGGTGATCGGCGCCGACCCGTCGCCGTGGCGCCTGCCCCACCCGGTCCGCCTCTTCTACCTGTTCCTGGCGCTGCCCCAGAACTCGTTCCTCGGCGTGGCGCTGTCAACGCCGGCACGGTGCTCTATCCGCACTACGTCACGAACGTGCGCGCGTGGGGCCTCAACGCCGCTCGACGACCAGGAGCTGGGCGGCGTGATCATGTGGGTCTTCGGCGACATCGCCTTCCTGCTCGGCATGGCGATCGTGGTCGCCATGTGGGTGCGCCACGAGGAGCGACGCACCGCCCGCCTCGACGCGCGGCTGGCCGCCGAGCGCGCCGCGCGCGGCGACGAGGCGTGGACGGCGAGTCCCGGCCGGGCTCCGGGCTCAGGCCAGCGGGAAGCGCAGGAGCGCGTCGACCGCGACCGCCGCGAAGAGCAGGGTCAGGTAGCTGATCGAGTAGCGGAACAGGTCTGATCGCGGCGCGACCGTTGGCCGCATCGGCTCGCAGCCGGAGCGGCGCCGAGCAGGAAGAGCGCCCCGAGCACGACCGCCGCGACGAGGTAGATCCAGCCCATCCCGGCGGCCGGCAGGAGCAGCAGGCTGACCGCGACGAGCGCGATCGTGTAGAGCACGATCTGGCGCGCCGTCTCGGCCTCGCCGCGAACGACCGGCAGCATCGGGACGCGGGCGGCGGCGTAGTCGCCGCGGTAGCGGAGCGCCAGCGCCCAGAAGTGCGGCGGCGTCCAGTAGAAGACGATGGCGAACAGAACGAGCGCGGGCAGCCCGACCTCGCCGGTCACGGCGGCCCAGGCCACGAGCACCGGGACGCAGCCGGCGGCGCCGCCGATGACGATGTTCTGCGGCGTGCTGCGCTTGAGCCACATCGTGTAGACGAAGACGTAGAAGCCGATGGCGCTCATCGCCAGCAGCGGCGCTCAGCAGGTTGACGGTCAGCGCCAGGAAGGCGAAGGCGACGACGCTCAGCCCGATGCCGAACGCAGAGCGCCGCTGCGCGGGCTGACCGCGTGACGCGGCAGCGGCCGGTGGCGCGTGCGGCGCATGACGTCGTCGATGTCGCGGTCGACGTACATGTTGATGGCGTTCGCGCCGCCGGCCGCCAGCGTCCCGCCGACGACCACCGCCGCCATGAGCCACAGCGACGGGATGCCGCCGCTCGGCGAGGACCATGGTCGGCACGGTGGTCACGAGCAGCAGCTCGATGATCCGCGGCTTCGTGAGCGCCACGTAGGCGCGCAGCCGTGTCCAGGCCGCCCCGGACTCGCGAGTCGGGCTGAGGACGCGGTGCCTGCGACCTCCGACGGCCGCAGGCGGCGCGTCGCCAGCAGCAGCCAGACCGATGCGCCCCACAGCGCGGCGCCGACGGCGAGGTGCGGCACCACGAAGAGGGCCGACAGCCGCGAGACCACGTTGAGGCCGCCCAGCGCGATCTGCACCACGATCAGCACGACCAGCCAGAGTGCGAGCCGCCGCGCGCAGATGGCGTCGGTGGCGACCGCCGGATCGCGACGGCCGTCCAGACCACGAGGGCGGCGACGACCAGGCTCATGGCCCGATGCGCGAGCTGCACCGCCTGCTCGCTGCCAGCCAGGTCGGGCACGAGCGCTGCCGTCCATGAGCGGGAAGTCGGCGTAGGCGAGGCCGGCCCGGTGGCCGGTGACCCACGAGCCGAGCAGCATCTGGGCGAAGATCGCGACGGCGGTGATGCCGGCCAGGCGGGTGAGGCGCCGGCCGCGCGTGCGCGGCGGCATCGGTCCACGGGTGGCCCGGTCGGCGATGAAGATGGTCGGCCGCGAAGACGGTGAGCGCCATGCCGAGGTGCAGCGGTGACGAGCTCGGCTGCGCAGGCCCTCCATGACCACCCAGCGCCCGAGCAGCGACTGCGACGATGACGAGGCACGCCGGCCACCACGGCCGCGGCGAGGAGCGGTCGATCGCGCCGCCGGTCGGTCGCTGAACAGCGGTCCAGATGCCCACGGACGCCGACCAGCGGGCCGACGAGGAACGCCGCGATCGAGGCGGTGGGTGTGCTCGATCCAGGCGTGGAGCTCGGCCGGCGGGATCAGGTCGTCGAAGCGAAGCAGCCCGGGCCAGGCGGGGCAGGCCAGGCCCGAGTCGGTGGCGCGCACCAGGCCGCCCACGGCGATCAGGACGAAGGTCGCCACGGCAGCGGCGACCGCCAGCTTGGCGAATCGGGTCACATCGGGTTCCTCTCGCCGCTCGGAGGGGGCCTGGCGAGCGGGCGCCGCCATGATAGCCGCCAGCGGCAGCCGGTACGATGCCATGGCATGGAGGACGGACGGCTGCTCCAGGTCAACGTCTCGCCGGGCGGCGTGCCGAAGCGGGCGGTGCCCGCGGCGCGGATCACGGCCGGTGGAGTCGAGGGCGACCGGCAGCAGGCGATCACCGTGCACGGCGGGCCACACCGCGCGGTCTCGCTGCTGGGCATCGAGGCGATCCGGCGCGTCGCGGCCGAGGGCCATCCGATCGGGCCGGGGACGACCGGCGAGAACCTGACGACCGAGGGGTTCGACGTGTCGGCACTGCCGCTCGGCACGCGCCTGGCCATCGGCGACGAGGTCGAGCTCGAGATCTCGGCGCCGACGAATCCGTGCCGCACCATCCGCCACTCGTTCAAGGACCTGCGGTTCGGCCGTCTCTCGATGACCACGCACCCGACGGACAGCCGCATGTACGCGCGCGTCCTTCGCGAGGGGACGGTGCGCCCGGGCGATCCGATCCGCGTCACGCTGCCGGTGGACGACCAGGCGGCGCTGTATGTCGTGAACGATCGGCTGGACGGCGTGGAGCGGGTGAGCTCGCTGGCGTTGTGGAGGGCGGCGGTGGAAGCCGGGCACGATGTCGACGTCCTGGACGACGGCGACATCGCCGTCGCCGCCGCGCCGTCGCTGCCCGGGCAGGCCTTCAACAGCGGGCTCGGCTTCGCCCACCTGCCGAACCTGGTCGACCGCGCGCTGGATCACTTCCGCGGCCGAGGCGTCGCCGGATGGGTGCTTGCCGACGAGCCGCCCTGGCCCGGGGCAACCGCCGACACGACCCTGGCTCGCTACGCCGTCGCCCCGCCGAGCGTCGGGGGCGGCGAACCTTCCGGCGCCGCGGTACGCGAGCTGGCGCGCGGACGAGATCGGGCCATGGGCCGAGGTGATCACCGCGGCGAGCGAGTTTCCGGAGCCGATCGCGGCGGCGTGGCGGTCGCTCGAGGCGCGGCTCGCCCGGGCCGCGCACCATCACCGCTACGTGGCAGAGGTCGACGGGCGGGCCGTCGCGGCCGCCAGCCTCCACACGCACCACGGGCTCGGCTGGATGCGCGCCGGATCCGTCCTGCCAGCGTATCGCGGTCGCGGGCTGCAACGAGCGCTCATCGCGCAGCGGGCCGACGCGGCGGCACGGCTTGGCTGCGACCTGGTCGGCGCCTCGGCCGTGGAGGGAGGTGTCTCCGCCCGCAACCTCGAGACCCTCGGGTTCCGGCGCACCGGCACGCGGCGAAGCTACCGCGCCGAGGCGACCGCCTGACGGACGCGGCGCTGCGCGGTCCTCGCGTGCGGGACGAATCGCAACGGCGGCGGCACGAGCGGAAGCGCCCGACGGCTCACCGTCGCGACGACGGTCATCGCCCGATCACGCGCCGGCGACCAGGCGATCCCGTACTGGCGGCGAAGGGCGTCGGGCAGGGTGGCGATGGAGACGGCATGCGCCATCTCCCATACGGCGCGCGGCAGCCACGGAACCGGGTAGAGGACGGTCCGAGCGATCTCCATGGCCGCGGGCGTCACCGCCACCCGGCCGTCGTCGATCATCCCGGCCATCCATGCTCGAAGCTCGACGATCGTCGGCGGCAGGACGGAGCGAGGCACGCCGAGCAGCTCGGCGACCTGCCCGGCCTCGGCGTGATACGCCTGCTCCTCCGCCGGTGTCAGATGTGCCACGAACCGGTCGTAGACGCGCAGGGCGGTGTCGATCAGGGTGGCATGCACCCACAGCAACGCCTCGGGGTCGAGCGCCGTGTAGGGCGCGCCGTCGTCGTGACGTGAGCCGGACACCGACCGGTGGATGCCGTTGACGCGCCGGATGGCCGCCTCGGCGCGCGATCGGGTCCCGAACACGACCTCGAAGCTGGTGCTCAGCGTGCGCCTCAGCCGGCCGAACGGATCGGTGGCATAGGTCGAGTGCTCGAAGACGCCGGCCGCCACAGCCGGATGCGCCGCCTGCATCAGCAGCGCGCAGGAACCGCCGGCCAGGACCACCACCTCGCGATCGATGCGCCAGGCGAGGCTGCCGGGGCCGAACAGGCCCGTCGCCTCGTCGATACGGGTCATCCGTAGGCCGCTGCGGGAGCACCCCTCGGCCGTCGCGGCTCGTGGAAGACAACTCGGAAGACGAGCCCGGCCACGACGCCGGCCACGAATCCGCCGATGTGCGCCATGTAGGCAACGCCACCGCCCTCACCGGCCGTACCGAACTCGGCGAAGCCGCTCACGAACTGGAGGACAGCCCACAGGCCGATGGCCACGATCGCCGGCACCTGCATCGGGAAGCGGAGCATGAGGACCGTCACCCGGTTGGTCGGAAACATGACGAGGTACGCGCCGAGGACGCCGGAGATGGCGCCGGAGGCGCCGAGCGTCGGGATGTACGACGCCGTGTTGACGAGGATCTGCGCGAAGCTCGCGATGACCCCGGCGACGACGTAGAAGATCGCGAACGGGATGTGGCCGATGCGGTGCTCGACGTTGTCGCCGAAGATCCACAGGAAGAGCAGGTTGCCGGCGATGTGGAGCCATCCGCCGTGCATGAACATGCTCGTCAGGAGCGTCAGCCAGATCGGGCTGGGCCCGGGCTCCTGCGGGATGGGGACGGTCTCGCCGCCGATCTCGACAGGCTGCGGCTCGACAAGGTCGACCCCGTTGGTGATCTCGAACGGCACCGCGCTGTAGCCGTAGGTGAACTCCTCCCCGGACGGACCGCCGGCGCCCTGGAGCAGGAGGAAGACGGCGACGTTGAGGCCGATGAATGCGAGGCTCACGAACGCTGGGCCATGGCCCCGCTCGTTCTGGTCGCCGATGGGGAACATCGGCGCGATGATAGAGCACGCGCCGCGCCATAATCGGCGGCATGGAGATCGAGGTCCGCCCGTTCACCGGCGATCATCGAGCCTATCTCGACTCGATCGCGATCGGCTTCTCCGAGCACCTGACGGACGAGTCGGCACCCATCTGGGACGCGGTGATGGAGTGGGACCGCGCCATCGCCGCGTACGACGGCGACCGCATCGTCGGGAACGCCGCCGCCTTCAGCTTCGAGCTCACCGTGCCGGGCGGGTCACTGCCCGCCGCGGGCGTGACGGTCGTCGGCGTGCAGCCGACCCACAGGCGACGGGGCGCCCTTCGGAGCATGATGCGGATGCAGCTCGACGACGTGCACCAGCGCGGCGAGCCACTCGCCATCCTGTGGGCATCCGAGGCGAGCATCTACCAGCGATTCGGCTACGGCCTGGCTTCGCTGAGGGCGAGCGTCCGACTCGACCGTCATCGCAGCGCCTTTCGCCGGCCGCATGCCTTCAGCGGCCAGGTCCGCCTGGTGACAGAGGACGAGGCAAGGATCGCCTTCCCGCAGGTCTACGACGCGGTGAGGCCGACCCGCGTCGGATTCTTCACCCACACCCCCGAGTTCTGGAATTCGGAGGTCTTCCACTTTCCGCCCGAGTGGCGGCGCGGACGCGGGGAGCCGTTCAACGTCGTGCACGACGTCGGCGGCACGATCGACGGCTATGCGCGGTACGCGATCCGCGATGGCGACGACGCCGGAGGTGTCGGTCCTCGACCTGATGGCGGTCAACCCGGCCGCCCACCTGGACCTGTGGCGCTACCTGGCCGACATCGACCTCATGGCGCGCGTCGAGTGGTGGAACGTCGCCGTCGACGATCCGATCCTGCTGGCCATCCTCGAGCCGCGCAAGCTCGATATGAAGCTGGGCGACGCGCTCTGGCTCCGCATCGTCGACCTGTCGTCGGCCCTGGCCGGCCGCCGATATCGAACCGATGGAAGGGTCGTCCTCGAGGTGGCCGACGAGTTCTGCCCCTGGAACGACGGGCGCTGGGCGCTGCGCGTCGAGAACGGCGTGCCGTTCGTCGAGCACGCCACCGACTCGGCGGACCTGACCTGCGACATCACCGACCTTGCGGCGGCATACCTGGGCGCCTTCAGCTTTGCGCAGCTCTCGGACGCGGCGCGCGTGTCCGAGGCCTCCCCCGGCGGCGTTGCACGCGCTGATGCGCTCTTCCGGACCGATCGCGCACCGTGGTGCCCGCGAGTCTTCTGAGCCGGCCACGGATCAGGCAGGCGAGGACCCTGCCGCCTCGGATTGGGCCGCCGCTCTCTCACGCGGCGGGTTCCTGATTCCGACGGCGTTCATCGCGCCGCCGGCCACGAGCAAACCCGCCGAGACGAGCATCGCCAGGTGGAAGGCGTCGGTCGATGCTGTCCGCGCCGCGTCGGCCACCTCCGGATCTACGTCATCCGGTGGGCTCGTCAGGGCCTGGATCCGCTCGCGGACCTCCGGGTCGTTGACGTCCAGGTCCGGCACCAGGCTGGCCAGCGTCGGATAGAAGGTCGCCGTGATGGCGATGAAGAGCACGGCGGCGATGAGTGGCGAGCCGACCCGGCTCACCGCATTGTTGATGGCGGATCCCAGGCCGGCCTTCTGCACCGGCACCGAGCTCATCAGGGCGGTCGTCAGCGGGGCGACGACCATGCTGATCCCCAGGCCGAACAGGATGAGGCCGGGTAGGACGTCCACCAGCACGTCCACCGGTGGAACCAGCGCGGTCGCATCCGTCAGTCCCGCGTCCCACGGTGCCGAGTCGGCCGGGATGCGCGCCAGCCAGAGGAGTCCGGCGGCCATGACCAGGGGTCCGATCGTCATGAAGAGGCGCGGGCCGAAGCGCGCGGAGAGCTGACCGGCCGGCGTCGAGAGGAAGGTCAGCATGATCGCCACGGGCAGTCCGACCGAGCCGGCGGCCAGCGGCGAATATCCGAGCGTGCCCTGGAGGAAGAGGGCCTGGAAGGTGAATGTCACGTACAGCGCGCCGTAGATGACGAACGTCGACAGGTTGACGACGGTGAAGTTGCGCGACTTGAACAGCTCCGGCGGCACGAGTGGATTCCTGCGGGTGAGCATCAGCACCGGAATCGCAAGCGTGGCGACCGCGCCGATGCCGAGGGCGAACCACGCCACGGGATCCTGCCAGTCTCTCTCCTGGCCGCGAGTGGCCCCGAAGGCGAGCCCGCCGACCCCGATGGCGATGACCGCCGCTCCCAGCCAGTCGAACCTGCCGGTCGCCTCGCTGTTGCGGCTCTCGGGCATGCTGCGACTCGCCCAGAGCGCGAACGCGATGAGCGGCACGTTGATCAGGAATGCGGCGCGCCAGCTCACGGCCTGCACCAGGAGGCCACCGACAACGGGACCGATGATGGCGGTCGCCGACGTCCCCGAGGCCCACAGCCCGATGGCGCGGCCTCGCTCCTCGCCGTCGAAGGCGGCGGTGATGATCGACGAGGCTGGCCGGCACGAGCACCGCGCCGAACGCTGCCTGGACGATGCGCGCGGCAATCAGGATCTCCATCGTCGGGGCGAGCCCGCAGCCGACGGACGCGATGCCGAACCCGGCGAGCCCGACCTGGAACATGCGGCGCCGTCCGTAGTAGTCGTTGAGAGCACCGGCGAGGATCAGCAGCGCCGAGAGGACGGTGAAGTAGGCGCTGTTGACGTAGGTCAGGCCCTCGAGCCTGGCGACGTAGGTCGCCGGCAGCTCGTCGCCGATCGACTCCAGCGCGACGTTGACGATCGTGCCGTCCAGGAAGACGATCGCCGAGCCCAGGATGGTCGCGACCAGGATGGCGGTGCGCTGGCTCACGGGCACATCCTACGCCGCGACGCCGATACCATTCGCGCATGCGCAGGCTGACCGACGCCCTGGCGACCGACCTGGCCCGCCTGGCGGTGGACAACGTCGGCCGCGAGTATCCGAACGCGCCGGGCCACCTCCTGCGATCGGCCGATGACCTGGCTGCGCCGAGCGAGCTGCATCCCGCCTTTTTCGGCAGCTGGGACTGGCACTCATCGGTCCACCAGCATTGGCTGCTTGTTCGGCTCCTGCGCCTCGGCCTCGCCGGCGTGGAGGGCCCATCCGCGCACGCGGCGCTCGCGGCGAGCCTCACCCCGCAGCACCTCGAGGCGGAGGCCGCGTATCTGCGCGAGCGACCGGCCTTCGAGCGCACCTACGGATGGGCCTGGCTCCTGCGCCTGGCCGATGAGCTCGCAGCCTGGCCCGATCCGGAAGCATCGGCCTGGTCGACTGCCCTGGCCCCGGTCGTCGCGGCCGTGCGGGCCAACTGGGTCGCCTTCCTGCCCGCGGCAACGTACGCCATCCGCGCCGGAACGCATGCCAACAGCGCGTTCGGCCTTACCTTCGCCCTCGAGCACGCCCGAGCGGCCGGCGACGACGCCTTCGCCTCGGCGGTCGAGGAGCGCGCCAGAGCCTGGTTCGAGCCCGACCGGGCCTACCCCGCGTACCTCGAGCCCGGCGGCGATGACTTCATCTCTCCCGCGCTGGCCGAGGCGGTCCTGATGGCCCTGGTCCTGAAATCCGACTTCGCGGCGTGGTTCGAGGTGTTCATGCCCACGATCCCGCAGCAGCTGTTGTCCCCGGCGATCGTCGCCGATCGATCCGACCCGAAGACGGTGCACCTGGACGGCCTGAACCTGTCGCGGGCGTGGTCGTTGCGCCGAATCGCGAGGGCGCTGGGCGAGGGTGCAGCGTCTTCGCGAGTCCTCGCGGCGGCCGACGACCATCTGGATGCCGCATTGCCACACCTGTTCAGCGGTGAGTACGGCGGCGAACATTGGGTCGGCACGTTCGCGCTTCTGGCCCTCACCGACTAACGGCAGGACCGGGGGCATCGGCCTCTAGCGGCACGCATCCTGCAGGCGTAGGCAGGGTGGTGAAAGCGCTTACATCCCGCCCCCGACCAAGACGCTCCGCGACCATCTACGAGGTTGCCCGCAGCGCCGGGGTCTCGATCGCCACGGTATCGCGAGTGCATCGCAACGCAGCCACCGTCGCCCCGGCGACGCGCGAGCGCGTCCACCGCGCCGTGGCCGAGCTCGACTACCGCCCGAGCCGGCTCGGACGCTCGCTTGCGCGCGGCCATCACGATGCCACCGGAATCGTATTCCCCGATCTCTCCGGGCCGTATTACTCGGCGGTCATCTTCGGATACGAGGAGGCGTCTGCCGCAGAGGACCAGAGCGTCCTGATCCTCGCCACCCACGGTCGCCCGGCATCGGCGCAGCAGGTGCTCGACCTGGCGGACCGTGTGGACGGCCTCGTCCTCTTCGGGCGCACGGTGGATGACGATGTCGTGGAGGCTCTCGGGCGCCGTGGCGTCCCGATGGTGCTGCTCGCTCGCCCGACTGCCGGCACGGCGGACAGCGTCCGCGTCGACGGCCGGTCGAGCGCGAAGGAGCTCACCACGCACCTGTTCGCGCACGGGCTCAGCCGCGTGGCTTTTCTCGGGGACCCGCGCGGGTCGCCCGACGCAGCCGAGCGCTGGCGTGGGTTCACCGACGCACACCGGGCAGACCATCGCAAGGCGTGGCGGCCGGCAGTCGCATGCGGGTTCAGGGAGGTTGACGGGCAGACGGCCGCAGCAGCCCTCCTCGCGGACTCCGACAGGCCGGACGCGATCGTGTGCGCCAACGACGAGATCGCGATGGGAACGCTCGGGGCCGCGCGCGCCGCCGGGCTGACCGTTCCCGACGACCTGGCCGTCACGGGCTGGGATGACATTCCGGCGGCCCGCCACCTGGCACCGCCCCTGACGACCGTCCGCCAGCCGATGCTCGACCTCGGCCGGCGCGCGGCCGAGTTGTTGCGTGACCGAATCACGACCCACCGAACCGAGCCGTTGCACGACGTGCTGCCATCCGAGCTGGTCGTTCGTTCGAGCTGCGGATGCAGCCATGACATCCAAGGAGGATGAGAGGAAATGACCAGTAAGAGATCGACCGGAGTCGCAATTGCGGCGTTCGCGATGATATTCGCGCTCGCTGCATGCGGGCGCGGTGACGAGGCCGACGCCAGCGGTGGCGGCGCTGCGTCCCAGGCTCCAGAGGTCGATACCGGCGCGGCGAGCGGCGAGATCGACGTTTGGGCGATGGGCACCGAGGGCGAGAACCTCGGCGTCCTGGCCGAGAGCTTCATGGCCGACAACCCGGACATCACCGTGACCGTCACGCCCGTCCCGTGGGATGCGGCGCACGATCGGATCGTCAACGCCATCGCCGGCGGAGAGGTGCCAGACGTCACCATGGTCGGAACCACCTGGATGGGCGAGTTCGCGGCCCTCGGTGGGCTCGATCCGACTCCGTCGAACATCGACGGCAGCCAATTCTTCGAGGGCGCGTGGAACACGACGATCGTTGACGGCACCAGCTATGCCGTGCCGTGGTACGTCGAGACCCGGCTGCTCTACTACCGCACCGACCTCGCCGCAGAGGGTGGTGTCACCGAGGCTCCCGCGACCTGGGACGACCTGAAGGCGCTCGCCGAGGGCATCCAGGGCGCCGGCGCGCAGTACGGGATCAACCTCCAGCCTGGCGGAACCGGCTCGTGGCAGACCTTCATGCCGTTCTTCTGGCAGGCAGGCGGCGAGATCCTCGGCGAGGACGGCGCGTTCACGCTCGAGGGGGAGCCCTGCGTCGGGGCGCTCACCTTCTACGACTCGTTCTTCGAAGAGGGCCTGACGGCGCCCGCAGCGGCAGACACGCCGGTTGAGGGCGAGTTCGCCAACGGCAACGTCGGGTCGTTCGTCAGTGGCCCGTGGATGATCGGCATCGTCAGCGATGCCGGGGCGGATCCGGAGACCTGGACCGTCGCGCACCAGCCGACCGAAGAGGCCGGGACCTCGTTCGTCGGCGGTGCCAACCTGGCCGTGCTGTCCGATGCGGACAACAAGGAGGCAGGCTGGGCGTTCATCGAGTACCTGTCCCAGCCCGAGGTGCAGGTGACCTGGTACGAGACGGTGAGTGACCTGCCGTCGGTCCAGGCGGCCTGGGACGACGAGGCGCTCTCCGGCGACGAGCTCCTGTCCGCGTTCGGCGACCAGCTCTCGGATGCCAAGGCGCCGCCCTCGATCGCGACCTGGGAAGAGGTTGCGGCCGAGATCGACACCGTCATCGAGCAGGTGACGGTCGGTGACATGGCTCCGGAGGAAGGCTGCACCGCGATGCAGGAGGCAGCCTCCGCGATCGGCACGGACTAGGGCCGATGCAGAGCAACGCCAGGGCCGTGGGTGCGGGACGGACCGCATCCACGGCCGGGCGCTCGCCAAGGCGTGACGCGCTCGTTGCGTGGAGCTTTGCGCTGCCGTTCCTGATCCTGTTCCTGGTCTTCATGGCCGGGCCGATCCTCGTGGCGCTTGTCACGAGCTTCACCGACCTGCGGGTGACGGATATCCGCAACCCGCTGTCCGTCGACTTCGTCGGCATCGAGAACTACGCAGCCGTCCTCGGGGACGAGCGCTTTCAGAAGGCGGCCGCGAACACGTCTGCCTACGTCCTCGTCGGCGTGCCGCTCGCCATCGCTCTCGGGCTGGGTGCGGCGCTCCTGCTGAACCAGGGGATCGTGAAGTTCCGCACCTTCTTCCGGGTCGGCTTCTACCTCCCGGTCGTCACGAGCATCGTGGCGATCTCGGTCGTGTGGCGGATCCTGCTCGGCACGGAGACCGGCCTCGTCAACGCCATCCTGGGGGCATTCGGCGTGGACGGGCCGGGCTGGCTGTCCGATGAGAGATTCGCCCTGTGGTCGCTGGTGGTCATGGCGGTATGGCACAGCCTGGGCTCCCTGATGGTGATCTTCCTGGCCGGCCTGCAGACAATCTCGGGAGACCTGTACGAGGCGGCCGAGGTCGACGGTGCGAATCGCTGGCAGCGATTCCGCGGCATTACCTTCCCGCTCCTGCGTCCGACGCTCCTGTTCGCCGGCGTCATCACCGGCATCGGCTACGTGCAGTTCTTCGAGGAGGTGTACGTCATGACGCAGGGCGGGCCGCTGAACTCGACCGTGTCGCTCGCCTACTACGCCTACGACCAGTTCAGTTTCGGAAACTACGCGTACACGGCGGCGATCGCCTTCGTGCTGTTCATCGCCATCGCCGTGCTGACCGCGATCCAGTTCCGGCTGCTGCGACCGGCCACGTGAGGAGCGACCGATGAGCACCCTCTCGCCCGCACGAGAAGCGGCAACCAATCTCCCCAAGGCCGGCCGCGGAGCGCGATCCGGAGGCGGGGCGTGGTGGATCTACCTGCTGCTGTTCCTCGGCATCCTCATCCTGGTCGGGCCGTTCGTGTGGATGGTCCTCGGGTCGTTCAAGACGACCGGCGAGCTGCGCCAGGTGCCGCCGACCTGGTTCCCGGAAGCGCCGACGCTGGCCAACTACGAGGACCTGTTCAGCCGGCTGAACTTCCTCGGCTACTTCTTCAACTCGACCGTCGTCGCCCTCGCTGTGACGGTCGGCAACATCGTGTTCTGCTCGATGCTCGGCTATGCGCTCGCGAAGCTGGAGTTCCCGGGCAAGCGAATCCTCTTCGTCGTCGTCCTCGGCACGCTGATGGTCCCGAGCGTCGTCACGTTCATGCCGCTCTTCGTGCTGACCGCAAACCTCGGCCTGGTCAACACCCACGCCGGCCTGATCCTGCCCTTCCTGGTCGGCGCCTTCGGCGTATTCCTGATGCGGCAGTTCATCGCGGGGCTCCCGGACGAGCTGCTCGACGCGGCGCGCGTCGACGGCGCGGGAGAGCACTACATCTTCTGGCGAATCATCCTGCCGCTCTGTGGCCCGGCGCTAGCGACGCTGGGCATCCTGACCTTCCTCGGCAGCTGGAACAGCTTCCTGTGGCCGCTCGTCGTGGCAACCTCCGACACCATGTACACGCTGCCCGTGGCGATCGCGCTGTTCGCAACGGGTCAGCAGGAGACGAACATCGCCCTGCTCATGGCCGGTTCGGTCGTGGTCATCGTGCCGGTGCTGATCGTCTTCATCGCGCTCCAGCGCTACTTCACCCAGGGCATCGCCATGACCGGCATCAAGTGATGCTGCAGCAGCCCCCGTCCCGAGCGGCACCCGAGCGCCGCGTCACGCGACAAGAAGGTTTCCACCGATGACTCGATCGCACCGCCTCCTCGCGCTCCCCCTGACCGTCCTGCTTGCCCTGGTGCTTGCGATGCCGGTCAGTGCGGCAAACCCGAAGGCGGCGCTCCAGCGCTGGGCAGCCGATACCTGGGCCAGCTTCGTGGCCATGACCAACCCGGAGACGGGCCTGCCGTCCGACAACATCGGCGGCGACCTCGATCCGGACACGCGCGCGGCGTACACCTCGCCGACGAACATCGGAATGTACATCTGGGCCACGCTCTCGGCGCGCGACCTCCAGCTCATCAGCCCGGGGGAGGCGCGCGAGCGCGTCGCGGTCACGCTCGACAGCGTCGCCGCGCTCGAACGCCACGAGGAATCTGGCCAGTTCTACAACTGGTACGACCCCGACACCCTCGAGACCATCCACATCTGGCCGGAGAATGGCGACCCGGTCTATCCATTCCTGTCGAGCGTCGACAACGGGTGGCTCGCGTCCGCGCTGCACATGGTCGCCAACGGCGCCGTGCCGCAGCTGCGCGACCAGGCTCACGAGCTGGTCAGCACGATGAACTTCGGCTTTTACTACAACCCGATCGAAAACCAGATCCGCGGCGGCTACTGGCCGTCCGTGCCGCCCGGCCAGGTTCACGTGCCGGCGGTCGACAGCTACAACTGCCAGCCGGGCGCTGCCGACGGCAGCAGCTCGGGGTTCACATGCCACCACTACGGCGCGTTCAACACCGAGCCGCGGATCGCCTCGTACATCGGCATCGCCTACGGGCAGATCCCTGCTCGCCACTACTTCGGCGGCTTCCGGACGTTCGAGGACACCTGCGGCTGGAACTGGCAGGAGACGAAGCCGATCGGTGAGTGGGCGGAGTACACCGTCGAGGGCGAGACCCTCCGCGTCTTCGAGGGCGCCTACCCCTACGACGACCAGCTGGTCGTGCCGACCTGGGGCGGGAGTGCCTTCGAGGCCTTCATGGTTCCCCTCGTCGTGCCGGAGGAGCAGTGGGGGCCCGAGAGCTGGGGCGTCACGCATCCGCTGTACGCCGAATCGACGATCGAGTTCGGCCTCGACGAGGCGGAGTACGGCTACTGGGGCTTCAGCCCGGCTTCGAACCCGGCCGGTGGCTATCGCGAATATGGCATCGACTGGATCGGCCTCGAGCCGAACGGCTATCCCGCCGACGTCGAGCGCCTGACCGTCGGCACCCGCGGCTGGGATGATCCGGCGTGTCCCGTTCCGGCCGACCCGATCGAGGACTACGGTGAGGGCGTCGTGACGCCGCATGCCGCCGCGATCACCCTCGATTTCGCCTTCGATGCGGCGCTCGCGAACCTGCAGAACCTCGAGAGCGACTTCCCGGACATCTACGGTCCGGGCGGGTTCAAGGACTCGATCAACGTATCGACCGGCCAGGTCGCCGACCGCTACCTCTCGCTCGACCAGGGCATGTTCATCGCAGCCCTCGCCAACGAGCTGCGGAACGATCGGCTGCAGCACTACTTCAGCCACGGCGCGGTCGAGCAGTCCCTTCGCCCGCTCATGGCCGTGGAGGAGTTCGGCGCGGGCCGGATCGCTCCGTGACGGATGGGGAGGCCATCGTGACCGACGTTGAACGGAGCGCGCGCGCGGATTGGGAGGCGCGCATCGGCCTGCGGAGCGATGCCGAGGCAGGGCTCGACCTGCCGTCGCTCCCGGCACCTGGGGCACTGCGGGCGAATGCTGGGCGCGGACAGGTCACCCTGGAGTGGGAACCGGTCGACGGAGCGGCCGGCTACGTGATCGAGCGCGCTTCGCGTCCGGACGGCCCGTGGGAGCTGCTCGTCATCGGCGAGCCGGAGGTCCGGCCTGTTCCCCACCCACCGTTCACCGACACGAGCGGCACGCCGGGGAACGAGGCGCACTATCGTGTTGCGGCCGCGGCATCGGTCAAGGACTTCGACCAGCCGCGGTCCGAGGTCGTCACGGCGACGCCAGCGCAGGCCGGGGCGGCCGCGGTGCGCATCGAGGTAGCCGTGGCGGAGGTGATCGGTCCGGTCGAGCGGCCATGGCGGCCGATGATCGGGTCCGAGCACCTGAGCCAGCTCGAGGCCGGCATCGGGCCGGGTGGCCGCCCGATCGGTCCCGAGTTCTCCGAGGCGCTGCGCCTCGCGCACGACGAGCTCGGCGTGCGGGCGGTCCGCGCGCACGCGATCCTGGGCGACGACCTCGGGACGTACCGTGAGTTCGACCATAAGCCGATGTACGACTTCAAGGGCATTGATCGTATCTACGACCACGTGCTGGGGCTCGGGCTGAAGCCGATCGTCGAGCTCAGCTTCATGCCTCGCGACCTCGCCAGCGACCCGTCGAAGACGGTCTTCGACTACGGCGCCATCGTCAGCCCGCCGCGGAGCTGGGACCGATGGGAGGAGCTGGTGCGCAGGCTGACGGCGCACCTGGTTGATCGATACGGCCTCGATGAGGTCCGCACCTGGGCGTTCGAGGTGTGGAACGAGGCGAACCTCGACGTCTTCTGGTCGGGCACGCGCGACGAGTACATGAGGCTGTACGACCTCAGCGTCCGGGCCGTGAAGTCGGTCGATGCCGGGCTGATCGTCGGTGGGCCGGCGTCGGCGGCGGCCAAGTGGGTCGACGAGATGCTGGCCCACTGCCGCGCAACGGGCTCCCCGATCGACTTCGTCTCGACGCACACCTATGGGAACGCGCCGCTCGACCTGCGGCCGATCGCGGCGCGCCACGGCTACCCGGGCCTGCCGCAGTGGTGGACCGAGTGGGGAGCGCACGCCACGCACTTCAACCCGGTCCACGACTCCCCGTGGAGCGCCGCCTACCTCGTGCGCGGCATGGCGTCGGCCATGGGCCGCACCGAGGCCCTGGCCTACTGGACGATCTCCGACCACTTCGAGGAGCTCGGCCGCCCACCGCGGCTGCTGCACGGTGGCTTCGGCCTGCTGGCCGTCGGGAACCTGCGCAAGCCGCGCTGGTGGGGGCTGTGGATGCTCGAGCAGCTGCTGCCGTCGCGCATCGGGGTGAGCGTGACGGGCGACGGCGCCGGCGACATGGTGCAGGCCATCGGATCGCGCGACGATGACGGACGGATCACCATCATCGCGTGGAACGGCACCGTCGACGTCAGCAAGGCCGATGGTGTGCCGCTGCTGGACCGATCCGCGGCGCTGCGCCTGAGTGGCCTGCCAAGGCCGAGGTACCGGCTGCGGCACCGGAGGCTCGACGCGGCTCACTCCAACCTCGTCGCCTCATGGGCGGGGGTCGGGGGCGGCGCCGACTGGCCGGACGATGCCGGGTGGCAGCGGCTCGCGGCCGAGAACTACCTCGAGGAGCTCGAGCCCGAGCGTGCCGTCGATGCCTCGTCCGGGTCGGCGGAGCTCGCCTTCGACCTGCCGATGCCATCGGTCTCGCTGCTGGAGCTGACACCCGCCTAGCGCGTTGCCCCGCCGGCGCTCGCGGCGTACGGTTGCTCGCATGGGCAACGCGGCGCTCGACCGGTTGCTGGCGGTCCTCCTCGCGGTCCAGCTGGCGAGCGGGCTGCTCACGCTGCGCTCCGGTGTGCCCGCGACCGCTCCCCTCTTCTGGCTCCATGGGCTCGTCGGCGGGGCGCTCCTCGTCGCCACGCTGGAGAAGCTACGCCGCAGCGTCGGGCCGGCGATGCGCGCACGACGATGGCGGCGCCTCGCACTGGGAACGGTCGTGGCGCTCCTCTCCGCCGCGGCGCTGGCCGGTGGCTTCGCATGGGTCGCTGGCGGCCGGATCCTGTCCGTCGGCCCGTGGACGATCCTGACCATGCATGTGTGGGCGGCGCTCGCCCTGCTGCCCATCGTGCTGCTCCATCTGCTCCCGCGCCGGTGGCGCCTGCTGCGGCCCCCAACCGCGGGACGGCGGCGCGTCAGCCGTCGAACGCTGCTCGTCACCGCCGGCGCGATCGCGCTCGGAGCCGTTGCCTGGGGCGCGGCCAACGTGCTGGATGCCGTGCAGGCGGGTGGGCGGCGCTTCACGGGTTCGCGCTGGCTGCCTGACGGCGGGATCCCGCCGCCGACCACGTTCTACGGCGAGGGCACGCCCAACATCGACTCCGCCACGTGGAGGCTGCACGTCACCGGCCGCGTCGAGCGACCACTCGACCTGGACATCGCCGCGCTGGGGACGATCGGGACGCTGGGGCGTGACGCAACTCTGGACTGCACTTCCGGCTGGGTGATGCGGACGTCATGGCGCGGAACCCCGCTCCGCGCCGTCCTGGAGGCCGCCGGCGCCGACCCGCGTGCGGCGCACGTGCGTGTCCGATCGGTGACCGGATGGAGCGCGATCCTCGAGCGACACGAGCTCGAGGGCGCCCTGCTCGCGACCCACGTCGCCGGCGCCCCGCTGCCGGCGGCGAACGGCGCCCCCTGCCGCCTCGTCGCGCCGGATCGGCGTGGCCTGGACTGGGTCAAGTGGGTGACCGACGTCGAGGTCGCCTGATCGCTACTGCTGGATCGGCTCGAAGCGCGCGGTGAAGTGGCGCAGTGCCGACGGCTGCTCGACGATCCGCATGCCGCGCAGGTCGGATGCGCGCTCGGCCACCCAGCGGATGACCTCGATCACGTAGTCCACGTGCGATTGCGTGTACACGCGGCGTGGGATCGCCAGTCGCACGAGCTCCATGGCCGCGGCCGACTCCGAGCCATCGGGGTGCAGCCCGAACATGACCGACCCGATCTCACAGCCGCGGATGCCGCCCTCGCGGTAGAGGGCACACGCCAGCGCCTGCCCCGGGTACTCGAGGGCGGGGATGTGCGGCAGGAGGGCGGCCGCGTCAAGGTAGACGGCATGCCCGCCGATGGGCCGGATGCAGGGCACGCCGGCCTCGATCAGGGCCTCGCCGAGGTACGCGGTCGAGCGGATCCGATAGCGCAGGTAGTCATCCTGCACGACCTCGCGCAGCCCCGCCGCCATCGCCTCGAGGTCGCGACCCGCAAGGCCTCCGTACGTCGGGAAGCCCTCGGTCAGGATGAGCATGTTGCGGCACTGCTCGGCCCAACGGTCGTCGTTCAGCGCGAGCCAGCCGCCGATGTTGGCGAGGGCGTCCTTCTTGCCCGACATCGTCATCCCGTCCGCCAGCGCGGCCATCTCACGCACGATCTCCGGCACCGGGACGCCGGCGTAGCCCTCCTCGCGCTGCTTGATGAACCAGGCGTTCTCGGCGAAGCGGCACGCGTCGAGGAACAGTGGCACTCCATATCGGTCACACACCTCGCGCACCGCGCGCAGGTTGGCGAGGCTGACCGGCTGGCCGCCACCGGAGTTGTTGGTGACCGTCACGAAGACGACCGGCACGCTCTCAGCCCCGCGCTCGCGGATCAGCGCATCGAGCGCCTCGGTGTCCATGTTGCCCTTGAACGGATGGAGCGTCGCCGGCTCCCGGCCCTCGGGGATCACGCAGTCGATGGCCTCGGCGCCGGTGAACTCGACGTTGGCACGGGTCGTGTCGAAGTGCGTGTTCGAAGGGATCACCTTGCCGGGGCCGCCAATGACGCTGAACAGGATCTTCTCGGCGGCTCGGCCCTGGTGCGTCGGGATCACGTGGCGGAACGGCCACAGCTCGGTGACGGCCTCCAGGAAGCGGAACCACGACGGCGAGCCGGCGTAGGACTCGTCACCGCGCTGGATGCCGGCCCACTGCTCGGCGCTCATTGCGCCGGTGCCCGAATCGGTGAGGAGGTCGATGAGGACGTCGTCCGCATGGATGTTGAACAGGTTGAAACCCGCTTCGCGGAGGTTCGCGTCACGCTCCTCGACGCTCGTGAGGCGGATCGGCTCGACGCTCTTGATGCGAAACGGCTCGATGATCGTGCGGAAACGGTCCATCACGCCGATGGTACCGGGTTGGCGTCGCCACCCGTGACAGGCATGATGCCGCGGTGATTGGCCGGTTCCTGGCAACCTGCGGCTGGCTGGCCGGGCAGATCGGCCGGCCTTTTCGCGCCCTTCCCCTCGGTCGGCTGAGCGCCGGCCCGCCGCTGCTCGTCGCGCTCCTGCTGGCCGGCGTCGCCGCCGTGCCCATCGTCCTGCCGCTGCTCGACCCGCAGCCCGAGGACGTCACGGTCCAGCAGATCTTCGACGGCGGCACGACGGATCCCGATGGATGGATTCGCCTCGAGGGCCGGATCGTTCCCCTGCAGTCGGCACCGACCCGCGAGGGCGGGCGGTACGCGTTGCTCGTCGACGCGGTCAACCCACTGCGAGCCGTGGCCGTCCGGAACGACTCGCGGCTCGCTGGGGCTGGCTTCGCGCAGCTGACCGGCATCCTCTCCCCCGCCGCCGTGGTGGTGGAGGAGGAGCTGCCCATCGAGGCGACCGTTGCCGGCACCCCCCCACGCGTCGTCCCCGATCGGATCGTGAGGCTCGACGCCGTGGCCAAGCCGGAGCGACAGGTGGCGTGGTGGCTGGCCATCCCACCGCTGGTCCTCGCCCTCCTCATCCTCGTGGGCGTCCGCTCCGGATATCCCGTCTTCCGGCCCACGACCGAGATCGACGTGCTCGTCAACCCGCTCGGAGTCGGCGAGCGAGTTCCGACCGCATACGGCGGCCGCATCGGCCCGAGCGTTCGACCCCTGTCGGACCCCGGCGGTGCACTGCTCCTCGTCCGCCGCGGAACGAGTGGAAGCATGCTCACCGCGCAGCCGCTCTCCGACGATGGCGGTGTGGCCCCGGCACCGGTGCAGATCGGAGGCAGCTGGACGAGCGGGCGCATCGGTGCAGTCCATACCCTGACCGAGACGGTTCCGGCGCTCGAGGTGCGCTCTGAGCTCGTCGACGCGACCTTCCTGTTCGCGCGCAACGCGGAACGCGACCGTGTCGCCGCGCTCATCGCGGTCGACCGCTGAGGGTCGCTGATTCACGCGGCCCGGTGATCCGTACTCCGGTCATGCACCGCCTCGACCGGCCCGCCGGCCCAGTGACTCCGCGCCCCGGCCAGGAATCGGCCTGGGCGTACCCGCGACCGCCCGCCGTGGTCCCGTCCGAGCGCCTCGTGCGCATCGAGCACGGCGGCGTGGTGATCGCCGAGTCGCGACGCGCCATCCGGATCCTCGAGACGGCGGGCGCGCCGGTCTGGTACCTCCCTTCGCGACGACGTGCGCCTCGACCTGCTGCGCCCGATCTCGGGCACGACCGCGTGCGAGTGGAAGGGCGTCGCCTCGTACTTCGACGTCACTGCCGGCGATCGCACCGCCCGTCGGGCGGCGTGGACCTACTCGGCACCCCTATCCGGCTACGAGGCGATCGCCGGCTATTTCGCGTTCTACGCGGGGCGAGTGGATCGAGCCACCGTCGACGGCGAGCGAGTCCGCCCGCAGCCGGGCGGCTTCTACGGCGGCTGGGTCACCGATGACGTCGTCGGCCCGTTCAAGGGAGAGCGCGGGACGGAGGGCTGGTAGGTATCAGCGCGCGTGGCGTGTCGCCGCGCTAGGCCAGCAGCGTGACCGCGATGGTCGCCAGGTAGCCCAGGAGCAGCAGCCCTCCGACCAGCAGGTTGAGGTTCACGTTGGCGCCCATGACGGCCATGAGCGTGTACGGGCTGTCGTAGTGGACCTTCAGGCCAGCGTGGACGCGGAGCGCAAGCGGCACGGCCGCGATGGCGATTAGCGTCGGCCAAGGCAGGAGCCCGCCGGCCACGCCGGCGGCGATCGCCGCGAAGGCGGCCATGGCGGCCACGAGGTAGCCCGCTGCGGACCATCGTCGGGCGAGAAGCGCACCGGAAGCGTCCGCTTCCCCGCCTCGGCGTCGCGAGCGCCGGTCCGGGATCTCGTTCACGAACAGGATCAGGCCGATCAGGATGCCTGGCACGACCGACAGCAGCGCCGGCTCCGGGATCGAGGCGGTCGGTCTGCACCACGTACGCGCCGAGCAGCATGATCGGGCCGAAGCCGACGGCCACGGCAATTTCGCCGAGCCCGCGATAGACGAGCTTGAGAGGGGGCGCCGTGTAGGCGACTCCGACCGCGATGCCTGCAATGCCGATCCAGAGCAGGGTGATCGAGCCGGTGACGGCCACCAGGATCAGACCGATCGCCGCCGCCGCCCCGAACAGGGCGAGCGCGAGCCACACGAGCCCGCGGATGCTGACGAGGTCGTAGACGGCGACCCGCGAGCCGCCCGAGAACTGGGTCGGCGTGGTGTTCGCGTCATCGGCTCCCGACAAGCGTGTCGAAGATGTCGTTGGTGACGTTGATCGCCAGGTGCGCGAAAAAGGCGCCGAGGACGGTCAGCAGCGCCGTCCACCACGTGAACGCGCCGTGGCTGGCCGCCACGGCGATGCCGAGCAGCACCGGAACGGCGGTTGCCGACAGGAACGGCAGGCGAGTGGTGCGCAGCGCCAGCCAGAACGGGCTGAGGCGCGGCTTGATCGTGCGTCCCTTCTCGACCGACAGCGCGGCAAGATACCGCCGCGACTGCGGCACGGAGCGCTCCGAGTACTCGAAGAATGGCGTCTCGGCCTCGTCCCAGCCCCAGGCACGGGTGGGCGTGAACGTGGCGTCGCCATCGAAGCGGCCCCAGAGCTCGAGGTATCGACGCTGGTCGTAGCCGCCGGGGATGGGGTGAATATGGCTGCCGAGGATGCCGACCTCTCGATCGGTCGGGATCTCCAGCCCGGCCGGCGCCGCCAGGCCGACGGTGCCCGCTGCCGCATGGGCCTCGAAGGATGTGGCGACGCTCATCGGGTAGCCGTCATCCTCGACCCAGCTGACCACCACGTGGGCGTACGTCGCAAGGCGCTCGAAGTCCTCCCCCGTCGGGGCATGGGCCGGGATGGCGCCCGAGCGCATGGGTGCTCGTGTTGCCATCTACGCGGCCTCCCGCCGTGGAGCACGCGTCATGACCGGGGCGTGATCCGTCCTTCCATCGGCCCAGTAGAGGGCACGTTCCGGCGTGACCTCGATGACCGCCCGCTCGAAGAAGAGCGGCAATGCCACGCGGACCTTGAGGAAATCGTCGATGGAGGGCTCCTTTTCGCGCCAGAGGCGCAGGATCAGGCGCTCCCAATCGGAGTGTGGATCCTCCTCGATCAGCCGCGCGGTGCCCTGGATCGTCACGCGGTCGCGATTTCCCCTGGTGGCCACCGGGTCGCTGATGGCGAGCGAGACGCGCGGATCGCGCTTGATGTGCTCGAGCTTCTTGCTGAAGAGCGTCGACGAGTGAAGGTAGATCTTCCCCTCGTGGTACAGCGGGATGAGCGGGTGGGTGACCGGCCGCCCATTGTGGCCGACGACCGTCAGCTCACCTACGAGCGCGACGTCGAGGAGCCGCTCAACCGCGTCAGGTAGCCATCCCATCGGGATCTCCGTCATGGTTGCGAAACGTGTTACCGCAGTCTAGCACATTAGGCCGGCGACGCCGCCCGGCTGGGCTACACTGCGCGCGCCATGACCGACCCCACGGAGCACTCGCTCGTCATCCTTGCCCGTCATCCGGACGGATCCATCGAAGAGCTGGCGCCCGAGCGCATCGACGAGATCGACCGGCTGACCGATCGCGAGGGCACGCTGGTCTGGGTCAGCGCGATTGCTCCCGATGAGCCGGAGATCGACGCCGTCGGTCGCGAGTTCCGACTTCATCCGCTTGCGCTCGAGGACCTTCGGAAGCAGCACCAGCGCCCGAAGATCGACACCTACGAGCAGCAGCACATGATCGTCGCCTACGAGGCGGTGGCCGATGCGCCCGATGGCCTGTCGGAGATCCACATCTTCGTCGGCGCCGGGTGGCTGTTGAGCGTCACGTGGACGTCCACGCCGATGTGCGACGCGGTGCGGCACGCGTTCGCGAACCGGCAGAAGAGCGCGATCGACACGACCGGCGAGCTCCTCTACGCCCTGCTCGACGCCGCCGTCGACAGCTACTTCCCGCTGCTCGATGGCATCTCCGAGCGCATCGACGCGCTCGAGGACCGCGTCCTCGAGGGAGACGCCGACCGCGAGGGGCTGGCCGAGATCCTCTTCCTGAAGCGCCGGCTGCTCGAGCTGCGACGCGTTCTTGCGCCGATGCGCGACGTCGCGAATGCCCTCCTGCGTCGCGACCTCGAAATCGTGGACGCCTCCTCGGTCCCGTACTACCAGGACCTGTACGACCACGTGGTCCGCGTCCTGGACCAGGTCGATATCTACCGCGACCTCCTGGCAGCTGTGCTCGATGCGAGGCTGACCGTCGCCAGCAACGGCCTCAACGCGATCATGAAGCGCCTGACGGCCTTCACCGTGGTGCTCATGGTGCCAACGCTCATCGCCGGCATCTACGGCATGAACTTCGACCACATGCCTGAGCTCCGGTGGCCGTTGGGGTATCCGATCGCCCTCCTCGTCATGGCGGCGACGGTCGCCATCGCCGTCGCCTTCTTCCGCCGCAGGGGCTGGTTCTAGGACACGGCACGCAGCCTGCATCGGTCACAGGCATGACCATTCAGCAGCCACCCGACGACGAGATGCCGACGCCCCGCCCGGACGAGACGCCGGACGAGACGCCGATCGACACACCGCCGGAGCCGGAGCAGCGCGCTCCCGGACAGGAGCACGCGCCGATGGGTGCTCCGCGCGACGAGCCCGACCCCGAGATGGCCTGACGCTCAGCCGTCTCCCGCGCCGCCGTGGCCGCCGCCACGGCTCAACCTGACGCGCATGACCGACGGGTCATGGTCGCTCGCCTGGTCGAAGAACTCGGCGTTGACGTGGACGACGTCGTACGTCGGTGAGCGCCGCAGGACTGCATCGCTGACCAGGATCTGGTCGAGCACCTGTGAGTTGCCGTCGAACACGTAGCTGTACTGCTCGCGCCGTGACACCTCATCGAACAGCGTGGTCAGCACGGGGTCGCCGTCCGCAGCCCCGGTCAGGATCTCCACGGTCTCGCTGAACTGGAAGTCATTGATGTCTCCCAGCACCACGACGTTGGCCCCGGGCTCGATGGCGATGATCTCGTCGACGAAATCGTTGATCACCTGTGCCTGCCCGTGGCGCCAGCCGTCCGTATCGCCTCCCACCGGGTTCTCGAACTCGGTGTACCGCACGGGGGGCTGCCAGCGCCCGAAGAGCGGGTCGTCACCCCCCTTGGAGCTGAAGTGGTTGGCGATGACGATCACCGTCTCGCCCTGCCACAGGAACTCGCCGGCGAGCCCCTTGCGCGTGCTGTTGAAGGCCGGATCATCGGTCCCGATGCGGCCGGGACTGAACTGCAGCTGAGCCGCGGCGTCATCGCCGGTGCCGACGCTCACGACCCCGGTGTCGACGGTCGACGTGCCACCCGGGCGGTCGACGAACTGGACGCCGCGATCGGTCCGGAACAGGAAGCCGACGCGGATGTTGCCGCCCGGCTGCCCACCATCGGCGTTGTCGACCGGATCGATCTGCCGGTACTCGTAGACCGGTCCGCCGGCGGCCTGGATGGCGGCGATCAGCGAGCCCCACGAGAGGTCCGCCGCCGTGGTTCCGTCATTGGTTCCGCCGGTGTTGTCCTGGATCTCCTCGATGGCCAGGATGTCGGGCGCCGCCAGGTTCTGCGCGATCAGCGCACCCAGGCGGGCAACGTCGTCGGCGCCGTCGTCATCGGCCGGATTCGGATCGAGATTCTCGACGTTGAACGTCGCGATGCTCAGCTCGCGGGAGCGGGCGGCACGCGTGAACTCGCGCTCCAGGCCGTTGTCGACCCGCACGAGGGTGGTCGTCACGAGCAGCTTGAAGTTGCCGAAGTCATAGTCCAGGGCGCCGAAGACCGGCGTGGTGAACGAGTCGCCCACGTTGAGGTCCGGCATCTGCGGACGCCCCACGATCGCGTCGTCGAGGATGACGCGCTCGGGATTGAAGTCCGACGGTGTGACGAGCACACCGCCACGCGCGGAGCGGGGGCCGGCGCGGGAGCCACGGTCAGCCACGACCGGGATCTCCCCGAAGCCGTTGGTCGGGCCGACGGCGACGGCATTGTTGATGCGCAGGTACTGACCCTCCAGGCTCTCCCAGAAGTCGATCCCGTCCTGCGCCGGATCGAAGGTGCCACCGGCGTTCTCGACCGAACCGCCGACCGAGTCGTTGTCGATCACCTCGCTCGGCGGCACGCGGCCACCGTTGCCGACCAGGGTGACCGGGAGGACGTTGTCACTGGACACGACGGTGATGCGCAGCGGGTTCGTTGCCGAGTTCGCGTGGGTCAGCTCGGTCGTCGTGAGGTTGTCGCTGCTGGCGCCGCCGGCGCGGAACTCGACCACGCGGCCGCTGACCAGGACCTTGTCGCCGACGGCGACGGCGACGCCGGGCGTCGCTCCCCGGAAGACGAGAATGCCGTCCGACGTGGCGATGTTCGCGTCCGGCGTCGGATCGGTCATGTAGAAGCTCTGCGGACGAACCACGGTCACGACGCCCTCGACCCTGAAGACATCATGCCCGACGAGCGGCGAAGTGTGGCTCGCACCCTGGATCTGGTGGATCTCGGTTGAAACGGTCGGCGCGATGACGGTCAGGTTGATCGTCGCCACACCGTCACGGCTTTCAGCGTCCTCGATCGTTGCGGGAAGGGCCCTGGGACCCGGCGTCGCCCCGAGCGCCACCGTCGCGAGGTAGGAGAAGACGTTGTCGCCGCCAGCCGCGTCGCCATTCGTCGCGTCGTCGAAGAGCTGCTGCGTCGCCGATCCACCGATGGTCGAAAGGTTGGCGCTCACCGTGAGCCCCGTGCTCGTGGGGTTGGTCCCCGGAGTCACCGAGACGGTCAGCAGGGTGGTGTCCGCGGGCTCGACCGTGTCCGGAACGGCTGCGCCGGTCCCCGACGGGTCGGTCGCCACGGGAGGCCCGCCGCACGGCGCCGGCGTCGTGGCGCCGTTCCGCGGCGTCGGCGGGGTCGCCGCCGAGAAGTCGGCGCCGTTGTTGTCGGTGTCGACGCAGGCGTCGCCACGCTTCGCCGAGGTGGTGTTGTTCAGCGTCGGCGCCGCGGCCGCACCCTCGAAGAAGTTCGCGTTGCCATACCCGATCAGGTCGACGATCCGCGCGAGCGCGGTCGGGTCGCATGGCGTCGAGCCACCGTTGCAGCCGAGCGAGGCATCGCCCGTGACGAGCGCCACCTTGCCGGCCGCGCCTGCCATGGCGATCGGCGTGGCATCTGTGACGTCGGCCGTGGCGAGTGGCGCTCCCACGGCAGCCTGGGACGCCTCCTGGACCAGGACGTATCCGCCGGCCGGGATCGAGATCGCCGGAAGCTCGGTCACGAGACCGGTGTTCGCGCCGAAGTTCCCGGTACCGGTCGCACTCGTGTACTGCAGCGAGTACCCGTCGAGATCGATGGGGCCGGTCGACAGGTTGAAGATCTCGATGAAGTCGTGCGTGTAGGTCGCACCGCTGTTCCCGCCGCCGCCGTAGACCTGGCTGATGACCAGCGAGCTCGAGATGGCGCCGACCGATGGCGGCGCGGTCATCGGGAGGAGTGCGCCGAGGGCCATTGCGACGGCGATGAGCAGCACGAACGTGCGATGCAGCGGCATCGAAACGGATGCAATCACGGTGGGGGAGCCTCCAGCTGTGACGGCCGCGGTCGGCTCGGACGGCGCGGCGCGAGGACGGATGTTGGGTCCAGCATAGTCCGCGACGAGCCCGCAGATCGACCGGACTCGACCTCGCCGACCCGAATCCGACGGCACACAACGCATGAGAGATGCGTCATGCGCGGGTGGCGCACACTGGCCAGATGAGAATCCGCCCGCTGCTCGGCGCCGTTGCGACGATCTGCCTGCTGGCCGCGTGTGCTGCGCCGGCAAGCCCGACCCGATCCCCCACACCACAGCCGGAGCCAACGATGTCCGAGTCCGAACCCGATCCCGATCCCACGCCGACCTTCCGGCTGGCGACACCGAAGCCGTCCGCACCGCCGCAACTGGGCGGCAGCGAGCTTCGCGGGACGCTCGGCTTCGACGACATCGAGGGTGGATGCGCGTACCTGCTGGCCGATGACGGCACGCGCTACGAGGTGATCTACCCGGAAGGCTGGGATCTGCAGCGTGCTCCACTTCAGCTCGTCTCACCGGGCGGCGACGTCGTTGCGAGGGCGGGCGACGAGCTCACGGTCCGCGGACGGGAGGCAGGCGACATGGCCTCGATCTGCCAGATCGGGCCGATCTTCCGCGCGACCGAGGTGGTCGAACCCTAGTCAGTCCGTATCGATGCGGATGACGGTCTGCTCCAGCGCGCCCCCGTTGTATGCCACGGCACCGAGGAACTTGGTGCCGGATGCCAGGCCGGTCCAGTCGACGGTGATCGTTGCCGTCCCGGCGATGGTCGCCGTACCGGTCGAGGTGGTCACGGACATGTTGCCCGCGTCCGTCCCCGGCAGGTTCCAGGCGAACAGGGAGTAGTTGGCATCGGGTCCGTCCGTCTGCCAGCCGTGGACCGCGACGATGTACGTTCCTGCCGCCGGCCCATCGATGTCGACCTCTTCTTCCGACGTTCCCGAGCCGCTGCTGCCGGCGAGCGGGAACCCTGGGCCGGGACCGAACACGTAGAGGTCGAGGTCGTCCTCCCCGTCGGTGTAGTCATCGAACAGCGAGAACCGCGCGTATTGCGTTCCAGCCGGGACCTCGACCTCGTGGAACGTGACTCCCACCTCGGTGGCCAACGCGGTGTTGATGTCGTTCGACGGGTCGTCGGCGACAGTACCGGGCGTCACCGTGGCGGCGACGAGACCCCACGGCGCGACGCTGAAGGGTCCCGCGTAGCCGAACGTGACGTCGTAGGTGAGCGTCCCGGCCGTGCCGGTCCCAGACTGCTCGCCAGGGGCGGAGAGCGCGGTCGGGATGATCGCGATCGGACTCCGCGCGCTGTGGGTGGCGTCACTCCACGTCAGCGAACCAAAGGTCCATGCATCGAAGGCCGCGGCCTCGTTCGTGGTGAACGTGACCTCGTACGACGCCGTCTCCCCGGCGTCGAGCGTCAGCGCCGCCGGCTCGACCTCGACGTCGATGCCGGGCGGTGCGGACACCGACACGCTGTAGCTCGACGCTGCGCCGACGTTCGTGACCCGACGCGTGACCGTCTGGCTGCCGGCAAGCTCGGCGATGCCGATCGAGGGCAGATTCAGGTCGCTCGCATCGAACGAGTAGCCAAGGCCCTCGAGGAACGCGCAGTCGTCCGGGTGCACACCCGACGTCGACCCGCACAGGAACGCGAAGTAATCGAAGACGTCGGCGTCGTACACGAGCCCAGGATCCACGGCCGAGTTCGGAACGACGTGACCGGCACCCATATCAAGGGGGTCGGCGTCCGTTGATCCGTCCTCCTTGGTCACGTCCTGGCGAGCCGTGGTCATGAGCGCCGACTTGATCATCGCCGGCGTCCAGTCCGGGTGTGCCTGCCGCAGGAGGGCACCAAGGCCCGCAACGTGCGGGCTCGCCATCGAGGTGCCGCTGATGGCCTGGAACAGCTGATCCGGCGCCCCGAGCTCCGGCGTCGGCGTATTCCCCGCCAGGATGTTCACGCCGGGAGCCGTGACGTCGGGCTTGATCAGGTCCGCCGCCGCTCGATCCGGACCACGCGAGGAGAAGTCGGCCATGACGCTGCCCTGGGCATCGGTCTGCTGGGATGCCGTGATCGTGGCCACCGCGGCAGTTGGCGCCGCGGTGATGTAGGCCTTGATCGCGGTGCCATCGGCCAGTGAAACGTGGCTGGTGGGGATGTAGTGGTTGTCCGTGACGAGTCCCTCGCTCGCTGCCGCGTTGTAGAGAACCATCCCGGAGCCGCCGGCCTCGAGGACGGCGAGACCCTTCTCCACCCGCCCGTTCGTCCCTCGCTTGCAGAGGACGATCTTGCCGCTCACTGCGGCGGGGTCCAGCGCGCCGACGATGCACAGCTCCGCGTTGGCGGCCGTAGCTCCCGGAGCGGGGGCGGTCGCGGCATCGACGATCGGCAATGGCCCAACTCCGCCGGTCACCGATGCCCCGGTGAAGGTCGCGCCACTCCCGAGCCGCACCTCGTTCGCGAAGGTACGGTCCTTGGTACTGGCGCCGACCGTCGTGATCCACGGCACGGACGCCGGGGAGCCGATGGTGGCCGCATCCGGACCGTCGTTGCCGGCGGAGGTGGCGACGTACACGCCGTTGAGACCCGCGTTGAGGAACGCAACGTCATCCTCGCCGAGCAGCGTGGACGCGCTCGAGCCGATCGAGTAGTTGATGACGTCCACGCCGTCCGCCACGGCCGCGTCGATGGCCGCGACGAGATCGGACGTGGCGCAGCCTGACCGCCAGCACGCCTTGTAGGCGGCGATCCGGGCGCGCGGCGCAATGCCGCTGATGGTTCCGAGGTCCGCACCGAGGATCTGAGCCTGGACGCCCGCGTTGCCACCGGCCGTCGAGGCCGTGTGCGTCCCGTGGCCGTCCGAGTCCCGAGCGGACTTGTAGTCGTCCGTGAGGATGCCCGAGTGCCCGTGGCCCGCGAGGAAGTACCGGGCGCCGATGAGCTTGTTGTTGCAATCCTGCTGGCTCCACTGCTCGCCCGATTGGCAGGTGCCGAACCAGTCGGCCGGCGGCGCGCCGTATGCGAGGCTCCGCTTGCCGCTGTTTCCCGGACGATCCACCAGGTCCCGCTGATCCGAGAAGCTGGGATGCTCCGGCCAGATGCCGGTGTCGATGACACCGATGATGATGTCCTCGCCGGCCTTGCCCTGGCCTCCGACGTCGCTCCACAGGCCGCCCGCGGCGGTCAGGCCCAGGAAGTCCGGCGTGCGGTTCGTGGTGATCTGTCGAAGCTCGTCCTTGACAACGGCCTGGACGCCTTCGACGCCGCGAAGGGTCGCCGCCTCAGCGGCCGTCATGAGCGCCGCAAAGCCGTTGTAGCTGTACACGTAGTCGGCGATCTTGGAGGCGCCGGGCACAGCCGCCATCACGGTCGCGTGCTGATTGGTGAGGTGCGCGGCGTATCTCCGCACGTCCGAGCTGCCGGGATTGATCTTCTCGCCCTTCCTGGGCTTCGTCGCCGCGAGCCCGGTGGTCTCGCCCTCATAGGCCACGACGGGGGCTGCGTCGAGGCGCACGAGATACACGCCGGACTGTTTGGCCTGATTGATCTCGCGGCGAACATCGTCGGGGACGCTGAGGCCGGGGGCCTGGGCCGCAACCGGCGTAGCGGCGAGGAGCGTCAGGAGGCTCAGGAGTGCGACGAGTCGACGTAGCACGACGTGGCGATCCCCGCTCAATGTGGCCGGCTCATGGGCGAGTCGCTCCGGCTCAGTGGCGTGGATGCTAGTGCTGCGGCGCCACCAGCGTCAAACCGCGGCATACCGCCGAATGGCCAGAATCATCAGGGGAACTCATCGTGCACTGCAGCGTCTGGGTATCCTCTCGAGGTAAGCAATGCGAATCGCTCCGACCCTTCTCGTCGTGCTCCTGTCTGCCTGCGCAGGGGGCACCCCGGCGGGTTCCCCGTCCCCTTCGGAGTCACCAGACATGGATCCAACCCGCACGCCACGGCCATCGATCGACGCCAGCATCTCGCTCCCAACCGAGAGGCCCGCGAATGATGCCGAGCTGGTCGGGACGTTCGGCGCCGATTCGATCGAGGGCGGATGCACCTATCTGCAGGCCGATGACGGGACCCGCTTCCAGGTCATCTACCCGGAAGGCTGGCAGGTCGTTGCCTCGCCCCTCCAGTTGACGAATCCGTCGGGTGAGGTGGTGGCAACGGGTGGTGAGACGATCACCGTCCGTGGCCATCGCGCCGACGACATGATGTCGATCTGTCAGATCGGGCCGATGTTCGCGGCCTCGGAGGTCATCTCCGTCGAGTAGCGATCCCGCGCCATGGGACAACGGAAGAGGAGGTGCGCCCGTGGGGCGCACCTCCTCTCGTGCTGGGTGGACAGGCCAGGGTCTACCGGTTGTCGACCTCGACCAGGGTTCGGCCCAGGTTCGCGCCCGCGGGACCGTTGTGCCGGACGGCACCAAGGTGCCACTGGCCAGCGGTCGCGCCGCTCCACGTCAGGTCGATGGTCCCCGTGGTACCGATCACCGCGTCAGCGGGCTGGTTGGCAATGACGAGGTTCCCACCCGGGGTCCCGGGAATGATCCACGACCACATCGTGTAGTCGGCGGTTGGATTCACCGTCTGCCATCCATGGATGTACACCGTGTGGATGCCAGGTCCCGGATTGTTGATCGTGATCAGCTCGTCGGTGTCGGGCGCGCCGCTCGACGCCACCAGCTGACCGGCCGAGTTGTAGACGTAGACGTCGAGGTCCACGCCCTCCACGGTTACCGATTCGGGTGGCAGCGCCACCCGGAACACCTCCGCACCGGTCAGGTCGAACGTGTGGGCGTCCGAGAACCCGTCGGTCCGGCTGAAGGACTGGTTGGGGTCCTGGGGAACGTTGTCGACCGTCACGGTCGCCGGAATCAGGCCGTGCGCCGTGGCTTCGTACTCCCCGGTGTAGCCGAACTTCACGTCGAAGCTTGCGCTGCCGGACTCGCCTTCGCCCGTGATGCTCTCCGGCGCGTCGAATGCGGCCGCCCTGACCGCGATCGGGCTACGGACGGTGTACTGGCTGTTGGCAGCCCGCTCGCTCGTCCACGTGAGGTCGCCGAATCGCCACTCGCCGATCGGCGCCGCCTGGTTGACGAACGTCACCTCGTAGGTTGCCGTCTGTCCACGTCGGAGCGTGAACGTGGACGGTGAGACCGACACGGCGTACCCAGCGGGAGCGTTGACGCTCACCGTGTACGTGCGCGCCGTGTTCTCCTCGGCGACGCTGGTGACCGTTCGGGTCACCGTCTGCGACCCGGCCAGCTCGCCGACCGAGATGGATGGGTAGTTCAGGTCGCTGGCATCGGTGGGGATGCCAGCCTCCGAGAGCTCTGCGCAGGTCGCTTCCGGATCGGTGAAGCTGCTCGGGGCCGCGTCGCACATGAACCCGAAGTAGTCGAGCAGCCCGGCGTCGTACACCAGGCCCGGCGCGAACGAAGAACCGCGCCGATCCACTCGACCCGGGTTCACCTGACCGGCCCCCTGGCCGAACGGCGTCGCACGGGTGACCCGATCGTTGTTCCGAACATCGGGATTGGCGGTGGTCATCAGTGACGACTTGATCGCAGCCGCGCTCCAGTCAGGATGGACCTGGTCCAGCAGCGCGAAGAGGCCGGCGACGTGCGGACTGCTCATCGATGTTCCGGCGATCGCCTGGAACAGCTGACCGGTCACGTTGCCCGGATCCGGGAACGGTGACGCACCGGCGAGGATCTGCATCCCCGGCGCGGTGATGTCTGGCTTGAGCACGTCGGCGAACACGTTCGGTCCGCGTGACGAGAAGCTCGTCATGGACGGTGCCGACGGCCAGGTGCTGTTGGCTCCGGTATTGCTGATCTCAGCGGTCGCGGCAGCGCCCGCCGCCGTGATGTAGGCCTTGATCGCGAGGCCGGGCGTGTTGTCGATGTGCACGCTCGGGACGTGGTGGTTGTCCGTGAACAGGTTCGAGACGTCGTCGTTCTCGTACATGATCATGCCGACACCGCCGGCATTCTTCACGGCCAGGCTCTTGTCGACGCGAGCGTTGGTGCCGCGGCGGCAGAGAACGATCTTTCCGGTGACGACGGCGGGATCGAGCTTGCTCGCCCCGGTCGCCGAGGAGATGCAGAGGTCGCCGTTGGCGCCCGGTGCCGCGGTCGCGGCATCGACCAGCGGGAAGCTCCCGCCGGTACCAAGCGTGACCGAGGCACCCTCGAAGGTCACCCCTGAGCCGAGCTTGATGGTGCCGGCAAGGAAGCGCTTCTGGGTGTTGGCACCGACCGTCGTCAGCCACGGGGCCTTGCCCGGGTTGAAGATCGTGCCGGGACCCGGACCGCTGTTTCCGGCCGAGGTGGCCACGTGGACGCCGGCGTCGGCGGCGAACAGGAAGGCGATCTCGTCGGCGCTCACGGCTGCCGCGCCGCCACCGATGGAGTAGTTGATCACGTCGACCCCATCGGCCACTGCCGTATCGATCGCGAGCGCCAGGTCAGACCCGAATCCTCCCTGGTTGCCGAGGCCCTTGTACATGACGACATGAGCATCGGGAGCGATGCCTGAGATCGTGCCGTCACCGACGTTGCGGCCGAAGATCATGGCCTGGACGCCGGCATTGCCGGCAGCCGTCGAGGCCGTGTGCGTGCCGTGGCCGTTGTCGTCGCGGGCCGAGTTGAACTCGTCCGCGGTCGCGCCGATGAGGGCGCGATAGGTCGGCATGACCTGGCGCGCGCCGATCAGCTTGTTGTTGCAGGCGAATGGCGCGTCGTTCGGATTGTGGGCAGTGTTGCCGAAGTCGCAGCCCGGGAATGCCGGAAGGTCCTCGGTCGCAGGAATGTCCGCGATGGTGACCGGCGGTGCGGGGAGGCCGTTGTCGGCGAAGCTCGTATGCTCCGGCCAGATCCCGGTGTCGATGATGCCGACGACCACGCCCTTGCCCGTGACTCCGCTGGCCCACGCGCCACCGGTGCCGTCAAGGCCGATGAATGTCGGACTGGCGTCGGTGTGGACCTGCATCAGCTCGTCGGGAATGACGAACGCCACGCTCTTATCGGTGGCGACCTTGAGCGCCTCGGCGTACGTGATCTGAGCCGCGAACCCGTTGAGGGCGTTGACGTAGTCGGACGTCATCCTGCCCGGGTCGATCCCCGCGTTCTGCAGCGCCTGCCTGTGGCTTTCCTTCAGCTGTTGCCCGCGGTTACGGGCCTGGTTCGTGCCGAGGTTCTGGCCTTCTGTGACGACGAGCGGATTGGCCTTCATCACAACGATGTAGCTGTTCCACTCGCCGCGCTCGACGGTCGTGGACGATCCGAGCTCGGGTGCTGCGTCATCCTCTGCGGCCACCGGCCCGAGCGCCGTAATGAACAGCGCGACGGCGGCGAGCACCGCGAATGAACGACGCATGCGTCGTGGGACCACCATGAGTCCTCCCTTTACGTTGGCAGCAGCACGGCTGCGCATAGCGTCATCAACGCCGGCGGCTCGGGAGGCGCATGACGGGAACTCGACCGCGCAGGGCGGCCGACCGAAGCAGATGCAATCCGCTGGGCAATAGGCGGCTCCTCCGGCGGACGGGCATGTCCGCAGGGCGTGACGGAGGTCAGAGTGGAAGCGAATGCTAGGCCCGCGGATGGGGCCTCGTCAAATCCTGCTTGACATTGCTCGGCGAGCGACCAAGCGGCTGTCCGTCCTGTCCGGTGAGCGGATCCTCAGGCTCGTCCCACGCCGGCAGCGAGCCGCGTGACGAGCCGCGTCAGGACGAGTCCCGCGAGCTCACCGTGGTCGAGCGCAGGGGCGAATTCGGTGAAGGCGGCGCCGACCAGCCGCTCGCCGATGCCGCCGAGCAGCTCAGTCGCCTCGACGTAGCTCAGGCCACCCGGCGACAGCGCCGAGACGGCCGGAAAGACCGACGGGTCCAGCCCGTCGCAGTCGAAGCTGACGAAGACGGACGCGTCCGGCGTCAGCTCTGCCAGCAACCACTCGACGCCGCGCTCCCGGAGCTCGCGCGCGGTGACGAGCAGGTTGCCGGCAGCGCGAGCATCGGCCACGTCGGAAGCGCGGGCGGAGCCCACCCCCCGCAGGCCGACCTGCAGGATGCGCCCGACGTGCCGCATCTCCGAGGCTCGGCGCATCGGGCTCGAGTAGCCCTCCCGCACGCCCTCGACCTCGTCGCGGAAATCGAGATGCGCGTCGACCTGGAGCACCGTGATCGGGCCTCGGCCGTCATAGGCGCGCAGGATCGGGATCGGGACGGAGTCATCGCCGCCGATGCAGATCGGCACGGCGCCACGCGCGAGGATGGCGGCCACCGCCTCGGTCGCGCGAATCGCATTGCCCGCTCCATCGGCCGAGTCGCCGGGGACGTCGCCGGCGTCGACGATCCGTGGCAGGCGCATGGGTCCGTCGAGATCGAAGTCCCAGTGATCGACGAAGCGCGCCATGCGGAGCGAACGGCGCCGGACGGCGGCGGGCGCGTCCGCGCAGCCCGTTGTCGCGCCGGGGCGGGGGTAGGGCCAGCCGTACGGGACGCCCAGGAAGGCGACCTCGGCGTCGATTCGCGCCAGGTCGATCTCGATCGGCGCGTCGAGGAAACCTGATTCGGGGGCATTCGTCCGCACGTCGGGCAGACTACCAGCGCCTCAGCGGCCGCTGGCGACGCACTCGCGACAGCGACCCACGAGCGTCACGTGGCCGATGTCGACCTCGAAGCCGTCTCCCGCCCGCAGCGCTTCCGCGACGGCCGCTCCGCGCTCTGCGCCGATCTCCCACGTTGCGCCGCAGGCGGCGCAGCTCAGGTGGCCGTGGTCCTGCGCCGGAAGGACGTGGAACTCCTCGCGACCATCGGCGCCGTGGCCGTGCCGAACCAGCCCGAGCTCTTCGAGCACGTCGAGGGTTCGGTACACGGTCGAGGGAATGGTCGACGGGTCGCGCGATCGACAGCGCTCCACGAGATCCGCGCCTGTGATGTGATCGTCGATCCCCGCAAGGATCTCGATGACGGTGCGCCGTTGCGGCGTCCAGCGGAGGCCACGCCTGCGCAGCCGGTCGGCGACGGAGTCCCAGGGGGATGGAAGCACGCTGACGGTCATCGCGGATAGTCTACTATTGCAACTCGTTGCAGTAACGCCTCGCACACGGAGACCCGATGTCCCAGCTGCTCGCGCTCGCCGGCTTTGGATTCCTGCTGGGCATGCGCCATGCCACCGACGCGGACCACGTGATCGCCGTCACGACAATCCTCAACCGCAGCCGTCGCTTCGCGCACACCACCCTGATCGGGGCGCTCTGGGGACTCGGCCACACGATCACCGTCGTCATCGTCGGCGTGCTGATCATCGGGTTCAACGTGGTCATCGCCCCGGCGGTCGGACTGGCAATGGAGTTCGCGGTGGCGGTCATGCTGATCGGCCTCGGCATCCTGAACCTGACGGGCGGCCTCCGCAGCATCACCGAGCGACTGACACCACCCACGCCGATGCACGGCCACGATCACGAGCACCGGCACGCTCACGATTCCGCTGAAGACCATGCCCACGGGCATGCGCACCTCCATGGGCACGGTACCGATCCTCACCTCGGCGGTGTTGCGGGCGTTGTCGCGACGTTCGGCTGGTACCAGCTGCTGCGGCCGGTGGCGGTCGGCCTCGTCCATGGGCTGGCGGGCAGCGCGGCGGTGGCCCTGCTGGTCCTTGCGACCATCCAGGACACGGGCACCGCGCTCGCCTATCTCGTCATCTTCTGCGTTGGCGTGGCCGCCGGCATGGCGGTGCTCACGACCGTCATCGGCCTGCCCTTCTGGGTTGCCCGGGCGCGGTCGGCGCAGATCAACCGATGGCTGACCATCGGATCGGGGCTGCTCTCGCTGGTCTTCGGCCTCTACCTCGGCTACCAGATCGGCTTCGTCGACGGGCTCTTCACCGGCGACTTCCACTGGGAGCCTGCCTAGCGCTCCTTCGAGCGAGCACCTCGCCTCAGCCGGTGCCCGATTCGGCCGAGTCAAAGTCCTCGGGCTCGATCACGTCAGCGTGCCGCCAGACAACGGCATGCAGCTCGGCCGCGAGACGCTCCCATTCGCGGCTGGCCTCGGCCACCGCATGACGCATCCGTCACGAGGCCGCGGGCCGGTTCAGACGAAGCGCAGTCCGTCGGCTTCGGGCTCGTCGATCGAGCGGGCGCAGGTCGGGCACCACAGCCGTGCCTCGACGGGCGTTCCGCAGGGAGCGTGGCGCATCGGCTCGGCGTGAGCGGACCCTCGTGAGCCCCAGTCGGCGAGCAGGCGCAGCACCCCCGCGAGCTCGAGGCCCTCGTCGGTGAGGGCGTAGCTGAAGCGCGGCGGACGGTCCGAGTAGGGGGTCGCTCCGACGATGCGCTCCCCCTCCAGGCGCTTGAGGCGCTCGGAGAGGATGTTCGGCGCGATCCCGGCGACCTCTTCCGAGAGCTCTCCGAATCGCCGAGGACCGGCGAGCAGCGCCTCGATGATCAGCAGGCTCCATCGGTCGCCGACGCGTTCGAGCGCCGCTGCAAGGGGGGTCTGGGCGGCCACGGACCGATCGTAGGGCATCGGTCTTGACAGCGCCCCCCGAAGGAGTAACTTGTGCATTGCAAGTCACATCCTACCCTGCGGAGGCAACAAGAACACCATGACAGCCCTGGCGGACCTGGGCCGGGAGATCGGCGAGATCGCGGAGCGCGTTGGACCGTCGGTGGTCGGGATCGGCAACCGATGGCGCGGCGGATCCGGCGTGATCATCGGCGAGAACCGGATCCTGACCAATGCCCACAACCTCCACGGCGACGAGGTGACCATCACATTTGCCGATGGACGCAGCGCCGATGGCAAGGTCGTCGGCGTCGACGCCGATGGCGACCTCGCAGTCCTGGAGGCATCCACGGAGGGCGCGCCGGCGCTCGACCTCAGCGATGGCGAAGCACCCGGCGTCGGCGGTGCGGTCGTCGCTCTGGGGAATCCGAACGGGCATGGCCCGCGCGTCACCTTCGGCTTCGTCAGCGGAACCGGCCGGTCGTTCCGCGGACCGCGGGGTCGGCGCGTGGCGGGAGCGGTCGAGCACACCGCGCCGCTGATGCCCGGATCCTCGGGCGGCCCGGTGGTCGGCCTCGACGGGCGGCTGCTCGGCATCAACACGAACCGGCTCGGCAACGGCTTCTACCTCGCGATCGCCGCCGATGCGTCGCTTCGCGATCGCGTCACCGCCCTGGGGCGAGGAGAGTCGCCGAAGCGGCGCCGCCTCGGTGTCGGCCTCGCGCCGTCACACGTGGCCCGACAGCTGCGCCGATCGGTTGGACTGCCCGAGCGCGACGGCCTCCTGGTGCGTGAGGTGGAGGACGACTCCCCCGCCGCGAAGGCCGGGATCGCGGAGGGCGACCTGCTGGTCGCGGTCGGCGGCAAGCCCATCGGCAGCGCGGACGACCTGTTCGAGGCCCTGGCCGGCGAGGGCGCGCTCGAGATCACGCTCGTGCGTGGCAACGACGAGCGGACCGTCACGGTGGAAGCATGACCACAACGGCAACGGCCACCGCCACCGACGCTCGTGTGCGCAGGGCCCTGGAGAAGGGCCACCGCATCGACATCACCACGACCGGTCGCACGTCGGGTCAGCCGCGGCGCATCGAGCTGGTCTTCCACAACATCGACGGGCGGATCTACATCAGCGGCCGGCCGGGGTGGCCGCGCAGCTGGATCGCCAACCTGCGAGCCGATCCCCGCATGACGTTCCACCTCAAGGGCGGCGTCACGGCCGACCTGGCGGCGACGGCGAGGGTCATCACTGAGCGGGCGGAGCGCGAGCGCGTCATCGCGCACATCGCTCCGGGGTGGAGCTACGACCCGACGCTGATGGTCGCGTCCTCGCCGCTCATCGAGGTCACCTTCGACTGAGGCGGGCGCATCGGCGGCGATGACCGGCCGCCGCACTGCCGATCCATCGGGCAGTACCGCACATCTGCTGGCCCTCCCGTGCACCATCGCCTCCTCCGTCATGCAGGGTGGCGCGCGATGACGACGGCACGCGCGCCAGTGCCTCATGGATCGGCAGCCGCCAACCCCGAACGATGTCGCCGTCGCCGCGTCTAGACTGCGGACCATGTTCGAGGCCGTCCACATCATCGGGACTGGCCGGGCCGGCGGCGCCATCCGCGCCCGCCTGGCGGAGCGAACTCTGCGCGTCACCGACGGACGCACAGCGGACGCGGCGGCCGAGCTGGTCGTCCTGTGCGTGCCCGACCAGGTGATCGGCGAGGTTGCTGCGGCGGTCCCGATCGGTCCGTGGGTGGCCCACGTCAGCGGCGCCACCCCCCTCACGGCGCTGGATCCTCACGCCCGACGGTTCAGCGTCCACCCGCTTCAGACGCTGACGCGGGAGCGTGGCGCGGAGCAGCTGGACGGAGCATGGGGCGCGATGAGCGGCGAGACCGATGACGCGCTCGTGCGCGCCCGATGGCTTGCCGAGGCGCTGGGCCTGCGCCCGTTCGAGATAGCCGACGCCGACCGCACGCTGTACCACGCGGCCGCCGTCATCGGCGGCAACTTCCTCGTCACGCTGCACGACGTCGCGACGGGGCTGCTCGCGCAGGTCGGGGCGCCGGCGGAAGCGATCGAGCCGCTGATGCGCCGCACGATCGAGAACCGGTTTGATCCGACCGGCCCGATTGCACGAGGCGACTGGGAGACCGTGGAGGCGCACCTGGCCGTGCTGGCGGAACGGGCGCCCGAGCTGGTTCCGCTGTATCGGGCGCTGGCAGAAGCAACGCGCCCGTGAGAACCGTACGCACCGTTGCCGAGGTGCGCGAGGCGCTGGCCGGGCCGCGTGGGGGAGGCGAACGGATCGGCCTCGTGCCGACCATGGGCGCCTTCCATGAGGGCCATCTCGCCCTGATGCGCGCCGCGCGCGATGCGTCGGACGTGGTGGTGGTCAGCCTCTTCGTGAACCCCACCCAGTTCACCAGCGCCGACGACCTGGCGCGCTACCCACGTGACGAGGCAAGGGATGAGGCGGCGGCCGAGGCGGAGGGCGTCGACCTGCTCTTCGCGCCCTCGGTCGAGGAGCTCTTTCCCGACGGCTTCGACACGTTCGTCGACCCCGGCGAGTTGGCCGCGGTGTTCGAGGGCACGTTTCGACCCGGCCACTTCCGGGCGGTTGCCACGGTCTGCACGAAACTCTTCGGGATCGTCCAGCCACACGTCGCCTGGTTCGGGCAGAAGGACGCGCAGCAGGTGGCCGTCGTCCGGCGCATCGTCGCCGACCTGAACCTGCCGCTCGAGATCGTCGCCCTGCCGACGGTGCGCGACCACGACGGCCTCGCGCTCTCGTCACGCAACGCCTTCCTGTCACCCGCGGAGCGTGACGTTGCGCTCGCCCTGCCACAGGCCCTGGATGCCGCCTCGAACGCACATCGGTCGGGCGCCGATCCGGTAGCGGCCGCACGCCAGATCCTCGACGCGGAGGCCGGCCTGACGGTCGACTACGTCGACATCGCCGATCTTGACGGGCCGACCCTCGTCGCCGCCGTCGTCGTCGGGAAGACGAGGCTCATCGACAACGCTCGCCTCGAGTAGCCGCGTCGCCGCGCCGAGCCTGTGCCATCAGCCTCCGGCGGTTGTTGCCCCGGTGGATACTTGCCGCATGAAGCGCGATCCCGCGAGCCTCGCGGTGCCGGCGGTCCTGCTCGCCCTCCTGGCTGCCTGCGGATCCGCATCACCGACGCCGACGGAGGCGCCGGTGCCTGGGGACTCCGCGTCCGAGCCGGCGGCGAGTGGCTCGGGCGGAGACCCAGGGCCTGCAGGCGTCGGCGACATCGTGCAGGTCGTCGCTGACGAGCTGCGCGTGCGTGCCGAGGCGGGCACCGCCGCAACGCTGATCGGCACGCTCGCGCGCGGGACAGCCGTGCGCATCGAGGCGGGACCCGTCGAGGCCGACGGGTTCACCTGGTTCGAGGTCGTCGACCTTGTCGGCACCCGCGGCTGGGCTGCCGCGGGTGACGGGACCGATCCATGGCTGGCCGGCATTCCCGACCTGACGGCCAACCCGATGCTGACCCTGACGTATGCCTGCGACGTGAGCGCGCCGATCAATCCTGCCGCGACGATGGTGCTCGAAGACGGCCGCGTCATCTCCACGGACCAGGTCGAGCAATTTGGGTGGATCGTGCGGCAGCTCTCGGCCTCCGGCCTGGAGGAAGTGCGCGAGGGCGTGCTCGGGTCACCGTACCTCCAGGTGAGCGCGGAGTACCGACCCCAGCCACGCGCGGACGCCGGCGACCCGCCCGGCCACGGCGCATGCAGCTACACGTTCACCATGCCCACGGGCGCCGAGCCCATCGTCGTCACCACCATCGGCTGGTTCGGCGACGAGGAGGAGAGGACGTTCTACGAGCCCTCGCCCGAGCGCAAGTCGCTGGACGGCGTCGCCCGCAACCTGATCGCGATCGACGCCATTCTCGACGATGACGCGTGGGATGGGTCAGGCCTTCCGTTCGTCGCCGCCGAGTACTCGGTGCACATCGGCGCCGGGCTCGGCCCGACACCGGAGGACGCAGGGACGATCGACCCGGCCGAGCTCGGGCTCGGCGACCTTGGCTCATTCGGGTCGCCGGCCGGCAGCGGCCGCTGCGCCACCGTCCCGCGAGAGCAGGCGTTCGAGATCGCACGAGTCCTGGAGCAGTCCAATGCCGCCCTCGGGGCGCGGCTCGACGCCGTGACCACTCCCTACTTCGCGACCGATGACGGCTGGTTCGGCCTCGCGCTGGTGCCGGTCTTCCCCGACGGCCAACCCGACTGCGCCTCGATGTCGCTGTAGCGATGGCGCCCGCGCTCGCGTTGACAACCCCATCGGCGAAGAGGACGCTTCCCGCATGACCGACGTCCACCGCGAGCCGCTCGCACTGCCCGAGGTCGGCGCAATGAAGCGCGCCGGCACGAAGATCGTGATGGTCACCGCCTATGACCACCCGTCGGCGCGACTTGCCTCCGAGGCGGGCGTCGACCTGCTGCTGGTGGGCGACTCGGCCGGCAACAACGTGCTGGGCTACGAAACAACCGTGCCCGTGAGCATGGACGAGGCCGTGATGCTGACCTCGGCCGTGGCGCGCGCCAAGCCGCGGGCGCTGATCATCGGCGACATGCCCTTCGGCTCCTTCCAGGCCTCCGACGCCGATGCCGTCTCCAACGCGGTGCGCCTCGTCAAGGCCGGAGCCGATGCGGTCAAGCTCGAGGGCGCAGGACCGATGCTGGCGCGCGCCCGCGCCATCGTAGGGGCAGGGATCCCGGTCATGGGTCACCTCGGGCTGACGCCGCAGTCGGCCACGAAGCTCGGGGGCATGAAGGCGCAGGGTCGCACGGCCGAGACCGCCAGGCGGATGATGTCCGACGCGCGCGAGCTCGAGGCGGCAGGTTGCTTCGCGATCGTGCTCGAGGCCGTGCCGGCGAAGATCGCCGCGCACGTGACGCGCACGCTCACCATCCCGACGATCGGGATCGGAGCCGGGCCGAGCTGCGACGGGCAGGTGCTCGTCTGGCACGACCTGCTGGGCGTGAACGAGGGCCCCGCGCCGCGATTCGTCAAGCGCTATGCGGACCTGGCGGGCGAGATCCGGCGCGGGCTCGAGACGTTCGCCGCTGAGGTCCGCTCCGGCGCCTACCCGGCCGACGAGCACGCCTACAAGATCAGCGAGGACGAGCTCCGCGAGTTCGAGGCTGACCCCGGCTAGCCGGAGACCTCGGGGCCGACCGCGAGCACGTCACCGAGCGAGGTGGCTGTGAGCACGCTTCGCTCGATCGCCTCGGACAGCACCTCAACCGCCAGCACCCCGAGACCCATGAAGTCGCCGGGATCCATCGGCGGTCCGCTGCCCGTCGATAGCGCGAAGACGGTGTCGCCATCGAACATCGTGTGGACCGGCGAGATGGAGCGCGCCAGCGCGTCGTGTCCGAGCTGCGCGAGCCGCCGGCACTGGGCTCGATCCAGAACGGCATCGGTCCCGATCACCGCGAGCGTCGTGTGCTCGAGCTGGCGTGGAGCGCGGGAGCCATCGGGGATGTGCCGGCTGCCGGCGATGATCCGGCCGTCGCGTCCGACGACGCTTCCGAGAGCGTTGCAGACCGCCATCGCCGCCAGAGTGCTGCCGTCCCGGAGGCGCCGACCGGCCATGCCCACGCCCCCCTTGCGGATGGCCGCGGGGCCGGCGAGCTTTGCCACGGTGGCGCCGGTGCCGGCACCGACGCTTCCCTCGAGCGGCTCGGTGGCAGCTTCGGCCGCGGCGCAGGCGGCGTAGCCGTCGTCGGCCGTGGGTCGCACGTCGCTCCGGCCGATCCCCAGGTCGAACAGGATCGCGGCAGGCACGATCGGCACCGGGCCGCCCTCCGTCGGGAAGCCGATGTCGCGCTCGGCCAGCCAACGCATGACGCCGTCGGCAGCCGCCAGGCCGAAGGCCGACCCGCCGGCAAGACAGACCGCGTGGATGCGCTCGACCAGCGATCCGGGCCGCAGCAGGTCGGTCTCGCGGGTACCCGGGGCTGCACCCCGGACGTCGACGCCGGCGACAGCGCCGTCCGTTGCCAGAACCACCGTGCAGCCGGTCACGGCCTCGGCATCGGTCGCGTGCCCGACCCGCAGGCCCGGCACGTCGCGCAGGGTCAGGCGCTCCATCGGCCGATCCCGGCGCCGATCAGCTCGACGATGCGCGGCAGGAGCTCGCCCGCCTGGCCGCGAAGCACCGCGTGCGCACGGCCGTCGAGCGGTGTCGGCTCCGCATTCACGACCACCAGTCTCGCGCGGCCGTCGAGCGCAAGCTCGGGCAGACGAGCAACCGGGTTGACGGTCAGGCTGGTGCCGACCGCCAGGAACAGGTCGCAGGCGGCAGCGGCGTCCTCCGCGCGGCTCAGCAGCACGGGGTCCAGGTTCTGCCCGAAGCTGACGGTGGCCGACTTCAGGATGCCGCCGCAGGCCAGGCACGGCGGATCGCCCTCGCCGGCGCGGACGCGATCCAGCGTCTCCCGCATCGGGCGGCGATCGCCGCAGGAGAGGCAGGCGGTGTCGCGGATGGTCCCGTGGATCTCGATGAGCCGATCAGGATCGGTCCCGGCCGCCAGGTGCAGGCCATCGATGTTCTGCGTGACGAGCAGGTCGAGATGGCCGCCGCGCTCGAGCTCGACGAGGGCCCGGTGACCGGCATTCGGACGCGCCCCCCATGCCGGATGCTCGGTGCGGCGACGCCACGACTCGCGGCGAATCGCCGCATCGGCCACGTAGTAGCCGATGTTGCTGAGGCGCTCGGCCCGCGGGTCGCGGGTCCAGATACCGTCCGGGCCGCGGAAGTCCGGGATGCCCGACTCGGTGCTGATGCCCGCCCCCGTCAGGAGGACAACCGAACGCGCTTCGCCGATCCATCCGGCGACCTCGTCAATGGATGTCATCGCGCGACCCAGCGCAGGACTTCGGTGAGGTAGTCGTCGAAGCGGTCGCGATGAATCGTGTGCCCCGAGTCGAGCTCGATCGCCTCGGACCCGGCAGGCAGCGACCCCATGAGCTGCGCGCGCCTGGCGCCCAGGGCCGACCGTCGCTCGTCGGCGAGCAGATACAGCGCAGGCACTCGAAGGCGCGGGGCCAGCTCTGCCGGCCGGACGCCGGTATTGCCCCGCAACGACGCCAGGATGCCGGCAAGATCCGCACGGGCCCGACCCTCGACGTTCTGGCGCGCGTCCTCCGCCAGCCAGGTCGGGTTCTCGGCCAGCTCTCGGCGCACCTCCGCCTCGGGGTCGGCGCGCGCGGCACGGCCCTCCCGCTCGAGCGTCTGCTGGAACTCGGTGTCGTCGGCTCGGGTCTGGCCCGGGGGGTCCTCGAGCACCAGCCGGCGCGCTATCTCCGGGCGCCGATCTGCCAGTTCCATCACCACGGCCGCACCGAGCGAGTGGCCGATCAGGACGTCCAGCTGCGGGATGCCGAGCGCATCGGTGGTCGCGCCGAGGTCGGCCGCGAGGCTCTCGGCGGTGGCCGCGCCGTCGATCGGGGGACTGTCCCCGTGGCCCAGCAGGTCGACGGCGATCACGCGCCACCCGCGGTCAGCCAGCGCCGGGCCCACGCGCCACCACGTCCGCCACCACCCGGTGATCCCGTGAACCAGCATCGCGACGGGTGCGGGGCGGCCATCGGTAGCGGCGGGAGCCCACTCGTGCGTCGCGAGGGAGGCGGGTGCTTCCATGGGTCGATCGTAGCGAACGGCCGACACCCGCGGAACGAACCGTGCAGGGGTGTGCCGCATGAGCCTCGAAGCGACCAGCGACCTGTGGTGGAAAAACGCGGTCGTCTACTGCGTCGACGTCCAGTCGTTCCTCGACAGCAACGGCGATGGCGTCGGAGACCTCGACGGGCTGACGCAGCGAGTCGACTATCTCGCCGGACTCGGCGTCACGTGCCTCTGGCTGATGCCGGTCTATCCCTCGCCGGAGCGGGACTACGGCTACGACGTTGCCGACTACTACGGCGTGGCCGACAAGTACGGCACGCTCGGCGACCTCGTGGAGCTGGTTCGCACGGCCCGCGAACGGGGCATCCGCGTGATCGCGGACCTCGTCGTCAACCACACGTCGATCGACCACCCGTGGTTCCAGGCGGCCCGCAGCGGCCACCCTGTGTTCCGGGACTTCTACGTGTGGGCCGACGAGAAGCCGCCGAAGGCCGACGAGGGCGTCATCTTCCCCGGCCAGCAGGAGAGCACCTGGAGCTTCGACCGCGTGGCGAAGCGCTGGTACATGCATCGGTTCTACCCCCACCAGCCGGACCTCAACATCAACAACCCGAACGTCCGCAACGAGATCCACAAGGTCATCGGCTTCTGGCTCGAGCTCGGCCTGTCGGGCTTTCGCGTGGACGCCGTGCCGTTCCTGATCGAGCAGGTCGGAGGGTCGAACCCCGCGGTCACGGACCCGCACGGCTATCTGCGCGACCTTCGCGACTTCATGACCCGCCGGCGCGGCGACGCGATGCTGCTGGCGGAGGCGAACGAACCGGCCGCCAAGCTGACCCGCTTCGTCGGGGAGCATGGCGACCAGATGCACATGCTCTTCAGCTTCATCGTGAACCAGGCGCTCTACCTGGCCTTCGTTCGCGGCGACGCGACCCCGGTGATCGAGGCGCTGCAATCCCTGCCACCGTTGCCTCCCGAGGCCCAGTGGGCCAACTTCATCAAGAACCACGACGAGGCGTCACTCGACAAGCTGACCGATGCGCAGCGCGAGGAGGTCTTCGCCGCCTTCGGGCCGAAGGCCCACATGCAGCTCTTCGATCGTGGCATTCGCCGCCGCTTCTCAACGATGGTCGAGGGCGATCGAGCGCGCATGGAGCTCGCGTACAGCCTTCTCTTCAGCCTTCCCGGCACGCCGGTTCTCTTCTACGGCGAGGAGATCGGCCTGGGCGACGACCTGCGCATGAAGGATCGCGAGGCGGTGCGGCTGCCGATGCAATGGTCGGATGAGCCCGGCGGCGGATTCACGACGGCAGACGAGTCGAAGGCGCCGCGGCGGCCGCTGCGCGACGGCCCGTTCGGCTACCGAACGCTGAACGTCGAGGCGCAGGAGCGCGATCCCGGATCACTGCTCAACTGGATGGAGCGCGCGATCCGGACGCGCAAGGAGTGGCCCGAGTTCGGTTGGGGCGAGTGGCGCGTCCTCGGCACTCGCAACCCCGCCGCCCTGGCGCACATCGCGACCTGGGATGGTGGCAGCGTGCTCGCGGTTCACAACTTCGGCGAAGCGCCGGTGAGGATCAACGTGAGGCTGCCCGCGGACGCCCTCGACGGCCGCTGGCGGCACATCTTCGGAGCTCGCGATGGCGACGTCCCCGAGATCCGAGGCGGCCGGTTGGCGATGGAACTCGGACCCTATGGCTACCACTGGTTCGGCCGAAGGCAGCGAGCCTGAGCATGGCGCCACTGATCGGATACCACGCGAGCCATGAGCAGTTCCGGCCGGACCGGCTGCTTCGTCTGGTCCAGGCGGCCGAGGGTGCCGGGTTCGACGCCGCCATGTGCTCCGACCATTGGGCTCCCTGGAGCGACGAGCAGGGCGAGTCCGGCTTCGCCTGGTCGTGGCTGGGTGCCGCCCTCCAGGCGACATCGCTTCCGTTCGGGGTGGTGAATGCGCCGGGGCAGCGCTACCACCCCGCGATCATCGCGCAGGCGGCGGCAACCCTGAACGTGATGTTCCCGGACCGATTCTGGCTCGCCATCGGTTCGGGACAGCTGCTGAACGAGCACATCACCGGCGAGCGGTGGCCGCCCAAGGCCGATCGCAACGACCGGCTGCGTGAGGCGGCGGACGTCATGCGCCGACTGTGGGCCGGGGAGACGGTCTCTCATGACGGCCACGTCACGGTCTCCGAGGCGAAGCTGTGGACCCGGCCCGACCGTCCGCCGATGCTGGTGGGAGCCGCCGTGACGCCACCCACCGCCGCCTGGGTCGCGGAGTGGGCAGATGCCCTCATCACCGTCTCCCAGCCCGACGAGCAGCTCGACCGCATCGTCGACGCCTTCCGCGCGAACGGCGGCGAGGGCAAGCCGATGTACCTGCAGGTCCACGTCGCGTGGGCGCCGACCGAGGACGAGGCGCGCGACGCAGCCTTCGCGCAGTGGCGGCAGAACACGCTCGACAACTCCGTGATGACGACCCTCGCCCACCCATCCCAGATCGCGGCGGCCGCACGTCACGTGAGGCCGGAGGATGTCGACGGCGCGGTTCGCATCTCGTCAGACCTGGAGCGCCACGTCGCGTGGCTGCGGGCGGACCTCGAGCGCGGTTTCGAGGCGCTCTACCTCCACGAGGTCGGGCCCGAGCAGGAACGCTTCATCGACACCTTCGGCCGCCACGTCCTCCCCGCCCTTCGCTGACGAATCGGGCGCCGTGGGTTGGGATCCGTCCGGTCCGCGATAATGATCGGGCCATGGCGCAGCTTCGCGCGAAGGCCCGGGCGCAGCTGCCGGATTCCGCCTTCGCCTACATCGACTCCAAGGGGCGTCGCCGCCTCCCGATCAACGACGAGGCGCACGTCCGGAACGCCCTGGCGCGCTTCGACCGCGTCGACTTCGACGACGAGGATGCGCGCGGGCGAGCCCGATCCCGCCTGCTGAAGGCGGCGAAGCGCCACGGGCTCCTGCCGGTCGGGTTCATCGACGGGCAGCTCCGTCCGCAGCGCAACCTGCCGACCGGCCGCGTGACGCTCCTTCTCGCCGATGTCGAGGACTCCACCGGGCTCCTGACCGCGCTCGGTGACACGTGGCCACCCGTCCTGAACCGGTTGCGCCGAATGATGCGCACTGCCACGAAGGCTTCGGGCGGCCACGAGGTGGATGCCCGCGCCGACGAGTTCTTCGCCTCGTTCGCGGAGCCATCGGGCGCGCTGGCAGCGGCGATTGCCATGCAGCGAGCCATCGGCTCACACAAGTGGCCGGAAGGCCGGCGGGTGCGTGTCCGGATCGGCGTGCATGCCGGACGGCCGACCCTGAACGCCACCGGCTACGTCGGCATCGCCGTAAACACGGTGGCGCGCATCTGCGACGCCGGTCACGGCGGCCAGATCATCCTCTCGGCCGCGGTGCGCGATGCGATCGAGCTCGATGGCGGCGTGGAGCTGGCCTCGCTCGGCCGGCACAAGCTGCGCGGCATCCCCGACGAGGTCGAGCTCTACCAAGCGACTACCGCCGGGCTCGCACGCTCGTTCCCGGCGCCCCGCACCGTGACGGCGCCCGCGCCGACGAGGCTGCCGCACGGGGGGCGCGGCCCTCGCTGACGCGTCGGGGTGCGACTAGCCGCCGCGGAGATCGGCGAGCGGCGCCCCTTTGCCCGAGACGCCGACCGGGGTACGCGACCCTGGGTGGTGGATGGTCGGCCGGCCACCGGTAATGGCCGCGAGGCAGGCCAGCCGTCGGCGATCGGCGTCACGGCGGAGGCCGGCAATGCGCTCGTTGGCGAAGAAGTCGTAGGTGTCGGGGTGCATGGATATCTCCATTTCTCAACCGGGGATCAGCGAGGCCGATCACGGTCGGAAGAGCCGAAGCGGTCGCGCGAGTCGGCGCCGAACCGGATTGCGGTGAGGTCCAGCGCGAGGACCAGCGCGGTGAAGATCAGGATCGTGAGAACGGCGGTCATCAGAAGGTCTCCAGTAGCTGTTGCAGATGATGATGACGCTCATCTGGTACTGGAGTAAGATCCAGTTCGATGCAACAACTCAGGACCAGCGAGCTGCTCGTCACCCTGCGTGACGACGGCTCGGGACCCCTCCACGGCCAGCTCGAGCAGGAGCTCCGCACCGCCATCCGGACCGGGCGGCTGGCGGCCGATGCGACGCTGCCCTCCACCCGCGCCCTGGCGGCGCAGCTCGGCGTGTCGCGCGGGGTCGTGGTCGAGGCCTATGAGCAGCTCGTTGCCGAGGGCTACCTGACCGGCCACGAGCGCTCCGCGACGCGCGTCGCGTGCAAGGCCGTGCCTCCGCGCCCGGCCCGCGACGAAGTGCCATCGGCCGCGCCGCTCGACTTCGACTTCAGGCCTGGACGCCCAGACGTCTCCCAGTTCCCGCGGGCTGCGTGGCTGCGCTCGCTGCGTCGCGCGCTGGGCGAGGCGGGCAACGAACAGCTCGGCTATCCGGATCGGCGTGGCATGCCGGAGCTGCGCGAGGCGCTGGCGGCCTATCTGAACCGCGTGCGCGGCGCCGCGGCCGACGCCGGCCAGATCGTGATCTGCAACGGCTTCTCACAGGGCCTGGCGCTCGCTTGCGAGGCGCTGCGCACGAGTGGTGCTCGTCGGGTTGCCGTGGAGAACCCATCGCACTACGGGTCGCGCGAGGCGATCGACGCCGCCGGGCTCGAGGTGGTCGGGCTTCCGGTCGACGACGACGGCCTGCGGGTCGAATCTCTCGACCAGGCGCGCGTCGACGCGGTGCTCGTGACGCCGGCGCACCAGTACCCGACCGGCGGCGTGCTGCCTCCGGAGCGCCGCGCCAGGCTCGTGGCGTGGGCAACCCGTCGCGACGCCCTCATCATCGAGGACGACTACGACGCCGAGTACCGATACGACCGCGAGCCGATCGGCTGCATCCAGGGCCTCGCGCCCGACCGTGTCGTCTACGGCGGATCGGCGAGCAAGACCCTCGCGCCCGGTCTCCGCATCGGCTGGCTCATCGTGCCGCCGTCGATGGTCGACCGGGTCGCCGCGATCAAGGAGCGCGCCGACAACGGTACGGCGACGCTCGACCAGCTGGCCTTCGCCGACTTCCTGACGCGCGGCGAGCACGACCGTCACCTGCGCCGGATGCGCCCGATCTACCGTGCGCGGCGCGATGCGCTCCTGGCGTCGCTGAAGCGCCACCTGCCCGAGCTCCGGCCAGCCGGCACCGCCGCCGGGCTCCACCTGCTCGCGTGGCTGCCGGACGGAACCGACGAGACGGCATTCGCGGCACGGGCCGCGGATCGGGGGGTGGGCGTCTACGGACTGGATCCCTACCGGCTGACAGGGCCCGTCGGGCCCGGCGTCATCTTCGGCTACTCGGGCCTGTCGGAGGAAGCCATCGAGACGGGGATCGGGCGGCTCGCGAACGGAGCACATTGATGGGCTGAATCGGTCGGGCGAGAGGATTCAACCCGGCCGATACCAAATGCCAGATCGCGGTTTCCGACGCCGTGCGAGCGGCGCTGGCCGGCTGACTCTCTCTACCAAACGGCTCTGCGCCGCCAAGCCCCGCTCGTAAGGGGTTAAATAATGGTGGTGCCCAAGCGGGATCGGCCGATAGCCGCCCCGATCGCAGCGTCCTAGACCTGGCGAGGGAGTCTTGTAACCGGATGGCGAGAGTCCGCGAGGCGGTCGCTTCAGTCGACGCACGGACACAGTGCCGATGGGTCGCCGCGACCGTGCTGGTGACGGTACTGGCTGGATGCTCGCTGCCGAGCGTCTCGCCGAGCGTGGGTACCAGCAGCTCGGCGGCGGTACCAAGCCAGTCGAATGCACCAACTGCTCGTGCATCACCCACGGCCTCCGCCGATGTGGGCTTCTCCGACCTCGAGCCGGGCGAGGTCGCTGACATTGCGTGCGGCGAAGCCGGGCCGATCTTCAGTCCCAGCGGGAATCTTGTCGCATGCGGGAGAGCGTTGTACGAGTGGCCAGCGATGGCGAGCGTGGTCGAGCTCCAAGGCCGGCCGATCAGCTGGGGAGAGCTGGATGGGTCGGAGGCCCTGCTGCTCGAAGTCGCCCAGAATTCATTGGCGACCATCGACGCCGCTGGCACCCGGAACACGGTGGATACCACAGGCCTCGACGGCAGTGTCATCGGGACGTGGGCGCCAAGCGGCGATGCTGTTTGGCTCCAAAGCGGACTCCAAACCGATCGCTTACGCCTCGATTCGTGGACACTCGCCGGCCGTGAGCAGCTCATCTCAGTTCCCGATGCCATCTCGGCCACCAACATCACCGCGAGTTCGGACGCTGGCTCGGCGGCGGTCTTCAGTCGAGGCTGTTCGGCATCTGGATGCACGTTCAGCCTCAACCTCATAGACGTTCCTACCTCGGCCGTGACCTCGGTGGCGCTCGACATGCCCGGGCTCCTCGCCGAGGTCTGGATAACGGATCTCGGCGAAATCTTGTTTTCCGTTGACGCAGGCAATGGACGGTTCGACCTGTGGCGGGCGAGCCCAGGCACCCCCCCGACCATCTGGTTCCCTCAGGTCAGCATTTGGCCTCAATACGAGAACCGGCTCGCATTCGCGGGCGCGGACGGTGCCTTCATCGTGGACCTGTCGACTGGGACAGAGAAACCGCTCGAGTTGCCTGCTGGGATGCAACCGGCAAACATCATCTCGATCTCAGCCGACACGCAGTGGAGCGCGACCTCCACCGATGAGTCGAGTGTGGTTTTGAGCCCGATCGTTGGCGCGAACGGGCGCGGCTTCGAAGTACCAGTCCCGTCTCTGGCACCACTCAGTGTGCGATGGACGGGCAACCCAAGTTATGCGGTGTTCCACACCGGCCCACCCTTTAGCAGCACGGTCATTCGGCTAGCCGAATAACGGTTGGCCGATAGAGCCACCATGACAGGGCTGCGAGTTACGGGTGGGGGTCGTGCTCCAGGCGCCGGCGATCACTGGTCTCCAGCTGGATCGTCGAGTGCTCCATGTCGAAGTCATCGGCCAGGCAAGCGCACACCTCATCGAGCACCGCCGCGGGGTTAGCGTGCTCCTGCATGACAACGTGAGCTGAGACGACGTTGATGCCCGACGTGAGGGTCCACGCGTGGAGATCATGCACGTTGGCCACGTGCTCAGCCCGGAGTAGATGCTTTCGGACTTCATCGAGGTCGACGCCCTTCGGCGTGGCTTGAAGGAGCACGTCCACGGCTTCTCGGAGGAGGCTCCAGGTGCGCGGCAGGATGAGCGCGGCAATGAGCAGGGAGGCGATTGGGTCGATGGTCGTCCAACCGGTGGTCACGATTACCACGCCCGCCACGATGACTGCGATCGAGCCCAGGAGGTCCCCTACTACCTCCAGATATGCGCCGCGCGTGTTAAGGCTCACCGCCGCGCCGGCATGGAGCACGCGGACTGACACCAGGTTGATGGCCAGGCCGATTGCGGCCACCACGAGCATGGGGGCCCCGATGACCTCCAGCGGAGCGTTGAGGCGCTGGACCGCCTCGTAGGCGATGAACCCCGCGACCCCGAATAGGGTGACCGCATTCGCGACGGCCGCGAAAATCTCTACCCGGTAGTAGCCGAAGGACCGCGAGGCTGTCGCCGGCCGCTGAGCGAACCAGACGGCCAGAAGCGCGAAGCCAATCCCCGCTGCGTCGGTGAACATGTGTCCCGCGTCCGCGAGGAGCGCAAGCGAGTTGGTAAGGAGGCCGACGATCAGCTCCACAACCAAGAACGCCACCACCAGGACGAGGACGACCAGGAGCCGGCCTTGGCTGGCATGGGCGGCCGAACCAACGTGCCGGTGACGCTCAGCCCGCGCGTGGTCGCGCTCAGCCGTGGGCAAGGCGCGGTCACTCACAGAGCCATCGTGACATGTCGATCAGCTACGCGAAGAAGCCGCGCACGAGATCTTCGAGCGGCTCGACCTGTGGGGACCAAAGGTGGTGGCGGTCTACCCACGCGCAGCGCGTGCGTGGATGCTTGGCGTGGCGGAGCTGAAGAGCGAGGATTTGGTACTGGTCGGGGCGAGAGGACTCGAACCTCCGACCTCGTCGTCCCGAACGACGCGCGCTACCTACTGCGCCACGCCCCGACCGAAGGGCGGCCATCGTAGCAGGCGAGGGAGAGAGGGTCCAACCCGCGCGATCCGATGGCGGACGTGAAAAATCCCGAAGGAACCGCGGCGACCGTTGATGTGATCTCGGATCGGCCAGCTGCCCCTTCGGGACATTTCGATCATGTCGCGCCTCGCGCGGACGTATCAAGCCCAGTTGTCCACGAACTCGGCGCGTGCCGGCGAACTTATCCACCGCTCGTCGGCAATGGCGCCGGCGTTAGAGCTCCGGGAGCTCGACCAGCTTCACCTCGATCATGCCGTCTGCGGCGCGAATCCGGTCGAGGGTCGGCGCCTCCAACGGGTCATCGACCGATACGAACATCATCGCCTCACCGCGCTCGGAGAGCCGCGACAGCTCCAGCGACGAGATGTTGATGCCGGCCTCCGCCAGGATCGTGCCGACGGCGCCGACGATGCCCGGCCGGTCGTGATGGCGGGTCACGACCATGAGCCCGACGAGCTCCGCATCGATGGCGAAGCCGTTCAGCCCGGCAAGGTGGGGCCTGCCGTGGGCGGTCGATCCGGCAAGCGTCAGGGCGGCTGGCCCTTCGGACGGCCCGACGGCCACCTCCACCAGGGATGCCCACGGCTCGGATGAGGGGGTGCGCGTCTCCCGCACCGTCAGGCCGCGCTCGTGCGCCACGAGATCGGCGTTGACCGCGTTGACCCGCTGGTCGGTGACGGCCTCCAGGATGCCTGCCACCGCTGCGGTGCGAATCGGCGCGCACTCCCCCGCCGCGATCTCGCCGGCGTAGGTCAGCGACAACGAGTCGAATGCGCCCGGCGCCAGCTGGCGGGCCAGGATGGCCAGGCGGCGGCCGAGCTCGACGTACGGCCGCAGGCGCGGCGCGGTCTCCGGTCCGACCGACGGCGCGTTGACGGCGTACGGCGGCGTGACGCCGGAGAGTGCCATCAGCACCTGCTCGGCCATCTCGACCGCGACCCGATCCTGCGCCTCGGCCGTCGACGCCCCGAGGTGCGGCGTCATCACGACGTTCGGTGCTGCGCGCAGCGGGTTGTCCGCGGCTATCGGCTCGGCCGAGTAGACGTCCACGGCGGCGCCGGCGAGATGGCCGGAGGCGAGCGCATCGGCGAGCGCCGACTCGTCGACGATCCCGCCCCGCGCGACGTTCAGCACGAACGCACCCGGTTTGGTCGCTTCGAGCTGCGCGCGGCCGAGGAGGCCGCGAGTCTGGGCGGTGAGCGGCGTATGGACGCTGATCACGTCGGACCGATGCAGGAGCTCCGCCATCCCGACCAGCTTCGCCCCGTACTCGGACGCCTGGTCCTCGGTCAGGTATGGGTCGCTGGTGATCACGCGCATCTCGAACCCGGCCGCGCGCCGAGCAACGGCCTTGCCGATCTTGCCGAGGCCGACCAGGCCGAGGGTCTTGCCGCGAAGCTCCCGGCCGGTATACCTCCCCCGCTCCCACTCGCCCGATCGAATGGATGCGTCTGCCGTGGGAACGTGGCGCAGCAGCGCGAGCATGAGCGCCATGGTGTGCTCAGCGGCGGCGATCGTGTTGCCGGTGGGGGCGTTGACGATCATCACGCCCGCGCGGGTTGCCGCCTCGACGTCGATCCGGTCGATCCCGACGCTCGCCACGCCGACGACGCTCAGCCGGGGCGCCGCGGCGGAGAGCAGCTCCGCGTCGACGCGCGTCTGGGAACGGACGACCAGCGCGTCCCATCCTCCGCCCTCGGCGAGGAGGCCGAGCACGGCTTCACGACCGAGCCCGGATCGGACCTCGGTCTCATGCGTTGCGGCCAGGAGATCGACGCCGGCCCCTGCGACCGGCTCGACCACGAGAATGCGCGCCATCGGTAGCCGGGAGTCTAGCCGTGTCTGATATGAGTTGATTGTGGCCCCGAGAGTGCCGTAGAGTGACCCGGGCTTTCACGCGGGCACGCGCGAAACAGCACCGGGTGGGAGAACGGCGAGCAGAATGATCAGACGGCACCTCATGGCCCTCAGGGTCGCGCTCATGCTCGGCGATGGGCTCAGCGCGGTGCTCGTCTTCCTCGGAGTCTCCTTCCTTCGGTTCCGCGACGGTGACCCCACCGCCCTGTGGCGCGACGTCGGCATCGACATCCGCCTGGCTGCACTCCTCTTCGCCGTCACCTGGGTGGGGACCCTGTGGGCGATGGGCCTGTATCGGCTGAGCGTCCGCTGGCGCCTCTGGACCGAAATGCGCGACATCGCGCGCACGGCGCTCGTGGTGGTGGCCGTCACGCTGTCCACGCTGTTCATCGTCAAGCAGGAGGACGTCAGCCGGCTCTTCCTCGCATTCCTGTTCGTGGCACAGCCGGCGGTCACGCTCGCCGGCCGGATCCTGCTTCGCTACGGCTTCGAGGCAATCCGACGCAACGGGCACGACGCCCGGTACATGCTCGTCGCGGGGACGGGCCGCCTCGCCCAGGAATTCGCCGATCGGGTCGAGAGCCACCCGGGGCTCGGCATGCAGATCATCGGGCACCTGTCGGCGCCGGGCGAACGGAAGTCCGTCGTGACGCGACCGATCCTTGGCAGCGTGGAGGACATCGAGGAGATCCTCCACTCGCAGGTCGTCGACGAGGTCGCCGTGTGCCTCGCCCCGACCGCCGCGCAGTACCTCGAGCCGATCACGGGCCTCGCCGCCGGCGAGGGCAAGACCGTCCGCATCCCGGTGGACCCGGTCCAGGAGGTCCTGCCGACCGCCTACCAGGAGGAGTTCGACGGCTTCCTGGTGCGCTCGCTGATCCACGACGGGCAGCGCGAGGCGGGTCTCGTCGCGAAGCGCGTGCTCGACATCGTGGGGGCCGGCGTCGGCCTCCTGCTGCTCAGCCCCCTGCTCATCGGCACCGCGATCGTGCTGTTCATGCGCGAGGGCTCACCGATCCTGTTCCGTCAGACGAGGGTCGGGCTGCACGGCCGCCCGTTCAGCATCTACAAGTTCCGCACGATGGTCCCCGGCGCCGAGGAGCAGCTGGACGAGGTGCAGCACCTCAACGAGCGCAGCAGCGTCACCTTCAAGGCCAAGGACGATCCCCGCATCACGCCCGTCGGCCGATGGCTGCGCCGCACGTCCATCGACGAGCTGCCCCAGCTATGGAACGTGCTGACGGGGTCGATGAGCCTGGTCGGGCCGCGCCCGCCTCTCCCGAACGAGGTGGCCGAGTACGACATCTGGCACCGGCGCCGTCTCAGCATGAAGCCCGGCATCACCGGCCTCTGGCAGGTCGAGGCACGCCACGAACCCGACTTCGACCGATGGGTCGAGCACGACCTCATCTACATCGACGGCTGGTCGATCTGGCTCGACCTGAAGATCCTGGCAAAGACGCTGCCCGCCCTCCTCGCGCACGGGGGCCACTGACCCGGTCACGTCGCCCGGATCGTATGACAATGTCCTACGCGGCGGGCTAGGATGGCGCCGTCATGCAGGACACGCAGCCATATCGCCGGCCGAGGCAGGCACAGGCCAGGCGCGTGCGCCGTGACCCTCCCCGACCGCGACGCCCCGTCAACTGGCGACTCCGGATCCGCATCTTCGCCCTCCTCCTGATCGCCCTGCTCGTCACGGGGACAGTGCTCCTCTGGCAGCGGGCGGCGGCCTTCAACGACGCGGTCTCGACCGAATCGGCCCTCTCGATGCGCCTCTTCGGGCCGTTCGGGCCGGAGCGCATCAACGTCCTGCTGCTGGGCTACAGCGACGAGTCGCGCGAGGGTGCCTTCCTGTCGGACTCGATGAACGTCATCAGCATCGACCGCACCACCGACACGTCGACCATGATCCCGATCCCGCGCGACCTGTGGGTGGAGGGGATGGCCGAGGTCCCGCAGAACATGAAGATCAACGAGGCGTTCAGCATCGGGACCCACGCCGCCGGCATCGAGGCCGGGGCGGAGCTTGCATCGAGGGCGGTCTCGCACGTCACCGGGCTGGAGATCCACGGTTGGATCAGCCTCGACTTCCAGGGCTTCGAGGCGATGGTGGACGCGCTCGACGGCATCACCCTCGACAACCCGCGGGCCTTTGGCTACACGTGGGACGAGGCCAACTTCCTCGCCGGCAACTTCCAGCACGCGTTCGAGGCCGGACAGCTGCAGCTCGAGGGCGAGCGCGCCCTCGACTACGCCCGAACCCGGTACACCAGCGTGCCCGAGGAATCCAGCGACTTCGCTCGCCTCGTCCGGCAGCAGCGCGTGCTCCAGGCCATCAAGGCCGAGGTCAGCGGTTGGCAGACCCTGCCGCGCGGCATGGCAGTGGCCGAGTCCCTCACCGGCCACCTGCGCACCAACCTGCCCGTCCTGGATCTCGCGATGCTCGCCGACGAGCTCGATGTCGACAACCGTCTCGAGCTTGCGGAGGACGTCATCCTCGACGCGACCGTCAATACGATCGGGCAGTACGTCCTGGTCGTGATCGGCCAGTCATCGACGACCGACTACTCGCCGCTCCACGAGTTCATCCGCGACGGCGTGCAGAACCTGGTGGCCGCGACGCCCCCCTCGCCCTAGCGACCTCTCCGGGCTATTGGAGCTGGTTGGCGCTGTCGCCGGCTCCCCGCGCGTAGCCGAGGAACTGCCCCACGGCCTGCGAGTAGAGGAGCCACACGATTGCCGGTGCGCCGCGCAGCAGGCGTCTCGTATACCCCTTCCTGGTCCCGATGGCGAGGATTCGGCCGAACCGGGCGATCGGGACGACGAAGGCGCCGACGAACCGGATCCAGTCGATCGGGCTCATCGTCTCGCGCCGGAATCCCGAGATCGTCCGCCCGGCGTGGTAGTGGATCACGGTGGTCGGTCCGAAGCCCAGGGATTGCACGTGGGAGACGCGAATCCTGTCGTCCGCCACGAGCAGCTCGCCGCGCTCCTGCAGCATCTTCTGATGCAGGACATCCATGGCGCCCTGGCCGCCGAAGCCCTGCACGTCCGCGAGTGCTGATCGCTTGTAGGAGACATTGACCGCGCCGGCCAGTCGGCTTGCCACCCCCGAACGGATCGGGGACATGACGCCGGCCTGGACGATGAAGAAGCTGGCCCAGTCCATCACCGAGTCGACGGCCCCGTTCTCCACGGACCCGCCGATGGCGGCGGCGTCGGGGTGCTCCGCGTGCGCAGCGAGCATCCGTTCGCACCAGTCAGGCGGGGCGTTGCAGTGGTCTTCGGTGATGGCGACGATCGGGCCGCGGCTCAGCTCGTAGCCTCTCAGCCGGAGCTGGAACACGCTCTCACCGGGAAACTCGTGCCAGGCCGTCACGCTCGAGAGCGTCCCCGGGGGAGGGGGATCCAGGCCACTCCCGTCCAGCAGGATGAGCTCCGCTCCGACGCGCTCTGCGGCTGCCTCGGCGGCTCGGACGGTCGGAGCGATGTCGGGCCATCCCTGAACGCTGCCGATGACGATCGAAAGCGGGACAGACGCTGTGTTGGGCACGGTACTCCAGTGTTCGGATCCGAAAAGTGCGCCGCGATGAGCACTATCATCGGCCGCCATGACCGCACGGCCGAGCCATCCCGCCGATGCCGATCCGGTCGACATCAGGGCGCTGGGTGGACGGGCCACGGGCCAGCTGCTGCTGAGGGTCGTGCTGACCCGCGTCCTCACGTTCGGCGCACTCATCATCCTTGCGCGAGCGCTCTCGCCGGCCGAATTCGGCGCATTCGCAGTCATCGGGATCGTCGTGTCGATGGCGGTCGCCGTCGGCGATCTCGGGATCAACGGCGCCCTGATCCAGCAACCTTCCCCGCCCTCCCGCCACGAGCTCGCGACGGCGTGGACCCTCCAGCTGCTGATCTGGCTCGTCGGCGCGGCGCTGATCTGGGTGTCCGCGCCGCTGATCGCCTCGGCTGCGGGACTGGCGGCGGACGGGGCGGCGCAGATCCGGGTCATGACGCTGACGCTGCTGCTGTGGACGCTCAGGCACATTCCTGTCGCCCTTCTCACGAGGGCCATGCGCTTCGACGTGCTCGCTCGGACCGAGGTCGCCCAGGTCGCGGTCAACCACTCGACCACCATCCTCCTCGCGCTCAACGGGTTCGGCGTGTGGAGCCTCGTGGTGGGCGCGGTCCTGCAGGCGGCCACCGGTGCGCTGCTGTTCAACCTGGCGTGGCGCGGATGGGCTGGGTGGGGCCTCGACCCGACCGCCGCGAGGCGATTGCTTCGCTACGGCGTCCGCTTCCAGGCAG
>CAWIVT010000007.1:0-367360 GCA_963839635.1 uncultured Chloroflexia bacterium
TTTGCGCCCGATGCACTACGTCTGCTTGTGCGGCACTTCAGCGATGAGACGGTAGCGGGCGTGGCCGGCCATGCCGTGGTCGGCAATCGCGTCAATCTCATCGCGCGGCTGCAGGCGCTGGAGTACGTGACCAACCAAAACCTCGATCGCCGCGCGCTCGAGGTGGTGAACGGCATCACCGTGGTGCCGGGTGCCATCGGCGCATGGCGGCGCGAGGCGGGCTGGCGATCGGCGGGTTCACGTCCGACACACTGGCCGAGGACGCCGACGCCACCGTACGGCTCGAGGTGGCCGGTTGGAAGGTGCTCTACGAGCCCCGCGCCATCGCGCGCACGGAGGCGCCGGAGAGCATCACCACGTTCATGAAGCAGCGCTTGCGCTGGATGTTCGGAACGCTGCAGGTGGGCTACAAGAACCGCGCGGTGATGTGGCGCATGCGCCCCGTCGGGCTGGGTCTCTTCGGCCTGCCCAATATCATCATCTTCCAATTCTTGTTCACGCTGGTGGCGCCGATCATCGACCTGATGCTGGCCTGGAGTGTTTTTGCCTCGCTCAACAACTTCAGCATGCGGCCGGATGAAGGCATTCCGCCGATGCTTCTGGCGGTGGGAACGTACTGGGCCTGCTTTCAGCTCGTCGAGATTGCAACCGCCGTGTTTGCCATCTCGCTCGACAGAACAAGACTTGGCGTCTGCTGCCGCTGCTGCTGGTTCAGCGTTTCATCTATCGCCAACTTCTTTACATTGTGGCGATCCGCGTGATGCTGGCAGCGCTGAAGGGCAGCATGCTCGGGTGGGGCAAGCTGAAACGAACGGGCCGTGTGACGCTGGAGCCGGCACGGAGCTGAGTTTCGGACCAAGGCCTCTCACCGGGGCGGCTCGCCGGATGGTGAGAGGACACTTGCAGGACAAGCCTTGAGTTCGGCGCTCGTGAGTTCGCTTGACTGTGCGTGGGGCAGATCGATGCCCAAGGAGGCAAGCACAGGTGCTTCGTAAATCGGCACCGTCTCCGTGTCGGAAAGCCCAAAATTATAAATGGCGCTGATTGGCACGTACCCAGCCCATGTGCGGATCTCGCGTTCGCTCAGTGCGCCCTCGGGATAGGAATCGAGATAGTAGGCGACGTCGCGCGCAAGCCGGAATTCCGGCTGCGTTTCGTGCGGCTGCTGCTGGGCAAGGCAGCGGCGGGCAGCCGCGTTCGGTGTAAGGGCCTTCGTCCGTTCCTCATGCAGGCACTTGCCGAGCCGGTTGACAGCGCTGTCCTCCTCGGGAGGACCACCGTGATGCGTAACCCGGTCGAGAAAGAAAGCGTAGTCGATTTCGCTCGGTTTAAGACCGAGTTCGCGCCAGACGGCGTAATAGTCGTGCAGTTTCATGCCATCGAAATCGCTCAGCGCGTACAACTCCTCATAAGCCTTGCGCACCAGAGCCGAATGGCCGAGCCCGGTCAGAGCCTGCTCCCAGATTTTGCGGCGCGTCTGGTCCATCCACACGGCGCACACGAAGCGCTTGAGCGGAATATCTCCGTCGCACTTGCTCTTGCCGCCGCCCTTGAGCTGGAAGAAGCGACGCAGGTTTGGATATTCGGCACCGAACGCCTTCTGCAGCAGGGCCGGGTCCCGCTTCGACACCATCCAAAGAATGAGCTAAATCTCCCGGCCTGCCCCGGCTGTGGCGCCGCGCGGCCCCCAGGTCACGAACGAGCAGGGATCGCTCTCGTTGTAGCAGACGAGATCGTTACCCGTGGCTTTGCCGGCGCCCTGCCTCGAGCGCTCGCCGTCCTGGCACAAATTCCATTCGGGCGGATCACCGAAGTCCGTCGCTTCGAAAGAGAGCACCATCGCATGGGCGCGATCTTGAGCTGTTGGCACAGGCGCTTCGCCCATGACGGCATGCCAGACCGCCTCCGTAAGCATGCCGCTACGGGCTGCTGAGTTGGCGGGCACATCGCGCAAGGCCCGGCAATCGAGGGCGCGTTGGATGCCGTAGCGCGTTGCTGCACCCAGCCGTCCAGTGGAGTCTTCGCCTGCAGGTACAATGGGTGGCGCGCCCTTGCCGCAGCCGTCGAGTAACCTCTGCAAGCTGGTCTGGAAGGCGGCGAACGGCGAATACCGCCCGGCCAGGATCTCGTAGCGGGCCGGATTTAAAATTATGTTGTCTGCGCGCGCCGATGGCACCGCCAGGCTCATCAACAGGATGAGTGCACCACAAGCCAGAGCCCGACACCGCGCAACCAGACGCTGCCGGCGAATCATTACGGCCGAACCCGAATCCTAAATCATGGATCCAGTTTATGGATTCGGCCGTCAAAGCACCACACGGTTCGCGCGGTTCGCCAACGGGCGCCTACTGGTAGGGCGCGTACGTATTCACGAGGTCAAGCGCGTTGGCATGGGCACCCAAAGCCTTCACGTCAAGAGGCTGAGCAAACGGTGCACGACCTTCGATGAAACCCATCAACCCGTTGTCATAAGCCAGGACGCGGACCTGCGAGGTCTCGGGCCGCTCCTCGAATGTGCGCCGCAAAGCCGTCGTGACGGAGCCTGCGTCTGCGGCTTTGAGCCCGGCGAACCGCAGCAAAGTTATGCGGGAGGCCCGACCCGTGATCTTGTCGCCCGGATGAATTTGATCCCCGGATGAGCGCCACACCCGCACGCGCGATGTGACGCGCTTGGTCCATGGGCTCGACTGATCGAACGCCACTTTCAGGTAGGCGGGCGAGCTCAGCACGTCATGTTTGACGAGGTCGTACATGGCCAGATAGCGCGGATGGCCGTCGATGCACATGAAACGCAACCCGGTCTCAACGCCTGGGACAGCGAGGCGCTCCGGGATGTGCTCGCTGTCATACCAAGCGTTGAACTCTTCCTCGAACGCCGGCGGCGGTTGCATCAGAACGAGCAGAAAGCCTTTGGGCATGTGGTTTCCTTCCATGTTTGGACCGATGTTGGGCGGGCTCGATCCTCGCGGCACCAGATCAGTATAAATCGCCCGTTCGGACAAGGGCTCAGATCGCGTTAGCTGTGTGAGCACGCTGGCAGTTGTCATCTCGTGTGTCGGAGCCGAACCGGATAAGGTCGGCACCTTGCGCGATGTGAAGAGGTGAGGAATGGCCGTTAAAGAAGTTGCGCCAACGAGCGCGACGGAAATTCTGGGGCGATTTGCAGCCGAGCTGAGGTTCGAGACCCTGCCGCAGGATGTCGCTACACAGGCCTGCCACATTATTCTCGACACGGTCGGCTGTGCTCTCGGCGCCTGGCGCGAGGATCCCGCCAAAGGCCGCATCGCAACGGATCTGGCCAAGTCGTTCGGTGCGGCCGGAACAGCCGCGATCTGGGGCAGCGGCGGCACAAGGACCGATGCGGCGCTGGCGGCCATGGCCAACGGCATTCTCGCCAATGCGGCCGATTTCGACGACACGCACAAGCGCGCCCTGCTGCACACGGGATCGGTGGTGGTGCCGACGGTGCTGGCATTGGCCGAGGAGCGCAAGCTCAGTGGCAAGGCGGCGATCGTCGCCCTTGTGGCGGGCTACGAGACGGCCGTTCGTGTCGGCATGGCGGTGATGCCGACGCACTATCGTTTCTGGCATTCGACCGCAACCAACGGCACATTCGGCGCGGCTGCGTCGGCCGCCTCGGCCTTGGGGCTGAGCGCCGAGCAGGCGCGCATGGCGCTGGGATTTGCGGGCACGCAGGCGGCCGGGCTCAACACGTTCTTCACGTCGGGTGATTTCACGAAGAGCCTGCATCCGGGCAAGGCCGCGTTCAACGGTATTCTGTCCGCGCGCCTCGCGCAGATCGGCGCTACGAGCCCGCCAACAATGCTGGAGCATGAGAAGGGTTATCTCGCGGCCTATTCGCCCGAGCCAAAGGCAGATGCCCTGGTCGCCGGTCTCGGCCGCACCTGGGAGATCCTGCAGAACGGCTTCAAGTATTTTCCGTCGATCCTCGCCAGCCATGCGCCGATCCAGGCGACGTTGTCGCTCGTGCAAGAGCACGACATCAAGCCGGCGGACATCGCATCGATCAAGAACGAAACCTATTCCACCGTGAAGACGCACTTCTCGGCCAAGACCGTGACGACACCCATGGGTGCGCGCGTGAGCGTGCCATACTGCATCGCGGTCGCCGCGCTCGACCGCAAAGTCGGGCAAGCCCAATTCGCCGAAGAGCGTGTCGCCGGCGCCGACGTGCAGGCTCTACTCAAAAACACGGATGTGGTTGCGGATGCGGAGCTGACGAAGCTCTATCCCGACAAGTTCCCGGCACGCGTCACCATAACGCTGAGCAACGGGCGCACGTTCACCGCCCTGCGCAATTTCCCGAAGGGCGATCCGCAGGAGCCGCTGACACGCGCGGAAATCGAGAGCAAGTTCCGCGCAAACGTCGAGGGGCGGCTCTCTCCCGCGGAGGCCGGGCGTGCCATCGACATCATCGGCGGGTTGGCCGAGCACAAGGATCTCTCGCCGCTTCTCGCACTCATCGGTCGATAACGCAGGCTGATCGCGCGACGCAGTTGGCACAGGCGAGTGATGGGGTTACCGTCGACATATGCGGCCGGCGCTCAAGAATGCCGGCTGGGAATTGCGCCCGCAGGACCAACGGGCAGATCGCTTCATGAAAAAGTGGTCCGCATGGCGAGGATGCTCAACGAGGATTTAACAATGGCGGCAAATGCAAAGCCACTTGGCTGTCTCAATGGCGTTCGGGTTCTCGACTTGTCGCAGTTCGAGGCCGGACCGACCTGCACCGAGGCCCTGGCATGGCTCGGCGCCGAGGTGGTCAAGGTGGAAAATCCCAAGCTCGGCGACCCGGGGCGCGCGGCGGTGTTCGGCAGCCCGGAAAAGGACTCCGTACTATTTTCTGATTTTCAACGCCAACAAGAAGTCGATCACGATCGACCTCAAGGCGCCCGAGGGAAAGAAGCTGCTGCGGGAGCTTGTGGCCAAGGCCGACGTGATGGTGGAGAACTTCGCGCCCGGCGCCATCGAGCGCCTTGGCTTCGGCTACGACGAAATCTCCAAGATCAATCCTGGCATCATCTATGCGCAGGTGAAAGGCTTCGGCACCGGCAGCCCATACGAGAAGAACCTCGCGTTCGACATGATTGCGCAGGCGTGCGGCGGCATCATGAGCATCTCGGGCGAACGCGATGGCAAGCCCATCAAGCCCGGCCCGACCCTCGGCGATACAGGCACCGGAATGCTGCTCGCCATCTCGGTCCTTGGTGCGTTGTTCGAGAAGCAGAAGACGGGCAAAGGCCAGCGCCTGCAGATCGCGATGCAGGACGCGATGTTGCACTACATCCGCCTCGCCTTCGCGACGCAGGCGCGAATCGGCGGACCGATCAAGCGCGCCGGCGCGCAGACCATCTCGGGCGGCAATCCGCCGTGCGGCATCTATCCGTGCAAGGGTGGTGGCCCCAACGATTATGTCTATATCTTCACGAGCCGGGCCAACCCAGAGCATTGGAAGCGGCTGCTGCAACTCATCGGCCGGCCGGACCTCATCGATGACGCGCGCTATGCCACGCCCCAGGCGCGAATCGAGCGCGAGGCTGAGGTCGATGCCATGATTTCTGAGTGGACCATGAAAAATACCAAGCAGGAGGCGATGGAGTTGGTGGGTGGGGCCGGCATCCCGGCCGGCGCGGTGCTCGATACCCAGGAGCTGAATGACGATCCGACCTTCGAGCAACGCGGTATCATGCAGACGATCGAGCATCCAAAGAGCGGGCCCTTCAAGATGCCGGCCTGGCCCGTGCGGCACAACGGGCAGCCGCCCGAGGTGAAGGCGTCGCCCTTGCTGGGCGAGCACACGGACGACGTGCTGAAGGCGTGGCTGAGCATGAGCGAGCGTGATGTGGCGGCGCTGAAGTCGGGCGGTGTCGTCTGAGGGACCGTTGGCGAAATGGCGGGCGGCTCACCGTTTCGTGACAGACTGCGGTGAAACCGGCGGCAGGTCTGCTCCGTAGCATCGACAGCCTCGAGATGGGGCGACGGTGTAGCTGGGAGCAGGCCATGCAATCCTTGACGTGGGCACGCACGATAATCTCGATCGCGATCATCGTGGGAGCCGTTGGCGTGAGCGCCGCCGACGACTACGAAAGCTGGCAGGTGCTGCGCAATCCGTTTCCGAGCACTGGCGGCGGCGGGATCATGATTGACGGCTACAATCCGGTCGTGGTCGGGACGAAGTGTGTCACAAATTTTAGAGCCATCGAGCCTGGCGGCAAGACCTACCACAACATCGTCGAGTTCGATGCCGTCGAAAGCCATGGCGGCATTCTGTGCACAAACGGTGCATGGCGGGCGGTTGACGGCAGCAGCTCCGGCACCACACCGCTGCGGGTGTTCATGAAGAACGGCGTCGTCCGGCGCTCGCCATGAACTAACGGACTTGAAGATTTGCGGCGCGCGCCCGAAGATGTGGCAACAAGAACCGGACGGCGGTGGCGCAAGGCTGCCGCCGTCACAACGTTACGGGAGTGAAGCCGATGGGGCGGACAAGAGCTACGGCCTGGCTTGTTGCGGCATGCGCAGCGATCGGCGTGCTGATGACGGGCGGCGTTGCGCAGAGCCAGCAACGTTACCCCTCTCGCGCAGTGCAGCTAGTCATCCCCTATCCGCCGGGCGGCTCAGACGCGCTGTCGCGCAAGTTGATCATCGGCATGTCGGAGCAACTCGGGCAACCGATCGTGGTGGTCAACAAGCCCGGAGCTTCCACGCAGATCGCCACGCAGATGGTGGTCTCCTCGTCGCCGGATGGACATATCCTCTACATGTCGAGCCCGGGTGAGCTTGCCGCGGGGCCGGCGCTCTTCAAGTCGCTGCCGTTCAATGCGCTGACGGATCTGACGCCGATCTCCTATGTCGCCGAGGCGCCCTATACGCTGATCGCGGCATCGTCGCTGCCGGTGAAAACCTACGCAGAGCTGGTTGCGTTCCTGAAGGCCAACCCGGACAAGGCGCGCTTTGGCACCTATGGCGTGCAGACTCAGCCCGATATTCTCGCCCGGCGCTTCAACCGGGCCATCGGAGTGGACGTGCAGATCGTTCCGTATCAGGGCGGATCGCCGGCCTTCAACGCCATGCTGCGGGGCGAGGTCAATCTCATCTTTGCGACGCTGATCCCGACGCGATCCTTCATCTCTGCCGGCCAGATGGTGCCGCTGGCGATCGCGGCCGACAAACGGGTAAAGCTCTTTCCCGACCTGCCAACCTTGAAGGAGCTCAACGTCGACATCGTCGATGCTGCATCATTTGGCCTTGCGGGGCCGAAGGGACTGCCTGCCGAGGTCGTGACACGTATGCACGAGGCGGTCGTCAAGGAGTTGAGCAATCCGGAGACACGCAACTTCGTCGAGAACATGGGTGTCGTTCCGATCGCAAGCACGCCAGCCGAGTTTGCGACGCGCCTTGCCGAGATGACCCGCCAATGGGCCGAGTTTGCGCCGAAGCTCGGCATTGAAAAACAATAGATGGTTGCGTGCAAATCAGCCTGCCGGCGCTGATACGTGCTCCGCCTTGCGCAGTTGCCGCGCATTTGCCGCGTACCAGAGCAAGGCTGCAAGTTGCACAGCGAGGACGGCGCCGAACGCGAGCCGGTAGGCAGCCGGGTCGTATCGGCCGGCTGCCGGCGCGGGATAGGTATCGATGATCGCGCCGACCGCATACTGCACGGCGAAGGCGGCGAGAAACATCAGGAGGTTCATGGCCGTGTTGGCGCGGCCGGATAAGCGCGTGCCAAAATAGCGTGCGAGCCAGGGGTAGGCGAGGATGGCGACCTGCCCGGTCATGCTGAAAACCGACCACAGGGCGATGTCGAAAGCGCGGACGTCCAGGAACAGCAGAGCCTGCGAGGCCAGGAACACCACGATGAAGCCCATCATCACGTGCAGCAAGCTGATGCCGCGCCGTGCGAACCAGTCCGCGACCGCCCCCGTGAACAGGATGCCGACGAAGAAGGCGATCGCCATGATGAAGAGGCCATAGGCGGTGCCATCGCGATCGAGGCCGGCCACGTCGCGAAACCAGGGCCCGACCCAGAGAGTTTGAAGAGCGATATGCGAGCCGGCGGTGAGCGCAAGCAGAGGTGCCATCGCCAGGAACACGCGATCGCGGTAGATACCGACCACTTCACCAGCCTCCTGGCGCAGACTCGACAAGGATGGCTGCGTCGCGCGCTCGGGTACGGCAAAGAAGATCAGGGCAGCAACAGCGAGCGTCGCCGCAGCAAGACCCACGAACACCAGCCGCCAGCCGAAGCTCTGGACGGCCATCTCCATCGGCGCGGTGGCGACGAGCAGGCCGAGCGCGCCGGTGGACATCACCCAGGCATTGGCGAGCGCGCGCCGTGCTTCCGGCACCCAGATCACGACGGCCTTGAAGCCGCTCATGAGACCGCCAGCGAAACCGAGGCCGATGATGGCGCGGGCAATGGTAAGGACGGTGATGCTTTCGGCCATGGCGAAGATCAGTGCGCCGATGCCGCCGACGGCCACAAGCGTGGCTTGTACCCGCCGCGGTCCGTAGCGATCGAGCAGAATGCCGAGCGGAAGCTGGAACATGGAGAAGGCGAACAGGTAGGAGGCCGTCAGCAGTCCTAGCTCGCCTGCGCTCAAGCCGATGTCGCGCACGAGATCCGGGGCGATCACCGCGTTGACGGCGCGATACAGATACGAGAAGAAAAACCCAAGGCTGAAGGGAACGAGCGCAATCAGCAGCAGCCGGAGACCGGGCTGCGCCTCGGCCTCCGGCGTTGCGCCTTCCTCCCGGAGCCGAGTGCCGGTCAAACGACGCCACTCTCTTTCAGCCGCCGCAAATCCTCAGCGCTGACGCCGCACAGCTCACGAGGAGGGCGCCGGTCTGCTCGCCGAGCTTGGGTGGATTGGTGACCTGCACGGGCGAGTCCGACAGCTTGATCGGGCAGCCGACAGTGCGATAGGTCTTGCCGCTTGCAGGCTCCTGGACCTCGACGATCATGTCGCGCGCCTTGAGGTGGGGATCGTCAAGGACCTCACTCGTGTCCTGGCAGGCGCCACAGGGGACGCCGGCATCGCCTAGCATCCGCATGACTTCTTGCTTGCCATGCTGGCGCGTCCAGTTGCCGATGATGGCGTCCAGCGCGAGCCGGTTCTCCCAGCGCGCCTCCAGCGTCTTGAAGCGTGGGTCCTCGCCAAGCTCAGGTGCACCCATAACTTTGAGCATGGCCGGCCACATCTGCGGCTGGGCAAATATGAAGACGTAGTCGTTGGGGCCGCCGGGCGCGCACGGATACGTGGTGCCGGGGACGTTGCGGCCAAGCTGATTGCCGGTGCGCGGCTGCACCTCGCCGTAGCGCTGCCGATCGCGCAGGCTGACGCGGATGATGTTGACGACGAAGTCCTGCATCGACACCTCGACATGCTGGCCGCGTCCGGAGGTATGGCGTTGCTGCAGTGCGGCCAGGATGCCGATGGCCATGTGCATGCCGGTGCCGGAGTTGCCGATGGCCGGCATCACGTATGTCGGAGGCTTGTCGGGAAATCCGGTGGTGGTCATGGCGCCGCCCATGGCCTGGGCGATCGGCTCGAAACTTTTGAAGCCGCTGTAGGGGCCGTAGGTGCCGAAACCCTTGATGGTGGCGTAGACCAGCCGTGGGTTGACCTTGGCGAGCGTGTCATAGCCCAGGCCAAGGCGGTCGAGCGCGCCGGGGCCGAAGTTTTCCAGGAGCACGTCCGACTTAGCGATGACCTGCTTGAACAGCTCCTTTCCGGCCTCCGACTTCAGGTTGAGCGTCAGGCTTTGCTTGTTGGCGTTGAGGACGAGAAAGAAGAGGCCGTCCCCGTTCTGGCTGCGCGCCACATCGCCGCCCTTGGGATCCTCGAGCTTGATGACGTCGGCGCCGAGAAAGCCGAGGATCTGAGCGCAGGCCGGGCCTGCCTGATTGTGCGTCATGTCGATGACGCGAATTCCGGACAGCGCTTGCTGCATGTTGTTTCGCTCCCGAGAAAATCGTTCGTTGTTGCTTGGAATTCAGAACGTCGAGTTCAGCTTGAGGTGATTGAGCCGGTTCACGGACTGCAGGTCAATGCGCAACTGCTCGCCGGCGCGGCGCACATCGAGCGGGACGGGCACGCCGGCGCTGCCGCGCGCCCAAAGCTTGCGATAGAAGGTGCCGAGCGTCGGCGTCGCTTCGCCGCCGAGGCCGAGGATGGCGTCGCCTGGCGCAATGCCGCCTTTCGCCGCCGGTCCGCCCGGCGTGACGCGCCGCACCACGAGCTGGCCGTTGATCTCATCGGTGGTGATGCCGAGCCAGGGCTTGGCCGCACCGCTGACGCGTCCGCCGGCAATCAGCTCGCCCAGGATCGGAGGCAGGAGATCGATGGGCACGAACATATTGGCCGGCACGCCGTCGCCTTTGCCGGTGGCGTCGCCGACGATCAGCGAGCCGATCCCGGCGAGCTTGCCGTCGCGGGCGACGAGTGCCGCTCCGCTCCAGTCGGGAACCGGCGGGGTCGCAAAGATGGCTTCGTCGAGGAGGTATTCCCAATAGCCGGCGAACTCCCGTTTGGCGGCGACGTTGGCCGGGCGGATCATCTCCGCGCCGCCGGCGCGGATGGTCAGCACCCTATCGCCTTCGTTCAGGCTCGCGGATTTTCCAAGCTCCATCGGCCGTACCTTCAGAGATGCAGAGGCGCGCAGCAGGCCGAAGCCTGAATCGTAGTCGTAACCGACGACGTCAGCCGTGACGGTGCGACCGTCGTTGGTGGTGACTTCGGCGGCGTGCGCCTCGACCATCAGGTAGCCGATGGTAAGGATCAGACCGTCACTCGAGATGACGACGCCGCTTCCCTGCCGCTCGCGTCCGAGGTTTTCGATTGTCCGGCCGTCGGGATTGATGAAGGTCTTGACCTGCACCACCGCGTCGACAAGCTCGTCGACGGATGGGCCCTGGGTGGTTTGCGCGCTGGCAGCGGGTGCAAGTGCCCATCCCGTTGCAAGAGCGCAGCTCAATGCCAAGGATCGGATGGAACGCATCGAGAGCATGCACACCTCCATTGGCCGCCGGGGCTGACGTGCGGCGCGGCCAACAGCTTATGACAGCTGCCGGCGCATCGCCTGTACAAAGCGATCCACATCGGTCTCATCGTTGTAGACGTGAGGCGAGATGCGCATGCGGCCGAGCCGCGGCGCCACGTAGATGTGCTCGGCGGCAAGGCCTTCGATCAGTCCTTTGGGCATCTCGCCGTTGAACTTCAGGCTGAGGACGTGCGGTGCTCGCAGCCGCGTCTCCGGGATCTGAATCGGCAGGCCGCGGAGGCCATCGGCGATGCGCTCCGTCAACATCAGCAGGCGCTCCTCGACAACGGGCAGTCCCCAGGCGGCAAGCATTTCCATGCCGACCGATGCCATCTCCATGGAGATGAAATGGTCGCGCTCGCCCATGTCGAAGCGGCGCGCATTCGGCACGTAGCGCGTATCGGCGAAATACACGCTCTGCTCGGCGCGCACGTCACGGCGTCCGAACGAGGTCTGCTCCAATGGAACGCCGTGCTGGTGTCGCTTGGCGACATAGATGAAGGCGCGCCCGTAAGGGCCGAGCAGCCACTTGTAGGTCGGGAAGATCACGAAATCCGGGTCGAGCTTGGTGATGTCGAGGTTCATCACACCGGCGGCATGGGTCGCATCGATCAGGAACGCGGCGCCTTGCTGGCGCAACGCCTTGGCGACGCGATCGAGATCGACGGCGCCGCCATCGGACCAATGTACGGAGGACATCGAGGCGAGGCCCACCGGCGCCGCGCCGGGCCGTTCCACGACATCGAGAATTGCAGACGTCCAGTCGCCGTTGTTCGGCTGCGCCACGGTCTCGATGGTGAAGCCCTGCGTCTCGGCACGCGTCTGCCATTCCAGTACAGGCGAGGAGTGATCATCTTGCAGCACGACGACGCGGGATCCGCGCGGCACGGTGAGAACCTTCGCCGCGACGGCCACGCCATAGCCAACGGATGAGATCAGCGCGACGTCGTCGGGTGCGGCATTGATAAGGCGGCTGGCCGCCTTGCGGGCTCGCTCGTGCTGCTGGTTGGAGAAGGAGGCATCGAGCATCCACGGTGTTCCCTTGCGCCCAACTGCGGCCCGGCCTGCCTCCAGCGTCGCTTTCGGCAGCGGGCTCCAGGACGCGGCGTTGAGGTAGCAGATCTCCCGCGGGATCTCGAAGAGGGTTCGTTGCGAAGGCAGCATCAATGCACTCCATCGGGCATCGCGATACAGGGAGCCATGATGCGACAGGACGCAGGCCCGGGATATTGGAAATTTTGCCCAGTCCTCATCGGGGCACCTGCGCGAGGTGATCGGCGCGGTGGCAATCACTTGTTCGCGAGAGGTCTTGCCGGATGGGCCGGGAGGGTGCACCTCCCGTGTGGTGAAGGAAACAGCGAGGGTGCGATGCGCAGTGTGCTTTTGTTCGCGAGCCTAATGGCCGGCATGGCGGTTCTGAGCCCGCAGGCACAGGCCGCGTGCAACATACGCGGTGAGTTCTGCGGTTATCCGGCCTGGGCGGCGAACGCCTTCACTCATCCGCGCAACCGTGTGCCGGAGGCCTGGCTGGAACCTCCGGTGCGTAAGACCTATCGCGCGAAGCGCTATCGCAAGGCGTACCGGCGATAGGTGGTCACTTCTCTGGTGCGTTTTGCTCGAGCCATCGTGCAACCCGGCTTTTGTGTTCCGGGGGACAGCAGGCCTCGATAAGCGAGCGCCGCATCTGTCGCCCGCAGATGTCAACGAATAGTAGGCCGATCAGCTTGCGCTCCTGCCAGCGGACCTCGCATTCGAAAACTGTCGCCGTTTTTGCCTGCCAGAGGTAGACCCGTGGCGGCGCCACGACGTCGAGCGCTGTTTTGATCCGGGCGCCGGCTTCCGAAATGTCGATAATGACGCAGTCGAGCACGCAGTTCCCGTCCGCAAAGATGAGGCGACCCTCGATCTCTACGTCCAAGCGAGGAAATGCGCGCTTCTCGTGCATTCGAAACTGATCCTCGACGAGCCATGGGCAATTCGGCCGGAACGCCGCGCCGAATGGAGGTCTGGAGTTTGATCTTGCCTCAGGGCCGTTAAGGGCGCGCTTGCGCCAAGGGCCTTCCGGTCAGGGAGGTTAAGCACCGGGTAATTTTATCCGCACAATTGTAGCGCAAGCGACGCGAGACGCTGCCGCTGGGGTTCACGCGGCGGGGGGCTGTCAGCGCGGCAACAGGGTATCGGCAATGATGCGAATCAGCTCGACGTAACTGCGTGCCAGGATCAGTACGGCCGCGCCGGCGAACAGCCCCGCCAGCAGCGTCGTCCAGGGCCAGCCATCGGCGATGAGCAGCAGCGTGAAGGCCGGCATGGCGAGAGCGGCGGCAATCGCCATGTGGTTGCCCCAGCGGAGCAGCAGGCGCACGGTTGGATAGTCGTTCATGGGAAGCTGCTACTCGCCGACGCGCGGCGTGATGGGCTTGTAGACCCGCAACGTTCGGTGTGTGGAACAGGTTCGCCGTCAGCTTGCCCGGCGGGACGATGGCGATGCCGCGGCCACCGGTCGTGCGATCGAGGCCGACGTTCTCGAGCCAGATCATGTTCGCCGCGTGGGGTGCCGGGATTTTCGCGCCGGCCTCGGCGACGATGCAGATGCGCATCGAGGGGAACGTTCGGCGTATTGTCGATGCCCGCATAGGCGTTGCGCGTCCAGTTGGTGTGCTGGTTCTGCCATTCACCCGTCGAGGCGGGGCCGCCGACGGCCTTGTATTCCTTGCTCTCGAAGATGTCCGGCGACACCACATCGTGGATCGCCATCCATGGCGCCGGCATCGGCGTCAGTCCGCGAAAGCGCTGGGTGGCGCGGAAGCCCGGCACTTTGGTGATCAGGGTCGTGACGTGCCCGATGTACCACGTATGCCAGTCGTGCTCGCGCTCGGCGTTGCGGAAATCCATCTCCACCATGTAGATCATGTAGCGTTCGTCCCGTGTGCCGTTGTTATGACTTGAGTGTACGCGCAATGTGCTCGGCAGCACAAAGGCCTTGCACGCCGGCCTTGGTCAATCCGCCGAGATAGGCTGCGGGCTCGCCGCCTTCGAGGCCGCCCGTTGTCGTTCCGGCGGCATATAGTCCATCGATGATGCTGCCGTCATCGCGCAGCACGCGCGCGTCGGCATCGATGCGAATGCCGCCCATCGTGTAGGTGATGCCGGCGCAGACCGGGATGGCGAAGAACGGCGCCGCCTCGATGGCCACGGCGTGAATTTCTCCGGCGATGCGCGCCGGCGACAATGCTGCGAACGTCTTGTTGTGTACGGATGCGTTGTAGGCAGCGACCGTCGCTTCCAGCGCCGCTGCCGGGCACGCCGGCTTTCTCGGCCAATGCGGCGAGCGTCGGGGCTCTGTGGATCGTGCCGCCGGCGTGTTTCCAGCACGGGTTGGCGGGAATGCGCGCGGAACGGCCGGGCCCTTCCCAGATCTTGCTGTCGAAGATGATGCTGGCGCACAGCGGATCGGCTTGCTTCGCGATCGTGTTGGCGATCCAGACGCCGCCGCGGCCTTCGTCAAGGAAGCGCACGCCCTCGCTGTTGACGAGAATGCTGGCGGTGGCGATGCCATCAAGCTCGGGATAGGGCCACACCGCGTCGCTGTGCATGGCATCGCGGCAGAGGAGGTGGCCATAGAAGCGATCGAGTGCCGTGATGGCTGCGCCCGCCTCGCGCGCCATGCGCAGGCCGTCGCCGGTGCCGGTGACGCCGCCGCGCTGCTTCAGCTTGGCGGGCGCGCGGCGTGACGTGTTCGCGCAGCATGTCGGTGTTGGATTGAAAGCCGCCGTCCGCCAGGACGACGGCGCGCGCCGAGAGCGTGAGCGACTGGCCAGCGGCCTCGGCTCGTTACGCCGGTGCAGTGGCCGTCCTGCATCATCAAGGATGATGCGCGCGTCCCGAGATAGATCTTGCCGCCACACTTCTCGATGTTGGCGACAAGCTGGCGCAGCAGCACATCGGGGCCGCGCCCAATCCAGTCAATGCCGGCCCGCAGGGGACGAGGCGGCGCCAGAATGTAGTTCTGCCAGGCGACTTTGGTGCGAATGAAGCGCGCGCCTTGCTTGCCGAGCCAGTCGACCAGCGCGCCGGCTTTGTCCGCCATGGCTTGCGTTTGACCCGGGTCGGCGCTGCCGCGCCGTTGCGCTGTCGATGGCGGCGCGCAGCGTTGCGGGCGGCGATTTGATGTCGTTGAAGGCGACGTGGAAGACGCCGCCCGACATGCGCGCATTGCAGGGATAGCGCTCGCCTTCGCCCTTTTCCAGTACGGCTACGGAGAGGCCGAGCTCTGCTGCGCGCGCTGCGGCAATGAGCCCGGCCATGCCTCCGCCGACAATGACGACGTCGTAGGTGCCGGTGCTGCTCATGGCTGTTTCCATCGCGTGCTCATGCGGGCCTTCGTATGGGGGCCGTCGTCAGCATCTACACGCAGCTTCCCGATGCTGGCAAACACGCCCGGCCGGCGCTGCGCGATGCTTTAATGGGCGCATCTGCTGTAAGCTCGATGCAACGATCTTGAAGGGCGTGGGGAGGAGCACATGGATTTCGGCGTCGCGATTTTCTTCACGGACTATTCGATCGGTCCTGCCGAGCTTGCCCGGGCGCTCGAAGAGCGCGGGATCGAATCCCTGTGGGCGCCGGAGCATTCGCACATTCCGCTGTCGCGCACGTCGCCGTTCCCCAAAGGCGGGGACGTGCCGAAAATGTACTACGACGTGATGGACCCGTTCGTAACGTTGACCGCGGCGGCGGCCGTCACCAGCAAGCTTGAAGCTCGGCACGGGCATCTGCCTCGTCATCCAGCGCGACACGATCCAGACGGCCAAGGCGGTGGCCAGCCTCGATCAGGTATCCAACGGCCGTTTCCTGTTCGGCATCGGCGGCGGGTGGAACGCCGAGGAGATGGCCGACCACGGCACCGAGTTCAAAACCCGCTTCACGCTGATGCGCGAGCAGGTGGAGGCGATGCGCGAGATCTGGACCAAGTCCAAGCCCGAATACAGCGGCAAGCTCGTCAAGTTCCCGCCGATGATGACGTGGCCGAAGCCGATCCAGAAGCCGTATCCGCCAGTGATCGTGGGCGGCGCGTTCCCGTATTCGGCGCGCCGCGCCGTCGCTTACGGAGACGGCTGGCTGCCGCACGCCTCGCGGCCGGCTTATCCCGACGTGCTGGCGCACCTTCCCGAGTTCCGCCAGATGGCGGTGGAGGCGGGGCGCGATCCCAAGAGCATTCCGGTCTCGATTTTCGGTGTCGCGAACGATCTCGACGCGCTGAAGCGCTATCGCGATGCGGGCGTTGCGCGGGTCATTTTCGACGTGCCGGCTGCGAAAGCCGACGTGCTCCTGCCGCTGCTCGATGGGTACGCCAAATCGCTGCGGCAGATGGGCTGAAGCTTCCAGCCTGCGGCCCCTGGGCGCTCCGTAGACGTTTGGGGTTGAATTTCGGCGTTTCTTCAACCATTTGGGCTTTTCAGAGGCGAAGTCCCCTTCGGGGGCTCGATATGGCGCGCGCAAGCGGCGCGCGAGTTTGTACCAGTTGCGTCCAAGAGGAGAAGCGAGCCGATGGATCACCACGAAAAGTTAGTGCGCGCGCAGCGCAAAGTCGAGGAAATAACAGGCTTTTACATCCATTTGGCGGTGTTCGGGGTCGTCATGGCGCTGATGCTGGTCATCAATTCCATGGATAGCGCCGATGGCTGGTGGGTGCAGTGGCCGTTCCTGGGCTGGGGTCTTGGCATTCTTGGGCACGCCTGGGCCGTGTTCGGGCGCACGCCCCAGCGTCATCGCCAACTGGCAGTTGCGCAAAATTCGGCAGCTCAAGGAGCGCATGTAGGTCTGCTCGCGGCGCCTTCGCGCTGCGCGCTGACAATAGAAAAGGGCGCCTCGTGCGGGGAGAGGCGCCCTGTCCATTTGATCCGCGTGCGGGGTGCGGATCGCTACAACAACGGGTCAGCCAGCGCATTATTCGCGGCTGGCCTATTTTTTTTAATTTTATTCGTGCGTCAGGCTGTTTGCGCTTCAGAAGCTCGGAACCGGGGCTCGCGCCGGCACGTTGGTATGGCAGCTTTCCTCTTGATTCTAGGAGATTTTCCCATGCGAACTTCCGTTGTCGCTGCCGCTGCCCTCACACTGCTGGCCGCCACCGCGCAGGCCCAGCAGGCGCCATCAACGCAAACGGCTCCGTCCGCGGCGCAGACCAAGACCACGGCCCCGACGCAAGAGGTCAAGGGCACATGGAATGCGTCTGACTTCATGAATAGCCGCGTTTATAATATGGCCGGTGAGCAGATCGGCGACGTGAACGATCTTGTGCTCGATGAGAGTGGAAAGGTCACGGCCATCATCCTCGGCGTCGGTGGTTTCCTTGGTATGGGCGAGAAATCGGTGTCCATGACGCCGGACCAGGTGAAGCGCATGCTTCACAGCGACGGCAAGCCGTACTTCACCATCAATGCGACCAAGGATCAGCTGCAATCGGCCCCGGCCTACACCAAGCCCAAGGCGGCGTAGCTCAGATCATCCGCAATTCGCCAAGGCAGGCGCGCGCGCCTGCCTTTGTGCGCATGGCGTTAGGCAAAGGCGGCTTTGGCCTGCATGGCGATGGTGCCCTGGTCCGTCAGTGCCCACACCTCGGCACTCGCCCTCGTCGGCGGGCCGTCCCACGAGCGTGAACGGGGCGGTATCGAACAGCGGCGCCCGCGCCCGCTGCGTGAATGCCGTCATCCGCCGGCCAGGCACGTGATCGCGCGCGAAATCGAGCAGGCACTGCTGCGAGTAGGGGCCATGCACGACGAGCCCCGGATAGCCTTCGGCGGTCGTGGCATAGCCGCGGTCATAATGGATGCGATGCGGATTGAAGGTCAGCGCCGAGTAGCGAAACAGCGACACGGGATCGACCACGATCGTGCGCCGCCACGGCAGGTCTGCCCTCGGGCGCATCGCGCTTGGGTGTCGCGCTCTGCGCGCCGGCCGGCACTTCCTCGCGAAACACCGTATGCCAGCGGTCGACGATGGCGAGCCCGCGCGGCGTGAAGATGCTGCGCGTCTGCGTCACGAAAATGAGCGCGCCCGTGCTGCCCTCACGCAGGGATATGTCGTTGAGCTCGCTCACGCGCCGCAGGCGATCGCCGACGCGGATCGGCTCGTGAAAGGATAGATCGGCGCCCGCATACATGCGGCGAGGGAACGGCATCGGCGGCAACAGCGCCGAGTCGACGGGCAGTCCATCCGCCGCGAGCTTTGCCTTGCGTGACATCTGCAGGAAGTAGGCGTTGTGCCAACCGGGCTGCACGATGTCGCCGTCCTGCGGGCGGCGCGCTCGTCGCGATCGAAGGTGACGATCATGCCGTGCAACGGCGCGGCGGTAGCGACGTCGTGTTCCTCGACGGTCTTGCCGATGTGCCGGCGCAGAGCGTCGATATCGACGATTGTAGCCATCGTTCAGGCCTTCGCGGGTGACGAAAGCCGGCAGCGCCAAGCCGTCCCGTGCCGGCTCGACGACGAGGCGCACCGGCAGACCGGGTTGAGCGATGCCGGCGTCGCGCCGCGCAGCGGCGCCTGCATGCGCACGCCCTCCGTCAGATCCACAGTCACCAGCACATAGGGCAGGTCCGCCTTGAAGCCGGGATGGAACGCGTGGTGCGTCACGGTCCAGCTATGCACCGTGCCGCGGCCCTTGGCGTCGATCCAGCGCACATCGAAGGAGTAGCAGGCGTCGCAGAGCGGGCGCGGATAGTGCCGCACCTTGCCGCAGGCGCCGCACGATTGCAGCACCAGCCGGCCCTCGCTTGAGCCCGTCCCAGTACGGCTTCGACTCGGGCGTCGGCTCGGGCACGGGCTTCGAGATAGTCCATCGTCAGGCCCTCCGCATGATGGCGATGCGAGCCGTCGCCCATGTCGCCGTAGCCGGTGACGAGGCCGATCTCGGCATCCGTGCACCTGCGCCTTGCCGGCCGTCGCCGCGCAACTGCCGCGTCAGCTCGACGATGTGGTTCATGCCCGGCCATGTGCGCCTGGCTGACAGCAGGCCGCCGTGCGTGTTGAGCGGCAGCCGGCCGTCGAGCGCGATGGCGCCGTCCATGACGAAGGCGCCGCCCTCGCCCTTCTTGCAGAAGCCCATGTCCTCGAGCTGGCACAGCACGATGTAGGTGAAGCAGTCGTAGACCTCGGCGACGTCGATGTCGGCGTGCGTGACGCCGGCCATGGCGAACGCCTTCGGCGCGGCCTTGGCGAGGCCGAGCGCGCGTGAGGTCGGGCCGCTGCGTGATCGCGCTCGGCGAGTCGGGATGCCCTTCGGCGACGCCCATGACGCACGACCGGGCGGCTGCTTCAGGTCCCGCGCGCGCTCGGCGGCGCTGACGACGATCGCGGCAGCCGCCGTCGCTCTCCAGCGAGCAGTCGAGCAGGCGCAACGGATCGGAGATCATGCGCGAGGCCTGATGGTCCTCGACCGTCATCGGCTTGCGTCATCATGCGCGTCGGCCGTTGAGCGAGCGCGTGCTTGCGCGTGGTGACGGCGATCTCGGCGAGCTGACGGCTGGTGGTGCCGTAGAGCTCCATGTGCCGGCGCGCCATCGGCGCGTAGAGCTGCGCCGGCGCGATGGCGCCCGACCGGCATCTCGAACTCGCCGATGGTGCGGAACTGCGGCATCTGCTGCACGCGCGTGCCGATGCGGCCGCCCGAGGAGCCGTTGCGGCCGAGCGGGATCAGCACGTGATTGCAGATGCCGGCGCTGATGGCCGCGATGGCGCACTGGATGGCGGCGACGGCGACTGGCGCCGCCCATCGGCGTGGTCGGCGGAGAAGCGCAGGTCCGGCGATGCCGAAGTTGGTGATGAAGTCCTCGGCCACCGTCGCCGTGCCGTAGGCGATGATGCCGTCGATGTCCTTCGGCGTGAGGCCGGCGTCGGCGATGGCTGCCAGCGAGGCCTCGAGCTGCAGCGCCAGCACGCTCTTTCCGGAGGCGCGCGAGTAGGCGGTCTCGCCGATGCCGGTGACAGCGCCCTTTTCCTTGAGGGACATCGACGCGCTCCTCCTGGCCGCGGCCCCTTGAGGGCACTGATTGAGCACAACTATCCTGCGGTCGCGCAACGCATGTCAATTCGATGTCAGCATTCGTGATTGGCGGCGGCAAGTTGATGCTTCCCTTTTGGGCATGGCTGCCTATGTTGCGCGCATGACCTCATCTGAGAGCGTGACAGCCGCCGGTGCTGATGCATCGGCGAACGAAGCCGTTTTTCGCACCGAGCTGATCGAGACGGTCCGCCTCGCTGCGCCAATGGCGCTGACGCAACTCGGCCAGGTCGTGATGATGACGACCGACATGATTTTGCTGGGCCGGCTCGGCGACAAGGTCGTGGCGGCAACGGCGCTCGCGCATACGGTGCTGTTTGCGGCCTTCACGATCGGCATGGGTCTTGTCGCGGCCGTTGCACCGCTGGCGTCGCAGGCTTTTGGCGCGCGCGAGCCGCGTATGGTGCGCCGCGCGCTGCGCGTCGGCCTGTGGGCGGCCGTGCATCGCCGGAATACCGCTGACGGCGATCCAGCTGTGGGGCGAGGACATTCTTCTGGCGCTCGGCCAGACACCGGAAGCGGCGGCGCTTGGCGCATCGCTATCTGTCAGGCCTGGGCTGGTGCCTGGTCCCGGCCTGGGCGTTCATGGCGCTGCGCAATTTCATGAGCGCGGTGAACCGGCCGGAGCCGGCGCTGTGGATCACGCTCGCCGCCATTCCAGCGAACGGCGTGCTGGCTTATGCGCTGATCTATGGCGCGTTCGGCCTGCCGCAGCTGGATCTGCTGGGTGCGGGACTTGCGACGACGTTCGTGAACATTGCCATGTGCGCGGTGGCCGTGTGGGTGTGCTATGCGCGCCATCCCTTCAAGAAGTACCGCGTGCTTGGCCGCTTCTGGCGCCCCGACTGGCTGCTGTTTCGCAGGCTTCTGGTTGTCGGGCTGCCGATCTCGGGCTCGTATCTCGCTGGAGTTCGGCGTGTTTGCCGCCGCGGCGCTGCTGATGGGGCGCATCGGCACGACGGCGCTTGCCGCACATCAGATCGCGCTGCAGACCGCGGCGGTGATGTTCATGGTGCCGTTCGGCATTTCGCTGGCGGCGACGGTGCGTGTCGGCCAGGCCGTTGGCCGCGGCGACGCGCCGGCGAGCCGCCGCGCGGGGCTGGTCGCCATCGGTCTCGGCGCGGTGTTCATGGTGGGGGCGACAGCGCTGGTGGCGCTGACGCGGCACCAGATTCCGCTGCTGTTTCTGGGCCCGAGCGCGACGGCGGCAGCGGCCGAGACCGTGGCGCTGGCGGCGCTGCTGCTGGTGATGGGCATGACGTTCTTCATTGCCGACGGCGTGCAGACGGTGCGGCCGGGGCCTTGCGCGGACTCAACGACACGCGCCTGCCTCTGGTGTTTGCGGCGGTCAGCTTCTGGCTGATCGGCTTCGTTGGCTGCTATTGGCTGGCGTTTCCCATGGGGCTGGGGGCGCTCGGCGTCTGGATCGGCCTGTCGCTCGGGCCTTGCGATCTACGCCGTGCTGTTGATCTGGCGGTTCCACGCCCTGACGGCGCGCGGCTACCTGCCGGAGGTGCCGGCGGCCCCATAGCGTTACGGCCTGCGACCCCCGCGCTTCGAAAATTGATTGCATTCTGAATTCCGAATTCTATGCTTCGCGGAAAAAGGAACGCGCTTTCTGGGAGGGATTCGTTTGTCGCTTATCGCCCTCACGGCGTCGCCCGACCTCATCGATCAGGTGCACGACCGGCTTCTGGCCGCGATCGTCGATGGTACGCTGGTGCCCGGCGCACGCGTGACCCAGGAAAGCGTTGCCGCCCGGCTCGGCGTCTCGCGCCAGCCGGTCAGTCATGCCCTGCAACTTCTGAAGCGCCGCGGCCTGCTCATCGAGCACGGCAAGCGCGGCCTGGTGGTCGCGCCACTCGACGCGCAACGCATTCGCGATCTCTATCAGGTGCGCGAGGCGCTCGAGGGGCTGGCGGCGGAGCTGGCCGCCCGGCGCGCGGCAGCGGGCAAGCTGACGGAGCGCGAGCGCAGAACCGCGCAGGAGGCGTTGGTCAAAGGAGCGAACCTCGGCGCAGACGCCGCCATCGTCGATCTCGTCGACGGCCGACGTGACCTTCCATTCTGCGCTGCACGTCATGTCGGGCAATACGCGCGATCACCGAGACGATCTCGGATCAGTGGCCGCATTTCATGCGCTCGATGGGATCGGTGCTGACCGAGCCGAACGATCCGCCAGCGCGTGTGGAGCGAGCACGCGCGCGATTCTGGCGGCGGTGCTGGACGGCAAGCCCGACAAGGCGGCGACGCTGATGCGCCATCACGTGGCCGGCGCCGGAGAGGACACCGCGCGGCGCCTCGAGCGGTTGAGCGCGACCGAGCACACACAACAAAGTCCATAAGCAACTGACACGGAGGAAACCCATGAAGCTCACGCAGCAGCAACTCAAGGAGTTCGACGAGCAGGGCTACATCGTCATGCCCAACTGCTTCTCCGACGAGGAGATGGCCGTGCTGCGCGCGGAAGCCGAGGAGATCTACAAGTCCAGCCGCGAGGAAGTCTGGCGCGAGAAATCGGGTGCGCCGCGCACGGCGTTCGCCGCCCACACCTACAACGAGGCGTTCGGCATTCTCGGCCGGCATCCGCGCCTGATCGAGCCGCTGGAGCAGTTCTTCGGCGAGCCGGTCTACATGCATCAGTTCAAGATCAACGCCAAGGCGCCGTTCGACGGCGAGGTGTGGCAGTGGCACCAGGACTACGGCACCTGGAAGCGCGACGACGGCATGCCCGAGGCGCGGGCCATGAACATCTCGGTGTTCCTCGACGAGGTGATGCCGATCAACGGCCCGCTGATGTTCATCCCCAAGAGCCACAAGGGCGGCACGCTGGCCGCCGGCCACGACAAGGCCACGACCAGCTATCCGCTGTGGACGCTCGACAACGAGACGGTGACGAAGCTCGTCAACGAGGGCGGCATCGTCGCGCCGACCGGCAAGCCCGGCACGGTGCTGATGTTCCACGGCAACCTGGCGCACGCCTCGCCGGCCAACATCACGCCCTATCCGCGCAAGATCGTGTATCTGACGCTGTGCGCGGTCTCCAACCACATCACCCAGTTCAAGCGGCCGGAGTTCATCGCGCACCGCGACTTCACGCCGATCAAGGCGTGTGAGGACGATGCGCTGACGGATTACGCGCGCCGCTATCGGGTGGCGGCGGAGTAACGCCGCCCGCAGCGGCGACGGCGCTCAGTGGCCGCCACCAACGAGGGCGGCAATGCCGATGTCGGGCGGTGTGTCGGTGCCGCTGCCCGGCGGCTTCTTTTTCAGATCGGCCAGCGAAAAGTCCATGCGCGCATCGTAGACGCGGTCGATCTGATTGCGCAGACGCTGCTGCGCGTCGTACCAGGCCGGCTTCGCGCCCGTGTCGGGGCAGCTTGCGAGCTCTTCGCGTCGTCGCGCCCCAGCGCCGCTCCACGCACTGGTAGGGATCGAAGGACAGGTCGAAGAGGCGCGCGGCGACGTCGCGGAACGTCAGCGTGACTGGTGTGCCGTTGCTGCGCGTGTAGGTGATGTTGCAGGCTGCCGTTTCGGCTTCATACACGCCGCGCAGGTCGCGCTTCAGGTCGTGTGCCTGCATAGACGATCTCGTCGCTTTCGCTTGCGGTCAGCTCCAGAAAGCGGGCGATCTCGTCGCGCAGCTCCTTGAAGCCGGTCTTGAGGCGCGCGTCGCGCGAGGGCGTGGAGTAGATCTCCCAGTCGCCGTCCGTGCCGTAGATGTTGTAGGGCAGGCGGGCCGGCGGCGTGCGCCGATGGATGCCGGCCTTGAGCGCGAAGTCGACGGCCTCGCGCCGGTAATGGATGTCGCGGCAGAGGCTGCGCACCATCACGCGCGTTTCCTCGATCGGATCATAGCGGAAGCCCGCCGGCGCCAGGCGCAGGCGCACGAAGTGATAGTAGTCCGTTCTCGCGGCCGTTGATCGTGAAGCGCGCCTCGCGCCAGTCCTTGGCGCGTGGCGTCTCGGTGCCGAAGTACTGCTCGTCCGACCAGTCGCTGAGCTGGCGATCCGGCGGCGAGCTCGATCCGGCCGCCGGCGTAGCTGCCGTCGCTCTGGCGCGTGGCGCCGGCGAGCTTCAGCGGCCGCCAGCGCTTGAAGCCGCCGCCGACGGACGGCGCCTGCCGATGAAAGGCGTGGCCGTAAATCCCGCGCGTCAGCGAGTTGTCGGGGTGCGAATCCATGAACAGGACGCGGCCCTCGCGCGTGACGTTGTAGACGACGGCGATGTGCCCGTAGGCGTCATAGATGATGGTGCCGGGCTTGATGCTATCGCGCGTGATGCCGACCGGGTATTGGTCCGGCAGTAGCTGGCCGGTCGCCTCGGGCGCGGTAGCGAAACTGCGCGGTGGTGACGAGCGTCGTGATGTCAGGGATGGCGCGGCGCGCGTCGATGCCGGCGGCGATCAGGTCCTTGCGCGCGCTGACGCGGTTGCCGTTGTTGTAGCGGATGTCGCCGGGCGAGCCGAGCGAGCGCATGGCGCTGGCGAACGAGAAGGGCAGGCCGTTCTTCCAGGCGTAGTAGGCGCGCAGCAGGTACGGCAGGTCGGCGCAATCGGCGAAGAAGCGCATGTCGGCCGGATTGCTGGCGTGAAAGCGCGGATTCGAGGCCGGGCTCGTCAGGCACTCGTGCATCGTGCTTGCAGTCGCTCTCGCCGATGCCGCGGACGAAGTCCTCGAAGCCCTTCTCGTCGGCTCGGTCCATTCGAGCCGGAGGATGCGCCAGATCCAGGGCTTGCCGGCGGAGAGGCCCGGTCAGCTGGGTCGGCGTCTTCGCCGTCGACCAGCGAGCCTGTCGGCCGGAACGGCCGCGACGTCGTTTTCAACGGCGGTGTTGACGGACACGCTGTGCCGGCCCGGCGCGAGCGTGGATGCGCCGTGCGTCTGGCCAGCCTTCCAATCGTCCATCACGGCGCGTCTCGGCGTTGGCTGTGGCCGACATCCCCCACATCAGCACACACGCCGGCAAAATTCGTCTCATTGTGCTCCCAAACTGGCGCAAATCCCTTCGCTTCGCACGCGAAGTGCAAAAAGGTCGCCAGGGCTGGCCCGGTAGGGTTAAGGGCTGTCCTGTTGTGGGGCGCTTATCGAATGATGGGAACGTGCGCAGCGGCCGTCATCGGCAGGATGCCCGTCAAGCGCGGGTCGTCGGCGATTTCGATCTGCCGACGGAAGGGCCGGAAACCAGAGCGTATATAGAAGGCGAGAGCGTCCGGATGATCCAGGGTGCAGGTGTGCACCCAGAAGCGCCTGATGGGGTGGGACCAGGCGCGATCGATGGCGGCGTTCATGAGCAGGCGGCCGGCACCTCTGGCCTAGCATTTGCTTCGTCACGCCGAAGAACAGCAGCTCGCATTCCTCATCGGTCTCGGAAATCGAGCTCGAGCAGGCCCTCGTCGCGACCCTTGCGCGGTGAGCGCAAAGATCTCGACCTGGGGTCGCGGATTATCGCGTCCAGAGCCTCCGTGGGTCATCTGAGCCGGGAGAACCATAGCCAGTCCTCGGCCCCGACGCGGGCATACAGATCGCGATACCAAGCCACGTCGGGCTGACGGGACTGCCTGGATGGTCCCCCGCGACACTTCGGCGCCCGGCCGGAGGGGGCCGTTGCCAGCATCTCGAGATGGGTCACCACGGCTGCGATTTTGCCGGGAGGAACATCGCTGTAGCCGTCCGGGAGGGTCATTTGCCCGTTGCCCTTGAAAAGGGTGAGAGGAGAGGCAACCTAACGTCGTGGCCGCGGCACTGCCAAGCGAAGCGCAATGCGACCCATCCGCAGTGCGCGATGTGGCCTTCTGGACACAGCCAACAGAGAGTTGACGCAGGTGACGCCTCCGCTACAACGGTGCCAACTTTCGCGAACTGATTAACGCAGCGTCGGGAACCGGCAGCCTGCATGGGCGCCGGTATATGGCGTTGTGAGGTCGGTTGAGCCTGCGGGCTCGGGCGATGGTGCGGCCAGAATTTTGACCCGGTGACCTATTCGGACAAGACACCGCGGTCCGGTGACATGCCGAGATCTTCAAGGAGAGACGTGTGGCCCGTATCGCAGGGGTGAACATCCCGACACAGAAGCGCGTCGTCATCGCGCTGCAGTATATCCACGGTGTCGGACCGAAGAATGCCAAGGACATTTGCGCCAAGGTCGGCATTCCCGATGAGCGTCGCGTCAACCAGCTGACGGACGCGGAAGTGCTGCAGATCCGCGAGACGATCGACCGCGATCTCGTGGTCGAGGGCGATCTGCGCCGCGAAGTGGCGATGAACATCAAGCGGCTGATGGATCTGGGCTGCTACCGCGGCCTGCGGCATCGCCGCGGTCTTCCCGTGCGCGGCCAGCGGACGCACACCAATGCGCGCACGCGCAAGGGTCCGGCCAAGGCGATCGCCGGCAAGAAGCAGGCGACGAAGTAACTTCAATCGCGGCGCGAGCTGCGGGCGGCTTCCGGCGCCCGCTGCTGCTGCCGCCGAAGCAGTTATCGCGGGAGCACTCCGAGACATGGCGAAAGAGGCACAGCAGGTTCAGCGCGGCAAGGTGCGCAAGCGCGAGAAGAAGAACATTTCTTCCGGCGTCGCGCACGTGAACGCGTCGTTCAACAACACCATGATCACGATCACCGATGCGCAGGGCAACACCATCGCCTGGTCGTCGTCGGGCACGATGGGCTTCAAGGGCTCGCGCAAGTCGACGCCGTATGCGGCGCAGGTGGCGGCCGAGGACGCCGGCAAGAAGGCCGCCGAGCACGGCATGAAGATCCTCGAGGTCGAGGTCAGCGGTCCGGGCTCGGGGCGCGAGTCGGCGCTGCGCGCGCTGCAGGCTGTCGGTTTCCAGATCACGTCGATCCGCGACGTGACGCCGATCCCGCACAACGGTTGCCGGCCGAGCAAGCGCCGCCGCGTCTAAGTCACGCATTCGCCGCGCCGTGACGTCTGGCGGCGCCGGCGCTTCGAAGCGGCACATCATTCCATTGGCGCCCGCCGTGTGTACGAGCCGGCGCCCGCAAGTGCAGAGGATCACCGTGTTGCAGAAGAACTGGCAGGATCTCATCAAGCCGACGAAGCTCGACATCGAGCCCGGCCGCGAGCGTGGCAAGACCGCGACGATCGTCGCCGAGCCGCTCGAGCGCGGCTTCGGCATGACGCTCGGCAATGCGCTGCGGCGCGTGCTGCTGTCGTCGCTGCAGGGCGCGGCCATCAATACCGTGCACATCGACGGCGTGCTGCACGAGTTCTCGTCGATCCCCGGCGTGCGCGAGGACGTGACGAACATCATCCTCAACATCAAGGACATCGCGCTGCGCATCCATTCCGACGGCGTCAAGCGCATGGTGCTGAAGAAGGAAGGGCGCGGACCCGCCAAGGCCGGCGACATCGAGACCAGCTCCGACGTCGAGATCCTCAATCCCGAGCATGTGATCTGCAACCTGGACCAGGGCGCAGCGATCCGCATGGAGTTCACCGCCTCGATCGGCAAGGGCTACGTCCCGGCCGAGCGCAATCGTCCGGAGGATGCGCCGATCGGCCTGATCCCGGTCGACAGCCTCTACAGCCCGGTCAAGAAGGTTTCCTACCGCGTCGAGAACACGCGCGAGGGCCAGGTTCTCGACTATGACAAGCTGACGATGACGCTGGAGACCGACGGCTCGATCAAGGCCGAGGACGCGGTGGCGCTCGCCGCGCGCATTCTGCAGGACCAGCTCGCCGTGTTCATCAACTTCGAGGAGCCGAAGAAGGCCGTCGAGGAGCGGGCGCATCCCGAGCTCGCGTTCAACGCCGCGCTGCTCAAGAAGGTGGACGAGCTCGAGCTTTCGGTGCGCTCGGCCAACTGCCTGAAGAACGACAACATCGTCTACATCGGCGACCTCATCCAGAAGACCGAAGCCGAGATGCTGCGCACGCCGAACTTCGGCCGCAAGTCGCTGAACGAGATCAAGGAGGTTCTGGCCTCCATGGGCCTGCATCTCGGCATGGAAGTGCCGAACTGGCCGCCCGACAACATCGAGGATCTGGCGAAGCGCTACGAGGATCAGTATTGAGGCAATGGGCAATCGGCAGTAGCGGGTAGCGACATAGTCCGCTGCCTATTCAACTGCCTGAACCGAGGCGAGGCCGCAGAACCTCCCCGGCAAACAACGTAAGGGTCATCGACATGCGACACAACAAGCTCGGGCGGCGTCTCGGCCGCGACAGCGGACACCGCCAGGCCATGTTCTCCAACATGGCCGCAGCCCTCATCAAGCACGAGCAGATCGTCACGACGCTGCCCAAGGCCAAGGACCTGAAGCGCGTCATGGACAAGTACATCACGCTGGCCAAGCGCGGTGATCTGAACTCGCGCAGGCTGGCGGCCGCGCGCCTGCGCGACGAGGACATGGTCAAGAAGCTGTTCGATACGCTGGCCCCCCGCTACAAGGACCGCGCCGGCGGCTATACGCGCGTGCTGAAGGCGGGCTTCCGCTACGGCGACTCCGCACCGCGCGCGGTGATCGAGCTGGTCGACCGCGATACGACGGTGAAGGGCGCCGAGGATCGTGCGCGCTCAGAGGCCGAGAAGGCGGAGCAGGGCGCTGTCTGCCTAACGACAATCGGGCTGACGCCGCTGTGCGGCAGACTGCGAGGCGTTGCCGTGCCAACTTTGGCACAGCCGATCCGCAAAGCGCGTGCTGCGGCGTGGCCGGCCCCTATTTCGCCCGACCCTATCGATCCTCGATAACGAACGCAGCTGTGTTCACCGCAGGTTCAGGCCCGGCTTGCGCATCTGAGCCTGTGTGCTTAGAGCGGTCCGGCTCGCGGTACATTGCAGGGCTGCGGCCACATTGGCGGGTCGGCGTGCAGGAAAAGGCAGACAGCACACGAGAATGTTGCAGCCTCCCAGGGGCCGGGCTGGGCTACCGGCGGACGTCCGGCTTTCCCGCGTCAACAACTCGCTGTGCTGTTTGGCGTGCTGCTCCTGCCTGAGCTCCATCCCGATCTGGACCTATCCGCTTCCGCCGCTGTCGGACTACATCAACCATCTGGCCCGCATGCACGTGATTGCGCGCGGTGCCGACCGATCCGACGCTCGCGCAGTACTATCAGATCGAATGGACCATCATCCCGAACCTGATGATGGACCTCATCGTCCCGGTGCTCGGGCGCTTCATGCGGATCTACCTGGCCGGGCAGGTTTTCACGGTCGCGTCGCTTCGTTCTCATCATCTCCGGCAGCATGGCGCTCGGCCGCGGCGCTGTTCGGGCGCTGGACGCCCGTGCCGCTGCTCGCCATCCCGCTCCTCTACAACTATGTCTTTCTCGTCGGGGTGATGAACTACATTTTCGGTATCGGCCTGGCGCTTTGGGGGCTTGCGGCCTGGATCCGGCTCAAGGATCGCCCGGTCTGCGCTTCCGGTGGCGACCGCCGTTCGTGGTGGCGATGTTCTTCTGCCACCTTTTCTCCGTCGGCATCTACGGCATCGGCCTGCTCGCCTTCGAGCTTTGGCGGCTCTACGTGACCCGCCGCCAGCCATGGCAGCCGCGCCTTCTCGCGTTCTTCGCCGCCGCCCTTCCGTTTCTGCCGGTCGTACCGCTGCTGCTTGCGAGCCCGACGCGGCATCTGGCTTCGGAGATTTCGTGGGAGCCGCGCGGCAAGATCGACGGCCTGATGTACGTCATCGAGCTCTACTCGGACATCGTCGCGCTGGGCATTGCGGCGACGCTTGCCGCCGGCGCGACCTGGGCCGCGCGACGCGGCCTGCTGCGTGTTCATCCCATGGCGTGGGTGCTGCTGGTGGTCGGAACGGTGGTGTACCTGGCTTTGCCGCGTATCATGTTCGCCACCTACATGACGGATCAGCGCTTGCCGATTGCGCTGGCCTTCATGCTGTTCGGCTGCATCGACATGAGCCTGCAGCATCGACTCGTCCGGCGCGCCTTCATTGCCGTCGTCTTCACGCTCGTGATCGTGCGCGTGATCGAGGTCAATGTGTCGTGGGCGAACCTGTCCACGACGACCAGCGAATTTCGCTCGCTCGGTCAAGCGCATCAAGCCCGGGCTCGAAGGTGCTCGTGGCTTACGGCCACGCCTCGGGCGGCGACGATGTTTCCGATCTCGGCCTCGTGCACGCCGCTTGCCTCGCCATCATCGAGCGATCAGCGCTGGTGACGACTGCGTTCACGGTCGTGGGCAAGCAGATCCTGCACGTGAGGCCCGAGTTCCGCAGGCTGGTCGACACGCAGGATGGAACGCCGCCGACCATCGAGCGCCTGGTGCTCGCTGCGGCCGAGACCTGGTGCGACAGACGCCGAGACCGGCGGAAGCATCGCCGACCTGAAGGCGAGGACGATTCGTATTGGCAGGATTGGAACACCAAGTTCGACTACCTCTACGTGCTCTTTACGGATGACGACTCCGAGAATCCGGCGCCCGAGCATCTGACGCTGGTGCAGAACGCCAGCCGCTTCCAGCTCTATCGCATCAAGCGGCCCGCCCCTCCGGGCTGATCGCGTCTAATCCGAGCTTGCCGGCGCCGAACGGCAGCGGGCGCGCAGCTTCCTTGGCCATGTATCGCCGCTGGGTGTCCGTCACGTAGTCGCGCACGATCGGGGCGGCATCGCGCTGACGCGCGAGCTGCATGTGGAAGACGAGCTGGCTGCCGGTGCGAAACATCATCTCGGCGCTGATGAGATAGAATTCCCACATGCGGCAGAACCGTTCGTCGTACATGGCGGCAACGGCGGCGCGGTTGGCTTCGAAACGGCGCGCCCAGTGATTGAGGGTCTTGGCGTAGTGGAGCCGCAGGAATTCCAGATCCGTGACCCATAGGCTCGCCTGCTCCACCGACGTGAAGACCTCCGACAAGCGCGGGCGAGTAGGCGCCGGGGAAAATGTACTTCCTGAGCCAGGGGCTGGCGGTGCCGGGCGGGCTCATGTGGCCGATGGAATGCAGCAGCATGACGCCGTCGTCCTTCAGCAGCGCGTTGATCTTGGCGAAGAACTCGTCGTAGTGGTGGACGCCCACGTGCTCGAACATGCCGACCGACACGATGCGGTCGAAGCGGTCGTCGAGCTCGCGGTAGTCGCGCAGGTGGAAGCGCACGCGATCCGACAGTCCGGCCTGCTGCGCCTTCTCGTTGGAAAGCGCATACTGCTCCTTGGACAGCGTGACGCCGGTCACGTCGACGTTCTCCATCTCGGCAAGATAGAGCGCCAGCTGGCCCCAGCCGCTGCCGATATCGAGGATGCGCAGTCCGGGCTTCAGGTTGAGCTTGGACGCAATCAGCCGCAGCTTGTTGCGCTGGGCCTGCTCGAGCGTCTCGTTGTCGTTCAGGAAATAGGCGCACGAGTAGAGCATGCCCTCGTCGAGGAACAGCTTGTAGAAATCGTTGCCGAGATCGTAGTGGTGCGCCACGTTCTGCTGCGCCTTGCCGACCGGATTGGCCTGCTGGAATCGCTTCAGGCCGCGCGAGACTTTGCGCAGGACCTTCTGCAGCGGATAGGAGCCGAGCGACAGCCGGTTCATGGAGAACAGCGTCAGGAAATCCCGGAGCGTCGAATCCTCGAAGCTGAGGCGGCCATCCATGTAGGCCTCGCCCGCGTGTAGCTCGGGATTGAAGAACAGCTTGCGGTACAGCGTAGGGTCGGTCAGCCGCATCGTCACGCGCGGGCCAGGTGCACCTGAAAAGACGTGCACGCCGCCTGCCGCATCGATAACCTTGAGCGTGCCGACACGCACGAACGACTTCAGCATGTGGGAGAGTGGGAACATGGCCGGCCTCCTTGCGCGCCCTGCTTTCCACAGACGGGCGGGCATTCAAGGTTGGAACGCGCCCGAGCTAGGTCACAAACTCATAAACGGGCTTCCCATGGTATGCGAACAGTGATTTAAGCTCTCAAACAGGGGAGCTTGAGATGGCACGGCATCGATACGACCTGACTGACGCCGAATGGAAGATCATCGAGCCATTGCTGCCGCAGAAGTCACGAGGCGTGGAGCGGGTCGATGACCGCCGAGTTCTGAACGGCATCTTTTGGCGTTTGCGATCAGGCTCGCCGTGGGCCGAAATCCCTGAGCGATATGGGCCCTCGACAACCTGTTACAACCGTTTCGTGCGCTGGCAGAAGGCCGGCATCTGGGGCCAACTCCTGAGCGCGGTCTCCGATGCTTATGATGGTCGCATCCAGATGATTGACTCGACCACCGTCAGGGTCCATCAGCACGCCGCCAACGGCGACAAAAAGGGGGGCTCAGCGATTGCATGGGCCGTTCCCGCGGCGGGAATACGACCAAGATCCACGCACTCGTAGACCGCAACGGCTTGCCGATCGAGCTGAAACTCACGGCCGGTCAAGCCCACGATGGCAAGTCGGCCGAGGACATGCTCGATGATGTCGGAAAGGGAACAGTGCTGCTCGCCGACCGCGGCTACGACAGCGATGCCATCCGCGAGAAACTCGAAGAGCAAGGGGTGCGTGCCAACATCCGCCCGCTCGAGCACCGGGTCGTCAAGCCGAAGTTCAGTCCAAGGGCCTACAGGCAGCGCAATCTGGTCGAGCGCTTCTTCAACAAGCTCAAGCATTACCGAGCAATCGCCACGCGGTTCTGCCGCCACGACGCCAATTATCTGGCGTCAGTGCAGCTTGCTGCGCTACGCATCTGGTTGAGGTTTAATGAGTTGTGACCTGTCCTTGGGGTGGGCAACGGCGTGATCGCGGCAGATGCGCATCAGCCCAAGCACGGCGCCGAGCCCGGTGACGGCACCGATCCCCGCGATCCACAGCGCGCTGACGGGATGGATGCGGCTGATGGCGGCGGCCACGATGATGGGCGAGGCGGCGTTGACGATGTTCTGCGGCACCATCAGCAGGCCCATGTAGGAGCCGTACTCCTTGGCGCCGAACAGGATCAGCGGCAACGTGTTGCGCGCGACCGCGAACAGCCCGTGGCCCACGCCGAGGAAGATGCAGAACAGCGCAGTGGAGGTGACGGAGAAGCCGAACGGCAGCACAAACAGGAAGCTCAGCGAAGACAGGGACGCCGAGGCAAGGGCCACAGCGAAGATCGAATAGCGTCCTCCGAACACGAGATCGGCGAACCGCGCGCTCGCCTGCGCCGGCCCGACCAGCGCCCACAGTCCCACCGCCGCGGCCCCGCTCAGTCCCATGGCCTTGAACACGTCGATGACCTGCATGTATAGGCCCCAGGTGATGAGGCCCTCGGTGCATGCCCAGACCGCCAGCATAACGAATGCGGCCTTGCGGCGATGCGGCGGCAACAAGCCTTCTGCCCGACGTGTGCTCTGGGAACCGGCGGTGGCCGTCCCGCCGACGGGCCGCAGGACCAGCGCATGTATCGGCACGCAGACGAAGATGTGGAGCGCGGCAAAGATGAGATAGCTGTTGCGCCACCCGGTGACGCCGACGAGCCAGTGGCACAGCGGCAGGAAGATGGTCGAGGTCAGGCCGTTGATGAGCATGAGCGCCGTGATGGCGCGGCGGGCGTCCGGTCCCACAACCTGCACAAGGCCGGGGAGGGCGGTATTGGACAGCATCATGGGCATGGCGATGCCGATGAGAATCCAGGCAAAGAAATAGGAGACGAGACCGTGTGCGAACCACATGGCCAGCATCGATGCGGCAGCGATGAAGGAGCCGGTCACCATAACGGGGCGGGCGCCGCGATGATCGACGATGCGGCCGACGCGGGGAGCGACGAGCGCGCTGAACAGAAGCATCACGGTGATGCCGCTGAACACCATCTCGCGCGACATGCCGAGTTCGTCGCCGATGAGTGTGCCGTAAATCGTAATGGGGGAGAAGGATGTGCCCCAGCCGATGATCTGCGTGGTCCCGAGGCCGAAAATGGCAAGCGCGGCGGGCCGGCGGGATTGTTGAGGTGGCGCGGTGGTCAGGACGGTCAATGGTCTGCCATGGTGGGAAGGCGCTATTGGTGAATCGCGGAGGAGAGCGGCGAGCGGTGATGCAGCATAGTGCAGGCGGACGGCAATACACACCGGCTTGCGGCAAGAATGGGGATAAGCGACCTGCGCGCGTGCAGGTCAGATCTGCAAAGGCCGTGTTCCGGACTTTTACAGCCCGGCATGGGAACATGATAGGCTCGCGGCGTCGTGTGCGACCGCAGAGGGAGTGGCATGAACGCTCTGCGTGAGCTAGTGACGGCTGATGCGCCCGTCTGGCTGGCGGTGGGCGGCCTGCTCATCGGCTTTGCCTTTGGCGCCATCGCGCAGGCCACCAATTTCTGCACCATGGGTGCCATCGTCGACATCATGACCCTCGGGGACTGGCGGCGCCTCAGGGCGTGGGCGCTGGCGGCGGGAACGGCGCTCCTCGGAGCGCAGTTGCTGCAATGGGGCGGCGCGGTCGATCTGTCGCTGTCCATGTATCTGTCGGCGCGGCTCAACTGGTTCGGCAATATTTTTGGTGGGTTGATATTCGGCTTCGGCATGGTGTTCGCGGGCGGATGTGCCAGCCGCAACCTCGTGCGGGCAGGCAGCGGCGACGCGCGCGCTTTGCTCGTGCTCGTCGTCATCGGCACGCTGGCCTACATTACCATTGGCGGCATCCTGGGCCCGCTGCGCGTGATGGTGGAAAAGACTACCAGCATGATGCTCGGCGCGCCGACGCAGAGCCTTGGTGATCTCTTGGCGCCGCATATCGGAATGCCGAGTTCGACGGCGCAGCTCGTCGCGGCCACGGCAATCCTTCTGCCGATCTTCGTCTTCTGCTTTGCGAGTGCAAGCTTCCGCGCTTCGCCGCGCCATGTGTGGGGCGGTACCGGCATCGGTTTGGCGGCGGCGGCCGGCTGGTTGCTGACCGGCCTTGCCTTCGACGAGATGGCCAGTTGGCCGAGGCCGCCGATCTCGCTCACCTACGTCCGCCCGGTCGGCGACACCATGGAATGGCTGGAGCGGTTCACCGCGGCACCCTTGCCAGGCTTCGGCGTCGCCACAGTGCTGGGCGCCCTCCTTGGAGCGTTCACGATGGCCGTGGCGAGAGGCATGTTCCGCGCCTCGGGTTTCGCCGGCTCCGATGACACGCTTCGACACCTGATGGGCGCGGTGCTGATGGGTATCGGCGGCGTCATGGCGCTTGGCTGCACAATCGGGCAGGGCATATCCGGCGTGTCGACGCTCGCGGCGGGATCGTTCCTTGCCGTCCTGGCCATCATTCTTGGCGCGGTGCTCGGCGTACGGACACTGGAGCGCTGGGTCGCCAGCGAGGCCTGAGCGGACTACTCCATGCGATGGCTAGTGATGAGGGTCCTGGCCGGTGATGATCGGCTACCTGAATGCCTTCGGCATGTACACGGTCATGTCGGCGGTGCCGGTGCCGCTCATCCTGCTGGTGGGACGCGCGCGGCAGCAGCTGCGACGCAGAATTAACCTCGCCTCGTCACGGGCCTGCGACCATAGTGTCAGAAGGAAGATTAGGCCTTTACATGAGGGCACGCAGACCCTATTTGAACGCCTGTTCGTAGGCGGTCTCTGCCAGTTTGTGCAGCTCGCCCGGTCCAACCGACTGGTGGGGGTCCCATGAGATGGACACATTTGCCTCTGCCGCCGCGCTGATCGCGGCAAAGAAGCCCGAAAAACCCGTTGTCTGCTTCCGCCCGCATGCCGCGGGCCGCGCGGCGCGCTTTTTCCTCAATAACTTCCCCGGTGACGTGGCTTACGCCTACAAGGCGAACAGCTCCGTGTTCCTGCTGGGCGCGCTGTACGGCGCGGGCATCCGCCATTTCGACGTGGCCTCGCTTCCCGAGATCGAGGATGCGCGCACCATTCCGGACGTGATGCTCCACTTCATGCATCCGGTGAAGTCGCGCCATGCCATCCGCCGCGCGTACGCGTTCGGCTGCCGCAGCTTCTCGCTCGACAGCGAGGACGAGCTGAAGAAGATCCAGGAGGAGACCCACGGCGCCCGCGAGCTGACGCTCTGGGTGCGCATGGCCGTGCCCCCGAAGAACAGCAGGATTCCGCTCGAGCGCAAGTTCGGCATCACCGGCGCCCGGGCCGCGCGCCTGCTGGTCAAGACGCGGCAGGTGGCCAAGGAGCTCGGCATCACGTTCCACGTCGGCTCGCAGACGGTGACGCCGGATGCCTACGGCAACGCGCTGGAGGAGGTGGGCAAGCTCATCGTCAAGGCGGGCGTGCTGCTGGAGCGCCTCGACGTCGGCGGCGGCTTTCCGTCGCGCTACTCCAACGAGCCGCCGGCGCCGCTGTCGGCCTTCATGGATGCCATCCGCCACGGCGTGGAGAAGCTGCCCGTCGGCGACCACTGCCGGGTCATGTGCGAGCCCGGCCGCGCGCTCGTGGCGGAGGCCGAAAGCCTGATCGTGCGCGTCGACGCCCGCCGCGGCAACGAGCTCTACATCAACGATGGCGGCACGCGCACGTCAGTGAGGCTCGAGGATGTCGACGGCGCGGTTCGCATCTCGTCAGACCTGGAGCGCCACGTCGCGTGGCTGCGGTCGGACCTCGAGCGCGGTTTCGAGGCGCTCTACCTCCACGAGGTCGGGCCCGAGCAGGAACGCTTCATCGACATCTTCGGCCGCCACGTCCTCCCCGCCCTTCGCTGACGAATCGGGCGCCGTGGGTTGGGATCCGTCCGGTCCGCGATAATGATCGGGCCATGGCGCAGCTTCGCGCGAAGGCCCGGGCGCAGCTGCCGGATTCCGCCTTCGCCTACATCGACTCCAAGGGGCGTCGCCGCCTCCCGATCAACGACGAGGCGCACGTCCGGAACGCCCTGGCGCGCTTCGACCGCGTCGACTTCGACGACGAGGATGCGCGCGGGCGAGCCCGATCCCGCCTGCTGAAGGCGGCGAAGCGCCACGGGCTCCTGCCGGTCGGGTTCATCGACGGGCAGCTCCGTCCGCAGCGCAACCTGCCGACCGGCCGCGTGACGCTCCTTCTCGCCGATGTCGAGGACTCCACCGGGCTCCTGACCGCGCTCGGTGACACGTGGCCACCCGTCCTGAACCGGTTGCGCCGAATGATGCGCACTGCCACGAAGGCTTCGGGCGGCCACGAGGTGGATGCCCGCGCCGACGAGTTCTTCGCCTCGTTCGCGGAGCCATCGGGCGCGCTGGCAGCGGCGATTGCCATGCAGCGAGCCATCGGCTCACACAAGTGGCCGGAAGGCCGGCGGGTGCGTGTCCGGATCGGCGTGCATGCCGGACGGCCGACCCTGAACGCCACCGGCTACGTCGGCATCGCCGTAAACACGGTGGCGCGCATCTGCGACGCCGGTCACGGCGGCCAGATCATCCTCTCGGCCGCGGTGCGCGATGCGATCGAGCTCGATGGCGGCGTGGAGCTGGCCTCGCTCGGCCGGCACAAGCTGCGCGGCATCCCCGACGAGGTCGAGCTCTACCAAGCGACTACCGCCGGGCTCGCACGCTCGTTCCCGGCGCCCCGCACCGTGACGGCGCCCGCGCCGACGAGGCTGCCGCACGGGGGGCGCGGCCCTCGCTGACGCGTCGGGGTGCGACTAGCCGCCGCGGAGATCGGCGAGCGGCGCCCCGTTGCCCGAGACGCCGACCGGGGTACGCGACCCTGGGTGGTGGATGGTCGGCCGGCCACCGGTAATGGCCGCGAGGCAGGCCAGCCGTCGGCGATCGGCGTCACGGCGCAGGCCGGCAATGCGCTCGTTGGCGAAGAAGTCGTAGGTGTCGGGGTGCATGGATATCTCCATTTCTCAACCGGGGATCAGCGAGGCCGATCACGGTCGGAAGAGCCGAAGCGGTCGCGCGAGTCGGCGCCGAACCGGATTGCGGTGAGGTCCAGCGCGAGGACCAGCGCGGTGAAGATCAGGATCGTGAGAACGGCGGTCATCAGAAGGTCTCCAGTAGCTGTTGCAGATGATGATGACGCTCATCTGGTACTGGAGTAAGATCCAGTTCGATGCAACAACTCAGGACCAGCGAGCTGCTCGTCACCCTGCGTGACGACGGCTCGGGACCCCTCCACGGCCAGCTCGAGCAGGAGCTCCGCACCGCCATCCGGACCGGGCGGCTGGCGGCCGATGCGACGCTGCCCTCCACCCGCGCCCTGGCGGCGCAGCTCGGCGTGTCGCGCGGGGTCGTGGTCGAGGCCTATGAGCAGCTCGTTGCCGAGGGCTACCTGACCGGCCACGAGCGCTCCGCGACGCGCGTCGCGTGCAAGGCCGTGCCTCCGCGCCCGGCCCGCGACGAAGTGCCATCGGCCGCGCCGCTCGACTTCGACTTCAGGCCTGGACGCCCAGACGTCTCCCAGTTCCCGCGGGCTGCGTGGCTGCGCTCGCTGCGTCGCGCGCTGGGCGAGGCGGGCAACGAACAGCTCGGCTATCCGGATCGGCGTGGCATGCCGGAGCTGCGCGAGGCGCTGGCGGCCTATCTGAACCGCGTGCGCGGCGCCGCGGCCGACGCCGGCCAGATCGTGATCTGCAACGGCTTCTCACAGGGCCTGGCGCTCGCTTGCGAGGCGCTGCGCACGAGTGGTGCTCGTCGGGTTGCCGTGGAGAACCCATCGCACTACGGGTCGCGCGAGGCGATCGACGCCGCCGGGCTCGAGGTGGTCGGGCTTCCGGTCGACGACGACGGCCTGCGGGTCGAATCTCTCGACCAGGCGCGCGTCGACGCGGTGCTCGTGACGCCGGCGCACCAGTACCCGACCGGCGGCGTGCTGCCTCCGGAGCGCCGCGCCAGGCTCGTGGCGTGGGCAACCCGTCGCGACGCCCTCATCATCGAGGACGACTACGACGCCGAGTACCGATACGACCGCGAGCCGATCGGCTGCATCCAGGGCCTCGCGCCCGACCGTGTCGTCTACGGCGGATCGGCGAGCAAGACCCTCGCGCCCGGTCTGCGCATCGGCTGGCTCATCGTGCCGCCGTCGATGGTCGACCGGGTCGCCGCGATCAAGGAGCGCGCCGACAACGGTACGGCGACGCTCGACCAGCTGGCCTTCGCCGACTTCCTGACGCGCGGCGAGCACGACCGTCACCTGCGCCGGATGCGCCCGATCTACCGAGCGCGGCGCGATGCGCTCCTGGCGTCGCTGCAGCGCCATCTGCCCGAGCTCCGGCCAGCCGGCACCGCCGCCGGGCTCCACCTGCTCGCGTGGCTGCCGGACGGAACCGACGAGACGGCATTCGCGGCACGGGCTGCGGACCGCGGGAGTGGGCGTCTACGGACTGGATCCCTACCGGCTGACAGGGCCCGTCGGGCCCGGCGTCATCTTCGGCTACTCGGGCCTGTCGGAGGCAGCCATCGAGACGGGGATCGGGCGGCTCGCGAACGGAGCACATTGATGGGCTGAATCGGTCGGGCGAGAGGATTCAACCCGGCGGATACCAGATGCCGGATTGTCGTCCCGGCAGCCACCTGGCCGTCCGGGAGCCGGCGATCATCGAGCTGGTCCGGAGCCCTGGGAGCTGTCGGCCACTAGGGAGAAACTCGCACGAGATCGTGCCCGAGGGAACCTGAGCGCAGTGGTTGGGTCAATGGCCGTGCCGCCATTCGGATCGCACTGCGGAGCCTCGTGCCGAAGCGCTGGCGATCACCTCGCACGCCTGGTGAGCGACGACCAGCCGCGCACAACATCCCCGCCGATTGGTGACATTCGGCATTGAGCACGCCGGTGTCACCCCGAACAGTCTGATGCTCGCGCGTGTCTGGACATACGAGGGAGCTTCCGCAACACGGCGGCCCCGATCCATCCAGGGGAGGACGCTATGTCTCGACTGATCTCCGTCATCGGAGCTGTGCTCGCGCTAACGCTGCTGTCGGTCGCCACCGCCCTTGCGCAAGACGAGGTGTGCACCAGCTCGGAGGCTCCGGGCGACTACTACTGCCAAAAGCTGACGTTGACACTCGCTCCGAATAGCGACATCAACGAGGTCCTTGACCGGCTCGTCCCTGGTGCAGTCGTCGTCGAAAACGTCGGCGAGTCGATCGAGGCCCAGGGCGAAGAGCCGCTCGACCGCGAGCTTGCCTTCCGCCAGTGGCACATCCTGCTGGCCGCTGGTGACGACGCCGTTGCGGCGCGCGAGATCCTGCTGGCCGATGCGGCGATTGAGGACGTAGCCCTCTGGGCGCCCGGTGCACTGACCGCTCCGGGCGGGAACAGCGGAGGCCAGACACTCCCCAATACCGCACAGTCGCCGTCCCCGTCGGCCCTGGTCGCATCGATCGGTGTGGTGCTGATGGCAGTCGGCACGGCAACCATCCTTCCCAGGCTGGCGCGACCCCCCCGCGGGAAGCGGACCTGAGGCCTTGTACCTTGAACGAGGTCCGGAAGCGCATTCCGGACCTCGTAGCGTCTTGACCAATCGGGACCGCACGAGTCGCGATCTGCACACCCACGGAGGGGAAGCTCTGGAGCTAGTCAATCGGGCTCGCGCTGGGGACAGAGAGGCATTCGACGTGCTCGTTGAACGACACGCGACCGAGACGTACCGAATGGCGACGGCCATCGTCGGCGCAGCCGACGCGCGCGACGTGACGCAGGAGACATTTGTGGCCGCGTGGCAACAGCTTCGGCATCTGCGGGATGCCAATGCGTTCCAAGCCTGGCTTCGGCGCATCTGCGTCAATCGCGCCCGCAACTGGGTCCGCCACACAAAGGCCAGAGGGCCGACCTTGTCCCTCGACGCCGACGATGGCTTGGCCGACGCCATAGTCGACCCCGGCCGTGACTTTCGTGGCCTGGTTGAGGAGCGCATCGTGCTCCAGACCGCATATCGAGGTCTGAGTGTCGACCAGCGCGCAATGCTGGCCCTTCACTACGGGCTGGGCTACTCCATCGCCGATGCCGCCGATGCTCTGGGCGTGCGGGTCGGCACCGCCAAGTCGCGGCTCAACGCCGGACTCAACGTCCTGCGTGACGCGATAGCTGAGACAACCGCAGCCGACAGAAGGGTGCCTCGATGAGCGACGATCGGATCATCGACTTCCTGCGCTCGCAGGCACAGGTTGACGAGCCACCCGACCTGGTGAGGTCGGTGTTGTACGCCGTCGACGCTGCACCGCCGAGGCGGGCATGGTTTGCGCCGCTCCTGCCTGCGTTCGCGACCGCCGTGGCAATGGCAGTCGTGCTTGGGTTGGCGCTGCTTCTCGGACAGCGTCCCAACCTCGGGCCGCCTCCGCCAGTGCTGTCACCGTCACCGCGGGCGAGCGAGGTTGCTTCGGCCCGACCGTCCAGCGCACCGACGGACGCACACGATACTGTCGCGCTGACGCAGCCCGGCGACACCAGTGAACTGTCAGCGGTCGATGCGGCCGGAGAGTGGGGCAACATCCGGATCGAGCGCGGCGACGATCGCGCTGCCTACGATGACGTCGCCATCGGCGAGGGGACCTTTGCGATCGAAGTGTTCGTCGACTACGCGGCCGAGCGCATGCCGGCTCCTGAGCAGTTTGGCTACAGCGACTGGGTCCTGAGACCGACCGATCCAACCGCGGAGCACTTCTTCGTCCGGGAACCGTCGCTATTCGCATTGGATCCGGGTCAGCCGCGCGAGCGTCAACCGTTGCTCGGGCTGTTCCCGGGCGCCGTCGACATCTTCACTACCCCAACCGGGGGTTGGGTCGTCTTCGAGGTGCCTCGGCGGGAGGCAAACCTCGAGCTCGAGCTCGCTTATTGGCCCGCCGGCTTTGACGAACCGGTGGCGACCATCGTCCTGCGCAGGCCCGGCGCACCACCGGAGCCGGTCGCACCGGCCTCGCCATAGCCGGTCCCACGCGGGCCCGGCAGCCTCCGAGGAGATTCTGACCAACCCCCGTTACCTGGGCCGCGCCATCCGCCACAAGGGGCGACGCGACGAGGAGAGCGTCCCGCACAGTTCGAGGCACCCATCGACCGCGCGCTGTTCGAACGAGTGCAATGGGTCCGCACCGAGCGCCGCACGCGCCACGGGGGCGGCGGGGCTGCGTTTGCAGAGGCCGATTCCGATGCGGAGCAGCCCGATGAGGCCTCCTCCCTGCTTTCCGCGCGCGGCTACCTGGAGGAATTCGGGTCCTCTGTGGCGCGATCCGAACGTGCCGGATGGGCTGGGGGAAGAGGCGGCGAGAGAACAACTTCGAGCAGCTCGACCTGTGGGATGGTTTACCCGCGAGCCGAGCACGCGTGGCTTCTGGGCATGGCGGAGCTGAAGAGCGAGGATTTGGTACTGGTCGGGGCGAGAGGACTCGAACCTCCGACCTCGTCGTCCCGAACGACGCGCGCTACCTACTGCGCCACGCCCCGACCGAAGGGCGGCCATCGTAGCAGGCGAGGGAGAGAGGGTCCAACCCGCGCGATCCGATGGCGGACGTGAAAAATCCCGAAGGAACCGCGGCGACCGTTGATGTGATCTCGGATCGGCCAGCTGCCCCTTCGGGACGTTTCGATCATGCCGGGCCTCGCGCGGACGGATCAAGCCCAGTTGTCCACGAACTCGGCGCGCGCCGGCGAACTTATCCACCGTTCGTCGGCAACGGCGCCGGTGTTAGAGCTCCGGGAGCTCGACCAGCTTCACCTCGATCATGCCGTCTGCGGCGCGGATCCGGTCGAGGGTGGCCGCCTCCAACGGGTCATCGACCGACACGAACATCATCGCCTCGCCGCGCTCGGAGAGCCGCGACAGCTCCAGCGACGAGATGTTGATGCCGGCCTCCGCCAGGATCGTGCCGACGGCGCCGACGATGCCCGGCCGGTCGTGATGGCGGGTCACGAGCATGAGCCCGACGAGCTCCGCATCGATGGCGAAGCCGTTCAGCCCGGCGAGGTGAGGTCGGCCATGGGCGGTCGAGCCGGCAAGCGTCAGGGCGGCTGGCCCTTCGGACGGCCCGACGGCCACCTCCACCAGGGATGCCCACGGCTCGGATGAGGGGGTGCGCGTCTCCCGCACCGTCAGGCCGCGCTCGTGCGCCACGAGATCGGCGTTGACCGCGTTGACCCGCTGGTCGGTGACGGCCTCCAGGATGCCTGCCACCGCTGCGGTGCGAATCGGCGCGCACTCCCCCGCCGCGATCTCGCCGGCGTAGGTCAGCGACAACGAGTCGAATGCGCCCGGCGCCAGCTGGCGGGCCAGGATGGCCAGGCGGCGGCCGAGCTCGACGTACGGCCGGAGGCGCGGCGCGGTCTCCGGTCCGACCGACGGCGCGTTGACGGCGTACGGCGGTGTGACGCCGGAGAGTGCCATCAGCACCTGCTCGGCCATCTCGACCGCGACCCGATCCTGGGCCTCGGCCGTCGACGCCCCGAGGTGCGGCGTCATCACGACGTTCGGTGCTGCGCGCAGCGGATTGTCCGCGGCCATCGGCTCGGCCGAGTAGACGTCGACGGCGGCGCCGGCGAGATGGCCGGAGGCGAGCGCATCGGCGAGCGCCGACTCGTCGACGATCCCGCCGCGCGCGACGTTCAGCACGAACGCACCCGGCTTGGTCGCCTCGAGCTGCGCGCGGCCGAGGAGGCCGCGCGTCTGGGCGGTGAGCGGCGTATGGACGCTGATCACGTCGGACCGATGGAGGAGCTCCGCCATCCCGACCAGCTTCGCCCCGTACTCGGACGCCTGGTCCTCGGTCAGGTATGGGTCGCTGGTGATCACGCGCATCTCGAACCCGGCCGCGCGCCGAGCAACGGCCTTGCCGATCTTGCCGAGGCCGATCAGGCCGAGGGTCTTGCCGCGAAGCTCCCGGCCGGTGTACCTCCCGCGCTCCCACTCGCCCGATCGAATGGATGCGTCTGCCGTGGGAACGTGGCGCAGCAGCGCGAGCATGAGCGCCATGGTGTGCTCGGCGGCGGCGATCGTGTTGCCGGTGGGGGCGTTGACGATCATCACGCCCGCGCGGGTTGCCGCCTCGACGTCGATCCGGTCGATCCCGACGCTCGCCACGCCGACGACGCTCAGCCGGGGCGCCGCGGCTGAGAGCAGCTCCGCGTCGACGCGCGTCTGGGAACGGACGACCAGCGCGTCCCATCCTCCGCCCTCGGCGAGGAGGCCGAGCACGGCTTCACGACCGAGCCCGGATCGGACCTCGGTCTCGTGCGTTGCGGCCAGGAGATCGACGCCGGCCCCTGCGACCGGCTCGACCACGAGGATGCGCGCCATCGGTAGCCGGGAGTCTAGCCGTGTCTGATATGAGTCGATTGTGGCCCCGAGAATGCCGTAGAGTGACCCGGGCTTTCACGCGGGCACGCGCGAGACAGCACCGGGTGGGAGAACGGCGAGCAGAATGATCAGACGGCACCTCATGGCGCTCAGGGTCGCGCTCATGCTCGGCGATGGGCTCAGCGCGGTGCTCGTCTTCCTCGGAGTCTCCTTCCTTCGGTTCCGCGACGGAGACCCCACCGACCTGTGGCGCGACGTCGGCATCGACATCCGCCTGGCTGCACTCCTCTTCGCCGTCACCTGGGTGGGCACCCTGTGGGCGATGGGCCTGTATCGGCTGAGCGTCCGCTGGCGCCTCTGGACCGAGATGCGCGACATCGCGCGCACGGCGCTCGTGGTGGTGGCCGTCACGCTGTCGACGCTGTTCATCGTCAAGCAGGAGGACGTCAGCCGGCTCTTCCTCGCATTCCTGTTCGTCGCACAGCCGGCGGTCACGCTCGCCGGCCGGATCCTGCTGCGCTACGGCTTCGAGGCCATCCGACGCAACGGGCACGACGCCCGGTACATGCTCGTGGCGGGGACGGGCCGCCTCGCCCAGGAATTCGCCGATCGGGTCGAGAGCCACCCGGGGCTCGGGCATGCAGATCATCGGCCACCTGTCGGCGCCGGGCGAACGGAGTCCGTCGTGACGCGACCGATCCTCGGCAGCGTCGAGGACATCGAGGAGATCCTCCACTCGCAGGTCGTCGACGAGGTCGCCGTGTGCCTGCCGCCGACCGCCGCGCAGTACCTGGAGCCGATCACGGGCCTCGCCGCCGGCGAGGGCAAGACCGTCCGGATCCCGGTGGACCCGGTCCAGGAGATCCTGCCGACGCGCCTACCAGGAGGAGTTCGACGGCTTCCTGGTGCGCTCGCTGATCCACGACGGGCAGCGCGAGGTCGGGTCTCGTCGCCAAGCGCGTGCTCGACATCGTGGGGGCCGGCGTCGGCCTCGTGCTGCTCAGCCCCCTGCTCATCGGCACCGCGATCGTGCTGTTCATGCGCGAGGGCTCACCGATCCTGTTCCGTCAGACCCGGGTCGGGCTGCACGGCCGCCCGTTCAGCGATCTACAAGTTCCGCACGATGGTCCCGGACGCCGAGGAGCAGCTGGACGAGGTGCAGCACCTCAACGAGCGCAGCGGCGTCAGCCTTCAAGGCCAAGCGACGATCCCGCGCATCACGCCGCGTCGGCCGATGGCTGCGGCGCACCTCGATCGACGAGCTGCCCAGCTATGGAACGTCCTGACCGGGTCGATGAGCCTGGTCGGGCCGCGCCCGCCTCTCCCGAACGAGGTGGCCGAGTACGACATCTGGCACCGGCGCCGTCTCAGCATGAAGCCCGGCATCACCGGCCTCTGGCAGGTCGAGGCACGCCACGAACCCGACTTCGACCGATGGGTCGAGCACGACCTCATCTACATCGACGGCTGGTCGATCTGGCTCGACCTGAAGATCCTGGCAAAGACGCTGCCCGCCCTCCTCGCGCACGGGGGCCACTGACCCGGTCACGTCGCCCGGATCGTATGACAATGTCCCACGCGGCGGGCTAGGATGGCGCCGTCATGCAGGACACGCAGCCATATCGCCGGCCGAGGCAGGCACAGGCCAGGCGCGTGCGCCGTGACCCTCCCCGACCGCGACGCCCCGTCAACTGGCGACTCCGGATCCGCATCTTCGCCCTCCTCCTGATCGCCCTGCTCGTCACGGGGACAGTGCTCCTCTGGCAGCGGGCGGCGGCCTTCAACGACGCGGTCTCGACCGAATCGGCCCTCTCGATGCGCCTCTTCGGGCCGTTCGGGCCGGAGCGCATCAACGTCCTGCTGCTGGGCTACAGCGACGAGTCGCGCGAGGGTGCCTTCCTGTCGGACTCGATGAACGTCATCAGCATCGACCGCACCACCGACACGTCGACCATGATCCCGATCCCGCGCGACCTGTGGGTGGAGGGGATGGCCGAGGTCCCGCAGAACATGAAGATCAACGAGGCGTTCAGCATCGGGACCCACGCCGCCGGCATCGAGGCCGGGGCGGAGCTTGCATCGAGGGCGGTCTCGCACGTCACCGGGCTGGAGATCCACGGTTGGATCAGCCTCGACTTCCAGGGCTTCGAGGCGATGGTGGACGCGCTCGACGGCATCACCCTCGACAACCCGCGGGCCTTTGGCTACACGTGGGACGAGGCCAACTTCCTCGCCGGCAACTTCCAGCACGCGTTCGAGGCCGGACAGCTGCAGCTCGAGGGCGAGCGCGCCCTCGACTACGCCCGAACCCGGTACACCAGCGTGCCCGAGGAATCCAGCGACTTCGCTCGCCTCGTCCGGCAGCAGCGCGTGCTCCAGGCCATCAAGGCCGAGGTCAGCGGTTGGCAGACCCTGCCGCGCGGCATGGCAGTGGCCGAGTCCCTCACCGGCCACCTGCGCACCAACCTGCCCGTCCTGGATCTCGCGATGCTCGCCGACGAGCTCGATGTCGACAACCGTCTCGAGCTTGCGGAGGACGTCATCCTCGACGCGACCGTCAATACGATCGGGCAGTACGTCCTGGTCGTGATCGGCCAGTCATCGACGACCGACTACTCGCCGCTCCACGAGTTCATCCGCGACGGCGTGCAGAACCTGGTGGCCGCGACGCCCCCCTCGCCCTAGCGACCTCTCCGGGCTATTGGAGCTGGTTGGCGCTGTCGCCGGCTCCCCGCGCGTAGCCGAGGAACTGCCCCAGGGCCTGCGAGTAGAGGAGCCACACGATTGCCGGTGCGCCGCGCAGCAGGCGTCTCGTATACCCCTTCCTGGTCCCGATGGCGAGGATTCGGCCGAACCGGGCGATCGGGACGACGAAGGCGCCGACGAACCGGATCCAGTCGATCGGGCTCATCGTCTCGCGCCGGAATCCCGAGATCGTCCGCCCGGCGTGGTAGTGGATCACGGTGGTCGGTCCGAAGCCCAGGGATTGCACGTGGGAGACGCGAATCCTGTCGTCCGCCACGAGCAGCTCGCCGCGCTCCTGCAGCATCTTCTGATGCAGGACATCCATGGCGCCCTGGCCGCCGAAGCCCTGCACGTCCGCGAGTGCTGATCGCTTGTAGGAGACATTGACCGCGCCGGCCAGTCGGCTTGCCACCCCCGAACGGATCGGGGACATGACGCCGGCCTGGACGATGAAGAAGCTGGCCCAGTCCATCACCGAGTCGACGGCCCCGTTCTCCACGGACCCGCCGATGGCGGCGGCGTCGGGGTGCTCCGCGTGCGCAGCGAGCATCCGCTCGCACCAGTCAGGCGGGGCGTTGCAGTGGTCTTCGGTGATGGCGACGATCGGGCCGCGGCTCAGCTCGTAGCCTCTCAGCCGGAGCTGGAACACGCTCTCACCGGGAAACTCGTGCCAGGCCGTCACGCTCGAGAGCGTCCCCGGGGGAGGGGGATCCAGGCCACTCCCGTCCAGCAGGATGAGCTCCGCTCCGACGCGCTCTGCGGCTGCCTCGGCGGCTCGGACGGTGGAGCAATGTCGGGCCATCCCTGAACGCTGCCGATGACGATCGAAAGCGGGACAGACGCTTCGTTGGGCACGGTACTCCAGTGTTCGGATCCGAAAAGTGCGCCGCGATGCTAGCACTATCATCGGCCGCCATGACCGCACGGCCGAGCCATCCCGCCGATGCCGATCCGGTCGACATCAGGGCGCTGGGTGGACGGGCCACGGGCCAGCTGCTGCTGAGGGTCGTGCTGACCCGCGTCCTCACGTTCGGCGCACTCATCATCCTTGCGCGAGCGCTCTCGCCGGCCGAATTCGGCGCATTCGCAGTCATCGGGATCGTCGTGTCGATGGCGGTCGCCGTCGGCGATCTCGGGATCAACGGCGCCCTGATCCAGCAACCTTCCCGCCCTCCCGCCACGAGCTCGCGACGGCGTGGACCCTCCAGCTGCTGATCTGGCTCGTCGGCGCGGCGCTGATCTGGGTGTCCGCGCCGCTGATCGCCTCGGCTGCGGGACTGGCGGCGGACGGGGCGGCGCAGATCCGGGTCATGACGCTGACGCTGCTGCTGTGGACGCTCAGGCACATTCCTGTCGCCCTTCTCACGAGGGCCATGCGCTTCGACGTGCTCGCTCGGACCGAGGTCGCCCAGGTCGCGGTCAACCACTCGACCACCATCCTCCTCGCGCTCAACGGGTTCGGCGTGTGGAGCCTCGTGGTGGGAGCGGTCCTGCAGGCGGCCACCGGTGCGCTGCTGTTCAACCTGGCGTGGCGCGGATGGGCTGGGTGGGGCCTCGACCCGACCGCCGCGAGGCGATTGCTTCGCTACGGCGTCCGCTTCCAGGCAGCCGAAGGGCTGGGTGCCCTGCGGGACGTGGTGGTGCCGGTCCTCGGTGGCCTGGCGGGTGGCGTGACGGCGGTGGGCTACCTGCACTTCGCGTGGCGCAACGGACAGCTCGCGAGCAGCGTCGAGGAGATCGCCGGCCGCGTGTCGATGCCGGCGTTCAGCCGCGTCGCAGCCGACCGGCAGCGCCTCGCGCGGGCGGCTCGAATGCCGATCCTGACGGTCGCGCTGGTGGTGGGTGCGGTCCAGTGGTGGGTCATCGCGGTCGCACCGGAGCTGGTCGCCATCGTCTTCGGAGATCGCTGGGGGCCGGCCGTCGTTCCTCTGCAGCTCATCTGTCTGGGCAGCATGGCGCTGGCACCCGCGCGGATCATGCGCAGCCTCCTCCATGCCGCCGGGATGCCGGGACCCGCGATGCGGGCCGTCATCGGTGGGGTCGTCGCGCTCTTCGTCGGCTTCGGCGTGCTGGTCATGCTCGCCGGCCTGGCCGGTGCCGGCGCCGCCTTCGCGCTCGCGTCGGTCATCGGCCTGCTGCTCATGGCACGGGCAAGCAGCCCCGTGGTGGCCTTCCCCTGGCTCGCCTTCCTGCGGGTGAACGCGCTTGCCATGTTCTCCGCGGGCGTTGCCTGGCTCGTGGTTGGGGCCGCGGGCGGAGGCATCGGCCTCGTCGCCTCGGGCCTCGCGTACATCGCGGTGCTTGGGGCGCTGGCATGGTTCGTCGAGCGGGAGACGATCACCTGGCTGCGAGAGACCTGGCTGTCCGCCCGGCGCAGGCCGCCGGCACGCGGCGGCGTCGAGATCTAGCCGCTACCAGGCGGGGAGGTCGGCCGCCATGGCGGTCAGGGTCGGGTTGTGGCGATCTCGCTCGGAGACGACGGGGTCCGCCGCGGGCCACGGGATGCCGAGGTCCGGATCGTCCCAGGCGATGCCGCGCTCGGTCTCCGGGTCGTAGTAGCTGCCGACCTTGTAGACGAAGTCGGCCACGTCACTGACCACGCAGAATCCGTGTGCGAACCCGATCGGCACGTACAGCTGCAGGTGCTTCGTCGTCGTCGAGGTCGAACGACTCCCACTCGCCGAACGTCGGGGAGCTGCGCCGAAGGTCGACCACCACGTCGAAGACCCGGCCGCGCGCGACGCGAACGAGCTTGGGCTGACCCGGCTCCGCCTGGAAGTGGAGCGCGCGGATGGTCCCGCGGGTGGAATGCGAGTGGTTGTCCTGCACGAAGTCGCCCAACACTCCCGCGTCCCGATACGGCTCTCGCCGGTATGTCTCCAGGAAGAATCCGCGATCATCGGCCACCACTCGCGGCTGGATGAGGATCGGCCCGTTGAGGCGTGTCGGCAGCGTCGTGATCACGCGGATCCGCCCTTCGCGGTCAGCTCGGCGAAGTAGGCCTCGTACTCCTCGGTGACGGCGTCCCAGCTGTAGTGCTCCCGGACACGGTGCTCCGCTCGAACCCGAAGGTCCGCGATCGCCTCGGGGTCGTCCAGGAGCGCGCGCAGCTGGGCCGCGAGGTCATCTGCATCGCGCAGGGCGAAGTAGCGGCCCGCCGTCGCCGACCACTTCCCGGTGCTCGGGAACGTCGTGGGCCAGGACGGCGTTGCGGTGGCCAAGGGCCTCGACCAGGGCCGGATGCGTCCCACCCACCTCGGTCGCCTGGATGTAGACCAGCGCGTTCGCCTGGAGGGCGTGGTAGTCCTCTCCGAATCGGTATCCGAGGAATCGGACGCGCTCATCGGCCGCTGCCCTGACCTCGGCGATGTAGGACTGCGCATATGGTGCGTCCCCGACGATGACGAGCGGGACGTCGGTGTCGAGCCTGCCGTAGGCCTGAACGACGAGCAGCGCGTTGTTCTCCGGTTCCAGCCGGCTCACGTAGAGGAGGTATCGGTCCGGCTCCAGGCCGAGCGCCCGGACCCGCCCGGCCTCGTGGCCGCGCTCGTACAGCGTCGTCCCGTACGCAAAGCAACGCGTCGCGCGCTTCCAGGTTCGAAGGTAGAAGGCCTGGATCACTTCCGCGTCCGTCACGACCTCGATCGGCATGTGGGCCGCGAGCTTCGCGGCCCATCGGTAATAGCGTCGCGCGATGCTTCCCCCATTTCGCGCGCCGCCATTCGAGGCCGTCCACGTTGAGGACCACTTGCTGGCGGCGCAGCCACGGGATCCAGCAGATCGGCGCATTCGCGCTGTTGCAGACGTAGACGATGTCGTACCTGCCGAAGAGCGCGTGCATGGCCGACAGCAGCGTGTGCGAGATGGTCTCCGCGTACTTGTGCCGGATCGCCGGCAGATGGACGAGCTTCACGCCGCGATGGGAAGCAGGTTGGTCGGAGGCATTGCCGGTCCGGCAATACACCGTCACGTCATGACCGCGTTCGACGAGGCGGGCCGAGAACTCCTCGGCGAAGGTCTCGAAGCCGCCGTAGTTGCCGGGGATACCTCGGGTGCCGAGGATGGCGATCCGAAGGCCCGGGCGCCTCACCCGGCGGACCCTGCGCCGATCACGCGGTCGTAGACGACGCTCAGCCGGTCCGCCGCCGATCGCCACGAGTACCCCGCCGCTCGGCGAAGGCCACGCTCGACGAGCGTTCCACGGAGGTCCGGGTCGTCGATGAGCTGCGAGATCGCACCCGCGAAAGCACCGACGTCGTATGGGTCCACGATCAGCGCCGCGTCTCCGGCCACCTCGGGTAGCGACCCTCCCGTGGTCGTCACCACCGGCGTGCCAGTGGCCATGGCCTCCACCACGGGAAGGCCGAATCCCTCGTAGATGGACGGGTAGACGAACACGTCGGCGGCCCGATACTCCTGGAGGAGCTCTTCCTCGGTGACGTATCCCAGGAGCACCACGTCCGAACCTCCCAGCCGATCCTGGATCTCCTGCGCAGCATGGCCCGGCGGGCCGATGACGCGAAGCTGAACGCGCGAGCGGGCTCCCACGATCCGCACCGCGTCCAGCAGCCTCAGGAGGTTCTTGCGAGGCTGAAGCGTACCGACGGCCAGGATGCGCACCAGCTCCGGGTTCGCGCTGGCCGGCCGCGGCTCCCCCGGCGCCAGGAAGGCATCGGAGACCCCACCGGGGACGACGGCGATCCGGTCGGGGTCCAGCCCGTACAGCTCGATCATCTCCGAGCGTGCATGCTCTGAGAGGGTGACGACCATCGACGCCCGTCGGGCGGCTTCGCGCACCAGGACTCGGTTCTTCAGCACCTCGACGCGGCTGAAGAAGTCCGGATGACGCTCGAACGAGACATCGTGGATCGATACGACCGTTGGCCGTCGGGACAGCAATGGCCGGTAGTACATGGAGTGAATGAGATCGAACCTGGATCCGGCCATTCCGAGTGCCAGCAGCCGCAGCCACCCATTGCGCGGGACGCGCCTGATCGCCACGGGCGGCTCCAGGGCGGGGTCGGCCGCGCCACCGGCGACGGCCGCGGTCAGATGGAGGTTCGGCCTTCCGCGGAGCGCGTTCAGCAGCTCGCGCGCGTAGGTCTCGTTTCCGGTCTTGCCAGACCCGATGTGATGGGCGTCGAACAGGACTCGGGTCGGCGTTGCGTGCATTTCGGCGGTCGATCCGGGGCTGATTGCCATAGGCTACCAGTCATCGAGACAGGAGCGTTGCGCCACCCAGTCGCACGGCCGGTTGCACCGGGGCCACTCCAGGGGGACCCCAATGCCCCTTGAGGTAGCAGCGGCGTGGCTGGTTGTCATGGTGGCCGCCATCGTCTGCGGTATCACGTACGCCCGTGGCCAGTGGCACGTGACGGTGGGCGTCCTGTTCGCCGCGGCAAGCTTCTCGGCGATCACGGCGCCGACGCCGCTCGGCAGCCTTCGCCCCGAGCAGGGAGCGCTCGTCGTCCTCTCCCTCGCGGTGCTCGCGACGCGTGCCCGGGACATCTGGGGACTTGTCACGGCCGCGCCCCTGGTGGCTGGTTCGGCGGTCCTCTACCTCGGCGCGAACGTGGTGTCGTCGCTGCTCTTCGCCCCCAGCCCAGCGGAGAGCCTGAAGATCGCCGGATGGCTGGCGCTGTCGATTGCCGCCATGGTGATCGTCGCCGTGATGGTACGGGACCGGGGACACGACCTCGATTTTCCGCGCTGGATCGTGGCGGCTGCCTGCATCCAGACGCTGGTCGGCCTGGCCGCGGTGGCGAGCCAGGCGGTCTTCAACACCGAGTGGTCGGTGCAGACCAACGACGTGCTGTTGGGGAAGACGAAGGGCCTCTCGTGGGAGGCGAACCTCCTCGCAATCAACCTGGCCATGGCACTGGCGTTCGTCGTCCTTCCACGCAGCATCCGCATGGCGAGACGGGTCCGCCTCCTGCTGGTGGCGTGGCTCGGCCTCGGCCTCGGCCTCGCCTACTCGCGTGGCGGATTGATCGCACTCGCGGTCGGCGTCGGGATCGTGATGCTCGCGCTCGCCTGGACGTGGCGACAGCGCATCGGGTCGCTGTTCCGCCGCCGCCTCGTACCGATGGGAGCGATGACCGCCATGGCGCTGGTGATCGCGGTGGGCACGTTCCAGGTGCAATCCGTTCTCGGCAGGCTGGGAGTGGGCGTCACGCCGGACACCGTGATCGTCGACGAGGAGATCGGGGACGTGCCCATCCCCACGCGGCGTCCAGGCGGCGGTGACGGCCAGCCCACTCCATCGGCGTCGCCTCGAGTCCGGTACGTCGGCACAGGGGACACCATCGAGGTGCGGCTGCGGAACATCGGGATCGGCCTGCGGGAGATCGATGAGAGTCCGTTGATCGGCCTCGGCACCGACTCGTTCCGCCAACGGCATCAAGAGGTGTCCTGCGACTGCGGGGCGCACATCGCGAACCTCCCGTTCGCCGCGATGTACGACTCGGGCGCCGTCGGGCTGATCGGGCTCGCCGGCCTGCTGGGATCGGCGCTGTGGGCAGCCTGGCGCACCGGAAGCTGGGCGTACCTCGCCGCCCTGATCGTCATGATCGTGGGGTATCAGATCACCGACGCGTTCCGGTTCGCGTCGAACTGGATCATTCTGGGAGTCGTGTTCGGCGTCTGGCTCGCCGGGACGAGCCGAACGCAGTCGAAGGAGCGGAATGGCCAAGCCGACGCGAACTATCAGGATCAGGCAGCTTCGCGCTGACGATGCCCAGGGGCTCGGCGAGCTGCTCGAAGAGCTCCGCGAGGACCCGGCCTCCGCTCATTTCCACCCACATCCGTTTACCCGTGACGCGGCGCGGCACATCGCGGAGCGAGATGGGATTCGACGGGACTCGTACTTCGGAGCGTTCCTGGAAGACGGCAGCCTGATCGGCTACGGAATGCTTCGGGGCTGGGACGAAGGCTATGAGATCCCGAGCTTCGGCGTCGCGGTCTCCGTCGCGCATCGTGGGTCAGGGCTCGGGCGGCGCCTCCTGCGCCACGCGATCTCGATCGCGCGCCGGCGTGGGGCGCCGAGCGTCATGCTGAAGGTGCATCCGGCCAACCCCAACGCGAGGCGTCTCTACGAGAGCGAGGGCTTCATCTTCGATCTCACTCCGCTCGAGGGCGGACAGATCAAGGGTTTCCTCACCTTCTGACTGGACGGTAGACATGGCGAACCAGCCACCCCCCGATCAGGGCGAGCGCGGGTCCGGCGCCGCGTGGGGCGCACTCGTGAACGCCTCCTATGCCCTCGCCGAATTTGCCTGGCCGATCGTGGTATCGCTGATCGTCACGCCGATCGTGGTGACCGGACTGGGGCCGAGCGCCTTCGGCGTGCTCTCGCTCGTGGCCGTCACGCTCGGCCTCTTCAGCCTGTTGGATCTCGGCATCGGCGGCGCGGCGCTCCGGGCGGTGGCGCAGCACGTCGAGCGTGGTGATCGCGACCTGGCAGGGAGGGTCCTCGGCACCGTCGTCACCACGTATGCCGGCATCGGCGCCGTCGGAGCCACCCTGGTCGTGCTCGTCACGCCAAGCCTCGTTTCGGACGTGCTGTCCATCCCGGCCGAGCTCCAGCCCGCGGCGTCGACCGCGTTCTACATCGCCGGGCTCGGCTTTCCGGTGTCGCTCATCGCGGGCGCCTTTGCGAGTGTTCCCAAGGCGGTGCAGCGGTTCGATCTCTCGACCCGCGTCGCCGTCGTCTTCACGACGATCGGCCCTCTGGCGACGGTCCTCCTCGTCATGGCGGGCTACGGGCTTGCCGCCATCGCGGCTTCCGCGCTCGTCGTCAACGTCGTGATGGCGATCGCCTACTACCGAGTCGCCTCTCGGCTGCTCGGGTTTGGCCGCCTGCCCCTGGGCATCGACATGGCGATCCTGCGAGGTCTCGCGCGGTTCGGTGGGTGGTTCGTCGTGGCGTCGATCGGCGTCACGGTCCTCTACCAGCTCGACAAGCTGATTCTCGGGTCGCTGCTGAGCGTCGCGGCCGTCACGTACTACGTCGTGCCGGGAAGCCTCGCCAATCGCATCCAGGGCGCCGTCGGAGCTGCGACCCAGATCGTGTTCCCGGCTGCATCGGCGATCTTCGCGCAGGAACGCCCGGACAAGCTCGTCCGCCTCTACCGCGACGGCACGCGGCTGTCCTTCCTTCTCGCCGCCGCGCTCAGTGTTCCGATGGCCGTCTTCGCCGAGCCGTTCCTCCGGTACTGGCTCGGCCCGACGTTCGCGGACCGGAGCTCGGTGGTGATGGTCCTGATGGTTGGGACCTACGCGCTCCTTGGCCTGACCGGGGTCGCATGGGGGCTGGGCTTCGGATCCGGCCGCGCCAAGATCAATGCCCTGTTCGCGGTTGGGATGGCCGTGCTCGACGTGGTCCTGCTGTTCGTCCTCGTCGGGCCGTACGGCATCACCGGCGCGGCTGTCGCATTCCTGCTCAGCGCCGCCATCGGCGCACCCGCGCTGATCGTCTATGTCGAGCGAGGTGTCGTCGGGCTGAGCGGGCTCAGCTTCCTGGCGCAGTACGCCCGCGTCATGCCCGCCGTGGCACTCCAGGTCGGGGCAGCGCTCCTCCTCCGCGGGCTCGCCGTTGGCCTGCTTCCGACACTCGTCCTCATGGCCGCCACGGCGGCGGCGCTGCCAATCCTCTACCTCGTCCTCCGCCTTGCGACGCCTGCGGATCGAGCCCTGGTCGACCAGATGGTGGGTCGGGTCCGACGGCTTCGGGGGTGAAGGTCGCGACGAGGTGCGATGAGGTATGGTCACCGCCGGGCCGAGCCGTGACATTTTTCTGGCCCGGCACGCACGCGCAGCCGCATTGCCCCGCTGGGAGAGACGATGATCCCTGTCTACCGGCCCTGGATCACCGAGAAGGAACGACGATACGTGGACGAGGCCATGGCTTCGACCTGGATCTCGTCCAGGGGGGCCTTCCTCGATCGCTTCGAGAAGGAATTTTCGGCGTACGTGGGTGCCGAGCATGGGATCGCCGCGGCCAACGGCACGGTCGCGCTGCACCTCGCGTTCGAGGCGCTCGGCATCGGTCCGGGGGACGAGGTGATCGTCCCCTCGCTGACGTACGTCGCATCGGTGAACGCGATCAGCTACACGGGCGCGACGCCGGTGTTCGTCGACTCAGACGCGGAGCGGTGGAACCTGGACCCGGAGCTGGTGGAGCGTGCGATCACGCCGCGAACCAGGGCCATCGAGGTGGTGCACCTCTATGGGTATCCGGCCGACATGGATCCGATCCTGGACATCGCCGAGCGGCATGGCCTCCTCGTGATCGAGGACGCGGCCGAGGCGCACGGTGCGGAATACAAGGGCCGCAGGGTAGGGTCCATCGGCACCGTCGGGGTCTTCAGCTTCTTCGGGAACAAGATCGTCACCACCGGAGAGGGCGGCATGCTGGTGACGAACGATGCCGAGCTGGCCGAGCGCGCTCGGCATCTGCGCGGGCAGGGAGTCTCGGCCACGCGGACGTACTGGCACGACGTCATCGGCTTCAACTACCGCATGACGAACATCGCGGCCGCCATCGGCTGCGCCCAGCTGGAGCGAATCGACGAGACTCTCGAGGCGAAGCGGGAGCTCGCCCGGTCGTACGAGCGCCTCCTGGCGGGAATCGATGGCGTCGCCATCCAGGCCGATCCGCCCTGGGCGCGCCCGGTCTACTGGATGAACTGCATTCTTGTCGACCCGCAGCGGCGTGACCCGTTGATGGCACACCTCGCCGGCGAGGAGATCGAGACCCGTCCGTTCTTCTTCCCCGCGCACACCCTGCCGATGTACAGGACCGACGAGCAGTTTCCGGAAGCCGAGCGGATCGGGGCCTCGGGCATCAACCTCCCGTCATTTCCCACCCTCAAGCCTGACGAGGTGGAGCGCATCTGCCGCGTCATCGGGGACTTCATGCATCGGTCGGGGTAGATGAGGATCGCGGTCATCTTCCACGTGCCGAGCCCGGGCGGGCTCACACGCTTCACCCACGCCCTCATCGAGGGCCTCCTCTCAGCCGACGCCAGCGTCTCCATCGACTATTTCGTCTCCGACCGCCTGCTGGAGGCGGGACGCGTGCCCGACTTCACGCTCGACGGACGGGCCAGGGTCATTCCCATCTCTGACCCGGCAGTCGCCGACAGCAATCTCGACGAGCGCCACTGGCTCGTGCAGTGGCTGAACATGCGGATGTCCGCCAACCCGCGGCTCCACTCCGCCGGCAGGGCGCTCTACCAGCGGATCTGGTCGGTTGCCGGGCGCGTCCGCGAGGGACGGCCCGTCAAGCGTTGGTACGAGTTTGCGTTCACGCCCGAGCTGCTCGACGAGTTCCGGGCCTACGACGTCGTCTACCTGCCCTTCCCGTTCTACATCGAGCCCGCGACGGTCGACGCACCCATCGTCGGTACGTTCCACGACATGAACCACAAGCACTTTCCCGAGAACTTCCAGCCGGGCCTTCGAGAGCAGATCGACCGGCAGCTCGACTTCTGGACGAGGCGAGCCGACGCGCTTGCGGTGTCGACTCGCTTCATCGAGGAGGACCTCACGACCTACTACCCCGCCGCCGCCGACCGTACCTCGATCGTGTACGTCCCCCCGTACAACGTCGCGCCGCTCACGGAGGACGCCCGGCTCGCCGCCCTTGCCCGGTTCGGCCTTCGCGACGCCGGCTTCCTCCTGTATCCCTCGAACCAGGCACACCACAAGAACCTCATCGGGCTCGTCGCCGCGGCCGAAACCATGAAGCGACGGCACGGGACGCTCGACTACCCGATCGTCTTCACCGGCTTTGGAACCGACAAGCTCGGGATGGGCAAGGTGCGCTCGTTCGAGGAGGTCGACCGATACCTGGCCTCGTCCAGCCTGGTCGTCGGCGAGGACGTCCGCGGCCTTGGCTTCGTCACCGACGACGAGGTGGACAGCCTGACGCGGAGCGCGCGCATCGTGGTCTCGACCTCCCTGTACGAGGCCGGCTGCGGACCCGCACTCGACGCCTGGCAGTTCGGAGTCCCGGTCGCCTTCTCGAACATCCCACCCTTCGTCGAGCAGCTGGATGCGCTCGGGGTCGAGGCGTGGGCATTCGATCCCCGCGACCACGAGGACATCGCGCGTGTCCTGACCGGTGCGCTCGCCGATTGGGGTGAGTCGCAAGCGATGGCGGCGCGATCGAGGACGGCCATCGCCAGCCATACGTGGACGCGCGCTGGGGCGGAATATCTCGCTGTCTTCGAGCGAGCGGCTGAGCGCTATCACCGTCTCGGGAGCACCCGCTCGCCCTATACTCCCGCCGGTGAATAAGACGGCGCTGCTCACGGGAGTCACCGGCCAGGACGGCTCCTATCTCGCCGAGCACCTCCTGGACCAGGGGTACCGGGTCGTCGGCATGACCCGACGGACCAGCACGGTCAGCTACGACCGGATCGCGCACATCATCGACCGGATCGAGATCGTCCAGGGCGATCTCCTGGACCAGAATTCCCTCGCCTTCGCCATCCGCGAGGTGCAGCCCGATGAGGTCTACAACCTCGCGGCTCAATCATTCGTTCCGACCTCGTGGAACCAGCCGGTTCTGACGGGCGAGTTCACCGCCCTCGGCGTCACCCGCATCCTCGACGCGGTCCGGGAGGTCGAACCCGAAGATCCGGTTCTACCAGGCAAGCTCGAGCGAGATGTTCGGGAAGGTCGCCGAGGTTCCGCAGCAGGAGCTGACGCGCTTCCACCCCCGCTCGCCGTACGGGGTGGCCAAGGTGTACGGCCACTGGATCACCGTGAACTACCGCGAGAGCTACGACCTGTTCGCCGTCAGCGGGATCCTCTTCAACCACGAGTCGCCCAGGAGAGGGCTGGAGTTCGTGACTCGCAAGATCAGCGATGGAGCGGCGCGGATCAAGCTCGGCCTCGCCACCGAGCTGCCCCTCGGCAACCTGGACGCCAAGCGGGACTGGGGCTTCGCCGGCGACCACGTCCGAGCGATGTGGCTGATGCTCCAGCAGGACGCTCCCGACGACTACGTCATCGCCACGGGTGAGACGCACTCCGTCCGTGAGTTCTGCGAGATCGCCTTCGGGCGCCTCGACCTCGACTATCGAGACTTCGTCCGGATCGATCCGGCGCTGGTTCGACCCGCCGAGGTGGATCTGCTCGTGGGGGACGCCTCGAAGGCACGCCGGGAGCTCGGCTGGGAGCCGACGGTCTCGTTCGAGGAGCTGGTCGCGATGATGGTGGATGCCGACGTCGCCAAGCTCGAGGAGGCGATTCGATTCGGCACCATCAACGCGAAGCGGCCCGTCCTGCATAGAGCGTGAAGGCGCTCGTCACCGGTGCGGACGGCTTCGTCGGGCGGTGGCTCATTCAACACCTCGAGGAGGCCGGGGACGAGGTCTGGGAGGCCCCCGGGCACAGCGAAGCGACGCACGCGCGACGTCGCGCGCTCGACGTAAGCGATGCGCAGTCCGTCCAGGCCGCGATGGCGTGGGCGCGCCCGGAGGCGATCTACCACCTGGCCGCGGTCGCGGCCGGCCCCGACACGGCTGGAGACATCGGCCGGGCCATCGACGTGACGGTGCGGGGCACGGCCCACCTGCTCGCTGCCGCCAGTCGACTCGAAGAGCCACCCGCCGTCCTCATCCCGAGCTCGGGAGAGGTGTACGGAGCCGCCGGTGCAGCGTCGATCGATGAGGTCGTCACCCCGGCACCCGTGAGCCTGTACGGAGCAACCAAGCTCGCGCAGGAGGCGATCGGGCTTGCGTACCACCGAAGTGGAGGGGTCCGCGTCGCGGTCGCACGGGCGTTCAACCACATCGGGCCAGGACAGCGCGAAGCGTTCGCGGTGGCATCCCTGGCGGGTCAGCTCGCCAAGGGACAGGCGAAGTCGCAACGGCCCGTCGAGGTCCGCGTCGGGAACCTCGCCGCCCGCCGCGACTTCACGGACGTGCGCGACGTGGTCAAAGCGTATCGGCTGATCGTGGAGGGGGGCCACTTCGGCGAACCGCTGAACGTGGCATCCGGACGCGCGCTCAGCATCAGGGAGATGCTCGACCGGCTCGTGGAGGCGAGTCGGCTGGAGGTGGAGATCAGCGAGGATCCATCGCGGATGCGCCCGGCCGACGTACCGGTCGTGCAGGGCTCGTCGGCACGGCTGCGCTCACTGACCGGCTGGGAGCCGGAGATCCCGCTCGATGACACCATCCGGGACATCTGGGCCGATGCCCTGGCGCGGGTGGCCTCAGCCGGCGGGTCGTAGCCGCCAGTCAGCTCCATCCAGGAGGCCCAGCCGGCCGGCGCGGGAGACGTCGAGGACGGCGCGGAGCGGCACTCGCGAGGCTCGCGGGTACTCGCTCGACTCGATGGACTCCACCTGGAACGCCAGATCCCTCAGCACGGCCTCCGCCCATTCGAGGCGGCTCACGGGCGGAACGCCGGCGAGGTGCCACGCGCCCAAGGCCGCATCGTCGCGACCGATCAGGCGCTCGACGGCCGATGCCAGCCACGCGACGTGCGTCGGGTTCCCGAACTCGTCGGCCACGACCCGGAGCGGGCGTCGCTCGAGCTGCATACGCTCGGCAGCCGCCCGGATCTTGTGCGGGAAGCTCTCCGACCCGCCGTAGAGCCACGCCGTACGCACGATGAGGTGCCGCGGCGCCGCCAGGGCCACGAGCTCTTCACCGCGAAGCTTGGAGGCTCCGTACGGATTGATCGGATTCGGGGCGTCCTCCTCGACATACGGCCGATCCAGGGTTCCATCGAACACCTCGTTGGTGGAGATCTGCACCATGAGCGCGCCCGCGTCCGCTGCGGCCCGCGCGACCGCGCCAGCCGCCTCACCGTTGATCGCCATGGCGCGCTCGGGCTCACGGGCACAGCCGTCCACGTCCGTCCAGGCGGCCGAGTTGACGACGACGTCGGGGCCCAGCGACGTAAGCCGCTCCAGGTGCGCTGGGTCCATGATGTCGAAGCCGGGACGCGCGAGCGCGAGGACTTCGTCGCCGGCCTCCCCGAAGGCTCGGACGAGCTCCTGGCCCAGCTGGCCGCCTGCCCCGGTGATGGCGACGCGTCGCGCCACGGGCGCTGTCTCGGGCGACGCGGGCCGCTCGGAGATGTTCGTACCTCCAGTCTGCTGTGCGATGCGGCTTGAGAGCGTACTTCGAACCGGATCGGCGAGGCGACCGGGCCCCACCCATCTACTATCGTCCGTATGTCATCCGAACGACCTGCGCCAAGCCGCCAAGCTGAACGCCATCCGCCCAGCCGGTGGGCCATCGGGATCGCCGCACTCCTCATCGGCGCGGCCGCCGCGTGCTCACCCGCCGCCACGGCATCGCCCAGCGCCAGCGTCAGTCCCTCTCCCAGCCCAACCGAGAGCGAGAGCCCGTCGCCAACCGGCAGCCCCGGCCCCACCGCCGCATGTCCCCTTGACGGCGAGCCGCTGGCCGAGGGGACCGAGCTCGTCGAGCCCGCCCTCGTCGTTCAGATCGAGAACGACCCGGCTGCCCGGCCCGCCCGCAACCTGACCCGGGCCGACATCGTCATCGAGACGCTCGTCGAGGGCGACGTGACGCGCTTCAGCGCCATCTTCCTGTGCGACGAGACCGAGGGCCTCACCGGCTCGATCCGAAGCGCGCGCTACCACAACATCGACCTCTGGCAGGACATCGGCGTCCTGACGGTCGGCTTCGGCGCAAGTGACGGTGCGCTGGAGCGGTTCGCGGATGCCGGCATGCCCTATCCGAATGGGAACGACGGAGGCTGGCCCTGGTACGAGCGGACCAGCGACCGAGAGGCGCCGCACAACGTCTACGTCGACCTCGAGGCACTGCGCGCCGACCTGAGTCAGGACGAGCGTCTCATCGCGCTCGCCGACGCGGTCGACGAGCTCCGGCCACCGTGGACGTTCAGCGAGGACGCTGCTCTGCCCGACGAGGCGCGCGACGTGACCTCGCTGGACATCCGCACGAACAGCTTCTGGGAGTTCGGCTGGACGTGGGACGCCGACCTCGGCGCCTACCGCCGCAGCGACGCCGGCGAGGAGATCGACGACGAGGCCACCGACGAGCCGCTCGCGTTCACCTCGCTGATCGTGCAGCGGGTGACGCAGGAGGTCGTCACCGGCGATCCCGATCCCGGCGGCTTCGATCGGCGGCTCCAGCACCTCGTCGGCAGCGGCGAGGGGGTGCTCTATACGCAGGGTCGGGCCGTCGAGATCAGCTGGGAGCGGCCGACCGCCGAGGATCGGACGACCTGGACCTTCACGGCCACCGGTGAGCCGGTCGTGCTGTTGCCGGGCGAGGTCTGGTGGCACATCCTGCCGCACGAGTCGGTCGTCACCGAGGGCTGACTACTTGACGGTGGTTCCGGCCTCGAGCCGCGCCCCGTACTGCCGCGCGTAATAGGCCCGGTATTCGCCGCTCTTCAACGGACGCCACCAGTCCTCGCGATCGCGGTACCACTCGACGGTCGCGCGCAGCGCCTCCTCGAAGGAGTGCGCCGGCTCCCAGCCGAGCGCCCGCAGCCTCGAACAGTCGACCGAGTAGCGCCGGTCGTGGCCCGCTCGATCCTCGACGCGCCGGACGAGCGTCATCGGCTTCCCGAGGAGCTCGAGGACGGTTCGAGTGAGGTCGATGTTGGTCAGCTCGTTGCCGCCGCCGACGTTGTAGATCAGCCCCGGCTCGCCGCGTTCCAGGACGAGCTCGAGCGCGTCGGAGTGGTCGTCGACGTAGAGCCAGTCGCGCACCTGGAGGCCGTCGCCGTAGAGTGGGAGCGGCTCGTCATCGATGGCATTCGTGATGAAGAGCGGAACGACCTTCTCCGGATACTGGTGCGGCCCGAAGTTGTTGCTTGCGCGGGTGAGGAGCGTCGGCAGGCCATATGTCGTGAAGTAGGCGCCAACGAGCAGGTCGCCGCCTGCCTTGCTCGCCGAGTACGGACTTCGCGGCTTGAGCGGATCGGCCTCCGTCGAGCTCCCGGTCGGAACGTTGCCGTAGACCTCATCCGTGCTGATCTGGAGGTAGCGCTGATGGCCGTGGCGGCGCGCGGCCTCGAGCAGCACGAACGTGCCGTACACGTCGGTCCGGATGAAGGCGTCGGGCTCCTCGATACTGCGGTCGACGTGCGACTCGGCGGCGAAGTTGACGATCGCGTCCACGTCGGCGGCAAGGCCGTCGACCACCGCCTCGTCGGCGATGTCACCCTGCACGAACGTGAATCGAGGGTCGGCATCGACCTCGGCCAGGTTGGCGAGATTGCCGGCGTAGGTCAGCTTGTCGAGCACCGTGACGCTCACGTCGGGATGGCGGTCGAGCACCCGTCGCACGAATGCCGAGCCGATGAAGCCGGCGCCCCCGGTGACGAGCAGCCGCGCCGGCAGGCGTGGGCTCATCTCGACGCACCCGGGGTATAGGACTCCGCGTCCACCTCGCGGCGATCGTGACCGGTCTCGACCGGCATCTCACCGGCAAAGGTCGCCCCGAACGTGTTCGCCTCGAGAAGCGACTCGATCGTCCCGGCATCCTGCCACTCGCCCTCGAACACCGTGTGGACCAGGCTCCCCGCCCGCAGGTAGTGGTTGAGGAGGTCCGTGATCTCGAACTCGCCACGTGCGGACGGCGTGAGCCGCGCGATGATGCCGAAGACCGACGGTCGAAACAGGTAGACGCCGATCGGGATCAGGTTGCTCTTCGGGATCTCCGGCTTTTCCTCGAAGCCGATGACCCGCCCATCACCGTCGAGCTCGGCAACCCCGAACCGCTCCGGATCGGGGACCTCCTTCAGGACGGCGCCCGCGCCGGCGTCGGACGCCACGAAGCTCGCCGCGAACTCCGCCAGCGAGCCGTGAAGGATGTTGTCACCAAGCACGATGGCGATCGGGTCCTCTCCGGCGAACTCGCGTGCCAGGCCGATGGCGTGCGCGATGCCCAGCGCTCCGCGCTGGTAGCGGTAGGTCAGGTTGAGCCCGATGTCGGATCCGTCGTGCAGGAGCTCGAGGATGTCGCCGACCGAGCGTCCGCCCACCACCACCAGGACCTCATCGCAGCCCATCTCCTTCAGGGCGCGCAGGGGGTGATAGATCATCGGGCGGTCGAAGACGGGCAGGAGGTGCTTGTTCGTGACGAGCGTCAGTGGGAAGAGGCGTGAGCCGCTCCCGCCGGCGAGTACGACGCCCTTCAGGGCCATGCTGCCTCCTGATGTGCGTACCGTGTCTGCTGCCGGCAATACCCCCGACAGAATATCCGAATCCGGCCAAGCTTCCCCGAGGCGGCCGTCCTCGCTCAGGAACCGAAGATGCGGTCGGCGAGGCGGCGGATGGCGTCGAGGTCCGGATGCAGGATGTATCCCGCGTTGCTGAACGGCTCGGGGGTGACGTACTGCGGTGGCGCGAGCACGACCCGATCGAGGCCGTTGAGGTCCGCGTCCTGGCCCTCGGCCGCCAGCTCCGAGATGCGGGCGGAGGGAATGTCGGTGGCCATGTTGTCGCGGATCGCGTCGAGCAGGCCGGGTAGGGTCACCAGGAGGTTGCCGGAGGTGAGCTTCTCGGCGATCGCCGTGAGCACCTGCTGCTGCCGCTCGGCGCGGGTGAAGTCGCTGTCACCCTCCCCCATCCGCGACCGAACGTAGGCAAGGGCGGTGCCTCCGTCGAGGTGATGGAAGCCGGCCTCCAGGTAGAACCCGGTCGTGTTCGTGAAGGGGTCCTGGAAGAGCGGGTCGTTCACCGTCCGCTCCACCATGACGTCGATCCCGCCGACGGTGTCGATCACCTCTCTGAGGCCGGCAAGGTCGATGGCGGCGAAATAGTGGATGCGCGTGCCGAGCAGCTCACCGATCGCCGCCTTGAGCGTGCCGGGGCCTCCGAGAGGGTAGTTCGCCGGGTCGGCGCCGGCGACCGACATGAGCGAGTTGAGCTTGGCGTTGTAGAGGGTGCCGTCGGGCAGCGGCACGCCGTACAGGTCGCGCGGGACGGAGACCATCGCGCCCTCGCCGGTCGCGGAGTCGAGGGTCGCGACGAGCATCGTGTCGGTCAGGTGCGTCGTGCGGCCGGGCGCGTAGTCCATCCCGACAAGGAGCACGGTCACCCGCTCGCCGCGCTGCACCTCCGGCTGGAAGCTGGGCGGCGAGATCGTGACGTCCCTGCCCTCGCGGCGGTCGAAGAGGCCTCCCCCGCCCTCGAGCGACACGCTTTCGAGCGTATCGATCGCCTTTGTCGCGTAGTACGCCGGGACGGCGTGCATCGCGAGTGTGAGCACGACCAGCACCCCGGTCAGCCAGGTCGGCCAGGTGCGGAACGTGAATCCCGACCTCGAGCCGTGGGCCTGGAGGATGGCGATCAGCCGCCAGCCGAGGAGCGCCACGTCCAGCACGATCAGGCCGATGAGGATGCCGGTGTCAAGCAGCCGGCTCAGGAACGAGCCCTGCCCGAGAATCGCCAGGGCACCCACGATGACGAGCAGGACGACAGGCGTGGCAAGGAGGCCAGCCAGCAGATACTGGCGGTTGTATGCCTGGCCGAAGCCGGGAAAGAGGAACGAGAGCAGCGCGGCCGCCGCTGAGCGCGGATCGGACGGGCGCTCCCGTCGAAAATGAGTCACGGAACTCCGAAAACTGTGCGGCCGGCGGGCAGCGAAGTATAGCCCGATGGGGCCGAAACCCAGACGCCGCGCACCCGCCGCATGTTGCGTCGCTGGCCCCATCGGGCCATGGCTGCCACCGTCGTTCCGCCTAGTATCCTCCGCATGGCACCGCACCCCTCCTCACCGCTCCGCTCACGCCGCACCCTCATCGCCGGCGCCGTCGCACTGGCCGCCGTGGTGGTCGGCGTCGTGGTGGCACTCGCGATCTCCAAGCCGCAACCGGTTGCGGCGCCGTCGCCCACACCGTCGCCGACGGCCTCGCCCACGCCCACGCCCTCCCCGTCACCCACGCCGTCGCCAACCCCGTCGCCGACGCCAACCCCGTCGCCGACCCCGACGCCGGCCGCGCTCTGTCCCCTCGACGGCCTGCCTCTCGCCGAGGGAGTCGAGCTCGAGTACCCCGCACTCGCGGTCCAGGTCGAGAATCACCCGGAGGCGCGTCCCGCGCGCAACCTGAGCAGGGCGGACATGATCATCGAGGGCACCGTGGAGGGCGATACCACCCGATTCACCGCCATCTACCTGTGCGACTCGACCGACGGCATGACCGGCCCGGTGCGCAGCGCGCGCTACTACAACGTCGACGTATGGCAGGACCTGCACGTGCTGACCGTCGGGTTCGGCGCGAGCCTCGGCACCCTGGATCGCTTTGCGGCCGCCGGCATGCCGTATCCCAACGGGATGGACGGGTGGCAGTGGTACCAGCGCTACGGAACGCGCGCGGCGCCCCACAACCTGTACGTCGACCTCGAGGGCATGCGTGACGGCCTGACCGAGAACACCAGCCTGGCCGCGTTCGCGGCCGGCATCGCGGAGCTGCGTCCTCCGTTCGCCTTCACCACCGAGCCGAACCTGCCAGCGGAGAGTCGCCCCGTCGGCGAAGTCGAGATGTGGACGAACGGGTACTGGTTCTTCGCGTTCACATGGGATGCCGACCAGGGCGTCTACCTGCGCAGCGACTCGGGCGCCTTCATCTCGGACGAGGCCACGGGCGATGCCGTGGCGCCCGTATCGGTCGTCGTGCAGAACGTGACCCAGGAGACCGTGTACGGCGACCCCGACCCGGGCGGCAACCCGAGGCGGCTCCAGCACCTCGTCGGCAGCGGTGATGGCACGCTCTACACCCAGGGCCGCGCCTATCCCGTCCTCTGGGAGCGTCCGACCGCGGCCGACGCCACGACGTGGACCTTCGCCGCCACCGGCGAGCCCGTCCAGCTCCCTCCGGGCCAGGTGTGGCTCGAGTTTCTGCCGGTCGAGGCATCGCTGTTCGAGCGCTGAGGGCAGTCCATACTGCGGCGCATGGAGGAGACGCCGGTCCGCCAGCTGATCGAGGTGGTCGTCGAGATCCCGTCGGGCAGCCGCAACAAGTACGAGTACGACCACGTGCGGCATCGGTTCGTCCTCGACCGGACCCTGTACTCGAGCGTCCACTACCCGTGCGACTACGGGTTCATCGAGGAACTCGATGGCCGATGACGGGGACCCGCTCGACGTGCTCGTCGTGATCGCGGAGCCGACCTTCTCCGGCTGCGTGGTCCGCGCGCGCCCGATCGGCGTGCTCGACATGGCCGACGAGAAGGGCCACGACTTCAAGATCCTGGCCGTCGCGGCGCGATGACCCGCGCTGGGACGCCATGTCGAGCCTCAAGGACCTGTCGCCGCACCGGCTGCTGCGAGATCGAGACTTTCTTCAGGACCTACAAGACGCTCGAGCGAAGGCCGACCGATGTGCGCGGCTGGCTCGACGTCGAGGACGCGTGGCGGATCATCGACGCGGCGATGACTGCCGGAACCCAGCCCTCGGACGTGGCGCCCGGAACCTGGCGTTGAGTCGAGACCGGGCTGCGGGGCAGCCTGCCGCGCGAGGGCGCCTGCGCTTCGTGATCCTGGTATGGGGGCTCGTTCCGGGCGGAACCCTGAGCGTGCTGCGCGACTGGGTCCCGCGCCTGGCGGAGCGCGGTGACGTGTCCGTCGTCAGCCTCGGGCCGAACCGCGCGACGCTCGGAGTCCCGACGGTCACGATTGGCGGTCGCTGGAGCCATCCGTTCAGATTCCCGAATGCGCTCGGGTACGTGGTGCGGATGACCATGGCCGCCGTTCGCGCTTCGCGTGGGAACGGGCGGGCCGTGCTCGTGCCGCAGGACGCGCTGGCGACCGGTGCAGCCGCGGTGATTACGGGCATGCTCACCGGCGCCCACGTCGCCGTCATGGAGCACGGATCCGCCGAGGCGGTCGAGACGGATCGCTTCTGGCGAGAGCGGAGCGGGGACGGCGGCACGCTCGCGGCGGCGCGGAACCGCGTCGCGCGGGTCACGCTTCGCTCCCTGAACCGACTGGTACTGCGGCGCATGGACGTCGGGCTGATCGCGGGAGACGACGCGGCCGCCGCCTATCGATCCCGGGGGGTCGGCGAGGACCGGCTGCTGCGATATCGGTTCGGTGTCGACCTGGACCGATTTCACCCGGCCACGGAGGCGGAGCGCGACGACGCCCGGCGTCGCTGGGGCATCGATCCCGCATGGAGGGTCGTGCTCAGCGTCGGCAGGCTCGCACCCGAGAAGGGATTCGAGGACCTCCTCGCTGCGCTCGCCGGCGCCCCCGAGGACCTCGAGCTGCACCTCGTCATCGCGGGAGACGGCCCGCTCCGCGGGGAGCTCGAGCGCGCCGCCACGACGGCGGGCGTCACCGTCAATTTCGTCGGGCGTCTCGAGCCCGACGAGGTCGCATCGGTCATGCATGCGGCCGACTGCTTCGCGTACACGGCGCAGCGCGGAGCCAACACGCCGTACGCCGTCCTCGAGGCGATGGCCACAGGCCTGCCGGTGGTCGCCACCTCGGCCCCGGCAGTCCATCGGTCGATGCTCGCTGACGGGCGCGGGATCGCTGTCGAGCCGGGAGATCGCGAGGCCATCCGCGCCGGAATCGTCCGGTACCTGCGTGACCCGGCGGGCGCTGCCGCCGCCGGTGCGGCGGCACGGCGCTACGTCGAAGCGAACCACTCACCGGACGAGGTCGACCGGGCGGTCGAGGCTCTCCTGTCCCGCCTCCCGGCCTGAGCGCGTCAGCGGGCGGGCTTGAGCCGCCGATAGATCTCGAGCAGGGTAGCCTCCGCCGTCGACCAGTTGAAGCGCGTGCGGACGGCCTCGCGACCACGCTCGCCATCAGCGGCGCGACGCTCCGGGTCTTCCGTGTATGTGCGGATGGCGGCGGCGAGCGCGCCCACATCGCGCGGGTCGACCGTGATGCCGGCTCCGGCCTCGTCGACGACCTTGCGCACCTGCGGAAAGTCGCTCGCCACGACCGGCAGGCCCGCCTGCATGTACTGGAACAGCTTGTTCGGCAGCGAGTACCGGTAGCTGAGCGACGTCGGTGGCACCGGGGAGACGCCGACGGTCGCCGAGGACGCGTACGCGACCACCTCGTCCGGCGGGACGCGCGGCAGCACGTGCACTCGCGCGGCCACTCCCCGCCGCTTGGCCGCCCTCCTCACCAGCTCGGGATGCTCGGCCGCCCCGAGCAACGCGAGATCGGCGTCCGGGATGCTCGCCATCGCCGAGATGAGCTGCCCGAGCCCGCGGCCGGTCGTCGCGTTGCCGATGTAGAGGACGAGCGGCGCATCGGGCCGGATCCCTTCCGCCCCCGGGAGGCTTCGCAGCTCGCGCGGCTGGGTCGGATCGGCCAGGTCCGGGTAGTTCGGCACGACGGCGACCTCGGGCAGGCCGTAGGTGCGCTCGAGGTGCCGGGCGATCGGGTCGCTGACGGTCATCCAGGCAGCGGCCCCGGGCAGGAATCGGCGCTCGACGCGTCCGTAGTACCAGCGCGTCAGTGCCCAATACAGGCCCGACCGGCCGCGCCGCACGCGCTCGAGCCACAGCTCGTGCCCGTCGTACACGACCGGTACGCCGAGGGCGCGGCCCACGCTGCCGCCGACGTCGAGCGTCTCGGTGTCGTGGGCATGGATGATCTCCGGCCGCAGCCGACGGAGCGCCCGCGCGACGCGGCGCCGGTGGACGACGAAGCGCACGAGCGGGGGCCAGCGAGGACGCGCGATACGCCGAATGCTCACGCCGTCCCGGACCTCCTCACGTGGCAAGGCGTCGTCTGCCAGCGCCAGGATCGTCACGCGGTAGCCCGCGGTGCGAAGCGACATCGCTTCCCGCTCGACGCGCGAGTCGTTCGTGTACGGGTTGAGCAGCAGCATCACGACGTGTGGCGCCGGGGAACCCGCGCTCGCGCTCACCCCCTCACCTCACCCGCCGGGCCATCCCGGCGGCTCCCCGATCATCCGGGGACGCCGGAGGCGAACCGCTTGGCCTCGCTCTCGAGAATGAGCTTGCGCTCCCGCACCCGATCGCGATAGATCGTCGTGACTTCCGCGGGATCGCCCTCGGCGACGATCCCGCCGCGTTCGACGAGGATCGCGCGGTTGCAGAACTCCGTCACGTACCCGAGGTCATGGGTCACCACCACGACCGCCTTGGCCGTCTTGATGAGCTCGCGGATGCGCGCCTGGCTCTTGGCCCGGAACGTCTGATCACCCGTTCCGAGGACCTCGTCCAGCAGCAGGATGTCCGGGATCGCCGACGTGGCGATCGAGAAGCCGAGTCGCGCGCGCATGCCGGTCGAGTACGTCCGCAGCGGCGCGTCGATGAACGGCCCGATGTCGGCGAACTCGATGATCTCCGGGGTGATGCGCGCCATGTCCTGGTGCGGGATGCCGAGGAAGGCGCCCGCCAGGTCGATGTTGTCGCGCCCCGTGAGGTCACCATCGAAGCCGGCCCCGATCGTGAGCAGGGTCGAGGTACCGCCGAACATCTCCACCGAGCCCTCGCTCGGGGCGAGGATGCCCGCCAGCGCGAGGAGCAGCGTCGTCTTGCCGGCGCCGTTCGGACCCATCACGCCGAGGTTGTCACCGTGCTGGATGTCGAGGTCCAGATTGCGGACCGCCCAGAAGTGGGTCTGCTTCACCTCGTCGCTCCGACGGAGCATGCCGACCAGCGACTGCTTCAGGGTGTTGCGCCGCGTGAGTCGCAGGTTGTATCGGATCCCGAGGTCGCGGATGCGGACGGCGGGCTGGCCCTCCGGCACGACGTCCTGGCCGTGGCGCTCGATCTCGCGCTCGAACTCGAGGTCCTTGCCCTCGGCCTCGTCCAGCGCAGCATCCTGCTCGGATGGGCTCGGCGGGGGCTCGTCCAGGATCGGCTCCTTTGCGGCGGGCGTCTGCTTCGACGTCATCGCTCAGACCACCTTCGCGAATGCCGGTTCCATTCGCTTGAAGAGGAGGATGCCGGTGACGAGGAGCACGCAGGACGCGGCGAAGGCAAGCCCCAGTCCCAGGAAGTCGGGCGGGGAATGCGAACCGTCGAGGTTGCCGTAGATCACGTTGCGGTACGACTCGAGGATCGGCGCCATTGGATTCAGACTCAGGATCGTCCGCAGCGGTGACGGCTCCTGCAGGTGGTCCTGGAAGGACCAGAGTCCGGGGGAGGCGTAGAACCAGAGCCGCATGATGTGGCCGAGCAGGTTCTGGACGTCGCGGTAGAAGGTGTTGACCGCCGACAGCACGATGCCGAATCCCAGGCTGAAGGTGAACTGCACGAGCGCGATGAGCGGAATGGTGAGCAGCCACGGGCTCAGCCGATCCAGGAAGAGAACGTACATCATGGCGAGCGCGATGAGGCTGATCCCGAAGCTGACCGTGCCGGCCACCACGGCACCGGCAGGGAGGACGATCTTGGGGAACTGCACCTGCCGGATGAGCCCCTCGCGTCCGGTGATCGAGCCGGTGGCCGAGCCGAGTGAGATCGAGAGCCACTTCCACGGCAGGATGGCGGCAAAGATGAAGAGCGGGTAGTCGGGCGTGCCGCGGTTGAAGATGATCTCGACCAGCACGACGTAGATCGCCATCTGGAGCAGGGGGTCGAGGACCCACCACACCTGGCCGAGGACGGTGTCGACATGGGTCCGCTTCATGTTCGCCGAGACCATGTAGCGGATGAGCCGGCGACGGCTCAGCAGCTCCACGATCCCTTCGGTGATCAGGCTGATCGCAGAGCGCTTCTGCGTCGGGACGCGCATGGTCGATCGGAGCGCGTCCGACTGGGGGGTCGACATGTCGGTCGTACGGTATCAGCAGCCACACCAACTGTCACCCGACGGGCGCGGCGCTAGACTTGTGCCCAATGTCCGACGACAACGGCCGCCAGCCCCTGCCCGTCATCGTCGTCGCATCCTGGTATCCAGGCGTTGACGACCCCGCTCGCGGCCGATTCGTGGCCGATCAGGCCAATGCCCTTGCCGCCACGGGCCGCATCTCGCCGCTCGTCCTCTCGTTCGACACGGCGCTGATCGACGGCGAGCAGCTTCGCCGCCTCTCCGAGATGGGAGTCGTGCAGCGCCACGCCGCCGGAGGAATCGCCGAGCGCGACGATGCGATCAACCGGCTGGGCTGGGGACTTGAGCCGGGCGTGGCCGTCGGTCGGGTCTCGCTCCTCGAGGGCGTCGGCCGCTCGACCCCGTCCGGCAGCGACGGTGACCTCCGGCGCGACGCACTGCTCAGCCTCGCGGAGGTCATCGACCTCGACGGCTCGGGGCCGGGCGTCGTCCACGCTCACACCGGCTATCCGGATGGCTACGCCGCCGCGGCGCTGGCGGAGCACCTTGGCTGGCCTCTCGTCATCACCGAGCACGCCTCATTCGTCGCGCGGCAGCTGCGCCAGCCCGCGCAGCGGCAGCGGTATCTCACGGCGGTCGAGGCGGCCTCCCGATTCCTCGCCGTGAGCGAGATGCTCGCCGACGAGCTTCGAAAGGCCATCCCGCAGCTCGCCGAAAAGCTCGAGATCATGCCGAACGCGATCCCGCTTCATCAGTACGCCGTCAATCTCGACTCGCGGCGCCCGGACGAGCTCCTCTTCGTCGGCTATCGCAAGCCCACCAAGGGGATGGCCACGCTGCTCCAGGCCTTCGCCGACGTTCACGCCGCGCGACCGAGCGCGACGCTGCGCCTGATCGGCCGCTCGCCGACCGACGAGGTCGAGCGCCAGTGGCAGCAGATGAGCCGTGACCTGGGAGTCCACGACGCCGTCCGCTTCGAGGGCACCATGGACCGAGCGGGGGTCGCGGCCGCGATGGGCCGCGCGAGCGTTCTCGTCCATCCCAGCCCCCGGGAGACGTTCGGCATGACGACCCTCGAGGCCCTCGCATCCGGCACGCCCGTCGTGGCGACGCGTTCCGGAGGGATCAGCGGGATCCTGGAGGACCGCAGGCTCGGCGAGCTGGTGCCACCACAGGACTCTCGCGCTCTGGCGCGGGCAGTGATCCGGACGCTCGAGCGCCGCGACTCGTTCGAGCCCACCACGCTCCGCGCGGCAGTGGAGCCCTACTCATCGGTCGAGGTTGGAGGACGGCTGGCCAACCTCTACACGTCGCTCGCAACGGAAGCGCCACCCCCGTCACGGCCATCGAGACGCGGACATCTCAGCTGGCGCGGCGCGGCGACCGCCGAGCCCGATCGCGTGCTCGTGTTCGCCAATGACACCGAGCGTGCGTCCGCGCTCCTGCGATCCATGCCGTCCGAGCTCCTCGGGCGCATGCTGCTCGTCACGGCCGGAGCCGACGACGAGGAGCTGCCGGCAGGGATCGGTGCGACGCTTCGCACCCGCGGCGACATCGCCAGGGAGCTGCGACGAATCAGGATCGAGGGCCCGCGCGGGACGACGCTCGACCGGGCCAAACGGCTCCTCAGCAACCCGATCGCCGCCGTTCGCCGTCGCCTCTCGATCGGCGGATTGGGAACGCTCCGCTGGCAGACGGTCATGGCCGGAATCCAGGCCGCGGTCGCGCGCTCGCCGGAGGTCCGGGCGTTCCTCGCGGATGGCCCCGTCGAAGTCATCTGCGTCGATGCCATCGACCACGTCATTGCAGACCCGCTCATCGCCGATGGGCGCGCCATCCCCCTCCCCGGCGGCCTGCTCTGGCTGGCCGACCGGTGGGCATCCCGCGAGCCGGAGGGGATGTCCGCGGCACCGCCCGCGGCGGATATCAGCATGTCGGCGCTCAACCCGTCCGCCTGAAGCTCGCCGCACAGCCGATGCCCGGCCCGTGCTAGGGCTGCCCGGACGCCTCGCGCTCGAGAACGGCGGAGGCAAGACGCTCGCCGACCACCTCCCAGTCGTACACCTCCTCGGCGACGCGCCGTGCGCGCGCCCCGATCTCGTGTGCCTGAGCTGGATCGGCGATGAGCTGACGCAGCGCGCTGGCGACGTCATCCTCGGAGTCGCCGGCGGTGACGAGGCCCAGGCCGTAGCGCTCGACGATCGCCCTGGTCTCATGCCGGGGGGTCACCACCAGTGGCCTGCCGGCGGCGATCGAGTCGAGCAGCTTCACCGGCAGGGCGACGTCGTAGTACTCGCCCGGGGGATGCGGGATGGTCAGGACCGTTGCCTGGCGCAGGCTGTCACTGAGGTCCTCGTACCCGGCGGTCGAGATCTCGATCCATCGCTCGGTGGCCGTCGCCCGCTGGAGGGCTCTCAGGTAGGCCTCGCTGTCGTCGCCGGTGGGCGCCAGCCAGAGGAGGAGGCGCAGCTCCGGGATCTCCTGATGGATCGCGCGCGCGGCGGCGATGAGCAGCTCGATGCCGCGTCCGGGGGCCGCGCCCGAGATCATCCCGATCGCCGGGTCCTCGGGCCACTCGCCTGGGGTGACGTGGCTCGCATCGGTCCCGTTGCCGGCGACGATGACCCGCGACATGTCGAGGCCGATGTGCTCGGCGAACGACGCCGTCGGGACGACGTGCCACCGGAACGCGGCGAGGTTCGCTCGCTTGCGGGCGTTGAAATAGGCCTGCCGATCCGCGGGCATCTGGATCCCGAGGTCGTGGGCCTGCGCCACCGGGTCGTCGTAGACGCCGACCGCCGCCGGATCGAGCACCCGCTCGGCCATGCGGAGCACGTGGGGAGGGATCATCTCCGAGGAGGCAAGCCGCGGGTGCGGCCCTCGGCGAATGAGCGACAGCGGGGTCGGGAGGATGCGCAGGATCCCGAACTCGTCGCGCAGCGGCCGCCGGCCCCAGCCCTCGAGGATCGTGGCTCCGGTCCGGCTCGCGAGCCCGCGGAAGAGATGGGTGCGACGCAGATCGCCACCCCATCGGGTCCGGGAGGTCTCGAGCATGACGCACCACCGATCGGACGGTGAACCAGGATCAGGACGTCGGGAAATTGGGGCGTGCACGTTCGGGTGCGATACCTTCGTGACCGGTGCGCGTCCGCTCCGCGGCTGCTCCGCGGCGCCGGCGAACGGGGCGCAAGTATAGGTCCGGGTACCGCGGGCGGGTACAATCCGCCGCCGTGACCGATGGGACCTCGACCCGACTGCCGACGGGGGTGCCGATCCTCCGTCGCCTCCTCGGTGACTCCGCGGTCTACGGTCTTGGAGGTGTCGCCAACCAGGCGCTCGCGATCCTCCTGGTCCCGATCTACGCTCGCCAGCTCGGGACCGAGGGCTACGGGACCGTCGCGCTCCTGACGACCACGTTGTCGACGGCGACGCTGATCGCCACCCTCGCCCTGCCGCAGGCGTTCTTCCGCGCCTACCTGCGCGAAGCCGAGACCGACGTGGACCGACGCGCCGTGCTGCGCACGACGCTCGGGCTGCGCGTTCTGACGTCGGCCGCCGCGCTGGCCATCATGCTGCTCGTCGCGGCGCCGCTGGCGGACCTGATCCTGGGCGCTGCGACCGCCTGGCCGCTGATGGCGCTGATCGGCGTCGTCGTCCTCTTCGACACCCTGAACGTGGTGCCCCTCTCGTTCCTGCGCGCCGAGCGCCGCCCGGGACCGTATGCGCTGCTCTCGTTCAGCCGGGCGGTCCTCGGCAGCATCCTCATCATCGGCTTCGTCGTCGCCGCCGGCCTGGGACCGTTGGGGGTGGTCCTCGGCTCGGCACTCGCGGCCGCCGTTGCGGCCATCGCCGGCAGCTTCCTCCTGGCACGCGGCGGCCGCCTCAAGCTGGGCCTCGATCGGACGCTCGCGCGCCGGATGCTCGCATTCGGCCTGCCGCTGGTGCCGGCGGCGCTCGCCGGCTGGGCGCTCAACCTCTCGGATCGATACCTCGTCAACGCGTTCGATGGACGCGACGCGGTCGGCATCTACTCCGCGGGCTACACGGTCGGGCTCGCCATCAACGCCCTGGCGATCGCGCCGTTCAGCCTGGCATGGGGCGCCACCTACTGGGAGATCGCGAAGCGGGAGGATGCCCCGGCCGTGATCAGCCGTGTGCTGACCGGCTTCGCGGCGCTGGCATCCTTCGCGGCCCTCGGCATCTCGGCCCTCGCGACCGATGCCTTCCGGATCCTCCTCACCCCCGGGTTCGAAGATGGGCGGTTCGTCACGCCGTTCAGCGCCTTCGCGTTCGTCGGCTACGGGCTGTTCACGATCCTCACCACGGGAATCAACCTCGCCGGTCGCACACGCTGGCTGCCGCTCATCATGGGCGCGGCAGCGGCGGCCAACTTCGTGCTCAACCTGGCGCTCATTCCGGCGCTCGGCTATCTCGGCGCGGCCGTCTCGACGCTCCTGGGCTACGCGCTGCTGGCGGTGATCGGCGGGATGGTGTCGCAGCGGGCGTATCCGGTCCGGTGGGAGCTCGGACGCGTGAGCGTGGTCCTTGGGCTTGCGATGGCGCTCGCGGCCGCCGCGCTCCTGGGCCCGGACCACGTCGTGTGGCGCCTGGCGACCATCGTCACCTATCCGGCCGCGGTGGTCGGCCTCGGGATCGTCCCGCGCCGGTATGCCGCAGAGCTGATCGGCCTCATCAGGCGGCGGTGAGCTCGTCCCAGATCCGGGCGAGCTCGGCCTGCCACCGCTCCAGGCTGAACCGTTCCACCGTGCGGGCCACGACGTCCGGGTCATAGTCCGGGACGCGCGTCAGCGCGCCGGCGAAGTCGCCATCGGTCACCAGCGTTCCGTTCACTCCGTCGATCACGACCTCGCGGAGCCCGCCGACCGCGCTGGCCACGACCCATCGGCCCGAAGCGATCGCCTCGACCGCCACGATCCCGAACGGCTCCTCGGTCGACGGCACCAGGACCACGTCATGCGCGTGGATCAGCGCCGGGACCTCGGCCGGGTCCACGTCGCGGAGCCACGGGCCGACGAGCGTGTCCGCCAGCCCTGCGGCAACGTCGTACCCCTTGCGCGGGTTGCGGCCGCCGAGGTAGAGCACCGATCGCTCGGCCGGGCGAGGGGCCGGCATGAACCGCGCGAGGTCGACGCCCGGTGGCGCCACGATCGGCTCGACACCCATGCGGCGAAGATGGCCGGCGGTGTCCTCGCTGTTGGTGATCATGCGATCGACGTGGCGCGCCACGACGCGAGTCGCCCAGCGGCGCGGGAAGCGTTGGCGCTCCCAGTCTCGGACGTCGCCGCCGTGCGCGTAGACGGCGACAGGCACGCCGCGCAGCCGCGCCACCGCCAACGCCACGAGGCCGGTCGGCGCCACGACGTGCGCCTCGATGCCCCGCAGGCGGCGGACACGGATGGCGTTCCAGAAGAGGCGCGCATAGAGCACGGGCCACGGGCCCGGCCGTGCGCCGGGATGGACTGCCGTCACGCCTGGCGCGCCGCGCACGCGGTCCCGGACGAACGCGCCGAGGCTTGGACGTTCCGACGTCGGCCAGATGCGGGTGATCACGACGAGCTCGCCCCGCCGGGTCATCCCAGCGACTCGATGACGGCGACGATCCGGCGCGCCCGTTCCGACCAGGCGTTGGCTCGAGCGGCGACCGCGGCGTTGTCCGACCAGCGCTTCAGCTGAGACGGGGTCGTCTCCAGCACGGCGCGGATCCCACCGGCCAGCCCATCGACGCTGTCGTCGACCACGAGGCCGGCGTCGGCGTCGCGGACGATGGCCGCCTGCTCGAGGCAATCGGTGACGATGAGCGGGCGGCCGTACGCGAGGTACTCCATGACCTTGATCGGCACGGCGATCTCGTTGTAGGGGCTGCATCGGCGTGGCTGGATGGTCGCGATGACCTGCGGCAGCACGGCGCGGATCGTCGACTCATCGCCGTGCTCGACACGGAGCCAGTCCGGTCGTGGCTCGGGTGGCTCCTCGCCCGGCCGGGACACGGAGATGACCGTGGGCAGATGGCCGTTGGATCGTGCGCGCTCGACCGCGTCGACCAGGAGGTCGAGCCCGTGGACGTGGTGGCGCATCGACCCGACGAAGAGCAGCGCCGACGCGGCCGGATCGCGCGCCACCTCGAACGGGGCGGGACTCCCCGGAGGGAGGAGAAGCGGATCGGTCGAGTCGTCACCCACCGCTTCCGCAAGGCCGCGCGAGGGATACGCGACCCGGCTCGACACGGCCCGCAACGCCCTCGCCGCGGCGGGAAAGGCGGCCCGCGCAAGGCGGCGCTTCACCGAGTCGGCGACGTAATACTCGGCGAAGAGGTACTGCGCGTCGCGGATGTAGGTCAGCACCGGGACGCCGAGGCCGCGCGCCAGTCCGAGGAAGGCGAGATCCGTCTCTGACGGCAGGTTCGAGCTGTTCTCGACGTAGATGCCGTCGAGCCCGCGCAGACGCCCCGAAACGGCATAGCGCGCCAGTGCGAGCCGGCGCGGACCCCGATAGCCGGCGACGAGGTCGAGATCCACGAGCTCGCCGAGCGCGTCGCGAAGGTGGCCGATCCGAACGGTCGGTCCCCACTTCCCGCGGTCGAGCGGGTACATCGAGAGCAGGAGCAGGCGGGGGCGGGAGGCGGTCAGCGCAGTGAGCTCCGTATGCCGGGCGGAGCCCTGATTCTACCGGCCGGCCGTCCCCGGCTCCGATCCCGATGCGGGTAGACTTCCGACCCGATGGCCGAACCCAGCGATGGCGTGCAACCGGTCGCGGCGCTGATCGTGGCGACGTGGTATCCCGGCGTCGACGACCCCGGCCGCGGCCGCTTCGTCGCCGACCAGGCCGAGGCGCTCCAGGAGAGCGGCCTCGTTCGCCCGCTCGTCGCGTCGTTCGACATCGCGTACGCCGACAGCCTTCCCGCAGCGCGCCGCGCGTCCGGGGTGACCGGCCATCTCCGGAGCGTGCTCGCCGTGCGCGATGACGTCGTCTCCCCGGGTGGGTGGCTCGCGCCGCCCTCCATCGGCACCGCGCGGTTGCCGACGCCCGAGCCGTTCGGGAAGGCGTCGCTGGCGCCCGGCGAGGAGGCCGACCATCGGCGGGAGGCGCTGGAGCTTCTCGCCGGACGGCTGGACCCTGGCGGGATGCGCGGCGTGGTGCATGCCCACACGGCCTATCCCGATGGGTTCGCGGCGATCGGCGCCGCACGGCGGCTCGGATGGCCCCTCGTCATCACCGAGCACGCCTCGTTCGTGTCGCGCCAGCTCCGCAATCCGGAGCACCGACGGCGATACCTCGAGGCGGTGGAGGCCGCATCGCGATTCATCGCGGTCAGCGACATGCTCGCGTCGGAGCTGGTGGCGGCGATCCCCGGGGTGGCGGACAAGCTCATGGTGATCCCGAACGTCATCGCGCTCGACGCCTTCGAGGCCGGCGCCATCGAGGAACGTCGCCCCGATGAGCTGCTCTTCATCGGCAATCGGAAGGAGCGAAAGGGAATGATCGTCCTGCTGCGCGCCTTCGCCGACGTCCTGGAGGCACGCCCCGGCGCAACGTTGCGGCTGATCGGCAAGTCGTCGACGTACGCCGAGGAGGAGCAGTGGCTGCGGCTGGCCGACGATCTCGGAGTCGCCAACGCGGTTACGTTCGACGGCCCGACCGATCGTGTCGGGGTCGCCGCGGCGTTTCGGCGCGCCAGCGTGTTCGTCCATCCCAGTCCTCGCGAGACGTTCGGGGTCGTGACCCTCGAGGCGTTGGCCTCCGGGCTGCCCGTGGTCGCCACGCAGTCGGGCGGGATCAGCGCCATCCTGGAGGACGAGCGGCTCGGCGCGCTCGTGCCTCCGCAGGATCCCCGGATGCTGGCGAGGGCGGTGCAGCGCACCCTCGCGCGGCGCCACGAGTTCGATCCAGCGGTCCTCCGGGCCGCGGTGAAGCCCTTCTCAGGCGAAGCGGTCGCCGCGCGCCTGCGCGCCCTGTACGACGAGGTCATCGACGAGGCCGATGCGGGCCGCACGCGCCGGGCGGAGGGAGGCGCGCTGGTGTGGTCCGGGAAGGCCACGCCGATCGGCGACGTCGTCGTCTTCGCCCACGATACCGACCGGGCAGCGCGGTTCCTGTCGCGCATGCCGCCCGCCCTGCGTGCGCGCATCGCACTCGTCACCAGCGGTGAACCCGTGAACGAGGCGCTGCCGGCGGGCATCGGGCGAGTCGTTCTCAGCAGGAGCCACATCGACGACGAGCTGCGGCGCGCCGGTCTGGCCGGGCCGCGCGGAACGCTGATGACCCGCGTGATGCGCCTCGTCGGCAGCCCGGTCGCCCGGATCCGGCGCCGCCTCGTGAAGGGAGGGCCGGCCGAGCTGCGATGGCGGGCAACCATCGCCGGCGTCCGCCGTGCGGTCGGCGAGATGAACCCGGGGGACGGCCGTCCGGTGCCGGAGGTCGTCTGCCTCGACGTCCTCGACTACGCGGTTGCCGACGAGCTCGTCGCCGCGGGGCGCCTACGGGGCGGGCCCGGCGCCCTCACCTGGCTGGCCGACCGATGGAACGCAACGGCCACGGACGAGGCGTCGTCCCGTCACCCTGCCGGCTGAACCAGTCCGGCCGCTTCCGCCGCGGGCTCCGCATCGACCCTGCCGACGCCTCGATACGAGAGCCCAGCCGCGGTGACAGCCGCCGGGTCGAAGAGATTGCGGCCGTCGTAGAGGAGTGGCCGGCGCATGCGCGGAGCCAGGGCGGGCAGGTCGAGCCGGCCGAACTCGGGCCAGTCGGTCGCGACCGCCACCGCGTCGGCGCCATCGAAGACATCCTCGGCACGCTCGGCAACCTGAACTGACCCGACCGCCTCCGAAGCGCTCCCGGGCGTTACGGCAGGGTCGTAGACGACCACCGAGTGGCCGGCGGTCAGCAGGCGGCGAATGACCGCAACTGCCGGCGAGCCGCGCAGGTCGTCAGTGTCCGGCTTGAAGCTGAGCCCGAGCACACCGATCCGCGCTGGGTCGGCGCCCACCTCGGTCAGGAGGCGGCGGGCGAATCGGTCCTGCTGCTCGCCGTTCACGAGCGCCGCCGCGCGGGCGATGTGCATCGGGAGGCCCTGCCGGCGGCCGGCATCGGACAGGACGTCGAGCTCCTTCGGCAGGCACGAGCCACCGAAGCCGAGACCCGGACGCATGTAGGTCGTCCCGATGCGTGGATCCAGGCCGATCCCGGCGAGCACGTCCCCCACGTCGACCCCGTACTCCTCGCACAGCGACGCCACCTCGTTCACGAAGCTCAGCTTCAGCGCGAGGAAGGCGTTGGCGACGTTCTTGATGAGCTCCGCCGCCGAGACGTCGACCACGAGCTGCGGCGCCGACACGTCCGCGTAGAGGCTCTGGAGCTTGCGCAGGTGGTCCTCGCCGGTCTCCGGGAAGCGGCCCAGGACGATGCGGGTCGGCCGCGCGAAGTCGTCCATGGCGCTTCCCTGGCGCAGGAACTCCGGGTTGGTGCTGACGGCCCGACCGTCGGCCCGGCCGAGCAGGCGCGGCAGGCGAACCGAGGTGCCCGGCGGGAGCGTGCTTCGCACGCAGACGTCCAGGTTCGGATGGCGGCGGAGCGACTCGAGGGCGGTGGAGAGCTGGCTCTCGTCCGGAGTCCCGTCCTCGGCGATGGGGGTGCCGACCGCGACGAGGAGCAGGTCGGGAGTCTCGACGCGCCCGAGATCGTGGACGATCGCGATGCGGTCACGGGCGGCGTCGAAGGCCTCCTGGAGGCCGGACTCGAGGATCGGGACGCGCCCGCTCTCGAGCGCTCCCCGGCGCCCCCCGGACCGCTCGATGAACGTGACGTGATGTCCGGCGCGCGCAAGGCTGACGCCGGTCACCAGGCCGACGTACCCGGCTCCCATGACGGCGAGTCGCATCGCGGTCAGGCTAGCAGTTATTCGGGCGGCGGCCGAAGTCCCTCGCGTTCGAGAATCGCCGTGGCGATCCGGTCCCCGACCTTCGTCCAGTCGTAGACGGTTTCCGCCACGTCTCGGGCCACCGCGCCCATCCGCCGAGCCTCGGCCTCGTCCAGGAGCAGCGGCAGCATCGCCTCGGCGAGCTCCTCGGCCGACTCACCGGCCGACGCCACCCCGACTCCGTAGCGCTCCACGATGCGCCGCGTCTCCGTTCGAGGCGTGATCACGGTCGGCCGGCCGGCGGCGAGGGCATCGAAGATCTTCACCGGGAGCGTCGCATCCCAGTAGGGGTTCGGCGGATGCGGGATGCAGAACAGGCTGGCCTGGCGATAGGCGAAGTTGAGCTCGCCGGTCGGCACCGTGTCCATCTGGATCCACCGCTCCCGCCGGATCTGCTCGTTGAGAGCGGCCAGGTACCTCTCGCCGCCCTCCGCCGTCGGCAGCAGCCAGAGGAGCAGGCGCAACGTGGGGATCTCGTCGCGCAGGAGCCGCGCCGCCTCGATGAGCATCTCGATGCCGCGGCCCGGCGCCGCCCCCGACGTGAACCCGATCGCGGGCTCCTCGGGCCACACACCCGGAACGATCTGCTCGATGTCCGTCCCGTTCTCTCCGGCGATAACGGTCTCGAGCGGAAGCCCGGCGAGCTCCGCCAACGCAAGGGTCGGCATCACCTGCCAGCGGAACGCGCTCACATTCGCGTCTCGCTTCCTGCGCAGGGCCCTGGCAAGCTCGGGCGCGAGCTCGACACCCAGGGCGGCGTGATGCGGGATCGGGTCGTCGTAGATCGCGACGGCGACCATGTCGGCACGCTGCTGCACCCGTCGCACGACGTCAGGGTCGAGCATCTCGCCCGATACCAGCCTCGGACGCGGGCGCCGATCCCGACGCCACGGGAGCTGATGGCCGCCGGAGTCGAGTGCCGGGCGGATGCCCTCCCACGCCCAGCCGGAGACGATCTCCGCACCCGTTCGCTCCGCGAGGCGCCGAAAGATGTGGCGTCGCCGCCGCTCACCGCCCGAACGCTCGCGCCGGCCCCCGAGGACGGCGACCCAGCGATCCGATCCGGTGCTCTCAGCCACCCGCCGAGATGTCCGACGGCTCGGTCCTCATGGGTGACAGCGTACCAACGTCGGGCCACGGACCGCGTCGCGCGGCCCGTTCGATCAGAACGCTTCGAGGTAGCGGTCGACCTCCCAGGCGCTGACCTGCATGCGGTACTCGTCCCACTCCTCGGTCTTGGCCTCCACGAAGCGCTCGAAGATGTGGTCGCCGAGCGCCTCCGCGATGACCGAATCGGCCTTGAGCTCGTCGATCGCCTCGCGCAGCGTGCCCGGCAGCTGCTTGATCTTGCGGCTCTCGAGCTTGGCGGCGTCGAAGTGGTAGAGGTTCTCCTCCACCGGGTCAGGTGGGGTCAGCTTGCGCTCGACGCCGTCGAGGCCCGCCGCCAGCATGGCGGCGAAGGCGAGGTACGGGTTCGAGGACGGATCCGCGCAGCGCAGCTCGATTCGGACCGAGTTGAACTGGCCCTTGCTGCTCTGCGGGATGCGGATGAGGGCCGAGCGGTTGATGCGGGCCCAGCCGATGTAGACCGGTGCCTCGTAGCCCGGCACGAGGCGCTTGTACGAGTTCACGAGCGGCGCGAGGACTGCGATCATGCCCCGCGCGTGGTCCAGCACGCCGGCGATGTAGCTCCGAGCCAGCGGCGAGAGCCCGTACGGGTCCTTCGGATCGCTGAACGCGTTCCTGCCCTTCTTGTCGTCCCACAGGCTCATGTGGGTGTGCATCCCGGAGCCGTTGATGCCGAAGAACGGCTTCGGCATGAACGTGGCGTACAGGCCCTTCTGCGAGGCGATCGCCTTGAGCGTGGTCTTGAAGGTGACCGCGTTGTCGGCAGTGCGAAGCGCATCGGCGTACTCGAAGTCGATCTCGTGCTGGCCGGTGGCGACCTCGTGGTGCGCCGTCTCGACGCGGATCCCGAACTCCTCGAGCGCGTTCATCATCTCCTTGCGGACCTCGGTGCCGAGGTCCTCGGAGAGATCGAAGTAGCCGGCGGCGTCGTGCGGCAGCGGCTGCACGGTGCCGTTCTCGCGCTGGAGCAGGAAGAACTCGAGCTCAGGCCCGGTGTTGAGCGTGAAGCCGAGCTTCTTCGCCCGATCGAGCTGGCGCCGCAGCACGCCGCGCGGGTCGCCGGGGAACGGATCGCCGTTCGGGTCGTACACGTCGCAGATGACGCGCGCGCTGCCGGTGTGCAGCTTCGTCTTGCCATCCGGACCGATGCCGGGCTCCCATGGGATCGGGCTGAACGTCGTCAGGTCCGGCACCAGGAACATGTCCGACTCGGCGATGCGGGTGAACCCCTCGATGCTCGAGCCGTCGAACCACTTGCCGTGCTCGACCGCCTCTTCCAGCTGGTGCATCGGAACCTGGACGCTCTTCACCTGGCCAACGATGTCCGTGAACTGGAGGCTGACGAAGCGAAGGTTGCGGTCCTCCGCCAGCTTGAGGGCGTCGGCGAGCTTGGGGGTGGCCATAGGGGTTCCTCGTTGAAAAGACGGAATGGGACGCCGATCAGCGTACGTCGCGAGGCTCCGACGGAGGGCCTCAGGCACCCTCGCGAGACCCTCGAGGCTTGTGCAGATCGCACAAGCCTGTCAGCGATCGGCGTCGGGCCCGCGCATGAGTCGCAGGGCGTCCTCGGGCCGTCGGGGGTCGATTCCCAGCTCCGCCTGCGCCCTCCGCAGCCGGTAGAGCACCGTATTGCGGTGGACCCCGAGGGCTCGAGCCGCGGGCGCGATCCGGCCGTTCGCGCGAGCCACGGCCAGCAGGGTGTCGCGCATCGGGTCGCCGGTCGCCGGCTGCTCCTTCGGCATGCGCCTGGCACCTGCCGGCTCGGGCGCTCGACGACGCAGCAGCGCGCGCAGGGTGACGGCCAGTGCGTCGAGGCCCAGGGCATCGATGCGCGCCGGCGGCAGGTCGTCGAAGAGCCATGCCGACGCTCCGGGATGAATCATTCGCTCGAGCACCCACAGCCCGTCGCGCGTGCGGCGGGACGCGTTGCCGGCGTCGCTGCGCTCGGCCAGCAGCCGCGCATGGGCGGCCGCGAAGCGCGTGGCGAGCGTCCGTCCCGCCGGGCGTGGGTTGAGCGCGCGCAAGGCCCCGTCGACGGTCACGGCGATCCCGCGTCGCAGCCGGACGGCCAGGACGCCGGCCGGTGCCGCGGGCTGCGGGTCGGCCAGCGCCGCCTCCGCGCCTGCGAGACGAATGTCACGCACGAACGCCGCGAGCTGTTCGGGCTCGTCGTCCAGGTAGCGCTCCATGGCCGCCGCCACCGTGGCGACCGGACCTGCCCCGAGCAGGATCGGCGGGCCGACCGCCGAGGCTTCAGGGCTCGTCGGCCCGTCGGAGACGACCCAGACCGCGACCGGCATGGCGCCACCCGTCTCTCCGAGCGCGGCGACGAGCGGGTCGAGCCCGTCGCTTCCCAGGATCGATGCATCCACGACCAGCAGCCGCTCCATCGCCGATATCCGGCAGGTGCGGCGGTGCCGCACGGGTCCTGGCGATGCCGCGCACCGGCCGGCCGAGCTGCTCGACCGAACCGGACACCAGGCGCGCCTGGGGGTCGATCGCGCGCCACAGGTCGAGGATGCTCGTCATGAGGTCCGTGCCAGCAGCCGCCCGAGGCGGTCGAGCTCGTCCGCGGGCCGATCGAAGCGCTCCCCGCGCAGGAGAAGCTCGAGCTCGCCGCCGCGCGAGCGCACGGTAACGCGCCGGCGCGGAAGCCAGAAGCCGACGGCGAGGGCGCCGCACAGGGCCATGGCCCCGCCGAAGAGGATCAGCAGGCCGGGATCGCGGCGCGACAGGAAGGTCACCCACGCGTCGAAGCCGATGAGCTCCACGCGCAGGTCACCGACGCGCACCTCGTCGCCGGGCACGCAACCGCGCGCTGTCGATCAGCCCCGACGCCCCTACTACGCTCACCCCGAGCTCGTTGCGCGCGGCATCGGTCACCGCCAGGCCAAGGGTCACCCCCGCCGTCGGCAGCTCGGTGGAGCCGACCGGCGTTCCGTCGCGCACCTGGTCGAGGGGGATGGGCGCATCGAGCACCGCCGATCCACCCAGCGTCGTGACTCGCAGGCGCACCGCCGGCCCGTACGTCCATGGGTGAACCATGAAGCCGTCGAACTCGCCCGGCTCGTTGACGCGCAGCACATCCGTGCTCACCGGATCGCCATCGCGCAGGAAGGTGACCTCGGTGTCCAGCCGGCTCGGCCGATCGTCCGGGCCGAACTCGGCCTCGAGTCGCTCGAGGCGCACGGCGGACGCGAACCCGCTGCGCGGGCTGTCGAGCAGCGCCTGGTCCCCGGGGAGCAGCGAGAAGACCGTCTCCGACCCGAACGCGGCGCCGATCGCCGCGCCGAGCACGACGACCACGAGGGCGAGGTGGCTCGACCAGGCCGGCGAAGCGGGACCATCCGCGTCGGACGCCGTGCACCGCGGACCGCGCGCCGGCGCCCTCGGTCCGGACGCGATAGCCCGCGGCGCGCAGGACGCTGTCCACCTCGGCCAACGTCGGCCGGCCCAGCTGCAGGCGGAGGGTTCCGGCGCCGGCCTGTACGGCGCCCGGCCTTCGCCACTCGCGCCAGGCGGTCGGGGCCCGCACCGCCACCGCCGCGACACCGCTCACGGCGAGAATCCCGAGCAGGACGGCATACGGCCATGCCTCGAGCAGGCGTGGTCCGTCGGGGAGAAACGCGGCCGCCGCGTTGGCCGAGCCGGTGAGCAGCAGCAGGACCAGCCCGGTCCGAGCGTCGCCCACCGCGCGGAGGGTCCGCTCCGCGGCCCTGGCCAGGCGGTCGCCGGCCGGCGCCGCCGCGCTGGCGACGCGTGAGGACGTCATCCCGCCTGGCGAGCGGCGCCGACGAGATCCTCGATCAGGTCCGCCTCGTCTTCGAGGCCGATCGAGACCCGCACCATGCCAGGCGACAGCCCGGCGGCGGCGAGGTCGTCATCGGCCAGCTGACGGTGGCTCGAGCTGGCCGGGTGGCTGACCAGCGTCTCGACGCCACCGAGGCTGGTGGCGTGCACGGCAACGCGCACCCGATCGAGGAACTGCTCGCCGTGGGCACGGCCTCCGGCGAGCTCGACGGCCATCATGCCGCCGGCCATGCCGTCGCGCAGGGTGCGCACCGCGAGATCGTGCTGAGGATGTGACGGAAGACCCGGATACGGACGCGCGCAACGCCCGGCGCGCCCTCGAGCGCTTGGGCGACGGCGAGGGCGTTGGCCGAGTGGCGCTCCATGCGGAGCGCGAGCGTCTTCAGCCCGCGGAGCGCCAGAAAGGCCTCGAACGGCGATGCGTTTCCGCCGGCGGTGATGATGACCTCGCGCGGCGGGCTGGACGCGATCGGCGGCTCCGACGAGCGCGCCGCCGATGATGTCCGAGTGGCCGCCGATGTACTTCGTCATCGAGTGCACCACGAAGTCGGCCCCGAGCGCGAGCGGGTTGGCGAGTGCCGGCGACGCAAACGTGTTGTCCACGGCGACCAGGACGCCGCGAGCGTGGGCCAGGTTCGCGAGCGCGGCAATGTCAGCCACCGCCGTGGTCGGGTTGCTGATCGTCTCGAGCCAGAGGAGCCGGGTTCGCGGGCCGATCGCCGCCTCGACCTGCTCCAGGTCGGTCGTGTCGACCGACCGATGCTCGATTCCGGACCGCTGCGAGCACCGAGCCCGTCAGCCCGACCATGCCCCCGTACACGGCTCGCGGGATGACGATGTCGTCTCCACTGCTCAGCACCGACATCACGAGCGCATGGATGGCCGCCATGCCCGAGGCGGTCACGACGCCCGCCTCGGCTCCCTCCAGCTCGGCGACGGCCGCCTCCAGCGCCGCGTGGGTCGGGTTCGAGTGCCGCGTGTACGAGTGGCCCGCGCGCTCGAACGACAGCAGCCCGGCCAGCTCGGACGCATCGGCGACCTCGAAGGTGGCTGTCTGGTAGATCGGAACGTTGACCGGTGGCTGCGGCGCGTCGGGGACGCGGCTCGCCGCTCGGATGGCCCGCGTCGAGAAGCCCGGCATGGCTCGTGAGTCTAGCAGCGGATTGGCATCATCCTGCGCGGGCCGATAGGATGGGAGCCCCATGCAGCGCTTCCGATCTCGTGCTGCCGTGCTCGGCATGGGTGGCCTCCTCCTCGTCGCCGTTCTCATCGGGGCGGGTGCCATCATGCTCACGGCAACGCCGGACCCCACCCCGACGCCCCACCCCGACGGCGAGCCCGAGCCCGACGCCGACGCCATCGCCGACGCCGACGCCGACACCGAGCCCGACGCCCAGCCCGTCACCCACCCCGAGCCCGACCCCGGTGGCGGTGTGCCCGATGAACGGCCAGCAGCTCGCCGATCCGGCCCTGGCGCGCCGCGTCCCGATCCTGGTGCAGATCGAGAACAATCCAATCGCTCGACCGCCCTCCGGACTCAACCTGGCCGATCTCGTGATCGAGGCACCGGTGGAGGGCGACACGACGCGCTTCGCGGCGGTCTACATGTGCAGCCCGCAGCGTCGGTGCGGCGGTCGGGCCCGTGCGCTCGGCGCGCTATTTCAACGTCGACCTGTGGCAGCAGATCCGGGCGGTCACGTTCAACTTCGGCGCCGCTCGCGCGGTGCTCGGATCGCTTCCACGAGGTCGGGGTGCCGTACCTCAACGGCATTCGCGGCGGCTGGCCGTTCTTCTACCGGGCCGGATCGTGGGAGGCGCCGCACAATGTCTACTTCGAGCCCGATGCCGGCTCGCGCCGAGCTCGAGACCGGAGGGCTCCAGGAGCTGGCCGGGCTCGCCGGCGAGGTCCGCGCGCCCTTCACGTTCGCCGACGCGCCCGCGCTGCCCGGAGGCCGGGCCGTCAACTCGGTCGGCCTGACCACGGCCAGCTTCTGGCACTTCGGCTGGGAGTGGGATCCGGCCTCCGGAACCTGGCTTCGCGTCGACGGGGGAGCGCCGAACTTCGACGCGGTCACCGGGGACAGGATCAGCGCGCGGACCGTGGTGGTCCAGGTCGTGCGGCAGGACACCCTGGTCAACGAGCTGGACCCGGGCGGGTATCCGCGTCGCTATCAGCACCTGGTCGACGAGGGCAGCGGCGTCATCTACCTCAACGGATTCGGCCTCGACGTCCGCTGGTCGCGAGCGGCCGAGGGCGACGTGACGACGTGGACCTACGCCGACAGCGGGGAGCCGGTGGTGCTGCCGCCGGGTCGCGTGTGGTGGGAGATCATCCCGGCGGGGAGCGCGATCTCGGAAGGCTGAGCGCACGGAGGGCTGGTCGGGGCTCAGTGCTCCGGGGTTGATCGGTCGCCCTCGCCCTTGACCGGCGACAGAAAGGCGTCCATGGCGCGCCGGATCTGGTGGTCGGGATCGAACGAGCGACTCGCGGTCGCGATCCGGCGACGGACCTCCTGCGGATCGGCGTCGTCCTCCTCCTCGGTGTGCCGGTGCGCGGCGGGCTCCTCGGTCACCACCGGTCCCAGCTCGACCGCAACCGCCCGAACCTCGGGAGTCGCGATTGAGACGGCCGCAGCCCCGCGAGCCGGGTGGTCCGTGACGCGACGGCTCGCGGCCGGTGCCGAAGCCGATGCTGGGGGCGTGGCCGAAGGTTTGGGCGCCGCCGATGCAGACGCAGATGCCGCCGGCGAAGCGGGTGACGACGGCTCCGGAGCTGCCGGCGCCTCAGCCGCGGGTTCCGGCTCGGGTGCCTGCTTCGCAACCGGCGCCTCGCGCGGAACCGCCGGCTCGTGCACGTCCGCGAAGGTGGAGCGGCGGGCAAGCAGCGCCGGACGCGGGCGCGGGTTCCCGCTGATCTGGTTCTTGCCAAGCTTCTTGGCCTGGTACATCGCCCGGTCGGCGGACGTCATCAGCTCCTCGGCCGAGAGACCATCCTCCGGGTGCGACACGAGTCCGATGCTGACGCTCGTCAGCGGCTCCGCCGCGGCCATCGCCATGCCGACCTCTTCCGCCCCGGCACGGATCTTCTCGGCCACGACGAACGCGCCCACGATCTCGGTCTCAGGCAGCAGGACCACGAACTCGTCACCGCCGTAGCGGTAGGCGCTGTCGACGTTCCTGATCGAGGTGCGGATGACCGCGCCAACCGCCCGCAGGACGTCATCGCCGCGCAGGTGGCCGGTCGTGTCGTTGATCAGCTTGAGGCCGTCGACGTCGATCATGAGCACGCAGAATCCCCGATCGCTGCGTCGGGTGCGGCTGACCTCCTGCTCGAGCGTCACGAAGAGCTGGGAGCGGTTGAAGAGGCTGGTCAGCGGATCGGTCCGCGACAGCGCCAGCGCGTGCGCAACCGCGCGCCGCTGGTGGCCCGCGTAGGCGATCGCGACGAAGGCGAGCAGCCAGGTGGCGCCCAGCCCGATCGAGAGGCGCAGCCCGTCCTCGGGCGCGTACGACATGAGCTGCGGATCCAGCAGGAGCACCGCGGCGAACGTCGCGGTGGCGAGCCCCGCGGCCGCAAGCCCGGCCTGGGGGCCGTAGGCGAGCGCCGCAGCGACGGACACCAGGGCGAAGAGCATGGCGAACGGCGACGAGGCGAATCCAGTCAGCGCCAGCAGGCCGCCGATGAGGGCCACCGCGGCCACGATCTCCGCGGCCCGCAGGAGCCTGCCGCGATCCCCCTTGCCGAGGATCTCGTGGAGGACGACGACCGTTGCCACGGCGATCCCACCGAGGAGGAAGATCGCTCGCTGGTCAGCGACGAACGAGCCGCTCAGACCGACTCCAAGGAGCACGATGGTGACCGTCAGCCACCAGGCGACGCGCAGGGTCGATTCGGTGCCCTTCTGGTCCCGAACGACTGCGGCGCTGGGATGGGAGACGCCGGCCGCGGGCGGCATGATCGCGCCCCGATCGGCCTCATCGTTGCTGACGGTACGCTCGCCGGGCATGCGACGGCCCGCCAGCATGGCTCCCACGAGGAGCACGCCGACGAGTAGCAAGGTCACTGCGATGATGGCGAGCTCGGGTGGCAGCACGTACCCCTCGTTCCCCTGGTCCGCGTGAGAATCCCCCGGTAGATCCCGGAGCGAGCAGTATGGGGGCCTGCCCGAAGATGGTGCAAACGTACTAACCCACCCGTACCACCCCACGCGTGGACAGGACGCACCAGAAGGCGCCAATCGGGGCCGGTGATACACTCGATGGTCCCTCATGGTCGACGCACAACACGGTGCGCCGTCCGGTCCGCGGCGCCCGCGGCCCTGGTTGGCGGCACTGCTCTCCTTCGTGTTCCCCGGGCTCGGGCAGGCCTATGCCGGCCAGCACCGGGTCGCCGTGCTGCTCGCCGTCCCGGTCCTGCTGCTGATCGCGGGAATCACGGCGGCCGTCAACGGGGTCGGAGACCTCCGGAACGGGCTGCTCTCGAGCACGTTCCTGGTTGCCGTGGTCGCCACGAACGTGGCGCTCTTCGGGTGGCGCACCTTCGCCATCGCGCATGCGGGCCTCGCGCCACCGAGCATCGAGCCCCGCGAGCGCCGCATCAGCATGACGACCGTGGCGATCCTGGTGGTCGCGGCCATCGGCATGCACGCGTGGGTCGGCATCGTCGTCGGCCAGCTCGATGACACGCTGCGCCAGGTCTTCGGTCGCACGACGGTGGACAGCGCGCCTGAGCCGATCCCGCCCGCCAAGGGTGGCGCGCCAGAGGAGTCCCGAGGAGCCGGTCAGCGCCCCGCAGTATCGATGGGACGGGACCGAGCGCATCAACATCCTCCTGCTCGGCACCGATGCCCATCCGAGCCGGGAGGCGGTCCTCACCGACGTCGTGCTGGTCGTGAGCATCGATCCGGTCGCCGGTACGGCCGCCATGATCTCGGTGCCGCGCGATACCGGGTTCCTTCCGATGCCCGACGAGTCGCTCTTCACGGGCGGTGTCTTCCCCGACAAGGTGAACGAGCTCCCCCTCCATGCCAGCCTCGACCCGGCGACGTGGTGCCCCGACCTCGCGGACGATCCCACCGGCTGCGGGATGCGCACGATCGAGCGCTCGGTCGGGCTCTACCTGGGCCTGCAGATCCACCACTACGCGATGGTCGACATGGCCGGCTTCGCGGAGCTCATCGACGCCCTCGGTGGCGTCCGTCTCTGCCTCCCCGGCGAGCTGCACGACCCGGAGTTCGACGGAACCCTCAGCAATGCCGGGCGCGACGAGCCGCTGGTGCTCCCGGCGGGCTGCCACGAATATGACGGGCTCGACGCGCTGGCCTACGCCAGGAGCCGAAAGGGCTGGATCGAGATGCCCGACGGCACGCGGGTGGACCAGAGCGACTTCAGCCGCAACGAGCGGCAGCAGAAGCTGCTCCTGGCCCTCCGCAACGAGCTCGCCGAGGCCGACCTCTTCTTCGAGCTCCCCGCGGTCCTGCGCGCCATCGGTCGCTCCGTGAGCACCGACGTGCCGCGGGACCAGGCGGGCGACCTGGCGAGCCTCCTCCCGCTCATCACCGGTCCCGATATCGAGCGTGTCGTGCTCGGCTATCCGGACTTCGTCGATGCCCCAGCCCAGCCGGACCTGAACTACCTCCTCGTGCCGCGGCGCGACGCGATCCGCGAGGAGATGGCGCGCCTCATCGGCGCCGATGCGCTGGTGGGGTGGTACCTGGGCTCGACGGCCAGCAGCCCGAACGCGGCCGACGCTTCGGACACCCAGGACCCGTAGCGTCAGTCGAGCTGGCCGAGCCCGAAGGCGAGGAGGGCCAGCGCGGCCGAGAAGGCTGTCAGCGTCAGCATCGCATCTCGGTGGGTGACCCCCTGCCGCAGGAGCCAATGGTGGATGTGGCCCCGATCGGCAACGAAGAATGCCTCGCCTCGAGCGGTGCGCCGGACGACGGCCCAGGCCGTGTCGATCAGCGGTACGCCCAGCGCGAGGATCGGTACCCATGGGGCCATCGGCCGCACCCCGTCCTGGGTGAGCGAGATGCCGACCGCGGCAATGACGAAGCCCAGGAACATCGAGCCGGTGTCACCCATGATGATCGACGCCGGGTAGAGGTTGTAGGCGAGGAATCCCACGGCGGCGCCGATGGTGGCCGCGATGATCGGCAGGGTCGGGTCGACGCCGTCGACCGCCGCCAGCAGGCCGAAGGCGCCAAGTACCGTGAGCGCGACGCCCGAGGCAAGGCCGTCGAGGCCGTCGATCAGGTTGACCGCGTTGATGACACCGACGATCCAGGCGACGGTGATCGGCAGGGAGAGCGGCCCGAGGTCGACGATGGCCCAGGGCAGGAAGATGCGGTCGACGCTCAGGCCGAACCACCAGGCGACGACCGCAGCACCGACCTGGAACCCGAGCTTCACCATCGGGCGCATGCCGCGCACGTCGTCGACGACTCCGACCACGAGGAGCATGGCGACACCGGCCAGGATCGCCGGAGCGCGGTTGGGCCGCAGTCCCTCCGTCTCCCCCAGGTCCGGCGAAGCGAGCGTGGCGAGCCCGATGGCGACCCCGAAGGCGATGGCCATCGCCACGCCGCCGAGCCGCGGAATCGGGACCTGGTGGACCTTGCGGCCGCCGGGCTGGTCCAGCAGCCCGTAACGGTGGGCAGCGGTCCGCACCAGCGGAGTGACGATCAGCCCGACGACGAGGGCGACGGCGAAAGTGAGGGCGGTCAGCATCGGGTGCCGCGAATGGTAGCGTGGTCGGGGCGGCCGGATTCGAACCGGCGGCCTCCTGCTCCCAAAGCAGGCGATCTGCCAGACTGATCTACGCCCCGACGCCCGGTCGCTTGACGGATCCTACCCTGTCAGTGGAGCCCGCGGTTTCCCAGCCGGCTCGCCGGCGATCAGGGCCAGATCGCGCGGATCGCGGTGCGCACGCCGTCGCTGATGGCGCCCGGCCCTCCGACGAAGACGACGTTCGTCGGATCGAGCCGTCGAAGCTCGTCCGCCACCACGCCAGGCACCGCGTTCGGGCGGACCAGGAGGAGCGGGGCGAGCTGCGTTCCGGCGACCGGGCCGGCCGAGAGGCCGTCGGGGTAGGCGGTCCCCGTCGCCAGGTACACCGTCGAGACGGAGTTGGCGGCGTGGACGCCCCGGCTCAGGGCCACCGCCGTCGCGTACCGATCGGTCCCGGCGACGCGGTCGATCCGCGGTGCGTACGCGCGCAGCTGGGCGAGGACCGCATCGCTGACGGCGCCGGTCCCGCCCATCACCACGATCTGGGCGGGGTGCAGACGGGCCAGCTCCTGGGCGGTCGCGGCGGGCAGCTGGTTCGACGAGACGAGGAGGATCGGCGCGCGCTGCCGAGCAGCCTCGGCCCCGGCGGCAAGGGCGTCGGGATAGTTGGCGCCGGTCGCAACGAAGACGGTTCCGGCACCGGACGGGAAGGTCGCGGCGCTGATGGCGGCCGCGGTGGCATAGCGATCGGCGCCCGCGATCCGCGTCACCGAGCCCGTGGTGTAGCCGCGAAGGACCTCGAGCACGCCGGCGGAGACGGCGCCGGTTCCGCCGAGCACGACGATCCGCCCGGGACGCAGTCGGGTCAGCTCGGCGGCGGTCGCGGCGGGCACGGCGCCTCCTTCGACCAGGAGCAGCGGTCCTCCGCCGATGCGGGCGGCGGGCGCGCCGGACAACGCGTCGGGGAATGCCGCGCCCGTCGCGACGTGCACGACCGGAACGCCGGAGGCGAAGGCCGATGCGCTCAGCGCGGCAGCGGTCGCGTAACGGTCGGCGCCGGAGAGGCGGGGCGCCGTCTTGCCCGTCGTGAACTGCCAGAACATCGGCGCCACCGCGCTTCCCGACTGGTCGACGATGCCGTTCGTCACCGTGACCCGGTACGCCGTCTCGCCGATCAGCGGCGCATTGGGCCGCAGCGTGGCCCGGTTGCTGACCGGATCGTACGAGACGCTGGCGGGAACGAGCGAGGACCCGCGATGGAGCTGGAAGGTGCTGCCGCTCACGCCGCTCACCGGCTCGCTGAAAGTGACGACGATCGGGCTGTCATACGGGGCACGCGCCGCACTCGGCGCCGGCGCGAGGTTGACCGCGGTCGGCACGACGTTGTCGATGAAGGAGGTCACGATGGTGTAGGCGTTTCGGTTGCCGTTCGGCGTGTAGTTGTGGACGCGCAGCAGCAGCCGTGTGGCGCCGCTCACCGGGATCGATGCGCGGTCCGTGACGGCGGGGTTGGCGTCGTCGGCAGTCAGGATGTGGGCGCCGCCGGCCTGGTAGACGTTGATGACCGTATCGACCGCGAGCGAGCTCTTGTTCCACGGCCAGGCACGGTTGTCGAGGACAGGGGCAACGCTGATGTCCAGCCGGCCGGCGCGCGGGACGTCGACCGCGAAGACGTCGACGTCGCCGGCGGGATAGATGTTCGGCCGAACGGTGGTGCCGACGGAGATCGGCCTGGCGGTGGCCAGCGTGTTGTTGCCCTCGAGCGCGTCCTGCCCGCTGAAGGCGATCGTCGGCGGCGAGCCGCCCACGGCCCGATACGCGTTCACGCGGCCGAGACCGTATCGATTGTCCCAGCCGGGGTAGCCGAGATCGTCGACGGTCGACTTCAGCTGGTTGACGACCTCGGCGTTCGTCATGGTCGGATAGCGACCGACGATGAGGGCCACCACGCCCGATACGTTCGGGGCGGCGAAGCTCGTGCCGCTGATGTAGGTGTACCGATGGTCGCCGGTCAGGTCCTGCTCGATCGGCTTGCAGACGGGACAGTTCGTGGTGAGGATCGACGAGCCCGGAGCGCTGACGTCGACGGTCGCGCCGTAGTTCGACCAGTGGCTGAACTCGTCGTCGACCTGCGTGGCGCTGACCGACACGACCTCCGGGTAGCTTGCCGGATAGAACGGGCCGTCGACCGCGTTGTTGCCGGCGGCGCCGACGAGAATGACTCCCCGGTTCCAGGCGTAGCGCACCGCGTCGTGCACGAACTGCGAGTACGGGAACCCGCCGACGCTCATGTTGATGACCTTCGCGCCGTGATCGGTCGCCCAGACGATGCCGGCCGTGAGGTCGGACGTGTCCCCGGTCCCGTTCGCGTTCATGATCTTGACCGGCATGATCTTGTCCTGCCAGCTGATGCCGGCGATGCCGATCCCGTCGTTCACGTTGGCGGCGATGATCCCGGACACCCAGGTTCCGTGGCCGTTGTCGTCGCTCGCGTCGACGTCGTTGTTGACGAAGTCGTGTCCCTGCGCGATGCGACCGGCAAACTCGGGGTGATGCGGGTCGATCCCGGTATCGAGCACGGCGACCGTTCGCGCCGATCCCGTCGAGAGGGACCACGCGTCGCGCACCCGCATGCGGTCGAGGGAATACTGCGGCCCGGTCTTCGGATCGTTGACGGCCACTGCGGTCGTGATCTCGTCGACCGCCAGGTGCGTGACGTAGTTCGGCTCGGCGTACACGACCGCTGGGTCCCGTTGCAGCTCGGCGACCACCTCTGCGACCGGCCGGCCCTCGGTCGACACGACTTCCGGCATTGCCTCCTCCGGCGTCCCCAGCTCGGCGAGCACGGAGAGCCCGTGGGCGTCGGCAGCCACGTCGCCCGCGGCTGCGTCGCGCCACTTGACGACGACCTCGCCGGGAACGACCTCGCCGGCCGGCGCTGTCTCCGGACCGGGCAGGGGCTCATCGGCGGCGGCGGGCGCGACGCCCGCGAACAGCATGAGAAGGGCGAGTGCGGAGGAGAGCGGTCGTGACACGATGAGAGGGCTCCGGTGCGGTGCGTCCGAGCGGGAGCCGGCGTGGTTGGCGTCCCCCTCGAGGTGCGTAGACCGTACGCGCGGCTGCCGTGGCGAACGACCGGACGAAGGGACTACACGTCCGGGACCGATGGGCTACGGCGCGGCCAGGAGCTCCAGCAGCCTGGGCGTGGCCGCGGCAACGGCCCGCCCGCGGTGACTGACTCGGTCCTTTTCGGCCTCGGGCAGCTCGGCTGTGGTGACCCCGCCGGCGACGAGGAAGATCGGGTCGTATCCGAACCCGCCATCTCCGCGTCGCTCATGCGCCACGGAGCCCTCCATCACTCCGGTGAACAGCTCCACCTCGAATGCATCGCCTGAGGGTTTCCCGATGGCGAGCGCGCAGACCATCCGCGCCCGGCGGTCGGTAGCGTCCCCGACGGCCTCGACGAGACGCTCGGCGTCGCGACCATCTCGCTGTCCCCAGCGTGCGCTGCGCACGCCCGGACCCCAGTCGAGCGCGGCAACCTCGATGCCGGAGTCATCGGCGACGGTCAGGAGGCCCGATGCGCGCGTGTAGGCATCGGCCTTGGCGGCAGCGTTCTCCGCGTAGGTCGCATGCGGCTCGTCCACCTCGAGCTCCAGCCCGATCTCGTCCGGGGTCACGATCTCCGCGGGGAGGTGCGCAAGCAGTCGCCGAAACTCCCGCTGCTTCCCGGCGTTGCCGGTCGCGATCAGCAGGCGCCGGCTCACCCGAGCGGCGATCCGGGCGGAGCCTCGATCGCGGTGAGCTGGAGGGCGAACAGCTGGCGAATGCCGGCGGCAGCCAAGTCGACCATGCCATCCATCTGCTGGCGCGTGAACGCGCCGTGCTCGGCCGTGCCCTGCACCTCGATCAGCCGATCATCGTTGGTCATGACCACGTTGAAGTCGACATCGGCGGTCGAGTCCTCCGAGTAGTCGAGATCGAGGTGCGGCAGGCCGTTGACGATGCCGACGCTGACGGCGGCGACCTGGCCCGTGATGAGGTGCCCCATCCCGTATTTGTTGAGGGCCCTGGCAAGCGCGACGTACGCGCCCGTGATGCTGGCCGTGCGCGTCCCGCCGTCGGCCTGGATGACGTCGCAGTCCAGGGTGATCGTGCGCTCCCCGAGCTTGGCCATGTCGATGACCCCGCGCAGCGAGCGGCCGATCAGGCGCTGGATCTCGTGCGTGCGGCCGCCGATCGATCCCCGCGCGGCCTCGCGCTGGCTGCGCTCGGTACCGGCGCGCGGAAGCATGCTGTACTCGGCCGTGACCCAGCCACGCCCCTTGCCGCGCATCCAGCCCGGCACGCGGTCCTCGATCGTGGCGGCGCAGATGACCCGCGTGTCGCCAACCCGGATGAGGACCGATCCCTCGGCGAACTTGAGGTAGTCGGGGACGATCTTCACCGGGCGCAGCTGGTTGGGGACGCGCCCGTCGTTGCGTCGTCCGGCTGGGACAGGAGTGGTGGCAGTCATGAGCCTGCCGATTCTACCGGCAGGCCCGCCTCACGGCAGGGTCGCGCGGATGCTGCCGACGACTCCGTCGGAGATCGAGCCCGTCCCACCGAGCACGTAGATCCGCTCCGGGTCCAGCCGTCGGAGCTCGTCGGCCACGCTCGGGGGCAACCGCGATGAGCTGACGAGGAGGAGCGGGCCCGGCAGGAGGGCCGCGACCGGACCGCCCGCGAGCCCGTCCGGAAAGTTCTGCCCGGTGGCGACGAATACCGCGTCGCTGCCCGCGCTGCCGTAGCCGGCGCGGCTCACTGCTACCGAGGTCGCATAGCGATCTGCTCCCGCGAGGCGCGTAACGGAGCCCGATGTCGCATACGGCTGGAGGGCGGCCGCCACGGCGTCGCTCACGACCCCCGTCCCTCCGAGAATCACGATCTGGGCCGGTCGCAGCCGCGCGAGCTCAGCCGCGGTGCCGGCCGGCACGCCGCCCGCCGCAACGAGCAGGATGGGCCCGCCGTTCCTGCCGGCGAGCCCGCCGCCTGATAGCGCATCGGGAAAGCCAGACCCGGTCGCGATGTAGGCCACGGCCACTCCCGGGCCGAAGGTGGAACGGCTGATGGTCGCGGCGGTCTCGTATCGGTCTGGACCCGACCAGCGCTGCACGGATCCCGCATATGCTCCGAGCTGTCCCGCCACACCGTCACTGACCGCTCCAGGCCCTCCCAGGATCACGATCGTGGACGGGCGCAGGCGGGCGAGCTCCGTGGCCGTCGCGCTCGGCAGGGCATCACGGGTCGTGAGGAGGATCGGACCGTTGGCGCTGGCTGCGGCCGGTGAGCCGGCGAGCGCGTCGGGAAAAGAAGCTCCGGTGGCGATGAACACCGTCGCGGCACCGCCGCCGAATCGGGTGCGGCTGATCGCCGCGGCGGTCGCGTAACGATCGTGGCCCGCCAGACGCTCAATCGCGACGCTGGATGTGGACCCCGCGCACAGCTTCACGAAGACCATGACGGAGTACAGCTTGCCGCTCACGCTCGACGTGGCATGGCTTCCCCCGGCTGCGTCGTAGTTGCCGGCGATGATGTCGCGGTGGCCTTGCGATGCCCACCACTGGCTCATCGTGCGCGCTGGGTCGTACGTGGCATAACCCCGCTCTGAGGCGATGATTTCGCCGTACCCGGTCACGCAGACCCCGAGCTCAGAGAGGCGGCGCGACACGTAGGGCAGGTCATGCGAGAAGGTGTCAGCTTGCGCCATGTGCGCCGCGCGCTCGACGGTGATCTGGTCGACTGCTGCCGACAGTGATACCGGTGCCAGGCCGATGCTGGCGCGGCGTTCGTTCGCGAGCGTGACGTAGGCACCGCCGTCAACTGCCGCCGCGGGCGCAGCGAGTGCGGTGAGCAGGACAATTGCGGCGATGAGCGCCGCAGCTGGGCGACTGAGCGGTAAACGCATGAGTGGCAAGGCTCCGGAGGCTGTCGGGTGTGAGCCTTCAGAGTGCGGCCGCTCCGGTCCGCGAGCCATGGGCCTATCGAGTGCCCCCTTTACGGGGCGCCAGTGGTACCCCTACAGGACGTTCAGTCCCAGAGCCGTCGAATCGCGCTCACCATGGCGTCCGAGATGGCACCCGGGCCGCCGAGGATGATGATGTGCTGCGGATCGAGCCGTCGGAGCTCGGCAGCGACCGATGCCGGGAGCCGGTTGGCCGGGATCGTCAGCAGCGGCGCCACAGCCTGCACGGCGGCCGGCGTGGCGGCCAGACCGTCGGGGAAGTTCGTGCCGGTCGCGATGTAGACGGTCTCGGTGTTCGGCACCGTCGTCGAGCGCGAGATGGCGACGGCCGTCTCGTAGCGATCCGCTCCGAAGACGCGCGTGACGCCACCGGTGGTGTAGGGCCGGATGCGGTTCAGCACGCCGTCGCCGACGACGCCCGGGCCGCCGATGACCACGATCCGGCCGGGACGCAGCCGTGACAGCTCGGTGGCCGTCGAAACGGGCAGGTCGTCACGGGAGACGAGGAGGATCGGCCCGCCGTAGCGCCCCGCCGCGACGCCGCCGGACAGGGCGTCCGGGAAGTTGGTGCCCGTCGCGATGTAGGTCACCGGGACGCCCGGGGAGAAGGTGGCCGCGCTCGCGGCCGCGGCGGTCGCGTAGCGGTCCGTGCCCCACAGCCGGGTGACCGCGCCGGAGGTCGCGAAGTCGCGGAGCCGCGCGAGCACGCCGTCGCTCACGGCTCCCGGACCGCCGAGGACGAAGATCGACTGTGGACGAAGCCGCGCGAGCTCGGTGGCCGTGGAGCCGGGAAGCGCGTCGCGGCCGGTGAGAAGCACCGGCCCACCGGCGCGGGCGGCGATGGGACCGGCCGCAAGGGCATCGGGGAAGTTGGCTCCGGTGGCGATGTACGCGGCCGCGACGCCGGGAGCGAAGGTCGCGGCGCTCACGTGGGCCGCCGTGTCGTGGCGGTCGATGCCCGCCTGCCGGTCGATCACCTTCACGAACCGGTCGTGGATCACGTTCCACAGGTCCGGAACGCCGGTGTCCATGCCGAGGTGCCAGATCCCGATGCCGGCGAGGTGGTTGGCCCGCACCCGGTCGTACTTGATGGTCAGGGAGGTGGGGTCGTCGTAGTAGCCCTGGCGATAGCCGTTGCTGCCGGCGTCCCAGAAGGAGAACCACGGCACCTGGCCGATCGGATCCCATTGGCGACCGAAGCGCTCGGCCAGGACCCTGCCTCCGGCGGGCTCGCCCGCATCGGTCCAGTAGTAGCTGAACGCGACGGACTGGGCCGGAGAGCGGACGGTCGCGTTCAACGACGCGCTCGTCGTGTTCCAGGCACGGCCGTAGTACGGCACGCCCCAGATCAGCTTGCTGGCGGGCACGCGCGCGAGGTGATCTCGCATCGCGTCCGCCGACGCATAGATCGTGTTGCTGTCGATGGGGCTCGGAGAACCCGCGCGCGCGGAGCCGGACCAGTGGAAGTCGTACGCCATCACCATCAGCGCATCGGCCGCGCCGGGCGCCGTCAGCCCGACGACGTCGTAGCCCGTCGACCACGCTGCCGCGCCGGCCATGGTCGAGACCGTGAGATAGGACGGCGCATGGCCGTCGAGCAGCCCCGCCTTGAGCTCACGGATGAAGGTCGTCATCTGCGATCGGAGGCTGGTCGGGACCGGCTCGAAGTCGATGTTGACGCCGTCCGCGCCGCGGTCGCGGATGAGGGCCGTGATCTCGCTCACCAGGCGCGCGCGGTGCGCCGCCGTGTTGAGGAGCGTCGTCAGGGGGCCCCAGTCGCTGCCCGACGTCATGAAGGTGATGGTCGGGACGACCTTCACGCCCCGCGCGTGTGCGGCGTTCATCACCTGCGTCATCTCCGCGGACACCCACCCATTCCAGCCGGGGTTGTTGCGGACCAGGCTGCCGTCCGTCCCGGCACCGATCCCGAAGTAGGCCACCGTCGAGATGAGGTCGTATCGCAATGCGCCCCGTGTGCCCGCATCGAGCTTGTAGTGCGGAAGAAAGCCGAGGACCTCATGGGTCAGTCCGTTCGGCAGGGCACCGCCGGGCCCGACACCTGCCGCCTGCACTGAGACGATCGGCTCAGCCTGCTCGACGATCGTGCTCAGGGCCGCGACGTCGCCCGAAGGTGTGCCGAGCGGGCCGTGCTCAGCGTCCATCTCCTGGTGAATGGAGGGCCCGAGCATCTCGGGCGGCATCGGCGGCAGTACGGTGCCGTCGGGCAGCGTGATGGCGTCGCCGAGCGTTGGGTCGGCCGCCGCGGCAGGCGCCGGGATGACGAGCAGCGAGAGGGCCAGGAGGAGTAGGAAGGCGCGAATGCGGCGGTTCAAGTGCATGGGAAATCCTGTGCGGCGTGGTGCGTGGCCGTGGCGATCTGGCCCAACCTCACCGGACCCTACCGTTCCGTCACCGACCCCCCAATGGTACCTCTAGTGTCGCCGGCCTCACCGTCTCGACTAGTCGGCGAGCAGCCACTGGATCTGGTTCACGACGCCATCGGTGACCACGCCGGAGCCGCCCAGCACGATCACCCGATCCGGGTCGAGGCGCTGGAGCTCGGTCGAGACCGAGGGCGGAATCGACCCCCCGGGGACGAGCAGGAGTGGCCCGGGAACGATCCCGGCGACCGGCCCGCCCCCGAGCGCGTCGGGGAAGTTCCTGCCGGTCGCGATGAAGACCGTATCGCCGGCCGCAAACGTCCCTGTCGAGACCGCCGCCGACGTCGCGTAGCGATCCGTGCCGGCCAGCCGCTGCACGTTGCCCGTGCTCGCATAGCTGCCCAGTGCCGCCGCGACCCCATCCGAGATGACGCCCGATCCGCCGAGCACGACGATCCGGCCCGGGCGCAGGCGCGACAGCTCGGCGGCGGTCTCGCCCGGAATGGTGGTCGGCGTCGTCAGCAGGATCGGGGCGCCTGACACACCGGCGGCCGCGACGCCGGCAAGGGCGTCGGGGAAGTTCGTCCCCGTCGCGACGTAGGCCACGGGGACGCCGGTTGCGAAGGTATCGGCGCTGACGGCCGCCGCCGTCGCGTACCGGTTACCGCCGGCGATCCGCTGGGCGACGCCGCTGGTCGCATAGCCCCTCAGCGCGTCGAGGACGCCGTCCGAGACGACCCCGGAACCGCCGATGAGCTTGATGGTCACGGGCTGCAGCCGTGCCAGCTCAGCCGCCGTGGATGCCGGCACGCCGGTCCCCGTGACGAGAAGGACCGGTCCGCCGCGCTCGGCAGCCGCGGCACCGGCCGCGAGAGCATCCGGGAAGTTGGCGCCCGTCGCGACGTAGGCCACCGGAACGCCGGGCGCGAAGCTCGAGGCACTGACGGCTGCCGCCGTGGCGAAGCGATCGGCACCGGAGAGGCGCTGCATCTCCGGTCCGTTCAGCGGGACGCTCGAGCCGCCGGGCGTGCGGTTGGGATCGCCGGCGAAGGCGTACCAATAGTCCGGCTGACCGAAGTGATATCCACTGATCGTGGTGCGCTGGACCCAGACGTGCGCCCCGGCAACGTCCTCGTGCGCGGAGTCGGTGAGGGTGGAGGGGCTGTAGCCGCGGCCGGCGGCGAAGATCGCGCCGTAGGTGTTGCCCGGCTGGCTGAGGAGGCGGTCCACGATCTCGTCGGCATCGCCGTACGCGGTCGCGATGAACGTGCCGCCCAGGCGCAGGATCGGCATCGAGTAGTTGCGGACGCGCTGCTGAGCCTCCGCCAGCGTGGTGACCGGCGTCGACTGTGTGTAGCGCTCACCGAATCCGGGCGCGTAGTGGGCCTGGGCGTACACCATCGTGAAGCCCTGCGCGGGTGAGATGCCATCGTTGGCGGTGCCGCCGCACCAGTTGCGTCGGGGAGCGTCGTCGCTGGCGGTCAGGGTGCCGAGCAGGGCGCGTTCGCCGCAGTAGACGAGGGTGCCGGCAGACCAGCTGTCCGCGTCTCCGTTGGTGGTCGCGGTGTTCAGCCCCCAGCCGTTTGAGCGGTCGGTGAGCTCATTGGCGCCGTAGGGGTTCGGATAGCCGTTGCCGTGACCGAAGTAGACGATGACGTTGGCGCCGTCCACGGCCGCCTTGACGTTCGCCCACGTCGCGTTGGGCGAGTACGCCTTGGCGACGATCGCGCCATCGGCGGTGGCTGCCGCGGCGACCTCGTCCGCCCAGGTGCGGTAGTTGGCCGTCAAGGTGCCGACGGGGCCGACGATGATCGCCACCTTCGTCGCTGCCGCCGCGGGGGATGGAGCGGCGACCATGAGGGCCGAGGCCAGCATGAAGGCGGCGAAGAGGGCGCATCTGATTCGGTACGGCAACAGGGATTCCTCGAGGGCGGGGCGGCCAACCGGGTGACGACGCCTCGCCACCTCGTGGAATCCGATCCTATCGGCGCCCCTGCGCCGGGCCTATGGCCCCATCGTCCGCTCGCCTGGTTGACCGATGGGTCAGGTGCGGGCGCGCACCGTCAGCGCGCCGGCCCCCGCGATGAGGCGGTCGACCGTTGCGAGATACCGCTCACGCTGCACGGCCCAGTCGTAGGCCGCCGCCTCCCGGCGCGCCGCCTGCCCCAGGGCGACGGTACCTTCCGGGTCCGCAACGGCTGCCTCCACGGCCCGTGCCAGCGCGGCCGGGTCGCCGCCGGGCACGAACCGCAGCGCAGCATCGGTGAAGTGATGGCGGAACGTGGCGAGGTCGCTGGCGATCACGGGCACGCCCATGGCGGCGTACTCCAGCAGCTTCGTGCTGAGCGAATACTCCATGTACGGCTCGGGCAGGGACGGCACGAGCCCGATGTCGGCTCCGGCAAGCAGGCGCGGCAGCTCATCGATGCTCACCCGCCCATGGAGCGTCACCCGGTCCGCGGTACCGGTGCGCTCGACGGCGCCCTCGACCCGACCGCGCCATGGTCCGTCCCCGAACACGTCGAGACGCCAGCGCAGCCCCGGTCGCAGGCGTGCGAGTCCCTCGATCGCGACGTCGAGACCGTAGATCCGCTGCAGATTCGAGTGATGGATCAGCCGCAGCTCTCCATCGGCCATGAACGCGCGTCGCTCATAGCGGCCCGGGTCGAAGAGCCTGCCGTCGGCGCTGTTCATGACCACGCCGATGCGGCTCGGGTCGACGCCGCGCTCGATCGAGAGCTGCCGCAGCGGCTCGTGCACGGTGATGAGCTCGTCGGCGAGGGCCGCCGACGCGCGTGACGCGACGGTCACGAGCGGCAGCAGCGGACGCAGGAGCGGGTGCGCGAATCGGTCGCGGAAGAACTCGGGCATATCCTCGTGGAGATCGAGCAGCAGAGGCACGCCGCCCAGCTTCTCCGGAATGGCCGCAAGGTCCAGGAAGTCGGGCACGGTCGCCACCTGCACCAGGTCGTAGCGTCGTCGCCGATGCTCCCGGGCGAGGCGCCAGGCCGCCAGGGCCGTGAAGGCGAGGTACTCGGCCATGTGGCCGGCAAACCCGCCGAATCCACGGTCGATCGGCAGGCGCACGATCCGCAGCGCCCCGGATTGCTCCTCGGCCGGCTGGCCCGCCCGTCGCAGGGAGAGGACGTCCACCTCGTACCCCTCCTCGATCAGCGCATCGCCCTGGCGCCGGATCCGAGGGTCACCGGGCACGACGGCATGGACGACCATGGCGACGCGCCGGGGTTCGCTCACGCGCCCTTGACCTCGTCCCACAGCAGATCCTTCTCGGCCAGCGAGAGCGCGTCGAGGTCGATGCCACGCTCCGATGCGAGGGCCTCGACCCGACGGTAGCGCGCGACCCAGCGGCGATTCGCGGTCCGGAGCGCCTCCTCCGGGTCGAGCTTCATCCAGCGCGCCAGGTTGACGAGCGCGAAGAGGACGTCGCCGAGCTCGTGCAGCCGATCCTCGTCGCTCTCGGCGGCACGAAGCTCCTCGACCTCCTCGCCCACCTTCTCCCACACGCCCTCGATCGCGTCCCAGTCCCAGCCGAGCGCCGAAGCGCGCTCCTGGATCTCGCGGCTGCCCGGCAGGGCCGGGAGCGCTCGCGCGACGCCGCCGAAGGCACCCTCCTCGCCCTTGCCCCGCTCGGCGCGCTCGTCGGCCTTGATCGTCTCCCAGTTGGTGAGCACCTCCTCGACGCCTGCCACCTCGAGCCCTCCGAACACGTGCGGATGCCGGCGCACGATCTTGGCGGCGATCGACCGGTAGACGTCGGTCAGGTCGAACGTACCCGCCTCCGCGGCGAACTGGGCGTGCAGGATCACCTGGAGCAGCAGGTCGCCGAGCTCCTCCGCCAGGTCCGCCGGGGTGCCGTGCTCGATGGCGTCGACGGTCTCGTACGCCTCCTCCAGCAGGTAGGGCCGCAGGGTCAGATGGGTCTGCTTCCGGTCCCACGGACAGCCGTCGGGCGCGCGCAGGCGGGCGCTGATGGCGGCCATGCCGTGCGGGCTCGCCAGGTTGTCGAGCGGTTCGAGCGCCGGGACGAGCCACGAGCTCGCTCCCAGCACGGCGTCGTCGAGATCCGCCAGCCGGCGTGCGTCGACGACCGGGCAGCTCGAGCAGCTCGTGGTCGGTCGGGTAGAGGGACGCGAGCACCGCGCGTGGGCCGCGGCGCGCGTGGCGGCCCGGCAGCACTTCGTCGCCGGACTCCGCGTGGCCATCGGCGAGGATGATCAGCGGCAGCGAGGGATCGAATGCGAGCGCCGGCAATGCGCCCGCCGAGGCGACCTGCACGCCGCGCGACGGATCGACCCCGGCCGCCGCCAGCAGCTCGTCAACGCCAGGCGACGCGCCGGCGGTCATCGGCTCAGGTGTCGGTGGCTGCGAACTGGGGATCCAGCCATGGCTCGATCGGGGCGCGGACCTCCTGCTCGAGCCAGCGGTCGAACCCGGCGGACCGGATCTCCTCGAGGCGATCGTCCTCGATCTCGCGGCTCTCGCTGATCTCCAGCAGCTTGTAGATGGTGATCCCACCGGCTGCGGCATCGTGCGGCTCGCTGATCTCATCGACCTCCTGCATGGCGAACACGACCTCCTCGAGCGCCTCGTCGAGCTGGTACGGAGCGACCCAGCCCAGCTCGCCGCCCTCGCGCGCGGTGGCGGGGTCCTCGCTCAGCCGGGTCGCCACCTCGGCGAAGCTGTCGGGGTCCTGGCGGAGCTGCTCGACGAGCTCGACGGCCTGCGCCTGGGGGCTCGTGCGCTCGCCCGTCTTCTGGATCACGTGCCAGCCGAAGTCGGTGCGCACCGGCTCGCTGAGCTCGCCCACCTCGAGATCCGCGAGGGCCTCGGTGAACTCCGGCACAAACCCGGGGTTGGTTGGGTCATACCAGCCGAGATCTCCGCCGCGTGCTCCCGACCCCGTGTCGGCGCTGCGCTCTTCGGCGATGGCGAACCAGTCGGCGTCGTCGGCGGACAGCTCCTCGTGCACCTCCTCCGCCTCGGCCAGCGCGGCCGCCCACTGCTCGTCGGTCGCCTCGGCCTGGTCGGTGGCATCCGGCAGCGGCTGGATCAGGACGTGACGCGCCCGCTCCTGCGGCACGACCGCGCCGGTCGGCGCGGCGATGAAGATCTGGGCCACCCGCCGCTGGGCGGTTGGCGAGACGATCACCTCGTCGCCGAAGTGGGCTCGGAACGCGTCGACCAGGAGCTCGTCGTGGACGTAGGAACGGTACGTGGCGTCGTCGACGTCCTGGCTCTCGAGGAGCTCGCCGAGCGGGCCGTCGGTCGTCGCGCTCGCGGTGATCCAGCTTCTCGAGCACCGCGAATCCACCGTCCGTCTCGACCGGGCCGGCGAGCTCACCCGTTTCGACGTCCGAGAGGGCGTCGAAGTACGGCCTGTACGTCGTGTCGGCGGGGCCGAACCAGCCCAGCAGGCCGCCGCCCGTGGCGGTGAAGTCGTCGCTGACCTCCGTGGCGACGGCGGAGAAATCCTCGCCGCCCTCGACCCGATCCCGCGCCGCCTGCGCCTCCTCCTCCGCCGCGGCCATCTGCTCGTCGGTCGGCTCGGCGTCGGCGGCCGCATCGTCGGGCAGCGCGTTCACGAGGATGAGCCGCGCCAGGACGCGCTCCGGGAGCGTGTGGCGCTCCGCGATGCTTGCGTCGATCTCGTCGTCGGTCACCGCCACGCCGAACTCGTCGGCCTGGCTTGCGAGCACCGCGCCGTCCACCAGGGACGCGGCGGCGGCCCCGTCGAGATCGGAGAGGCCCTGGCTGATCTGGTCGATCTGCTGCTGCAGGAGCTGATCCCGCGGCCCACCACTCATCTGGCCTTGCAGCTCGGTCAGCGTCGCGGTCGCCTCCGCGACCAGGATACGCCGGCGGACGTCGAGGTCGGAGCGGTCGTACGACGTTCCTGCCACGGTCGCCACCGGTCGCTGGTGTGACTCCCAGAAGCCGTTCCAGGCGGCTGCGCCGAAGATGCCGAGCGCGAGGGCGATGGCAACGGCGAAGCCGACGATGATGAGCTGCTGGGTGCGCAGCTCATCCTGCCAGCGCGGGCGGTGGCGACGATCGAGGACGGGTCTGGATCGGAAGCTCATCGGCTCATGGTCATGCGGCGGCTCGGATGCGGCCTTCGCGGCCGTCGGGCGGGGCGAGGCGCCATGCTAGCCGAAGCCGCCACGGAGCGCATTCGCCGCTCATCTGCGCGCGACGGCGTCGCGGATGGCCCCCCATCGCAGCCGGAAGACGAGCAACATCGCCTCCCTGACGATGCCACCGGTCATCTTCGACGAACCGGCCGTGCGCTCGCGGAAGACGATCGGGACCTGGACGATCCGCGCGCCGCGTCGGTGCGCCCACCAGGTCGTCTCGATCTGGAAGCCGTAGCCGGAGCCGCTCGTCTCGCGCAGCCGGATCGCATCCAGCAGCTCCCGGCGCCATGCCTTGAACCCGCCCGTCAGATCGCGGTACGGGAGCAGCAGGACGGTCCGGGCGAAGAGCGTGCCGCCGCGGCTGATCAGCTTGCGGCGCAGGGGCCAGCCGATCGTGTCGCCGCCACGCATGTAGCGCGTTCCGAGCACGAGATCCGCGCCGCGCATGAGTGGCGTCAGCAGCGCCGGCAGGCTGGCAGGGTCGTGGCTGAAGTCGGCGTCCATCTGCACGACGGCGCGCGTCTCGGGCCGCTCGAGGACCCAGCGGAAGCCCGCGCGATAGGCCACGCCGAGTCCTTCCTTCCCGGGCCGATGCAGGACCGACACGCGCGGCTCGCGCGCGGCGATCGTATCCGCCAGCTCGCCCGTCCCATCCGGCGAGCTGTCGTCGACGACGAGGAGCGAGGCCTCAGGCAGCGCGACGAGAATGGCGGCGGCCATCCGCTCGATGTTCTCGCGCTCGTTGTAGGTTGGCAGGACGACCCATACCCCGCGACCGGCCGCGAAGCCGACCGCTGGGCGTCTCGGGCAACGCCTCAGCGTCCGATGCCGACATACCCAATCCCGGCGCGCTCGTACGGCTCCCGCTCGATGGCATTTCGCCCGTCGACGAACAGCTCCAGCCCCGGAATCGCCCCAGGCTCCATCCGCCGGTACGCGTCGTGTGCTGCCTGCAGCACGGCCACCCGGATCGGCTCCGGATGCTCGAGGTCGTACGGCTCGAAGCCCACGCGTCGGAGGTGCTCAGCGTCGAAGTACGGGTCATGTCCGTACACCCGCGCCCCCGCGGCGAGCAGCTCGTCGCGGAGCAGGAATGCGGAGCTGAAGGCGTCCTCGCGCACGTCGCCGCGATAGGCGACGCCCAGCACGAGCACGGGCTGCCCGTCGAGAGAGCCGAAGCGGTCCTCGATCGTATCGACCGTGAAGCGGCCCATGCCCTGGTTGATCTCGCGAGCCAGCGGCGGGATGCGGAGGTCGGGGTCCCCGTTGAACAGGAAATGCGGGTAGACCGGGATGCAGTGGCCGCCGACGCCGACGCCGGGCTGGTGGATGTGGCTGTACGGCTGCGAGTTGGCCGCCTCGATGACCGCCATCACGTCAATGCCACGACGGGCCGCGAATCGCGCCAGCTCGTTGGCGTATGCGATGTTGACGTCGCGGTACGTCGTCTCCGCCAGCTTCACCATCTCGGCCGCCTCGGCGCTGGCAACCGCCCGCACCTCCGTCCCCTCGTCGAGCACGCTCTCGTAGAAGGCTACCGCGCGCCGGGTGCTCTCCTCGGACGTGCCGCCCACGATCTTCGGATACCGATGCAGGTCGAGGAAGACTCGGCCGACGAGGACGCGCTCCGGCGAGAAGGCGAGATGGAATCCGCCATCGAGCGCCCGGCCGCTGCCCTCGGCGAGCATCGGTCCGAAGCGATCCCGAGTCGTGCCCACCGGCAGCGTCGTTTCGTAGATGACCAGCGCATCGTCCCCGAGGTTGCGGGCGATGTCATGCGTCGCGGCATCGATCGGCTCGAAGTCGATCTGGCGATCGGCGTCGACCACGACCGGGACGATGACGACGACCGCCTCGGCATCGGCGAATCCGGCCGGGTCCTTCCAGGTTGTCGCGCGAAGCCGGCCGGCACGCACGAGCTCGGGCACACGGTCGATGAGCTGCTGCTCGTCGCGGTGCGGCGACTCGCCGCGGTTGAGCGTCTCGACCAGGCGCGCGTCGATGTCGACGCCGAGCACCTCGTGTCCGCGCGACGCGTACTGCACCGCCAGCGGCAGGCCGATGTGGCCGAGCCCGACGACCGCGATCCTCACGTCAGCACCTCGGCAAGGGCCAGGCCGTCGATCACCTGGCCGGTGAGCGCGGACTCGACCATCTTGCGCGCAAGCAGCAGCGCCACCATCGCGTCGTGCGGCTCCACCGGCGGCGGGCCCCCGTCGTGTACCGCCTGCGCGAAGGCGGCGAGCTCGACGACGAGTGGCTCCTCGCGCCGGATCTGGCGCCGGGCCATCTCGCCCTCCGCAACCGAGGTGATCGGCGCACCGAAGCCATCGGCGCCGCGGTTCTGCCAGACCTGCGCCGCGTCCGGGTTGGCGTAGAAGACGAGGTCCTGCGCGATGTAGTCGGCGGCGTACATCCCGCGCTCGCCGGTCACGGTCAGCGTCCGGCGCTTCGTGGGCGTCAGCCAGTTGATGTCGAGGATGCCGATGACCCCGTTCTCGAACTTCATGATCCCGTTGAAGAGATCCTCGTGCTCGGTGTGGATGCGCCGCTCGGTTTCGGCATAGATCCGGATCGGCTCCGAGCCGACCAGGAAGCGCATGACATCGAGGTCGTGCGGCCCAAGGTCGACGACGACCCCGACGTCGCGGATGCGTGCCGGGAACGGACCGAGCCGCGTGGCGTGGATCTGGAAGATGCGCCCGAGCTCGTTCTCTGCGAGGCGGCGGCGCAGCTCGATGATGGCGGGATTGAAGCGCTCGATGTGCCCGACCGTCAGCATCCGGCCGGCCTCCGCCGCGACCTCGATCATGGTGAGCGCCTCGTCGCGGGTGGCGGCGATCGGCTTCTCGACGAGCACGTTGGCGCCTGCCCGGAGTGCCGCCACCGTCACCGGCAGGTGCAGGCTGGTCGGGGCCACGATGCTGACGAGGTCGAGCTCCTCCTCGGCGAACATGCGGTCCGGGTCCTCGTAGCCGCGCGCGCGCCGCCCATGGATCGAGCGCCGCACCGCCACCGGGTCGGGATCAGCTACGGCGACCAGGTCGACGCCGGGGATCGACTCGTCCCAGACGCGGACGTGGTTACGCCCCATCATGCCCAGGCCGACGACGCCGGCGCGCAGCGTGCGCTGGCCCGGATCGCTCATCGTGAGACGGCCTCGGCCTGGAGCGGGCCCAGCTCGGCTGCCGTCGCGTTCACCGCCCCGATCACGGTCGCGACCTCGTCGTCGCTGAGGGACGGATGGACCGGGATGCTCAGCACCTGCGCCGTGAGCCGCTCCGTCACCGGCACGGACTCGCCGCCGTAGCCGAGGGCCAGGAACGGCTTCTGCCGATGCACCGGGATCGGGTAGTAGATGGCACTTCCAACGCCGAGCTGCTTCAGGCGCTCGGCGAACGCGTCCCGCTCGTTCACCAGGATCGTGTACTGGTGGTAGACGTGCGTGACGTCGGGCCGGACCCAGGGCGTGATGACGCCCTGAAGCTCGGCGTCATAGCGACCGGCGATGGCGCGGCGCCGCTCGTTCGCAGCCGCCAGCTTCGGCAGCTGGGCGAGGCCGATGGCGGCAGCGATATCGGTCATCCGGAAGTTGTAGCCGAGGATGTCGTGGTGGTATCGCACCTTCATGCCGTGCTCGCGCAGCAGCCTGACGCGCTCGGCCAGCTCGCCGTCGTCGGTGGTCAGCATGCCGCCCTCGCCGGTCGTCATGTTCTTGGTCGGGTAGAAGCTGAACGTCCCGGCGCCCCACGTGCCGCTGCGCTGCCGTCCGATCGACGCGCCATGTGCCTGGCACGCGTCCTCGACCACCGCCAGCCCGTGCCGTTCCGCGATCTCGGTGATCGCGGGCATGTCGGCCGGCTGCCCGTACAGGCTGACCGGCATGATCGCCCTCGTGCGCCCGGTGATGGCCGACTCGATCTGCGTCGACGTCCATGGTGAAGTCGCGTTCGTCGACGTCCACGAAGACCGGACGCGCCCCGGTGTAGAGCGACGCTGTTGGCGCTGGCGATGAACGTGAACGGCACGGTGACGACCTCGTCACCCGCGCCGATCCCGTACCCGAGCAGTGCGAGGTGGAGCGCCGTCGTGCCGGAGCTGGTGGCCACGGCATGTCCTGCGCCGATGAAGGCGGCGAACTGCTCCTCGAACTCACGGACGCGCGGTCCCTGGGCCAGCGAGCCGGAGTCCATTGCCTCCCAGACGCTCTGCTTCTCCTCCTCGCCCATCTGCGGGCGGGCGATCGGTATCACGTGGTTGCTGCCTCCTGCGGGGCTCGTTTCCGGTCGGCGAGCGCCTGCTGACGCTCCAGCGCTGCAACGACTCGCCCGGCGGTACGGCCGTCGCCGTAGAGCGCCGGGCGCGGCCTCTCCCGGCTCATGAACGCCTCGTCGGCGAGGACGGCGGCCAGCGCGGCCGGATCGGCGTCGACCAGCCGGTTCCAGCCTGCATTCACGGTCTCGACCCATTCGGTCTCGGCACGCAGGGTGATGCACGGCACGCCGGACAGGTAGGCCTCCTTCTGCACGCCGCCGGAGTCGGTGGCAATGGCGTGTGCCCTCCCTTCGAGCGCCACCATCTCGAGGTACCCGACCGGCTCGATGGCGATCACGTTGTCCGGCAACGTGTGGCCGCCGTCGGCGAGGCTGGCGCGGGTCCGCGGATGAACGGGAAAGATGACGGGAAGGTCGACCGCGAGGCCGGCGAGAATGCGTCCGAAGCGGTCGCGATCGTCGACGTTCTCGGCGCGATGCAGCGTCAACAGGACGTAGCGATCGTGCTCGCGCGCGGCGGCGGGCAGGCTCGCGTCCGCGTGCGACGCGGCCCACGCGTGCGCCTCCACCATGACGTCGCCCACGAGCTCGGCGCGGTCGCCCAGCCCTTCGTGCGCGAGGTGGCTCATCGCGGCCTCGGTCGGCGCCAGCAGCACGTCGGCCAGGTGGTCGGCGACGATGCGGTTCCGCTCCTCCGGCATGCGCCTGTTGAACGAGCGCAGTCCCGCCTCCATGTGCGCCAGCCACGGGCGGCGGCCATCGGGGAACGCGAGCTTGGCGGCGAGGACGGCCGCGGCCAGCGTCGAGTTCGTGTCGCCGTAGACGAGCACGCCATCGGGCGCGTGCTCGAGCATGACGGGCTCCAATCCGATCAGCATCTCGCCGGTCATGGCCCCGTGGGAGCCGCTGCCGACCTCGAGGTTGACGTCGGGCTCGGGGATCTCAAGGTCGCGGAAGAACGACGCGCTCATGGCATCGTCGTAGTGCTGCCCGGTGTGGACCAGGACTTCGGTGTGGGAGCCGCGCAGCGCTCGGCTGACCGGCGCGGCCTTGACGAACTGGGGCCGCGTTCCGACGACGGTCAGGATCCTCACGCGGACTCCTCCGGAGGAAACGCGGTGCCACAGCGCGGGCACGGGCCGCGGAAGGGATTGCCGTCGGGATCGTCGCGCAAAGGCTCGCCGCACGAGCAGGCGCTTCCCAGCCGGCGCGCAGGATTGCCGGCGACGAGCTCGTGATCCGCGACGTCGCGAGTCACGACGCTGCCCGACCCGACCATTGCCCAGCGCCCGATGGTGATGCCGGGCAGGATCGTGCTGTTCGCCCCAAGCGCCGCGCCGCGGCGGACCAGGGTCGGGCTGACCTCCCAGTCCGCATCGGCCTTGACCGTTCCATCCGGGTTGATGGCGCGCGGAAGCCGGTCGTTGGTGAAGCACACGTGCGGACCGATGAAGACACCGTCCTCCACCGTCACCCCGTGGAAGAGCGAAACGTTGTTCTGCACCTTCACCCGGTCCCCGATGACGACGTCGACATCCACGTACACGTTCTTGCCGATCACGCAGTCGGAGCCGATGGTCGCGCGCTCTCGGACCTGTGCCTGGTTCCACACGCTCGTGCCTGAACCGAGCAGGGCCTCGGGCGACACCTCGGCGCTGGGATGGATGCGCGCGTCCGTACGCTGCGACATGGATTCTCCTTGGGGCCGGCACATTCTACCGGCTCGACTCCCGAATCAGCCCTGGCTGAACTCAAGCACGACGAGCATGCGCTCGATCGACTGCAGATCGACCGCCGGGCGGACGAACGCGGTCTGCGTCAACGCGTTCGCATCGGGCTCGACCGCCTGGATGCGGCCGATGAGCAGCCCGCCGGGATAGCGGCTCGCATCCTCGCCGAGCGTCAGTCCGGCGCTGACGATGGTGTCGCCGACGGCGAGCGCCTCGGTGACCGGCACGTTGCGCATGACCAGCTGCCCGCCGGACTGGCCGTGCACCTCGCCCAGCGCCCGGCTGGCCTGGTCGACGGCGATCACCACGGACCGCGTGTCGACGATGAACCGCACGCGGGCGGTGTCGTCCGTGACCGCCATCACCGTGCCGGCCAGCGCGCCGGCGCCGTCCGCGTTCCCGACCACCGGCATGCCTGGCTCGACGCCGTGGTCGCTCCCCGCGTCGATGCCGACCTCCCACACCAGGTTGGAGGGGTCGCGGCTGATGATGCGCACCGGGAGCAGCCGCATCTCGAGCGCCTCGGTGATGCCGAGCAGCTGGCGAAGCTCGCCGTTCTCGCGCGCCGCCTCGGTCAGCTCCGCAATTCGCTGCTCCGCCCCCGCCAGCTCGCGCCGGAGCCGATCGTTGTCGCTGCGCAGCCGATCGATCTCACCGATGGCGCCGAACACTCCGACCACGCTCTCCCCCACTCCGCTGATGGCGCCGCGCACCGGGTCGAGGGCGCGCGTCGTCACTCGCTGCAGCGTCTGGGCCGGCTCGGTGGAGCTGGCGAGGAGCATGAGCAGGCTGGCGATGGTGAAGGTCGCGAACCAGAGGCCGGCGCGCGAGCGTCGATTCGGGCTGGGCGGCCCGTACATGCGTGCGGCGCCGGGCGTCAGCGCGGGGCGCGGGTGAACTGCTCGCTCACCATCACGCGCTCGAGCGTGTCGAGGTCCTCGAGCACCCTGCCCGTGCCGCGCACGACGCAGGTGAGCGGATCGTCGGCAATGTGTACCGGCATCTGGGTCGCCTCAGCCACGCGACGGTCGAGCCCGGCGAGCAGCGCGCCGCCGCCGGCGAGCACGATTCCCTGGTCCATGACGTCGGCAACGAGCTCCGGCGGAGTCTCCTCGATCGTCTCCTTGATGGCCTCGACGATCTGCGCGATCGACGGCTCAAGCGCCTCGCGGATCTGGTCGCCACCGACCTCGACGCTGCGGGGCAGGCCGGTCAGCAGGTCGCGTCCGCGGAACGTCACCGTCCGCTCCGAATTCTCCTGCGGATAGGCCGATCCGACGGCGATCTTGATCTCCTCCGCCGTCCGCTCGCCCATGAGCAGGTTGTACTCGCGCCGGGCGAAGGACACGATGTCGGTGTCCATCTCGTCGCCCCCGATGCGGATCGACCGGCTCACCACGATCCCGCCGAGGCTGATCACCGCCACCTCCGTGGTGCCGCCGCCGATGTCGACGATGAGGCTGCCGCTCGGCTCGCTGACGGGGAGCCCGGCGCCGATCGCGGCCGCCATCGGCTCCTCGATGAGGCGCGCCCAGCGCGCGCCGGCGTTGATGGTCGCGTCGCGGACCGCCCGCTTCTCGACCTCCGTCACGCCCGAGGGGATGCCGACCAGGACGCGCGGCCGCGGGATGCGGGCGTATCGGTCGTGCACCTTGTTGATGAAGTAGCGAATCATCTGCTCGGTCACGTCGAAGTCGCTGATGACGCCGTCGCGCAGCGGCCGGATGGCAACGATGTTGGCCGGCGTGCGACCGACCATGCGCTTCGCCTCCGCGCCGATGGCCAGCACGCGCTTCGAGCGCGTGTCCATGGCCACCACGCTCGGCTCGCTGATGACGATGCCGCGGTTGCGGACGGTGACGAGCGTGTTGGCGGTGCCGAGGTCGATGCCGACGTCGTGGCTGAGGAGGCCGAGCAGGCCGTCGAAGAGTCCCAAGGTCCCTCTCGTGATGCTCGTGGTCGCCGGCCCGTGGCACGCCAGGTCGGACAATCGCCGCTGTGACCGATGTGGTGCCCGCAGGCACCCTTGGACGCGGCGCTACCCTACCACGGCATCCCGCCCGCGCCGGGCGTACGATCGGCCCACCCGACCGTGGCCGACGGTGCCGTGGTGACGGTCGAGGTCAATAGCAGACGTCGCAGTGCGAGGGCGCACGGCGAGCACGAGGAGGATGGGCGTGGCTGGCTTCTTCGCGGATGTCCCGGAGCGGATCGAGTTCGGTGGGCTGGCATCGAGCGAGCCGCTGGCGTTCAAGGTATACGAGCCTGATCGGGTCGTCCTGGGCAAGCGGATGGAGGATCACCTCCGGGTCGCCGTCTGCATGTGGCACTCGTTCAATTGGCCCGGCTCCGACGTCTTCGGTGCCGGCACATTCGACAGGCCCTGGCTCGTCCCGGGCCGCGACCCGATGGAGGCGGCCCACGAGAAGCTGGACGCGGCCTTCGAGTTCTTCGGCAAGCTCGGCGTCCCGTTCTTCACGTTCCACGATCGAGACGTTGCGCCCGAAGGCCGGACCTTCGCCGAGAGCCGGACGATGCTCGACGAGATCGTCGCCGCGATCGAGGGCCACATGGAACGTACGGGAACGCGCCTGCTGTGGGGCACCGCGAACCTGTTCGCCCACCCGCGCTACGCCGCCGGGGCGGCGACCAACCCGGATCCGGAGGTCTTCGCGTACGCCGCGGCCCAGGTGAAGCAGATGCTCGAGACGACCCATCGGCTGGGCGGTGAGAACTACGTCCTGTGGGGCGGTCGCGAGGGCTACGAGACCCTGCTCAACACCGACCTGGCGCGCGAGGAGGCGCAGCTCGCCCGCTTCCTCACGCTCGTGGCGGAGCACAAGCAGCGCATCGGCTTCAGCGGCACGCTGCTGCTCGAGCCGAAGCCCCAGGAGCCGACGAAGCACCAGTACGACTACGACTCGGCCACGGTCGACTCGTTCCTGCTCCGGCATGACCTCGCAGGCGAGTACCGCGTCAACATCGAGGCAAACCACGCGACCCTGGCCGGCCACAGCTTCCATCACGAGGTGGCAGTGGCGGTCGCCCGCGGCATCTTCGGCAGCATCGACATGAACCGGGGCGACTACCAGAACGGGTGGGACACCGATCAGTTCCCCAACTCGGTCGACGAGCTCGCGCTGGCCCTGTACGAGATCCTGAGGTCCGGCGGCTTCACGACCGGCGGTTTCAACTTCGACGCAAAGCTCCGCCGCCAGAGCCTCGACCGGGCCGACCTGTTCCACGCGCACATCGGCGGCATCGACACGCTCGCACGGGCCCTCCTCGTGGCGGCCGATCTCGTCACGGCAGGCGATCTCCAGCGAGAGCTCGACCGCCGCTACGAGGGGTGGGCAGAGGGCATCGGCGCCGAGATCATGGGTGGGGCCTCGCTGGCCGATCTCGAGGCGCGGGTGGCGGACGGAGGCATCGAGCCCCAGCCGCGGTCGGGCGGACAGGAGCGTATCGAGAGCCTCGTCAACCAGCGAATCTGGGCCGTCGACCGGGAGCGCTGAGGCTCATGGCACACGTCCTCGGGATCGACGTCTCGACGACCGCGACGAAGGCAGTGCTCGTCGACGAGGCGGGCCGCGTCGCCGGCATCGGCACGGCGTCGTATGGCTTCGACGTGCCGCGCCCGCTGTGGAGCGAGCAGCATCCGTCCGTGTGGTGGGACGGCAGCCCGTGCCGCCATCCGGTCGGTCCTAGCGACGTCCAGTGTGCCTGGAGCCGATGTTGCCGCCGTCGGCCTCGCCGGGCAGATGCACGGCGCGGTCCTGCTCGACAGCTCGGACGAGCCGCTCCGGCCGGCGATCCTGTGGAACGACCAGCGCACGGGCGCCGAGTGCGATGAGATCCGCGAGCTGGTTGGGCGGCAGCGGCTGATCGAGCTGACGGGGAACGATGCCCTCACCGGCTTCACGGCGCCGAAGCTCCTGTGGGTGCGCCGCCACGAGCCGGACGTCTGGCGTGGTGTGGCGCATCTCCTCCTGCCGAAGGACTACGTGCGCCTTCGGCTCACCGGGGATCGAGCCACCGATCGCGCCGACGGCGCAGGCACGCTGCTGTTCGACCTCGCGGCCCGCGACTGGTCAGGCGAGGTGCTGAAGGCGCTGGAGCTCGACCCGGCACTCATGCCGGCCGCCCACGAGGGACCGACCGTCACCGGGGCGATCTCCGAACTCGCGGCGGCGGCCACCGGCCTGCGCCCGGGCACGCCGGTCGTCGCCGGCGGTGGCGACCAGGCGGCCAATGCAGTCGGCGTCGGCGCGGTCGACCCGGGCGTCGTGGCGCTCTCGCTCGGGACGTCGGGCGTCATCTTCGCCGCCACCGACCGACCCGCCTTCGAGCCGGCGGGAAGGGTCCACGCCTTCTGCCATGCCGTCCCGGATCGCTGGCACCTGATGTCGGTGATGCTGTCCGCCGCCGGCAGCCTGCGCTGGTACCGCGACGCGATCGCGCCCGGCGTGCCATGGGCGGACCTCGACGCGGAGGCCGCGACCGTCTCTGCCGGCGCGGACGGGCTCTCGTTCCTCCCGTACCTCGGCGGAGAACGCAGCCCGCATCCCGACCCGCTGGCGCGCGGCGGGTTCATCGGGCTGACGGTCGGCCACGAGCGGAGGCACCTGACGCGGGCCGTGCTCGAGGGCGTCGCCCATGGCCTGCGTGACGGGCTCGACCTGATGGTCACGGCCGGCATGCCGCCGCCGGACGTCGATCCGCGCGTCGGGCGGCGGGATCGCGAGCCCGGTCTGGCGCCAGATCCTGGCCGACGTGCTCGCCAGCCCGATCGCGACCGTGCCGACGACCGAGGGGGCCGCCTACGGCGCGGCGCTGCTCGCGTCGGTCGGCGCCGGCTGGCACGGCACGGTGGCCGAGGCGGTCGCCGGCGTGGTGGCGACGGTCGTCGCCGAGCCCGGACCCGACGCTGCGACCTACGAGGAGCGTCAGGCGCTCCACCGCGAGCTCTACCCCGCGCTGGCCCCGCTCTTCCCGCGCATGGGCGCGGTCAGGCGTGGAGGGCCTCAAGCTCCTCGCGGGTGACCTCCTCCGGCCGCTTGCCGAGGATGATCATGGCCAGCACCTGGTCGGTCGGTCACCTCGTCACGCGCCACAGTCCCGACCACCTTGCCGTGATACATCACGCTGATGCGGTCCGACAGGTCGAAGACGTCGTGGATGTCGTGGCTGATGAGGAAGATGCCGAGACCCTCGTCCTTCAGCTGGCGGATGAGGTCGCGCACCTGGGCCGTCTCGGCCGGACCGAGGGCCGCGGTCGGCTCGTCCATGATGAGGATCTGCGCGTTGAAGTGGATGGCTCGGGCGATGGCGACGGACTGGCGCTGGCCGCCCGAGAGCGACATCACCGCCGACTTGAAGTTCTGGAAGCGCGGGTTGAGCCGATGCATCAGCTTGCGCGTCGCGGACTCCATCGACCCGTCGTCGAGCACACCGCCGCGGCCACAGAGCTCGCGGCCGAGGAAGACGTTGGCCGGGGCGTGGAGGTTGTCGGCCAGCGCCAATGTCTGATAGATCGTCTCGATGCCGTATGTGCGCGCGTCACGCGGATTGCGGATGGTGGCCGGCTCGCCGGCGATGACGATCTGTCCGGAGTCAGGCGTCTGAGCCCCCGACAGCACCTTCATGAGCGTCGACTTGCCCGCGCCGTTGCCGCCCACCAGGCCCGACGACCTCGCCTAGGCGGAGGTCGATTGACACGCCGTTCACGGCATGCACGCCGCCGAACGAGACCTTGATGTCGCGCATCTCGACATGCGGAACGGCTCCGGTGTCGCGGCGAGGCGGCGCGCCCGCGGGAACGCCTGCCGGCACGTGGGTTGGGCCTTCCATGGCGGTCATGTGGTTCGCCTCCGTAGCAGGGCGTCGAGGCCGACGGCGGCCACGAGCACGATTCCGACCACGATGTCCTGGGTCGGCGAGTCGACCCGCATCACTAGCATGCCCGACCGAAGCGACTGCATGACGACGGCGCCGAGGACCGCACCCGGGATGCTGCCGATGCCGCCGGAGAACGACGTGCCGCCGATGACGGCGGCCGAGATCACGTCGAGCTCGTTCTGGACGCCGAGTCCCGTCACCGCCGCGTTGAGTCGTGCCGTCTGCACCGCGGCGCTCACCGCCGCGAGGATGCCCATCGCCGCGAAGGTGAGCATCACCATGCGGCGCGTGTTGATCCCGCTCAGCTCCGCGGCGACCGGGTTGCCGCCGATCGCGTACACGTTGCGACCGAAGCGGCGCCGCTCGGCCAGGTGGGTCATGACGATGGCGACCGCGATCATGATGAGTACGGGGTAGGCGATGCCTGTCGGGATGACGAGCCCGCCGGCCGGGATCTCGATGCCGTTGCGTTCCGCGTACTGCGCGGCGAGCGCCTCCGGCCACGGGTAGGCGTTCGCCACCCACACCGCGCCGAGGACCACCGCGACGCCGGCGGCCGCGAGGACCACCGCTGCCCACAGCGGGCGCACCTGGAAACCGAACGAGCTGCGCCGCCGGCGCCCGAGGACGAGGCCGACGACGATGACGACGCACGCGATTGCGCCCACCACCCAGCTGCCGATCTCTCCCAGCGAACCGGACGGCCCGCCACCCAGCAGGCGGAACGTCGTGTCGAGTGGCGCGATCGTCTGGCCCTGGGCGTACTGGAAGATGAGGCCGCGCCAGACGAGCAGTCCGCCGAGCGTGACGATGAACGACGGAATCCGGCCATAGGCGACGATGAAGCCCTGCAGGCCGCCGAGGAGGGCGCCGAGCGCGATCCCCAGAACCAGGACGATGACCCACGTCAGGGGGTGCTCGAGGCCGATGGTCGCCGGCAGCCAAACCGTCTGGGCCATGGCCATCGTGTAGCCGATGAACCCGAGCATCGATCCCACCGAGAGGTCGATGTTGCGCGACACGATGATGAGCACCATGCCGGTCGCCATGATCCCGATCGAGGCGCTCTGCACCGAGAGGTTCCAGAGGTTGCGCGCCGTCAGGAACGTTCCGTTCGACGCGATATTGAAGCCGATCCAGATGATCGCCAGGGCGACCACCAGGCCGAGGAGCCGGGTGTCAACGTCCGCGAGGCGGATCAGGCCGCGCGCGGTCTCCGGAAGCCGTCGCAGCTCGAAGCGACCGCCCGCCGTCGGACCAGGGGTGGTCGAGACCTCAGACATGAATCTCGCTCGGCGTCAGGGATTGCCGTAAGTGGCCCTGCGCCCGCCGATTCGACGGCGGGCGCAGGGCTTTGGGTTACGGGTGGTCGAGGATCAGGGGCAGACGTCGACCGAGCCGGCCTCTACGCCCTGGCACAGCTCTTCCTCGGTGATCCAGTCGGCGTCGAGCACGACGTCCAGGTTGTCCTGGGTGATCGGGATCGGCTCCAGCAGAATCGAGGTCAGCGTGTTGCCTCCGGGGCTGTCGAAGTCCTCGGTACCGCCGACAGCCGAGATGTCCGGGTCCGCGCACAGGGCCACGGCGGCCTCGCCTGCAGCCCGACCCAGCTCACGGGCATCCTTCCAGACGTCGACCGTCTGTGTCCCGAGCGCCACCCGGTTCAGGGCGGCGATGTCACCATCCTGGCCGGAGACCGGGATCTGGCCGGCAAGTCCCTGCGCCTCGAGTGCAGCCACGACGCCGCCAGCCATGCCGTCATTCTCGGACAGCACCGCGTCGACCTCGTTGTTGTTCTCGGTCAGGAACTGCTCCATCTCGGTCTGCGCCAGCGCCGGATCCCAGTTGTCGGTGTAGGTCTCGCCCACGATCGTGATCGTGTCGCTGTTCTCTCCGACGTCCGGGACGCCAGCTTCGGTGTACCCGGCGCGCAGGAAGTCGGAGTTCGCATCCGCACCGTTGCCCTTGATGATCACGAAGTTGCCCTCGTCGACCACTTCGAGCACGGCTTCGGCCTGCATCCGCCCAACGGCGACGTTGTCGAAGCTGATGTAGAGCGCCTCGTCATCCTCGATCAGCCGGTCGTAGCCGATGACCGGCACGCCCTCGTCGATGGCTGCCTGCACTGCCGGCAGGATCGTCTCGGTGTTCTGGGCCAGGATGATGATCACGTTGGCGCCCTGCGAGAGCAGGTTCTCCACGTCACTGGCCTGCTGCTCCTCCGAGGAGCCGGCGTCAGCCGAGATGTACTCAGCGCCGGCCTCTTCGAGGACCGCCTGGATGGCGGGCTCGTCACGCAGTGCCCAGCGCTCTTCCTGGTAGTTGTTCCAAGAGACGCCGACGACGCAGTCGCCTCCGGCAGTTGGCTCCGAAGCCGCCGGCTCGGATGCAGCCGGTTCGGAAGCGGCCGGCTCCGATGCCTCAGGCTCTTCCGATGCGTCGCCGGTGCCCGTGCACGCTGCAAGCACCAGCGCGAGGATCGCGAGGATTACGGCAATCCTTCGATTCACCATGGGTGGATCTCCTCCGTTGCTCAGACGATAGAGGCCATCCCCGATGGCCGCCCCCCAAACAGCTCCTCCGCCGTCAAGCCCCTCCTCGGAACGGTGGAGGTTGAGAGCGCGGGCAATGACGTAGAGTCAGCCATAGGGGCAATGCGTGTCAATGCTTGAGCACGAGGATCGACCCCACATACGAGGCGAGGCACGACTCGCGATGGAGGAACTTCCGGTAAGGCGGCTTCGATGGGGCGTGCTGTCGACCGCCTCGATCGGGCGGGTAAAAGTGATTCCCGGCATCCAGCGCAGCAAGCGCTCGGAGGTCGTGGCGATCGCTTCGAGAGACGGTGCGCTGGCGCGCCGCGTCGCCGACGAGCTGGCCATTCCCACGGCGCATGGTTCGTATGAGGCGCTCCTGGCGGATCCCGAGGTCGATGCGGTGTACCTGCCCCTACCCAACCACCTCCACAAGCCATGGACCATCGCCGCTGCGCGCGCCGGGAAGCACGTGCTGTGCGAGAAGCCGCTGGCCCTGACAGCCCGCGATGCCGAGGAGATGATCGAGGTCTGCGAGCGTGAGGGGGTGCGCCTGATGGAGGCGTTCATGTATCGCCTCCATCCCTCCTGGGTAGCCGTTCGTGAGCTCGTCGCCTCCGGCCGCATCGGTCGCCTGCAGGCAGTCCACAGCTGGTTCTCCTACTACAACGACGATCCGACGAATATCCGGAACACCCTCGAGATGGGCGGCGGCGCGCTGTACGACATCGGCTGCTACTGCGTGAACCTGTCGCGGATGCTGTTCGGAACCGAGCCGATCAGGGTCGAAGCCTCGATCACCCGCGACCCGACGAGCGGGGTGGACGTGCTGACCACCGGCCTGCTCGAGTTCGAGGGCGGCGCGGCGACGTTCGGATGTTCGACGCGTGCCGAGGACGACCAGCAGGTGCACGTGTACGGGACGCTGGGACGGATATCGGTCGGCATCCCGTTCAACATCCCGCCCGATCGCCGGACCGAGATCACGCTCTTCGCCGGCGGAGACCCGCCGGTGGAGCCCGCGAACGAGGTCATCTCGTTCGCTCCATCCGATCCCTACACGGTCGAGGCGGATCGCTTCGCCACCGCCATCCTGGAGGGGACGCCGACGCCGGTCGATCCGCGGGACGCGGTCGCGAACCTGCGGGTGATCGAGCAGCTGTTCGCCTCGGACGCGAATCGTCCGCCACGCGCGGCATCGCCGGGATGAATGGATCGACGGCCGCGGGCAGGCGTCGCGCGCTGGCCGGGGTCGCCGTCGGGGTGCTCCTGGGCGCGGTCGCGCTCGCTGCGTTCCTGGCGCCGGGCCGCATCGGCTCAGCGGCACCCGCCGCGCTCGATCCTCCGAGCTTCGTCGAGGAGGCGGCATCCGCCGGCATCGAGCACAGGTACGACGGGGAGTTCACCTTCTTCGTCGGCGGCGGCGTGGCGGCCTTCGATTGCGACGACGACGCACGACCCGACCTCTACTTCGCCGGAGGCGCCGAGCCGGCGGCCCTGTATCGCAACGAGAGCCCGATCGGGGCCGAGCTTCGCTTCCGGCCCGTCTCCGACCCGGTCACGGACCTGACCGACGTGACCGGCGCCTACCCGCTCGACGTCGATGGAGACCGTCACACCGACCTCGTCGTGCTGCGGGTCGGAGAGAATGTGCTCCTGCGCGGCCTCGGCGGCTGCCGCTTCGAGCGGGCCAATGAGGCGCTCGGATTCGACGGTGGCGACGCCTGGACGGCGGCATTCAGCGCGACGTGGGAGGGCGACGACGACCTGCCGACGCTTGCCATCGGCAACTACCTGGTCCTCGACGAGGACGGCCAGCAGACGTTCGACTGCCACGACAACGAGCTCGTCCGGCCCGATGGCGGCGGCGAGGAGTACGCGGCCCCGGTTGCCCTGTCGCCCGGCTGGTGTTCCCTCTCCATGCTGTTCAGCGACTGGGACCGATCCGGACGGCGCGACCTCCGTGTATCGAATGATCGCCACTACTACCGCGACGGCGAGGAGCAGCTGTGGCGCGTCGAGGCCGGGGTCCCGCCGCGCCTCTGGACCAGCGACGAGGGATGGCAGACGCTGCGGGTGTTCGGCATGGGCATCGCGAGCAACGACCTGACCGGCGACGGGTATCCCGAGGTCTATCTCACCAGCCAGGCCGACAACAAGCTCCAGACACTGGCCGACGGCCCCGAGCGACCCACCTATGTCGACATGGCCCTCGAGGCAGGCGTCACCGCCCACCGGCCGTACAGCGGCGACACGACGCTGCCGTCCACCGCCTGGCATGCGGAGTTCGACGACGTGAACGCCGACTCGTTTGTCGACCTCTTCGTGTCGAAGGGCAACGTCGAGGCGATGCCCGACCACGCGGCGCTCGACCCGAACAACCTGCTCCTCGGCCAGCCGGACGGAACATTCGTCGAGAGCGCCGAGGCGGCTGGCCTGATGAGCTTCGCCAGGGCGCGGGGAGCGGCGCTCGTCGACCTCAATCTCGACGGGATGCTCGATCTCGTCGTGGTGAACCGCCGGGAGAACGTGGGGCTCTGGCGCAACGTTGGATCGGGAACGGCCGCCGCGCCGGAGCCGATGGGCAACTGGATCGCCCTCCGCCTCGAGCAGCCCGGCGCGAACCACGACGCCATCGGTGCCTGGATCGAGGTGCGCATCGGCGAGCGAGTCACGCGCCGCGAGCTCACGGTGGGCGGCGGGCACGCCGGCGGGCAGCTGGGCTGGATCGGGTTCGGGCTCGGCGACGCGGAGCGTGCCGAGGTGTCGGTGCACTGGCCCGACGGGGAGGTCGGCGCATGGATCGGGGTCGAGGCGAATCGCTTCGCCACCATCGAGCGCGACGCCCCAGAGCCGGCGTACTTCACCCCACTCGACGCCGACGGAGGATGATGAGCCGATGAGGACTGCCCCGCCGCGACTGGCCGAGGTCGAGCTCCCGGAGTTCGGAATGCCCGACGCGATGCCGGAGATCCCGGCGGCGACGTACGCCGCTCGCATGGAACGCCTTCGCGAGCGCGCCGACGCGCGCGGCTACGACCGGCTCGTCGTCTACGCCGATCGCGAGCACAGCGCGAACCTCGCCTACCTCACAGGCTTCGACCCGCGATTCGAGGAGGCGCTCCTCGTCATCGGGCCGGACGGTGATCCGGCGATCCTCGCCGGGAACGAGTGCATTGGCGTTGCCGGCGCCGCACCGCTGCCGATGCGGCGGCACCTCTTCCAGGATTTCAGCCTGCCCGGCCAGCCACGCGACCGATCGCTGCCGCTCACCGAGATCCTGGCCGGGGAGGGCATCGGCCCCGGAAGCCGGGTGGGCGTGGTCGGGTGGAAGACCTACGCAGGCCCGCGGATGAGCGATCTTCCCGCGTACCTCGTCGACGAGATGCGGACGCTGGTCGGGACGGCCGGGTCGGTCGAGAACGCGACGGAGCTGCTGATCGATGCCGCCGACGGCCTTCGCGTGATCAACGAGGTCGAGCAGATTGCCGCCATCGAGTGGGCGAGCTGCCAGACGTCGCAGGGCGTGCGGCGGCTCCTCCACGGCCTGCGTCCGGGAATGACGGAGCACGAGGCGGTCCGGCTGCTGGAGTGGAACGGCTGGCCGCTGTCGTGCCACCTCATGCTGACCGCGGGGCCGCGCGCCACGTACGGGCTGCTGAGCCCGAGTGATCGCCCCATCGAGCGCGGCGATCGGTTCACGACGGCCTTCGGGATCTGGGGCGCGCTCACCTGCCGGGCGGGCTTCGTGGTCGAGACCGCCGACGAGCTGCCCGAGCCGATCCGTGACTACGTCGACCGGCTCGTTGCCCCGTACTTCGCGGCGATCGCCGAGTGGTACGGCGCCATGCGCATCGGCGTGGCCGGGGCGGAGCTCCACGACATCATCGACCGTCGCCTCGGCGACCCGTTCTTCGGCATCTTCCTCAACCCGGGGCACCAGCTCCACCTCGACGAGTGGGTCAACTCGCCGATCGCGGCCGGCTCGAGCATCGAGCTGCGCTCCGGGATGGTGTTCCAGGTCGACGTCATCCCGGCGACCGGGACCGAGTACTTCACGACGAACATCGAGGATGGCATCGCCCTCGCCGATGCTGGGCTGCGGGCAGCCTTCGCCGAGCGATTCCCCGCAGCGTGGGCCCGCATCGAGCAGCGTCGAGGATTCATGGCGGACCAGCTCGGCATCGCCCTTCATCCCGACGTTCTGCCGCTCTCGAACCTGCCCGCCCACCTGCCGCCGTTCCTCCTTCGCCCGGACCACGCCATGACCCTCGCGCCATGAGCCGGCGCCCGACCATGTCCATGCCGGTCGACCGCGTATCGTTAACGCGATGACGACGATTCAGCACGCACCGTCGGCGGACGAGGCGGACCGGCTCGCTCGCGGCGAGCACCACGACCCGCACGCGATTCTCGGGGCCCACGAGGACGGTGGTGGGACGGTGGTGCGAGCCTTCCACCCCGATGCCAGCGCCGCATCCCTCGTTGCACCGGACGGCGCCACGGCGCCGATGGAAGGGATCGGCCACGGCCTGTGGGCCGCGCACGTCCCCGACCTGCGACCCGGACAATTCACGTACCGCGTCCGCTTCGAGTTCCCGGACGGCAACGCGTGGGAGCTGGACGACCCGTATCGGTTCAGCCCGACGCTTGGCGAGGTCGACCTGCACCTCATCGGCGAGGGGACGCACGAACGGCTGTACGACGTGCTCGGCGCGCACCCGCGGACGCACCAGGGCGTCGAGGGCGTGAGCTTCGCGGTCTGGGCTCCGAACGCCCGGAGCGTCCGGATCGTCGGCGACTTCGATCGCTGGGACGGGCGCCTCATGCCGATGCGCTCGATGGGCGCCAGCGGCGTGTGGGAGCTCTTCGTCCCGCACATCGGCACCGGTGAGCTCTACAAGTTCGAGATCCTGGGTGCCGACGGCACGCTCCGCCTCAAGGCTGATCCGTTCGCATTCGCGATGCAGGTTCGCCCGGAGACCGCGTCGCGCGTGTGGGATCCGTCGACCTACCCATGGACCGATGGCGACTGGATGGCCGAGCGCGCGTCGCGCGATCCCTATCGGTCGCCGATGGCCGCCTACGAGGTGCACCTCGGATCCTGGATGCGCAACCCCGACGGCAGCTGGCTGGGATACCGCAAGGCTGCCGAGGAGCTCGTGGTGCACTGTCGGGCGTTCGGCTTCACCCACGTCGAGCTCATGCCAGTCGCCGAGCACCCGTTCGATGGCTCGTGGGGCTACCAGGTCACCGGCTACTACGCCCCTACCTCACGATTCGGCAACCCCGACGACTTCGCCGCCATGGTCGAGACGCTGCACAACGCGGGGATCGGGGTCATCGTCGACTGGGTGCCGGCCCACTTCCCGACCGACGAGTTCGCCCTGCGCCGCTTCGACGGCACGCCGCTCTATGAGCACGCCGACCCGCAGCGAGGCGAGCATCCCGACTGGGGCACCCTGATCTTCGACTTCGGGCGCCCCGAGGTCCGCAACTTCCTCGTCGCCAATGCCCTGTTCTGGATGCGACCGATATCACGTCGACGGGCTGCGGGTGGATGCCGTGGCCTCGATGCTCTACCTCGACTACTCGCGCAAGGCCGGCCAGTGGACGCCAAACGTCCACGGCGGGCGGGAGAACCTGGAGGCGGTCGCATTCCTGCGCGAGATGAACGAGCGCGTCTACGGACGCTTCCCCGGCGCCATCACGATCGCCGAGGAGTCGACCGCCTTCCCCGGCATCACCCGCCCGACCTATCTCGGCGGCATCGGCTTCGGCTTCAAGTGGGACATGGGCTGGATGCACGACACGCTCGAATACTTCAGCGAGGACCCGGTCCATCGGCGCTACCACCACGGCAAGCTGACGTTCCGCGGCCTGTACAAGGACACCGAGCAGTTCGTGCTGCCCATCTCGCACGACGAGGTGGTGCACGGCAAGGGCTCGCTGCTGCGCAAGATGCCGGGCGACGACTGGCAGCGCTTCGCCAACCTCCGCGCGCTGCTCGTGAACATGTGGGGGCAGCCCGGCAAGAAGCTCCTCTTCATGGGCGCCGAGATGGCGATGTGGGAGGAGTGGAACCACGACAGGGCGCTCCCATGGGAGCTGCTGGATGCGCCGATGCACGGCGGCGTGGCCCACTTCGTCGAGGACCTCGGCCGCGTCTACGCGGACACTCCTGCCCTCTGGGCGGCCGACCACGACCCGTCCGGATTCGCCTGGATCGATGCCTCCGACGTCGAGGCCTCGGTGTTCGCCTGGATTCGGCGTGGCGCTGGCGGCACCTGCGTGGTCGTGCTGAACATGACGCCCATCCCGCGCCACGACTACCGGCTGGGCCTGCCGTCCGCGGGGCGCTGGGTGGAGGCGATCAACTCCGACTCCGAGCACTACGGCGGGTCGAACCTCGGCAACCTCGGCGGGGTCGTGGCCACCGACCAGCCGTCGCACGGGCAGCCGGCCTCGGCGGTGCTCACCCTCCCCCCGCTGAGCGGCCTGATCCTGCGCCCGGAGTAAGGGACGCGGACCTCGTCTCAGCGCCGCATCGCATCGACCACGGTCGTGACCGACGGATCTCCAGCGAGATCCTCGACCGGGACGGGCAGAGCGAGCGACCAGTTATCACGCTGCGATGACACCGTCCCCGGCAGGTTCGGCCGCTCGGCCACGCGCAGTGCGTCCTCGAGGGTGGCCGCGACGAGCATGGCCGGCGACGCGGCCAGGCGTCGGTGGAGCGCCTCGATCACCTCGTCAAGCGGCGCGTCGGGCGTGACGCCCGCCGCGGCGATCACCCGCTCGCGCAGACGCGCGGCGCCAATCGGTTCCGGGATGAGTCCGGCTGCCGCCTGATCGACGAGGTCGGCACCGCTCCAGAGGCCGGCGATGGTCGGCAGGTCATGCGTTGTGACGCCGGCAAACGACTGGGCCGGGTAGCGGGCCGGCGGCACCCGCTCGAAGAGCGCGAGCCGGGTGGAGAGCAGACGCCGGCGGCGCAGCTCACGACGAACCCCGGGTGAAACCGTGCCGAGATCCTCGCCCACCACGATCGCGCTCACGCGGTGCGACTCGAGCGCCACGATCTCGAGCAGCTCGTCGGTATGGGCACGCACGTAGGCGCCACGCTCCGGTGGCTCGCCGCCCGGAATCCACCACAGCCGAAAGAGGCCGAGCACGTGGTCGATCCGCAGGCCGCCGGCGTGGCGCAGCTGCGCGTGGATCGTCTCGATGAACGGCCGGTACGCGACTTCGCGGAGGCGGTGCGGAATGAACGGCGGAAGGCCCCAGCCCTGACCGGCAGTGTTGAAGCGATCTGGCGGCGCCCCGACCGACACGCCCATCGCGAGCTGCTCCTGCCACTCCCACGCGTCGAATCCGCCGGGGTCGACACCGACCGGCATGTCGGCCACCCGCACGATCGCTTCCGAAGCGGCCTGGAGCTGCCTGTCGAAGCACCACTGGACCCACGCGTGGAAGGCGACTCGATCAGCGTGCTCGGACGCGGCGCGGGTGACCGCGCTGCCTGACGGGTCGCGGTACTGCTCCGGCCATCCATGCCAGCCCGCGCCGAGTCGCTCGGTCAACGCGACGAAGACGGCCCAGCGCTCCAGAGATCTGCCACGTTCGGCGCGCCACGCCTCGAACGAGGTCCGGTCAATCCCCGACTTCCAGATTCGCTCGAGAGCGCGCAGCTTGAGCGCTGCGACGAGAGTCCGGTCGACCAGGCGCCGGTCGTTGAGTGCGCGCCCGGCAGCGGCGATCTCGGCCAGCTCGTCGGCAACCCGGTCAGCTCCGGGAACATCCTCGACCCGCAGGTGGAGCGGGTTCCCGAACCGGCGCGTGCTGGGGTAGTAGGGGCTCGGCTCCGGGATGGGCCCGGGATTGGGCGCGCCAAGGGGGCCGACCGCGAGGAATCCGGCGCCCGAATCCGACGACCACTGACCCAGCCGGCGCAGGTCGGCGAGATCGCCGATCCCCCAGCTCTCGGTTGAGCGGGTTGTGGCGAGCTGGATGGCCCAGCCCCAGGCACGCAGGTCGGGCGGGAGGTGGCAGCGCCCAGGGCCGGTGATGATGAGCTGCTTCCCGCCGTCGTCGCGCCTGAGCACGTGGTAGCCGAAGGGGGCGTCGAGCGACATGCGCTCGACGCGGCCCAACGCCGAGCCGTCCTCGAGCGTCACCTCCCCGGCCGAGGGGAGCGCCGCGCCGCGCCGAACCACGGCGACGGCGTCGGGGTCGGGTGCCGCCTCGTCGGTGCCCATCGCGGCAATCACCGCTGCCCGCACGTCGGGCGCAACGCGGCGCTCGCGATCGAAGGCATCGGTGTACGTCTCGTCGACGAGGGAGGCGCTCATGGGACGCGCTCCAGGATGGCAACCGGAAACCCCGAGAGCAACGCTGACAGCGGCGGCGATCCGCCGTGGACGGAGCCATCGAGGTTCCGCCAGCGGCCCTCCGGCAGTGGCAGCGAGGTGTCCGACCAGCCCTCCCGCTCCACGCGCCGCACGAGGCGGGGCACGACGGTGACGACGTCATCGACATCCCTTCCAGGGGCGCTGCGGCTGAAGGCGACCACCGCTTCTCGCAGATGGCCCTGGGCCGCGATGGCACGGTAGCCGGCGCCCCGCCCGAACGCCTGCGGGTGGCGGCGCCGCATTTCGAGCGCGTGATGGACGAGCCAGAGCTTCGGGACACCCTCGGCGCGGCGCATCCACGAGGTCGAGGCGTCCATCCCAAGCGCCTCCGCGAGGAGCCGGCGGCGCTCGTCGTAGTTCACCGGCCGCCGGTTGTCGGGGTCGACGAGCGCCAGGTCCCACAGCTCGCTGCCCTGGTAGATGTCCGGGACACCGGGCGCCGTCAGCTCGAGCGCCAGCATGCCCAGCGCGGCGACCCGCCCTGCATCGATCAGTGGCGTTGCGGTCGCCTCGACCGCCTGGGCAACGCGTGGGTCGCCCATGGCATCTCGCACGAATCGGGAGAGGTCCTCCTCGTAGGCGGTGTCCGGCGACGTCCACGAGGTGCGCAGCTTCGCCTCGCGGGCCGCCTTCACCAGGTACGCCACGACGCGCTCCGAATCGATCGGCCACGCGCCGACCACCGTCTGGAGGAAGAGATATTCGTCGGCCGCGCTCGGCAGGTCGGGGTCGGAGCGATGAGGGCGCGCGGCCTCGGTCATCCGCTCGACCGCTTCACCCCACGCCGCGGGCTCCTCGGAGAGCAGCGCCAGCCGCGCACGAACGTCAGCGCTCCGCTTCGTGTCGTGCGTCGAGAGCGAAAGCATCGCCGCCGGCCAGTCGTCGGCCGCCGCCTCCATGCGCCGATGGAAGTCGGCGACCGAGATGCCGAAGCGGCCGGGGTCGCCGCCTACCTCATTCAGTGCCACGAGACGGTGGTGCCGGTAAAAGGCGGTGTCCTCGACGCCCTTCGCCATGGCGGCGGGCGTCAGCTGCTGGAAGCGCATGGCGAGCTCGTTGCCGAGCGGCCCACCGGCCTCGAGCCGCAGGACGCGGCCGAGCAGGTCGAAGACCTCCGGGTTCAGATCGGGGCGAGCGGCGACCGCCTCCGCCACGGAGGTCGCGATCAGCGCCGCATCCTCGGGCGGCACGCACGCCGGAGATGCCGTCACGTAGGTCCGATACACCGGTATCCGCGCGGCAACTTCGCGCAGCGCCTGATGGAGCTCGTCGCGCGTGAGGTCTCGCCCCGGTGTGACGGACCGGCTGACCTCCGCAAGCAGGCCGGTGAGCCTGTTGACATCGGATCCGAGGAGTGACGAGAGCACCTCGGCCCGTGAGACCGCCTCGACCTCGTCCCACCCCGCGCTGTCGGCCATTGAGGCCCAGATAGCGGTCATCTGCGCCTCACCCTCGGGATCGACGAAGAGGCTCGTCGCGAGGTTCGCGAATTGGTAGCCCGTCGTCCCGTCGACCGGCCAATCGGTCCGCAATGTCTCATCCGCGCCGAGGATCTTCTCGATGACGATCCACGCATCCGGCGCCGCGGCCCTGAGGCCCTCGAAGTAGGCGACCGGATTCCGCAGGCCATCGGGATGATCGACCCGCAGCCCGTCGACCAGCCCCTCGGCAACCCAGCCCAGCACGAGCCGATGCGTCTCGCCAAAGACGGATGGATCCTCCTGCCGAAGGCCGATCAGGTCGTCGATGTCGAAGAATCGCCGGTACCCGAGCTCGCGGAACGAGTCGCGCCAGTAGCCGAGGCGGTAGTGCTGGGCTCCGAGGATCGCAGCCAGCCGCTCCGGGTCGGCGTTGATGGACGCGACGCTCTCGTCGAGCGCATCCACGGTTCGCGGGGCCAGCGGGAACGGCCGGCCGTCGTGCTCGACGACAAGCTCTGTGCCGCGCCGTACGAGGCGGATCGCGCCGGAAGCGAGGACGCGGTCAAGCTCATCCGGCAGGACCGGCAGCAGGATCGGGTTGCGCAAGTCGACGTCGAACCAATCGGCGTAGGGGCTTGCCGGCCCATGTTCGAGGACGTCCCACCACTGTCGGTTCTCCTCTCCGGAGATGGCCATGTGGTTCGGCACGATGTCCATCACGAGCCCCATGCCGTGGCTGCGGAGCGCCGCGGCGAGCCGCGAGAACGCCGCAGCACCGCCGAGATCCTTGCTGACGCGCCCGTGGTCGACGACGTCGTAGCCGTGCGTCGAGCCGGGTGCGGCCTGCAGGACGGGGCTCGTGTAGAGGTGGCTCACGCCGAGCTCGGCGAGGTACGGGACGATGGCGGCCGCGTCAGCCAAGGTGAACCCGGCGTGGAGCTGGACGCGATACGTCGCACGCGGCACCTGCCGGTCGGCCCGAGCTGTCACGAACCCGCCGGTGGCTGATGGCGTCGCGGGGCCTTCAGTCGCCGCTGACGCGACGGACACGAGGCAGGCGCCGCAGGCAGACGACCGAGCGTTCGGCCACCCGGTAGACGGATCCCCCGTCGTGCTCGCCGTGTCCGGCGCTGAAGCTCGCGTGGACGGTGTCGAAGATCGTCTCCCATCGGCGCGCCGCTTCGTGGTTCGGCAGCGTGAACGCGACCGGGCGGTCATCGGCGTTGAAGATGGCGAGCAGCGTGTCGTCGACGATCCGCTCGCCGCGGGGGCCCTTGTCGTCGATCGCGTCGCCGGCGTACTGCACGGCGAGCGTCTTCACGCCCGGCGCCTGCCACTGCTCATCGGTCATCTCGGTGCCGTCCGGCGCGAACCACGTGAGGTCCTTGACCCGCGAGCCGCGGATCTGGCGCCCCTGGAAGAACCGACGGCGCCGCAGGACGGGATGCATCTTGAAGAGCCTGATGAGCGACCGCGTGAACCCGAGCAGCTGGCGGTCGCGCCGGGCCAGGTCCCAGCCGTACCAGCTGATCTCGCTGTCCTGGGCGTAGCCGTTGTTGTTGCCGCGCTGGCTGCGCCCGACCTCGTCGCCCCCCAGCAGCATCGGTACGCCCTGGCTGAGGAGCAGCGTGGCGAGGAAGTTCCGCTTCTGGCGCTCCCGGATCTCGATGACCGCCTCCTCGTCGGTCGGCCCTTCGACGCCGAAGTTCATGCTCTCGTTGTTGTTGTCGCCGTCGGCGTTGTCCTCGCTGTTCGCCTCGTTGTGCTTCTCCTCGTAGCTGACGAGGTCGTTCAGCGTGAAGCCATCGTGCGCGGTGACGAAGTTGATGCTGGCGTGCGGCCGCCTTCCGGAGCTCGCGTACAGGTCGGACGAGCCACTGAGCCGATAGGCAAGCTCGGCAGCCTGGCCGCCGACTCCCTTCCAGAAGCGGCGAACCGTGTCGCGGTACTTGCCGTTCCACTCAGCCCAGCCGACCGGGAAGTTGCCGACCTGGTATCCGCCCGGCCCGACGTCCCATGGCTCGGCGATCAGCTTCACCTGGTTGATCGTCGGATCCTGGTGAATGATGTCGAAGAAGCTGCCGAGCTTGTCGACGTCGTGCAGCTCACGCGCCAGCGCCGACGCCAGGTCGAATCTGAAGCCGTCGACGTGCATCTCGGTGATCCAGTAGCGCAGCGAATCCATGATCAGCTGGAGCACCTTCGGACTGGTCGCGTCGAGCGTGTTGCCGGTGCCGGTGTAGTCGACGTAGCGCGCGGGCGTCTCGGGATCGAGCCGGTAGTAGGCCGCGTTGTCGATCCCGCGGAAGCTGAGCGTCGGACCCAGGTGGTTACCCTCGCCGGTGTGGTTGTAGACCACGTCGAGGATCACCTCGATGCCGGCGTCGTGGAGCCGCTTCACCATCGTCTTGAACTCGCTCACCGGCTCGCCGGTGGCGCTGTAGCGGACGTCGGGCGCGAAGAAGCCGATGGTGTTGTAGCCCCAGTAGTTCGTGAGCCCACGCTCGACGAGGTGCCGCTCGTCGACGTGCTGGTGCACGGGCAGCAGCTCGACCGCCGTGATGCCGAGGTTCGTCAGGTAGTCGATGGCCGCCGCCGAACCGAGCCCCGCGTAGGTGCCGCGCAGCTCCTCGGGCACCTCGGGATGCAGCATCGTGAAGCCCTTGACGTGGACCTCGTAGATCAGGGTGCGGTCGAACGGCGTGCGCAGCTGCCGGTCGTGGCCCCACACGAAGGCCTCGTTGACGACGACGCTCTTCGGCACGAACGGCGGCGGAGTTGCGCTCATCGGGCTCATCGCTGTCGGCGCCGATGCGATACCCGAACAGCGCGTCGTCCCACGCGCCCGTCCCGTCGAGGCGCTTGGCGTAGGGATCGATCAGCAGCTTGGCCGGGTTGAACCGATGCCCGCGGGCGGGATCGTAGCGGCCGTGCATCCGGTAGCCGTAGCGCTGCCCCGGGCGGGCGTCCGGCAGGTGGCAGTGCCACACCAGGTCGGTCTGCTCGGTGAGGCGGACGCGCTGCTCGTTGGTCCCATCGGCGTCGAACAGGCACAGGTCGACCCCCTCGGCGTTCTCGCTGAAGATGGCGAAGTTGACGCCCGAGCCGTCCCAGGTCGCGCCGAGCGGGTACGGATTCCCCCGCCAGACTCTCAGCGCCACGCCTGGTTCGGTTCGTCACGCCCGCCGCCGTGCGGCCGGGCATCGTTCGGGCTCACCCGTGCAGGTTAGCGCGACGCGAAATGGCCCCGAGCAACGAAACTGCTCCGCGCGCCATCGAAGAGGTGGTAGGTGCCACTGCGTGAGGGAGGACGATGGACGTCGCAGCGACGGTCAGTGACCGCGCCCGCGCCGAGCTGGCTAGCGACTTCGAGGCTCGATTCGAGCTGGTCCGCAACCGGCTCATGGCGGTGTGCACCGCCGTGGCCGGAGCCGCCGATGCACCCGACCTCGTTCACGAGACATACCTGCGGGCGTCGGATCGGCTTCACCAGCTGCGCGACCCGGCACTCTTCGACGCCTGGGTCGTACGGATCGCCCTCAACGAGGCCAGGTCGGTGCTCCGGGATCGGCGGCGGTTCGCCGACCGAGTCGAGCAGCTTGCGCCCGGGCCCGTGGTGCAGCCCGACGTGGCGCTCCGGCAGCTCGTCGAGGAGCTCGTGCCTCGCGAGCGAGCGGTCATCGTCCTCCACTACGCATACGGCTACCGCATGGGCGAGATCGGCAGGTTGCTCGGCCTGTCGGAGATCAACGTCCGGACCCTGGCATTTCGCGCGCGGCGCCGATTGCGCGCGCAGCTCGAGGAGGCTGCCCCATGACCAGGATCAGTCGAGCATCGCTGGATGCCATGCTGACGGACGCGCTTCGGCCCGTGGCATCCGCGGCTGCGATGCCCGAAGCGATGCTCCGGGTACCCGACCGATGGGTGCGCGATCCCTCGACTCGTTCCCCGAGCCTCCGGTCCACGCTCGGCGTGATGGCTGCCGCCACTCTCGTTACCGTGGCGCTCATCGTCGTCGGCGGGGCCTTCGGCGAGCGCTCTCCGTCGGTCGGACCCGACGAGGTCGCCGACGTCGGCGTGCCGATCGAGTCGCTCGACCTGGACCCCCTGTCCAGCCAGGAACCGGCGACGGGCGTGACGGCCGTCGGGCCGGTGGTCGAGGTCGCACGTGGCTACGCGGACGGCAGGGCGTTCCGGTTCACCGTGTACCGAACCGAGCCACCGGAAGGCGCCTGCATCGAGCTCGAGTGGGCCTCCGCGTTTGGAGGCGTCTGTGGCTCGATGCCAGGTGAAGGCCCGACCGGAGGTGCGTTCGGCGGCGGAGCCACCGGGAACTCCTCAACGGGCCTCGCACACGAGGTGTTCGGACTGGTCGCCCCCAACGTTGCCGAGGTCTGGATCGAGACGGATGCTGACGAACGGACGCGGGCGCAACTCGTTCCGCTCGCACCCGCGGAGATCGACGCCACTCTGTTCATCGCATTCCTTCCGAGCGGTACCGAGGCGAGCGCCTGGGTTGCCCTGGATGCCGCCGGCACGGAGATCGGTCGGTTCGAGCTTCCTCGGGGATCGGCGGACGAGCCCAGCTCGGTGCCAACTGCAGCCCCGTGAGAGTCAGATTGGTCAAGTCGTTCGACGGTGGTGAGCGGCAGCCAGAGCCAGTCACCGCTCGATGGGGCGATGTCGAGACGTGCTGACGGTCAATTGGAATCCCCAAGCGCAGTCAGGCGCCCTCGACGGGAAGCTGGAGCTCGGTGACGAGGTCCTCGGATCGTCGGACGATCCAGCCGGCTGGGAGGCGCAGCGCGGGATCGGCGCCGAACTGGAGGTACAGCGTGCGCATCGGTCCAACTGACGCGAGGCCGGAGGCGTCCACCCATCGCAGCAGCGCTCGCCGAGCGCCCACAACCCCCGCGTACGGTCCCCGGTGGATGACCGATGCGACCCGCGCTGCTGGCAGCCGTCGGTATGCGATGCGGTCCGTCTCGGGGATGGGCCCGCTGACCGGTACGAAGATCTCGCGCCGTGAAGGGATGGCGCCGGGAGGCCGATGCGCCCGCCGCCCGAGGTCGCGAACGTACGCCTCCAGCTCGTCGAATGCGACTGACGCATCGTTTCCCAGCGTCATGATCGCCACTGGGTCTTCGGACACCGGTCGGAGGACCACGTCGTTGTCGCCGATGCTGATGTCCAGGGCAGCCAGCCGCTCTTCGGCCAGGCGCCGGTCGCGCTCGAGCTCGACGCGGCGACGGTCGAGCGCGGCTCGCAGGTCGCCACCGCGTGCCAGCCTGCCGATCTCCTCCAGCCCCATGTCGAGCTGCCGGAGGGCGAGGATGCGACGCAGCTCCGGCAGCTGCGCCGGGGAGTAGTAGCGGTACGCGCTCGACGGGTCGATCCAGGCCGGCTGGAACAGGCCCAGGACGTCGTAGGCGCGGAGCTGCTTGGCGCTGATGCCGGCAAGCCGAGCGAACTGGCCGATGGGGAACATCGTCGCGACGATACCTTGACTTTCCCCTTGGGGGAAGGTCAAGCATGCTCCCATGAAGCTACACGAGACCCGACCTATCCGGATCGCGGCACAGCTCCACCCGCAACACGGAAGCTGGCGTGACCTGCGTGTCTGCAGCCATACGAAGCGAGGAGCTCGGCTACGACATCCTCTACACGTGGGATCACTTCAGCCCGTTGAACGGCGACCCCGACGGCAAGCACTTCGAGTGCTGGTCGCTGCTGGCCGCCTGGGCGGAGGCGACCGAGCGGATCGAGCTGGGGCCGCTGGTGGCGTGCAACTCGTACCGCAACCCGGACCTCCATGCCGACATCGCCCGGACCGTCGACCACATCAGCGGCGGCCGCGTGATCATGGGCCTCGGAGCCGGCTGGTTCGAGCGTGACTACCACCGCTACGGCTACGAGTACGGCACTCGAGCCTCGCGCATCCGGGCGCTGGAGCGGGCGACGCCGCGAATCGTCGAGCGCCTGGCATCCCTCAATCCACCGCCGATGCGCCGCATGCCGATCCTGATTGCCGGCGTCGGTTTGACATTGACGCTGCCCATCGTCGCCCGCCATGCCGATGCGTGGCACGCCTTCTTTCCGGACTCCATCGAGGAGGTGCGGCCGGCCGTCGCCGCCCTCATCGGCCACTGCGAGGCGATCGGCCGCGACCCATACGAGATCGAGTGGAGCGTCGGGCTGCAGCCGAACGACATCGAGCGCTTCCTCGAGAGGATGCGGACGGGTTCGTGGCTCTGGGCTTCACGCAGTTCACGCTCGGCTTCGGCGGACCCGGCTGGCGCGTCGAGGACGGGCGCCGCTTCCTGGAGTGGCGCGACCAGCTGAACTCGCAGCGCCCCGCGGTTCGCGCCGCGTGACGAGCTCGTGGCACCTCAGATCAGGCTTCATGGTGTGCCTGGTATCGGTCGTCTCATGCCAGGGGCCCGCCACGTCCGGCGACCAGAATGAGCCTTCGGAGGCTCCCCTCGCCTTCTCGGTCGTGGGGGACGCGCCGGTGATCGAGCCGCATGACTTCGGGGCCGACTACCTGCTGCCCGGCGCGGCTGTCGTCCACGAGGGAACCCATCACCTGTTTCCAGTCGCCTTCTTCGCGGACCCCGCGGACGGACCGCCGCGGGTCCTGCACCTCACCTCGGAAGATGCGCGTGCCTGGACCGGCGACCCGTCGGCATCGGTGCTGGAGAACTTCGCGATCGAGCTGGACGGTAACGGCGCCGTGCCGTCGTCCGCGTTGGTCGCCGACGACGGCACGTGGGTCATGTACGGCAGCGGACGCCTTCCCGGCGGGACCGATCCGATCGTGTGGCGTGCGACGGCCCAGGATGCGGACGGGCCCTGGACTGCGGACCCGGAGCCGGTTCTCGTCCCGGACGGCGACGGTTGGGACGGAGCCATCACCGACCACCCCGGCGTGCTGCCGACGGAGGATGGCTACCTCATGGCCTACGGCGGCGCCGCTGCGGCGACGCTGAACCGCAATCGGATCGGCTTCGCATCCTCGACCGATGGCGTCAGTTGGACCCGCCTACCTGCGACGCTCGAAGGCGCCGATGACGACCAGGCGCTCGGGCCGGATGCGTGCGGGCGCGACGCACGCTCGATGATTGAGCCGCACCTCCTCGCGACCGAGGACGGCAACCTGCTCATCTTCGGGGTCATGCTCGAGGGCGAGCGCGACGCGATGGAGATCCTCGCGGCGACCAGCCGAGACGGGGCGCAGTGGACCTGCGCACGGGGTGAGGATGCCCTCGCTTCCGACGATTTCCCCGGTGCACCCGGCATCCACTCGTTCGTCGCGTTCGAGGCCGACGGCGCGGCGCTGATGCTGGTCGAGGTCCTCGGCGACACCAGCTCGGAGCTCTGGCTCATCCGAGCCGTGAGCTGACCGCCGCCACTCTCTGCCCTGGCCTCGACACTTCAGGACGCCGAGCTCATTCGTTCCAGGGCCGCCAGTGGCAGCCAGAGCCAGTCGGGACGGTTGCTCGCCTCGTAGCGGACTTCGTAGCACGCCTTCTCGAGCTCGAACGCGTCGAGCAGCGGTGTCTCGTCCGGTCCGATGACGCCCGCCCCATGCAGGAACGCCGCGCGCGCCTCGAGCAGCCAGGCGTCAGCGTCGAAGGCTGGATGACGCCGCGCTCCGCGGTGCGCGCCACGTAATCCAGGCTGCGCAGCAGGCCGGCCACGTCGCGCAGCGGTGATGCGGGCGACCGCCGCTCGGTCGAGCGGCCGGGCCGGCTCACCCTCGAAGTCGATGACGCTGAAGCCGCCGTCGGCCGCGTGCCAGCAGCTGGCCGAGGTGGTAGTCGCCGTGGATGCGGCTGACATGTGCCTCACCGCTGGCCGAGCCAAAGGTGTCGGCAAAGCGCGCAGTGATCGCCGGTGCGAGCTCGACGAGACGCCGATGGCCATCACCACTGACGGCACTGATGGCCAGCGCCAGCTGCCGCTCGGCGGACGAGCGCCAGGCAGCCGTCTCTGCGACGGTGGCCGATCGCGAAGGAAACGCCGGATCGGCCGGTCGCGATGCCAGCGTCGCGTGCATCCTGGCGGTCACTCCACCGATCCCGCGCGGCCAGTCGGACGCCCACGCGCGGGGTCGCCGGCAAGCGCAGCGAGCATGGCGGCCCAGGCGTCGCCGGTGGAGGGCACGAAGTCCTGGAGCATGGCGGCCGCCGCGGGCGCGCCGCCATCGGGCATCCAGGACATGAGGCGCCGGCCACGGCGGGGGTGTCCGCGAAGCCCGCATCGGTCAGGAAGGCGCTGACCTCGAGGTCGGGGTTCTCGCCCGGCTCGAGCAGCCGGTACAGCTTGAGGATGAGCCGTTCGCCGAGCACGAGCGACGTGTTCGACTGCTCGACGCCAAGGCGTCGCTCGTGGAGGACCGCGGCCGACGCCCGGCGAGGGCAGGAGCTCGTCGAGTGCAGGCGCGGCCGCGCGCAGAGGAAGCTGCCGCGCCGGCCGCGCAGCGCGGCGCCTCCGGCGATGGCCGCGACGATGCCGCTCCACGCCCCCTCCCCGTCGCGCGGCTCGCGATCGTCGACGGTGGGCAGCAGGTAGTGGTCGGGCGACCCGCCGTCCGCATAGGTGATTTCGAGCACGACGAGCGCTGCCGTCGGCGGTGATCGGGACGCGGTCGTGCTCGGCGACGGCCGCGATCGGACGATGCTTCGAGCGGAACCAACGGCCGAGAGGCAAGATCCGCCGGAATCATTCCAAGTCGGTCGCGGGCCAGTCGACGCGTAGCCGGACGATGGGGCAGCGGACGTCGCCGAGCACCCAGTCGTGATCGGGCACGTCGATCGCCAGGCCCTTGCGCTCGTAGAACCGCACCGCCCGTTGGTTGGCCCTGAAGGCCCAGACCACGAACGGGTTGAAGCCTCGCCCTCGGAGGTCGGCCACGGCGGTGTCGAACAGGGCACTGCCTGCGCCGGTGCCGATGGCCTCAGGGTCCAGGTACAGGTTCGTGAGCTCGCCCGCGCCGGCGGGCGGGGGCAGCCACCAGTCCTTGCCCGGGCTGGTGGTGGCATACCCGATGATCCGGCCGTCGCGCTCGGCAGCCCACGGTCGCCACGGGGAGTCGGGTCCGCTGCTCGGCGAACGCCTTCTCCCACGAGTCGGCGGTGTGCTCCGCCCACTCGTCGAGGACTGCGTTCGGGACGATGCCTGGATAGGTCGCCCGATAGGCGCAGGCGGCCGATGCCTCGCGAGCGCCTCGACATCGACCGAAGTGGCAAGCCGAATCGTCACGGCCCGTTCTGGCTCAGCCATCGCCATCGGTCAGCTCGAACCAGAAGAAGTCATGCGGGCCGAGGGTGAGCAGATACGGCAGCTCACCGATGCGGCGGGAAGTGCACGCGGCCGATCATCTCGACCGGTACGCGGCCGCCGAAGCGCGACAGGTCGAGCTCGACGTACTGCGCGAAGCGCGACAGGTTCGCGACGCAGAGGACCGTGACGCCGTCGTGCTCGCGCAGGTAGGCGAGGACGCGGCGGTTCTCCGGGTGGAGGAAGCTCGAGCGTGCCGCGGCCGAAGACCGGGTGCGCGCGGCGGATGCGGATGAGGCGCTTCATCCAGTTGAGCAGCGAGCCCGGCACGCGCTCCTGGGCCTCGACGTTGACCGCCTGGTAGCCGTACACCGGATCGGCCACGAGCGGGGCGTAGAGCGCGTGCACGTCGGCGCGGCTGAAGCCGGCGTTGCGGTCGCCGGTCCACTGCATCGGCGTGCGCACGCCGTTGCGGTCGCCGAGATAGACGTTGTCGCCCATCCCGATCTCGTCGCCGTAGTAGATGATCGGCGTGCCGCGCATGCTGAACAGGAGCGAGTTGAGCAGCTCGAGCCGGCGCCGGCTGTTGTCGACCAGCGGCGCGAGGCGGCGGCGGATGCCGACGTTGATGCGCATGCGCGCGTCCTTGGCGTACTCGGCGTACATGAAGTCGCGCTCCTCGTCGGTGACCATCTCGAGCGTCAGCTCGTCGTGGTTGCGGAGGAAGAGCGCCCACTGGCTCTCGTCGGGGATCTCGGGCGTCTGGCCCATGATCTCGACGATCGGGTAGCGATCCTCGCGCCGCAGCGCGATCCAGATGCGCGGCATGAGCGGGAAGTGGAAGGCCATGTGGCACTCCGGCCCGTCGCCGTCGCCGAAGTAAGGCAGCACGTCCGGCGGCCACTGGTTCGCCTCGGCCAGCAGCATCCGCCCGGCGTAGCGCGCGTCGACCGCGGCGCGCACCCGCTTGAGGACGCGCGTGCGTCTCGGGCAGGTTCTCGCCGTTCGTGCCCTCGCGCTCGACGAGGTACGGCACCGCGTCGAGGCGCAGGCCGTCGACGCCGAGGTCGAGCCAGAAGCGCATCACGCGCAGGATCGCCCGCACGACCTGCGGGTTGTCGAAGTTCAGGTCCGGCTGGTGGCTGAAGAACCGATGCCAGTAGTACTGCTGCGACTCCTGGTCCCAGGTCCAGTTGACGGTCTCGGTGTCGGTGAAGATGATCCGCGCATCGGCGTACTTCTGGTCGGTGTCGCTCCACACGTACCAGTCGCGCTTCGGGCTCGTGCGCGACTGGCGCGCGACTCGACGAACCAGGGGTGCTGGTCGCTGGTGTGGTTGACGACGAGCTCGGTGATGACCCGCAGGCCGCGCCGATGCGCCTCGCGCACGAAGGTGCGGAAGTCGCGCAGCGTGCCGTAGTCGGGATGGACCTCGGTGTAGGCCGCGATGTCGTAGCCGTCGTCGCGCAGCGGGGACGGGTAGAACGGCAGGAGCCAGACCGCCGTGACGCCGAGGTCGGCGATGTAGTCGAGCTTCTCGGTCAGCCCGGCGAAGTCGCCCATCCCGTCGTTCGTCGAGTCGTGGAACGCCTTGACGTGGAGCTGGTAGATGATCGCGTCCTTGTACCAGAGCGGGTCGTCGCGCAGGAGCTGCGGCACGCTGCCGCGGTGCATCGGGAGCGCGGCTGGCGTCGGCGGCCGTCGGGTCGGCGTCATCGGTGGGTCTGGGAGCTGGCCTGGTCAGCCCGTCGACGGGCGCGACGCGTGAAGATGCGGAACGGCTCCCCCGCCGGGTCGAGGTCGACCGCCAGGTCGGCGCCACGCTCGGCGCGCACCTGACCGCTGAGCAGGTCGGTGACCCGGTACGGCTCATCCCAGCCGATGCCGATCGCCGGCAGGTCGGGGTGGAGGATCGCACGCTCGGGCGGTGGTCGGGTCGCAGTTCACCGCGACGTAGACGGCATCGCGCCAGCGGTGCGGCTGGCCGGTGAGCGGGTCGACCTTGCCGATGCGGCAGCGCCTTGCGGTAGAAGAGCGTCCGCTCGCCGGTGACCGTCTCGAAGCGCAGGTTGTCGTAGCGCTGCAGCGCGCGGCCGCTCGTGGCGCAGCCGGTTGAGCTCGCCGATCAGCAGCTTGATGTTTCCCTGCGCGTCCCAGTCGCGGGCGCGGATCTCGTACTTCTCGCTGTCGAGGTACTCCTCGCGCTCGCCGAGGCGCGCGCGACTCGCACAGCTCCCAGCCGGAGTAGATGCCGTAGCGAGCTCGACAGCGTGGCGGCCAGCACGGTGCGGATCACGAACGCCGGCCGCCCGTGGTCCAGGTGGTGCGGGATTGATGTCGGGGGTGTTGGCGAACAGGTTGCCGCGGAAGTACTCGCGCATCTCGGTCTGGGTCAGCTCGGTCGAAGTAGTCGCGCAGCTCGGCCGCCGTCTCGCGCCAGGTGAAGTAGGTGTAGCTCTGGGTGAAGCCGATCTTGGCCGAGCTGCCGCATCATCTTCGGCTTGGTGAACGCCTCGGACAGGAAGATCACCTCGGGGTGGTCGCGCTGGATCTCGCGGATGAGCCACCCCCAGAACGGGATCGGCTTGGTGTGCGGATTGTCGACCCGGAAGATCTTGACGCCGCGATCGATCCAGACGGTGAAGACTCGCTTCCACTCCTGCCACAGCGCCGCCGCGCCGCCGGGTCGTCGCCGGCGAAGTCGATCGGGTAGATGTCCTGGTACTTCTTCGGCGGGTTCTCCGCGTACTTGATCGTGCCGTCCGGCGAGTGGCGGAACCACTCGGGGTGCTGGGCGACGTACGGATGATCGGGAGATGCCTGGATGGCGATGTCCATGGCCAGCTCCATGCCGTGCGCCTCGACCTGCTCGCGGAAGTGGATGAAGCGCCTCGAGCCCGCCGAGCTCGGGCGCGACGGTGTCGTGGCCGCCATCGGCCGAGCCGATGGCGTACGGGCGACCCACGTCGTCCGGCGCCGGCATCGAGCGTGTTGTTGCGGCCCTTGCGGTTCGTGCGCCCGATGGGATGGATCGGCGGCACGTAGACGACGTCGAAGCCCATCGCCGCGATGTGCGGCGAGGCGCCACACGGCATCCGCGAAGGTCGTGGCGGTCGGACGCTTCGGATCGCGGCCCTGGGAGCGCGGGAACAGCTCGTACCACGCTCCGAAGCGGGCGCGCTCGCGGTCGACGATGAGCGGCAGCTCGGGAGATCGAGTGCCGAATCGCCGGTCCGGGTGGCGGCGCATGGCGGCCAGAAGGTCGTCGCCCGGCGAGCGCAGACGACCGGCTGGCCGCCGAGCGTGACCTGCGCAGGGCGGCAAGCGCCTCGCGAATGCGGAGCGCATCCTCGGCGGCCTCCGCCTTCTCGGCGCGGCGCAGAGCGGCCTCGAGCAGGAGCCGGCCCTCCTCGAGCTCGGTGGGAACCGCGACCGACGCGTCGAGCTTCTTGCGCAGGCCGTCGCGCCAGGAGCCGAAGGCGTCGCGCCACGCCTCGATCGCGTAGACGTGCCGCCGGTTGCGGAGTGAGCTCGATGTGGCCGGACCAGCGATCGTTGTCGATCGGGCGCATCGGCGCATCACGCCAGGCCGTCTCGTCGTCGGCGCGCAACGAGCAGCGCCGCGTCGAGCAGGTCGTGGCCTTCGGCGAAGATGTCGGCCGTGACCAGCAGCTGGTCGCCGACGACGCGCTTGACGGCGTAGCGGCCGCCATCGAGCTCCGGGGCGATCCGCTCGATCACGATGCTGCGGCGGCTCCCGACCTCGTCGGCCCCGGGCTCGAGACCGGCGGCATCGCGTGCCTCGACAAGCGCGGCGACCGCTCGGCGCACGCTCTCCTTCGTCGTCGTCATGGCGGGCATCACCCTACCCGATCCTGCCCGTCACCGGCGAGACGGCCCGATCTCGGCGACAATTCCCGGATGCTGCGCCCGCGTCTTCGTGGCCGAATGATCCTTGCGTCCGTGCTGCTGGTCGCCTGTGGCACGCCGGCAGGCTCCGCGTCACCCCAGGGGGTCCCGACCACCGGCGCGCCGAGCCCGACCGAGACCGCCACGTCGTCGCCCGAGGCGACCGCGAGCCCCAGCGCGACACCACCGGCTGCTGCCGCCGCCGGCGATCCTCCGCCGATCGCTCTCGAACCGGTCGCCGATGGATTCGTCAGCCCGATCGGTCTGACGGGCGCGCCGGGCGGATGGCTCCTCGTCAACGAGCAGCCGGGCGCCGCGGTGGCCGTGCACCCCGAACGCGGCGAACGCGCGGTCGCGGTCGACCTGCGCGACCGCATCAGCAGCGGTGGCGAGCGCGGTCTGCTCGGCCTGGCCCTCCACCCAGAGTGGCCGGCCGTCGCCAGGGCATTCGTCCACTACACCGACCTCGCCGGCAACACCGTGGTGTCCGAGGTTTCCGGTACGCAGGACGGCGACGGGCCTCCGGTCCTCGACCCCGCCACCGAGCGCGTGCTCCTGCAGAGTCGAGCAGCCGTACAGCAACCACAACGGCGGTCAGCTCGCGTTCGGCCCCGATGGGTACCTCTGGCTTGGGCTCGGGGACGGCGGGTCCGGCGACGACCCGCACGGCCACGGCCAGGACACGTCGACGCTGCTCGGCATCGATCCTGCGCCTCGACGTCGTCGACCCCGGGCGCCTACGCCATCCCGACCGACAACCCCTTCGCCGACGGCTCCGGCGGCGCTCCCCGAGATCTACCTGTTCGGCCTTCGCAACCCGTGGCGCTTCAGCTTCGATCCCGAGACCGGTGCGCTCTGGATCGCCGATGTCGGCCAGAACGCCTTCGAGGAGATCAACCGGATCGACCCGGTGGCCGACGGGGGCGCCAACCTGGGCTGGAACGTCATGGAGGCGACCCACTGCTTCGCCGATGCTGGCTGCTCGGCCGACGGCCTCCTCCTGCCCCTCGCCGAGTACGGGCGCGACCACGGCTGCTCCGTGACCGGTGGCCACGTCTACCGCGGCGAGGGCGTCCCCGGACTCGCCGGCTGGTACCTCTTCTCCGACTACTGCACCGGCTACGTGATGGGTGTCCCGGCCGACGCTCCCGCCCGCGGTGACGGCACCGCCCTGGCGCCGAGGATCCTGCTCGAGACGGGCATCCCGATCAGCAGCTTCGGCGCCGGCGACGACGGCGAGCTCTACGTCGTCGACCACATCGCCGGGACGCTCTCGCGGATCGTCGCGGGCGGCGGCTGACCGAGGGCGCCGAGCGCGCGCAGCGACGTCCATCGGCCGCGCCCTATCACCAGGTGGTCGAGCAGCTCGATGTCGAGCAGTCGCCCGGCCTCCGCCAGCTCGGCGGTGATGCGCAGGTCCTCGCCGGAAGGGCTCGGGTCGCCCGACGGATGGTTGTGCGCCACGATCACCGCGGCCGCGCAGGCGCGCACCGCGTCCCGATACACCTCGCCGACCCGGACCGACGAGCCCGCCAGGTTGCCGCGGTAGACCGTCCGCTCCGCGGTCACCACGTTCTTGGTATCGAGCAGCAGCACGCGGAGCTCCTCGCGCTCGAGCGTGCCCATGGCGTCGACCAACGGCTCGGCAACGTCGGTCGGCGTTCGGATCAGCCACGGGTCGGCCGGCCAGGAGCGGGCGGCACGGCGCCCGGCCTCGACGCAGGCCGAGATGCGGAGCGCGGCCGCACGCGACAGCCCGGCAACCTGGAGCTCGAGCGGCGCGGCCTGCATCACGCTCGACAGCGATCCGAACCGGTCGATGAGGCGTCGCGCGACCCGCGGCGCGGCCACGCGATCGCCGAGGACGAGCGCCAGGACCTCCTCGTCACCGGCGACGTCGGCGCCGAACCGCTCGAATGCCGGCCGCCCTCGGCGGGGCCCAGGGGCGGGGATCACCGTCGGCTCGTTCTTCATGACCGCGGACGATACGAGCCGGCGATCAACGGCCGCTTACCGGCCGCTTATCGAGGGTCGATTCCACTCACACCGGGAGCCGGACGAGGTCGAAGCGAACGAGCAGGGCGAGGGCGACGGAGATGGCGTTGACGGTGGCGTGCATCGCCATCGGCGCCAGCAGGTTGCCCGTTGCGCTGGTAGATCCATGCCAGCGCCAGGCCCAGCAGGAAGATCGGTACCAGGGCGACCAGCGAGACGTGGATGACCGCGAACAGCGCAGACGAGCCGATGAAGGCCCAGCGCCTTCCGCTCTCGCGCAGGAGTGCGTTGAAGACGACACCGCGGAAGAAGATCTCCTCGGCGATCGGGCGCCAGGATCACGACCGCCAGGATGACCAGCAACGGGTCCAGCATGGCGATCGCGCGCTCGGCGGCCTGCGGCTCGGGCTCGATCCCGAGGAGCTCGAGCACGTAGACGACGACGGCCGCGACCCCGTCGATCCGAACCACGCGACGACGCCCCAGCCGACGCCGGAGGTGATCGCGGCGGTCGCGTTGCGGCCGGGCAGCGACGGGAGCCCCGCCAGCCTCCGGGACGGAACACCAGGAACCAGCTGACCAGCAGGAGAGCCACCTGGGTCGAGACAAGAAGCACGATGGCGCCGAGCGTCGTCAGCTCCCCCTCGCCAAGGACGAGCGCCGACGCGTCCGCTCCGAACGGCGCGGTGAGCAGGAACGCGATGGCGAGGACGAGGAGGACCAGGATCAGCACCGACGGACCTCGGTACCGCTCCGGCGGGAGGTGGCGGCGAATCGAGAGCTGCCTGACCGCCATGTAGACGAGGCCGGCCGTGAAGGCGCCGGCGCCGATGATCGCCAGCCAGGCGAGGAGCGCCGGGCTGTCCACGTTCAGCTGGCCCTGGACCACCATCGCCCCGGCGACGAGCGCGCCGATCGCCAGCAGAGCGCCGCCAAAGACCATGACCCTCCCCGGCCAGGCCGGCATGCGGATGGTGCCCGGACCGACCGTCGGGTGCGGACCCCTGGGGAGGGATCCGGGACGTTCGGGCCCGGCGGGGTCCGCCGGACCGTTGTCTCCGGTCAGGTGTTCGTGGCGCCGCGTAGGCGGCCGTGCTCAGCCGTAGCGTCCGACGGCGCGTCGGATGGCAACGCGTCGATGTCGACCGGCTCCTCGTCGAGCGGGACGCTCGTCCGGGCTCGTGCGGCGGCGCGCGATGACCCGCGCTCGAAGTCACGGCCGCAGTACGCGCACAGCGGCCAGGTCGGCTCGGCCAGCCGGTTGCACGCCGGGCAGACGCGGTGCAGCCGCGTGCGGCAGTTGGGGCAGACCAGCCAGTCGGAGTCCGACGCGATCGCGGCAGACCGGGCAGAGCTCGTTCTTCTCGACCTCGGCGAGGAGCGACTCCTCGGCCAGGCTGCGCTCGTAGACCTCGGCCAGCGTCTCGCGCGGCCGGACGATCAGGTAGAGGATCGACGGCGAAGACGAACAGCAGCGGCGTGAAGAAGATGATCAGCGCCGCGGCGAAGTACGGCAGGATCGGGTTCTCGGTCCGCGCCTGCATGTCGCGGAATGCCCAGTACGCGGTGCCGAGCCAGAGCAGGACGACGTAGATCACGATCAGCTGGCTCGGCCAGCTGCACGATCGGGTTGCTGAGGAAGCCGTTCCAGAACTCCCCGATCGGTTCGAGAATCGCGTCCATACGGTGTGCCTGGCCTCTGCTGCGGGAAGTGGGCGCGCTCAGGCGCCGTCGGCCATGCTAGCAGAGACCGTGCCTCCGCTCCCCTCCGGGCCCCGGGATCGCGCGCTCGTCGGAGGTGCTCAGGAGCTCTGCCGGTCCATCTCCGTCAGGGTCGCCACCAGGAGCCGATGCTCCACGTCGAGGACGCGTTCCGCCAGCGTCTCCGCGTCATCGCCCGGCAGGACCGGCACGCGCGCCTGGGCCAGGATCGGGCCGGCATCCAGCGCCGGCGTGACCTCGTGGACGGTGACGCCCGTCTCCGTCGTCACCGGCTGCGAGAACCGACCGATGGACCGCCAGCCCCATCATCCCCGCCCCGCCGTGCGCCGGCAGCAGGCTGGGATGGATGTTGATCGTGCGCCCCCGGTAAGGCGGCGAAGTACGACGGGCGCAGGAGCTGGTCGTAGCCGGCCAGCAGGGCGAGGTCCACGCCGGCGTCGGTCAGCGCCCGGCCGATCGGCAGCGTCGCGCGCGTCGCGCGTCCCCACCGAAGTCGGCCGCGCCGCAGGACGCGCGGCCGCGACGCCGTGCGCGGCGGCGACTCGAGCGCGCGCACGCCGGGCCGGTTGCTGATGACCAGGACGACCTCGATCGCCCGGCGGACGCGCCGTGAGGACGGCTTCCAGGTTCGACCGCGGCCCGAGACGAGGACGCCCGAGCTTCAACGGGCTCACTCGAACCGAACGCGCATTCGCCCGTCGGGCGACCTCGACCACTCGAGCCGATGCGATGCGCGTCGCCCAATGCGGCCACCGCGCCGCGTCGGCCAGGGCCGTCGGGCACCGCCCGCGGTCATGCCGATCCCCAGGTTGAAGGTGCGCGACCATCTCCTCGTCGGCGATGTCGCCGCGCTGACTGGAGCAGGCTGAAGATGCGGCGGCACCGGCCACGAGCCGGTCTCGATCTCGACGCCGAGCCCGTCGGGCAGGGTGCGCGGCACGTTGCCCTCCCAGCCGCCGCCGGTGATGTGGGCCAGGGCGTGAATGTCCCCACCGGCTTCTCGCAGCGCGCGCCGCAGGATGCGGACCTCGTCGAGGTAGGACCGATGCGGCTCGAGCAGCACGTCGCCGATGCGTGCGCCGCCCTCCGGCATCGGCTCGCTCCACGGTCGCCTCGGGCAGGACGCGCCGCGCCAGGCTGTAGCCGTTGGTGTGCAGGCCCGATGACGGCAGGCCGATGACCGCGTCGCCGGCCCGCACCGCCGACCCGTCGATCAGGTCGGCGCGCGCCACGACCCCCACCGACGAAGCCGGCGAGGTCGAAGTCGCCGTCGCGGTAGAGGTCCGGCATCTGCGCCGTCTCGCCGCCGACGAGCGGGATGCCGGCCGCCGCGCAGCCCGCCGCGACGCCGCCGACGATCTCCTCCACCGGCCTCGGCGCGCAGCTCGCCCGACGCCAGGTAGTCGAGGAAGAAGAGCGGGTCGGCTCCGCTGACCGCGATGTCGTTCAGGCAGGCGTTGACGAGGTCGATCGCCGATCGTGTCGTGCCGGCCGAGCGCCACGGCTACCTTGAGCTTGGTGCCGACGCCGTCGGTGCTGCTGACGAGAACCGGCTCGGGGTGGGTCGTCCGGGTCGAAGCGGAAGAGCCCACCGAAGCCGCCGACGCCGCCCAGGACGGCCGGGGTGAGCGTCGCGGCCGCCGCTCGCGGCGATGCGCTCGACCGCGCGCTCTGCCTCGTCGACGTCGACGCCGGCCTCGCGGTACGTGCGCGCCATCGGCGTCAGCGCCGTTCCAGCGCCAGCTTGTCGAGCTCCAGCGGCACGTCGGTCGGGTAGACGCCGTCGAAGCAGGCCGTGCAGCGCGCGTCGGTCCGTCCGCCGACGGCGGCCAGCATCCCCTCCTTCGAGAGGTAGCCGAGCGAGTCGGCGCCGATCGCGGCGCGGATCTCCTCGAGCGAGTGGGTCGCCGCGATGAGCTCGTCGCGGCGGCCGGTGTCGACGCCCATGTAGCACGGGTGCCGCATCTGCGGGCGAGTGGATGCGGACGTGGACCTCCGCCGCGCCGGCGCGGCGGAGCATGGCCACGATCGGACCCGGTCGTCGTGCCGCGCACGATCGAGTCGTCGACGACCACCACGCGCTTGCCGGCGCAGCAGCTCGGGAAGCGGGTTGAACTTCATGCGCACCGCGACTCCGGTCGCCGGCTGCGCGGGCTGGATGAAGGTGCGCCCGACGTAGCGGCGACTTGATGAGCCCCTCGCGGTACGGCAGGCCGGCCTCCTCCGCGTAGCCGATGGCGGCCGGGATGGCCGAGTCGGGCACGGCGATCACCAGGTCGGCCTCGGCCGGGTGCTCGCGCGCCAGGCGCCGGCCCATCTCGAGGCGCGCCTCGTACAGCAGCCGTCCATCGATGACGCTGTCGGGCCGCGCGAGGTAGACGAACTCGAAGACGCACAGCCGCTCGCGCGCCGGGTCGGCCCGCTTGGAGCGATGCGAGTGCACGCCCTCCTCGTCGATGGTCAGCACCTCGCCGGCCTCCACGTCGCGCACGAACTGCGCGCCGATGGCGTCGAGCGCGGCGGACTCGCTCGCGACCACCCAGCCGCCCGCCGTCGGCAGCCGGCCCAGGGCCAGGGGCCGGAAGCCGATCGGGTCGCGCGCGGCGACGAGGGCGTCCTCGGTGAGCATGGTGAAGGTGTAGGCGCCGATGGCGCGATGGAAGGCGTGATCGACGCGCTGCCGCCCACGTGCGGCCCGGGCGCATGCGCGATGAGCTTGGCCAGCACCTCGGTATCGGAGGCGGAGGCGAACTCGACGCCCTGCTCGCTCAGCTCGTCGCGCAGCCACGATGCGTTCGTCAGGTTGCCGTTGTGGCCGAGCATCAGCTCGCCGAGGTCTCGAGCGCGCGTAGACCGGCTGGACGTTCGGGCAGCGTGTTCGAGCCGGTCGTGCTGTAGCGCGTGTGGCCGATGGCCGCGCGCGGTGGGCGGCCGCCCTCCTCGCTGCCCTCGAGCCGCTGCAGCGTCTCCTCGTCGAACACGCTGGCTGACGAGGCCGAGGCGCTTGTGGAGGCTGAGCTGCGCCGCCGTCGCTGACGGCGATGCCGGCCGACTCCTGGCCGCGGTGCTGGAGGGCGTGGAGCCCGATGTAGGCCAGGCGGGCGACCGGCGCGCCGGGCGCCCAGATGCCGATGACGCCGCACTCCTCGCGCGGGCCGTGCGGCTCGTACATGGGGAGCACGTCACCCATGATAGCGCAGCGGGCCTGAGGCGCCAGACGCCGTTCCCGACACCGTCGCCGGCGAGTACCCCCGCCGTACTGCATCCAACCCCCCCAGGGCGGTTTTGGCACCGTTCGACCCCGGTGCCCGCCCTCGGCCCGGGACCATCGAGCCCATGGCCGACCCGGACGATGACCTCCATGCTCTGGCCGATGCTCATCATCGTTCGTGCCCTGGGCTTCCTGGCCCCCGCCGCCGTCGCGCTCCTCCTGCTGGTGGCAGTGTCGGTCGCGGCCGAGGTCGATATCGCCCACCGTGACAGCCTGGCACTGGTGGTCGCGGTCGCCGTCGTCGCGGGCATGACGACGATGGCGCTGCTGGCGTGGAGCTACATCGGCTGGCGGCTCAACCGGATCGCGCCGGCGCTCGAGCGCACGCTCGAGACGGACGCGCCGATCCACCTGCACGAGGGCGGCATCCCCGGCGAGCGGCGCCTGGCGCGCGCCTTCAACGCCGCCAGCGGCGCGTTCCTGCAGGTCGAGGCACGCGCCACGCACGACCGTCTCACCGGCATTCCGAACCGCGAGACCCTGCTCGCCATCCTCGGCGCCGAGGTCGAGCGCGCGGGACGCCACTACAAGCCGCTCAGCGTCGCCTTCATCGACATCGACCGCTTCAAGCCGATCAACGACACGTACGGCCACAACTCCGGCGACGCGGTCCTGCGCCAGGTGGCACGGCTCATCGCGGACGCGGTCCGCGTCAGCGACACCTTCGGCCGCTACGGCGGCGAGGAGTTCATGCTGATCCTGCCGGAGACTATCCCGGAGGACGCGGTCGAGCTGGCCGAGGAGCTGCGCACGCTCGTGCAGCACCGAGCCGCTGCGATCGGCGAGCGAGCAGACCGTCAAGGCCACGATCAGCATCGGCATCGCCGGTGGCCGCGGCTCTGAGCTCCAGATCGACATGCTGGTCGACCGAGCCGATGCGGCCATGTACGCGGCCAAGTCGCTCGGCCGCAACCGCACCTACCTCTACCGCGAGCTCGACGAGGAGGCGCCGGTCCGACGCGCGCCGATCTCGGCCGAGCATCGAGCGCAGGCCACGGCCATCGGGCAATGGGCGAGCGACACGGCGACGCAGGCGCTGGCCTCGGTCCTGGCACCGCAGCCGAATCACCGGGGCCGGCCCTCCGACATGATCGCTTCGCTGGCCACCGGCATCGGCCTCGAGATGGGCCTGCCGCCCGAGGAGATCGAGCGCATCAGGATCGCGTCGCTGCTGCACGACCTGGGCAAGATCGCCATCCCCGAGGAGATCCTCGACAAGCCCACCACGCTGTCCGACGACGAGTGGCAGGCCATCGGCGAGCACCCGCGCATCGGCCAGGTGATCCTCGAGCAGGCATCCAGCCTGCGCGAGGCGATCCCGGTCGTCCTGCACCACCATGAGCGATTCAACGGCGGCGGCTATCCGCACGGTCTGCGCGGCAGCGAGATCCCGATCGGCGCTCGCATCGTTTCGGTCGCCGATGCGTACCACGCGATGGTCCACGACCGGCCGTACAAGGGCGCCCTGACCCACGAGGACGCGCTCGAGCGAGCTGCGTCGCCACGCCGGCACCCAGTTCGACCCGAACGTGGTCGATCTGTTCTGCGACGTCTATCGCGAGAGCGTGCCGCCGGACGGCCTGACGGAGGTCTACCGGCTCCACGAGCGCGCCCGCGGCGGCCTCGACCACATCGATACCCCGAGCCTTCCGGGGAACGGCTCGGTTGGTCCATCCCGGCCACGCCGCCGCCGACCGGTGCCCGTGCGGGAGGCCTCCGGCTGATGTGGCCTCGCACCCTTCTGCCCCAGGCGCTCGTGGCGGCACTCCCGGGAGTGCCGTCCGTTGCGTTCGCGTTCGACGGCACCGTGGTTGGCCTGCTCGGCATGATCGCGGTTGCGGCCGTCACGGCTGCGCTGCTTGGCATTGCCCTGGCCATCGCCCGACGACGCCGTCCTGGACCCACCATCGAGGCCGAGCGTCGCACGGAGGCGACCGATCGGCTGGTCGCGGCCGCACTCATTCGCCGCACGCTGAACCGCCGCGGGCGACCGCACTTCGACGACGAGGCAATGGCGGGTTCGCCCAGGACGCAGTCCGAGACCCCGATCGCGCGCCGGATGCGCCGCACGGACTAGAAGCCGGGGCGCCAGCCCTCCGTCAGGCGCACGACCGACACGTTCACGTGGGCCGAGCCGACCCGCAGGTCGAGCTCATCGCCACCGGCCACACCGAGGAATGACGCGGGAATGCCCGCAGCCGCCACCGTCGATCGGAAGTCCGCCACCCGCTCGACCGGAACGGCGACCACGACCCTCCCCGCGCGCTCACCGAATGCGGCCGCCCCGGACACCTCGTCGCTCGCCGCGGCCAGCTCGATCCGGGCACCGATGCCGGCGCCGATCGCAATGCGCGCCAGGGCCACGCCGATGCCGCCGACCGAGCAGTCGTGCGCCGCGCCGATACGTCGCTGGCGTGCGAGCTCGGCCAGCACGGCGACCACCCGCGCCGCCGCCGCCACGTCGAGCTTGGGAACGCCCCCGCGAATGCCACGCCGCCAGGCCAGCTCGGAGCCGGCGAGGGCCTCGGCGTCGAACGCCGGATCGCCGAGCAGCCAGATCTCGTCGTCGGTCGACCAGGCCATGGCGAACGGCCGCAGCGCGATCCTCGAGCAGCCCGACCGTGCCGATCACCGGGGTCGGCAGGATCGGCCCGTCGGGGGTCTCGTTGTAGAGGCTGACGTTGCCCGAGACGACCGGGACGCCGAGCGCGCGGCAGGCTTCGGCGATGCCGTCGATGGCGCGCTCGAGCTGCCAGGCGCCGAGGTCGGTCTCGGGCGAGCCGAAGTTGAGGCAGTCGGTGATGCCGATCGGCGTGGCGCCGCAGCAGGCCACGTTGAGCGCGCCCTCGATCACGGCCGACGCGCCGGCAACGAAGGGGTCGAGCGCACCGACGCGAGCCGGGCCGGGGCCGTCGATGGCCAGGGCCAGCGCGCGGGTCGTGCCCTTGATCCGCAGCAGGCGCCGCATCGCCGGCGGCCCGGGCCGACCAGCGTGTTCGTGCCGTTCATGTGGTCGTAGCGCTGCCAGATCGGCTTGCGGTCGCGCGCGTTGGGCGATCCGAGCAGCTCGAGCAGCGCCTCGGCCGTCGGTGGTGTCTGCCGCCAGCGCGACGAGGCCATCGTCCGAAGCGGCGTGGCGGCGCATGCCCGGAGATGTCGTAGCGCGGCGCGTCGTCGGCCAGGGCGCGGCCGGGTACCTCGCACACCAGCTCGCCGGCAGGCATGGCAGCGGATGAGCGGTTCGTCGGTGATCGTCCCGATCCGCGCGGCCTGCAGGTCGTAGCGCTCGAAGACCGTCCGCACGTCGTCGACGCGATCGGGCCGCACCACGATCAGCATCCGCTCCTGGGACTCGGACAGCAGCACCTCGTACGGGCGTCATGCCCGGCTCGCGCCGCGGCACGGCATCGAGGTCGACCTCGGCGCCGACCCCGCCGCGCGCGGTCAGCTCGGCAAGCGCGCAGGTCAGCCCGGCGGCGCCGAGGTCCTGCATGGCCACCACCGCCGTCGAGGCGGGCGAGCTCGAGGCAGGCCTCCATGAGCAGCTTCTCGAGGAACGGGTTGCCGACCTGCACGGCCGGCCGGCGCTCCTCGCTGTCCTCGCCGAGCGTGGCGGACGCGAAGGAGGCGCCCTGGATCCCATCGCGACCCGGTCGACGCGCCTACCAGCAGGAGGACGTTGCCGGCCCCGGCCGCCCGCGCCAGGGTGATCTCGTCGTGGCGCGCGATGCCGACGCACATGGCGTTGACGAGCGGGTTGCCCGAGTAGCTCGGGTCGAAGGCCACCTCGCCGCCGACGTCGGGGATGCCGATGCAGTTGCCGTAGCCGGCGATGCCGCCGACGACCCCGCCGAACAGGTAGCGGTTGCGGGTCGCCGCGGCGGCATCGGTCTCGGCGTCGGCCGTCGAGCGGGCCGAAGCGCAGGCTGTTGAGCAGCGCGATCGGTCGCGCGCCCATCGTGAAGATGTCGCGGATGATGCCGCCGACGCCGGTCGCGGCGCCCTGGTACGGCTCGACCGCCGACGGATGGTTGTGCGACTCGACCTTGAAGACGACGGCCAGGCCGTCGCCGATGTCGATGGCGCCCGCATTCTCGCCGGGCCCGACAAGCACGCGGTCGCCGGTCGGTCGGCAGGCGGCCGAGCAGCGGGCGGGAGTGCTTGTAGGCGCAGTGCTCGGACCACATCGCGCCGAACATGCCGAGCTCAACCGGGTTCGGGTGCCTGCCGAGCGCCTCGACGACTAGCGCGTACTCGTCCTCGGTCAGCCCGTGCCGCTGCTCGGCCGAGGGCAGGGCGCGAGGGTCATGCTCAGCGAGCGCGGGCCACCCAGCGGCTGGTCGCGACCGAGCTCGAGGAGGATGCAGCCCATGCCCGCTGCGGCCGTCCCGAGGAACAGGAGCAGCTCACCGATGCCGGCGACGCCGAAGCCGAGGCGGTCGAGCGCGATCCCGAAGCCGATGAGCACGACCACGAAGGTGGCCAGGCGCAGGTGCGGTACGGCGGGCACGTTCGCCGCGAAGAAGACGGTCGCCGCGATGCCGATGAGCAGGATGATCAGGAGCAGGTCGATCGGGTTGACCACGCCACGGAAGAGCCGACCAGGATCGCCCCGAGCGCGCCGACTGCCGCCCCGACCCCGATCAGCCAGGCTGACAGCGTCACCGGCCACGTGACCGGCACGTTGACCTGGGACGCCTCCCGGCTCGTGCCTGCCTCGGCGGTCGCGGCGGGCGGAGGTGGCACGTCGCGGGGCGGTGGCACGTCGCGCGGCGGTGGCACGTCGCGCGGCGGGGGCGCAGATTCGACGCGCGTCGCGTCGTGCGGACGTCCGGGACCCGCCGGCTCGACGCTCCCCCAGTCGCGGGCCGAGGGATCGCCGGCGGCCTCGCCGGCCGGCCGGTTGTCAGGCTCCACAACGGGCGGCGTGCGGCTCGGGCCATGCGGGCGCCGGGGGGATCTCGGTCTCGGCCTGCCTGGTCGATCGGGCTGGCCGCAGGTCGGGCAGAAGACCGCCGTGTCGTCGACCTCGGTGCCGCAGTTCGGGCAGAAGCGCGCCATCGGGTCAGCTCCGTGCCGAATCGGGTGAGCGTTCCGATCAGGACGATCAGCGCCGACGAGGAAGAAGATGATCCCGGCCGGCGTGAGCACGCGGAGCAGGCCGACGAGGTCGCCGTCCCAGTTCCCGAGCACCTCGACCACCACGAAGAGGACGATCAGCCCGACGCTCCACAGGAGCGAGATGCCGAGGCCGACCGTCTGGAGCATGCCCCGGCGTCGCACGCACGAAGCCGGCGATGGCGAGCACGAGCAGGAGGACGCGCGAGCAGCGGGACCGGGGCGGCGAGCCCGAAGTAGGCCTGGTCGGCGAGTGCCGGCGCCGACGTCGGGATAGCCGGTCCAGAAGGCCACGCCGTAGCCGTCGGCGCCCGAATGCCCGATCGAACAGCGAGCCCGACCCGTACAGGAACGGCAGGAGATAGCCGGTGACGATGCCGATCAGCCCGATGAGCAGCACGACCGGTCCGAGCACGGCACCACCGCGGCGGACTTCGACGGCGGCTCGGCGGCACTCGCCTCGGCGGCGACCGCCGGCGGCACGTAGCCGGGGGCAGTCCCGCGCAGGTTCGCGCCGCAGTTCTGGCAGAAGGCCACGCCGGCGCGGTTGTGCGTCCCGCAGCGCGGGCAGGCCATCGTGCCCTCGGGGGTGCCCGGCCGCTCGACGGTGGTCGCCACGCCGGCGGCCACGAGGCGCTGGCCGCAGTTGCGGCAGAACGCCAGGCCGGGCCGGTTCTCGGTCCCGCAGCGCGGGCACTGGGTGCTCTCGCCGGTTGCGCCTTCGGCGGCCGGGACGCTGTGGGCGGCGGTGGCGGCGGCCGCGGCGGCGGCTCGTCAGCTGTCGGCGACGTCGGACGTCGGCCGAGCCGGGGTACGCCTCGACCTCGAGGGCGGGGGCTCTCGGCGTGGCATCGTCGCCTGGTCGGCCGGCGTCGCTCCAGCTCGGGCTCGCGGATCGGCTCGTCGCCGCGCTCCGGGGGCTGCGTCGGCCACGCGTCCGGCTCCGCGGAGCCGGCGCCGGCGGCTGCGGTCGGCCAGGCGTCGGCCTCGTTCGAGCCCGCGGCGGGCGGCTCGGTGGGCCATGCCGGCTCTCGGAAGCCGGGATGCCCGTCCCTTCGGTCGACTCCGGCGCGAGGGTCGCGTCCTGGCTCGGCCAGCTCTCGATCTCGCGCGGCGCTCGACGCTGCCGCTCGCGGCGTCGGGCTCGGCCCGTGGCTCGAGCGACGTGCCCTCGGTCCAGCCGGCGCTCGGCACATCGGTTCCGGCGCCGGCGGCGCTGCCTGCTCGTCCGATGTCGGCTGGGTCGAGTCGGCGGTCGACCGGGGTCTCGTCCTCTGCGTCGCCCGGTCGCGCCGGTCCCGCTGGTCGTGTCCACGTGCGTTCGCCTCCTGCGGCCGGTCTAGGGCCTGGATTCGATCATAGCCGACGCTCCGCGGCTGCCGGCTGGTCTTGCAGCCAGCGTTCCAGCGAGCGGAAGAGGCGAGCGCCATCGATGCCGCCGACCTCCGCCTCGGCGGCGCGCTCGGGGTGCGGCATGAGGCCGAGGACGTTGCCCCGCTCGTTGACGATGCCGGCGATCCCGCGCTCCGAGCCGTTCGGGTTCGCGGCGGCGAGTGACGTCGCCGTCGGCATCGGCGTAGCGCAGCACCACCCGGCCGTCTCGCCTCGAGCGCGTCGAGGGTCGCGGCGTCGGCGACGTAGCGCCCCTCGCCGTGGCTGATCGGCAGGCGGATGACGTCGCCGTCGGCGAGATCGCCGAGCCAGCGGACCCGCGGCTCAGGACGCTCGACGCGCAGCGATCTGCCAGTCGCAGCGGAACTCGAGGTGGTCGTTGCGCAGTGAGGGCGCCGGGCAGCAGCCCGGCCTCGGTCAGGACCTGGAAGCCGTTGCACGACCCGAGGACCGGGCCACCGGCCGCGGCGAACGCCTCGACCGCGCGCATGATCGGCGAGAAGCGCGCGATGGCGCCGGTGCGCAGGTGGTCGCCGTGGGCGAAGCCGCCGGGCAGCACCACCGCGTCCGGCGCGCCCGAGGTCGGTCTCGGCATGCCACACGAGGCCGCGCGTCCCAGCCGAGGACCGACGTCGGCGACGTGCGCGAAGTCGCGCTCGCTCCACGTGCCGGGAAAGACGACCACGGCGATGCGCGGACGGCGGGCCTCAGCGTCACGGAGATCGCCTCGTCGGCGTCCTGCTGCTCGTCGGCGCGCAGCTCCCAGGTGGCCGACCTCCATCACCGGGTTGGCGAGCAGGCGGCGGCACATGTCGTCGACAGTCGCCTCGGCGCTGGCGTGGTCATCGGCCTCGAACGCGATGCGCAGCGACTTGCCGCTGCGGACCTCGCTCGACCGACGCGTAGCCGAGCGAGCGCAGCGCGGAGCCGATGGTCTGGCCCTCCGGGTCGGCGATGCCCGGCCGCAGGCGACATGCACGTCGGCGATGCCAGCGCACTCGGCTCACGCCCAGCTCCGGCCGGTCAGCCGCTCGTAGGCGGCGACGTAGCGCTCGCGCGTGCCGCGCGATGACCTCGTCGGGCAGGGTCGCGGCGCCGGCGGCTCCTTGTTCCAGCCCGATGCCGGCCACGAAGTCGCGCACGTACTGCTTGTCGAAGCTCGGCGGGCTGGCGCCCGGCGCGTAGAGCTCGGCATCCCAGAAGCGCGACGAGTCGGGCGTGAAGACCTCGTCGATGACCGCCAGCTCGCCGTCGATCCAGCCGAACTCGAACTTCGTGTCGGCCAGGATCAGGCCCTGCGCGCCGCGCGGTCTCGCGCCCTCGACGTAGAGCGCGAGGGAGCGCTCCTCGAGCTGGCGGGCCAGGTCGCGCGCCGACCATGTCGGCGAGCTGCTGCGCGGCTGATGTTCTCGTCGTGGCCCACCTCTGCCTTCGTCGAGGGCGTGAAGATCGGCTCGGGCAGGCGGTCCGCCTCCCGCAGGCCGTCCGGCAGGCGATGCCCGCAGACCTCCCCGCTGCGCCGGTACTCGGCCCAGCCCGACCCGGCCAGGTAGCCGCGCACCACGCACTCGGCGTCGACCCGCTCCGCGCGCCGGACGAGCATCGAGCGCGCCGCCAGCTCGCGGCGTCCGCGCCGGCGGGGGCAGGCCGGTCGAGCTCGGCCGACACGAAGTGCGAGCGACCGAGGTCGGCGAGCTGCTCGAACCACCACGCCGACAGCCGGGTCAGGACGGCGCCCTTGTCCGGGATCGGCTGGTCGAACACGACGTCGAAGGCCGAGAGCCGATCGGTCGCCACCAGCAGCAGGTGGCGGTCGTCGACCTCGTACGTCTCGCGCACCTTGCCGCGGTGGATGAGGGGCAGCCGTCGATCTCGGTGCGGAGCAGTGCGTGGGCATGTCTTCAGGCTCCCTCTTCGGGTTCGTCGATCGGCGGGCTGCGGATCGTGGCGGGATGTCGAAGCGGCGCTTTACGCACCCGCTCGATGCGCTGGAAGACCTCGAGGCCGATGATCACCAGCACGGTGCTCGACGACGCCAGCACGAACAGCCCGGCGCCGGCGGCCATGCCGACCGCCGCGACCGACCACAGCGAGGCCGCCGTCGTCAGGCCGCGCACGGTGCCGCCGTGATGGAGGATCGCGCCGCCGCCGAGGAAGCCGATGCCGGACACGATCTGCGCCGCGATGCGCGTCGGGTCCGAGCCCGGACCGGTGAGCCCGTAGGCGCTGACGACGGTGAAGATGGCGGATCCCAGCGAGACGAGGGCGTGGGTGCGGAAGCCGGCCGGCATGCGCTGCAGCTCGCGCTCCCAGCCGATGATCGCCGCCGAGCAGCAGGGCGACGACCAGCCGCAGCGGTCAGCTCGAGCTGCGTCCCGACGTCCAGGGCTTCCACGCCGGCTCAGTTCCTCTGTGGGCGGCATCGACTCGCGGGCCGGCCGCGAGCAGTCGCGACCACGAGGCGGATGCCCACGCGTGGAGGGCTCCGCCAGCGAGGACGAGGCAGAGCCAGATCGCCACGAAGCCTACCAGCAGCAGCGCCGTCGCGAGGTCGAAGTCGCCCCCGACGGCAAGCTGCGCGCCGATGGGTGCCCACAGCACGCCCAGCAGACAGCCCGACGAGAAGCAGGAAGCGCGACGTGGATCGCCGTCCCCCAGAGCGACCTGGGCCCAGCCGGCGGCGCCGATCCGCGCGAGCCCCGCGCCGGGCGCGTCCGCAGACCCGCCGGTCGCGGCCCGCCACCGCCGGCGACTGCGGCACCCAGCACGACCGCGGCGGCAAGACCGATGAAGATGCGGTGCCAGGCTCGCAACCAGGCTCAGCACCGGGCCGCCGCCCTCGGTGTCCGGCGTATTGAACGCGCCCGGGGCGACCGACGCTCCAACCGCCAGCAGGAACACGAGAACGATGGCGCCTGGGACAGCCGCGGCCAGCGCGATCCGGAGCAGCCGCCAGCGCGTCCGCCCTCGATGCGCTGCGCTCCTCCGACCAGGCCGATCAGCACCGCGTTGGCGGACGCCACCACCGCGAACGCGGCGAGCACGACGGTCGCGGCGAGCACCACGATCACCACCGCGTTCCACGGCCACGCGCCCGACGGTCACGATCCGCGCGCCGAGGAACGTCAGCTCGGCCTGGGACGGCGGTCGCGCGACCGCCACCAGCAGCGGCATCCAGCCGACGCTGGCGACCCACGCCAGGGCGCCGGGAAGCCACAGCGCGGGCCGCTCCGACACCATCCGCGCCGATGCGGAGGCCACCGAGAGCCAGCGACGCATCGGTCCGGCGGGCCTAGTCGGCCGTCGGTCGAGGCCGAGGGCGCGGTACGTGACGCCCGATGCCGGCCAGGTGGTGCTCGAGGTCCATGGCGCGCTCGATCTCGTCGCCGTCGAGCCACTCGCCGACCGCCGGGTCCTCGCGCAGCGCATCGCGCGAAGGTCGGCCTCTCCGGCCCACGCTCGCTTCGCCGCACCCTGCACCAGCCGGTACGCGTCCTGGCGGTCGGCGCCCTTGCGCGACCATGGCCAGCAGCAGCGCCTCGGAGTACACCATCCCGCCGAGCTGCTCGAGGTTGGCGCGCATGCGATCGGCGTCGACCTCGAGCCCGTCGAGGATGTCGGCCAGCGTGCGGGTCGCGTAGGCGGCGACTCCGAGCGCGCGCTCGAAGACGAAGCGCTCGGCCGAGCTAGTGGCTGATGTCGCGCTCGTGCCAGAGCGCCATGTTCTCGAGGCCGACGATGGCGTCGGCGCGGAGCAGGCGCGCCAGCCCGCTCACCCGCTCGGCAAGGATCGGGTTGCGCTTGTGGGGCATGGCGCTGCTGCCCTGCTGGCCGGACCCGAACGGCTCGAACGCCTCGCCAACCTCGGTGCGCTGGAGGTGGCGGATCTCGATGGCGATTCGCTCGAGCGTGCCGCCCAGGATCGCGAGCGTCGTGAGCAGCTCGGCGTGCCGGTCGCGGCTGACCACCTGGGTCGGCGCCGGGTCGGCCTTCAGCCCGAGGCCATCGAGGACGTGCTGCTCCACCTCGGCGCTGACGTTGGCGTGCGTGCCGACCGCGCCCGAGATCGAGCCGACCGAGATGCCCTCGCGCGCCCGCGCCAGCCGCGCCACGTCGCGCTCCAGCTCCGCGTACCAGCCCGCGGCCTTGAAGCCGAACGTGATCGGCTCGGCGTGGATGCCGTGGCTTCGCCCGACCATGGGCGTCTCGCGGTACTGGAGCGCCAGCCGGTGGACGACCTCGACGAGCCGTGCGAGCTCCCCTTCGACCACCGCGCGTCGCGTCCCGGAGCACGACCGCCGTGGCCGTGTCGAGGACGTCGGAGCTGGTGAGCCCGTAATGCAGCCAGCGGCCCTCGGAGCCCGAGGCCCTCGGTGACCGAGCGCAGGAACGCGATGACGTCGTGCTGCGACTCGCGCTCGATCTCGCGGGCGCGTTCAGGATCGACCTGGTCGCCGCCGCCCGGATCCGCTCCCAGTCGGCCGTCGGCACGACCCCCTCGTCGTGCAGCGCCTCCGACGGCGAGCAGCTCGATCCGCAGCCAGAGCGCCAGCTTGCGTGCCTCGCCGAACACCTCGCGCAGCTCGGGCAAGGGCGTACCGATCGATCACGCTGCCTAGCTCGAGCGCGGGTCGATGCGGAGCTCGGCCCTGGCCGGACTGGTCGTCCCGGAAGGCGGCCACGCGCTCGGCGACGCGTCGCATCCGACAGCGCCAGGATCCGTGCCGCCAGGTGGGCCGCGTTCTTCGCCCCCGCGCTACCGATCGCGACGGTCGCGACCGGCACGCCGGGCGGCATCTGCACCACGGCAGTACAGCGCATCGGCGCCACCAAGCGATCCGCCGTCGAGCGGAATTCCGATGACCGGCTTGGCCGTCAGCGAAGCCAGGACGCCGGGCAGGTGCGCCGCCAGGCCGGCGGCGCCGATGAAGATGCTGACGCCGGCCTTCTCGGCCTCCTCGACGTAGGCGTGGAGTGCATCGGCCTGCCGATGGGCGCTGATGACCGATGCCTCCCAGCTGATGCCGTACTCGTCGAGCACGTCGAAGCAGCCCTTCAGGGTGGCAAGGTCAGAGCGGGAGCCGCAGATGACGGCGACGGTCGGCATCGGTCAATGAAGGATAGCGGCCTCGGCGGTCACCCGGCCTGGTTGCCGAGCTCCGCCCGATCGCCGGCGCCCAGCTCTCGCGCGGCGATATCGGTCCGGAACCGACCTCCGTCAAGGCCGGCCTCCGCCACGCGACGGTAGGCGGCGTCGCGGGCCGCCTCGACCCCGGCGCCGCGGCCGACGATCGTGACCACCCGGCCACCGGTCGCCTCGTACCGGCCGTCCGCGCGGCGCCGCGTTGCCGCATGGAAGCAGAGCTGGTCGCCGTCGTCGCCCGGGGATGAGGGCTCGACACCGGTGATCTCGCGGCCGACGATCGGTCCATCCGGATAGCCTTCCGACGCGACCACGACGCCGACGGAGGCGCCGTCGCGCATGGCCACCGAGCCCTCCATTGCCCCGCGGTCCGCCGTGGCGCAGCCCAGGAGCGCAGCGACAAGGTCGCCGTCGAGCATCGGGAGGAGGACCTGCGCCTCGGGGTCGCCGAAGCGCGCGTTGAACTCGAGGACCATCGGCCCATCGGCCGTGAGCATGAGTCCGGCATAGAGGACACCGCGGTACGGGAAGCCGTCGCGAGCCATGCGCCAGGCGATCGGCTCGAATACCTCGGCCGCCATCTGCTCGAGCGCCGCCTCCCCGAACCACGGGACCGGCGCGTACGCGCCCATCCCCCCGGTGTTGGGCCCTTCGTCCCCGTCCTCGAGTCGCTTGTAGTCACAGGCGGCGGCCAGCGGGACGACGGACTCGTCGCTGACGAGCGCGAAGGCGCTCACCTCGGGTCCGCTCAGGCGCTCCTCGAGGATCAGCCGCGCTCCAGGCGCCACGCTCGCGAACAGGTCGCGCACTGCGGACTCCGCCTCGTCGTGGGTCTCGGGCACGACCACGCCCTTGCCGGCGGCCAGCCAGTCTGCCTTCACCACGGGCGGAGCCTCGGATGCGCGGACATGAGCCAGCGCGGCGTGCGGGTCGGTGAAGCTCTCGGATGGCGCGGTCGGCACTCCCGCGCGCTGCAGCTGGGCCTTGGCGAAGGTCTTGCTCGACTCGAGCCTCGCCGCGGCGCGGCTCGGCCCGAACGCGGGGATGCGCGCCGCTGCGAGCTCGTCGGCCACGCCGGCGGCGAGCGGTCCTTCGGGACCGATGACCACCAGGCCGTATCGCTCGCGGGTCGCATGACGAGCGACTGCGTCCGCGTCGGTGACGTCGAGGTCGACGTTCTCGCCGACCGCCAGCGTCCCGCCATTGCCGGGAGCGATCCGCACGCGCCGAACGCCGTCGTCCCGCGCCAGCCGCCAGGCGAGCGCGTGCTCGCGCGCACCGGAGCCGATCACGAGGACGTCCATCGGCTCTCGGCTACTCCCCTGCCAGCTCCGCCAGGCGATCGAGGACCGAGTCGAGCTCGTCGATCCGCTCCTGGTAGGTGCCGAGGTCTCCGTCGGCGAGTGCAGCCTGGGCCTCGTCGTACAGCCGCTGCGCCTCGGCGACCAGGCCGGCGACATCCTCCGGCAGCGGGCCTGGCGACTCGCCCGGCGAGGGCTCGGGGTCGGGAACTTCTCGCACCGGTGGCTCGGCCTCGCCGAGGAGCTGGCGAAGGCCCTCGTCCACGGTCTCGGCGAAGGCCACGCGGCGCTGGTCGACCATGATGACGCGCACGAACTCGGGGAACGGCGCGCCCTGCGCCTGCAGGAAGATCGGCTCGACGTACAGGAGCCCGTCGTCGCCGATGGGCAGCACCAGAAGGTTGCCGCGGATGACGTCCGACCCGGATCGCTGCCAGACGCCGAACTGTGCGGCGATCGCGTCGTTCTGGTCGATCCGCGCCTCGATCTGGGCCGGGCCCTGGGTCGAGGTGTCGGTCGGGAAGCGGAACGCGATCCGTTCGCCGTAGAAGCCGGGGTCCATCCGCGCCGCGACCCAGGCGATCATGTTGGCGCGGCCCTCGGGCACCATCGGCTGGATGAGCACGAACTCGGCGGCATCCTCCCCGGGGATGCGCATCGTGACGTAGTAGGGCTCCATCGGCTCGCCGGTGCCCTTGGACACGTCCTCGGGAATGGCCCAGCGGTCGTCCTGGTTGTAGTAGGCCGTCGCACCACCGTCGGTCGCCGGCAGGTGGTAAAGGCGGTACGCCTCGTTCTGGGCGGTGAAGAGGTCCTCGGGATAGCGGAGGTGGGCCACCAGCTCCTCGGGCATGGCCGACATCGGCTCGAACAGGTTGGGGAAGATCCGCGCGTACGCCGCGATCATCGGCTCGTCCGGCTGGATCAGGAAGAAGCGCACCGTGCCGTCGTAGGCGTCGATGACGACCTTCACGCTGTTGCGAACGTAGTTCGCGCCGGCGAAGTGGCTCGTCGCCGGCAACGGCTGCGCGTTCGGGTATCGATCGGTGATCGTGTAGGCGTCCCACACCCAGAGCAGCCGCCCGGCGGCGCTCACGAGGTACGGGTCGGCGTCGTACGCGAGGAAGGGAGCGAGCTGCTCGACCCGCTCCTCGAGGAGGCGCCTGAAGAGGATCTGCGAGTCATCGGTCAGCTGGTTGCTGATCAGCAGGTTGAAGTCGCCGAAGCGCAGGGCGAAGAGCGCGCGGCTCACCAGGTTGCCGATTCCCACGCCGGTCGTGCCATTCCAGGTGGTGGTCTCTCCGGTGTCGGCGTCGGGATCGCCGCCTGTCTCGAGCGGGTAGTCGAACTCGTCGGTGGTCGTGCTCGTGATGACGTACGTATCCGTCGCCTCGCCGAAGTAGATGCGCGGCTCGCCCACGGGCAGCTGCGGCTCGCGGTTGATGCCGCTGACGAGGTAGTCAGGCGTGCCCTGCTCCGTGACCGCGTCGACCGGGACGGCCGTGATTCCATAGCCGTGGGTGTAGACCAGGCGCTCGTTGGTCCATGTGCGCGCGTTCTCGGCAAGCCGCTCGACGTCCAGCTCGCGCGCGCTGAGCATGATCTGGCGCTGCTCGTCGGCGATCGCGTATCGGTCGATGTCGACGTCCAGGAAGGCGTAGTAGCGCCGCAGGATCTGGTCCTGCCCGAACGTCGTCAGCAGCGGCCGGTAGTCCCACAGCCGCAGGTTGTCGATGGTGGCGGCGTCCCCCGCGAAGACCTCGCGAGTCAGCTCCTGCTCACCGGTGAACTGGCGCTGCTCGATCGCGTCGAGGTCGAAGGCGGCCCGCGTCGACGCGATGTGGTTGACCAGGTACGGGCGCTCGACGTTGAGCTCGTTCGGGTTGACCTGCACCGTCTGGACGAAGGTCGGGTACAGGCCACCGACCACGAAGGAGAGGACGAGCCACGCGCCACCGGCCAGCGCCAGCAGCCAGAGCGTGCGGAACCAGGTGTTGAGCAGGAGGATGGCCGCGGCCACCAGCGCCACGCCGGTGAGGATCACGTACGCCGGCAGCCGGGCATTCATGTCGGTGTAGAGCGCCGCGTGCACGGAGTCGTTCGGGCCGCCGACGGCGTACGCCAGCTCGGCGATGTCGAGCTGGTAGCCCGCGGCGATCACGGCGAGCAGCAACGCGCCGATGACCGACAGGTGGGCGCGCACCGGCGCCGAGAGGTGGAACTGCCAGCGCAGTGCCCGGGCGGCATACGTGCCCAGGGTGAGCAGACCGATGATGATGAGGGCCGTCGAGGCCCAGCCGAGCAGGAATCGCCAGAACGGCAGGTCGAAGACGTAGGAGCCGATGTCCCGGCCCAGCGTCGGGTCGACCCGGCCCCAGTCCCCGCCGTTCTGGAAGAGCAAGACTGTCTCCCAGGCGCCACTCCATGCCGCACCCGAGCCGAGGGCGAGCAGGACGGCCACCACGGCAAGCGCGATCCTGATGAAGCGCGATGCGTCCGGCATCTCGATGCCGCCCAGCTGCCGGACCGGAGCCTGCGGCGCGATCCGTTGCGCCAGCCAGACGCTGACCAGCACCGGCACGAGCATGGCGGCGAAGCCGATCCCGAACAGCGCGACCTGCGACCAGAGCCGGGTCGTCAGGACGTCGCGACGGCCCAGCTCGTCGTACCACATGACGTCGGTGATGAGGTTCACCACGCCACCCAGGAGTCCGAGCACGACGAGCAGCAGGACGAAGGCGCCGCCGATGACGAGGTAGCGACGCCACGGCACGTCGCCGCCGCCTGCCACGGGCGGGAACGTCGGCCCGCCACCGTTCCCCCGGCCGCCGCCGCTTCCCCCGGTCCCGCGGCGTCGGGGTCGCGCCTCGTCGAGCGGCGTCACGTTGCGCGGCTCCGCCTGGTCGCCACGCTCCCGCGGCTCGAAGGGACGACCCTCGCGCTGCGCATCGGCCTCGGCCTGGCGGCGCTGGAGCTCCTCGAGAAGCTTGTCGAACCAGCTGGACATGTGCGGCGCATGCTACCGGCTGGCGCGTTCGGGCGTGGTTCGGCGCGCCGTCCGGTGTCGACGTACGATCACGGGCATGCAGCTATCGGGCTCCTGCTTCTGTGGCGCCGCGCGCTTCACGGTCGAGACGCGCACGCCGTACCCGTATCGGCGCTGCTACTGCGCCCGGTGCAGGAAGACAGCAGGCGGCACCGGTGCCGCGGCGAACATCCTCGCCCGGGCTTCGTCCCTCCAGGTCGAGGGCGCAGCGGCGACTGACGGAGTACGCGGCGCCCGACGCGACCCGCACGCGCTTCTGCTCACGCTGCGGATCGGCGCTCTACCTGACGATCGACTCCGTGACCGACTTCGTATATCCGTTCGCCTCCGCGATCGACACGCCCCTGCCGGAGCCTCCGGAACGGGTCCACGTCTTCACGACCGAGGCGCCGCCCTGGGCGAAGCCACCATCGGGCCCGAACGACCTGGCCGTCGAGCGCAATACCAACGAGTCGATCGAGGGTTGGCATCGTCGCAAGGGCCTGCTCGAGGACGGCTGATCAGGTGCTGCGAGAGCTAGTGCCCGAGCCCCATCTCGCTCAGCTCGGACCCGTCTGCACCGATGGCAACCACCCTCGAGACCCCGGAGCCCTCCGGCGCAAAGCCCACGAACGCATGCCCAGCGAGGCCGGCCGGCTCGAGCGACATGAGCGTCGCCGCGATGCGAGGGCCGTCGGAGAGCTCGATCCAGACCTCCACCGCGTCCTCGCCCACCGTTCCGTCGACGGTCACCGGCGAGGCGTCGCTATGCCCGACGCTGTTGAACCGGCCGGACTCTCCATCAGGTGGCTCGCCGCATGAGCTACTCGTCGTGGACGCCATCTCGAACTGGTTGCACATGCCGGCGCCGGTCGCGTAGACCACGTAGCGCCAGCCGTACCCAAGCGACCTGCCGCGTCCGATCTCGGTGAGCGGACCGGTCGGCTCGTCACTGCCCCCGATCGGCTCCAGGGGACCGTCCGGGATCTGCGCAGGGTCGGCACTGGAAACCCTGGCCAGCGCACATCCCGTGACGAGCACCCCTATTGCCAGGACGATCAGGGAGCGCTTCACTCCCACTCGATCGTGGCGGGTGGCTTCGAGCTGATGTCGTACACGACGCGGTTGACGCCCGGCACCTCGTTCACGATTCGCGAGCTGATCTTGGCCAGCACCTCGTACGGCAGGCGCGCCCAGTCCGCGGTCATGCCGTCATCGCTGGTCACCGCGCGCACCGCCACCACGTTCGCATAGGTCCGGCCGTCGCCCATCACGCCGACGGACCGCACCGGGGTGAGGATGGCGAACGACTGCCACAGGGACCGATACAGGCCGGCGGCCTTGATCTCGTCGATCACGATCCAGTCGGCCTCCCGCAGCGTGTCGAGCCGCTCCGCGGTGACCTCGCCGATGATCCGGATGGCGAGCCCCGGCCCGGGGAACGGCTGGCGCTGGACCATCGCCTCCGGCAGCCCGAGCTCGACCCCGACCCGCCGCACCTCGTCCTTGAACAGGTAGCGCAGCGGCTCGATCAGCCGGAAGCGCAGGTCGGACGGCAGCCCGCCGACGTTGTGGTGGGTCTTGATCTTCTGCGAGGTCTTCGTCTCCGAGGTCTTGGACTCGATGACGTCCGGATAGAGGGTGCCCTGGGTGAGGAAGTCGATCTGACCGAGGTGCGCCGCCTCCTCCTCGAAGACCCGGATGAACTCGTCGCCGATGATCCGGCGCTTCTCCTCCGGATCCTCGACCCCCGCCAGGCGCGTGAGGAACCGCTCCCTGGCATCGACCATCACCAGCCGCATGCCGAGGTCCCGCTCGAAGGTGACGCGCAGCAGCTCCGACTCGCGCTTGCGCATGAGGCCGTGGTCGACGTAGATGCAGGTGAGCTGGTCGCCGATGGCCCGATGCACCAGGGTCGCCGCCACGGCCGAATCGACGCCACCGGACAGGGCGCAGATGACGTGGCCGGCGCCAACGCGCTCGCGGATCTCGGCGACCGTGGTCTCGATCAGGTTGGAGGCGGTCCAGTTCGGCCGCACGCCGGCGATGCCGACCACGAAGTTGCGCAGCACGTCGCGGCCCGACGGCGTGTGGATCACCTCGGGGTGGAACTGGATGCCGTACAGGTTGCGACCCGGATCGGCCAGGCCGGCGAAGGGCGTCGAATCAGTCTGAGCCGTCGGCTGGAAGCCCGGCGGTGGCCGGACGATCGAGTCGCCGTGACTCATCCAGACCGGCTGCTCACGCTCGATGCCGGCGAAGAGGCCGTCCGGCTCGGTCAGGCTGACAGTCGCGGGGCCGTACTCGCGCCTGTTCGAAGGCACCACCTCGCCGCCGAGCTCGTGGGCCATGAGCTGCAGCCCGTAGCAGATGCCGAGCACCGGGATGCGACCCGACCAGAGTGCCGGGTCTGCCCGTGGAGCGTCCTCGTCGTAGACCGACGACGGGCCGCCCGACAGGATCACGGCCTTCACGCCGCGCCGCTCGAGCTCTGCCATCGGCGTGTCGTGCGGCAGAAGCTCGGAGTACACGTTGAGCTCGCGGACGCGTCGGGCGATGAGCTGGGCGAACTGGCTGCCGAAGTCGAGGATCGCGACGGTGTCTGGGTGCTCGGCCGCCTCGGTCTCGATCCGTTGTGGCGGCGGGGCGTGGAGCGCCTGCTCGAGGTAGGCCTCGACCTCGGCGTCGTCGGGTGCGAGGACCCGGTGGCCGGCGTTTGCCGCCTCGCCATGGACCGTCCGACCTCGGTCGGTCGGCGGTGTGTCCGGCGTGTCGCTCAATGCCGCTCCGTTGGGCGATGACTGTGACTTCGGTCCAGTGTAGCGAGGGCACGAACCCGGGGAAGGCCCGGAACCGATAGCCGCTCGCGCAACGTGCGTGGCCCGGGACTAACGGCCAACTTCGACCCGATGCGCGTCGCAACGTGCCTGCGCGTGACCCGGAGGCGGGAGTTCCGGCCACCCTGCGGGGCCAGATCCGAGCAACCTGGCCGATAGTCCCGCTGGACGCAACTTCCCGCGTTCACTGGTCGAGCCACTCGCGCGGGTGGACCGAGAGGAAGTCCTCGACCGGGATGCCGCCGGCGCCGACGATGAGCGAACGCGCGCCACGGTGCGTGTGGGTGAAGGCGACGGTCCCCGGGGTGCCGCGTGGATGCCCGGTCTTGACCTCGATCGCCATCGGCGCATCTCGCGTGCGCATCAGCTTGCCCGGTCGGATCACCCAGTCCACCTCGTTGTTGCCCTCCCGCCAGTAGCCGAGCTCGTCGGGATCGGCGTGTGCCCACAGGTGCGCGCCGACCGCCGTCTCGACCAGCCGGCCCCAGGTCTGGTGGTCCGCCCTGGCCCGCGCGAACGTCGTTCGCGCCGTCGCCGTCATCAGCCCGGTGTTGAGGGCGAGCAGCTTCGGGCTCGATGCGCGGCGCCGAACCGCCGAGCCGGAGTACTTGCCGATCCCCGTGACCATCCCCGCGCCGCCGAGCAGCTCGAGGTAGTGGGCCAGGGTGACGGTGTTGCCCGCATCGGTCAGGGTGCCAAGCATCTTCGTGTAGCTCAGCACCTGCCCTGAGTAGGCGCACGCCAGCCGGAACAGCTGCCGCAGGAGCGCGGGCTTCTCGACACGGTTGAGGAGCAGGATGTCGCGCGAAAGGTTGGTCTCGACGATCGCATCGAGGATGTACTCCTCCCAACGTTCGTGGCGCTTGATGAGGGGCGCGGCGCCGGGGTAGCCGCCGTAGAACAGGTATGTGTCCAGATCCCAGCCGAAGGCGTCGCGCATCTCGGCGAAGGTCCAATGGGTGACGCGGATGATCTCGAAGCGTCCGGCAAGGCTGTCGGACAGCCCCTTGCGCACCAGCAGCGGGGCGGAGCCGAGCAGCATCACGCGCAGCGGCGTGCCGGACACGGAGTCCTCGTCCCACAGCTGCTTCACGACGTCGGACCAGTCGCGGATCTTCTGCACTTCGTCGAGCACGAGGAGCCCGCCGGCGCGGCCACCGTTGGCCGCCGCCTGGCGTCCGATCGCCCACTGCGTGTAGATCCAGCCGACGTCCTCCGGGTCGGGCGCGTCTGCCGACGCGAAGTGACCGGGAATGCCGATGGCATCCATCACCTGCCGCGCCAGCGTGGTCTTCCCCACCTGCCGCGGACCGGCCAGGACCTGGATGAACCGGCGCGCCTCGTGGGCTCGCTCCAGGATCTCGTCGTAGACCGGTCGCCGGTAGACCTTCGGCAGTTTCACGTACTCACTCTCCTGAGTGCCTTTACTCAGTATGGTGAGTAAGTTTACTCAGTGGCGGGGTACGACTTCGGCCCTGCGACGTCAGGCGCCCAGGCGCACCGCGGTGCCCGACACGGTGACCATCAGCATCGAGCCCTGGCCGACCGTCTCGTAGTCCAGGTCGATGCCGACGACCGCATCGGCTCCTCGCGCGGTTGCCTCGGCGGCGAGCTCCTCCATGGCGATCTCTCGCGCGCGACGCAGCTCCTCCTCGTAGGCCCCGGAGCGGCCGCCGACGATATCGCGGATACCGGCAAACAGGTCCTTGACGATGTTGGCGCCGAGGATCGCCTCGCCGGTCACGACGCCGAGATACTCCTCGATCGTTCGGCCCTCGACGCTTGGCGTCGTCGTCTCGATCACTTGCCCTCCTCCATGTAGAGCTCGCGGAACTCGGCGCAGCGCCCGTCGGGATCGAAGCGCAGCAGGTACGCGTTATGGAAGGTCCTCTCGGGCGCGGAGTCGGTGGCGAGATAACGGCTGAAGCCGACGGCAACGGCCCGATCTCCCTCGACCGCGTACGGCTCGTATTTCGCCTCCCACGAGTCGGGGGGATCGGTGTCTTCGAGCCATGACGCGACGATCGCGGCGTTCCCCCTGAAGGTTCGCTCGGGGTCGTCGTACGGCCGATAGCTGTACACGGCGTCGTCGGTGAAGAGTGGCTTGATGAGCTCGGCGTCGTTCGCCCGCCAGGCCTCCACGTATCGGTCGAGCCAGGCCTGCACGTCGGTTCTGTCCATTGGCCGATCCTACCTCAGGCGTGGAACGCCGCCAGCCGGTGCGCCTCCTCCTCGAGCTCCAGGCGCTCCTCGGCGGTCAGCGTCCGGAACGGGGTCAGCTGAACGTCGCCGGCTTCGTACCGCCACGTGCCGGCCACCTGCCCGTCGACGAGAAAGGTCGGGTACGACGGCGGCATCTTGGTGTGGAAGATCCGCGGCCGATACGCCTCCGGCAGGATCTGCGTGCGGCGCGCGTGGACGAGAAGCGCGGCATCCCAGGTCGGCAGGAAGCGCACAGGCGCTGGTGTGTCGGGGTCCGGCAGCGGGGCATCCGGCACGTCGAGGAGCTCCTTGCCGTCCTGGGACCTGAATCGCCGCACGTCCAGGGTCGGCACGATCACCTTGATGCGCGCGACGTTCATCCCCATGAACGACGCAACGTCCGTGACGGGTGCCGGCCCGAAGGCAGCCAGGTATCGCTTGACGAGCGCGAGCAGCGCCACCTCTTCGGAGACGTCTCGGCCTGGACCGATGACGTCGTCGGCCAGGGCACACAGGTCTGCCCGGCGCCGCTCCCACGTGCCGGACGGCGGCACCCGCAGAATCGCCAGGTCGGTGTCGGCTGAATAGCGCACTGCCGGATGCTCGGCGTTCAGCAGCGCAACCAGCGCCGGCCGCTTCATCGGGCCTTCGGACAGCGCCGCGCGGATGCGTGCCAACGCCGCCGGCCGGTCGATCGTCGCCGGCGCCTTCGTCGCCCTGGCGGCCCAGTCACGCACCGTGTTCTGGATGGCGCCCAGGAACGGCCGGTAGTCCTGCCGCGCCACCGCGTGGATCGTGCCGCGCATCAGCGTCCCCTGGACGACCGTCGCGTCCTCGTACGCCCGCGTGAGGTCGTCCCGCTCGAACTTCGCCAGGCATGACCAGAGGCGGATGTAGGCGTTCGGCGCGTACTGGTTCTGGATGCCGCCGAGCCGCTCGAGCGCGGTCGGGATCGACAGCGTCGCCCGCTCGAGCAGCAGCTGCCTGGCGAGCAGCGCCCGGTTCAGGCGTCGTTGGCTGAGCACATCTGCCATACCGCCGATGCTAGCCTTGGCCGGTGGCCGAGGCGTAGCGAACGAGCGTCCCAGCGGATCGGCTCGAGCTCTAAGGAAGCGCTATAGCCGGTTGACGGCGGTGAGGAGAAGCTCGTCGATGCGGGCATGCATGCCAGCCCGATCGAAGGGCGCCCTTCCCATCACCTGCCTCGGGATGAAGTCGGCCCAGTCTTCCGAAGCTGCGGAGGCAATCTCGTAGAGGTCCCAGTACGGATCGACGGCTCGGCCGGTGAGGGCGATGTACGTCGCTCGGAACCGCTCCGCCCAATCCACCGAGTACAGGACCGCCAGGTTGAGCCGGCAGTGGCCGAGGTCACGTTCGGGCGGTGCCGTGCACGCGCTCGCCCAGTCGACGACGCCGGTCAGTCGACCTCGTTGCCAGAGCAGGTTGAAGTGTTGGTAGTCGTTGTGCGTGAACGTCTCGGGCGACGCAGGAGGTGGCTCGGCGAAGACCCTGAGCGTCGTCTCCCACGCGGCCCGCGCCGACGACCACTCGGGCACGCGGATGTCGCGCGACCGCACCCGTTCAACCGTAATCGGGTCGCGGGGCGCGTCGACCGTGGCGTCGTGGATCTGAGCGAGCGCGGTCGCCATGTCGCCCAGCCATCGGTCCGGGTCGGTCGGTGTGAGGTCGACCCGGCCCGGCACGCGAGTCATCAGCAGCGCGGGCACGCCGGCGTCGGAGCCGGTGGGGTCGGCGGCGAGCAGCTCGGGTGCGGGGATGCCCGTGCCGGCGAGGCCGGTCAGGATCGCTGCTTCCCGCCTCACACGGTAGGCGGGCGGGTCGGCGTCGGTGCCGATGTCAGTCCAGCGCCGCAGGACGACCTGCCGGCGCGAACCATCGCTGTCCGCCACGGCGAGCCGGTGGATGGACGAGGTGATCCCCCCTGTCAGCCGCCGCCCGCCAACGACCCTGCCACCGAGCTCGCGTTCGACCCACCCCAGGGTCTGCGTGGAGGGAAACGCGCGCAGGCTCGTCGTCCTACTCTCGGCCGCCCAACTGCCAGGACTTGCCCTCCGTGGCGATCGACGGAGCGATCACCATCTCGACCTCGTGCATCTCGCGGATGGTCCGAGCGCCGAGCGCCGCCATCGACTGGCGCAGCGCGCCGACCAGGTTCTGCGTGCCGTGGCTCGTCTCGGCCGGGCCGAAGAGGATCTGCTCGAGCGGCAGCCGCTCGCCGATCTTGATGCGCGTGCCGCGCGGCAGCGTCGGCGACGGGGCCGCCATGCCCCAGTTGTAGCCGCGCCCGGGCGCTTCGATCGCGCCGGCGAACGGCGAGCCCAGCATCACCGCATCGGCGCCGGAGGCGATTGCCTTGGCGATGTCGCCGCCGGTCTTCATGCCACCGTCGGTCACGATCGGCACGTAGCGGCCGGTCTCGTGCTCGTACCGATCCCGGGCGGCAGCGACCTCGAGCGTGGCGGACACCTGCGGCACGCCGATCCCCAGCACCTCGCGCGTGGTGCACGCGGCGCCAGGCCCGACCCCGACGAAGATGGCCGCCGCGCCCTGGTGCATGAGCTGGTACGCGGCCTCGCCGCTGACCGTGTTTCCGACCAGGACGGGCATGCGCAGGCCGCCTGTCAGGTCGGCCAGGGAGAGGACCCGGCTCGAGGTGCTGATGTGCCGGGCCGACGACACCTGTGACTGCACGAGGAGCAGGTCCGCACCGGCGTCGGCCGCGAGCTCGGCATGGTGCCAGGCCGATGCCGGCGTCGTGGCAACGGCCGCGACTCCGCCCTGGGCCTTGATGCGCGTGATCAGCGCGGTGATCAGTTCGTCGCGGACCGGCTGCTCGTAGGCTTCCGCCAGCACGTGAGCTGCCGCCTGGCCCGACTCCGCTGCCGCGACCCGATCGATGATCGAGGAGGCGTCCTCGTAGCGGGTGTAGAGGCCCTCGAGGTTCACGAAGGCCACGCCGCCGTGGCGGCTCAGGCGGACCGCGAAGTCGACATCGGCGACGGCATCCATCGCGGCCGCCAGGAACGGGATCTCGAGGCGGAAGCCGGCGAGATCCGTCGCGAGCTCGACCTCGGCCGGATCCACGGTGACGGCGCCCGGGACAAGCGCAACCTCCTCGAAGCCGTATGCGCGGCGAAGGCGTGCCTCGGTCGCGTCGCGCACGGGTGCCTGATCGATCACCGCGCGGTGCTCCGGATACAGACGACCCGCGCAGCATGGCGGCGCGGGTCTTCGTGGAAGACGGAGGTCATGACGGCGCGGATCGGGTTCACGGCATGGTCGCAGAGCGGCTTTGACGGAGTATACCGATGCGCCCGCCCGGGCGCGATGCGAGGCGGCATCATAGAGCCGCGCCTTCGTGCCTGGACTTACGGTTGACAAACCTTATACATCTGCGCATACTGCGTCAACTAAGCCTCTACACTCAAGAAGGCGACCGCACATTCCGGAGCTCTCACCCCATGCGCTATCTCAACCTTTTCTTCCTCGGGCTCGTGATCGTCGGCGGGCTGAACTGGCTGCTCGTCGGACTTGCCACGTTCGACCTCGTCGCCGCGATCACGGGCAGCGAGTTCGGCGAGACGAACGTGCTCTCGAGCATCGTGTACGTCCTCGTCGGCATCTCGGCCCTTGCGCTGCTGCCGACGCTGGCGCGATGGTTCGGCTCAACCGACCAGCAGGCCGCCTGATGCACCGCGCGGACGCGTCGTCATCTCGGTGGCCGCGTCCGCGCCGCCTCCTCCTGCTCCCGATCCGGACAGTGCCGACATGCACCGCCTGAACGCCACCCAGCACATTCCCCGTCCGATCGACGAGGTCTTCGACTTCTTCTCGCGCCCACGCAACCTGCATCGGCTGACCCCGTCTTCAATGGGGTTCGAGTACCTGACCGATGACGGCGCGATGCGCGCCGGCCTCGAGATTGGCTACCGCATCCGACCGCTCTTCGGGATCCCTGTCCGCTGGCTGACGCGCATCACCGACTTCGACCCTCCTCACGGGTTCCGCGACATCCAGGTGCGCGGGCCGTACCGGCGATGGGAGCACACGCATCGCTTTGAGTCCGTGGAGGGGGGCACCCTCGTCCACGATGAGGTCGATTACGACGTGCCCGGCGGTCCCGCCGGCGACGCCATCAACCACTTCGCGATCCGCAACGAGCTGCGCTGGATCTTCCTCTACCGCTCGTTCGCGGTCCGCGCCGCCCTCGCCGACGCGGGTCCACCCACCGGGCGGACGGTGGCCGTCGCCGGCGGCACCGGCTTCGTCGGCGGCTCGATCGCCGCCGAGCTGCGACGCCGCGGCGACCGCGTTGTCGTCCTTTCGCATCGCGGCGAGGCTGGCCGCGGGCCGCTGCCCGACGACGTGGAGATCCGTACCGCCGACGCGCGGACCGGCGATGGCCTGCTCGACGCGCTGCACGGCGTCGACGCGCTGGCGATTGCGCTCGCGTTCAAGAACCTGCCGATGGAGTCGCCGTCGCGCCACCAGACCTTCGCCGAGGTCGATGCGGGCGGGACCGAACGGCTTGTCGCCGCAGCGCGCGAGGCCGGGGTCTCGCGACTTCTCTACGTCTCCGGAGCCGGTGCGGCGGCCGACGCCGAGCGGCATTGGTACCGCGCCAAGTGGCGCGCGGAGACCGCCGTTCGCGACTCGGGCCTCACCTGGACGATCATTCGGCCGACCTGGATCTTCGGTCCGCGGGATGTGTCGCTCAACCGGTTCGTGGGCTTTGCGCGACACCTGCCCGCCGTGCCGCTCACGAACATGGGGAACCAGCTGCTGGCGCCGCTGTACGTCGATGACGCCGCCGTGCTCGCCGCCGACAGCCTCACCGACGACGCGGCTGCGGGCCAGGTCTTCGAGCTGGGAGGTCCCGAGACGTACCGGATGCGCGAGATCATCGGCACCGCGATCCGCGTAGCCGGGCTGCGGCGCCCGATCATCCCGGGCCCGACACCGCTCCTCAAGCTCGGCGCCTGGCCGCTCAAGTGGCTGCCTTCGCCGCCGCTGACGCCCGACGCGATCGACTTCATCAACGATCCGGCGACGGTCGACGTCGCGCCGCTCCTGGCACGGATGCCGCGACGACTGACGCCGCTCGACGAGGGACTGCGGGCGTACCTCGAGCCGGCCGACGATCTCACCCTGACCTTCGACCGCGCCGACACGCGGTCCTGAGAGCGCGAGCCCGTGTACACCATCAAGGAAGCCTCGGCGCGCAGCGGCGTCGGCATTCCCCTGCTCCGTGCCTGGGAGCGTCGCTACGGCGTCGTGGTGCCGACCCGCACGCCTTCCGGCTATCGGCTCTACGACGACGCCGCGATCCAGCGATTGAGCGTCATGCGGCAGCTGATCGCCGGCGGCTGGTCGGCACAGCAGGCGGCCGAACGAGTTGGCGCGGCATCGGACCTCGAGATCGCCGGGCTCGCATCACGGCCGATGGCCGCCGACTCGGCGGCACGGGCGACCGGCGACGCGACCGATCCCTCAGCGGCGGACGGCCTTGTCGCTCGGCTGGTGACGGCGGCGCGGGTGATCGATGCGAACGGCCTGGAGGCAGCCCTCGACGAGGCCTTCTCGTCCGGCCGCTTCGAGGTCGTCACCGACCGCATCGTGATGCCGGCGCTGCGCGCCATCGGGGATGGCTGGGAGCGCGGTGAGATCAGCGTGGCCGGCGAGCACGCGGCCAGCCACGCGGTGCTTCGGCGTTTCGCCATGGCGTACGAGGCGGCCGGCGACTCGACGGGTGAGCGACCGATCCTGGTGGGCCTTGGTTCCGGCGGCCGGCACGAGCTCGGCGCCCTGGCCTTCGCGACCGCGGCGCGACGCGCCGGCCTGCCAATCCTCTACCTCGGGCCGGACCTCCCGCCCGAGAGCTGGACGTCGGCCGCCGAACGTCGCGATGCCGTGGCGGCCGTCGTCGGCGTCCCGACCCGCGCGGATGTCCAGCGAGCTCGCGCCGTGATCGACGCATTGCGAGCCGCACGGCATGGGTTGCTCACGGCGGTGGGCGGCGACGAGGCGGGACGGCTGGCCGGCGCCGAAGGTGTGACTCATCTCACGGGCGACCTCGCCCACTCGGTCGGGACCCTGCGCTCGGCGATTGGAAACGCGCGACCCGGCTGATGCTCCGGCGGCAGACGCAGGTCCACCCAAGCCGATCGGGAATCTCGGCATACACGTCGATCAGGCGGAGAGCTCAACCCCGGCTGCCCGCGCGTCGGCGGCCAGGTCCTCGAGGGCGTCGTCCGACTCGGCGGATGCCTGGAGCATGCCGATCACGCGGCTGACGCCCAGGTCGGCGTAGGCGGAGAGCAGCTCCTGTCGCCGAGCGTCGGTGGCGCGCCAATCCGGCATCCCCCACCACGCGTGGACCGAGACTGCCAGCGATTCGGGGTCACGTCCGATCTCCTCGCAACGTGCGCGAATGACCGGGAGTGCCGCGCGCACCTCGTCCGGCGACATGCCGTCGAGGTTCAGCTCATCGGCATAGCGCGCCGCCAGGCGCCAGGTCACGTTCGGGCCGTTGCCGCCGACCGTGATCGGCATGCCTTCGGGGTTGATCGGCTTGGGAAGGTTGATGGCGTCCCGGACGCGCGCATGCTCGCCCTCGTAGGTCGCACGGGTCAGGCGTCCGGGCTCGAGCATGCGGCTGATCACCTCGAGCGCGTCGTGGAGCATGGCGAGGCGGACCTTCGTGTCCGGGAAGCCGTAGCCGTAGGCGTTCCACTCGTCGCGCTTCCAGCCGGCGCCGATGCCAAGCTCGAAGCGTCCACCGGAGATGGTGTCGAGGGTGGCGGCCATCTTCGCCGTCAGCGCCGGGTTGCGGTATCCGTTGCAGATCACGATGTGACCGAGGCGGACTCGATTGGTGAGGGCTGCCAGGGCCGACAGGGAAGTGAAGGACTCGAACGTCATCTCGTCCATCGGCTTCGGGGTGGTGTGGAAGTGATCGAAGAGCCAGATCGACTCGAAGCCGAGCCGATCCGCCTGCTGCGCGACGGCCACCGTGCGCGCCCACGCCCGTGCCGGCTCCCAGCCGGCGTACTCCCCGCTCCATCCCTGCGGGACGATCACCCCGAGCTTCACTGCCGCTCCTCTCCGAGATAGGTGCGGAGATGCTGGGCGGTGAGCGAGTCTCCCCCGGGGACGAGGTCCGACGGCGTGCCGCTGAACACCACCTGGCCTCCGTCGTGGCCGGCACCGGGGCCGAGATCGATGATCCAGTCGGCATGCGCCATCACCGCGAGGTGGTGCTCGATGACAATCACGGAGTTGCCGTCGTCGACGAGCCGATCCAGGAGCGCGAGGAGGCGGTCGACATCGGCCAGGTGGAGGCCGCTGGTCGGCTCGTCGAGGATGTAGATCGTGCCCTTCTTGGCCATCTGGATCGCCAGCTTGAGGCGCTGTCGCTCCCCGCCCGAGAGGGTGTTGAGCGGCTGGCCGAGGCCCAGGTACCCGAGGCCGACATCGGCCAGCCGCTCCAGGATGATCCGCGCCGGACCCTTCGACAGCAGCTCGTGCGCCTCCGTCACCGACATGGCCAGCACCTCGCTGATGTCCTTGCCGTGAAGCTTGTGCACCAGCACCTCGGGCTTGTACCGGCGCCCCTCGCACTGCTCGCAGCGTGAGACGACGCCGGCCATCATGGCCAGGTCGGTGTAGATGAGGCCCAGGCCATTGCAGTTCGGACAGGCACCCTCCGAGTTGGCGCTGAACAGCGCCGCCTTGACGCCGTTCGCCTTCGCGAAATCGGTTCGGATGACGTCGAGCAGGCCGGTATAGGTGGCCGGGTTACTGCGACGTGATCCGCGAATGGCGGACTGGTCGACGACCACGACGCCGTCGCGTCGCGGGAGGTAGCCGTGAATCAGCGAGCTCTTGCCTGATCCGGCGACGCCGGTGACCACGGTGAGCACTCCGAGCGGAACGTCGACCGCCACGTCCTTGAGGTTGTGGAGGTTCGCGCCCGCGATGGGCAGGCTGCCCGTCGCGGTGCGGGGCCGCTCCCGCAGCTTCGCGCGGTGGCCGAGATGCCGTCCCGTCAGCGTGTCGGACGCGCGAAGGCCGGCCAGGTCGCCCTGGTAGCTGACCCGACCGCCGGCAGCGCCCGCCCCGGGCCCGAGGTCCACGACGTGGTCGGCGATCTCGATGACCTCTGGCTTGTGCTCCACCACGAGGACGGTGTTGCCCTTGTCGCGAAGGAGCCGAAGCAGCTCGTTCATGCGCCGGATGTCGTGCGGGTGGAGCCCGACCGTCGGCTCATCGAAGACGTACGTGATATCGGTCAGCGGTGAGCCGAGGTGCCGGACCATCTTGGTGCGCTGCGCCTCCCCGCCGGACAGGGTGGAGGACTCGCGGTCGAGGCTCAGATAGCCGAGACCGATGTCGACCATCGAATCCAGGGTATCGCGCAGCCCCTTGACGATCGGCGCGACCGATGGATCGTCGATGCCGCGCAGGAATTCCGCGAGGTCGCTGATCTGCATCGCGGCGCACTCCGCGATGTTGCGCCCGGCTACCTTCGACGACCGCGCCGGTGCGTTGAGCCGCGTGCCCTCACAGGACGGGCAGGCCGTGAACGTCGCGATGCGCTCGACGGCAGCGCGGAGGGCGGGCTGCAGCGAGTCGGCGTCCTTGACGAGGTAGAGGCGGCGGATCTTGTCGACCAGGCCGATGTAGGTCAGGTTGACGAGCTCCGTCTTGACCTTCGACTCCTCTCCGTGGAGGAGCTGCCGCCACTCCGCATCGGTGAAGTCGCGCAGCGGCTTGTCGTTATCGAAGAAGCCCGAGTCGACGAAGATGCGGTGGTACCAGGTGCCGACCTGGAAGTTCGGGAAGTTGATGGCCCCCTCGTTGAGGCTCTTGTCGCGATCGACGAGCTCGTCGACGTCGACGCTCGAGACGCGTCCAAGGCCCTCGCACTCGGGGCACATGCCGCCGGTGATCGTGATCTCGCGCGACTCGGTCGCGGACTTTCCCTTCTCCAGGGTGATCTCGCCGCTGATCGTGCCTGCCGGAACGTTGAAGCTGAACGCGCTGGACGGGCCGATATGCGGCTGCCCCAACCGGCTGAAGATGACGCGGAGGAGGTCGTAGGCGTCGGTGGCGGTGCCCACCGTCGAGCGGGCATTGGCGCCCATCCGCTCCTGGTCGACGATGATCGCCGCGGTCAGGTTCTCGAGAGAGTCGACGTCGGGCCGCGCCGGGGTGGCCATGAAGCCCTGGAGGAAGGCGGTGTAGGTCTCGTTGATGAGCCGCTGCGACTCCGCCGCGATGGTGCTGAAGACGAGCGACGACTTGCCCGAGCCGGAAACCCCGGTGAAGACGGTCAGCCGGCGCTTCGGGATGTCGATCGAGATATCGGCCAGGTTGTTCTCACGCGCGCCACGCACCTCGATCATCTCGTGGCTGTCGGCCACTGCAACCGCGGTTTCGGCGTTCGAGCGAGTCATCGGACGATCATCTGTGCGCGCTCGGGCCCGACGCTGACGTGGCTGATCGGGACCCCCGCCAGCGCCTCCAGCCGCTCGACGTAGGCGCGTGCCGGGGCCGGCAGCTCGGACCAGGCCCGGCAGCCCGTCGTATCGGCCATCCAGCCGGGAAGCTCCTCGTAGACGGGCTCCAGCCGCTCGTAGACCGATGTCGACGCCGGCACGGTGCTCCAAGTACGACCGTCGGCCGGGTCGTGGTACGCGGCAGCGATCGGGATGCGCTCGAAGCCGTCGAGCACGTCGAGCTTCGTGAGCGCGATGCTCGAATAGCCGGCCAGGCGAACGCTGAAGCGGACCGCCACCGCGTCGTACCAGCCGCATCGGCGGGCGCGTCCGGTGGAGGTGCCGTACTCCTCGCCGCGCTCACGCAGCCGCTCGCCGTCCGCGTTCTCGAGCTCGGTCGGGAGCGGGCCGGCACCGACCGCCGTGGTGTATGCCTTTGCCACGCCAAGCACCTTGTCGATCGCAACCGCCGGAAGGCCGGCGCCCAGGCTCGCTCCACCGGGAATCGGCGACGAGCTTGTCACGTACGGATAGATGCCCCAGTCCAGGTCTCGCATGGTGCCGAGCTGGCCCTCCAGCAGGATGCGGTCACCTCGCTCGAGCGCCTCGTCGACCATGGCGTGGCCATCCACGACGTGGCTCGCAAGGCGCTCACCCGCCGCGAGGTATGCCTCCGCGACGCGGCCCTCGTCCGTCGCCTCCGCGATCTCGGCGCCCAGCTCGTCGCCGGCGCCATAGCCGTCGACGGTGCGCCGCACGCGCTGCAGCGTCGCCGCAAGTCGAGCTCGGAAGGCGTCGGGCTCCATCAGGTCGACCACGCGGATGCCTCGTCTCGCGACCTTGTCGACGTAGGCGGGTCCGATGCCCCGCGACGTCGTCCCCAGCTTCTTCGCGCCGCGCTCTCGCTCCTCGAGCTGGTCGAGCAGGACGTGGTACGGCATCACCAGGTGAGCCCGGTCGCTGATGAACAGGTTCGAGCAGTCGAACCCCGCCGCGGCCAATCCGTCGAGCTCCGAGACGAGCGCGGGAGGGTTGATGACCACGCCGTTCCCGAGCAGGTTGCGCGTGCCGGGATGAAAGATGCCCGACGGGATCAGGTGGAGCTTGAAGTGGCCGTGTGGGTTGACCACGGTGTGTCCGGCGTTGTTCCCGCCCCCGTATCGGATGACGAGATCCGCCTCGTGCGCGAGGTAGTCGACGACACGGCCCTTTCCTTCGTCACCCCACTGGGCACCGACGACGGCGATGACGGACATGGCGTGGCGACGCGAACCTCGGCTGCTGGGAAGGCGACATCGTAGCGCAGCCGGTCAGCCTCCGGAGCCGTTGAGCCAGAGCCACTCACGGAGCGTGAGGCCGGAGATCCGAACCTGCCACGCGATGTCGCGACCCACGTACCGGTAGTGCCACGGCTCGTAGTCGTAGCAGACCGCACCGAAGCTGTTCCGCGGGTAGCTCATGACGAACCCGTGCTCCCAGGCGTTGGCGGCCATCCACGCGCCGGCCGGCGTCGCCCCCCAATCGGCGTACTCCCAGGGTGGCCGTCCGCCGAGGCTGGTGAAGTCGATGGTGGTGCCGAGCTGGTGCTCCGAGTGGCCGGGCCGGGCACTCTTGCGGAGCGCCGCCTCGTAGCCGCTGGTGGCGACCCAGCCGTCGAAGACCGCCTGCTGCGTGGCGTAGCTGCGGTATCCGCTGGCGATCTGGAGCGGACCGCCCATCGCGCGAGCCGCGCTAGCCATCGCCGCCAGATCGGCGACCACCAGGCTGCGGACCGCGTAGCCCCCGTTGAGTCCCGACTGCGACGTGTTGACGAGGTCGGGCGGGACATAGCTCGCCGGCAGCGCCAGGACGGTGTCGAGCAGCGTTCGCTGCCAGTCGCCATGCCCCTGGAAGGGCGTCGGAACATCCTGGTAGGCGCAGCCCGGCAGGGGCGCGAGGTCGCCGAGGGCGACGCGCAGCGCGAAGGTGACGCGGTCGTTTACGACCTGGGCGCCGCCCAGCAGGACGAGCCGCCCGGGAGCCAGGCGCACCGCTTCCCCACGAACCGCAGGTGGGACCGATGAGCCGGGCACCAGGAGCAGGGCGCCACCCGACAGGGCGGCCGCGGGAACCGCCACGAGCGCATCGGGGAACGACCGCCCGGTCGCGACGAAGAGTGCCGATCCGGCCGGGAACATCGCGGTGCTCACGGCGACCGCGGTCGCGTATCGGTCAGCGCCACCGAGGCGGACCACGTTGCCGCTGGTGGCAAAGGACCCGAGGGTTGCGAGGACGGCATCGCTGACGACGCCGGGCCCGCCAAGGACGATGATCCGCGCCGGCGCGAGGCGACGCAGCTCGGCGTCGGTCGACGGCGGCAGCGCGTCGCCGCGGGTGAGGAGGATCGGTCCGCCGGCGCGTGCGGCCGCGACCCCACCGACGAGTGCGTCGGGGAAGTTCGCGCCCGTCGCGATGAATGCCACCGGCGCCCCCGGCGCGAAGGTCGCTGAGCTGACGGCCGCCGCGGTGGCGTAGCGGTCCTCTCCACCGATACGGACCACTCCACCGCCCGTGTCGTAGGCATCGAGGGCCGCAACGACGGCATCACCCACGGCCCCCGGACCGCCCAGCACGACGATCCGCCCCGGCGCGAGACGCACGAGCTCGGCGGCGGTTGCGGGCGGCAGCGTGTCACGGGTGACGAGGAGGATCGGGCCACCGGCGCGCGCCGCGGCGGGGCCACCGGCCAGTGCATCGGGAAAGTTCGTCCCGGTCGCCACGTGCACGACCGGGACGCCCGGCGCGAAGTGCGCGGCGCTGACGGCAGCAGCGGTGGCGTATCGGTCCGCGCCGCCGATGCGCTGGACGGTCATGGCTGCGCGGCCGGGTGCCGGCGACTGGACCAGGACGGCGCCGCCGGCCATCACGATGGCGATAGCGAGGCGGATCAGGCGGGCGGTCATCGGTCGAACACCATTCTCGGGGTTAAGCGCCAGCCCGGACGCAGAAACGCCGCCCAAGGGGCGGCGTTCGGCTCGAGATCGGTGCGTGCGCGGTCAGACGCGGGCGCGCACCTTGTCGAAGCAGTTGGAGCAGTAGACCGGCCGGTCGTTGCGCGGCAGGAAAGGAACGAGCGCCTGGCCCCCGCACTCCGCGCAGACGGCGGCGTGCATCTCGCGCTGTCCCCCGTTGCCATTCCCTCCCCCGATCCCCAGTGCCCGGTTCTGCTTTGCGATGGCCCGACAGCTCTGGCAGCGCTGCGGCTCGTTGACCAGTCCCTTGCTGGCATAGAACTCCTGCTCGCCAGCAGAGAAGACGAAGTCCATGCTGCAATCTCGGCAGCGAATGGTCTTGTCGGCGTACACCCTTCCTCTCCTGCCTCCTCTGTTCGCACGCCCGGCCCCATTGCTGGACGGTCGCTGTCTTCCGTTCGAGGGCGTGATCTGCGTGGCGATCGAGTTGGGCGCGGATCGAGCGAACTCGGGTGTCAGACGGTTGGACCGGTCGTTACTAGTGCGGGAGTGTACACCCCGATTTCAAGCTCTCGACCGCGATAAAATCGGTCGGTCACCGAGCAACCGGAGGCGTGCTCAGTACGCGGCGATCTCCTCGCGGGCGGCAACGGTGTAGAAGCGGGTGTTCGCCTTGCGGAACTGGAGCGGGACCTCGCCGATCGGTCCGTTGCGGTGCTTGGCGACCTTGGCCTTGATGAGCTCGACCTCGGCATCGGGATTCTGCTCGGCCTCGCGGTACAGGAAGATGACGACGTCCGAGTCCTGCTCGATGGCGCCGGACTCGCGCAGGTCCGACAGCCGAGGCTCCTGGGTGCCGCGCTGCTCGACGCCGCGAGACAGCTGGGACAGCGCGACCACCGGCACCTTGAGCTCGCGCGCCAGCTGCTTCAGGCCTCGGCTGATGTCGCTGACCTCCTGGACGCGGTTGGCGTCCTTGTTCGGCGTCGAGGGCTGCATGAGCTGCAGGTAGTCGACGATGACGAGGTCGAGGCCACGCTGCTCGGCCTCCAGCCGGCGCGCCTTCGTGCGCAGCTCCATGACCGACAGCGCCGGCGAGTCGTCGATCCACATGGTCGCGGTCGCCATGTCGTTCATGACCATGGCGATCTTGCTCCAGTCGGTCTCGTCAACGAAGCCGGTCTGGAGGGGACGCGGGTTGATGCCGGTCTCGGCAGAGAGCAGCCGCAGTGCGAGCTGCTCCTTGCTCATCTCGAGGCTGAAGACCGCGACCTTCTTGCCCTCGCGTACGGCCGCGTGCTGGGCGATGTTCAGGGCAAGGCTGGTCTTCCCGACCGATGGCCGCGCCGCGAGGACGATGAGGTCGGACGGCTGGAGCCCGCCGAGCAGCGCGTCCAGCTGACTCAGGCCGGTCGGCACGCCGAGAATCTGCCCTCGGTGCTCGTGCAGGTACTCGAGCCTGTCGTACGCCTGCCCGAGCAGGATCGAGAGGGCCTGGAACCCGCCGTCCGTCCGGCGCTGGCTGATCTCGAACAGGATCGACTCGGCACGGTCGATGGCGACCTCGGCGTCGTTCGCCTCCTCGTAGCCGACCGCCGCGATCTTGCCGGCAGCGCCGATGAGGTTCCGGAGCACGGCCTTGCGCTCGACGATCCGACCGTAGTGCTCGGCATGGACCGCGGTCGGCACCGAGTTCATGAGCTGCGTCAGGTAGGCCGGCCCGCCGGTCGAGTCGAGGCGGTCGCGACGCCGCAGCTCATCCCCGAGAGTGACGAGATCGATAGGCTCGCGCTGCCCGTGCAGGGCCAGCATCGCTTCGTAGATATCGGCGTGCTGGGACCGATAGAAATCGGCCGGCTTGAGGAAGTCGCCGACGCGCAGCACCGCGTCCGGATCGATCAGGATCGAGCCGAGCACGCTCTGCTCGGCTTCGACCGCCTGTGGCGCCAGCTTGTCGATGCTCATGGTCGCGGTTCCGCTTGCTGCGCCACCAGCGCATGGGTGGCGCCCGGCCGGACCGCCAATTGCGGAACCTGTCGAACCGGGCGCACGGCTATCGTCTCAGCCGCCTCAATGGGGTTATCCCCACTCGTGTGGGTATCCCGCCCGGCCACTGTGGAAGGCATGTGGAAGGTACTCGCCGGCGTCTTACCGGACGATTACCGCGGCCGGATGCGACAGCTTCGGTGTCGCGTTCGGATCAGCGCCGGCCCCACCCTTCGGGCGGCTCGGTGCGGCCGGCGGACATGTTCCAGGCGTCCCACCGGCTCGTTTCGCCGAGGATCAGGACTCGGCGGCGACGACGCTCACGCTCACGGTGGCCTCGACGCCCGGCATCAGGCGCACGTCGATCTTGTAGTCGCCGAGCGTCTTGATCGGCTCCCGCAGATGCAGTGCGTGTCGGTCGAGCTCGATCCCCTCGGCCTGGATCAGGTCGCTGATCTGGTGGCCGGTGACTGCGCCGAACAGCCGCCCCTTCTCGCCGGCCTTGACCGGGACCTCGAGGCGCAGCGCGCGAAGCCTCTCGGCGGTCGCCTCTGCGTCGGAGCGCGCGGAGCGGTCGCGCTCCTCACGCTGATCGCGATGCCGCTCCCAGTTCGCGACCGCGCCCTTGTCGGCCACGACCGCCGCTCCGGTGGTGAGCAGGTAGTTGCGTGCGTAACCGCCCTTGACCTCCTTGAGGTCGCCCTCGCGGCCAAGGCCCTTCACGTCGCGCTTGAGGATGACCTTCATTGGAGCTCCTTCGGTTGTGTCGTCGGCGCCCGCCGGCGTCGCCATGACGCGAGGGCGCGCTTGAGTTCTTCGGGGTCGCGCATCCGACCGTATCGGTCCAACAGGTCCGGCAGGTCGTCGCGGATACGTTCGAATCGGGGCCCCATCAGGCCGCGCAGCCGAGCGAGGTCGCGGTCGAGATCGGCCGTTCCGTTCCTGGCCCGCGCGGTGTGCTCCGCACGAACCTCGGCCGGCGCGTTCTGGATGAAGAGATCGAGCACGAGCAGCAGGACCGTCAGGTCGTCGGCCTGCCCGAGGATCGGGATCACGTCGGGGATCAGGTCCACCGGCATCACGACGTACGCGAGCGCAGCGGCCAGCATGCCCTTCAGGCCGATCGGGGTGCGCGGGTCGCGCAGGATGCCCCACACCATGCGCGCGTAGGTCGGGAGCTTGACGACGAGGCGCGCCATGCGCAGGTAGCGCGACGACGAGGACAGGTTCACGCTGGGACTCCGGCGGTCTGGATGGGGTCGGCATGATAGCAGAGGCGCCGTCCGCAGTCGTTTGACATTAGAACATGCGTTCTGCTAGGTTGGCCGGGTACGCATATGGCAGCGCATCTCGCGGTGCGGAGGAAAGACGTGACCAGGCATGACGCGGAGCGACGGCAGCGAATTCTCGACTGCATCGCGCGCACGGTGGAAGAGCGCGGCTATCCGCCGTCGGTTCGTGAGATCGCCGAGTCGGTCGGCCTCGCATCGACAAGCGCCGTCCACCACCACCTGCTCGCCCTCGAACGCGACGGCCTGCTCGAACGCGGCACCCATTCCTCACGCGCGCTGCGCCTGACATCACGGCCGCAGCAGCTCCCTGCCGACGCGTCGAAGGTGACTCCGTTCCGGATGCCGATCGAGCGCGAGACCCTCTCACTGCCGGTCATGGGCGAGATCGCCGCCGGCCAGCCGATCGAGGCGTATGCCGATGCGGCCGAGACCCTCGAGGTGCCCCGATCCATGGAGGCGCGAGAGGACTCGTACGTCCTGCGCGTCCGCGGCAAGAGCATGATCGACGCGCTCATCGACGACGGCGACTTCGTCATCGTCCAGCCACAGGCGACGGCGCGTGACGGCGACATCGTGGTCGCGCTGCTGGAGGACAACGGCGTGACCCTGAAGCGCTACTTCCGCGAGAAGGACCGCATCCGCCTCCAGCCGGCCAACGCCGAGATGGAGCCGATCTACGCGACCGACGTGCAGATCCAGGGCAAGGTCGTCGGCGTCATTCGCCGCCTCGCCTAGCCCCGGGCCATATGGCGCCGCTCTCGGCGCACGATCTCAACCGTGCGACCCTGGCCCGCCAGGGGCTGCTCGAGCCGATGACGGCACGCAGCGCCGGAGCCGCCATCGAACGGCTGGGCTCGCTCCAGGCGCAGCATCCGGAGTGGCCGCCGTACGCGCTGGCCGCCCGCGCCGCGAATCCCCGTACGGCCGACCTCGCGGGGGCTCTGAAGCGCCGGACCGCCGTCCGCAGCTCCCTGATGCGAGTCACGATCCACGTGGTGAGCGCGACCGACCTGTGGCCGATGTTCACGGTCTGCCAGGACCTGCGGCTCACCCAGTGGCGGCTCCTCACCAAGTCGGATCCCGTCGATTCGTCACTGGGCCGTCGCATGGTGGCCGCCCATGGGGCGGCCCTGGCCGCCCTGGCGGACGGACCCCGCAGCTCTCTCGAGCTCGATCGACTCATGGCCGCCGAGGTGGGGCCGGTCGACAGCCCTGTGCCGCGCATCTACTGGCGCCACCTCGCCGCTCTCGTACCGATGGTCCACGTCCCGTATGACGGCGAGGGATACGGCCGCTCTCGCTATGCGGTGGCTGCCGAGTGGCTGGGAGTCGAGCAGCCCGAGATCGACGTCGCCGACGCCCGCGCTCACGTGACCCGCCGCTACCTGGCCGCCTTCGGCCCCGCCACCATCGACGACCTCGTGGCCTACGTCGGACGGGGTCGGGGAGGTATCGGAGCATGGCGCGACGCCGTGACAGCCCTGGGCGAGGAGGTCCTCGAGCTCCGCGATGACAGCGGTCGCGTTCTCCTCGACCTGGAGTCCGCCCCGCGACCGAGAGCCGATGTCGCAGCGCCCCCGCGGTTGCTCGCCCGTTGGGACAGCCTGCTGCTGTCGCACGCGCCGAAGGCACGCGACCGGGTCATCGAGGACCGTCACCGATCGGCCGTCTTCAGCAAGAACGCGGACGTCCTTCCCACCCTGCTGGTCGATGGAATGGTTGCCGGAACGTGGCAGCTGGTTCGCGAGGACGGAGCCGCGCGCATCCGGCTGAAGCCGTTCGGCCGGCTGGCGGTGGCCGATCGGAAGGCACTGGAGGCGGAGGCGGAGCGCATGCTGGCGATCGTCTCGCCATCGGCCTAGGAACGGCCCGTGCGAACCATCATTCACGCGGACATGGACGCCTTCTACGCCAGCGTCGAGGTGCTGGACGACCCGACGCTGCGCGGCCGGCCGGTCATCGTCGGCGGCGGCCCGAACGAGCGTGGCGTCGTGATGGCCGCTTCATACGAAGCACGCGAATACGGCGTCCAGTCGGCGATGCCGCTCCGGACGGCCGGCCGGCGCTGCCCGCAACGGTGTGTTCCTTCCCGGCCGGCCGGATCGGTACCGTGACGTTTCGCAGCAGGTGATGGCGATCTTCGCCTCCTACACCCCGCTGGTCGAGCCGATCAGCCTCGACGAGGCGTTCCTGGACGTGACCGCCAGCGAGGCCGTGCTCGGAGACGGGCCGACCATCGCGCGACGCATCAAGGAGCGCGTGCTCGACGAGGTCGGGCTGGTCGTCTCGGTCGGCGTCGCGACCAACAAGCTGTGCGCCAAGGTCGCGTCCGACCTGCGCAAGCCCGATGCCCTCGTCGTCGTGCCGCCCGGCGAGGAGGCCGCCTTCCTGGCACCGCTCCCGATTCGCCGGCTCTGGGGCGTCGGCCCGCAAGCGCAGAAGGCCCTCGCCGACTACGGCGTCGTGACGATCGGCGACCTCGCCGCGCTCGAACCGTCCACGCTCCAGCGGCGGTTCGGCAAGCATGGCGCCGACCTCGCGTCCCGCGCGCGCGGCCATGACTCGGGGCGGGTGCAGTCGTTCCAGGCGCCGAAGAGCGTCGGCCACGAGCACACCTTCGAGGTCGACGTCGTCGACGCCCGGAAGCTCGAGGCGACCCTGCTCGACCTGGCCGACTCGGTCGCCGGCCGGTTGCGCCATCACGACCTCGCCGCGGGCGCGGTGCAGCTCAAGCTGCGCTACGAAGGCTTCGAGACCCTCACCCGCCAGCGGCCGCTTCCCCACCAGACCCGCGAGACTGATCCGATCTACCAGGCCGGAGTCGACCTTCTTCGCCGCACCCTCGTCACGGGAAGGGCCGTACGGCTCATCGGCCTCACAGCGATCTCGCTCAGCGACGCGCAGCAGCTGACGCTGTTCGGCTCGCCCGAGCGTTCCGACCGGCTCACCCGCTCGATCGACGCCGTGCGCGATCGCTTCGGCGACCAGGCGATCATGAGAGCGCGGCTCTTGACCGAGCGGCCGCATCGGCGCTTCGACTTCGGCGAGCGTCCGGACGTGGTGCACTCCGAGGACGAAGATGGGCCTTGACAGATCGAACGGGTGTTCGGTATCGTGACCGCCTGAATAGAACGCCTGTTCGAGTGCCCGAGCAGGCCCACATCGTCAGGAGCGAAGCACCAATGGCACTCGTCAAGATTCCACCCATCGAGGCACACGTGCGCTGGGACCGCCGCGCCGACCGACCGAGCGAGGTTCGCTGGGGCGGCCAGCACCATCGGGTCGTGCGGCTCGATGCCGTTCGCGACGAGCGATCCGCCTATCCGGCCGAACGCGGGCCCCGGGTCACATTCGTGCTGGGAACCGACGATGGCGGCCGCGCGTCGGTCGTCTTCGACGGTCGCCGGCGCCGCTGGTACCTGGAGGCCGTCGAGGCGGCGGCCTGACTCGATCATCGGCCCGCCTACAATCGGCCCGGCGTCGTCCGGGCCGATTCGCGTATCCGGGATGACCAGAGCGAGGATCATCCGCGGCCGATGGAGGAGCGACTCAACGAGCTGACCGTCCGACGGCTGGTCGAGCGGCTGGCCACCAGCGATCCGGTTCCCGGCGGGGGCAGCGCCGCCGCCCTGGCCGGCGCGATGGGTGCCGCGCTGGTGCACATGGTCGTCGAGCTCACCGCGGGACGCCCGGCCGCGGAGGGGAGCGAGGACGCCCTGGCCGAAATCGGCGCCGCGGCCACCAACTGGCAATCCGAGCTGCTCAACCTCGCGGAGGTGGACGCGAACGCGTATGCCGCCGTCGTCGCCGCCCGTCGCCTGCCGACGGGAGTCCGAGCGCGAACGCCACGCGCGCGACGTGCAGATCGCGGCCGCCGTGCGCGAGGCGACACGCGCCCCGCTCGTCACGGCGCGCATCGCCGACGAGGTGCTCGCGCTGACCGAGCTGCTGGCGCCCATCGGCAACCGGAATGCCGTCAGTGACGTGGGCGTCGCCGCCCTGCTGGCGGTCACCGCGGTGCGCGGCGCCGCGCTGAACGTCGAGATCAACCTGCCGTACCTCGGCCCGACGAGCCGCTGCGGCGCGACGCCGCCGAGGAGATCGGCATGCTGCTCGTCGGGCTGGACGATCGCGAGCGAGCTGTCAGGAGCAGCGGTCGCGGAGCGATTGGCATGACCGCCCGCCTCCTCGACGGCCGCGACCTGGCGTCGCATCTCCGCCGCGATCTCCTTCATCGGGTCGATCGGCTCACCGGTGGCGACGTCGACGTCGCCCCGCAGCTGGCGATCCTCCGCTCGGGCGAGAGCAACGCCGCAGCGCTCTACGCTGCCAGCCTCGAGCGCGCCGCGCGAAGCGTTGGGGTCGAGCCCGTGCTCATCGCCGACAAGACCGGCGCGCTCCTTCGCCGCATGGACGGGCTGAATTCCGACCGGCGCATCGCGGGCATCGTGGTCGCCCAGCCGCTCGGCGACCCGGAGCACGGACGCCGCCTGGTGGAGGCCATCGATCCGGCCAAGGACGTCGACGGCGCCACGCCGACGAACGCGGGCTGGCTGGCGCGCGGGGAGCCCGCATTCGTTCCGGCCACGGCCCTGGCGGTGATCGCCATCCTCGAGGCATACGACGTCCCGATCGCCGGCCGGCGGGCGGTGATCGTCGGTCGCTCGGCGGTCGTCGGCCGCCCGGTCGCATCGCTGCTCGCTGGCGCGAGATGCGACGGTCGTCATCTGCCACCGCGCCACGCGCAACCTCGCGCGCGAGACGCGCCGCGCGGAGATCCTGGTGGCGGCGGCCGGGTCGCCCGGCCTGATCCGTCCCGAGATGGTCAACCGCTCGGCGGTCATCGTCGACTGCGGCATCAACGCCGTTCCGGCCGGGATCGTGGGCGACGTCGAGTTCGCCACTGTTGCGGCCGTGGTCAGCGGCATCAGCCCGGTGCCCGGCGGCGTCGGCCCGGTGACGCCAATGATGGTCCTCCGTCAGCTGGTCGAGTCGGCCGAGCGCGCCGCATCCCCCAGGACCGCCGGCGCGATCATCTCGTCGAGCGAGACCGAGCCGTCGATGAACCCGAGCCGCTCCATCGTCTCGTAGCCGGACTCCCACAGCGCCAGGTCGAGGGCGCCGTCGGCGAACCCGTCGCCGGCCCACAGCTCGACCGTCGCCGCCAGCACGGCACGAGCCACCTCGGGCTCCTCCGCGACGGTGGGAACGGCGGCCTCCGCAGCCGCGAAGCCGAGGTCGGGATCCGCGATCACGGCGGCCTGAGCGGCGGCAGTCGCCTGCGCGAATGCGCGGACCAGCTCCGGATCGGCGTCGAGCAGCTCATCCCCGACGATCATGCCCGGGCCGGGCAGTGGCGCAACCTCGTCGACGGTGAGAAGCCCGACCTCCATTCCACGCGCCTCCAGCCGCAGCGGCTCGTTGTTGCGGAAGCCGGTCACCAGCTCGACGTCGCCGCTCGTCAGCCCATCGACCTGGTTGAAGGTCGGGTACTCACGGATCGTGACGTCGTCCTCGGTCAGCCCGCCGGCATCCAGCAGCGCCAGCAGGGCGTGCCACGACGAGCCGAACCGCCCCGGCGTGCCGATCGACCGGCCTGCCAGCCCTGACGGCTCCGCGGGAACATCGGACGTATCGCCGATGAGCGCCACCGGGAAGGACTGGTACAGCGTGCTGACGTACCTGATCGGGATCCCGGCGGTGCGCGCGATCATCACGTCGGTCGCATCGGCGACGCCGAACTCCGCCTGCCCGTCGGCCACCAGCCGCTGGACGTCGGGCGCCTGGTGGTGCTCGATCTCGACCTCGAGGCCCGCATCGGCATAGAAGCCCTCCTGCTGGGCAACGTAGAACGGAGCGAACTGGACGTCGGGACGAAAGCCGAGAACGAGCGTCACCTGCCGAAGCGCCGGCTCCGTCTCCGAGACGGCCGGGGACTGGCAGGCGACGAGCGTGCTGGCGAGCAGTGCGACGAGGAAGCGCGACGGAAGCATCGGTGTTCCTTTCACTGGATGACGAGGCGCCGCTCGACCATCACGACCAACCCGTAGAAGCCGAGGCCGATGATGGCGAGCGTGGCGAGAGCAACGAACATGAGCGGGGTGTCGAAGAGTCCCTGGTTGGCGATGTTGATGAGGACGCCGAGGCCGCTGGATGCCCCCGCCCACTCGGCGACCACCGCGCCGATGACGGCCAGCGTGACTCCCACCCGCAGCCCCCCGAAGATGACCGGCAAGGCGGAGGGGACCTCGAGGAGGCGCGTTCGCTGAGCCGGATTGGCGCCGAGGCTGCGGAGCATCTCGGCCAGCAGCGGGTCAGCTGCGCGGATGCCGACCATGGTCGCGATGGCGATCGGGAAGAAGACGATGAGCGCGCAGATGACGACCCGCGCCAGCAGCCCACCGCCGAACCAGATGTCGAGCAGCGGCGCCAGCGCCAGGATCGGCACGGCCTGGGCGGCGACGATGTACGGCGACAGCACGCGCTCGATCAGCACGCTCTTGCCGAGCGCGATTCCGGTCAGGACGGCGGCCGCCGCACCGACGGCAAATCCCAGGACGATCTCGAGCAGGGTCACCGCCGCGTGCTCCCACAGCACGCCGGAGCCGATGGCGCGCAGGGCTCGCTCGGCCACGACCTCGGGGGCCGGCAGGATGTATTCGGGATAGCCGCCGATGACGGTGACGAGCTTCCACGCGACGAGGAAGGCAGCCAGGCTGGCGATCCCGGCCCCGAGACGTCTCATGCCGCACCCTCGCCATCGGCGGGCGCCCACGGCCGCAGCTCCAACGCATGTGCGGCGCTCAGCGCCTGGCGGACCTCTGCCGCCAGCTCCGCCGCTCGTGGATCCCCGATCAGCTCCGCCGGCCGGGGGCGAGGCAGGTCGACCTCCACGATTCGCGCCACCTTCCCGGGACGCGGCGTCATGACGACCACTCGGTCGGCAAGGCCGACGGCCTCCGGCACGCTGTGGGTGACCAGGATCACCGTCCGCCTCCGCTCGAGCCACAGCCGCTGGAGCTCGGCGTCGAAGGTTTCGCGGGTGAGGGCATCGAGGGCGCTGAACGGCTCGTCCAGCAGCAGGACCGGCGGGTCGCCGATGAGTGCGCGTGCCAGCGCAGCGCGCTGGGCCATGCCGCCGGACAGCTCGCGTGGGCGAAGGGTGGCGGCGCCGGCCAGCCCGACGCGCTCCAGGGCAAGCGCCCGCCCGCTCCCGTCGCTCGGGCAGTGTCACGCCCGCCAGCTCCAGCGGCAGCGCCACGTTTTCGAGCGGTCGAGCGCCAGGGCACCAGGCGCGGCTGCTGGAAGGCGAGGCCGACGCGGCCGTCCCCCGGCCGCGGCGGCTCAGCCGCCAACGGTGACGGTCCCAGCGTGGGTGCGAGCAGTCCGGCCACCAGCCGCAGCAGCGTGCTCTTACCGCAGCCGTTCGGGCCGATCACCACGGTGAAGGACCCGGCCGCAACCGACAGGCTGCACGCCGCCAGCGCCTCGACGCCGTCGCCGGGCGCGCCGAAGCGGACGCCGACCGCGTCGACGACGACGGGAAGACCGCCGGCGTTGTCCGGAATCGAGCTCATCCTGCTCCCGCGTCGCCATGTGGCCATCGCGCACGGGGCAGTGCCGCCACCTCCGCCGCACAGCACGGCAGAGACACGGTCGCCTTCTCCCTTCCGGACTGTGACCGTCGGCCCTGTCTGCCCCGGCTCACGCCGGAGGTCAGGTCGGCCGCATCGGTCAGAACGGACCGGTGCGGTTCGCGGGCTGGCCCACGCTGGTGAGCCGACCGCCGGTGGGGACTTTCACCCCGCCCCGAAGACGATGGATCGTTCGATTGGACCGATCGTGGCATGTGCCCCGATGCCGGTCAACCGGGGGCGGCGCCATCCTGTGACGCGCGCCGCCGGCGCTTCCCCCACCACCAGCGGCCGACGAGCAGCACGACCACCACGGCCACGACCACGTAGATGACGTACTCGAACGGCTTGATGGCGGCCTCGATCTCGGGATAGTTCTCGCCGACCAGGAACCCGGCATAGATCAGCGCCGCGTTCCACGGGAGCGAGCCGAGGGTGCTGAAGAGCAGGAAGCGGCCCATCGGCATGCGGCTGATGCCGGCGGGATAGCTGACGAACGTGCGCACCAGCGGAACCATCCTGCCGAGGAAGACGGCCCACGAGCCCCATCGGTCGAACCAGCGGTCGGCCCGATCGAGGTCCTCCCCGCCGATGCCGACGTAGCGACCGTATCGGTCCAGCAGCGGCCGTCCGCCCCACGCGCCGATGGCGTAGCCGACCAGCGCGCCGATGACGCTGCCGACCGTGGCGAGGAGAACCGCCAGCGGAATGTTCCAGGGCAGTCCGGTCAGCGGCTCGAGCGACGGATGGGTCGACCGAGGACTGGCTCACCTTCCAGCCGGCCATCGGCAGGATCACCTCGGAAGGGATCGGCGCCACGATCGTCTCGAGCGCCACCGCCGCGGCGACGCCGACGTATCCGACGGCGTCGTACAGCTTCTCGACGAAGGGGATGACCTCGCGATCGATGAAGTCGAGCAGCGCCTCAGCCCTCGATCGGCTTGCGGCGCGGGACGGCCACGCGTCGGCCGGCCGGCCGCGCCGCGGCCTCGGCCAGCTCGCGAGCGCGCGCCCGCTCGTCGACGCCGAGGACGTGGACGGCAACCAGGATGGCGACCAGCGCCCCGCCGGCCATCCAGCCGCCGAGGACGTCCATCGGGTAGTGGGCGCCGAGGTAGATCCGCGTGGCGCTGATGGCGCCGATGAGGATCGATCGCCACCACGTACGCGACGCGGCCCTGCCGGTGGTCGTGTGCGAGCCGCGCCACGCAGAAGGCCGCGAGCCCGTACAGGACCGTCGCGCGCAGCGCGTGCCCGGCCGGGAAGTCGGCGATGTCGTCGAGGCCGATCTCGTTGACGTTGAAGATTGCGCTGACGAGTGCGCCGAGGCTGATCGCGTCCGAGCCGAGGTGAAGTACTTCAGCATCCACTCGATCGGGAAGCAGAGGGTGCCGAGCGCCAGCAGGCAGCGCGAGGTCCCGCCGCCCCCGGCTGAGGGCGAACAGGCCGAGCACGGCGAATGCGAGGGCCACGAACCAGCCGCTGCCAAGCGCGCTGATGCCGACGATGAGGGTCTCGAGAGGGGGACGTTCGTGCTCGATCCAGTCCCGCACCGGCAGGCACGACGCTCGACATCAGCCACTCCTCGGGCGCGGTCGACGCGGTCGTGCGCTTGAGCATCACGAGCCAGAACAGGGCGGGGAGCGCGATCACGGCGAGCAGGAAGGCCGCGGCCGGGCTGGGCACGGCGCCGCCCAGGCGATGTGCGGCCTCGTCGCTCATCACGAGGCGGCTCGTGGGGTCCGGCAGCCGTCGCACGGTGCGTAGTATAGGGACCGATGCCGCCGCTTCCGCTCACCGGCCGGGACCTCACGATCGACAACGTCATCGAGGTGGCGCGCGGGCGGCGGGCCGGTGGCGCTCGACGCGGACGCCGCCGAGCGGATGCGCGAGTCCCGGGCGGTCATCGAGCGTCTCGTAGCCGAGGGGGCGACCGTCTACGGCGTTACGACCGGCTTCGGCGACCTCGCCGACGTGCAGGATCGAGCCAGAGCAGGCACGGCCGAGCTCCAGCGCAACCTCGTCCGTTCGCATGCCGCGGGCGTCGGCGACCCCCTGCCCGACGAGGTGGTGCGCGCCATGCTCGCTCCTGCGCGCCAACACCCTGGCGGTCGGCCTGTCGGGCGTACGGGTCGACCTGGCCGAGCTCCTGATCGGCATGCTCAACGAGGCCGTCCATCCGGTCGTCCCGTCGCGCGGCAGCCTCGGAGCCTCGGGCGACCTGGCGCCGCTCGCGCACCTGGCGCTGGTGCTGATCGGCGAGGGCGAGGCATCGGTCGACGGCGCCGGGCCCGGACCGGGTGCGGCCAGGCCCTCGAGCGGGCCGGGCTGGCGCCGGTCGAGCTCGGTGCCAAGGAGGGCCTGGCGCTCCTCAACGGCACGCAGCTGATGGCGGGCATCGGGGCGCTCGCCCACCACGATGCGCTGCGCCTGGCCATCACGGCCGACGTCATCGGCGCCATGAGCCTGGAGGCGATGCTCGGCACCGGTGCGGCGTTCGCGGAGGCGCTTGATCGCGCGCGCGCCCGCACCCGGGCCAGATCGCATCCGCGCGGCACCTGCGCGCGCTGCTGGCGGGCAGCGAGATCTGGGCTTCACACCGCGCGGACACCGAGCACCGGGTCCAGGACGCCTACAGCCTGCGCTGCATGCCGCAGGTCCACGGCGCGGCGCGCGACGCGCTCGCGGAGCTCGAGCGCGTCCTCCGCGTCGAGATCAACGCTGCCACCGACAACCCGCTCGTCTTCCCCGGCGGCGAGGTGATCTCCGGCGGCAACTTCCACGGCGAGCCGCTGGCACTGGCGCTCGACTACGCGACCCTCGCGGTGGCGGAGCTCGCCTCCATCAGCGAGCGACGGACGGCGCGGCTGGTGGACGCGCACCTCTCGGGCCTGCCTGCCTTCCTGGCGGAACGGCCGGGCGTCGAGAGCGGGCTGATGATCGCCCACTACACCGCCGCGGCGCTCGTCAACGAGCTCCAGACGCTCGCCCACCCGTCCTCGGTCGACACCATTCCCGACCAGCGCCAACCAGGAGGACCACGTCAGCATGGGCGCCACCTCGGCGCTCCACCTGCGAGACGCGATCGACCGCGCGGAGCACGTGCTTGCGATCGAGGCGCTGTGCGCGGCACAGGGCCTGGACTTCCGCGCGCCGCTCAAGCCGGGCGCGGGGGTGGCCCGCGCGCACGACCATCATCCGCGAGCGCGTGCCACACCTGCGACGCGGATCGCTCGCCCGCTCCCGACATCGGCGCCGTGCGAACGCTGGTCCACGCGGGCGAGCTGCTCGCCACCGGCGCGACCCAGGACGCACATGGCTGAGCTGTTCTTCGAGCTCGTCGACGAAGCATGCGTTCGACGAGATCCCGCCACCCGCCAGGCCGGGCGCGCGCTGCCAGACGTGCGACTACTGGGAGCGGCATCGACGGCGGCCGCGAGGCTCCGGCGCATGACGCAACCGACGCCGCGGCCCGGGCCAGTCTGAAGCGAAGCCGCCTGCTTGCCGGACGTGCCGCCTCGGGCTCGTACGGCATGCTCGCCTACCGGGCCGATGCGGTGGAGCGCGTGCCGATCGGGTATGCGCAGTTCGGCCCGCTGAGCGCCTACCCGCGCGCACAGTCGATTCGCGATCGGTACCCGCACCTCCCCGAGTCGCCCGCGCCGTGGGTCATCACCTGCCTCCAGGTCGGCGCCGACCCGCACGCACCGGACGAGCGCGACGAGATCGCCCGGCGGCTGCTCGAGGCGCTGTGCGATGAGCTCGATACGCGCGGGATCACCGCGGTCGAGGCGTACCCGGAGGGCGCCGCCGACCCGTGGCATCCCTCACCCGGACCCGCTTCCGTCTACGCGCCAGGCCGGCTTCGAGCATGCCGCCGGCGACGATCACTTTCCGGTCTACCGGCGCGAGCTCACCGGAGAGACCGCCGCCGATGCCTGGTCCGGGCTGATCCGGGCCAGCCGGCCGGACGAAGAGGACGACGATTGGCCGTTGCCGCTCCCGCCCACGCGCGATCCGGACGAGCTGTTCCGCCTGCCACCCGAGAAGCCGAAGCGCCCGAACCCGTTCGGCGACGACTGAGCCAACGACGCCTGCAAGAATTCCTGTGTCTCGCCTGTTGTACAGAGCGAGATGGAGGGAATCGCCTGGATGCACACCACACCCGCCCGTGAGGACGTCTTCATGGCCAGCGTCGGGCCGCACTACGCGGCGTTGGTCAGGCGCCTGACCGCGGTGGTGCGTGACCGAGAGACTGCGCTCGACCTCGCGCAGGAGGCGTACCTGCGCGCCTACCGCGCCTGGGACCGATTTGATGGGACCGATGAGCGTGCCTGGCTCTACACCATCGGCCTCCGGATGGCCTTCAACGAACGAAGCCGGCTCACGCGCTGGCATGGCCTGCTCGGCCGGCGTCCGTCCGATGACCTGTGGGTGATCCCGGAGGACCGCGGCCTCGACGAGGCCCTTCGCGGCCTGCGCCGCGAGCATCGCGCCGTGCTGCTGCTCAATGCCGTCGACGGGTACACCCAGGCCGAGATCGCCGTGATGCTCGGCGTCCCACCAGGGACCGTGGCCAGCTGGCTGGCCCGCTCCAAGACACACATGCGAGAGGCTCTGAGCGATGCCTGAGCACGACGAATTCGACGAGCGACTCACACAGCGCCTTCGCGCCTACGAGTCGCGTATCCCGGACGGAGAACTTCCCATGACCCAGACGCAGTCGACGGAACCGATCGAGATCCTCCCTCGCCGCGGGCGGGGTGATCGCGATGGGTGCACTCGCCGGCGTCGTGCTGGCCCTCGTGCTCCTCAACCGCCCGACCGACGAGGTCGGCGACAGCAGCCCGAGCCCCAGCGCGTCGGTCGAGCCCAGCGCATCGACGGATGCCTCCACTGCGCCGAGCCTGAGCGCGTCGCCATCCGCTTCCGCGCCGGCGCCGTCCGAGCCGGCAGATGGCTATAGCACCATCATGCTCGGTGACTCCGGAAGCGCGACGGTCGCGACCAGCGGGCCCGGGGGAGCCGTAGTCCTTGGCTACGACGCGAACGGTCCCATCGGGTGGCACAGCACCGACGGGCGGGACTGGGTCGAACTCACCCTGCCCTCCGATGGCGTCACCGACCTGCGGCCGATGGCCGTCGTCGCATCGGACCTCGGCTACGTGGCCGCAATGGCGAACTGCGTCACGGAGTGTGGGGGCGGAGTGCTGTGGTACTCCCCCGACGGCGTGAATTGGACTCTCGCCCCCTTGGCAATCTCCGGCGGGGTCCTCGTTCATCTCGCCGCCGGCGGCCCTGGTTTCGTGGCGATCGCGATCGAGCCCTTCGCCTCCGGCAGTCCCGGGGTGACGCCTACGGTCCTGGTCTCTGAGACCGGGCAGAGCTGGGAGTCGGGCCAGCCGTCCGACCTGCTCGAATCGAACATCCACGCCATCACATCGATGGGCAATGTGATCGTTGCCGTGGGGACGCAGGGAAACCCGGAAGGCGGCAGCTTCGACGCCAGTTGGACGACGAGCGATGGCGTCAACTGGGAGCGCTTCGACGAGGACTCAGATCGGGCCGCCGTGTTCGACCTCGCGTGGAATGGCGAGCAGTTGCTCGCGGTCGGCCAGGGCAGCTGTCCGGGCGGCGTGGGTCTCGGCCTGCAATGCCCCGGCGAGGCGAACATCGCCTGGCAGTCGGCCGACGGCAGCACCTGGCAGCCGGCGCTCGCCGACCCGTGCTGCTCGGGGCTCTCCTCGGTGGCGGCGACAGCAACGGGGTGGGTCGCAACGGTGACTCCGGGCGAGCCACCGGACCCCGCACCGCCAGCGGTCGCCGGACAGGTCGGTGAGACCGAGTGGCTGGCCGTCGAGATGGACGCCGGTGGCGAGCTGCTCCTCCAATCGGTAGCCACTCACGAGGGACTCACACTCTTCGTCGGCGAGGTGCGCCAGGGCGACACCCCGCAGCCCGTCGTCATCGTCTTCGACGCTCAGCTGCCGTAGCTCCGAGGGTGCGGCCGGGCTCAGCCCGGCCGTATCATCGGTTCATGACGGCCGTCCAACCGAAGAGCGGTCCACGGACCGTTCGCGCACCACGCGGCACCGAGCTCTCCTGCAAGGGCTGGCAGCAGGAAGCGGCGCTGCGGATGCTCATGAACAACCTCGATCCCGAGGTTGCCGAGGACCCGGACAACCTGATCGTGTACGGCGGAACAGGGTCGCGCGGCGCGAAGCTGGGAAGCCTTCGACGCCATCGTGGGCGAGCTTCGCCGCCTCGAGAACGACGAGACCCTCCTGGTGGCCTCAGGTAAGCCGGTCGGCGTCTTCCGTACTACCACTGATGCGCCACGCGTGCTGATCGCCAACGCCAACCTGGTGCCGCACTGGGCGACCTGGGAGAAGTTCCGGGAGCTCGAGCGCGCGGGCCTGACGATGTACGGCCAGATGACGGCCGGCTCGTGGATCTACATCGCGACGCAGGGAATCATCCAGGGCACGTACGAGACCTTCGGCGAAGTGGCACGACAGCACTTCGGTGGCTCGCTGAAGGGCACCGCGACCCTCACCGCCGGTCTGGGCGGCATGGGTGGCGCGCAGCCGCTGGCCGTGACGATGAACGACGGGGTCGCGTTGGTGATCGAGGTCGACGAGGCACGCGCTCGAAGACGTCTCGAAGCCGGCTTCGTCGACGAGATGACCCACGACCTCGATCAAGCGGTCGCAACGGTCGACCGATGGCGCGCGGCCGGGGAGGCGCGCTCGATGGCCCTTCTCGGGAATGCGGCAGATATCGAGCCGGAGCTGGTTCGGCGGAGCTGGCGGCCGGACGTCGTGACCGACCAGACCTCGGCCCACGATCCCCTCAACGGATATATCACAAACGATATAACGCCTGATGAAGCGCGGGCACTGCGCACATCGGACCCCGACGAGTACGTCCGTCGATCAACGGCAGCCATGGCCCAGCACGTCCGGGCCATGCTCGCGTTCCAGCGCGCCGGCGCCGTGACCTTCGACTACGGCAACAACATTCGAACCTTCGCAGCCGAAGCCGGCGTCGAGGACGCCTTCCAAATCCCCGGGTTCGTGCCGGCCTTCATCCGGCCGCTCTTCTGCGAGGGGCGTGGACCGTTCCGCGTGGCGGCCCTCTCGGGCGATCCGGCCGACATCGCGCGGATCGACGAGGCGCTGGCCGGGCTCTTCCCCGATGACACGGGCCTCCAGCGCTGGCTGCGGCTCGCCGCCGAGAAGGTGCCGATCCAGGGCCTCCCGGCACGGATCTGCTGGCTCGGCTACGGGGAACGGGCGAGAGCGGGTGCGGCCATCAACGACCTCGTCGCGTCGGGCGCGATCAGCGCGCCGATCGTCATCGGCCGCGACCACCTTGACGCCGGATCGGTCGCATCGCCGTACCGAGAGACGGAGGGCATGCGCGACGGCTCGGATGCCATCGCCGACTGGCCGATCCTGAACGCCATGGTCAACACGGCGGCCGGCGCTACGTGGGTCAGCTTCCACCACGGCGGAGGCGTCGGGATCGGCTACTCGCTCCATGCCGGCATGGTCGTCGTCGCCGACGGGACGCCGGAGGCGGCAGCTCGGCTCGAGCGCGTGCTGACCTCGGATCCGGGCATGGGCGTCATCCGTCACGCCGATGCGGGCTACGACCGAGCACTCGAGGTCGCCCGCGAGCGCGGCGTCCGAATTCCCATGGACGAGGCTCCCTGACCGATCTGAGCATCGGTCTGCGTCCCTCGCGACCTCGGCCGTGCCCTACGATGCCGCCGTGCGACGCGACGTGAACCAGCAGCTCCCGGGGGCGCCGGAACCCTGGGCGTCGTCCGAGATGCCGGCGTTCCGTGGGAAGCCGCCGTACCACATGACCGAGATGATCGCCGCAGAGCCTGCCATGGCCGAGCGGCTCGTCCATCGGCTCGGCGAGGACGCGGCGGTCGAGCAGCTGGTCGAGCGGCTTCGGCGCGCGGCGCACGAGGGCACGGCCATCGTCACGACCGGCAGCGGCACATCGGAGCACGCGGCGATGGGGCTCGCCAGGTTCGTGAGCGACGCGCTCGATCTGCCACCGGGTCGCGACGCGCGCGCGATGCCGGCGCTCGAGGCTGCGCAGCGGCCACCGCGCGACGGGGTGGTCATCGGCATCTCGCACGAAGGCGGCACCCACGTCACCAACGAGGCACTGCGCGCGGCCGGGCAGGGCGGTGCGACGACGGCGCTCGTGACCGTGAGCGACCGATCGCCCGGTGCCGAGCTGGCGGACCTGGTGATCACAACGGAGGAGCAGGACCAGAGCTGGTGCCACACGGTGGGCTACCTCTCGCCGCTCGTGGTCGGCGCCGCGCTGTCGGCGCGCCTCAGCGGGACGCGGATCGACGGCGCTCGCGATCCGTGCGCTGCTCGACGTCGCGCACGATCCGCATGCGGCCGCCAACGTTGCCGCCTCGCTCGTCGGCAGCGACCGCATCGTGGTCGCGGGATCGGGCGCGGACAACGTCACGGCGCGGGAGCTCGCCCTGAAGATCGAGGAGGGCGCCCGACTGCCCGCACACGCGCACGACCTCGAGACCGTGCTCCACGGCCACCTGGCAGCCGCCACCCGTTGGACCGGCCTGATCATCGTCCTGACCGAGGCCGGCGCCGGCACCCTCGTGCGGGAGCGCGCGAACCGGCTGCTCGAGGCGGCGAGAGCCCTGGCCGTCCCCGCCGCGGCGATCATCGCCGACCCGGTCGCCTCCGAGGTGCCGGACGAGCTGACTCCAGCTGGACGCATCGTCCTGCCGCATACCGGCCGCGTCGGCGGCCTGACCGGCTCACTCCTCGCGTCCGCCGTCGCGCTCCAGGTTCTCACCGAGCGCATGGCGCGCGCGCGGGGCGTGAATCCCGACACGCTGGGCAGGGAGGATCCGGCCCAGGCTGCCGCGCACGGCTAGCCGCGGAGGAGGCCGAACAGCCGCACGTAGAAGCGCAGGTTGTGGAGGGTGGCGAGCCGCTCCGCCGACAGGTCCCCCACCTTGAACAGGTGGTGCAGGTAGGCCGCGGAGTGGCGCGAGCAGAGCGGGCAGTCGCAGCCGCTCTCGATCGGCCCGTGGTCGACCCGGTAGTCGGGATCGTGGATCCGCACGGCACGGTAGAAGTGGTCGCCCGCCGATGGCCGCCGTTCCGCCCAGCCGTCCCGGAACGCGTACAGCCGGCCGTGGCGCGCGTCGCGTGTCGGCAGCGCGCAGTCGAAGACCGAATAGCCGAGGCCGAAGGCGTTGACGACGTGGTCCGGTCGGCCGACGCCCAGCGCATGCTTCGGCGCGGTGGCGGGCAGAGATTCGGCGACCCACCGCATCGGGTCGGCCAGCAGCCCGCCGTCGGCGTCGAGCGGCCAGCCGCCGAAGCCATAGCCGTCGAAGCCGATCTCTGACAGTGCGGCAGCGCATTGCCGGCGAAGCGCCTCGATCCGACCGCCCTGGACCACGGCGAAGATGCGCGGCGGATCGGCGTCGCGACGCTCGGCGACGAGGCGGTCGAACTCGTCGCGACATCGCCGCGCCCAGCGCACCGTCCGTTCGACGCTTCGCTCCTGCTCGGCCTCCGGCGCATCGGCATCCGTGCAGTCGTCCAGGCAGACCGTGATGTCCGAGCCGAGCTGCAGCTGGAGCCCCATCACGCGCTCCGGCGTCAGATTCCACTTCTCGCCGGTCGTCGGCTCGCGAAAGATCACCTCGTTGTCGCGAATCACGCCGCGGCTGGGGTCCTGGCGGATGAGGCTCCAGATCTGGAACCCACCCGAGTCGGACAGGATCGGGCCGTCCCAGTCCATGAACCGATGGATCCCACCCCCCGCCTGGACCACCCGCGCGCCGGGCCGCCGCAGAAGGTGGAAGGCGTTGACCACCACCCCCTCGATACCGATCGTACGCAGGTCCTCGCTGCTCACGCCGCGCACGCCGGCGCGCGTGGCGTCCGGAAGGAAGGTGGGCACGGCCAGCGCCCCGCGACGGGTGGCCAGCGGCTCAGCCATGCAGCGTCAGCACGAAGACGAGCTCGTTCGGAACCGATGCCTCGGCCACGGCCTCGACGCGGCCGGCATCGACGACGAGCCGGTCGAGCCGCTCGCGGTAGGTGCGCTCCATCCCTTTGCCACGACCGCCGAGCGAGCGCGCCGGGAAACTGACCACCGCGTGTCGCACCCGGACTGCGCGGAGGAGGCGCGCGGCTGCATCCGGGATCCTGCCGGTCGAGCGTGGTGACGAGCTTGAGGAGCAGCGCCACGTCGGCTCCCTCATCCGGGGGATCGGTCACGAGGTCCCGCACCTCGACCCGGTGCGGCTGGCCGACCAGCTGGAGGAACTCGCCGGCCGTCGCCAGGGGCCGGCGATCGACGTCGGAGGCGACGTAGGTCGCGTCGGCAGCCAGGCCCATCCACGGCAGGGCCAACGGCCCGAGGCCGCAGCCGAGATCCATCACCCGTTCCGGCACCCCGGTGTGCGCCCAGATGCCGGCAAAGAAGGTGTCGAGGTGCTCGATGCGCTCTCGCGTCGAGGCATGTGCGCGGAGAGCGTCCGCGCATGCGGCGCGGAACGCGGGCTCGGCCAAGTCCCCCGTCCAGGCGGCCGACAACCCTTGCCCCCGGGATGCGCCACGAAAGGCGCCGACGGCCTGGTGCAGCCGCCGCTTCACCCGCTTGACCGCGTCGTCCGCGTTTCGGGCGCGTGGCAGCTCCTCGTCGGCGAGCCGGGCGAGCAGCGCACGATCGACGTCGCGGTAGCGCGAGGAGCGCAGCACGCGCTCCACGATCTCGGCAGTCATGCGTCGTTCAGCCGAAGGACGAGCGCGTAGGCCTCGCGCCTGGTGAGCCCGTGGCGCGCCACGAGCAGCTGTTGGACGGCGCGCGCCGGGGCGCCGCCGGCGAGCAGCAGCCCGGCATCGGCCTCCGCCTCGGCGGAGACGCTTGGCCGGTCCAAGGCGCCACCGATCAGCACGGTGGATTCGCCGCGAACCTCGCCTTCGCCCTCGAGCTCGGCGACGAGCTCCGACAGGGAGCCGCGCTGGTAGCGCTCGTGCGGCTTGGTGAGGTTCCGCGCCACGCACGCCGGTCGGTCGCCGAGGACGGCGAGCGCGTCTCGCAGGGCATCGGCCAGGCGACGCGGCGCCTCGAAGGCGACGAGGGTCGCATCGTCTCGCGCGACGGCCTCGAAGGCAGCGACCCGAGCGGCGGCGGTTCGTGGCAGGAAGCCCATGAATCGGAACGGATGCGGCGGGAGACCAGACGCCGCCAGCGCGGTGGTGACCGCGGATGCCCCTGGCAGGCTGGTGACGGCAACGCCCGCCTCGATGGCGGCGCGAACCAGCCGGTATCCGGGGTCGCTCACCAGCGGCGTGCCGGCGTCGCTGACGAGCGCCACGTCGTCGCCGGCGAGGAGACGCTCGAGCAGCTCGCGGCTGCGCGCATCCTCGTTGTGGTCGTGGTAGCTGACCGCCCGTGTCTCGATGCCGTGGTGGCGTGCCAGGGTCGCGAAGTGGCGCGTGTCCTCGGCCGCGACGACGGCGACTGACGCGAGCGCATGTCGAGCTCGCGAGGAAAGGTCGTCCGGATTGCCGATCGGAACGGCGACCACGAAGAGCGTGCCGCTCATGTCCGCTCCATCCGATACATCGTCCCCGGCGATGCCTCACCAGACATGTACCGCTCGATCGGCTGGCAGTCATACCACTGCACGAGTCGCAAGCGGTCGATCGCGTCGCGCAACGGCACCCAGGCCGCCGTGCGGACGAAACCATCCGGGTCGTTCGGGCCAATCTCGCCATCGGCGCGGCAGTCGAAGGTTAGCGCCGAGTACCAGCCGTCGATGGTCAGGAGGTCGACGCCGAATGCGATCGTCGGGACACCTTCGACCGTCAAACCCGTCTCCTCCCCGAGCTCGCGCTCCAGCGCGACCAGGAGCGGTTCATCGGCTTCCACGCGCCCGCCCGGGAGCATCCAGCTCGGCTCGGGATCGCCGGGTCCCTGCTGCTCGACGAGCAGGAGCTTCTCCTCGCGGCGAACGAGGGCGCTGACGATCAGATGGGGGTCACCGGCCATCCACGGAGCCTAGCAGGGCATTCGTGACCGATCGCGCCCGCGCCCCAAACCCTCGCTGGGCTGCATCCTCGCCGCTACGATCAAGGACATGCCCGGGCTGATCGAGTGCGTTCCGAACTTCAGCGAGGGCCGGCGCCCCGAGGTCATCGAGGAGATCGTGCACGCGGTCGGCCAGATCGAGGGCGTGACCGTCCTGGACCACACGAGGGACGAGACGCACAACCGCAGCGTGGTGACCTTCGCCGGCAGCGCCGAGCCGGTCGTCCGAGCCGCAACGGCCGCGGTCGGGCGCGCGCTCGAGCTCATCGACATGGAGCAGCACGCGGGGGCGCATCCCCGCATCGGCGCGGTGGACGTCATCCCGTTCGTGCCGCTCGGCACCACTCGCCTCGAGGAGTGCGTGGACCTCGCCCGGCGATTCGGCGAGCAGGTCGCCCAGCGCTTCGACATCCCGGTCTACCTCTACGGCGAGGCGGCGCTCCGACCCGAGCGCCGGAGGCTCGCCGAGGTACGACGCGGCCAGTACGAGGCCCTGCGCGACGAGATCGGAACCAACCCCAGCCGGGCCCCCGACTTCGGGCCGTCGCGGCTCCACCCGCGCGGTGGCGCGGTGGCGGTCGGCGCCCGAAAGCCGCTGATCGCGTTCAACATGAACCTTCGCACCGCCGACCTGGCGGTTGCCATCAAGATCGCCACGATGATCCGTGAGTCGTCTGGCGGCATGCCGGCGGTGCAGGCCATGGGCGTCCTGCTCGAGAACCCGGGCATGCCACCGATGGCCCAGGTCAGCACGAACCTCGTCGACTGGGAGCGCACCGGCATCGCCGCGGTCGTCAACGAGGTGCGGCGCCTGGCGCGGGACGCGGGTACCGACATCGATCACTGCGAGCTTATCGGCCTCGCTCCCACGGGAGCCCTGCTGGAGGTGGCGGCGGATGCGCTGGGACTTGCCGACTTCAGCGCCGATCAAGCCCTCGAGCTGCGCCTCGCGCGGGACCGTTAGCCACGCGGTGCGCCACCGCACCGCCGCATCTGCGAGCTGGCAACGTGCTTGCATACGGGATTTCCAAGAGGGGATCGGAACCAGCCCGCACAGAGTCACACGAGAAATGCAGCCCAACGCCCGCGTCGCCGCCCGCCACGGTCCGAGCAGACTCCACGTGGCCCTGGCCACGGTGTGGATGATCGTCTCGCTCGCCGTCGGTGGGATCGTCAGCACGCAATCCGGCACCGACAGCGGCGCCTCGTCGACAATCAGCCGCACCGCCCAACCCTGACCGCGCTCGGGCGCGGAGCGTCGAGACGCTAGACTCGACGCCCCATGAGCCTGCGAGCCGATCTGAGCCGCGCCCTTGCCGTCGCGCGCGACCGCGCGATCGAAGCGGGCGACCTCGCCGTTCCGCCGGGGACGCAGCTGCCCGAGGTCGGCATCGAGCGCCCGGCGCATCCGGAGCATGGCGACTGGGCATCCAACGTTGCCATGCAGCTCGCGCCGGTCGCGCGGGCAGCGCCGATGCGGATTGCCGAGTCGATCGTCGCCCACCTCGACACGCCACCATCCATCGGTGAGATCGCGATCGCGCCACCGGGCTTCCTCAACATTCGCCTCGATCCGGCATGGGTCGCGGCGCAGGTCGGACCGATTCGCGACGCCGGCGCGTCGTTCGGCCGCGGCACCGTGGAGGCGGCGCGGCGCATCAACGTCGAGTTCGTGAGCGCCAACCCGACAGGGCCCCTGCACGTGGGCAACGCCCGGGGCGCCTTCGTCGGCGACGTTCTGTCACGCGTGCTCGCGGCGGTCGGCCACGAGGTGTCGCGCGAGTACTACTTCAACGACTTCGGTGCGCAGGTGCTCAACCTCGGGCTCTCGGTCGTGGCCCGGCGCGACGGCACGGACCTTCCCGAAGATGGGTATCGGGGTGCGTACGTCGAGGAGCTCGCGGCAGAGCTGCCGGTCGACGTGGCGCAGGACGCCGCGGCGCGGCCGGACGAGGCGGCACGGATCGTGGGCGCCTGGGCCACGGAGCGCGTGCGGACGGGGATCGAGGCCAGCCTTGAGCGGCTGGGCGTGCACTTCGACGTCTGGAAGGAGGAGAGCGCGCTGCATGACGGCGGGTGGGTCGACCGGGCCGTCGAGCGTCTGCGCGCATCCGGCCATGTCTACGAGGCCGACGGCGCGACATGGTTCCGGTCCACCACGTTCGGCGACGACAAGGACCGCGTCATCTATCGGTCCAATGGCCTGCCGACCTATTTCGCGTCCGACATCGGCTATGTGACGGAGAAGTTCAGCCGCGGGTTCGACGAGCTCATCTACATCTGGGGCGTCGACCACCACGGCACGGTCGCCCGTGTCAGGAACGCCGCCGAGGCGATGGGATACGACCGCGAGGCGGTCCGCATGCTGTTGATCGCGTGGGTCAGGTTTGTGCGAGACGGCGTCGAGATCCCGATGAGCAAGCGATCCGGCGAGTTCATCACCCTCGACGAGGTGCTCGACGAGGTCGGCGTCGACGCGGCGCGCTGGTTCTTCAGCTCGCGCGCCTACACGACCGGCATCGACTTCGACCTGGAGCTCGCCAAGCGCCAGACCAACGAGAACCCGGTCTACTACGTCCAGTACGCCCACGCCCGCGCGGCGTCGATCCTGCGAAATGCTGCCGAGCCCGGCATCGCGCCCGATGCGGCACGAACGGGTCAGTTGCTCCAGCATCCCGCCGAGCAGGCGCTGGTGCGCCATCTCCTCGACTTTCCCGACGCCCTCGCCATCGCCGCCGAGCGTCGCGAGACCCACGAGGTGCCGCGCTACGCGTACGAGCTGGCGAGCGCCTTCTCCGCGTTCTACCGCGACTGCAAGGTCCTCACCGATGACAGGGAACTTTCGGCCGCCCGACTGGCGCTGGTCGACGCGACGCGAAGCGTGCTGGCCAACGCCCTCGACCTGCTGGGGATCTCCGCGCCCGACTCGATGTAGCCGCCGGGCCCAGGGCTCAGTTGGCGGCGTCCACCGCCTGGTCGAGCAGCTGCTCGTCGGATCCGTGCGCCACCAGCACCTCGCCGTTCGGCAGCTCCGTCACCGAGGCCGGGAAGTCAAGGCTGTCCACGACGATCTGGTACGCGTCGACGAACTCGGTGGCGTCCGCGGGCGAGTCCCACGCGAGCCGCCAGGCGACCGCGAACGCGTCGTCGGGGCCGGTCGCGATCACCACGCGGTCGCCACCCCAGCCGCCCGCGGCGTCACGGGCGTCGGCAGCGCTCACGCCGAAGTACTCGAGCATGATGGCGATGGTCACCTGGCCGATCGGCGTCTCGTCGACCTCCTCCCATCCCGCGCCGAGGGCCGCCGCAAGGTCGGGCACGGCGACCGTCCTCGGCGACTCGCGAGCCTCCCACTTCGTCGGGGTCCACGATCTGCTCGGTCGATTCCGGTGGATCCCCGAAGGCCGCGTCGATCTCGGTGAAGTCAGGGTTGGTCGGATCCCCACCGGCCAGGCCGAGAGCCCAGTTGAGCCCGTCGTTGTAGGGGAACGAGAGCTGCGCCACCATCCAGGATGGGATGCCTGACGTGTCGGGGACCTCCGCTCCCAGCGCGTATTCCTGGATCTCCTGTGGGGTGAGGTGCTGGAACATCCAGGCGAGCATCGCGACGGTCGCGTCGCCCTCGATCAGGCCGGTGCGCGCGAGTCCGCGGTCGTCCTCGCCTGGCGCATCGGTCTGGAGCGAGTCCAGTCCGAACGCGGCGTCCTGCAACGCGTGGGTGTACTCGTGGGCGTACGTGACGCGGGCCTCCACGTCGAGGCCGGCGTCGGAGACGACCACCATTCGTTTCTCGACGTCGTCGTAGAACCCCAGAACGCTGTCGCCCAGCAGGTCGAGCTGCAGCTCGGCCACGTCCTGGTCGGCATCGAGCAGGCCAAGCGCACGCAGCGCCAGGTTGTCGCGCCGCTGTTCCTCCAGCGGATACTGCTCCTCGAACAGCTGGCGGAGCTCCTCGCCCAGTTGTTCGCGCGTGATGATCTCGGCCGGCCCGATCTCGGCCGCATCGAGCCCGCGGATGGCGATGACCTGGTCCTCGATCTCGGACAGGATGGCCTGGGTATCGGCCTCCGAGGGAGCCGACGGTGAGGCGCTGGCCTCGCCCGTTGGCTCGGCGCTGGCACTCGCCGGCTCGGAAGCGCCGGGGCTGGCGGACGTCGTCGCGCCCGGCCCGAGGCCGATCTCGGCACCCCCGGCGCGGATGACGAGGAACGCCACGGCGGCAACTACCAGGGCGGCGACGAGGATGGCGCCGAGGCGCCCGAGGACGGACATCCGATCCATTCTGGCACGGTCAGGCCCGACTCCCGGCGAAGGTTCAGGTTTCTTAAGGTGCGGCAAGCCCGCCGTTTAGATCGGCTCCGTAGCCTTCGATCTGCGAGTTGGAGATCCTCAAGGTTTCCGCCTCCACCCTCCCTCCTTCGAGCCCCGGTGTCATTTGGGCGGGCACCGGGGCTCGTGCTATCTCCGGCAACTCGCGCCGCCGGGCACGGCGCATCGACTACGATGAGCCGACCGATGGAGATCACCTGGTACGGGCGTGCCTGCTTCCGGCTGAAGGGCCGGGACGCGACCGCCATCACCGACCCCTGTCCGCCCTCGACCGGCTTCGTCGCGGGGAAGCACGACGTCGAGCTGCTGACCATCAGCCACGCCCACCCCGATCACAACTACACGCGGTCGATCACCGCCGGGCTGACGCTGACCCGCCCGGGCGAGTACGAGTTCCACGACCTGCTGGTGACCGGGATCCGCACCTTCCACGACGGCGAGGCGGGCGCCGCGCGCGGCGAGAACATGGTCTTCGCCATCGAGGTCGATGGCGTCCACATCTGCCACCTCGGCGACCTGGGGCATCTCCTGACCGACGAGCAGCTCACCGAGCTGGGACCCGTCGACGTCCTGCTGGTGCCGGTCGGCGGCGAGACGACCCTGACGCCCGCCGAGGCAGCGGAGGTCGTGGCCCAGATCGGCCCGAAGATCGTGATCCCGATGCATTTCGGCGTCGACGGCGCCTCCAAGGACCTGCTCGGGCCCGAGAAGTTCCTGCACGAGATGGCCGCCGAGCCGATCCGCCAGCCAAAGGCCCAGGTGACCGTCAGCTCGCTGCCCGACGAGACCCAGGTCGTCGTGCTCGAGGCTCGCGGCCGCACCTCCTGACCAACGCGGCCCCTACGGTCCTTCGGGCGGGCTGGTCGAGCTCGGCTGAGGCGTCGGCCTGCGGAAGCGCCCCACCGACGCCGCGCCAGCCGCACCGATGAGCAGCATGCCCAGCAGGACGACCAGGAGCGCGTTGCGCACGTTGAGCACGATGACGGGAACGGGCTCCAGCGCGATCAGCCGCTCGTAGTTGAGAGGAAAGATGATCATCGTCAGCACCGCCGCGGCGATGACCAGGTACGCGTGCGGCCGGCGCAGCAGGGCGGCGAACGGAAGCAGCCAGATCATGTACTGCGGGGAGAAGATCTTGTTGGTCAGGACCAGCGCGAGGAGCACTGCCGCCGAGGCGGCGACCAGCGTCTCGACCAGCGCCGTTTCCGACCGTCGCGCCTCCTCACTGAACCGGAGGTAGAGGAGGCCGAAGACTCCGGCCAGGGCCGCGAGGGTGGCGAACCCGCCAAGGTCTGCCCCGGGCGAAGCGCCGCGCGCGTGGACGTTCACCGATCCAAAGTCGCGGGTGATGTCGATCCCGAACCCGAACAGCAGGTTCGCGAGCAGGTGCAGACCACCAAGCACGCTCTCGATCTGAATGGGACGATCGGCGAGGCGGACGGCGAACGATGTGAGCGACTCGGGCGCCAGAAGGGCAATCGGAACCCAGGCAAGACTCACTGCGGCCACGAAGCCGAGCAGGACGTTGACCGCGAGTCTCCATCGGCCACCGGCGATGAAGTAGAGCCCGATCACCGGAAGCAGGACGATTGGAAACACCTTCGCGGCGAAGCCGAGGCCGATGGCGGCGCCGGCCATGGCCGGCATGCCGGCGATCGCCAGGGCCACGCCGCCCACCGCGAGCAGCGCCGGAAACGGGTCGAACCGCCACGCCAGGATCGGCGCCATGACGATGGCCATCACGGTGTAGAGCGCCATCGCCAGGTACATGCCACTCGGCCCCGCTCGGCGGTGGCCGATCCACCCCACGGTCAGCGCCGTCGCCGCGCTCAGGGCGGCGCTCTGGGCGGTGAAGAGCCAGGCATAGACCTCGAAGTTCGGCGGACGGATCGGCCATGCCAGGTACGGGACGACGAAGGGCAGCAACGAGAGCGGCGGATACTCCAGGGGGATGTCGCGGTACGGGATGTCTCCTGCCAGCATCAGGCGCTCGGCGTATTGAAAGTAGAGCAGGACGTCCGTGTGGTTCGGGATGAACTGGGGGCTCGGCGTGAGCGCGACGACCGTGAAGAACAGTGCGCCGTGCGCCAGCACGAGCTCCAGGGTCCCTTGCGGCCACGACGGCCCTCGCACGCGCTGCGCCGGCCGCGCGTCAGCGGTCAATTTCGAACACCTCGTACCCGCCCGTGGAGATGACGACGTCGTAGGCGCGGCGGAAGGCATCGACGTTCGGCGCCATCGCATCCAGCTCTGGCGGTCCGATCACGACGTAGTCCACGGCATAGCGCTCCAGCAGCGCCTCGGCGTCATCCGTGAATGCGTAGATCGCCCGCAGGTCGGCGTCGCGTGCCTGCCACGGAAGCCCTTCGGCGAAGAGCCAGCCCGAGTAGCCCATCAGTACGCGACGCCCCGAGAGGACCGGGACCGGGTGGTTGTTGAGCGGCGCGGTGGCAAACCTCGCGTGCGGAGGCGTCTCGTCCCGCACGCGCGCAGCGAAGGCGATTTCCTCCGCCGTGAAGAGCGTGTAGCGATCGCGGCCGAGGAGCTGGTTCACATCCTCCAGCACCCCGGACATGAGCATCGTCACGAGCGCGGCGCCAACCGCCACTCGCACTGCCACTCCGTGTCGTTGCCACAGGTGAACCACCAGGCCGGCGACGAGCACGCAGGTCGCCAGGAACCAGTACACGAGGACCTTGTGGTTGTCCCAGTCCCACGGTTGGAACACGAGGATGTTGGCGACTACGAAAATGCTCATGAATGCAGCCAGCAGCCGGTAGGAGTCGCGCGGAAACAGCCGTGGAATCGCGAGTGCGGCGAGGACGAGCGGCAGAAACAGCCCCACCTGCTTCAGCCAGAAGAGTGGCCATGGCTCGGAGCCCATCACCCATCCGAGCTGAAGCCGCAGCGACGCGAGGGCACCCGGCGCCCCGCCCTGCTGCAGGAGCAGCTGGGGCAGCGCCACCATGACCCACGCCGCGAAGAAGCCTATCCATGCGCGGCTCGGCAGTAGGAGGGCCAGGAACGGCGTAGCGATCGCCAGCGCCAGCATCGTTGCCAGGTGAGCCAGTGGCAGCAGCCCGACAACAGCCCCCGCTGCGACGAACGCCACGGCGTCGCGGCTCGGCCTTCCGAGGAGGATGAGCGTCAGCGCCAGGAACGCCAACGGCATCCCGTACAGGAACGCCCGTTGCGGCATCAGAAAGCCGTAGAACATGTTCTGCCACTCGTAGCCCGCCTCCCGGACACGCTCGAATGCCCAGAGTCGCCCTGTCACCGGATCCGGAGAGGCCCAGATATCGCCGACCATGTCGAGCCACCCCATCGACCCGCCCAGGACGAAGAGGACGAGCGCAAGAGTCGCGACTGCCCGATCACCGGTCAGGCGCAGTGCGAAGGCAAAGATCGCGAGCGCCACCAGCACCGAGAACATCGCGCTGTGGATGCTGAGCGCCGATCCCGGGTCGATGCCGAGCGTGATGAGCGACGCCGCGGTCAGGTCGCTCAGGTGGTGGTAGGCCAGTGGCTGGCCGGCGAACCGTGGATGCTCGGGTGGAAAGTTGTCCCCGAACGCGAACGACGTGGCGTTGCCCAGATGGACCGGCAGGTCGCCGAAAATATTCACGTGATTGGCCACGACGCCGGCCTCACCGTAGAGGAGGGCCTCGGACCAGAAGATCAGCCAGCGAGTCACGATGAGCCCGATCACCACCGTCGGCACGAGGACGGATGGCTGGCGGAGAGATTCGCCGATTCGTCGCGCGAGAGCGGGCCGCTCCGCGAGCATGTCGCGTGAGCCCGCCCGCCACGGAATGAGGCCCACGAAGGCCGCGGCCGCAGCCAGGGCTGCGACCAGGATCGTGGCGGTGGACAGACCGACGAGCCGAGCCAGCAGCAGGACGCCGAGGGTGCCGAGGACTGCGCCGAGGGATGCTCCATAGGAGATCGTCTCGAGGAGCGTCAGTCGGCCGGCGACGCGGCGAAGCAGGGCGATTCCCGCCGCGGCGAGGGCCGCCAAGAAGGCGAGGCCGGCGATGAGCGTCATCGGGGGACGGAGGGCATCAGGCGGCACTGTACAGGAGGGCCTGAATGCTTCCGGTCATGCGCGGACCAACCGATCAACTCGCCTGGTCCTATCCTTCGGCAGTACTTTGAGTTGCCTTGGCGCACCATTTTGCGCACCTATCCCCACCGAACCGCTCAAAGTCGCTTGTTTTACACTCGGATGGACTAGGCAAGAAGTACTACAACGTGTATGGTCGCGATCCAGTTGAGTCGCCGTCCGGAGCACTGAACCGGCCGTCGTTTCATCGGTCTATCAGCTCATTATCCATGAGGGGCAATATCGAATGAACACAATGACAAGGTCCACCGATACGTCGGCGGTACGTCGCCTTCTGGCGCTGCTGGCCATCGTATCGATCGTCTTCTCGCTGGCTGCACTGCTCAGCCCGGCGCTCGTCTCGGCCGACGGCGACGACAGCTCTGAAGCGTGCAAGATGTCGGGGGACTCAGGGGACATCGAAGATGACGAGGCGACGATTACGGCCCCGGAAGGCCAGATCATCACCGCCATCTGCATCAAGTCAGGCACCGGGTCCTTCGGTGACCTGAAGCACAGCGGCGTCATCTCCGCCGATGGCGAGTACGGCGACTGCTACACGGTCGAGGGCATCGGTACCAACGAGGTTACCGTCACCGCTGGCGGCGACATCGAGGTGCTGACCAACGACAATTGCCACGACATCAGCCATGTCGACTACACCCTGGGCGTTGCGGCCAGCCCGAGCGTCGAGGTCAGCCCGAGCGTCGAGGTCAGCCCGAGCGTCGAGGTCAGCCCGAGCGTCGAGGTCAGCCCGAGCGTCGAGGTCAGCCCGAGCGTCGAGGTCAGCCCGAGCGTCGAGGTCAGCCCGAGCGTCGAGGTCAGCCCGAGCGTCGAGGTCAGCCCGAGCGTCGAGGTCAGCCCGAGCGTCGAGGTTAGCCCGAGCGTCGAGGTCAGCCCGAGCGTCGAGGTTAGCCCGAGCGTTGCTGGCAGCGTCGCGGCGAGCGTCGCGGCGAGCCCCAGCGTCGGATCGGGAGTCCAGGGTGGCAACCCGACGCCGTCCGTCAGGGGTTCAGTGCTCGGTGGCGTGCCGAACACGGCGATGGGCGCAGAGTCCAACGGCAGCGCGCCGATGATCCTCGTCCTCCTGCTGACGATCTCACTGGCGGCCGTCGCCTACGTGAACATCGACAAGGTTCGACGCGTCCGCGACGACAGCTGACCCGTCACCGACCTACGAAACTGAGGGGCTCCGCGAGGGGCCCCTCAGTTCTACCGGCCGCTGGCCGGGAACGCGAGATTCATCTCGCCATTCATCCAGCCCCCTGGCAGTGACGGGGTAGAGGTTCGCCTCTACCCCGTCTACTGATACCCCGTCTACTGATGGTCACGGTGGTGGGTCAGTACCCGCCGTCGCCCTCAGCGCTTCCGCCGCCAGCGTCAGCTGGCTGCTGTGGCGCCTGATGGCCGCCACCCGGGTTTGGCGTCCGCTCCGGCCTGGGTCTCGGCTCCGGCCTGGGCGTCGAGTCCGGCTTCGGCGTGGTCTCAGGCTTGGGCGTCGGCTCCGGCTTCGGCGTGGTCTCAGCTTCGGGCGTCGGCTCCGGCCCGGGCGTCTCACTCGGGGCCGGCGTCGGATCCGCCGGGCCGGGGACGCGCCCGTTGGACGGGTCGCGTGGCGCATCGGCGTCGATGCCGTTACCGCTCACGCGCGGCCCGCCCTCGGATGCGCCGCCACGACTGCCGGGCACATCGCCACCGGCGCGGTCGATGACCCCTTGGACGGCGGCTCGCGCGCCATCTGGGAGGCCGTCGACCAGCCCCTCCAAAACCAGGAGGTGTCGCTGGGACACCGCCGAGGAGTTGCCGCGAGCGTCCTGGTTCTGCACAAGGCCTTCGTACGCCTGCTCGACCAGTGGCGTCATGGCGATGGCGTCGTCCCACCGGCCCGCATCGGCCAGCCGTCCCAGCTCGTCGACCCGGACGGCCAACGTGTACGCCTCCAGTTCGTCGTCGAGATGGGCCGGCAGCACGTCCAGGCGAACCTGCTCAATGCGAAGCTTCAGCCCATACAGTGGATCGCCCGGCAGTGCCACCTGCGACGCAGCCATCACGCTCATCGCGCTGGCCCCGAGGGCGAAGCTCGCGATGAGGCAGGCGCGACCAAGGCGTCCCATTGCGTTCGCCCGGCGGTCCGCGCCCGGCGCGACATGCCCCTCCCGAGCGGCGACGTAGCGGTTGGTGGCCTCCCCGCGCAGCCGGCGGACGAAGAGCGGATCGGGCTCGATGTCCGCCAGCATGGCTCGGAGGGATTCCTCGATCGCGTCGTCGGGCTGGAGGGGCCGCTGGCGGAACATGGAGTCGAGGAGGCTCATGGTCGTCGCTCCTGCCCCAGGTGGCGCCGCAGGGCGTCGATGGCGCGGAAGGTCAGGCCCCTGACGGTGCCGGCGCGCCGACCCATGACCTGAGCGGCCTCCTCGGCTGAGAGGCCGGCCGAGTACCGCAGCGCGAGCGCCTCCTGCTGATCGGGCGTCAGGCGCGCGATCGCCGCGCGGAGCTCGCGGATCGACTCGCCGCGCAGCGAGAGGGCCTCGAGCTCCACGCCGTCCGACGGCTCCACGATGTCGTCGAGCGCCTCGATCGGCCGCATCCTTCGCTGGTGGTCGATGACGGCATTCCGCGCGATCCGGAAGGCGAACGCGGCAAACGGCTTCCCGTTGTGGCGGTATCGGGGCAACGCGCCGACGATGCGCTCGAAGACGAGATGGGTGACGTCCTCCGCATCCTCGCGTCGACGCAGCCGCATGGCGACGTAGCGGTAGATCGGTCCGACCAGGGCGTCGTAGAGACGACCCAGCGCCTCGACGTCGCCGGCACTCGCGAGACGAGCCAGCTCGTCCAGGCCGGCATCCCCGGGAATCGCGGAGCGAGCGGCGGCCGCACGCTCGCCATCGATGAGGGTCGTCGCGAGAAACGTGCGGAGGGGTCGTTCACGCATGGGCAGCAAGCTCGGGCTGAGAAGAGTTTTGCGAGACTACCATCGGCCTAGGTCGAAGGCCATCCCATCCGGATCAGATGATGGTGAGCTCGCGCCCGACCCGCTCGAAGACGTCGAGGCACGTGTCGAGCTCCTCGCGCGAATGCTCGGCGGTGACGATGGTGCGAACGCGGCTCTTCTCTTCGGCGACCGTCGGGAAGCCAATCCCCATCGCGAAGACGCCCTCCTCGAAGAGGCGATCGCTGAACCGATGCGCAAGCGCGCCGGCACCCACGATGACCGGCGTGATCGGAGTCTCCGAGTGGCCGGTGTCGAAGCCGAGCCTCTCGAGCCCGATCTTGAAGTGACGCGCGTTGTCCCACAGGCGCTCGATCAGCTCCGGCTCCGACTCGAGCACGTCGATCGCGGCGATACAGGCCGCAGCCACCGCCGGCGGGTGGGACGTCGAGAAGAGGAATGGCCGGGACCGATGCTCGAGCACCGTCCGCAGGCTCTGCACTCCGGCGACGTATCCACCGAGCACGCCGACCGCCTTCGACAGCGTTCCGACCTGCACCTGGACGCGGCCGTGGAGGTCGAAGTGATCGACCGTGCCGCGCCCGTTGCGGCCGAGCACGCCGGAGGCGTGAGCGTCGTCGACCATGACGACCGCATCGGCCTCCTCCGCCGCGTCGACGATCTCGGGCAGGCGCGCGATGTCGCCGTCCATGCTGAACACGCCGTCGGTGATGACCAGGATGGTCGTGCTCGCGTTCGTCTGGCGCACCTCGCGCAGCGTGGCGCGAAGCGCATCGGTGTCGCCATGCGGATAGATGCGGCGTTCGGCCTTCGTCAGGCGGATGCCGTCGATGATGCTGGCGTGGTTGAGCGCGTCGCTCACGATGACCGCACCCTCCGGCGCCAGGATGGGGATCACGCCCGTGTTGGCCGTGAAGCCCGACTGGAACGTGAGCACGGCCTCGGTGTGCTTGAACGTCGCGAGACGCGCCTCGAGCTGCTCGTGGAGGCTCATGGTGCCGGCGATGGTGCGCACCGCGCCGGAGCCGGCACCGAATCGCTCGACCGCATCGAGTGCCGCCGCGCGCAGCTTCGGGTGGGTGTTCAGCCCGAGGTAGTTGTTCGAGCTCAGGGTGATGACCTCGCGCCCATCGATGACACACCGGCTCTTCTGCTCGCTCTCGACCACGCGCAGCCGTCGATAGAGGCCCTTTGCCTTGAGCTCCTCGATCTCGGCATCGAGAAAGGCCAGCGGGTTCCGCGCGCGTGCTGTGGTGGTGGGCGCCTCGTCCACGATGCCTCCTCGACTACGGTGCATGGTGCGCTGAGCCTATCGGTAACCGATGCGGTTACAGATGGATCGGAGCAACGACTATGGAACCAGCACAACCTTGCCGGCGTTGCGCGACGCGATCAGGTCGAACCCCTGCTGCCAATCCGCGAGGTTGAGCCGATGCGTGATGATCGGCGACACGTCGAGGGCGCCCGCCCGCAGGAGCGACTGGGTCCGCTCCCAGGTGTCGTAGATGCGGCGGCCGTAGATCCCGTGAACGCGCAGGCCCTTCATGATCACGAGCTCTGACAGGTCGACCTGCGGTGGCTCGGGAAAGATGCCGAGCAGGCTGATCGAGCCGCCGCGCGTGACGAGGCGCAGCGCCTGGTCCAGCGCGGGCGCCGCGCCACTCATCTCCAGGACAACCTCGACGCCATCGCCGCCGGTCGCCTCGCCGATCCGCTCCTCGGTCCCGGGATCGGCCGCGTCGAGCGCCAGGTCGGCGCCCATCGTGCGCGCCAGCTCGAGCCGGTAAGCCTCGGTGTCGGTCGCGATCACGAACGAAGCGCCCGCGGCCTTGGCGATGCCGACGGCGCAGAGGCCGATCGGTCCGCATCCCGTGACGAGGACGCTCCGCCCCTCGATCGGTGAGGCGTAGGCGGCGTGAACGGCATTGCCCATCGGCTCCTGCAGTGCGACGACCGCCGGGTCAAGCCCGTTCGACTCGATGGCGTTGGCCTCGGGGATGACGAACTGCTCGGCGAAGCCGCCATCGACGTGGACGCCGATGACCCGCAGGTTGCGGCACAGGTGCATGTCGCCGCGACGGCACTGCGCGCAGGTCCAGTCGAACAGGTGGGACTCGACGCCGACGAGGTCGCCCTCGCGCACGCGCGTGACGCCGGAACCGGTCCCGATCACCGTGCCCGCCAGCTCGTGGCCGAGGACCCGTGGCGGCTCGAGGTTCTCGGCGGCCCAGTCGTCCCAGGTGAAGAGGTGATAGTCGGTGCCGCAGATGCTCGCAGCGTCCATGCGCAGCAGCACCTCGCCGGGGCCGGGCGTCGGGGTGGGTCGCTCGACCAGCTCCGCGCCTGGCCCGGCATGCGTCTTGGCCAGGGCGCGCATGGTGCCGGCGCCGACGGTGGCGGTCATCGGCGCAAGTATAGGAGCGGGCGGGTGGAGGCTCAGTCCTCGTGGAACCAGGCGCGCGCCCCTGCGCGGAGGAGCCCGATGACCAGCAGGAGCGTCAGGACGAGGCCGATCGGCACCGTAAAGGCGTACCAGCCGTTGGCCGCCGTGGGCGGCATCTCCAGCAGGATCGGCGGGAGCCCGGCAAGCACGGGGATCGGCAGGAACGCGATCCCGATCGCGAACCGATGCGCGATCCGCTTTCGCTGCAGGGCAACGGTGATCCCGAAGAGGAGGGCGGCCAGCTCGATCATCATGAAGATGCCGAGGATGCTGAATGGCGCTCGCTCGCTGAAGTCCACGAACTCGACAATCCTGCCCATCAGCAGGCCGGTCAACGCGAGCAGTCCGAAGGCCACCCCGAACCAGGCGCGCACGGCGAGGGGCATCCGGGAGGCAGGAGCGTCGCTCGGGGCCATCGCCGACGATCCTAGCGCGGAGCACGGGCGGGCTGTTAAGGGGCTCGGGATGGACGGGCCCGGATCGGGCTTGACACGGACGGGTTCAACCCCGTACCGTGCGCTAAACCGGTTCACTAAACCGGTTCATCGGCAAGGGAGCTCCGTGTGGCCCCACCCCGCATCGACGATGTGGCCAAGCGCGCCGGCGTCAGCAAGACATCGGTGAGCTTCGCCTTCAACCAGCCGGGCAATCTCAAGGTGGCGACGAGGGATCGAATCCTGGCTGCCGCCGCCGAGCTCGGCTATCGTCCGTCCCCCATCGCCCGTCGACTCGCAACGCGCCGCACGGATCAGCTGGGGCTGGTCGTGCCACAGCCGACGCACGACGTGTTCGCCAATCCGTTTCTCGCGGAACTGCTGCGCGGTATCGGTGACGAGTGCGATCGGGAGGGCATAGCGCTGGTCATCGTCCCGCCGGCCGGCGGGTCGCTGGCACGAGCGGTCGAAGCTGCCCTGGTCGACGGGCTCATCCTGCTGGGTCTCGCGCCGGATCATCCGGAGCTGGAGCTTGCACGACGAGCCGGCATGCCGGTCGTGGCCCTGGACGTGGATGCGTGGGGCGGCGGCGACGTCATCGCGGTCGACGATGGCTTCGGCGCGGCCGCGGCGGCGCAGCACATCTACAAGCTCGGACACCGCGACGTCGCGGTGGTGCTCATCGCGGAGCATCCCGACGCGGCCGTGGACGAGCAGGGCGGGATCTCGGCGCGCAGATTGGCGGGGATCCGGCAGGGGTTCGAGACCGCACGAGCCGAAGCCAACGGCCGCGGTGCGGGCGCGGTGCGCCTTCGCATCCTGTCGGCCCCCGTCTCGGAGGAGGGCGGTCGCGCCGCCTTCGCGGAGCTGGCCGCCGACGAGCTTCCAACCGCGGTGATGGCGATCACCGACATGACGGCGATCGGCATCCTCAACGCGGCGATCGATGCGGGGGTACGAGTGCCCGACGAGCTCTCCATCGTCGGCTACGACGACATCCCGGCCGCCGCATGGGTCAGCCCTCGCCTGACCACCGTCCATCAGCCGATCCGCGAAAAGGGCCGACTGGCCGCCAGGCGCGTCATCGACCTGGCGCGATCTCCAGCCGGCCAGCAGCCGGCGATTGAAATCCTCCCAACCCGCCTCGTGGTGCGTGGATCGACCGCGCCACCACATCGGAGAGGGGGCGCGCCCCGATCCTGACCATCGAAGGGCTATCGACTACAGGCAAACCCACACATGAGGACACTTCAGAGATGACCCGCTCCACCAAGCGACTCGTTCTGCCATTGGGCATGACGCTCGCGCTCGCACTCGCAGCGTGCAGTCCCGCGGCGAGCGCGCCGGCGGACAGCGACGCGCCATCCGACAGCGATGCTGCCGCGCCGTCCGCGGATGCGACCGCCGCCTGCGAAGGCGTCGATTCGCTCACCTTCACGCACACCATGAACGACCAGGAGTCCCCGGTGATCGCCGAGATCGCGGAGGCCTTCGAGGGCACCACGGTCGAGGTCACCCAGATCCCGTTCGACGGGGCCCAGCAGGCCTACGATCAGCAGGCAGCCGGTGGCGAGGCACCCGACGTGTTCCGCGCCGAGATCGCCTGGATCGCCGACTATGCCGACAAGGGCTACCTCGTCGACCTCGCCGGCATGATCCCCTCCGAGGAGTGGGATGACTATCTCGCCGGCCCCCTGGCCTACGGCCAGTGGCAGGGTGGCACGTACGCCGTCCCGCAGGTCACCGATGCCCTGGCCCTTCTGTACAACAAGCGGCTCTTCGAGGAGGCCGGCGTCGAGGTCCCCGCGACCATGGACGACTTCGTGGCGGCGGGTGAGGCCCTGCAGGCCGATACCGACGTGGAGAACGCCTTCTACATGCGCGGCGACGCCTACTGGCTGCAGCCGTTCCTGTGGGCATTCGGCGGAGGCCTCTTCGAGGCCGATGCGGAGGGCCAGGTCAGCGAGCTCCTCGTCAACAACGAGGGCTCGGTCGCCGGTCTCGAGTTCCTCCTGAACGATGTCCTCGGCACGATTGCGCCGGCCGAGGTCGACTTCCCGAACGACTACAACAACGCCATGACCGGCTTCAAGGAGGGCCAGGTGGCGATGATCTTCAACGGCCCGTGGTCAACGGCTGACGTGCTGTCGGGCACCGAGTTCAGTGATCCGGAGAATCTGGGCATCGCCGTCATCCCGGCAGGCCCGGACGGTGCGAAGGGCTCGCCGATCGGCGGCCACAGCTACGTCGCCTATGCCGGAATGGACGAGGCCAAGCAGTCATGCGCGGTCGAGTTCATCCGGTACCTCAGCTCGGCGGAGAACCAGGGGCGGCTCGCGACCGAGCTCAACCTGCTCCCGACCCGGCAGAGCGCCTACGAGCTGCCGGACGTCCAGGAGAACCGGCTCATCGCGGAGTTCGGCACGGTGATCGAGAACGCCACCGCGCGTCCGGTCGTTCCCGAGGGCGGGGCGATCTACACCGACTTCGGTCCGAACTTCCAGGCCGCCTGGACGGGCGACAAGGAGCCTCAGCAGGCGCTCGACGACGTCGCGGCCGCCTGGACGACGCTCCTCGGCGACCGGCTGGCGCAGTAGGCTTGCGTTGATCGTCCCGGGCCGGGCAGGCGCTCGGCCCGGGACCTCCGCCTGATCGATAGGAGCGTCCGATGCGAGACCGGATGTGGGTGGCCTACGCGTTCCTGCTGCCCGTCTTCGTCGTCATGGCGGTGATCGTGCTGTACCCGCTCGCACTCTCGATCTGGTCGAGCTTCACTGACCTCAGCCGGCAGAACCAGGCGACGGTCTTCCGTCCGGGCAGCGAGCAGTTCATCGGGCTCGAGAACTACGCGACCATCCTGACCAGCGAAGAGTTTCGGGGCCGCCTGGGCTGGACCACCATCTGGACGGCCGTCAACGTCTTCTTCCACTTCACCATCGGCATGGGGCTCGCCCTGCTGCTCAACCAGAAGTTCCGCGGGCGGACGGCCTACCGGCTCGTCCTCATGCTGCCGTGGGCCGTGCCCGCATTCGTCAGTGCGGTCGCATGGCGCTACATCTTCAACGGCGAATACGGTGCGCTCAATCTCATGCTCGCCAACTTCGGGATCGATGGGCCGAACTGGCTGAGCGACCAGTTCTGGGCCTATGTCGCCCCGATCGTGGTCAACGTCTGGCTCGGGGTGCCATTCATGATGGTGGCGCTGCTGGGCGGCATGCAGTCGATCCCCCAGGAGCTGTACGAGGCCGCGCGGGTCGACGGCGCCACGCGTCGACAGACGTTCTGGAACGTCACGGTGCCGCAGCTGCGCTCCGTCTCGGTCGCCATCATCCTGCTCGGCATCATCTGGACGTTCAACCTGTTCGTCGTCATCTTCCTGACCACCGGGGGAGGGCCTGGAGGCCGCACCGACATCCTTGTCACGGAGTCGTTCAACCTCTTCCAGGCCGGTCAGCTCGCACAGGCCGCCACGTATTCGGTCGTGATCCTGTCGATCCTCCTGATCTTCGTGGCTGTCTACCAGCGCGCGTTCCGCACCGAGGACGTCGCCCGATGAAACAGCCGCTCTGGGAGCGCATCGCTACCCACGCCGTGCTCCTCGTGGCGTCCGCGATCGCGCTCTTCCCACTGATCTGGGTCGTGTCGGCGTCGTTCAAGAACCAGTTCGACGTTCTCTCGACGGAGATCGAGATCATTCCGTCGGAGCCGACGCTGGAGAACTACGAGGCGCTCTTCAATCCGGCCAGCGCGACCGGCGGCTACTTCTGGAACTGGTTCGGCAACTCGGTCTTCATCGCGGTGATGACCACGATCCTCTCCGTGTTCCTGGCGGCAACAGCCGGGTACGCGCTCTCGCGCTATCGGTTCCGCGGGAAGCGCCCAACTACGAGCTTCTTCCTGGTCAGCCAGATGTTCCCGGCCGTGATCCTCCTGGTGCCCCTCTTCCAGCTGCTCGGGATCCAGCTCCGGCTGCTGAACACGCCATGGGCCCTGATCCTGGCGTATGCCACCACCGCCGTCCCCTTCTGCGTCCTCATGCTACGCAGCTACTTCGACACCCTGCCGATCGAGCTGGAGGAGGCGGCGCGTATCGATGGCCTCGGACCGCTCGGCACGTTCTGGAAGATCGTGGTTCCACTGTCGACCCCCGGAATCGCGGTGACCGCCTTCTACGCGTTCATCACCGCCTGGAACGAGTTCCTCTTCGCGCTGGTCTTCCTCACCCAGCCCGAGTCGTTCACGCTCCCGATCGGCGTGCGCCTCTTCGTCAACCAGTTCACCCAGAACTGGGGCGGGACGATGGCGCTCTCGGTGATCGTCACGATCCCGGTGATGCTCTTCTTCTACGTGGCGCAGCGTTACCTGATCAGCGGCCTCTCCACGGGCGGCGTCAAGGGCTAGATCCGCTTCCCCGTACCATGCCCTGAGATGGGCTGGCTGGCGGAGCTGTTCGAGACGAACCGAATCATCGTCCTGTCGGTCTACGGGCAGGTCTTCTTCGTCATGGGCCTGGCGGTCGCGCTCCAGAGCCGGCACCGTTCCGAGCTGCCGCTGGCCCGGGCACTGCCGTGGCTCGCCGGGTTCGGGATCATCCACGGGCTCATGGAGTGGGGATACCTGTTCGTTCCCATCCAGGCCGGATGGCTGAACGCTGAGATGGTGGAGGGGCTTCTCCTGCTGCAGCTGGCGATGAAGCCGATCAGCTTCGCGCTCCTCCTCCAGTTCGGGGTCGAGCTGCTGGTCAGCGGGCCTCAGCGGACCAGCGTGGCGCGCCCGCTGCGCGCCATCCCGGCTCTGGCGGTCGGCCTCTGGGCGCTCTTCACGCTCGCCATCTCGCGTGGCATCGATCCGGGATTTCAGCCCGATCCAGGCTCGTGGCTACCCTCGGCCCAGATCGGCCCGGCGCTGAACGCCGTCGGGGCGCCCCTGGCGGTCGGAGACGTCGTCGCTCGCGTGCTCCTGGCATTCCCCGCGTCGGTGCTCGTGGCCTTCGGCCTGCGCCGGACGGCACGCTCCCTCGGGCCCATGGCCAGCCCGCGCGTCGAGCTCGCGCTGGCCGTGGCCGCCGGCGCGTTCATGGTGTACGCGGTCCTCGGCGGGGCTCGTGTCGCAGCCGGCGCCGTTTCCCCCGGCCTCGATCCTCAACGACCGCCTGGTCCTCGAGACGCTCGGCGTGCCGATCGAGGTCTTCCGTCCGATCGCCGGCTTCGTCGTCGCCCTGGCCGTCATCGCCAGCCTCGAGCTCTTCGAGCAGGAGACGGATCGCGCCCTGGCCGAGGGCCGCCGCCGCGAGCTGCTCCTGCGCGAACGCGAGCGGATCGGCCGCGACCTCCACGACGGCATCATCCAGTCGATCTATGCCGCGGGCCTGCACCTCGAGCAGGCCGCGCACGAGGTCGGCGGCCCAGCCCCAGGCCACCCGCGACCGGATCGACACCGTCATGGGTGAGCTGAACCGGATCACCGAAGACATCCGCAGCACCATCTTCGACCTTCGGTCCGAGGGACTCGAGGTGCGGGACGCGGAGGCCATCGTGCTGGCGGTCGCCGATGAGCTCCAGGCCCACACGCTGGTGAAGCTGGACATCCAGCAGGGGGGCCTGTTCCGGCGCACGGTTGGCCGCGGAGCAGGCCGAGCAGCTGCGCCACATCGCGCTCGAGGCCTTCAGCAACGTGCTGCGCCACGCCCACGCGACCACGGTGACGGTGCGGATGTCCTGCACGCAACGCCGCTTCACGCTCGAGGTGCGCGACGACGGCGCCGGATTCGATCCCGCCGACGACGGCGACCGCGGGCGAAGAGGGCGAGCGCAGGGCCTCGCCAACATCCGGCGTCGCGCCGAGCTGCTCGACGCGAAGCTCGGATCGTGGAGAGCGCGCCCGGGCGCGGCACCGCGGCTCTCGCTTACGATGCCGGTGGCAACGACACGTCGCCGCCCATGACCGATCACACTGCCCAGACGCGCGGCCCCCGTGCGCATCCTCATCGCCGACGATCACGAGGTGGTCCGCATCGGCCTGGCCTCGCTGCTCGACCGGCAGCCGGGCTTCAGCGTGGTCGGGCGAGGCGGGATCGGGTGACGAGGCCGTCCGCCTGGCGCGCCAGAACCGTCCCGACGTCGTGGTGATGGACATCCGCATGCCGAATGGCTCGGGCATCGACGCCTGCCGCACGATCACGAAGGAGCTGAGCGGGACCCCGGTCATCATGCTCACCAGCTACGCCGACGCCGACGCGCTGTTCGCGGCCATCGACGCCGGAGCCTCCGGGTACGTGTTGAAGCGGGTCGGGTCGACCGAGCTGGTCGATGCCGTGCGCACGCGTCGCCGCCGGCGGCTCATTGCTCGATCCGGCGGTCACCCGCAGCGTGCTGGATCGTCTCCGCAATGCGAGCCGGGTGGAGGAGGCCGGTGCCTTCGCCGATCTCACGGAGCAGGAGCGTCGGGTCCTGGCGCACGTTGCCAACGGCGAATCGAACCGCGACATCGCCGGGCACATGGGCCTCGCCGAGAAGACGGTCCGCAACTACGTCGTCGAGCCTCCTCGCCAAGCTGTCGCTGGAGAGCCGGGCCCAGGCGGCGGGATACGCCATCCGCCATCGCCTCCCCGAGCTCGACGAGGCGGGCGAGGCGGGCGAATGAGCCGGTGGATCGCAGCTCCGCATCGCCGTGGTGATCGTCTTCCTTACCACCGCCTGCACCCTTGGTCCAACTCCCAGCGCCGACGAGCAGCGGGGCCCCAAGCTCGAGCGCCACGGAGCCCGCGACGCCGACGATCGCGCCGACCGCCAGCGCATCCTCGTCGCCCTCCGCGTCACCGGAGCCGGCGCTGAGCCTCGATCTCCCGCGAGATCTCCGACCCCCGGATCGTGACCGCGGACGTGTCCGCGAACGTCGGAGCGGAGGGAGGCGACGGTGACCGTGACGGTCAGCAGCGCGGCCACGGATCTCATCGACGAGATCGTCCTGCGGTGGCCCGCCGGGCTGGGGGAGACGCTGCGCCTGGCGCCGTTCACGCCGAGCGAGGAGCGGATCGAGAGGGCGGCCCGCCGCTGCGCCAGGAGTGGACGAAGTGGGTCTTCGGGCCCGGCGAGCGCGGCGAGCCGGCCGGCACGATCTCCGTCGGCTGGGGACCCCTGCTTCCGGGTGCGACGCTCGAGCATCGCGCTGGTGGCGACGCGCGTCGTTCCCGGCCCCGTCGCCTTCGACCTCCAGCTACTGGCGGCGAACGACCTCCTCACCTTCGACGGCGGGCTTCCGGCCGAGATCCGCGTCGAGGTGCCCTGATGCCGCCGATCCTGCCGCCGTGGACGGAGGCCGATCCCGAGCTTCACGCCCGACTCGGGAGCCGCCATCGACCCGGAGCGCAAGGTGCTGACGGCGCATCGAGAGGATCGTTCCACTCAGCGGCAAGCGGATCGCCGACGTCGGCACCGGGATCGGCCACTACCCGATGCTCCTGGCCCGCCGCACCGGACGGACCTACGGCATCGAGTCAGACCCGTCCCTGCTGGCGGAAGCACGGCGACGCGCGATCGACTCGCACCAGCCGAACATCCGGATCGTGGAAGGGGCGCCGACGTCGCTGCCGCTGCGCGACGGGGCCGTCGATGTCGTCCTCACGAGCCTGATCGAGCCCGACGACACGTCGCTCCCCGCCGTGGCCGAGGCTCGGCGCGTCCTGCGCAGCGGAGGGCGGCTGATCGTCATCGGCCACTACGGGCGGGACGACGTTGCCGCGCTGCTCGAGCCCGAGGTCAACGATCACATCAAGGAGTCGACGCAGCGCCGAACCGGTTGGTGGCTGCGGAACGGCTTCAAGATCAAGGTGGTCCACGCGCGCCTGGACCTGGGCGACTCGCGGATGGCCCACGAGCTGCTGCCGCGCCTCTACGGCGACCGTGGACGGGCCTACCTCATGGGCGCCCAGAAGGCATCGCTCCGGCTCAACCTGGGCCTCTACCACCTGGTGGCCTGACGCCGGTCGCCCAGCCGACCGATCCGTGGGATTCGCGACCGGGCACGTCGCAATCGGTGCGCAAATTCCCTTGCGGATACGAAACGCGCGCAGATATCATGCGCGGGTCCGAAGGCCAGGCTCTTCTCCCCCCGGAGCCTGGCCTTCGGCCTGCCCGAGGAGCTCGCGCCCGGCGACGCGGTGCATAATGGTCGCTCCGTGAGCCCCAGCGGCCACGACGCGCCAACGCGTGCCAAGCAGCTCAGGAGACCGACCCAGCCGATGGCAACCATGCCTCGCATGAAGATCACCTACGCCACGCTCTCCGCCGACAACGAGGAGCTCCAGGCGTCGTTCGACGCGGCCCTCGATCGCGCCAGGGCCGACCTCGGCCGGTCCTACCCGATGATCATCGGTGCGGAGGAGCGAACGGCCGGCGAGACGTTCGAGGATCGGTCCCCGATCGACACCGATCTGGTGGTCGGCCGCTTCCCGGTCGGTACGCGCCAGGACGTGCGCGACGCGATCGAGGCGGCGCGCACCGCGTATCCGTCCTGGCGTGACACCCCGTGGCGCGAGCGCCTCGCCATCCTGCGCCGGGCAGCCGACCTCATCAGCGAGCGGCAGTTCGATTACGCGGCGCTCATGGCGCTGGAGGTCGGGAAGAACCGGCTCGAGGCTCTCGGCGACGTCGAGGAGACGGCAGACCTCCTGCGCTACTACGGCGACGAGTTCGAGAAGGCCGACGGCTTCGTCAAGCCGCTCGGCTCCCTGTCGCCGACCGAGCGGACGCGCTCTGTGCTCCGACCCTATGGCGTATTCGGCGTCATCAGCCCCTTCAACTTCCCGATGGCGCTGGCCGGCGGACCTGCCGGTGGCGCGATGATCGCCGGCAACACGGTCGTCCTGAAGCCAAGCAGCGACGCGCCGCTCAGCGCCGTGAAGTTCGCCGAAGCGCTTCGCGACGCCGGGCTGCCACCCGGGGTCTTCAACCTGGTCACCGGTCCCGGCGAGACCGTCGGCGCCGAGCTCCAGGAGAACGCCGGCATCGACGGCATGGTCTTCACGGGCTCGTACGAGGTCGGGATGAAGCTGTACCGCAGCTTCACGAAGGAATATCCCCGGCCGATCATCACCGAGATGGGCGGGAAGAATCCGGCCATCATCATGGGCAATGCCGACCTGGACGAGGCGGCCGAAGGCGTCATGCGCTCGGCCTTCGGCTTCGACGGCCAGAAGTGCAGCGCCAACTCGCGCGTCTACGTGGAGCGCTCGGTGGCGCGTGACTTCGTCGACAGGCTCGTCGAGAAGGCACGCGGCATCTCCGTCGGCGACCCGACGCAGCGCAACAACTGGATGGGTCCGGTCATCAACCAGCGCGCGCTCGACACGTTCACCAAGGCCGTGGAGGACGCGCGGGACGGCGGCGGCACCATCGAGGTCGGCGGCGAGGTCCTGAGCGACGGCGAGACGGAGCGCGGCTTCTTCCCGACGCCCACGGTCGTCACCGGCCTGCCGCTCGAGCATCGGCTCTTCCGCGACGAGCTGTTCGTACCGTTCCTGGTCATCGGCGAGGTGGAGTCGCTGGATCAGGCGCTCCACGAGGCGAACGACTCCGCATACGGGCTGACCGCGGGGATCTTCAGCCGCGACGATGCCGAGGTGCAGCGCTTCCTGGACACCATCCAGGCCGGAGTGGTCTACGTGAACCGGCGTGCGGGTGCGACCACAGGGGCGTGGCCGGGCATCCAGAGCTTCGGCGGCTGGAAGGGGTCCGGCTCGTCCGGCAAGAGCGGCCTTGGCCCGTACTACGTGCAGCAGTTCCTGCGCGAGCAGTCACAGACCGTGATCATCGACGACGAGCCACCCATCCTGTGACCTGCCAACCAACCAGCATCGGCCAGGACCGATGACGGAGCGCTTCGGCGGATCGGTGCCCCTGGACGAGACCCTGGTGGAGCCGTCCGGGTGGTTCGCGGTCCAGCTCCGTTACGCGTACCTGGCGGGCGACCCGGAGCGCGCAACGCTCGTCGAGGATCGCGTGATCCTCGTCGACGGCAGCGACGAGGAGGCCGCGCTCGGCCGCGCCGTCGAGATGGCGCCGCTCTACGAGGACGACTTCGAGTCCGATGACGGGGAGCCGGGGGCCATCCGCTTCGAGGGCATCGTCGCAATCAAGGAGCTCGACGATCCGCCGGCTGCCGGCATCGAGGTCTGGCACGAGTTCATGTCGCCCGATCCCTCACGCCCGTCCGTCGACGACGAGGGCGAGCCGCTCCCGCCGGTCTATCCCGAGGAGATGGCCTTTCCCCGCGCTCGCGACGACTGATCGGCCGAATGGGCTGGCGCGTCGCCGCCTATCGGGCACTCCGGCCTCCGCTGTTCGCCTTCGACGCCGAAGGCATCCATGGCGCGACGCTCGCGACGCTATCCGTCGTGGCCCGAGCCTCGCTGGGCCGCGCCCTGTGCGCATTCGCCGCCGGGACGGCGTCCGTGACCGATGCCAACCGAGCCGAGGCCGAGGCCGAGGTCATGGGTGTTCGCTTCCGCAATCGGATCGGACTCGGTGCGGGATTCGACAAGGACGGCGTGGCCATTCGCGGCTGGGCCGCCCTCGGGTTCGGCTTCATCGAGCTGGGCACCGTCACGCCACGCGCCCAGCGGGGCAACCCGCGGCCGCGCCTCTTCCGACTCTCCGATGACGCCGCCCTCGTCAACCGCATGGGCTTCAACAACGCCGGAGCCGATGCGCTCGCGACCCGCATCGCTCGTGCCCGGCCGGCTCTGCCGGATGGCTTCGTGATCGGTGTCAACATCGGCCGCAACGGCGACACGCCGCACGAGCGCACGGTCGACGACTACGCGGCCGCCGCCCGCTCGGTCGGCGAGGTGGCGGACTACCTCGCGGTGAACGTCAGCAGCCCGAATACGCCCGGTCTGCGCGATCTGCAGGACCCGGAGCGCCTGGCAGAGCTGCTCGGCGCCGTTCGCGCCGCAGCCCCGCGACCGCCGATCCTGGTCAAGCTCTCTCCTGACCTCGGGACCGGGGACTTCGAGTCGCTGCTGGGGATGCTGGCCGACTCCCCGGCGGCCGGCGTGATCCTCTCCAACACGACGACGCGACGCGACTCCTTGGGCTCGCCGCGTGCCGCCGAGCAGGGCGGCCTCTCGGGCCCGCCGCTCCGACAGCAGATGGATGCCGCGGTCGGCAGGGCGCGCGCACTCGTCGGCTCGCGGCTAGCGATCGTCGCGTCGGGTGGGATCGGCGCTGATGTTCCCGGGGTGCGACGGGCGGCGGACCTTGCCCAGCTATGGACGGGATTGATCTACGACGGTCCAGGCCTCATCGGTGAGACGATCAGGGCCCAACGCCGCCACCCATGACCATGTTCACCGACGGCTCAACGCTCTACGCTGGTGCGGATACATGATCCCGATCGATGTCATCTTCAGCCCGCTGGCGGTCGCCGGGTTCGTGACCGGCGTGGCCGTCGCGTTCCTGGCGGGACGCGTCCGCGGCGATCCTGCGCACGTCATCATCATGTCGGCCGCCGGCAGCGGGATCGCCCTCGCGGCGCTTGCGTGGGCGAACTCGTTCGGCGGCGGAGCGCTCTTCGCGGCCGCGGCAGTCGGGTTCGGCGCCAGCATGTGGGCCATCGGCAACGAGCGATCCCGGCGCCCGACCATCCGCTGATCGCCGCTGGAGCGGCACCCAATCCATTAGGGGCTGGCGCATCTCCCAGCCCCTGCTAGGATGCTCGCGTCTAGCCAAGGTGCGCGGGCAGGACGCGCCGCTCCGAACCCGGAGTGCCCCACCTCATGACAACCATCGAGGCCACACCCTCGCATGCGGCTGCCTCAGAGCCGACTGCCCCCCACATCGTCACCGAGCTCCCCGGCCCGAAGGCGCGCGCCATCATTGCCCGCGACGAGGCCGTCGCGAGCCCGTCCCTGACCCGCGCCTACCCGCTGGTTGCCGAGTCCGGCTCGGGGATGGTCGTGACCGACGTCGACGGCAACCGCTTCCTCGATTTCGCTGCCGGCATCGCGGTCTGCTCGACCGGCCACTCCCACCCGAAGGTGGTTGCGGCCATCCAGCAGCAGGCGGCGCAGCTCATCCACATCGCCGCGACCGACTTCTACGAGCCGCGCTACCTCGAGCTCATGGAGCGCCTCGCCGGGATCGCGCCGTTCGCGGAGAAGGCGCGGGTCTTCCTCACCAACTCGGGGACCGAGGCGGTCGAGGGCGCCATCAAGCTGGCGCGCTATCACACCCATCGGTCCGGGATCATCGCCTTCGAGGGCGGCTTTCACGGGCGCACCATGGGTGCGCTCAGCCTCACCAACTCGAAGGTCAAACAGCGCGCGGGTTTCGGACCGCTGATCCCGATGGTCCATCACGCGCCCTTTCCGCGCGTCCGTGCCTGGCGCGAGCAGACCGGCGGCGACGGATCGGCCGAGCTCGCCTACCTGCGCCACACCATCTTCGGCCGGCAGATCGCCCCGTCGGACGTCGCGGCCATCGTGGTCGAGCCGATCCAGGGCGAAGGAGGCTACTTCCCCGCTCCGCCCGAGTTCATGCAGGGCCTGCGCGAGCTGTGTGACGAGCACGGCATGCTCCTGATCGCCGATGAGATTCAGTCCGGTCTCGGGCGTACCGGTGCCTGGTGGGCGATCGAGTCGATGGGGGTGGAGCCCGACATCATCACCACGGCGAAGGGGATCGCCTCGGGAATGCCGATCGGGGCCTTCATCGCGCGCGACTCGGTCTGGACCTGGCCGCCCGGCGCCCACGGCTCGACCTTTGCCGGCAACCCAGTCTGCGCGGCCGCCGCGCTGGCAACGCTCGACATCATCGAGGCCGACGGGCTCGCCAACGCCAGCGCCATGGGCGTCCGGTTGCGAACGGGGCTCGAGCGTATCGCGTCCGAATCGGATGCCGTAAAGGACATCCGCGGGGCCGGCCTCATGCTCGGCATCGAGTTCGACTCGCACCGGGCGGCGGAGGCCGTCCAGGACGCGGCCTTCCGTCGTGGCCTGCTGACGCTGGAGTGCGGCGAGTCGTCGCTGCGGTTCTCGCCGCCGCTCATCGTCGACGAGGCCTCGGTCGACATCGCCATCGGCATCTTCGCGGAGGCCATCGCCGCAGCCGAGCTGCCGAAGAAGGGAGTCGCCGAGACCGGCGGCTGACCTACTTCAACAGGTCGGAGAGGCTCGTCACCGAGAATCCGCGGTCGCGCAGGCCGGGGACGATCAGCTCCAGCGACTGGAGCGTCTCGTAGCCGCCGAGGTGGAACAGCACGTTCGAGCCGTTCACGGCGTTGCCGATCACCTTGGAGGCAATCTGCTCGGCCGTGGGCCCGCCGTCGGCGATCGGCTTCCAGTCGATCGTGTCGATGTCCCACATGAAGGTCTTCGTGTACCCGACCGATGCGGCGGCGTCGAGGACGCCCTGGCTGAGCGAGCCGTACGGCGGGCGCCAGTATGGCTGCGGCGTCTGGCCCGTGCCCGCCGCCAGGATGCCCTCGGCGTCGGTCAGCTCCTTCCGGATGCGGTCGGCGGTGAACGGACCGCCCGCACACGGCCCGGTCGAAGGCGAGCCACCGCCGCCACGGGCGAGGTCGCAGTGGTACATCGTGTGATTGGCGATCTCGAACAGCTCCGGGTGCGCCCGGATGATCGCCAGCACCTGCTGGCCCTGGGCGGTATTGCTCATGATCCCCGTCGCGAAGATTGTTGCGCATACCCCGTTGGCGACCAGGAAGTTCATGATGTCGACGGCCGGCTCCATGCGGCCGCCCATGTCGAAGGTCAGGGCGACGCCGGGTCCCGCGTTCGGGATGGTCGCGAAGGTTTGCGCCGATCCGGCCGCCACGCGGTTGTTCGCCGTGCAGCCGGTCGCGGCGGGAGGGGCGGCGGTCGGTGCCACTGTCGGCGCCGGGGTCACGTTCGGATCGCCGCTCACGATCAGCTCCCATCCGGGCTCGATCACGTTCGGGTCATCCGTCAGTGACGGATATCGGCTGCTGTTCCACGCCTGCAGCTGCCCGGTCGAGGTTCCATACGAGCGCGCGATGGCCGCCAGCGAGTCACCCGGGCGAACGGTATGGGTGGTGCCGGTGACCGGGGGCGGGGCCTGCTCGGACGGCGACGCCGAACCTGTGGGCGACGGAGCAGCCGTCAGCGACGGGCTGGGTGAAGCGTCGACGGACGGCGACCCGGAAGGGGCGACGGTCTCCCCGGGGATCGACGGCGTGGCCACCGGCGTCCCGCAGGCGGCCAGCACGACGAGCAGTGCGAGCAGTGCGAGAAGGATCGGAGCCCGGCTCGGATGAGGCATCGGCCTAGTTGGGGTGATAGCCGATGTCCGCCGCCTGGACCGGCGGCAGCGCACCGTCGTCGAGGAGGCGAGCCTCCCGGCGGAGGAGCGCGAGCTCTGCGCGGAGCCTGGAGGCCGCGTCGGGCAGCTCAAGCAGCTGCTGCTTCCGCGCCAGCTCGATCTGGATCACGCCGCCGATGGCGTAGCTGGCGGCGACCGGGTCGTCCGGGAGCTGGATCGGCTTGAGCATCTGGTCGAGGGAATCGGCCACCCTGGTGGTCTCGAGCGTTTCGTTCCCGACAGACGCCGTACGCACCACGAATCGTTTCACCGTGGCCACGTACGCGTCCAGCGCGCGCTGTGCGGGGCCGAGCATCTCCTCGGCCCCCTCACCCACGGGCTCGTCCACAGGGTCGACCTCGACGAGCGCATAGGCACCGGACCGATCGACCTCGCCCAGCCGCGCGCGGCCGACGCCGACCGTGAGCAGCACCCAGCGCCCGTCGGCGAAGCGCTCGGCGCTGCGCACCTCGCAGATGGTCCCGATGCGATGCGTTGAGGCGATTCCGCCGACCTCAGGGCCATCGGTGATCATGCTGACCACAAAGCGGCCCGCATAGGGCGACCCGTCGGCCATCACGTCGGTCGCCATGGCGCGGTAGCGCTCCTCGAAGACGTGGATCGGGAGCGGCAGGTGCGGGAAGACGACCGCGTGGAGCGGGAAGTGCGGGAGCTGCATCGGCGGCATGCTCCCACGCGGTGCGGGCAGCGGCAAGCGACGCGAGCGTCAGTCCTCGTCGATGAAGGTCATGTCGATCTGCGCGCGCTGCAGCTTGCCCGAGTAGTCGATGTAGACGCTCTTCCACTCGCTGAAGAAGTCGAGCGACGCCTGGCCGACCTCGCGGTGCCCGTTGCCGGTCGCCTTGGTGCCGCCGAACGGCAGGTGCGCCTCCGCACCGATGGTGCCGTGGTTCACGTAGCCGAGCCCGGAATCGAAGTCGCGGATGGATGCGGAACGCGAGGTTGACGTCGCGGGTGAAGAGCGATGTCGAGAGGCCGTACTTGACCGAGTTCACGATCCGCACCGTCTCGTCCCAGTCGTCGACCGGGATGACCGAGGTCACCGGCCCGAAGATCTCCTCCTGCGCGATGCGCGCATCGGGCTTGACCTCGGTGAAGATGGTCGGCTGGAAGAACGAGCCCTTGCCGAGCGTCACCGTCGCGGGCCGGCCTCGCCGCCGATGACCAGATCGGCCTCGTTGCGCCCGATGGCGGCGTAGGAAGCGATGCGCTCGACGGCCGCCTCGTTGATGACCGGACCGACATCGGTCGTCGTCGTCGAGGCCGTCGCCGAGGACGAGCTTGCCCACGCGCTGTCGGAGCCGATGGACGAAGTCGTCGTGGATCGCGCGATGCACGATCAGCCGCGAGGCCGCGGTGCAGCGCTGGCCGCTCGTCCCGAAGGCCGACCAGACCACGCTGTCGAGCGCGAGGTCGAGGTCGGCGTCCTCCCACACCACGATGGGGTTCTTGCCGCCCAGCTCGAGGCTCACGCGCTTCAGCGTCTTCGCCGCGCGGGTGCTGATCTCGACGCCGGTATCGGTGTGGCCGGTGAAGCTGATGACGCGCACGTCCGGATGGTCGACGATCGCGTTGCCGACTTCGCCACCTGAGCCGGTGACGACGTTGACGACGCCGTCGGGCAGGCCGCCCTCGACCAGCAGCTCGACGAAGCGGACGAGGCAGGCCGGGGTGTCGGAGGCGGGCTTGATGACGGCGGTGTTGCCGCAGATGAGCGCCGGGAAGAGCTTCCAGGCCGGGATGGCGACCGGGAAGTTCCAGGGCGTGATGATGCCGACCACGCCGATCGGGCGGCGGATGGCCATCGCGAACTTGTCGGGCATCTCTGACGGCACGGTCTGCCCGAAGAGGCGGCGACCCTCGCCGGCCATGTAGTACGCGACGTCGATCGCCTCCTGCACGTCGCCACGCGCCTCCGGCAGCACCTTGCCCATCTCGCGCGTCATGAGCTGCGAGAGCTCTTCCTTGTGCTCGGCCAGCAGCCGGGCGATGCGGAACAGGATCTCGCCACGCTTCGGGGCGGGCATGGCGCTCCACGCCGGGAAGGCGCGGCGGGCCGCGGCGACCGCCGCATCGACGTCGGCCGGTCCGGAAGCCGCGAAACTCGCCGATGACCTCGTCGTGATTCGCCGGGCTCGTGCTGGTGAAGGTCGCTCCCGACTCGGCGGCCTTCCACTCGGCGCCGATCAGGTTCTGATACGTCTTGGTCACGTGGGTGTGTCTCCTTGGGATGCGCGCGCGTGGTCCGCGCGGCCGTCGACTCGGGACGATTCTATGACGAACCGCTCGGATACCGCAGATTCCCGGCGCTGGCCGGGACATTCGACCCTAGCCGGCCGAGCGGGCTGCGGCGCACGATGCAGCCACAATTGAAGAAGCCGTCGTGGAGGGTTCCTGTTGTAACGATAACGGGGCTGAAGTAGTGGCATCCCGACACGACGGCTCGACGAGACGCCGGCTCGGAGACGAGCCGGCGTTCTCCTTTCCTGGGCCCGTAAGTCGCCAGTAAGGGGACGCAAAGAGACTGGCGGGCAACATGGGAAGCACACGATCGACGCTCCAATGAACGCCGGCTCGCCTCCGAGGAACAGGAGGCTGCCCACATGTTCTCGAGACGGATCACGATGGCGGTGCCAATTGCCATGCTCGTGTCCGCACTCACCGCCGCACCGGCCGCGGCGGCGAAGCCGATCCCCCCGCCCGGACCACCGCCGAGCCCTCCCGTGGTGAGCGAGCCGCCGCTCACACCGGACCAGCTTGCCGCGTCGGACCGCAAGGTCGCCGCGGCCCAGGCCTACCTCGCCGGCGTCGCGGCCGGCACCAGCGAGCTCGCCACGCTCAAGTGCGTCGTGCCGACGGGCACGGAGGCCCAGTCCCTGGCCTCGGTCGCCGAGTCGGCCACGGTCAAGGCATGCGCGGTTCCGCAGGGATTCCTCGCGGTCGAGGCGCGCGACCAGATCAGGGGGCATTACTGCGGTCCCGCCGTCGGCCAGGTCATCGCGAACTACTCGTGGGCGATGTCCGCTGGCCGCGACGTCTTCACGCAGTTTCAGCTCGCGGGCTGGATGGGTACCGACGTCAACGGAGGCACGAGCTCACAGGCGCTCGCCAACGGCCTCGAAACCGCGACGCGGGGCGCTCCGCGCCGACCTGCCGTATGGCAGTGGGTGGTGACGCAGCTGCGCGATGGCGACGGCGACGGCCATGTCGGCGACGAGCTGCACGGGTACATCCGTGCCAACGTGAGCGGATCTCGCATGCCGCTCGCCTTCTCCCTCAAGCCGCACGACAGGTTCGCGAAGTATCGCCTCAGCAGCTGGCCGTTCCCGGTGAACTCGCCCGGCCACTGGATCGCCGGGTACGGGTGGGTCGGGAACTACAGCAACAGCAACGAGCTGCGCGCGGACCTACTACACCGACTCCTCCAGGGATGAGGGCGGCTCGACCGGAAAGTTCTGGGATCCGACGAGGCACATCGCCGAGATGATCCGGGTCCACACGGGCGTGTTCGTGTGGTGAACAGGCACGCGCGAGCCACGGCGAGGCTGCTCTCGCTTGCGTGCGCGATCGGGGTGGCGGCGTGCAACGCTGCCACCCCGTCTCAGCCGGTATCGGTGACCCCCGTCGGGAGCGCGAGCATCCCGCCACCGACAGCGTCCGGCGCGGATCCTTCCCTACCAGCGGTGGCGCCGTCAGTAGTTCCCACGCGCGAGCCGGCCGGCGATCTGGGCCGGGAGATCGAGATTCACAGCCTCGATCGGGCGTGGACCGCGCAGATGCTCGAGTTCGCCAGCGACGGCGAGTCGATCCTCTACTCCTCGGGCGCCATGGACGGCTCGGACGGCGAGTACGCTCCGGACCTGTGGCGCTACCACCCCTCGACGGACGCGCCGGAGCTCCTCTGGCGCAATCCCCGCCGCGACCACTCTCTCGTGAAGATCGGCGGCGAGTTCGGGACCTCGGCCTTCGTCGAGATGCCCCTCGGCGGGGAGATCACGTGGGACTTCTGGCTCATCCCCGAGGCGGGCCAGGAGCCGATCCTCCTCGACAGCCATCCCGGTGCCGGAACTGTCCCCGATTTCGTGCCGAGCTTCCACGTCCACCAGGACCAGGTGGCCTGGACGGCGTTCGACTTCGGACCGGACGGTGAGGCTCTGTCCCGGCTCCTCTACGCCCGCGCGCCGGACTGGACGCCGGTCGTGCTGGCCGAACGCGACGCGCGCTTGAGCGAGCTCTGGTTCCCATCATTACGCGACACGCAGATTGCCTACTGCGAGGTCATCTACTCCACCGATCGCACGACCGATGAGCGCCACGTGTTCGTCATCGACGCCGCGCACCTCGACATCGCTCCGCAGCGCCTGGACACCTCCGGCCGCGCGACCATGCCGATCCTGCTCATCAACCGCGGCGTGGTCTGGAAGGAGGCCGATCCGGGCTTCAGCATGTTCAACTGGGGAACGATGTTCCACTACGACGAGGAGACCGGCGAGGTCACACGGCTGCCGACGCGACCGCAGGAGTACGTGAATTACCCGTCGGCCGGCGCTCGCTTCATCTCCTGGTGGGGCGCGGACACCAGGGCGTTCGGCGTCTATGACCGGGACCTGGACACCACCCGGCTCATCGACCGCTGGCCGGCCGCCACGAACATCAGCGTCCTTCGACCGCACAGCAGCTGGGAGCTGCTCGTCTGGCTCCACGGCGGAGATTCCCGGCGACGATCTGGGGGAGGTCCGGTTCGCGTTCCTGCCCTCCGCCGGGACCGATCGCAACCGCGACTGAGCGCCGACCTCAGGGATGCGTCATGCGCATCGACGTCGAGCGCCTCGTCGAGCTGTGCCTCGGTGAGGCGGCCGCCGTCGACGTGCCCGCGCTCGACGACCACCTGGCGGATCGTCTTGCGCTCGGCCAGCGCCTGCTTGGCGATGCTTCGCCGCCTCCTCGTAGCCGAGGTAGCGCGTTGAGCGGCGTCACGATCGCCGGCGACGCCTCCGCGTACTCGCGCAGCGCGGTCGACGTTGGCGGTGATGCCGTCGACGCAGCGATCGGCAAGCAGGCGGGCTGACGTTGGCGAGCAGGCGGATCGACTCGAGGACGCTGCGCCCGAGCATCGGCAGCATGACGTTGAGCTCGAAGTTGCCCGCGGCGCCGCCCCAGGCGACCGCGGCGTCGTTGCCGATCACCTGGGCGCAGACCATGAGCGTCGCCTCGGCGACGACCGGGTTCACCTTGCCGGGCATGATGCTGCTGCCCGGCTGAAGGTCGGGCAGGTTGATCTCGCCGAGGCCGGCCCGCGGGCCGGAGCCCATCCAGCGCAGGTCGTTGGCGATCTTCGTCAGGCTCACCGCGATCGTGCGCAGCTGACCGGACAGCTCCACCAGCGCATCGCGCGCGCCCTGTGCCTCGAAGTGGTCGCGCGCCTCGGTGAGCGGGCAGGCCTGTCGCGTCGACGCAGCTCGGCGATCACCGCTCCGCCGAATCCGGCCGGCGCGTTGATGCCGGTGCCCACCGCCGTTCCGCCGAGGGGCAGCTCCGCGACGCGCGGCAGGCGTGGCATCGAGCCGCTCGACGCCCATCCGCACCTGGGCGGCGTAGCCGCCGAACTCCTGGCCGAGGGTCACCGGCGTGGCGTCCATCAGGTGCGTGCGCCCCGCCTTCACCACACCGGCGAACTCGGCGGCCTTCGCCTCGAGCGCCGCCGCCAGGTGCTCGAGCGCCGGCACGAGGTCGCGAACGACCCCGGACGTGGCGGCAAGGTGGATGCAGGCCGGGAAGACGTCGTTGCGACGACATGGGTGCGTTGACGTCGTCGTTGGGGTGCACCGGCCTGCCGAGGCGCCTCGACGCGAGCGTGGCGATGACCTCGTTCATGTTCATGTTGCTGAGCTGGTGCCCGAGCCGGTCTGGAAGACGTCGATCGGGAACTGGTCGTCGTGATCGCCGCGCGCCACCTCATCGGCCGCCGACGACGATGGCGTCGGCGAGCTCGGCGCTCGACCACGCCGTGCTCGCGCTTGACGCGTGCGGCGGCGGCCTTGATGCGCGCCAGCGCCTCGATCTGGCGCGCGCTCGAGGCGCACCCGGAGATCGGGAAGTTCTCGACGGCGCGCTGCGTCTGCGCGCGCCACAGTGCGTGACCCGGACACGCGGACCTCGCCCATCGAGTCGTGCTCCACGCGATCGTCGCTCATCGGCCCGAAGTCGGGTTCGATCGGCATCGGTGAAGCGGATGACCGGCGGGATCAGGTAGGGCAGGTCCCCGGACGTTGAGGTCGTCGAGCATGCGGCGCCCTGTGCCGACCAGCTCGTCCACGAAGATCCCGCCGTGCGCCGGCGTGGTAGCGGCGCAGCTGCTCGAGACCCTCGGCGAGCTTGTCCGCGCGCCGCGCAGGTTGCGACGCTGGAGGTGCAGCAGGCCGGCGGCGACCTTGATGAGGCCCTGGATAGAAGTCGCGTTCCTCGTCCGGCGCGGCGCGCCAGAGCGTCTCCCACGCCTCGTGGGCGTGCCAGTAGCGCGCGCCGTTGAAGTGGGCCACGCCCTGCCGGAAGATGCGCTCCGCGTCGCGCTCGTCGAGTGCGGAGTGCGCCGCGCGGAGCGTCCGCGCGGGCACCGGATCGGTCTGGGCCGGATCGGCCGGGGCCGGATCGGTGGGCCGCAGCGTCGGTCATGCCGGATCGTAGCAGGGCAATCGCCGCGACCGGCGCCGCGCAGTCGGTCTAGCCTGCGCGCATGCAGCGCAGCGCGACCCCGGTGGTGGCAGACCGGCGTCGTCTACGAGGTCTATCCGCGCTCGTTCGCCGACGCGAACGGTGACGGAGTCGGTGACCTGGCCGGCATCACGAGCGCGGCTCGACTACCTGGCCTGGCTCGGCGTCGACGCCATCTGGATCGCGCCCGTTCTATCCGTCCCCGATGGCCGACTTCGGCTACGACGTCGCCGAACTACACCGATGTCGACCCCATGTTCGGGACGCTCGACGACTTCGACGCGCTGCTCGCCGCGGCGCACGAGCGCGGCCTGCGCGTGCTCATCGACTACGTGCCGAACCACACCTCGCGAGGAGCACCCGTGGTTCGTCGAGTCGCGCTCATCGCGCGACAACCCGAAGCGCGACTGGTACGTGTGGCGCGACCCGACAGCCCGACGGCGGCGTGCCGAACAACTGGATCAGCATGTTCGACGGGACCGTCGTGGGAGCTGGGATCCGAGGCCACGAGGCAGTACTACCTCCACACGTTCCTGCCAGGAGCAGCCGGACCTCAACTGGCGCAACCCGGCAGATGCGGGCCGCGATGTTCGACAACGCCCGCTTCTGGCTGGACCGCGGCGTCGACGGGTTCCGCATCGACGTCGCGCCGATGGTGATGAAGGACCCGGAGCTGCGCGACAACCCGCCCAACCCTCGAGCCGGATGCGAGCTGGAACTCGCGGCTGGGCGCGTGGTCGACGCCAGCTCCACCTCAACGACATCGGCCATCCGGACATGCACGACCTCTACCGCGACTTCCGGCGCATGCTTGACGCGTATCCGGGGCGACCGGGTCAGCATCGGTGAGCTCCACCACCCCGAGTTCGAGCAGGTGGGCCAAGTACTACGGCGAGCGCGCAGGACGAGATCCACGTCCCGTTCAACTTCCACCTCATCAACAGCCCCGTGGACGGCGGATGCGGTGCGTCGCGCGGTCGAGGGCGTCCAGGGCGTGCTGCCCGACGGCGCATGGGCGCAGCTGGGTGCTCGGCAACCACGACCAGCCGCGCTTCGCATCGCCCGCGCGCGCCGGGCGCGACCAGGCGCAAGGTCGGGCATGCTCCTCCTCCTCACCCTGCGCGGCACGCCGACGATCTACTACGGCGAGGAGATCGGCATGGTCGACGTGCCGGTGACGACCGGCGAGGCGCGTGATCCGCTCGAGCGCCGCGAGCCAGGACGCGGGCGCGACCCGGAGCGCTCGCCGATGCAGTGGGACGCGTCACCGAACGCCGGTTTCACCGCCGCCGGTGACACGCCGTGGCTGCCGCTGGCGCCGGACGCCGCCACCGTCAACGTTGCCGGCCAGGCGGAGGACCCCGACTCGATCCTCACGCTCACGCGACGCCTCATCGAGGTCCGTCGCGACGCACCCGATCCTGCATCGCGGCGACTTCGAGCCCTTCGGCCCCACTCCCGACGGCACGTTCGCCTTCCGCCGCGTCTCGCCGTCAGGTCAGCTGACCGTCGCGCTCAATCTCACCGGCGAGCACCGATCGGTGCCGGGCGCCGGCCCGGGGCGGATCGTGATCGGCACGCATCGAGACCGTGACGGCGCGTCCGTCTCCTCGGACGTCGGGCTGCGTCCCAATGAGGCGGTTGTCGTCGAAGTCGCCGGCTGATCGGCGGCTGACGCTTCAGCTCGACGTCAGCCGATGCGGATCAGCTTCTTGTTCACGAACTCGTCGGCGCCGAAGCGGCCGAGCTCGCGGCCCGAGCCGGAGCGCTTGATGCCACCGAACGGCAGCTCCGCGCCATCGGCGAGGACGACGTTCACGAACACCATCCCGGCCTCGATGCCGTCGGCGACGCGAAGCGCCTGTTCCTGATCGGTGGTGTAGACGTAGGAGCCCAGGCCGAACGGGGTGTCGTTCGCGATCCGCACGGCGTCTGCCTCGTCCTTCGCGCGGTACACCTGCGCGACCGGGCCGAAGAACTCCTCCTTGGAGGCGGGGTTGTCGGGGGTGATATCGGTCAGCACGGTCGTGTGGAAGAACGCGCCGTCACGGCTGCCGCCGTGCGCCAGCGTCGCGCCGTGCTTGATCGCGCGCTTCACCTGCTCGTCGAGGCTCTCCGCGGCCTTCAGCGAGGAGAGCGGGCCGAGCGCCGACTCGGACGACGTCGGGTCGGTCGCCTCGATGTCGGCGATCTTCGCGGTGAACTTCTCGAGGAACGGCTGATAGAGCTCATCCGCGACGATGAAGCGCTTGGCCGCGTTGCACGACTGGCCGCTGTTGTCGAGGCGGGCGTCAATCGCGTTCTGAACCGTGGCGTCGAGGTCGTCCGTCGAAAGCAGGATGAACGGGTCCGAGCCGCCGAGCTCGAGCACCACCTTCTTCAGGTGGCGGCCTGCGATCTCGGCGACCGCGGCGCCGGCGCGCTCGGAGCCGGTGAGCGAGACGCCCTGGACGCGCGGGTCCGCGATGACCCGCTCGAGCTGGTCGTGCACGGCGTAGACGTTCACGTAGGCGCCAGGCGGGAAGCCCGCGTCGAGGAAGATCTGCTGCATCGCGGCGGCGGACTCGGGGCACTGCGCGGCGTGCTTGAGCAGGATCGTGTTGCCGATGATGAGGTTCGGGCCGGCGAAACGGGCGACCTGGTAGTACGGGAAGTTCCACGGCATGATGCCCAGCAGGACCCCGAGCGACGAGCGGCGAATGACCGCTGAACCATCGCCCGCGAGGAGCTGGATCGGCTCGTCCTTCAGGAAGTCCGGCGAGTGATCGGCGTAGTACTCGTAGATGTCCGCGGCGAAGTCAACCTCGCTGAGCGCCTGCCCGATCGGCTTGCCCATCTCGCGCACGACGAGCTCGGCCAGCTCCTGGCGGCGCTCGCGGTGCAGTTCGCTGACGCGGCGGATGAGGGCCGCGCGCTCCTCGACCGTGGTCGACTTCGACCAGGTGCGGTGCGCTTCGTCGGCCGCGGCGATCGCGGCCTCGAGATCGGCGTCGGTGATGGTGTCGTAGGTCTTGACCGTCTCGCCCGTGGCGGGGTTGGTCACGGCATAGCTCATCGGGTGAGTCTCCTTGTCAGTGCGCCAGGCCAGGGCCGGTCCGCCGCGGTGCACCCCACCGGGAGGCTCAGCTGGTGGGCTGGGGGGCCGATTCTACTCGCGGGTTCGCACGGGGCGAAAGCCCCTGCTCGCTCGAGCCTTGGACATCCTGGAGTCCGTCACTCACGAACGGCGCGGAACCCGCCGTCGGCGGCGCGGGCCATGACGAACAGCAGGTCGGCGAGCCGGTTGAGATACGGCACGACCTGCGAGTCGGGCAGCTCCGCCGCGTCGGTCAGCGCGACCGCGCGACGCTCCGCCCGCCGCACGGTCGTCCGAGCGAGGTCGAAGGCGGCGCCCGTCATCGACTCACCGGGCAGGACGAATTCCCTTGGCTGCTCGACCAGCTCCTCGAGCTCGTCGATCTCGTGCTCCAGCGCGGTGGTCATCTCCGCGGTGACGCGGGAAACGCCGTCGGTGAGGCGGTCGCGACGTTCGACATGCGTGGCGAGCTCGGCGCCGACCACGAACAGCTCGCGCTGGAGTCGCAGGCAGAGCTCGTCGAGCCGTGCCTCGGTCCGGTCCGTGGCGTGCCCGATGGAGGCTCGCGCGATGCCGAGCGCAGAGACGGCCTCGTCTGTGGTGCCGTAGGCATCGGTGCGCAGGTCGGCCTTGCTGATCCGTTCGCCGCCGAAGAGCAGGCCGGTCGTTCCCGTGTCGCCCTTTCGGGTGTAGATGCGCAACGGCGGAGGCCTAGAAGAGCCCGGGGGGAGGCTCCCACCGCTCGGCGAGCAGGGTGACCTTGACCGGAGGGCCGACGACTTCCTCGGCCTTGGTCTTCACGGTCTGGATCAGCTCGCCTGCCCACGGACAGAACGGCGTGGTCAGGACCATCTTGATCTCGGTCGCGGCACCGTCGGCGCCGATCTCGACGGCCTTGATCAGGTCGAGGTCGACGATGCTCATCCCGATCTCCGGATCCTGGATGTCGTAGAGCGCGGTCATCACCTCGTCCACCTTGGCGAGGTTTGCGTCAATCGTCACTCTGACAGTTTACGCGTATGCGCGAGGGAGCATCCGAGGGCCACCCGTCAGCGCCGCCCGCCGCCGTCCGCGGAGCGCGACATCGAGCGCGTGACGTGGCGTACGGAGTGCGCGAGGGAGCATCCGAGGGCCACCCGTCGACGCCGCCCGCCGCCGTCCGCGGAGCGCGACATCGAGCGCGTGACGTGCTCCCCGGGAGGCCGCTCAGAGGAGCGCCTCGTCGAAGTTCGGGTGTGGCGCGGGGACCAGCGGCCTGACCCGATGGTAGCCCTCGTAGATCGGTCGGCCGGCCTCGATGGCCGCGCGCAGCGCGGCGATCTCCTCGCCGACGTCCGCCTGGCTGGCATGGCATGCGAGCGCATCGGCCTTCCGCGTCGCCACCGCGGTGATCTCGATGCGGTGCGTCGCCGCCTGCTCTTCGGGCGAGAGGTCGTACTTGGTGCCCGAAGGATCGAAGATGGGGCTCACGACGTAGACGGCATTCGGCGCGATGCCGGAGTCGGCGAGCCGCTCGACCGCCCAGCGCGTGGCGTTGCCGACGATAACGTGATCGGGGTGCCCGGTGACGCCGTGCGGTCCGAACGTGATGACGGCGGCGGGACGCCGGTCCGCCAGCCAGGCCGCGATCTCGCTGACGAGCGCCTCGAACGGCTGGTCCGCGACACCGCCGTCCGGGTAGCCGTCGAGCAGCGAGACCTCGTCGAGCCCGATTGCGCGCGCCGCACACACCAGCTCGGCCTCGCGCACATCTCCGACGGCGGCATCGGCCGTGCCGTCAGCGGACCCGGCCTCGCCGCGCGTCACCACCAGCAGGCGGGTGGTGGCGCCGCTCTCGTGCGCGAGCGCCAGCGCGCCGGCGCAGCCGACGCTCTCGTCGTCGGGATGGGCGAGAACGGCCGCCAGGCCGCCGGGCGCGATCGGATAGATCACCGGCTCTCCTCGTCGTCATCGTCGGAGAGGAGGGTCCAACCCTGCCGCTCCACGGAGGTTCGCATGGTACGCAGCACTGCCAGCTTGCCGCTGGCCAGCTCGGCGATGAAGCGGCGGGTCCCCGCATCGTCGAGTGACGAGCCGGGCGGCGCGCTGTCACGGCCCACGTTGAGCCAGGCGAGATGATATCGGTCCATGCGACCCCAGACCCGCTCGAGCAGCGCGTCGGACTCGAGCAGCCACGCGCGAAAGCGGTCCCACTCGGGCGTGCTGACGAGGTCGTCGCCGGTGGCGATCAGCGCATCGGTCGCGGCAAGAAACGCGGCGCGCGACATGACGGCGGCACGGTGGGCGTTCACGGTCCGGGGAGTATATGCGTCGTAATCGACGACACTGCAGCAGGCCGCGTTCGTACCATTGTCGGCAGGGGCCCGGCTGCGGAGACTCGGGGACATGAATCGACCTCGCGCAACGGGCGCGGCCAATGCCGCGTTGGCGCTGCTGGCCGCCGGTGCGCCGGTGATCCTCGCGCTGGTCCTGTACGCACTCCCTCCGACCGGCCTCGCGGCGGCTGGGCTCGGCTGGGTGGTGCTCGTCATGTCGGGAGTCATCAGCCTGACGGCCGCGCTGGCGACCCTTGCCTCGCTGGTGGTGGGTTTGCGGGATGGATCGCTGGCCGCGCTCCTGCTCGCCGGCGCGGCCGCTGCCCTCGTCGGCGGATCGCTCGGGGTCATCGGTGGCGCCGACGGCATGTCGTTGGCCGTCGGCGCGATGGCCGGCCTCGTCGTCGCGGCGGCAGTTGCCGAACGGATGGAGACCATGGTGCACGGGCGGACCACCCGGTTCGCCTCCGCCGCGGTGGCCGTGCTCGTCACCGGCGCGCTCACGACCATCGAGGTCATCCCGGCCATCGGCGATGCGATCGAGCCTGCGGCTCCCTTCCTGCTGTTCGCCGCGGCCACCACGGCAGGTGCCGCTGCCGTTGCCGCCACCGGACTGCAGGTTGCCGTGCCGGCGGTGCTGGTCGCCGTCGGGGCGACGTCACTCGGGCTGGCGCGCGGCCAGGACGCGAACTTCGTGCTCGGGCTGGTCGCCCTGCTCGGCTCCTCCCTGGTCATCGTTCGATCGATGCTCGTCCGGGCGACCGCGCCGGCCCCGGTCGGGCCCGACGTCTTTGCGCTGCCCGGCGTGGCGCACCACGTGACGGATGGCGTGCTTCGATTCGACGGCCGCCTCCAGCTGCGCAGCTGGAATTGGGCGGCGGCGAACATGCTGGTGCTCGACGACGCGTCCGGCGGTTCGCGCCTGGACGATCTGCTGGGCATCTCGCTGGCCCAGCTGCCGGTGTCCGGCGAGCCGTACCAGGGGCCGAGCACCGCAGGCGGGCTCGAGGTCGCGCTCTACCGCGACGCCGATGGGATGACCGTCGTGCTCCACGACCCAAGCGCTTCGCGCGACGCGGACCGCCTCGGTCGGGAGCTGAGGGCAACGATCGAGGAGCTGCTGCAGTCCCGGCGCACGGTCGACCTGCAGCGCGCCGAGCTCGCGCGGGCGGCGACCACTGACCCGCTCACCGGTGTCGCCAGCCGGGCCGCGATCCTCGCGAGGCTCGACCTGGAGTTCGCGGAGGCTCGACGCTACCAGCACCCGGCAGCGATCGTGTTGCTCGACGTCGACGGATTCGGCGAGCTGAACGCGACGCACGGCATCGCGGTCGGCGACGCCATCCTGCGCGAGGTGGCGCTGCGTGTCCGGCTCCGCGTCCGGGCCGCCGACTCCCTGGGCCGTTCGAGCAGTGATGGCTTCCTGGCGGTTCTGCCCCACACGGACGAGGCCGGAGCCGCCGCGTTCGCCGACGCGTTGCGCCGTCGGGTAGCCCAGCGCCCTGTGCGCATCGGAGACACCGATGTCGTCGTCACCATGAGCGCCGGGGTCGCGATCATCGAAGCCGGCGACGAGCTCGATCGCGACACGCTCATGGCCTGCGCCGAGGAGGCGCTCGCCGGCGCGCGCCGGTCGGGTGGCGACCGGGTCATGATGGGTGTCCCTCGACGACCGACCAGCATCGATCGGCATCGGGCCGGCAGGCCGCCGACTGCGAGTCCGGCGGACGAGGGGGCCGACGAGAGCGGCGCCTGAGCCCCCACGCCGTGGGCGACCGCATCGCACGAAGCCCACGACGTATGACAAGCGAAGCCGTCCACGTGACGCGCGCTGTCACGCCCTAGCCACGTTCTCCGCACGATTGACGGCCCGCGACAGCGCAAACCCTGGCGAGAGCCGAGCTCCAAGTTTTCCACGGGTGTCATACAATCTGGGGGTTAAGATCTGTGGATAACCCCCTATCCAGGCTGGCCGATTGCTGGCAACGTGAGGCTTCAAATGCCGTCCACCTCATCGGCCCTCTCGGCCAAGCTCATCTTTCCGACCAAGGAGATTGTCGAGGAGTACTACCTCCCGATCATCTACACGGCCTGCCGCACGTGCTACTCCGAGCTCGTCCCGGATCGAATCTGGGACAAGGCAGTCAGCCGCGAAGTCGCCGATGAGAAGCAGCAGAACCTGGTGCGTAAGGTGATGGAGTCCGGCCACGGGTCCACCATCGAGCACGTCAACTTCACGTTCGCGATCAGCGGCGTGACGCGCACCCTGAGCCACCAGCTGGTCAGGCATCGGGCAGGCACGGCGTTCGACCAGCAGTCGCAGCGCTACGTCAGCTTCAAGCAGCGCGACAACTACACGGTGCCCGACTCGATAGCGAACGGCGACCTGCCCGACGACCTGGCCGGCCGCTTCGAGCGAGCGGTGGATGAGAACCTCGACCTGTACGGGCAGCTGCTCCAGGCGGAGGTGCCCGCCGAGGATGCGCGCTTCATCTTCCCGAACGCGATGCAGACGAACCTGATCATGACCGTCAACCTGCGGCAGCTCATCCACATGAGCGGGCTGCGGCTCTGCACCATGGCGCAGTGGGAGATCAGGCAGCTCTTCAAGCAGATCCGGCACGAGGTGTTCCGGGTCAGCCCGTTCTTCGGGTCGTTCCTCGTCCCGAAGTGCGTGCCGCTCGGCTACTGCGACGAGATGGGCAACCGCGACGAGCACTGCCGCATCAAGCCGCACCGCGACACGGTCATGGCGGTGTGGGAGGCATACCGTGGCGGGAACCTTGCCGAGACCGATGGACCGGTCGTGCCCGAGACGTCGCCATTCCGCCCGAAGCCCCGCCGCGTACCGTTGCCGGTGGCCGACGGAGACGTTCGACCCGCGTCGCCGGATCTCATGGGCGCCGTGCCCGGCCAGGCAGGAGCGTCCGACCGGGTCTGACGGGCGCTACCCTCGCTGGGTGCATGAACCTACCCGTACGCCCGCATGACCGACTCGCGCCGCCGGCCGGGGGATGGCCGAGTCCGCGTCGAGCGGACGCTGCCGCAGGAGTTCATCGTCAAGGCGCCGAAGCGCCTGCGCCGGGCACCGCCACCGGCCCTGTCGCTGCTGATTCTTTTCCTCGTCCTCATCAGCGTCGGCACCGGGCTCCTCATGCTGCCGATCGCCGCCGCGGACGGGTCGGCCACGCGCTTCATCGACGCGCTGTTCACCGCCACCAGTGCCGCGTGCGTCACCGGCCTCGTCGTCCTCGACACGTCACGCCACTGGAGCCCCTTCGGGCAGGTCGTGATCCTGGCCCTCATCCAGGCGGGCGGGTTCGGGATCATGGCCGGCTCGACACTGCTGCTCTTCCTCTTCGTCCGGCGCCGAACGACCCTCCGCGACCGCATCCTGGTGCAGGAGTCGCTCGGCGGCTTGGAGCTCGGCACGGTGACGATGCTCCTCAAGCGCATCGCCATCTTCACCGTCGTCGTCGAAGCGGTCGGCGCGATCGTGCTCGGCATCGCGTTCACGTCGGGCCCCGAGGCGGGTCCGCCGGGCGATCCACTCGGCATCTGGTGGGGCATCTTCCACTCTGTGTCGGCCTTCAACAACGCCGGATTCGATCTGACCGGTGGCTTTCGCAGCCTCGTGCCCTTCGTCGATGACTGGGTGGTACTGCTGACGATCGCCATCCTGCTCACCCTCGGCGGACTCGGCTTCGCGATCGTCGCGGACGCCGCCGGCAAGCGACGGTGGTCGCGCCTCGCGCTCGAAACCAAGCTCGTGCTGACGGCGACCGTAACTCTGCTCCTGGGCGGCGCGGTGCTCATCGGCCTCACGGAGTGGTCGAACCCGCTGACGCTCGCGGCGTTGCCGGCGGAGCAGCGCATGCTGAATGCGTTCTTCGAGTCGGCCACGCTGCGCACGGCCGGCTTCACCGCGCTGGACACCGGGGCGTTCACCGAGGCGTCGCTGTTCGTGGTGATGGCGCTGATGTTCATCGGTGGGGCGTCCGGGTCGACAGCGGGCGGCATCAAGGTCAACACGTTCAGCGTGCTGTTCGTCGCCATCGTATCGACGGTCAGGGGCCAGCCATCCGCCATGGCCTTCGGGCGCCGCATTCAGCACGCCGTGGTCTATCGGGCGCTGGCCGTCGCGCTTCTCGCCATCGGCTTCGTCTTCGTGATCGGGCTCGGGCTGACCCTGACGACGGACGCGACCTTCGTCCAGACCCTCTTCGAGTCGGTGTCTGCCTTCGGCACGGTGGGTGCCAGCACCGGCATCACCCCTGAGCTCACGGATCCCGCGCGGCTTATCACTGCGTTCGCCATGTTCGTCGGGCGGCTGGGGCCGCTGACCCTGGTGCTGGCGCTGGCCGCTCGCGCCCGGCCGCTTCCCTATCGGCCGGCCGTCGAGTCGGTGCGCATCGGCTAGGCTCTCACGAGCATACGAAGGAGATCCGCGTGGCCGGAGAACAGGTGGTGGTCATCGGGCTGGGCCGCTTCGGCTCCGCAGTGGCGCGCGAGCTCGAGCGGCTGGGCCACGAGGTCCTGGCCATCGACCGCAGCGAGGAGCGCGTCAACGACATCAGCAGCGATGTCACGCACGCGTTGCAGCTCGATGCGGCGGACGAGGATGCGCTGCGCAGCGCGGGGGCGGCGGACTTCAGCACGGCGATCGTCGCGATCAGCACCGATACCGAGCCGTCGATCTTCGCGACGATGGTGCTGAAGCGCCTGGGCGTTCGCAACGTGATCGCCAAGGCGGGAAGCACCCTGCACGGTGAGATCCTCGCTCGCGTCGGCGCAGATCGCGTCGTGTTCCCCGAACGCGAGACCGGCCTGCGTCTGGCGCACTCGTTCAACGTGCCGAACGTGATCGACTACCTCGACGTGGCGCCAAGCTTCGGCATCGAGAAGATCAGGCCGCCGAAGTCATTCATCGGCAAGACGCTGGGTGAGCTCGACCTCAAGGGCCGGCTGGGCCTGACGCCGATGGCGCTCCGCCGCGGCAAGCAGGTCATCGTCAACCCGACGCGCGACGAGCGCATCACGGAGGACGACGAGCTCATCCTCATCGGTCGTGACGACAAGCTCGACCAGCTTCGGGGCTGACCGCGTCAGTTGTCGGTGCTGGTCCCGTCGCCGAGCGTGAAGCGCCGACGATCCTCCGCGCACGCCTCGGCCAGCCGGCGCGCCTCATTGACGAGGAAGGTGCTCATCTTCGTCGAGTCGATCACAAGCAGCGTGTGGCCTCGCTCGTTGCGGTCGAGCACGAGCCGGTCGTCGCCATGGAAGCTGATGCCCCAATTGGCCTGGAGCTGAACGAGCTCCGCCAGGAGGACCTTCTCGCTGAAGTACCAGTCGAGGAACTCGGCGTTGAGGGCTGCCGCGACGTCCCGTACCTGGAGCGTCTCGTTCCGCCGCAGGCGCGACACGAAGTGCACGATCCGCAATGCGGCGAACGGGTCACCGACGCGCGCGATCTGGGGCGGAACGACATGCGGGTCCGGCATCCCATCGGGCGCCGGACCCAACAGGCTCGTCGACCGCGGGGCCTCGGTCAAACCGTTGGCCCGGCGCCGGTCTCGATCGGCACCCCGACGAGTGACCCGTATTCGGTCCACGAGCCGTCGTAGTTGCGAACGTTCTCGTAGGCGAGCAGCTCGTGGAGCACGAACCAGGTGTGGCTCGAACGCTCGCCGATGCGGCAGTAGGCCACCACCTCGTTGCTGCCGTCCACGCCCTTCGCGGCGTACAGCTCGCGCAGCTGGTCGATCGGCTTGAAGGTCCCGTCCTCGGCCACCGCGGTCGCCCACGGCACGTTCACCGCGCCCGGGATGTGCCCCCGCTTCTGGGCCGCCTCCTGCGGCAGGTGGGCCGGTGCCGCGAGCTCCCCTCGGAACTCTTCGGGGGAGCGAACGTCGACCAGGTCGCGATCCGACGCGCCAACCCCGTCGATCACCTGCTGCCGATAGGCCCGCAGTTCCTCCCGGGTCTCCGTCGGGACGGAGATCGAGCCGGCAGCGTGCGACGGCGCGTCGGTCGTCAGCGCGAGGCCATCGGCTTCGATCTTGATGCGGCCGCCGTCGAGCAGGCGGACGCTGTCGAGCCCCTGGTAGCGCAGCTGCCAATAGGCCCAGGCCGCGAACCAGTTGTTGTTGTCGCCGTACAGCACGATGGTGGTGTCGTCGTCGATGCCCGCGTCTCGCAGCAGCGCCTCGAGATCGGCTCGGCTCACGAGGTCGCGGCGGACCGCATCGGTGAGCTGGGACTTCCAGTTGATGCCCGTGGCGCCGGGCAGGTGGCCCTTGTCATAGCTGTCGGTATCGACGTCGACCTCGAGGAACCGCACCTTCGGGTCGTCGAGGTGCTCCCGGGCCCATTCGGTGGTGACGAGGGCAGCGGGAACGGAGGTGGTGGTTGCGTCGGCAACGGACATGAGAGTGGCCGGGGGCTCCTTCGAGCCTGATCGACGGGCGCGCGGGCTGTTGCCGCGCGGGCGAAGTGGCTCGGCCGGGAACTCCGACCGATTCAGTCGGAGTATCGCGCGCCGAGCGCGTCCGTACAAGTGACTGGCCGATCAGCCGATGCGGAGGCCCTCGGCACAGGCCGGATCCGGCGCCAGGAGGTGAACCTCCCCGCCGGCGCCCATCGCACCCAGCACCAGCACCTCGCTGGCAAAGCCGGCGATCCGACGCGGTGGGAAGTTCAGCACCGCGACCACCTGGCGACCGACCAGGGTGGATGGCTCGGGATACGTGACGGTGAGCTGAGCCGAGCTGACCCGCTCCCCGAGCTCGGCGCCGAAGTCGATCCGCAGCTTGTACGAAGCCTTCCGCGCCTCCGGGAATGGCGTCACCTCGGTGATGCGGCCGACGCGCATGTCGATGCGCACGAAGTCGTCGAATTCGATCATCGGCGAACGATAGCGAAGCGAGCGACCACCGTGGCATGACCTGTCGGTGCGGCGGTGCACCGGCCCTCCCTAGGACTTTCGGACCGTTGGTTCGCGGCGCGCGCGGGCGTAGCGTTCGAACACGACCGCGCAGCGTGCTGGCGCGGCCCCCGCAGGAGGCAACGTTGACGTTCTGGAACTTGCGCCGTGGCCCGGGTCTCACCACGACCCAGGGATCATCCGCCGTCGCTGTGGTCTCCGATCTCGCCCCGATCGAGCTCTACACGGCCGACTCCCGAATTGTCGGCTGGATCTCACCCAACGGACAGCGCGTGACGGACCTCCTGAGCGGCCAGGACGAGGTGCGCCTCTGGCGCCCGAGCCCAGGCCCGCTGGACGCCCTTGCCATGCCTCCACCAGGTGGACCGGGGCAGGACGAGAACGGCGAGTGGGAGTCGCTCGCCACGGCGCGCATCATCCTGGCCATGCCGCCGGAGTGGCGCGCCAGCCGGCAGCTGAGGCTGCATCGGCGCCTTCGACGAGCGGCCGTGGTCGCCGGCCCGTTCAACGTGACCGGCAACGTGCACCTTCCTCCGGGCGTCGAGGTTGGCCTGGAACTCGTGCAGTCGCCGGGTTTCCTCCCGCTCACCGACGCGTACCTCCTCCATGCCGGCGAACCCCCGTTCGAGCACGTCGTATCGGTGGTCATCGTCAACACGGCGCACGTCAGCCAGATCGTTCCGCTCGTAACCCTGGCCTGACCGTCGGCCACGCCGCCGCCATAATCGGCGGCAGATGGCCGTCCTGCGCACCTCACTGGATCCGGACGCTCCCTCGACGCGCGCAAACACCGAGGCCATGCGCGCGCTGGTCGAGGATCTGCACGCCCGAACCGACGCGCTGACGCGCAACGGTGCCGCCGGCGACCAGCGCTCGATCGATCGGCACCGCGAGCGCGGCAAGCTTCCAGTGCGCGAGCGCATCGACCGGCTCATCGACCCCGGCAGCGCATTCCTCGAGCTGGGAGCGCTGGCGGCCAACGGCCTGTACGACGACGACGCGCCGGGCGCCGGCATCGTGACCGGCATCGGCCGCGTGGAGAACGTCGAATGCGTCGTGGTCGCCAACGACGCGACGGTGAAGGGCGGGACGTACTACCCGGTCACTGTCAAGAAGCATCTGCGCGCGCAGGAGATCGCACTCGAGAACCACCTGCCGTGCCTCTACCTGGTGGACTCCGGTGGCGCGTTCCTTCCGCTCCAGGACGAGGTCTTCCCGGACCGCGAGCACTTCGGACGGATCTTCTACAACCAGGCGCAGCTCTCGGCACGCGGCATTCCACAGGCCGCGCTGGTGATGGGCAGCTGCACCGCCGGCGGCGCCTACGTGCCGGCCATGTCCGATGAGACGGTGATCGTCAAGGGCACCGGAACGATCTTCCTGGGTGGCCCGCCACTGGTGAAGGCGGCCACCGGCGAGGAGGTGAGCGCCGAGGAGCTGGGCGGCGCGGACCTCCACACGAGCCGATCCGGCGTGGCCGACCACTACGCCCTCGACGACGAGCATGCACTCGCCATCGGCCGCTCGATCGTACGCAACCTCGCGCGGCGCAAGCCGGAGCCACCGTGGGTCGTCGGCGAGCCGCGCGAGCCCTCGGTATCGCCGGATGGGCTGTATGGCGTGATCCCGGCCGATCCGCGTCAGTCCTACGACGTGCGCGAGGTGATCGCGCGCCTCGTCGACGGCAGCGAGTTCCACGAGTTCAAGGAACGCTACGGGGTGACGCTCGTCACCGGCTTTGCGCGCATCGGTGGCTTTCCGGTCGGCATCATTGCCAGCAACGGCATCCTGTTCAGTGAGTCCGCGCTGAAGGGCGCGCACTTCGTCGAGCTGGCCAGCCAGCGCCGGATCCCGCTTGTGTTCCTGCAGAACATCACCGGCTTCATGGTCGGCCGCGAGTACGAGGCAGGCGGGATCGCCAGGGACGGCGCCAAGCTCGTGACGGCCGTGTCGACGACCAATGTGCCGAAGTTCACCGTGATCATCGGTGGCAGCTTCGGCGCGGGGAACTACGGCATGGCCGGGCGGGCGTTCTCTCCGCGTCAGCTCTGGATGTGGCCGAACGCCCGGATCAGCGTGATGGGCGGAGCCCAGGCCGCCCGGGTCCTCTCCACGGTCACGTCGGGCTTCGAGACCGACGCCGACCGTGACGCCTTCGAGGCACCGATCCTCGAAAAGTACGAGCGCGAGGGGTCGCCGTACCACTCCACAGCGCGGCTGTGGGACGACGGGGTGATCGATCCGCTCGACACGCGTCGGGTCCTTGCCCTCGGCATCTCGGCTGCGCTGAACGCACCGATTCCCGATCCGGGCTTCGCGCTCTATCGCATGTGAGGACGGCGCACGGCGCGGTTGGCGCGCAGGGGCGCCGTGCCCCACCGTCCAGCATTAGACTCACGCCGCCGGATCACCGCCTCGCAGCCCAGCGAGCCGGCCGGTGGAGGGAGGCATCATCACCATGATCGGATGGGGCATCACGCTCATGATCATCGGCGCAGGGTCGCTGCTGCTGCCGCTGCTCAACTACCAGTTCACCCTCATGGAGCTCGTCGATGACTACCAGCCGTACGCGGGCATCGTCGTCGCGGTCATCGGAGCAGCGCTCGTGCTGTTGGGGATGAACCGGCAGCCGGAGGCGACCGTCGCGGCGGACGGTCCGCCGCAGGCGGCGCGCGCGAATGACACGGCCACCGCGCCCCCAACCGACGACATCGATCGCCGGCCATAGCCCACCAGACGAACCGATAGCCGGTAGCCCGGGACCGCCGACGGTAACGTTCGGCGGTCTCGTGGCCGGTGGGAGGTCGACGCGATGCACATCTGGAGCGAACGGCCGGGTTCCCGGGTACGAGAGCTGACCGCCGACACCATCACGCTGCTGTGGCTGACGATCTGGATCTCGCTCGGCATCCGGCTGTACGGCTTTCTCGCCAATCTGGCCGCTGCCGGCCGCTTCGTCCGGGAGGGCGGCACCGAGATCACCAATGCCGGCGAGACGATCGGATCGGCCATCGAGCAGGTGCCGCTGGTCGGCGAGGGCGCGGCTGCGGGCGTGCGAGGCGCGCTTGCCGGTGCGGGAGCCCCGCTGATCGCCTTCGGGACGGACCTCGAGCGCCTGCTGATCATCGTCTCGGCGCTGCTCGGACTGCTGCTGGTGGCGACGGCCATCATCCCGTGGCTGAACCGCTACCTGCCGTGGCGGATCGCCAAGTGGCGACGCATCAATGCCGCCTCGCGCGCCATCCGCGGCACGCGCCGCACGCGTGACGAGCCGATTCCCGATGCCATGCTGCAGACCCTGCTGGCGTCGCGCGCGATCCACCGATTGGAGTACGACGAGCTCCTCGAGTTCACGCCGGATCCATTCGGTGATTGGCTGGCCGGCCGTCACGAACGGCTCGCCCGTGCCGAGCTCGACCGGGTCGGGCTGCGATCGGTCGCCGTTCCTCGCTAGTCGGCCGCGGCCGGCACCGGAAGAGCCACTCGCTCGACGTCGAACCGCATGCCGAGCAGCTCGAACGTCTGCGACGCACCCACATCGGCGCCGAGCGTCACGACCGCCGGGACGGGCATCTCGCGACGCGGCACCAGGCGCAGGACATGGGGCCCGACGTCGGCGACGGCCAGGTCGGCAACGGCCCAGAAGTCCAGGCCGAGCTGCTCGTGGAGGATGGCGGCGGAGCTCGGCGGATCGTTGGTGGCGACGTCGAGCCGCGCGAGGATCACCGGGGAGCCGATCGGGTGAATGAAGGCGGCGCGCTCGGCCATCGCGGCGGGACCCCACTCGGCGTCCACAGCGGCGTGCTGAATGAGGAAGGGTGGCGCGTCAGGGCCCAGGGGCGCCTCGGGGAATGCCGCCCACCACTCGACGAGCTCGCCGTCGTCGCGGACGCGACTACCGTGCGTCACCGGACCGATCGATGAGCCGCCGGCACGAACCGCGCTTACCGTCGTCTCCAGCGCGTCGTCGCGGAGGGCGTAGGTGGCAAGGCCCGCGTCGCCGGCGTCGAGGACGGCCACCGCGGCCGCGCCGGTGGGGCCCTGCATCGCCAGGTCGCGGTCCTCCACGCCGATGAGCTCGATGTAGCTACCGTCGGCCAGCCACGCGAGCCGGTTCCAGGTGCCCCGGCCGGCATGCCGCCCGCCGCCGGTGCAGGCGAGGCCGAGCGACGATTCCAGCTCGGCCGCGGCCGCGTTCGGGTCGGCGCAGGCGATGACCAGATGGTCGATGCCGCGGATCATGCCGACGATGCTAGCAGCATCCGGTAGGCTCACCGGACCCGTGATACCTGAGACCGACGCCCCAACTCCCGGCTCGCACGACCGGAGCACGCCGACGGGCTCCCTCGAGGAGAGCGCCGCGAACCTGTTCGATGCGATGCTCGCCGCGCGGGAGGCCGAGGAGCGCGGCTCGGACCAACGTCCACTCCACGCGTTCTACCGCACCCTCATGAGCGGCACGCTGCTGCTGCCGGTGCCCCCGGACCACGGCGATGAGGCGAAGGCCGCGCTCGCGTCGGCCGTCGACGACGACCAGCAGGTCGAGATCAGCGTGATGCTGGCGCGCGAGGGTGGTGGCGCGCCGGTCAGCGTCATCTTCGGATCATTCGGCGCGCTCGCGGCGTGGGCGCCGTCCGGGACAGGCAATCTCCCCCTCCCGGCGCGGATCGCCATCGCCAACCTCGCGGCGAGCGGCATGCCGGCGATCATGGACCCGGCCGGCCCGGTCCCCTACCGGTTCGACGTTGGCGAGCTTGCGGCCCTGGCGGATGGCCGCGTGCCGGGAACCGACGAGCCGCTCTTCGAGGCCACCGCTCGCTCGTCGATCCGGATCCGGATGCCCGGGACCGACACGCGCGAGCTGGAGGTCCGGCTCGCCGACGCGCTGCGCGACACCGCGGTCGACGTGGCATACCTGGTGGAGACCGAGGATCACGAGGGGCGGCCTCACCTCATGCTCGGGCTACTCGGGGCTCCGGGCGCATCGGCCACGGTCGACGTTCCGGACGGCACGGACGTCGTCTGGCTGGAGGAACCGATGCTGGCGCAGGTGCGGGCCGTGGTCGAGCCGTTCCACCGGCGGGCACCCGCCCGATGAGCGGCGTGCTGCGCGTCTCCCGTGACGGGCCCTTCGCGCGCGTGACGCTGGTCCGACCCGAGGTGCGCAACGCGTTCAACGCCGAGCTCATCGGCGAGCTGCGGGCAGCGTTCGAATCCCTGGCCGCCGAGCCGCCCGACGAGCTGCGTGGCGTGGTGCTGGCCGGCGAGGGGGGCGTGTTCTGCGCCGGTGCCGACGTCTCCTGGATGCGCGCGGCCGTGGGCCTCTCCGCCGCCGAGAACGAGCGCGATGCCGCGTCCATGCAGGCGATGTTCACCGCCGTCGACGAGTGCCCCGTCCCGGTCATCGCCCGCGTCAACGGCGCCGCGCTGGGCGGAGGGATGGGCCTGTGCGCCGCCGCCGACGTCGTGGTCGCCACGTCAGACACGACGTTCGGCTTCACCGAGACGCGGCTCGGCATCCTGCCGGCGGTGATCGGCACATTCGTGCTGCCGAAGATCGGCGAGTCGCACGCCCGAGCACTGTTCACCACCGGCCTGCGCTTCGACGCGGAGCGCGCCGCGCGCATCGGCCTGGTCCATGAGCTGGTCGCTGACGAGGCGGCGCTCGATGGCAGGATCGAGGAGCTGCTCGACGAGCTGCGAGCCGCGGGTCCGACCGCGACGCGCGAGGCGAAGGCGCTCATCCGGGATCTGCGCGCGCTCGACGGCGGCGACGCGCGCGCAGAGACCGTCCGCCGTATCGCGCTCCAGCGGACCTCGCCCGAGGGGCAGGAAGGCCTCACCGCGTTCGTCGAGAAGCGCCGGCCATCGTGGTGGCAGCGCGCCGAGTCCTAGGGTGGCGCGGCCCCGGCTGACGACGCCACCGAAGGTCGCACCGGGAGACCGGGTGGCGATCGTGTCTCCCTCGTTCGCGGCGCCGGGCGCGTTCCCCGCGATCCACGAGCTGGCGATGGAGCGTCTCCGAACCGCCCTCGGCCTCGTGCCTGTCGAATTTCCGACCACGCGGCGAACCCACGCGACCACGGCCGATCGCGCGGCCGACCTGATGGCGGCCTTCGGCGATCCGACGATCAGGGCGGTCATGGCGACCATCGGCGGCGATGACCAGATCACGCTCCTGCCGCACCTGGACCCGGCGATCGTGGCCGCCGACCCGAAGCCGTTCTTCGGGTACAGCGACAACACCAACATCCTCAACTGGCTCTGGAACCTCGGCATCGTCGGCTTCCACGGGGGCTCGACCATGGTCCACCTCGGTCGCGGCGCCGGCCTGCACCCGGTCTCCATCGGGTCGTTGCGAAGCGCGCTCTTCACCAACGACGAGGTCGAGCTGACGCCGGTCGCGGAATTCAGCGAGGACGAGGTGAGCTGGGCGTCTCCCGGGGCAATGACCACCTCCGGGCCGACGCAACCGAGCGAGGGATGGGCCTGGCACAACGCCGATCGCACCGTCGCGGGTCCGACCTGGGGCGGAAACCTCGAGATCCTGCACTGGAACCTGGCGGCCGGCCGGTGGATTCGCCCGGTCGACGACTACGCGGGCTGCATTCTGCTGATCGAGACGTCAGAGGAGATGCCGTCGGCGACCGACGTATCGCGGATGCTCAGGAATGCCGGCGAACGCGGGCTGCTCGCGCAGTTTCCCGCAATCGTGGTCGGCAGGCCGAAGGCGTCGAGCTGGATGTCGCCGAAGACCGCGGATGAGCGGGCATCGTTCCGCGACGAGCAGCGAGACGCCGTCGTGCGTGAGCTCGACACGTACAACCCGCGGGCCATGGCGGTCTTCGGAGTCGACATCGGCCACACCGATCCACAGTGGGTCGTCCCGTACGGCGGGCAGATGCGCATCGACGGCAGCTCGCGCACGATCCACGTCCGGTACTAGGCGACAATTGCGACGTGAAGGACGACGGCCTCACACCACGGGAGGTGGCTGACGAGCTTGGCGTGACCGTGCGCACGGTGCAGCGATGGATCGCCGACGGCCGGCTCGAGGCGACCCGGGTCGGCAGCCGCGTACGCGTGTCGCGTTCGTCGCTGGCGTCGGTCACCGATCGGGACGTCCCGCGGCCAGCCGGTCCGATCAGCTCGGTGCTGATCGCCAACCGCGGCGAGATCGCCGTTCGCATCGCGCGGACCGCGCATCGGATGGGGATCCGGGTGGTGGGCGTTCACGCGGCGGGCGAGCGCGCCGGCGATGGCGCGGACGAGTCCCACGAGATCGCGTCGTACCTCGACGGAGAGGAGCTGCTCCGGATCGCCAGCGTAGCCGGCGCGAACGCCGTCCATCCCGGCTACGGCTTCCTCGCCGAGAGCGCGCCGTTCGCGGAGGCTGTGATGGACGCCGGCCTTGCCTGGGTCGGGCCACCGCCCGACGCGATCGCGGCAATGGGCGACAAGGCCGCCGCGCGACGGCGGGCGGCCGATCAGGGCGTCCCCACCGTCCCCGGCTACGACGGCGATGGGCAGGATGACGCCACGCTGTCCGGCGAGGCGGAGCGCGTGGGCTATCCCCTCCTCGTCAAGCCGGCCATGGGCGGCGGCGGCAAGGGCATGCGGATCGTGCGGAACGCATCGGCGCTGATCGAGTCCCTGGCCGCGGCTCGTCGGGAGGCGCTTCGATCCTTCGCGGACGACCGGCTCATCCTGGAGCGCTATCTCGAGGGTGCACGTCACGTCGAGGTACAGGTCATGTTCGACGCGCACGGCGCCGGGGTGCACCTGGGCGAGCGCGACTGCAGCGCGCAGCGGCGCAGCCAGAAGATCGTCGAGGAGGCTCCGGCGCCCTCGGTCGTCCCGGAGCTGCGACACCGGATGGGCGAGGCGGCGTTGGAGGTGGCCCGCGCCGCGGGGTACGTGAACGCGGGCACGATCGAGATGCTCCTGACCGATGCGGGCGAGTTCTTCTTCCTCGAGATGAATACGCGCCTCCAGGTCGAGCACCCCGTCACCGAGGCCGTGACCGGCCGCGACCTCGTCGCCGATCAGCTGCGCATCGCCGCCGGCGCAACGCTGGCGGAGCTCGGACTGTCGCGGCCACCACCGATTCGCGGCCACGCCATCGAGGCACGCGTCTACGCCGAGGATCCGGAGAGCGGCTTCCTGCCGGCCACGGGGCGCCTGGCCCGGGTGCGGTGGCCGGAGGGAGTACGCGTCGACGCCGGCGTCCGCGAGGGCGACGAGATCGGCGAGCGCTACGACCCGATGCTTGCCAAGGTCATCGCCCACGGCTCGACCCGGCGGGAGGCGCTCGAACGGCTCCGAAACGCGCTCCTCGAGACGGCCATCCTCGGCGTCAGGACGAACCTCCGCTTCCTCCGATGGCTGACGGATCAAGCTCCGATGCGCGACGGCGAGATACGGACCGATACGGTCGAGCACCTCCAGATGCCCGAACCGCCTGCCCCGGACGATGGGGATTGGTTGGCGGCTGCCCTGCTCCTGGAGCCCGAACACGCGGATCCGTGGTCCGATGGGTGGCGGCTCAACGGGCCGCGGGTCCGACGGGTGCGCCAGGGTGGCGAGGAACGAAGCGTTCGCCTCGAGGTGGGCGACCCGGGGGCGGCGGACGCGGTGCGAGCGGGCGATATCGTGCACGTGGGGGTGGACGGCCAGTCGCTCGAGTTCCGCATCGCGGCACCACCTACCGTCGAGGAGGCCGTCCGACACGCCGCCGCCGCACGCGGCGAGGGTGGGTCCATCCTGACCGCGCCGATGCCCGGCCGTGTCATCGCGGTCCGCGCGGCTGAGGGCTCGCAGGTCGCGGCGCACCATGTGGTGGTCGTGATCGAGGCGATGAAGATGGAGCACGCCGTCGTCTCGCCGCTCGACGGCATCCTGACCCGCTTGGCGGTGGCAGAGGGAGACCAGGTCCAGCGCGGCGACCTGCTCGCGGAGGTGGTCGCGCGGTCGTGAAGGATCGGGGCGGCCGACGATCGAACACAATCCCTCCGTGAGCGACAACGACGTCCGCATCTACGAGGTCGGGCCGCGAGACGGCCTTCAGAACGAGAAGGAGCCGATCCCGACCGACGCAAAGCTGCGCTTCATCGAACTGCTGGCCGATGCCGGCCTGCGCGAGATCGAGGCGACCAGCTTCGTCGCGCCGCGCGCCGTGCCGCAGCTGGCCGACGCCGATGAGCTGATGGCGCGCCTGGAGCGGCGGGCCGGGGTGCGGTACCCGGTGCTCGTCCCGAACGAGCGCGGCTTGGAACGGGCGGAGGCGGCCGGCGCGGATGCCATCTGCGTCTTCACCGCGGCATCCGAGGCGTTCACGAAGGCGAATATCAACATGTGGATCGCGGAGTCGATCGACGCATTTCGGCCGGTGCTGGCGCGAGCTCGCGAGCGGGGCTGGTGGACGCGCGGCTATGTCAGCACCGCGTTCGGCTGCCCCTACCAGGGCGAGGTCGGCGAAGCGGCCGTCGTCGGCGTCGCGCGCCAGCTGATCGACCTGGGCGTCGACGAGCTCAGCATCGGCGACACCATCGGCGTTGCGGCACCAGGAGACGTGCGACGCGTCGTTGAGGCGCTGCTGCGCGGCGGAATCGGCGCCGAGCGCCTGGCGATGCACTTCCACGACACGCGCGGGACCGCCCTCGCGAATGTTGCGGCCGCGCTCGAGCTCGGCATGCGCTGCTTCGACGCGTCGACCGGCGGGACCGGCGGCTGCCCGTACGCGCCCGGTGCAGCGGGCAACCTCGCCACCGAGGACCTCGTCTACCTGCTGGACCGCGAGGGACTTGCCCATGGCGTCGACCTCGATGCGCTGCTCGTGGCGGCGGCGCACGTCAGCCAGACGCTTGGTCGCCCGTTGAGCAAAAGGTGGGCCAAGCGGGCGGCTGGCGCGTACCATAGGCGGCCGATGGACGCCGACGGCACCGACGCCCCGCCCGAATCCCCGACCGAGATTAGTCCGCGCCCGCTGATCCTGGACGTCGATACCGGGATCGACGACATGATCGCGCTGCTCATCGCGGCCACCAGCCCGGAGCTGAACCTCCGCGGCGTGACCTGCGTGGCCGGCAACGTGGAGATCCATCACGTGGCGCGCAACACCGGCAAGATCCTGCGCATGGTCGGCCGCGGCGACGTCCCGGTCAGCATCGGGGCAGCGCGGCCGCTTCAGCGGCGGCTGCGGACGGCCCCGGACACCCACGGGCCGACCGGCACCGGGTACGTCGAGCTGCGAGGCGAGGACCGGCAGCTCGGCACGACCGAGTACACCGCCATCCCGGCCAGCCGCTACCTCGGCGCGCACGTCAGCCGGCATCCGGGCGAGATGTCGGTCGTGGCGCTCGGGCCGCTGACCAACCTGGCCGCCGCCACGCAGCACTCGGTGGACCTCGCCGGGTCGACGCGCGAGGTGGTCTGGATGGGCGGCACGCTCGAGGAGCGTGGCAACACGACCGAGACCGGCGAGTGGAACGCCTGCGTCGACCCGGAGGCAGCCGAGACGTGCCTCCGTGCGGGCGCCATCCATCGCATCTTCCCGCTCGACGCGACCCAGGACGTCGTCTTCACCATGGCACGACCTGCGAGGCGCTGCCCGACACGCACCTCGCCGGGATCGTGCGGGACGCGGTCCGCTTCTACGTCGGGTTCCATCAGCAGGCGGACGGTATCGACGGCGCCTACCTGCACGATCCGGTCGCGCTCATCGGCTCGATGCTGCGGCCCGACCTGGTCACCGAGACCGTCACCGAGACGCTGGCCTGCGACACGAGCTCGGATCCCTACCTCGCGGGCAGCCTCTACCGCTCGGACGCCGACGACCGGCCGCCCGTCTCGGTCGCCACCGCGATCGACGCCGAAGGCATGAGGGCCGAGCTGCTCGCGCGACTCGCGCGCGCGGTCGGTGCGCCCGAACAGCTGACCGCGCACCATACGGAGGAGGGTCCAAGCCATGATCGTTCGCTGGATCGCCGCCCTGGTGGCATTCCTCATCGTGATCCTGATCGGCATGGTCACGATCGGGAACTTCGGGACCGGGGTCGACCCCGAGAACTTCTTCGACACCGAGGGGGCCAACTCGTTCGCGCTCATCGGCGCCATCGCGCTCGTCGTCGCGTTCGTCGTCTACGCCGTGGTCGAGTACGTGCAGACGGGCGGCTTCGGCGTCGATCGCCTCGCAGTTCGACACGCGCACCATCGTGCTCATGCCGATCGCGGTCGCGATCAACATCATCCTCGGCCAGACCGTCGCCAACGCCCTGAAGATGCCGATCTACCTCGACTGCATCGGCACCATCCTGGTCGGCGCCCTGGCCGGACCGATCGCCGGCGCCCTGACCGGCTTCCTCTCGAACATCCTGTGGACGTACGTCGTCCCGCCGCCCTTCCAAACGGGCCGCCGCCGCCTTCGCCATCGTCGCCGTGGTCATCGGGGTGCTGGCCGGGCTTGCGGCCGCGCGGGCTGGCTGCGGCCGCGCCCGAACCGCCCGATCGGCGAGCTGGTCGTCGGCGGGGTGGTCGCGCTCGCAATCGTGGTCGGCCTCGGCCTCTACGCCTACACCCGCTTCTACGGCGAGACCTTCGAGTTCTTCAACCCGGACAACGAGGACCCGCTCTTCATCGATCCTCGGCTGGGTCATCGGCCTGATCTTCGTGGCCTTCGTGGTCGGCTTCCTCGCCCTGCTCTTCATTCGGCGGGACCTGACCGTCGCGTACGTGGCGGTGGCCGGCGTGCTGACCGGCGTCATGGCGGCGCTCATCAGCGCCCCGATCAGCGCCAACGTGTTCGGCGGCGTGACCGGGCGCAGGGACCGACTTCCTGGTCGCCGCGTTCCGGCAGGCCGGGTCGGACATCCAGACCGCCACCTTCCAACAGGGCCTGCTGTCGGACCCGGTCGACAAGATGGTGACGTTCTTCGTCGTCTACCTCATCCTCGAAGCCATGGCGCGCCGCACCAAGGCCCGCTTCCCGCAGGGCGAGCGGCTGCTCGAGGAGGCGTCGAGCCGGCCGACTGCCGACGACGGCGAGTGGCGGAGGGCGACCGCCTGACCGACTCGCCAACGGAGGTCGCGGGCTTCCCGACTTCGTCGGCCGCCCGGGGCCGAGCGCCTACCACCGGCTCAACCCGCTCACCAAGGCGACGCTGCGCGACGGTGACGGCCATCGCGGCGGTCGTGATCGGCGGGCTCGTCGGGCCGATGCTGCTCGTGGCGGTGGCCGTGCTCGGCCCCGCCGCTGGCGGCGGGCGTGCTCGGCCGCCTCGTCCGCCTGTCGCTGTTCCTGGCCTGCCCGATCGCGATCTCGCGCCTTGCTCGTCAACCTGTTCTTCTTTCCCGGCGGCGGAGCGTCCTGCTGCGCCTCGGGCCGATCACCGCGACCGCCGAGGGGCTCGGTCTTCGCGCTCGAGATCCTGGTCCGCATCCTCGCCATCAGCGGCGCGGTCACGCTCTTCTACCTGACCACCCGGCCGGCGGAGCTGGTGGTCGACCTCGAGCGGCGCGGGGTCAGCCCGCGCGTCGCGTTCGTGGCCAACGCATCGGTCCAGACCGTGCCCGCGATGGTCGAGCGCGCCGGCCAGATCACCGCCGCGCAGCGGGCGCGCGGCCTCGACACCGAGGGCAGCGTCTGGCGGCGCATTCGCGGCGTCGTGCCGATCGTCGGGCCGGTGATCCTCGGCGCGATCGCGCGAGGTCGAGGAACGCACCATGGCGCTCGAGGCGCGCGGCTTCACCCGTCCCGGGCGGCGCACCCTGCTGTGGTCGCCGCCCGACTCAGCGGCGCAGGCGCTCGTGCGCTGGGCGCTGCTGGTCGCCCTGGTCGCGCTGATCGTTGCGCGCATCGCCGGGTGGCCGACGTGACGATCTGCCCTCGCCGGGGTCGGCTACCGCTACGCCGGCGCGACCGCGGCCGTCGCTGCTCGACGTGGACCTCGAGCTCGCGCGACGGGGAGGTGCTCGGCCTCGTCGGCGCGTCGGAGGCGGGCAAGACGACGCTCTGCCTCGTCGTCAGCGGGCTGGCGCCGCGGACGGTCGGCGGCCGATCCGCGGGCCGGATCACGCTCGACGGCGAGGACGTCGACGCGTGGCCGATGCACGGCTCAGCCAGCGCGTCGGCATCGGCTTCCAGAACCCGGCGACCCAGCTCTCGCAGGTGACCGAGCACGCGTCTTCGAGGAGGTCGCCTTCGGACCGATGAACCTGGGCGTGCCGCGCGACGAGGTCGTCGGCCCGCACCTGGGCCGCGCTCGAGGCGCTCCGCATCGACGGAGCTCGCCGAGCGCGACCCGCGCGCCTCTCCGGCGGGCAGCAGCAGCTCGTCGCCATCGCCGGCCTGCTGGCCATGCGGCCCGCGCACCTCGTCCTCGACGAGCCGACCGCGCAGCTCGACCCGGCGGGCACGCGGCTCGTCGCCGACGCCATCGAACGCCTGGCCGCCGACGGGCCTCGATCCTGGTCGCCGAGCAGAAGACCGATCTGCTGGCCGCATCTGCTCGCGCGTCGTCGGTCATCGACGGCGGGACACGTCGCCCTCGTCGGACCGGCGGCCGAGGTCCTCGGCCGATCCGCGGCTGGCGGAGCTCGGCGTGACGCGAGCCGTCGCCCGGTCCGGCTCCGACGCGCGGCAGAGGCCGCCGGCGATCGCGATCGCGCGCCTGTCAGAGGCCCTGGCTCGATGGCTGAGCTGCGCGTCGAGGGGCTGGTCCACGTCTACGCCGAGGGCGGCGTGCGGGCGCTCGACGGCGTCGACCTCACGATCGGCGCCGGCGAGCGGGTGGCCCTCATCGGCCAGAACGGCAGCGGCAAGACGACACTGGTCCGCCACCTCAACGGGCTGCTGCGGCCGACCGAGGGTCGCGTGATGGTCGACGGGCGCCGATGCGGCCACGCTCACCGTCGCGCAGCTGGCGCGCGCGGGTCGGCCTCGTCTTCCAGGACCCGGACCGGCAGATCTTCGCGGGGTCCGTGCGCGCCGAGGTGGAGTTCGGGCCGCGCAACCTGGGCCGACGCGGATCCGCGCTGCGCGCGGCCGTGTCGGACGCGCTCGAGGCCGCCGGGCTCGCCGGTGACGAAGGCACGAACCCGTACGACCTCGGCGGGTCGCGTCGCAAGCTGCTCGCGCTGGCATCGGTCCTGGCCATGCGGACGCCGGTGCTCGTGCTCGACGAGCCGACGACCGGGCAGGACGCGCGCGGCGTCGAGCGCGTCCGCGCGATCGTCGAGGCGGCTGCGGGCGAGGGCGGACGGTCATCGCCATCAGCCACGACATGCGCTTCGTGGCCGAGACCTTCGACCGCGTCGTCGTCATGCGCGCCGGCCGCGTCATCCTCGACGGGACACCGGCCGCGGTCTTCGCGGCGGATGCCTGGGAGGCGCTGCGCTCGACGTACCTCGAGCCGCCGCTGGCCGCGGTGCTCGGCGATCGGCTCGGCGTCGGCTCGACGCCGACCGACGCGAGCCTGATCGACGCGCTCAGGCCGGGTAGAAGCCGAGCGCCGGCGTCAGCGCCTCCAGAGGGCGACGACGGCAGCGACGGCCACCACCAGCACACCGAGCGCGGCGAGGCCCATCACGCCGAGGTCCCAGATGCTGAAGCCGTCCGAGAAACCCTCGACGACGGTGACCGCCACGATCCCAACGAACGCGATGATGGCCACCCAGGTGGCGACGGCAGAGCCCCTCACGTCCTGACTCCTTCCTCGGTCGAGGGCGATGGTTCCGGTGCCCGATCGTGCCGGGCCGAACAGCCGCGCCGACGGCAGGTCCCGTAGCCGGGAGGCGGCGGGAGCGGATTGCCGTCCGCGTCGACGCGCGCCTGCTCCGGCAGGTCGTCGCGGTGCTCGCGCTCGCCGATCGGCCCAGGAATCGGCAGCGCCATGACCGAGTGCGGCACCTCGTCCAGGCGGTCCGCGATGCCCCGCAGCCCGAGACGGCGCAGGGCCGGCCCGAAGCGATCGGCGAAGTCCTGGTCGCGCAGCAGCCCGAATGCGAGCGATGAGTGCGCGCGGTTGAGGAGCTCGAGGCCCGGGCGCCGGCCACGGCATTGACCTGGTTCAGCCCCAGCTGGCCCTCGAGCACGTCGATCGCCCGGTTCGCCTCTTTGCCGCGTCGATCGGCTGAAATGCGGCGTACGGTTCACGAGCAGGCGCGTCCGGTAGAGCGCCTCCCGCACACGGCTGTCGCGATCGAGGTTGGCCTGGGTCATGGAGCGAATACTACGCGCTGACGCGGGCTGGCAGGACGCGGTCGCCGATGCGCTGCGCGCGCTCCGCGGCCGATCCCGCATCGACGAGCGCCTTCTGGCCCGGACCGTCGACGGCGAGACGATCCGGCGGCGATATGACCGCTCAAGCTTCCCGCCGGCCCGCCCGGCGGCGACCCTGCTCGCCATCTATCCGGGCGCCGAACGGCCGCCTCGTGGTCCCGCTGACGGTGCGCCACGCCGACCTGCGCGCCCATGCCGGCGAGGTATCGCTGCCGGGCGGCGCGGTCGACGCGGCCGACGCCGAGCCGCGAGGCCGCCGCCCTGCGCGAGGCGTGGGAGGAGATCGGCCTCGAGCCGGACGTCGTTCGGGTCGTCGGCGTCCTCGACGACGTGTGGATCCCGGTCAGCAACTTCGAGCTGCGTCCGTTCGTCGGCACGCTGGCGGTGCGCCCGACGCTGGTGCCGCACGACGCCGAGGTCGCGGCGATCGTCGAGCTGCCGCTCGCCGCCCTGTTCGACCCCGAGGTCGTCGGCACCGAGGAGTTCAGCGGGCGCGGCTTCAGGGTCACCGCCGGCGCGTACCGCTACGGCGGCGTCCGGGTGTGGGGCGCCACCGCCCTCACGCTCGGGATGCTCGCTCACGTCCTGGAGGGCGGCGCGGCGCCGGACTAGCGGCGGGTCCGGACGGTGGTACGCAGCGAGGCGAGCAGCTCCAGCAGGGGGCCGTGCTGGGCCGGCGGCGCGGCGACGATGCTCAGGCGGGGCCCCTTGACGGCGGCGCTCCACCACGGACCACCGCGCAGGTCGGTCACCACCGCGCCCGAGCGCTCGGCGATGAGGCCGGCCGCCGCGACGTCCCACGGCGAGAGCCCGCCGTTCTGGATGAAGGCGTCGAACCGGCCGTTCGCCACGTAGGCCAGCGAGAGCGCGGCGCTGCCCATGCGCCGATGGATGCGGATGCGCGGCGCGATCCGTCGCTCGCGCATGAGCCCGCCGCTCCCGATGACGGCCAGGCTGACGACGTAGTCCGACAGCGCCTCCTTGGTCGACGCCTGAATGGGGCCGTCGTCGAGGGTCGCCGGCCCATCCGCGGTGGCGCTGTAGAGATCGTCTCGCGCCGGGTCGAAGATGACGCCGACGCTCGGCTTGTCGTCGACGACCAGGCCGATGCTGACGCAGTAGTACGGGATGCCGTTGGCGTAGTTCACCGTGCCGTCGAGCGGGTCGATCACCCACGTGCGCCCGTTGTGGGAACCGTCGTCGCGAAGGACGCCGGCATGCTCGCCCGACTCCTCGGCCAGGATCGCGTCGCCGGGATAGCGCGCCTTGATCGCGTCGATCACGAGCCGTTCGGACGCATAGTCGGCGTTGGTGACGACGTCACGCTTGCTCTTGTAGTCGATGCGCTCGAGCCGCTCGTAGCTGTCGATCAGCAGCGCGCCGGCGCGGCGCGCGACGTCGGTGGCGAAGCCGAGCTCGTCGGCAAATCGGCTGCTCATCGTGAGGCGATGGTAGCCGCGCGACGATCGTCAGGCAGCGCCCTGGTCCTCGGCGTTCTTCGGCTGCGGCGGGGGCTCCTCGCCGCCATCGGTCTCCGAGCGCTGGATGAAGCTGATCTTGCCGCGGGCCTCCAGGATCGCCCAGGCGACGTCGCTCATCCGCGCGATGCCCGCCAGCCGCATCTCCGACTCGATCTCGCTGATCGTGAGACGGTTGCGACGCAGGTTGGCGGTGAGTACCTCGCCGTCGCGCACGATGACGCGTGGCTCGCCCTCGAGCAGCCGCTCGGCCCACGGCCACAGGTAGCTGAGCCAGCTGAAGACGAGCGCCCAGAAGGCGATCGTCGACACCGCGATGACGGCGCCGGTCAGGCTGAAGTCGTTCTGCGTAACGCCCTGCTGGATCAGGTCGCCGATGACGACCAGCACGATGAGCTCGAAGGGCGTCATCTGCCCAAGCTCACGCTTGCCCAGCAGGCGCACGACGAGGTAGAGCGCCAGGAAGATCACGGTCGCGCGCAGCACGATGTCCATCAGGGAAGCACCGTGATGCTGATGTCGGTGCCGGCGAGCGGCTCCTCACCGTCGTACACCGTGACGGCGCCCTCGTTGCCGCCGAGGATGTCCGGGTTGACCTGCAGGTCGACCTTGAACGCGAACGGCGTCCCGGCATCGAGCGATGCGAAGATGAACCGGAACTCGCCATCGGCGCTCTCTTCGTCGGCTGCGGCGGGAATCATCGTGTTGACGGTGACGTCCTCCCACAGGGAGGCATCGACGCCGATGACGAGCTCGCCGATGGGTTCGCTGGATTCCACGTCGACCCGGATCTCGAAGAACTCCCCGTTGCGGATGATTTCGGGGGAGTGGACGCGCAGCTCGACGCCGTTGGCTTCTGTGCGCCAGTCGCGTTCGTGGCCGAGCAGGCCCGTCATCCCGAGCACGATGACGCCGCCGAACACCAGGATCGACAGCGGACTCGCGTGCCGCCGCCATCCGGTCACCGGCTCGACATGCTCGTCGCTGATGCCGTCGGGCCGCTGCGGGGTCGACTGATTCGTGCTCATCGGTGGCTCGTCGAGTGAGCAAGCGGCGGGCCAGAAGCGATCGGTGCCCAATCCTCGCATTCGAGAGTGGCGCTCGCCAGCGTCGAGCCTCGGCTAGGCTGGGCGCATGCCACAGATTCACCTTCGTGCCGAAGAGGGCGACTACGCGCCGCTCGTCCTTCTCCCCGGCGACCCGAACCGGGCGCGACGGATCTCCGAGCGCTTCGACTCCGGATCCGCCCGACAGGTCAATGATCATCGCGGACTGCTCGGCTACACCGGGACGTACAACGGTGCGCCGGTCAGCGTGCAGACCACCGGCATGGGGACGCCCAGCCTGAGCATCGTGGTCGAGGAGCTTCTTCGGCTCGGCGCCAAGCGCCTGATCCGGGTCGGCACGTGCGGCGGCATTGCCAGGGGCCTCGCCACGGGCGAGCTCGTGATCGCCACCGCGGCGTGTCCCGTCGACGGTGCCACACAGACCTATCTCCACGGTGAGGCGTACGCCCCGGCGGCCGACTTCGGCCTGACCCGCGCGCTGGTCGACGGCGGCCGCGGCCGCCGGCATCACCGCCCGCACCGGCCTGGTCGCATCGGTCGACGTCTTCTACAACACCGATGCCGACTACGCCCAGCGCTGGCGCGACCGGGGCGTGCTGGCCTTCGAGATGGAGGCCTCCGCGCTCTTCTTCCTCGCGGCGCGGGCGGGCGTGCCCGCCGCGTGCGCGCTGACGGTGAGTGACGTGCTCTCAGAGGAGGTCGGCACCGAGGAGAGCTACCTGCCGCTCGAGGAGCTCGATCGAGCGATCGATCGCATGATCACGCTGGCCCTCGACGCTGGCACTGCCTTCTGAGACGGCATCGGTCCTGCGGTAGACTCGGTCGCTCGAAGGGAGGCCGAGACTAGAGATGGCCGATACGCTCACGCGCGGGGCCGCCAACCAGGCCGGCGCCATCGTCAATCCCAATGCCGCGGCGGACGCGCAGGACTTCCTGCCCCTCAAGGGAATCGACCACGTCGAGTTCTGGGTCGGCAACGCGAAGCAGGCGGCGCACTACTACCGCGCCCTGTGGGGCTTCTCGCCGGTCGCCTACGCGGGGCTCGAGACCGGCGTCCGGGATCGGTCCAGCTTCGTCATGGTCCAGAACGACATTCGTTTTGTCTTCACCGCGCCGATCGGCTCGGAGGGCGAGATCGCCGAGCACGTGGCACGGCACGGGGACGGCGTCCACGATATCGCCTTCGCCGTGGACGACGTCGAGTCCGCCTGGCGCGAGACGACCACGCGCGGGGCGGAGAGCGCCCAGAGCCCGACGGAGATCGAGGGCAAGAAGGGGACGCTGCGACGGAGCGCCATCCGCACCTACGGCGACGTGATCCACTCCTTCGTCGATCGCTCCGACTACCACGGCACCTTCGCGCCGGGCTACCACCGCGTCACGAAGCCGGCCCCGGCCGCCACCGGGCAGAACCTGCTCGAGGTCGACCACTGCGTCGGCAACGTCGAGCTCGGCGACATGAACCGATTCGTCGACTTCTACAAGGATGTGCTCGGCTTCGCCCAGCTCATCCACTACGACGACAAGGTCATCCACACCGACTACTCGGCTCTCATGAGCAAGGTGATGACGAACGGGAACGGACGCATCAAGTTCCCGATCAACGAGCCGGCGGCTGGCAAGAAGAAGAGCCAGATCCAGGAGTTCCTCGACTACTACGGCACCGCGGGCACGCAGCACATCGCGCTGCGCACCGAGGACATCGTGGGGACGGTGCGCGCGCTGCGCGAGCGCGGCATCGAGTTCCTCGGCATGCCGCACGCCTACTACGAGTCCCTTCCCGACCGCGTCGGTGACGTCGGCGTGTCGATGGACACGCTCGAGGAGCTCGGCATCGAGGCCGATCGCGACGAGGAGGGCTACCTGCTCCAGATCTTCACGCGCCCGGTGCAGGATCGGCCGACGTTCTTCTTCGAGATCATCGAGCGCCACGGCTCGCGCGGCTTCGGCGTCGGCAACTTCAAGGCGCTCTTCGAAGCGATCGAGATCGAGCAGGCACGGCGCGGCAACCTCTGACCGCGACGTCATGCGCCGTGTTCGGAACCTCGCCATCGTGGGGGTCGGGGCACTGGTCATTGCGGCCGCCATCATCTGGACGTTTCGAGCACAGCTCGCACCGGCGCTCGGCGTCAACCTGGACGCCGGGCCCGGCGGACGCGCGGAGCTGGTCCTGCCGGCCGGATACCACGCGACGGTCTTCGCGGAAGGCTTGAGCGACCCTCGATTCATGGCCGTATCGCCCGACGGCGTCGTCTTCGTGGCGGAGCGTGGGGCCGACCGCGTGGTCGCGCTGCCGGACGCGGACGCGGACGGGTCGGCGGACGAGGTCGTTGTAGTCGGCGTCGACTACGGGAATGCCCATGACCTGGAGTTCACCGACGACGGCCTGCTGCTCGTGGCCGGCGAGGAATCGCTCTTCGAGGTGACGCTCGACGGCATGCGCGAGGAGCGTCGCCGTGATCCTGGTCGATGGCCTGCCCACCGGCGGCCACAGCACGAAGACGGTCGAGGTCCTGCCGAATGGCGACGTGCTCCTGTCCATCGGCTCGTCGTGCGACGCGTGCGAGGAGGAGGACACGCGCCGCGCGACCGTCCAGGTCGTTGCGGCGGACGGCCTGACGCCCTACATGGTCGGCCTGCGCAACGCGGTGGGCCTCTGGGTGGACGACGCCACCGGTCGGGCGTGGGCAACCACCATGGGCCGCGATCGTCTCGGCGATGACAGGCCGCCGGAGACGGTGTACGAGCTCATCAACGGAGCGAATGCAGGATGGCCGCGCTGTCATGCCGGGACGCTGCGCGACCCGGACTTCGGCGGCTCCGCCGATGCGTGCGACGGCGTGGCGGAACCTGCTGTGACCCTTCCGGCGCACACGGCGCCGCTCGCCCTGGTGGGTTGGCAGGACCACCTCGTGATCGCCTTGCACGGATCCTGGAACTCGTCGGTGAAGGTCGGCTATGCGCTGTGGTGGCTTCCGTGGGACGGGGCGCCTGCCGGTGACGCGGAGCCGTTCGCGACCGGATTCCTGCCCGACCGCGCCGACGAGGCAGATGGCCGGCCGGCGGGCCTCGTTGCCGGCGCGGACGGCGCTCTCTACGTCACTGACGACAAGGGGGGCTTCGTGTACCGCATCACGGGGCCGACCGGCGCACCCGAAGGCTAGCTCTCCAGACTCCACCCTTCCCCATCGCACTCCCCCAGCGGGCCGTACGTCAGTCCGCCCGGGTACTGCCCACAACCGCACTCGCCTCGAGGACGCCGCTTCTCCGACGCAGTCCGTCCAGCGAGGGCCGTACCCCATGTGACGATCACGCCCCTCGTCGCGCTCCGCGAGTCACCCGATGCTTCCGCCACAAGCGATTCGACTGACTGCCACAGGAGAACGACATGGCGCGACAGGTGCGGCGCGACACGGGCACAGATGCCTGGTCGCGGCGTGACTCGCGCTCCGAATCGGCACGCCGCCGCGCCGTGGGGCTCGTCTCGTCACTGGCAATCGTCGGCTCGCTCCTCCTGGCCGCGGCTTCGGCGGCGGTCGCGGAGCCAGGTACCCAGGTCAACGTCGAGCCCGAGACCGCCACCATCGTCGTCGGACAGACCGTGACGCTGACGGCCCAGGTGCGAAACGCGAACGGCAACCCGGCGCTCGGACCCGACGCGAACACCCACGTTCGCTGGTACTTCGCCGTCGGGAGCCCGAACGACATCGACAGCCCGGGGAACAGCCCTGATCTCGGATGCCAGACCGATGGCGCCGGCGAATGCTCCGTCAGCTACATCGCCGGCTCGATCGGCACCGATTCGATCTGCGCCCTCGTCGGCGGCCCGACCTCGCAATGCGACGAGGCCGTTGGCGATCCCGAGTGGGACGACCGGGTCGACGTCGTGCTTCGTATCGTTGTCCTCGATCCTGGCCCGACCCCCACGCCGAACCCGACGGCCACGCCAATCGACGCCCACGCCAACTCCGACCCCGACGGCCACGCCAACTCCGACCCCGACGGCCACGCCGACCCCGACGCCGACCCCGACGGCCACGCCGACCCCGACGGCCACGCCCACTCCGACCCCGACGGCCACGCCAACTCCGACTCCGACGGCCACACCGACTCCGACCCCGACGGCCACGCCAACTCCGACCCCGACGGCCACGCCAACCCGACCCCGACGCCCACGCCGACCCCGACGCCGACCCCGACGCCGACCCCGACGGCCACGCCGACCCCGACGCCTACCCCGACGGCCACGCCAACTCCGACGCCTACCCCGACGCCCACGCCAACTCCGACTCCGACCGCTACGCCGACGACCACCCCTGCGCCGACCACAGCACCGACGCAGACGCCTGACCCAACCCGCACGCCCGTACCGAGCCCGGCGCCACAGCTGATCGCATCCCCGGATCCGACCCCGGCACAGGAAACGGACCTCACACCGACGCCCGACGCGGAGTCGAGCCCGGAGGTCGCACCGAGGCTCGTGTCGACACCGGAACCGGAGGCAGAGCCGGCGCCGAGTCCGGAGGCCTCGCCGACGGTGACCGCGTTCACGCCCCCTGAGCCGGCCCCGTTGGTGCGCCCCGACCTTCGTCCGCCCCCAACGGTCTCGCTGCCTGGGGCCGCGCCGGACGCGCCAGCCGGGCCAGCCGCGCCGGTTCAGCCAACCGGGCCGATCGGTGCCGCTGCGGTGGTGGGCCAGGTCTTCGGGCAGGTCTTCACCGCCGCCGCCGAACAGGCTGCCCGAGTCGTCCGTCCGGAGGCTGCCGTCGCAGTCGCCGCGGAGTTCACCTTCCCGCTGGCCCTGGCGCTCGCCGTCCTCGCGTTCCTCATCATCCAGGCGCAGGTCGATCGGCGCGATCCGAAGCTGCGAATGGCCCCGCAGCACGTCGCCGAGACCTTCATGCAATTCCAGTCGGAGGATCAGCTGTGATCGCCCAACACGCGCGCTCTGACGAGTACACCGCCCTGAGCGACCGCATGGGGTATCTGATGGTCCTCCGCGTCGCCATGGCCGCGGTGGCGGTTGCGTGGAGCGCGATGCGGCCGGAGTCGCTCAGCACGCCGTTTGCGACATTCCTCGCAGTCACGGCAGCCTACGTCGTCCTCGCGGGGGTGGCGGAGTTCGTTCGCCGGCGCGCGGGACGCCACGGCTTCAGCGTGATGAGCGTGCTGCTCATCGTCGACGGGCTCTACCTCGGCTACGCGATGTACATCACCGGCGCCACGCAGAGCCCCATTCGCTTCCTCATCTACCTGCACCTCGTCGCAGTCTCCCTGCTGGCGTCGTACCGGACCGGCTTGAAGGTCGCGCTGTGGCACTCGTTGCTGCTGTTCGTCGTGCTCTACGCGCAGGCAGCCACGCTCCTGCCGCCGGTCGACGTCATCCCCGGCCGCGGGATCGACTTCGACCGGATGCCGGTGCTCAACGTCACCTCGTTCTGGCTCTTCGCCCTGGCGACCTCCATCTTCTCGGCGATGAACGAGCGCGAGCTGCGCCAGCGCCGCACGGATCTGGAGGCGCTCGTCGAGGTTGGGGCTCGCCTCGACGATGTCGCCGATCCGGTGCTCCAGGCGCGGGTGGTTCTCGACGGGCTCGCCGCCCGGTTCGGCTTCGAGCGGGGCCTGGTGATCGGCGCCGCCGAGGGCAACCTGATCGTTCTCGCATCGCGCGGCGCAGAGGAGTGGTCCGGGACCGTCCAGGCCGACGCGGTCATCCGCAAGGCATGGGAGCGCCGGGAGGTGCTGCCGGTGCGGAGGATCAACCCGGAGGGCAATCCCCTGCTCAGCAAGACGCTGCCGGATGCGCGCAATCTCCTCGTCTCCCCCATGTTCGCCGACGGCCGACCGGTCGGCGCGATCGTCGTCGAGCATCGGTCGCGGACCGTGTTCGGGATCGAGCGACGCATCGCCTCGGTGCTCGGCCAGTTCTCGGCGGTGGCTGCGCTGAACCTGCGGAACGCGGTCCTTCTCCGCAACGTGCAGGACCTTGCTGAGCGTGACTCGCTCACCGGAGCCGCCAATCGGCGCATGTTCCAGTTGACCCTGGAGCAGACCCTCGGCACGCAGGATGCCATCGGTTCGGAGAGCAAGATGACAGCGGTCCTGTTCATCGACCTGGACGACTTCAAGGTGATCAACGACACGCTCGGCCACGCGGCCGGTGACTCGCTCCTCATCGCGGTGACGGACCGCATCAGCGGCCTCGTGCGCCAGGGCGATCTCGTCGCGCGCCTCGGTGGTGACGAATTCGCGATCCTGACCGATGACGAGGAAGACCTGCGCCGATCGCGATCCATGGCCGAGCGGCTCGTGCGCGACCTGCGCGTGCCGTACGTGATCGGCGACCACACGATCACGGTGAGCGCCAGCATCGGTATCGCCGGCGCGCGCGACGCCGGTGGCGAGGCGCAGGAGATCGTGCGCAATGCCGACGTGGCGATGTACATGGCCAAGGCCAACGGCAAGTCGGGCTTCGCCGTCTTCGATCCGGGCATGCATGCCTCAATTCGCGCCCGTCACGAGCTTGGCGCGGAGCTTCAGCACGCCGTCGATCTCGGCCAGCTGCGACTGGTCTACCAGCCGATCGTCTCGCTCGAGTCGGGCCGCATCGCCGGGCTCGAGGCGCTCGTGCGCTGGCAGCATCCGGACCGGGGTCTCGTGGCCCCGGGGGAGTTCATCGAGATCGCGGAGGAGAACGGCTCGATCCTGCCGATCGGCCGCTGGGTGATGCGCGAAGCGTGCGAGCGCGCGGTGGCGTGGCAGCAGGCCGGCGTCACGCCCGCGGGCCTGTTCATGTGCGTCAACGTCTCAGCGCGCGAGATCCAGCAGCCTGGCTTCGTCGGTGCCGTGGAGGAGGCACTGGCATGGGCCGGCCTTCAGCCGACCAGACTGATCCTCGAGATCACCGAGACCGCCCTGATCAAGGCGACATCCTCGACCGTCGCGACGCTCGAAGCGCTCCGCACGCTCGGCGTGCGCGTCGTCATCGACGACTTCGGAACCGGGTACTTCTCGCTGAGCCACCTGCGGCAGTTCCCGGTCGACGCGCTGAAGGTCGCGAGCGAGTTCGTGCAGGTGGCGGTCGACGACTCACGGTCTGCGGCGCTCGCGGGTGCCATCGTCGCGCTCGGCGAGTCACTCGACATCGCCACCGTGGCGGAGGGGATCGAGACGCAGGAACAGGCCGAGCGCATGCGATCCCTCGGATGCACGTATGGCCAGGGCTACTACTTCGCCAAGCCGATCAGTGCCACCGAGATCGACGCCGGTGTCGAGGGCCTGGCGTCCAACCATCGGTGGGATGGAGCCAGCAAGCACGGCGCGACCCGCCGGCGACGTTCCGTCCGCGCGGTGAACAAGGGGCTGCCCGCCACGGCCTGAGGGCCTTCCTACGCGTGCATCGGCTAGCATCCGGTGTGCATGAGCACGAACAAGCTGCCCTCGCATGACGAGGACTTTCCCGCCTGGTACGTCGAGGTCGTGAAGCGCGCCGAGCTGGCCGAGCACGGTCCCGCGAAGGGCACCATGATCATCCGGCCGCACGGATACGCCATCTGGGAGTTCCTGCAGCGCGCGCTCGATGACCGCTTCAAGGCAACCGGCCACGAGAACCTCTACTTCCCCCTGCTGATCCCCATGAGCCTGCTGGAGCGCGAGGCCGCCCATGTCGAGGGCTTCGCGGCGGAAGTCGCGGTCGTGACGCACGGCGGCGGGCAGCAGCTCGACGAGCCCCTCGCGATCCGGCCCTCGTCGGAATCGATCATCTGGAACACCTACAAGCGCTGGATCCAGAGCTACCGCGACCTGCCGCTGCTCTACAACCAGTGGTGCAACGTCATGCGCTGGGAAATGCGCACCCGGCTGTTCCTGCGCACCAGCGAGTTCCTGTGGCAGGAGGGCCACACGGCGCACGCCAGCGACGACGAGGCCATGGCCGAGACGCTTCGCATGCTCGACGTCTACCGCGAGGTCTCCGAGGATGTGCTGGGCATCCCGGTCTTTCCGGGTCGAAAGTCGCCCGGCCAGCGCTTTCCCGGCGCCGTCGAGACATACACGATCGAGGGGCTGATGCGTGACGGCAAGGCGCTTCAATGTGGCACCAGCCACTTCCTGGGCCAGAACTTCGGCAAGGCCTACGACGTGACCTTCCTGAATGCCGACAGCGTGCAGGAGCACGCCTGGGGAACCTCCTGGGGCTTCTCCACTCGCATGGTGGGCGCCGCGATCATGGCCCACGGCGACGACGCAGGGCTGCGCCTGCCGCCGACGGTCGCACCCATCCAGGTGGCCATCGTCCCGATCTACCGCTCCGACGAAGAGCGCGCCTCGGTGATCGAGGTCGCCGAGAAGCTGCACGCCGACATGGCGGCCCTGGGCATCCGCGTGCGCCTCGACGACCGCGACCAGCACCGGCCAGGCTACAAATTCGCCGAGTGGGAGCTGAAGGGCGTGCCGATACGGATCGAGCTCGGGCCGCGCGACGTCGCGGCCGGCCAGGCGGTGATCGCACGGCGCGTCGAGGGCGACAAGGTGGAGGTGTCGCTGGCGGAGGTAGCCGGCGGCATGGTCGAACGGCTGGCGTCGGCGCAGCGCGGCCTGTACGCCGATGCCCTTGCGTACCGGGACGCGAACACGCACGAGATCACCACCTTCGACGCGTTCGCGACCGGGGTCGAGGAGCAGGGCGGATTCTGGCGCGGCGCCTGGTGCGGTGAGGGCTCGTGCGAGGCGGAGGTTGCCACCAGGACGAAGGCGACGATCCGTTTCCTGCCAATCGAGCCGACCGATCCCGGAGCGGCGTGCGTCCACTGCGGACGGCCGGGGGTGGACGTTGCCACCTGGGCGCGTGCGTACTGAGCGGCAGCGTGGCTTCTCGACGGGCAACCCGGCCGACCGATGAGCCGTTCCTGACCGGGCGGTCCTTCTCGGCACCACGCTTGGCCTGGGCGGCGATCGCGACGCTCCTGCTCGCCGGCTGCGGCATGCTCCCGAGCGCGCTGCCACAGTGGGTCGCTGACCGCAAGCCGCTCCCGGCCTGCGGCGAGGAGACAGTCGTGCGCGGCGACACCGACGTCGAAGCCCGTCAGTGCCTCTCCAGGCCTTCCTGGACGGCGAGGATGCGGAGCTGGTCAGCACCGAGGCCATCACCGAGGGCCGGCGCATCACGCGCTACATGCGCGTCCACGAGAACGGCACCATCGAGATCTTCACCGATGCCACCGGCGACCCGCTCGGATCGGGGGAGTGGGAGCGCGAGACGTGCGGCCAGCTGCTCGGCGCCGAGGAGGTGCGGGACGTCTGGATCGAGGAGGTCTTCATCATCCTGGACTGCGAGGACCAGCCGATCCCCTGAGCGGGTCGGCTAGCATCGGTAGATGAGCACCACGGTCGAGCCGCACATCGTGTCCCTGGCGGAGATCCGCGAGGCGGCGGATCGAATCCGCGGCGTGGCGACGCGCACGCCGCTCCTGCGGTGGGACGACGCGACCTGGCTCAAGCCGGAGTCGCTGCAGCCGATCGGCGCGTTCAAGATGCGCGGCGCGTACAACAAGGTCGCGTCGCTGACCGATGCTGAGCGCGCGGCGGGTGTGGTGACCTACTCGTCGGGCAACCACGCACAGGCCGTCGCGCGATCGGCTCGGCTGCTCGGCGTGGCGGCGGTCATCTGCATGCCGCGTGACGCGCCCCGCGTGAAGGTCGATGGCGTGCAGCGCGACGGCGCCGAGATCGTGTTCACCGGCCCCGACTCGGAGGAGCGGCACCAGGTCGCTCTGGACCTGGTCCGTGACCGCGGCCTGGTGATGGTCGAGCCCTACGACGATCCCGCGATCATCGCCGGGCAGGGAACCATCGGCCTCGAGATCTTCGAGGACCTGCCCGCCGTGACCAGCGTGCTGGTCCCGGTGTCGGGCGGCGGCCTCTCGTCGGGCGTGGCGACCGCGATCAAGGCGCTCGCGCCGACGGCCCGGATGATCGGCGTCGAGCCGGAGCTCGCCGCCGACGCCAAGGCGTCGCTCGCATCCGGCTCGCTCGTTACCTGGAGCGCGGAACAGACCGGCCGAACCATGGCCGATGGCCTGCGGACGAACAGCCTCGGCCCGCTGCCGTTCGAGCACCTCCGGCGCTTCCTCGACGAGATCGTGACGGTCACGCGAGGAGGAGATGGCCGAGGCGATGCGGCAGCTCGCCCTCCGCGCGCGCCTCGTGGTGGAGCCGTCGGGCGCGGCCGGCATGGCGGCGCACCTGGCGGCGTCTCTGCCCCGGCCCGATGGAGACGATGCGCGGGTCATCGTCGTCTCCGGCGGGAACGTGGACCCGGAGCTCTACCTTCGGATCCTGGGTGGAGCCTCGGCCTGACCCAAGCCCGTAACCCGTGGGGCGGGTCGACCGGTGCCAAAGTGAACGGCCCTTCGGCCACTTCACGCGCTGAGCGAACGAACTGAAGAACGAACGATGCTTCGCACGCTCAGCGAACGACTCGTCACCGACGCGTGCTCCAACGTCATCCACCCTATCTGCGGGTGGGACGGGTCACGAACCCTGCAGGATCTCCACGGCGCGATCGAGCTGCGGATCGTCGTCCGTGGTCGGGTCGGCCGGCGCCGCGACGACGACGTCGGGCGCGATGCCGTCCGGCGCGGCGGAGCTGTGCTGTGGCGTGAACCATCGGTCCGTGGTGATCCGCAGGCCCCCGCCGTTGGGCAGGTCGTTCCAGATCTGGACCGTGTTCTTGCCGAACGTCGGCTCGCCCGACGAGGGTCGCGCGGCCGGTGTCCTTGAGCGCGCCGGCGACGATCTCGGAGGCGGACGCGGAGCCCTCGTCGATCAGGAGGACGAGCTCGAACGCATCGGTCTGGAGCAGGCCGCCAGGACTCCGACGCGCCAGCTCTGAACATCCTCGCCGGACTCGACGGTGAAGAGCAGCTCACCTGCCGGGATGAACTCGCTGCCGATCGCCCTGTGCCGTCGTGATGAAGCCGCCTGGATTGCCCCGCAGGTCGAACACGATGCTTCGTCGCGCCCTCGTCGAGCAGCCCCTGCAGCGCGTCGTGGAAGAGTCCGGTGCGCGCGATCGGTGAACGAGGTGAGTCGGATGTAGCCGATGCCGTCCTCGAGCATCTCGGCACTGACCTCCTGGAGGTCGATCACGGCCCGCGTGATCGTGATGTCGAGCTCCTGTCGCCGCGCCGAACGCTGAGCGTCACGTCGGTGCCGGCCTCGCCGCGCACCCGGTAGACGAGCGAGGAGACGGACTCGCCGACGGTCGATGTCGCCGTCGATGGCGAGCACCTGGTCGCCGGCGCGGAGGCCGGCAGCCTCGGCCGGCGATCCGTCGAGCGGCGAGACGATGACCATGGCGCAGTTGTCGGTCACGACCGTGCAGCCGGCGAGATCGTCGGGGTCCGCCAGGTTCTCGATCCCGACCTCGGCGCCGATGCCACTGAACTCGCCCGACAGGTCGTCGAGCGCCGAGCCGTACTGGTCGGGCGGCAGGTAGCCGGAGTACGGGATCCTCCAGCCCGTACTCGATCATGCCCCGCACCGCGCCGTCGACGAGGTCCTCGTCGCTGATCTCGTCGACGTAGTCGGCCCTTGATCTGGGCGTAGGTCTCGCACAGGACGGCGAAGGCCTCGGACGGCTCGGCGCATGAGATCGTCTCGAGCACCGGGGTCGGTTGCGGCTGCGGCGTCGCCGCCTCGGATGGAACGGCCGCCGATGGCGCGGGCGTCCCGGTTGGAGCAGCCCCTCCGATCCCGTCGCCGCCGCCCACCACGAGGCCGGCGACGAAAGTGAGGGCGCCGAACAGGAGCAGCACCGCGATCAGTGCGGCGGCACTGGCGAGCGGGCGATCGGCGCGTCGGAGGAGGCGGTCATCGGTCGGTCCTGGTGCAGTGGAGGGGCACGCGGAGGAAGCGCATTCTCCCGCGAAACGGCGCCGATGCGCCGAGCGCTCACCGCGGACGGCGCGCAGGCCCAGGAAGATCGGGATCTCGGCGTTGGCGCGGGCATCGCCCGCGGGCGGCCTTGCCCGGCCGCCGTTCGGGTGGCAGGTCGGGGACCTCGAGCATGGCATCGGTCGCGAAGCCGGCTTCGGCCAGGGCGTTGACGTAGGCGCTGATCGGCCGATGGAAGGAGCGCGTCGGCAGCCCACCGCCGAGCGACTTCATCGGCACCGCCATCTCGCCAGGTAGGCGTCGATGCGGCGATAGGTCAGCTTGCGGCCCTCGTCGAAGCCCCAGCCCGAGTGCCGTGGTTGCCGGAAGGCGGGGTGGGTCATGAGGACGACCACGCGGCCGCGGTCGTGCAGCGCCCAGTCGACGCCGCGAACGACGTCCTCCAGCGGGTCCATGTCCTGGATCGAGAGGATGAAGACGGCGGCGTCGCTGCGCGGCCGGCTCGAAGCCCGGCCACTGCCGGCAGGCGTCGCGCATCGCCCACCAGGAACCGCGTGTCGCGCGGCCGCGCCGTGCCGCCGCTTCGCTGCGGCGATGAGCTTGGGCGATGCGTCGACCACCGTCACGCCTGCGCCGTACTCGGCCAGGTAGGGCGCCAGCACTCCCTGGCCGCCGCCGACGTCGAGGATCACCTCGCCGGCCTGTGGCTGGAGCAGGTCGAGCATTGCCGGGATGGCGAGCTGCCGGTGGTATGCCGAGCCGTGGTCGCCGACCCAGCCGTCGTACCAGGTCGCCACCCGCTCCCAGCTCGTCTCTCCGGAGGAGGGGCCGGAGCTGCGGCCGGCCCAACGGTCCGAGCTGCTGCGTGGTCGAGGGCTCATGAAGGCAGAGTATGCGGCCGATGCTCAGCGCCCCGGCTTGCCTCGCGGCCGTCAGCCGTTGCGCTTCTCCAGGACGACCTGCAGATCCTGCCCGCGCCCGGTCGCGAAGATCGCCTCGCACAGCGCCAGGTAGTACTCCCACATGCGCACGAAACGCTCGTCGAAGCCCATGGCGCGGACCGCCTCGACCTTGCCGAGGAAGCGAGTGCGCCACTCGCGCAGAGTCCGCACGTAGTCGGGCGCCACGTCGGAGACGCTCGTGATGAGGAGGCGCGTATCGCGCGTTGACCGCTCGATGACGCTGAGCGACGGGCACAGGCCGCCAGGGAAGATGTACATCTGGATCCAGTTGGCCCCCCGTCGCTGCGCCTCGTAGGCGGCGTCGGGCACGGTGATCGTCTGGAGGCTCAAACGGCCTCCGGGCGCGAGCGCCGCATCGCACGCCTGGAAGAAGGTCCCGAAGTACTCGTGTCCCACGGCCTCCAGCATCTCGATCGAGACGATGGCGTCGTAGGTGCCCTCGATCTCCCGATAGTCCCGCAGCTGGATCTCGATGAGATCCTGGAGTCCGGCGGCACGGACGCGCTCGGTCGCGAGCGCTTGCTGCTCGCGCGAGATCGTGATGGACGTCACGCGGCAGCCAAGCTCGCCGGCAGCGTAGAGCGCGAACCCGCCCCAGCCCGAGCCGATCTCCAGGACGTGCTGGCCACGGGTGAGGCCTGCGCCTTCGGCGATGAGCCTGTACTTGTTGCGCTGCGCATCGGCCAGGGACTGGGCCGGCGTCTCGAACACCGCGCTGGAGTACGTCAAGGTCTCGTCGAGGAACAGCCGGTAGAAATCATTGCCGAGGTCGTAGTGCGCCGCGATGTTCCGCCGGCTCTGCCGTTTCGTGTTCCGTCGCGCACGATGCGCGAGCGTGCTTGCGCAGCCTGGCCGGGCCGCGAATCCACCCGGATGTGAGAGCCAGGGACTCTCGGTTGCGCGACGCCAGGCGCAGGACGGCCGCCAGGTCGGGCGACGACCACAGATCGTCCATATACGCCTCGCCGGCGCCGATCTCACCACCGAAGAGGATGCGCGCGAACGCCTCGCGATCGTGGATCGCGATCTCGGCCGAATCCTCGGATGCGGGGTCGCCGTACGTGCGTCGGGTGCCGTTCGGCAGCGTCACGGTCAGCCGGCCGACGCGAATCCGGGCAACGGCAGCCAGGCACACCCTCGCAGCCAGGCGTGCGGTCAACGAGTCGAGGGCGGGCCTGGCGCGTACCGCTGGAGCCTGGAGTCGCATCAGGCGGCCTTTCCATGTGAGTGGAAGCGCGCACCGCGTCGCCACAGGCGAAGCGCGTGGAAGTGGATGAGGGCGATCGTCTTGTGCGTCGCCAGCGGATTGCGGACCAGGACACGGGCCAGCGCGCGATCACTGAGCCGCTGCCGCTTCAGGTCCAGGCTCGTGTGCAGCTGGAGCTGGTCGTCCTCGTGCTCATTGATCGTGATCCTCACCCGCGACGGCTCGTCACGCACGCTGACGGTGTACCGCCCTGCCGCCGCGATGAACGGAGAAACGTAGAACGCTTTGTCCATCTCGGTTTCGAACGTGAGGCCCGAGGAGCTGGGTCGCAGCGTGTACTGGTGTCGCTCCAGGTGGGTGTTGTGGACCTCGATGATGACCGCCTGCAGCACTCCTGATCGGTCGCGGCACAGGTAGAAGCTGGCTGGATTGAACACGTAGCCGAGCACGCGCAGGGAGGTGATCAGGGTGATCCGCCAGCCCTCGGGATCGAACCCCTCGCCGCGCAGGTGATCGCGGACTTCGGCCTCCAGGTCAGATGCCGGCGGATCGAGATGATCGTCGTCGCGGAAGGTGAGGAGGCTGCGTCGGTTGCGACCGACGAGCCGGAGCGACGCGTCGACCTCGTCGAGCTCGGAGAGATCGAGCGCGAAGTAGAACACCTCGTGCTCGAAGGCGTAGACGAACGGGGATGCGCGTCGGTGCCGCACCGTTCCCTCGAGCAGGTGCGACCTCATGCCGCCATCTCCTCGGGCCTGGCATCGCGACCCTCGCCGATCAGTTCGGCAACCTCGAAGCCGGAACGGCAGCCGTCCTCGTGGAAGCCATAGCCGAGGTGAGCGCCGGCGAAGTAGGTGCCGCGTTCTCCCTGGAGGCCGCGCAGTGCGGACTGGGCGGCGAGCGTCTGGAAGGTGTAGAGCGGATGACGCATGAGGCGCTCCGAGATGATGCGCTCCGGCCTGATCCGGTCACCGGGATTCACCGAGACGCAATACTGCACGTCACCCGCGATCGACTGCAACCGGTTCATGTGATAGGTCATGGTGAGAGCGTCGCTCGGACGGTCGCAGGCGTGCTGGTCGACGTTCCACGACGCCCAGGCGGCCGGCCGACGGGGCAGCAACCGGGCGTCGGTATGCAGGACAACCTGGTTGGTGGAGTACTCGAATCCGGCGAGCGCCGCGCGCTCCCGAGGCTCGGCGTCGCGGAGCAGTCGCAGCGCGTCATCGGCATGGGTGGCCATCACGACTCGATCGAAACGCTCGCTCGCACCCATCTCGGTGCGCACGATGACGCCACCGGCGTCGCGCGCCACGTCGACGACGGCGTCGTTCGAGCGGACGGTTCCGGGTGGCAGGGCCGCCACGATGCGCTCGACATACGCCTTCGACCCGCCGCGTACCGTGCGCCACGGCAGCGCGTTGCCACGCCCGATCAAGCCGTGGTGGTCGAGGAAGCGAAGGAGGTAATCGACGGGGAAGCCCTGGATCTGGTCGGCGGCGGTCGACCAGATCGCCGCCGTGACCGGGAGCAGGAAGTGGTTGCGGAAGGCCGGTCCGAAGCCGCGCTGGTCGAGGTACGCGCCGAGCGTGGCATTCGTCGGCTCGGGGCGCGTCAAGCGTCTGGCGAGCGTCGCGGTAGAACCGCAGGATATCGGTCATCATCCGCCAGTGTGCCGGCCGGCCGATCGCGGTCGGCCCCGCGAAGTAGCCACGCAGGCCACGCGAGCTGTACTCCAGGTCGCAGGAACGGCAGGCGGAGCCCAGGGACATGTCGCTCTGCTGCGTGGCGACCCCGAGCTCCTTGAGCAGCCCCACGAACCGAGGATAGGTCCGCTCGTTGTAGACGATGAACCCCGTGTCGACCGGCTGCGGTCCGACCGCCGTGTCGACCACGACCGTCTTGACGTGGCCACCCACGGTCGGCTCCCGCTCGTAGAGCCGAATGTCGTGTTCCGCCCGCAGCGCGTAGGCGGCCGTCAGTCCGCTGACGCCGGAGCCGACGATCGCGATCCTCACGATGCGGCCGTCCCCTCGCGCGCCGCGCGTGCGTCGAGCTCGCGCTGCATGCCTGCCGACGCGTCCCGCGCAATCCTGGCAAACGTGCCGCCCAGCAACGGCTGCACGAGGCGCCTGAGGCCCTGCAGCCGGATGTCGGCCGTGTACTCGACCGTCGTGCGTCCCGCGCTGCGGGCGAACTCGATGGTGTCGACGGCGGACACGCCGGATCCGGAACCGACCAGCACGACCCGCTTCGGAGGGTCGAGCTCGACGATCCGGTACTCCATCGGCGCCACGCGCCCCCCGATGCGGACGCCGAGCCGATAGCGCGTCCCGACTTCGATCGGCCCGTCGCCGACCCGTTCGGCCGTGGCGACGCCGGGGTCCCACTCCTCCGAGCTGGCGAAGTCGCTGAGGTACGCAAAGGCCGCTTCGGGGGACAGGGTGGTATGGATGGTTTCTCTCAGGGTGGTCACGTGTGGCTCCGATGCAAATCGCCCATCATTGGGCGATGGATGTGCGTGATGTGGTGGACGAGGGGCTCGAGCTGACGGTCGTCGGCAGCTTCTCCCGAGTGGGATACGTGATACGCAGGCGCCTGTACGGATGGCGCTCCGTTGCGCCAGGCGCGCTTGAGGGCCGAACGGCACTCGTGACCGGCCCGACGTCGGGGCTCGGCCGCGCTGCCACCGACGAGCTCGCCGCGCTCGGCGCGCGCGTCGTACTGGTCGGCAGAAGCGAGGAGAGGCTGAATGCGGTACGCGACGAGCTCGTGGCGCGCCACGGTCCGGATCGCGCGGCGACCGTCGTGGCGGACATGGGCTCGCTGCACTCGATCGAGCAGGCAGTGGCGCGCGTCAGTACCAACGAGCCCCGACTCGACATCGTGGTCGACAACGCAGGTGCCATCTCTCCGACGCGAACGGTCGGACCCGACGGGATCGAGTCGACCTTTGCAACGCTGGTCGTCGGCCCGTTCGCCCTGGTGAGCGGGCTCGTGCCGCTGCTTGAGCGAACAGGCGACGCCCGCGTCGTGGCGGTGACATCGGGCGGCATGTACGGCCAGCGCCTCGACCTCGCCGATCTCGAGTCGGCAGCGCAGCCGTACTCGGGCACCCGGGCGTACGCCCGCGCGAAACGCGCTCAGGTTTCGCTGATGCGCGAGTGGGCGCGTCGTGGTCGTGCGTCCGGCATTTCCTTCAGTGCCATGCACCCCGGTTGGGCGGACACGCCCGGGCTGGCTGACTCGCTGCCGGCGTTCTATCGGGCCATGAAGCCGGTGCTGCGCACGCCCCTGGAGGGCGTCGATACGCTCGTGTGGCTGTCGGCGGCGGCCGAGGCCGAATACACGAGCGGAAAGCTGTTCCTCGATCGACGGCCCAGGGCTTTCGATCGGGTCCCACTGACCCGCGTCTCGTCGCGCGATCGGCGCCGCCTGTGGGACGCGGTGGTCGGACTCGCAGGAGGGGCCGATCCCCTGCCGCGTGGGTGAAGGTGCTGGTGTGTACAAGGTCTGTACACAGTATCAGCGGCGCTACAACTCTGTCAAGCCTTTGTCCATTGTCGGCGGCGCACCATGCCCAACCGGGTCAGCCGCCCTGGCGCAGGCCGCCCAGGAATGCGACGGCGTTGGCGCCGAGCGCCTCGACGGCGTATCCGCCTTCCTGGAGCGCGACGGCCGAGAGGCCGAGGCCCGCAATGGCCGAGCCGATGCGCCGGTAGTCATCCGTCTGGAGCGCGAGGTTGCAGATCGGGTCGGCGTGGTAGGTGTCGAATCCGAGCGAGATCACCAAGGGCGCATCCGGATCGAACGTCCGGATGGCGTCGAGCCCTTCGTCGAGTGCGGCCAGATAGCCGTCGCCATCGGTCCCGGCGGACAGAGGCACGTTCAGCGTTGCGCCTTCCCCGCCGCCCGCGCCACGTTCGGTGGCGAAGCCGGAGTAGTAGGGATAGATGCCGCCGGGGTCGCCATGGAGGCTGACGTAGAGCACGTCCCCACGATCCCAGAAGATCTGTTGCGTGCCGTTGCCGTGATGGAAGTCCACGTCCAGGATCGCGACGCGCTGGGCGCCACGATCGACCAGCGACTGAGCGACGATGGCCGCATTGTTGAAGAAGCAGTAGCCGCCGATGAGGTTGCGTCCGGCGTGATGGCCCGGTGGCCGGCACAGGCCGTAGGCGAGTGGCGCACCCGCCAGGACCCGGTCGGCGGCGGTCAGGGCGATGTCGACAGCGGCGCGAGCGGCGGCGGCGGTGCCCTCCACGATCGGTGTGGCGGTGTCGAAGCAGTAAGCGCCGAGCCGGTCGTGGCGGCCCGCCGGCAGCTGGTTCAGCGCCATGCCACCGACGTACCCGGCCAGGAGGAAGGTGTCCGGCAGCAGCGCCCTTCCCCCATCGTGACCATCCGCGAGCGCATCGGCCCAGACGTGCTCGACGAGATCGAGCAGCTCGAGGTCATGAACGGCCGTGATCGGGTCCGGCCCATGGTCCCGCGGCGCCTCGAGCGCATACGTGCCCGTGGCGAGCAGCGCGGCACGGATGGCGGTGGCGCGTTCGGGCGACTCGTAGCACGGGATCTCGCGACCCGCGAGGAGCTCGATGAGCCCGTCGTGGGCGAGATGGTCGTCTGACGCGATCAGCGGCGTCGGTTCAGTCGGCATGGGCTGAACGAGAATAGCGACCAGCCCGTATCCTCCGCAGAAGCAGTTCGGAGAAGCGGTGAGCGATCCCCACGCCGGGGCACGTCTGTGGCGCAGCCTGCGGGACGAGGTGGCCGGTGCCGTCATCGGCGCCGAGGAGCCGCTGCGGCTGATGACGATCGCCCTCCTGGCGGAGGGACACGCCCTGTTGGAGGACGTCCCCGGTGTCGGCAAGACCCTGGCCGCACGTGCCTTCGCCCGCGCCCTCGGGCTGGGCTTCGGGCGTGTGCAGGGCACCCCGGACCTGCTTCCCTCTGACGTCACCGGCTCCAGCGTCCTCGCCGATGGCGGATTCCGGTTCATCCCCGGACCGATCTTCACGAACGTCCTGCTCGTCGACGAGATCAACCGCGCCACGCCGCGCACGCAGTCCGCGCTGCTGGAGGCGATGCAGGAGCGACAGGTCAGCGTGGACGGCGAGACCCGCCCCATCCCCGCGCCGTTCCTGGTGCTGGCAACCCAGAATCCGATCGAGCTGGAGGGGACCTTCCCGCTGCCGGAGGCACAGCTCGACAGATTCCTGGTGCGGATCGTCCTCGGCTATCCCGACGAGGCCGACGAGCGTGCCATCGCGCGCCGCTATCGCGAGGCGCAGGAGCCCCTCGAGGCGATCCGGGCCGTCGTCGATGCGTCCGAGCTGCCAGCCCTGCGAGGCGCAACCCGTCGCGTCACCGTCAGCGACGAGGTCGAAGGCTACCTCGTGCGCATCGTGCGCGCGACCCGCGAGCACCCTGACCTCCAGCTCGGCGGGAGCCCGCGGGCCAGCGTGGCGCTGTACCGCGCCGCGCAGGCCATGGCGCTCGTCGACGGGCGCGACTTCGTGCTTCCGGACGACGTCTCCGCCCTGGCCGGGCCGGTGCTGACCCATCGGCTGCTGGTGGACGTCGACCGCGAGCTTCGCGGGGCCACGGCCGCCGGCGTCATGGCCGAGGTGCTCGAGCAGGTACCGGTCGGAGTCGGCGCCGGCGTGCGCTGAGCCGCCACGATCGCACGATGAGCGGATGGAGCCTGATCGGGCTGGCCATGGTCGCCGCGGGGGCGCTGCTCGGTGCGCCCGGGCTCCTGCTCATCGGTGGGCTGACACTCCTGTCTCGCTGGCTCACGACGGTCTGGTCCCGCTACGGCCTCGACGCCGTCGGCTACGAGCGCCGCATCAGGACGACCAGGGCGGTGTGGGGTGACCAGGTCCCGCTGGACATCGAGGTCTGGAACCGCAAGCTGCTCCCGCTTCCGCTCCTGACCGCTGACGACCACGTCACGGATACGCTCCGAGTCGCCGGCCGGTCGCTGGTGGCCAGTGAGCGGCCGGGTCAGGGCGCGCTCCAGAACTCCTGGTCGCTGCTCTGGTACGAGCGCGTCATCAGGCACCTCGTCATCGACGCGCGGCGGCGCGGCGCGTTCACGTTCGGCCCGGTACGGCTGACGGTGAGCGACCTCTTCGAGCGGGGCACGAACAGCGAGGAGCGTGAGCTGCCGGGCGAGCTGCTCGTTCGGCCGCGCACGTTGCCTGTCCGCGCCCCGCGGATTGCGGCCGCGCCGCTCGGAACGGCCCGCGCGCGTACGAGCCTCTTCACCGACGCCTCACGCTTTGCCGGCGTCCGCCCGTACCAGCCCGGCGACCCAATCCGTCGCATCCACTGGCGAGCGACGGCGCGCATCGGGGAGCACGTGAGCCGGCGCTACGAGCCGGTCCACGAGCGCCAGGTGCTGCTGGCGGTCGACCTCCAGACCGTGCCCGGCCCGCACTGGCTGATGATCTACGACGACGACCAGGTCGAGGCGCTGTGCGTGGCCGCGGCCTCGCTCGCGCGCCGGCTGCTCGGGGGCGACAGTGCGTGTGGGCTGCTGCTCGGCGCACAGCTCGTCGGCGGCCGCCGCTTTGCCTACCTGCCGCCGTCCGCGGCGTCGAGCCAGCTCGGCCACATCGAGGACGTCCTTGCACGGGTGCAGCCGATCCTGTCGCTCCCATTCGAGCGGCTGCTGGGCATCGTCCCGCGGCGGCTCGCGCCCGGCGGGACGGTCTTCACGCTCGCGGCTCGGGACCCGGAGCCCTACGCCGACAGGCTGCGCCGCCTGTCACGCACCGGTTACGCGGTCACGCATCTCTCGCTCGGACCGGAGCGCGAGACGCATCGGTCGCAGATGGCCGCGCTCGGGATTCCGGCGCGCGTCGCGGAGCTCGACCCGGATTGGAGGAGGGCCGATGCGCTCGTCGTGGCCGGCTGAACGCCTGATCGGCTGGGTCCTCCCGATCCTCGCCATCCTGGCCGAGGGCGCATGGCTGGCGGTCGTGTACGTGGCCGTCCAGACGGCGATTGCCGGCCGGCCACCCCTGCTGGGTCCGCTCGAGCTCGCGGCCGCGGCCGGCGCAGCCGCGGTCGCCGTGCGTCGCGGATGGCTCAAGCCCGACGACCGGCCGCTGACATTTTTCGCCGTCGTGATCGGGATCGGGATCATCGGCTGGCTCTGGGATTCGGAGGCGCGTTCGCTGGTGCTCTCCGGCGACCCGGGAGCGGCGATCGGCATCCACCCCGGCGGATGGCTGCTGCTTGTGGCCGCCATGCGCGGAGTCGGCCGAGGCCACGATATCGACGACCGCGCGCTGACCCGCCTCGTCCTCGTGGGCGTGCCGTCCCTCGCGCTGCCGTGGATCCTTGGGCAGCTCGCCACGGACGACCTGCGCGGGGTCTTCGTGGAGCACGCGTTCGTGGCCAGCCTCACCTTCGTCGCCGCGGGCTTCATGGCCGCGGGCCTCGCCCGGCTCCAGGAGATCGGCCGCGAGACGGGCGTGGACTGGCGGACGAACCGGTCATGGCTCGGCACGGTGCTGGGTGTGCTGGCGATCGTCCTCGCCATCGGCGTCCCGGGCGCCTACCTCCTGGGCCTGCCGGTCGACACCGTCGTGCGAGGACTCATCGGGCCGCTCGTGGGCATCATCGGGTACGCGTTCCTGGCGCTCGCGTTCGTGGCGGCGATTCTCTCGACGGCGCTGTACGAGGCTCTCACCCGGCTCGGCATCGCGCTCCCCGCACCGATGACTCCGCAGGAGCTGGCCCGGCTGCCCGAGATCCGCGAGTACACCATCGAGGAGCTCTCCGGACCGCTCATGACCGTCGCCATCCTCTGGGCTGCGGTCGCGTTGCTTGCCGTGATCCTGATCAGAACCTGGATCCGCCGGCGGGCCGGCGGTCGACAGCAGCGCGGCGACGAAGAGCGGTCGTTCAGCATCCCGCAGCGGTCGTTCCGGCTCTCCAGGCCACGGATCGCGGCGCCTGGCCCGCGCAGATCCGGGCGTCCGACGGATGCGGTGAGCGCCTACCTTGCCGCGCTTCATGAGCTCGACCGGCATGAGCCGGCCCGCGGCCGACGCAATACCGAGTCGCCGCACGCCCACGCGGCACGGGTCGAGATCCAGGAGATCGGAGGGCTCCAGGCGGACTACGCGCTTGCCCGCTACGGCCATCGCACCCTGACCGATCCCGAGCACCGCCGCGCGCTCGCCCGGTGGCGGCGCCTGCACGACCGCCTCAGGTCGACCTGAATACACTTCCCCGATGAAGATCGCCCACGTCCGGGAGCAGCACGCGCCCGCCGGAGCTCCATGGCGTCTCGCCGCCGCGCTCGACCCTGATGGAACGCGCTGGCTCGACCTCGAGGACGCCCGCCGCTCGCTCGTTGCGGCCCAACCCGGGCGGGCGCACAACAGCAGCCTCTTCCGCCAGCCGATCACGACCCTGGACGCGCACCTTGCATCCGGACTCCGGGTCGAGGCACTCGCCGATCTGCTCGACGCGGAACCCGATGACCCGCTCCAGGCAGAAGCGCTCACCTTCGGCGCCCCGATCCTCGCACCGCCCACCTTCCGTGACTTCTATGCATTCGAGCGCCACGTCGGCACGATGTGGAAGCGGCGGGACATGGAGATACCCGAGGCCTGGTATCGGCTGCCGATCTTCTACTTCAGCAACATCAGCGAGATGCGCGGTCCAGGGGATCCGGTGTGGGCGCCGCGCGGCTCGAGCGAGCTCGACTACGAGCTCGAGGTCGCAGCGCTGATCGACACGCCCGTGCGCGACCTCGACGCCGCTCGCGGCGAGGATGCGATCGGCGGCTACATGGTCCTCAACGACTGGAGCGCGCGTGATCTCCAGCGCGAGGAGACGACCGTGCGGCTGGGACCGGCCAAGGGCAAGGACTTCGCGTCCAGCATCGGTCCGTGGCTGGTCACGCCCGATGAGCTCGCCGACGTCCGGGACGGTACGGGCTACGATCTTGCGATGACTGCCACCGTGAACGGACAGGAGCTCTCGCGCGGGACCTGGTCCTCCGCTCAATTCAGCTTCGGCCAGATGGTGGAGCGCGCCTCCGCCGACGTCCGGCTGCGTCCCGGCGACCTGCTCGGCTCGGGCACCGTCGGGACCGGCTGCCTGCTCGAGGTGCGCGATGAGATCCTCGGCCGCTACCTGCAGCCGGGGGACACGGTCACGCTGGCAATCGAGCGGCTGGGGCAGCTGACCGCACCGGTCGTCGAGCGTCCGAGCCGATGAGCCCGGACGTCGATGCCGTCATCGCGCGGATGGCCGACGCGGAGCGACGCCTCGCCGAGCATGCGGCGGAGGTCCCGACCGGCCTGACGGCGCCCGACCCCGGCAGCGGTGAGCAGTGGGACGCCGGACAGGTCTGGGCCCACCTCGCCGAGTTCCCGGCCTACTGGCTGGCCCAGGCGCAGCGCGTCGTGGCCCTTCCGACCTACGAGCCGGTTCCGTTCGGGCGTGTGAAGACCGATGCCGGCCGGCTGGAGGCCATCGAGACAGAGCGCCACACCGATCCCGCGGCGCTCCTCGAGCGGGTGCGAACCTCGCTCGCGGAGGTCACCGCAGCGATGCGGGACTTCCCGCCCGAGGCATGGGCACGACGCGGTGCCCACCCGATCCGGGGCGAGATGACGGTGCAGCGCATCGTCGAGAAGTTCATCGTTGACCACCTCGAGGAGCACGCCGACCAGCTGGACTCGCTGCGCGAGGCACCTTCGCAGTAGCTCCCTGATTGGCCCGATAGCTCGGCGACACCGGCCCGCAGCTACGAGACGGTGGCGCCCCTGCCCCAGCGGCGGAGCTCAGCGTCGAGATCGAGCGGCATGATCGTCGCCTCGTCGGCGAACTCTCCCCACGCCTCCCTGGGCACCTGCCACATCACCTCGAACTCGTTGCCGTCGGGATCGCGGCCGTAGAGCGACTTGCTGACGCCGTGGTCCGATGCGCCTGTCATCGCGCCAAGCTCGGTCAGCGCCTTCGCCATCGCGGCCAGTGCCTCGATGGTGTCGATCTCCCACGCGAGGTGATAGAGCCCGACCGATCCACGCGCCGGTCGCGGCGCCTGCGCCCCGACCTCGAACAGCCCGAGATCGTGGTGGTTGCCGGCATCCGGTGAGCGCATGAAGACGGCCCGCATCCCCTGTGGGCGGCTCAGCTCCTCGAAGCCGAACGCGCGCTGATAGAACTCGGCGGCGACGTCGGCGTCGCGAACGAAGAGGACCGCGTGGTTGAGTCGCGTGATCGGCATCGGCTCTATCGCTCCAGGTGCCAGGCGGAGGTCCAGCTCCAGCCATTCTGGGCGTTGAGGCCGATGTTGATGAACGCCATCCCCTCGAGGTGCCGGGCCGCGCTGAGCGGACCGACGTCGAGCGGCGTGAAGCCCATCGACTCGACCAGCGAGATCACCTGCCGCTTGGCATCACCGTCGTCGGCAGCGACGAATCCGTCGACCTCGCGCGTCGGTGTGGCCTGGATGCTGGCGAAGATCGTGTTGAACGCCTTGACGACGTTCGCGTCGGGGAGGCGCTGCTGAAGTTCCTCGGCCGCCGAGGTGCCGTGCGTTGCGAGGCCGGAGTAGTCAGCGGTGAGCGGGTTCGTGACGTCGACGATGGTCTTGCCGGCGACCCCCGAACGGATGTCGTCCGCGACCCGCGCGCCGGCGGCGTAGGGAACCGCGAGGATGACGACGTCCGCACCGATGACGGCGCTGGCGTTGCTGTCAGCCGAGCTGGTGCCGATCGCTTCGGCCACTGCGCGGGCGTTCTCCGAGTTGTGAGCCGCGATGGTCACGTCGTGACCCGCGTTTGCGATCGAGGTGGCGAGTGCCTTGCCGACGTTGCCGGCTCCGATGATTGCGACCTTCATGGCCGAGCGCGTTCCCTTCTGGTGGTGCTTGGCCGGTGCCAAGCGGGGTTTGTCTCTGGCCAACATCATGGCACGGGCTCTTTGTTCTTGTCAATGGGTGTTTCTTGCTGGCATAATGCCGAGGATGAAGGCGCAACCGCCCTCCCGCCGGCGACCGCTGGTCGGCTCACGGATCCGTCGCCGGCGCGCCGAGCGCGGGCTGACCCTCGCTGCGGTCGCCGAGCTGACCGGGCTGAACATCGGCTATCTGAGCCAGGTCGAGAACGACAAGGCCTCGCCGTCGCTCGAGACCCTCGCCGCCCTCGCATCCGCGTTGGACGTGCCGATCGCCTGGTTCCTGCTCGACGCCAGCGTGCCACCGCGCGTCGTGCGCGCAGCGGAGCGGCCAAGGCGCAGGATGCCGCGCGATGGGGGTGGCCTGACGCAGGTGGACGGAGGCGTGGCGCGCGACATCGCGATCTTCGAGGGGACCATGCCGGCGGGCCATCGCACCGGATTCCACGAGCATCCGGGCGACGAGCACCACGTGATCCTCGCCGGGCGCGTCCGCATCACCCAGGGTGAGTCCGTGATCGAGGCGGGCCCCGGAGACTATGTCCTGCTGGACGGCACCCTGCCGCACGACGCCGAGGCGATCGGGGACGAGCCGGCGCGGCTCCTCATCGTCTACCCGCGCGGCGGCCACTCGGAGCTGACGCGACGGGAGGGCTGACTCGCCGGCCGGCACCGAAGGCGCATACACTCTTGGCCCACCAGGATCAGCCCAATGCCCGTGGACCAAGAGCCAGACATCACTCCTCCAGCCAGCGCTGCGCCGCAGCCGCCCGGCGAGGAGGCGTTCCGCCTGCTTGTTGATGCGGTCCAGGACTACGCGATCTTCCTGCTCGACCGGGATGGGCAGGTGCTCACCTGGAACCCGGGGGCTCAGCGCGCGAAGGGCTACGCGGCATCCGAGATCATCGGTCGCCACTTCTCGGTCTTCTACACGCCCGAGGAACGCGAAGCGGGTCGTCCTGCGCAGTTGCTCGGCAGGGCAGCGGACGAAGGCAGGGTCGAGGACGAGGGATGGCGGGTCCGCAAGGACGGCACGCGCTTCTGGGCGGACGTCATCCTGACCGCGCTGCGTGACCCGAACGGGACGCTGTACGGGTTCGCAAAGATCACGCGCGACCTGACCGAGCGCCGGCAGGCAGAGGAGCAGCAGCGGACCCTCAGCATCGAGCAGCACGCGCGCGCCGCCGCCGAGGAAGCGCTCAAGGTGCGTGACCGCTTCCTGAGCGTCGCGTCCCACGAGCTGAAGACGCCGGTGGCAACGCTCCAGCTCGCGGCCGAGAGCCTGCTGCGAGCCCGCGACCTCGGGCGCCTCGACGACGCTCGGCTCGAGACCGGCCTGGCGAGGATCCTCAAGTCGACCGGGCGGCTCGGCGCGCTGGTGTCCGAGCTGCTGGACGTGTCCATGCTGTCGGCCGAGCGTCAGCGCCAGGAACGCCAGCCGACTGACATCGTCGCACTCGTGCGCGAGGTGGCTGCGCGTTTCGACGATTTCGTGGACGGCGAATCGCGCATTCGGGTTCATGCCCCCTCCGAGGCCGTCGTACCGGCGGATGCATCGCGGCTCGACCAGGTGTTCACGAACCTCATCGACAACGCGCTGAAGTATTCGGCGGGCGACGAGCCCATCGAGGTCCGTGTGACCGACGAACCGGAACTCGTCACGGTCAGGGTCGCCGACCGCGGCATCGGCCTCGACGCTGCGACCGAGGCGCGGCTCTTCGAGGCGTTCTCCCGCGGTGACAACGCGGCCCACGTCCCGGGGCTCGGGCTCGGCCTGTTCATCACGCAACAGATCGTCGAGCGCCACGGAGGGCGCATCGAGGCGCAGCGCGGGGTCGGCGGGGTCGGCTCTGTCTTCTGCGTCTCGCTGCCAAAGGGACCGGCGTGATCGCGCACGCGAAGCGAATCCTGGTGGTGGAGGACGACATCACCCTCCGGGAAACGCTCACCGAAATCTTCCTCGACGAGGGGCACGAGGTGCGTGCCGCCGCACACGGGAGCGAGGCGCTCGATCACCTTGACGGCTGGGAGCCAGACCTCATCGTCCTCGACCTGATGATGCCGACCATGGACGCGTTCGCGTTCCGCGCGCGGCAGCGGGAGCTCGGTGTCGCGGCGGGTGCGCGGACCGTCGTCATCTCGGCCGCGCGCGATCTGGGTTCGGCCGTCGAGATCCTAGAAGCCGATAGCTGGATTGCCAAGCCGTTCCTGCTTGCCGAGGTGGTCGAAGTCGTGGACCGCTTGCTCGTCAGCCCGGAGAGCTGAGGGTCACCAGGCGCGCAGCCTGGCGGGGCGGATGCCGATCACCATCGGTTCGCGCTCCTGGATCGGTGTGTCGGCGCGATAATGCACCCGATGTTCTATGTCAGCCGCGGCGAGATCCCGCACAAGCGCCACACCCAGTTCCGCAAGCCCGACGGCGGCCTGTACGCCGAAGAGCTGTTCGGAGTCGAGGGCTTCAGCGGGCGCGCGAGCCTCCTCTACCACCACACGCCGCCCACGCAGACGCATGCGATCGAGAAGGTGCGCGACGTTCGGATCGAGCAGAGCGAGGACGAGGCGTCCGGCCCTCATCGGCATCGGCTGGTCAACACGAAGGACCTGGAGCCGCACGGAGACGGCGTGTCCGGCCGCGTGCCGCTCTTCTACAACTCGGACGTGACCTTTGGGGTCGTCCTGCCGGCCGAGCCGATGGAGCGCTACTACCGCAACGGTGAGGCCGACGAGATGTACTTCGTCCACACCGGGAGCGGCGTGCTGGAGACGAACTTCGGACCGATCGCCTACGGCCCGGGCGACTACCTCGTGATCCCGATCGGCACGACCTTCCGACTGCGGCCGTCAGGCGGCGACCAGCGCATGCTCTGGGTCGAGTCGCCCTCCGCGATCGTGCCGCCGAAGCGCTACCGCAACGACTTCGGTCAGCTGCTCGAGCACTCGCCGTATTGCGAGCGCGACATCCGCCCGCCCGACGAGATGGCGCCGAACCTCGAGAGTGGCGAATTCGTGATCGAGGTCAAGACCCGCGGCCGGGTGACCGCGTACCACTACAAGCATCACCCGTTCGACCTCGTCGGCTGGGATGGGCATCTCTGGCCATTCGCGTTCAACATCGGCGACTTCGAGCCGATCACAGGGCGCGTCCACCAGCCGCCGCCCGTGCACCTGACCTTCCAGCCGCGCAACTACGTGATCTGCAGCTTCGTGCCGCGCAAGTTCGACTACCACCCCCTGGCGATTCCGGCGCCGTACAACCACTCGAACATCAACTCCGACGAGGTCATCTACTACGTCGCCGGCAACTTCATGTCGCGACGCGGGGTCGACATCAGCTCCTTCACGATCCACCCGGCCGGGATCCCGCACGGGCCGCATCCCGGGTCAGTCGAGGCATCGATCGGCAAGGAGGCGACCGAGGAGCTGGCGGTCATGATCGACACGTTCCATCCACTCCACCTCACCCGCCAGGCGTCGGAGATGGAGGACGACCGCTATCCGTACTCGTGGATCCCGCCCGAGGACGGCGCCGAGCACGCCCGCGAGCTCTCCGAGCGGGGCCCCGAGGCGTTCCCGGACTGAGCTGACTCAGCGGAGTTCGCCTCGACGGCCGGCCCGTGGCCGTTCAGGCTCCCGCGGCCGACTCTGCCTCCATCGCTTCGACGTCGAGCACCGGTCGCACTTCCACCCCACCGCTGCGGGCCTCCGGGAGCCGGGCAGCCCACTCGAGCGCCACATCCATCGACACACACTCCACCAGGTAGAAGCCGCCGAGTGCCTCCTTGGTCTCGATGAACGGACCATCGGTGACGAGTGGCTTGCCATCTCGCAGCCGAAGCGTCCTGGCGGTGTTCGTCAGTGAGAGCGCCTCGCCGCCAACGTACGCGCCGGCCGCCTGCATCGCCTCGGTGGCCTCTCCATGCAGCGCCATGACCTCCTCCTGCGCCTCGGGATCGAGTCCATCCCACTCACCTTCATCGCCGTAGAGGAGGAGTGCATACTTCATCGGGTCGGCCTCCGGTTCGGTGCGCGGATTGCTCATCAACCGAGACGACGATCGGCGACGACGCCGCTCGACACTTGAATCCTATGACCGGTCAATCTCCACCCGCGCGGACCGCATGGCACGTGAAAGGAGCTCGTTCATGACCGACGCGATCGCCGTCCCCATCAACCTGTTCGAGAACGAGCGCGAGCTGATGGTCGTCACGCCGATGCCCGGAGTAGCGCCCGAGGACATCAGCATCGACGTCACCGACGACGGCCACCTCACGGTTCGGGCCGCCCGGCACGGGGAGGGCCAGGAGCGCATCGACTACATCCAGCGCGAGTGGTCCTACGGGCCGTACGAGCGGACGATCGAGCTGCCCCGCGCGGTCGACGCGCGGCGCGCGAACGTGACGTACGGCAACGGCGTGCTGTCGATCACCTTCCCGAAGGCCGACGGGACGAGCGCGGGACGGGTCCTCGTGCGCCGGACCGGCCACGCGCGGGGCATGATCGCGGGCCACAGCGGATCGCGTGGCGGTGCCGAGGACGATCCGGTTCCCGGCGACGGAAGCAGCGCCACCACCGTCGTTTGATCCTCTACTTCCTGCGGCACGGCGATGCCGGCGCCCCACTCTCCGCCGACGACGACACGCGCGAGCTGAGCGAGCGAGGCCGTGCGGCACTCCGCTCCGCGGCGCCGCTGTGGAGGCGGCTGAACCTGCGGCCCGACGTGGTGATCAGCTCTCCGCTGCCGCGAGCCCTCCAGACCGCGGAGCTCCTCTGCGAAGCGGTCGGCGGCACGGCGACGACCGACGACGGCCTGCGACCCGGAGCGTCCTGGGGGCAGCTGGCACGAGCGATGGCGGCCCATCCGAGTGCGCGCCGGGTGATGTTCGTCGGCCACGAGCCTGACCTGTCGAGCGCGATCGTGGAGCTCACCGGTGCCGCGTCTGTCCGGATGCGCAAGGGCGGGCTTGCCTGCCTCGAGTTCTACGGCGTTCCGGAGCCGGGCGGCGGCGAGATCGCGTGGCTGATCGATCCCGACCTCTATGCGGACGACGGGGAATGAACCTGAAGTGCCCGTCCTGTAGGCTTCGCACGACATGGCCGACGTCGAGCTCCACACCCTCCTGCTGTGCGACTACGCCCTCACGGCGCAGGACGGCAAGATCAGCGCGATCGGTGTCTTCAGCCAGATCAACGTCGGCCGCCTGCCGGCAACGCACGGCCGATGCTTCATCGTCGCCATCCTGGAGGCCACTCCCGGCGCCCACGAGCTGACCTTCCAGGTCATCAGCCCGACCGGCAAGGCGACCCTCCAGCAGGCACCGCGGCTTCGCATCGAGGTGCCGCCCAATGCGACCACCGCGAACATCGTTGCCGACCTGAAGGGGATGCGGATCGAGGAGATCGGTCGCTATCGGATCGAGCTGCGGTCCGGCGACCAGATCCTCGGCAGCAGCCCGTTCACCGTGAACCTGATCCTGCGCCAGACGCCCGGCAACGCCTAGCCGCCGCCGATCTTCCATCGGCACGCAGGCCCACAACTCACGCGTCGAGCCGGCTCAGCGTTTCATCGGCATGAGCACCGAGATGGAACGAGCCTTCTACGCCTCCGACCCCGCCTGGAACGGCCGCTTCGTGGCCGCCGTGCGCACGACCGGCATCTTCTGCCGGCCCTCGTGCCGGGTCCGAAAGCCGCTGCCCAAGAATGTCGAGTACTTCGCCGATGCCGCGGCCGCCAGAGCCGCCGGCTACCGCGCATGTCTGCGCTGCCAGCCGGACAACGCAACGTCAGTGACACTCCGAACCATCGAAACCCCGATCGGGCCGATGCTTGCCGGAGCCACCGACGACGCGATCGTGCTGTGCGACTTCGCGAATCGGGCGATGATCGACGCGCAGGTCGCCGCCGTTCGGCGCCGCATCGGCCCGACCCGGGACGGCGGGGCCCCGCTGCTGGACCGCCTTGTGTCCGAGCTGGCGGAGTACTTCGCGGGTCGACGCCAAGCGTTCGAGCTGCCACTCGACATCCCCGGCAGCGCCTTCCAGGAGCGGGTCTGGGCGGAGCTGCGTCGCATCCCGTACGGCGAGACGATCAGCTATCGCCAGCTTGCCGAGCGTGTCGACGCCGGTGCCGCGTACCGGGCCGTCGGGCGAGCCAACGGATCGAACCGCGTCGCGGTGATCGTGCCGTGCCACCGCGTGATCGCCAGTGGTGGCGGGCTCGGCGGCTACGGCGGCGGGCTGCCGGCCAAGCAGCGGCTCCTCGACCTCGAGCGGTCGTACGCGTCGTGAGGGGCTAGCCCGACATCCTCGTGCCGCGGATGTCCGTCCCCATGGCGTGGTAGCCACCGTCGACATGGATCATCTCTCCGGACGTCATGCGCGCCCAGTCCGACAGGAGGAAGCAGACCATCTGACCGACCGGCGTGGCGTCGGTCAGTGACCATTCCAGCGGCGAGCGGTCGAGCCAGTGGCCGGCGATCTGGTCGAACCCGGGAATGCTCTTCCCGGCCATGGTCCGGATCGGTCCGGCGGAGACTGTGTTGACCCGGATGCCGTCCGGGCCCAGGTCGCGCGCCAGGTAGCGGGTGATCGCCTCGAGCCCGGCCTTGGCGACGCCCATCCAGTCATAGATGGGCCACGCGAAGCGGCCGTCGAAGGTGAGGCTGACAAGGGATGCGCCGCCGCGGTCGCGGGCCGCCACCATCGGCTCTCGCAGGCCGACCCCGAGTGACTTCAGGGAATAGGCCGAGGTCTGAAAGGCGGTTGCCACGCTTTCCCACGGGGTGTTCACGAAGTTTCCGCCGAGGGCATCCGACGGCGCGAAGCCGATGGCGTGGACCACGCCGTCGACGAACCCCCATCGGTTCATCAGGTCCTTCGAGATCGCTTCGATGTGCGACGGATCGTTGACGTCGAGCTCGAGCACCTCGGGAGCGCCGCCGGGAAGCTTCTTCGCCACGCGCTCGGTCAGGCTCCGTGCCCGTCCGAACGACGTGAGCACGATCTCGGCACCCGACTCCTGGGCCACCTTCGCGATCGAGTACGCGATGCTGTCGTCGGTAAGGACGCCGGTGATGAGCAGCTTCTTGCCGTCGAGGAGCATGCGAGCGGGAGCCTCCAGCTTCGGGACCGATGCGCCTTTCGGCGCGGACCCAGATTCTACCCGCCGCATGCAGACGGTCATCGAGCGGCGAATGACCCATCGGTCTACGATCCGCGGACCGATGAACGTTCGCCTCTTCGACTACGACGTGCCAGCCGCCGACGCCGCCGCCGGCGTTCCGAGCCTTCGTCCGCTGCTGGAGGGGCTCGGGACCGATGAGCGCAGGGCCGTCCTGACCGGCCTCTTCAAGCCGGAGCGCATGCCCGGAACCATGGAGCGCCTGACGACGCTGGTCGAGGACGTCGACACCAGCTTCACCAACGCTCTCATCACGCTCGACAACGCCACGCGCTCCCGCCGTTTCGTGGCGATCGACGAGGCGAAGGCGATCCTCGACCGGTGGCTGCCGGAGTCGGCCATCGCGGGCGTGCGCGAGTGGGACGTCGCGCGCCTCCTGGAGCCCTACGGCGACGGCAGCTTCCACGGCAAGCTGCTGAAGCGGACCCGCAAACAGCTCCGCTCCGTCTCGAGCCGAGAGGCGTTGACGGTCCCGTTCCTCTTCCGGCGCACCTGGAGCCCCTCGTGAGCCGATCGCGGCGGCAGAGGCGGCGCGGATATCAGCCGCTTCCCGAGCGCCGATCGAGCGCGTGGATCGCGCGCCTGCTGGTCGTGGCGGTCGGGGTGATCCTGATCATCGGGTCCCTCGCCCTGTTCAGCGGAACGCAGTAGGTCAGAGCGCCTCTTCCATCAGCGTCCGCACGTGGAGGAGGAGCTTCACCAGCTCGGGTGCAGCGCCGACGAGATCGAGGTCGTCCGGCTGCACGTGGTCGAACAGGCGGAACTCGGTGTGCGCCTCGAGCAGGCCCTCCTGCTCGAGCACCGATGCCAGCGCTCGGGACTCGACGAATGGGACGTGGTGATCCTCGGTCTCGTGCATGAGGTGCACGCTCGCCTCGATCCCCGCGAGGTGCCGGGCCGGGGAGATGGCGTCGATGAATCGTTGCGCCCGCGCCGGCAGGGCCTCGACAGCGGCGGTCGCATCTTCCAGGGTCGCGGCCGTGAGGAGGTCGTGGACCGCCTTCGCCGCATCCGTGGCGAGCGATTCCCGCAGGCTCGCGTCGGCCCCGGGCCGTTCGGCCGCCAGGATGGGCGCCGCCGAGCGCGGCATCGAGGAGCTCGCGGTCGGACTCGTCCTCGACCTGGTCGAGCATGAAGCGCAGGTAGACCTCGCGGGCCAGCGGCGTCGGCGTCCACGCCACCACGGACCCGTCGGTCCCGCGGTAGGCGTGGGCCGAGACGGAGGCAAGGTAGGAGCCGGCATCGGCGAACGCTCCGAACGCGTTCACCCAGCGGACCTGCGACGCGATGCGATCGTCTCCCGCCGCCAGCAGCGCCAGCGACCCGCCGACGCTGAACCCGAAGATGCCGACGCGCTCGCGGTCGACCTCTGGACGACCGGCAGGAGCTGGAACGCGCGCACGACGCCGTCGATCTCCCCGACCTCGAGCCGCCCCTCGAGCAGTACCCGAGAGTCGGGCACGAGCACGGCCACCCCGGTGCGAGCCAGCCCGTCGGCGACCCGCTCGACCGCGGGATGGTTCCGGCCGACGTTGTTGACGCCGAGGACCAGGAGGATGGCGCCTGCCGGCCGTTGCGGCCGATGCCCAGGACGGGAGCCACAGCTCGGCCAGCTCGGGCTCGTTGCCCGCCTCGACCGTCCGATACGGCACGGCCGTCCGATGGGGTGCTTCGCTGAACAGGTTGAGCGGCTTCGGGCCGGCATCGAGAAGGTTCGGCAGCATCACCGCGGTCTGCACGGCGACGCGGGTCGGCTCCCAGGCGACCAGCAGGACGGCCAGGACGAGCAGCACCAGGCCGATCCGCCGCAGCCGTCGCATCGGCCCATCCTACGCGAGGCCGGCGACGGCGCCGGCGGATCAATCCGATTCGGCCTTCTCCTGGGCGACCTTCTCCAGCTGGAGGCGAAGCCGGTACAGGACGTTCCACTCCTCGGAGTTGAGGCTGGCCACGTCCATCCGCTCCTGGACCTCATCCAGGCGACGTCGCGTGGCATCGACGTCGCCGTCGGTGGACTCATGGATCTCGAGCAGCTCGTCCTCGAACGCCTGCGCATCGTCGTTCCAGGTGAGGTAGGCATTGCCAAAGGCCAGCTCGCGCTGCATGGCGGCCCGAACCCGGTACGCATCCTCCTTCGGCCCCAGGATCGAGACGTTCGTGGCGTGGGCAAGGATCTCGAGGTCGTCGACCGCGAAGCGCATCGGCTCACCGCGCACGATCGCGCCAAGCAGGTGCCGCGCGGCGTAGCCCATCGTGCGCAGCGGCCACGACTTCGGACCGGTCGCTTCCTCCACCGACTACGTCGCGCAGGCCGATTGCGGCGAGGGCGGACGTGCACCAGCTCGGTCAGCTCGTCGTCATCGGTTCCCTCGCGCATGACGAGGGGGACCTGCACGAGCTTGCGCTTCTTGCGCCATCGCTGGAAGAGCAGGAACGGCGTGATGGCGACCATCTCGAGCACCGACAGGCCGAGCATGGCGCTGGCGGGATAGCTGACCGGGATGAGGCGCAGCCATGCGCCCAGGCTGCGCTCCCCGTGGAACTCGGCGTACACGGTCGCAGCCGCGATGGCCGGCGGCGTCAGCACGACGCCCGCCGCGAGGCCTGCATAGTGGATGGCTTCGACGTCGAAGTTCTCGTCGATCACGCCGGCGGCCTCGAGCGCGGCGCCCGCGAGGATCGGTACCGCGAAGCCGACGACCAGGATCACCCAGGCTGCGGCAGCCAGGCTGATGACGGACAGGATCCGTCCCTGGCGCCCCGGCACCTGGCCGAAGTAGATCGCCGTCGCCCAGCCGAGGGCGAACGAGGCGGATCGGCTGATCGCCTGCCAGGCGAGCAGAAGCACGAACGGGAGGAACGGCACGGTCGGTCGGTGAGCAAGCGACGTGCCGGTAGATTCAGTCGAGGTTGAGCGGGCGCACCGTCATGGCCTCGTGCACCCGCCCCTCCCAGTCCGCGCGCGGTGCGTCGCAGTACAGCTCGATCTCGTTGCCGTCCGGATCGGCGGTGTAGAGGCTGCGGGTCACGCCGTGATCGGCCGTGCCCTTGCAGCAGGCCGCGCTCGCCGAGCAGCGCGTGGGCCGCGCTTGACCGCGTCCCAGTCGGCCAGCTGGATGGCGACGTGGTACAGGCCGACCGAGTTCGGCATCGGCGACGGCGCCGAGTCGCCGACCCGCAGCAGCGCGAGGTCGTGATGGCTCTCGCCGGTGGCGGTCAGGAAGATCATGACGTTGCTCATCTCGCTCGACACGCGGAAGCCGAGCAGGTCGCGATAGAAGGCAAGCGACCGATCGAGGTCGCGCACCTTCAGCACGACGTGTCCGACCCCCAGCGGCTGGAGCATGGGCCGATGCTACTCCAGGCGGCGATGGCACTGGATTCGCGGCCTCGGTCGGATGGAGGCTAGGGCAGCCCGAGCTTGGCGCGACAGGCCGGCCACGGCTGGTAGCCGCGCGCGGCGCGGAGCCGCTCGGCGACCGCGATCTGCTCCTCGCGGGTGGCCTCGTGCGGGTACTCGGCGAACTCGCCGCCGGCGTAGCCCGTGCCAGGTGCTGTGGCTGAACTGCAGTCCCCCGTAGTAGCCATTGCCGGTGTTGATGGCCCAGTTGCCGCCCGACTCGCAATGAGCCAGGTCGTCCCACACAGAGCTGCCGGCATAGGTGACGGCGCGCGGGCCAGCCGGCTGCCGAACCGGCGGAGGCGCGGCCGCTCGTGGCACCGGATAGAGGGTTGCCTCCATCACCGCCGTGGGCGGTGACTCGACAGCCGCCGACAGCACCTCCGGAACGGCTGCGGCGTTGACCGTGGCTGCCATCGCATCGCCACGCGCTGCCAGGAAGCCGCGCGCGAGCGAGGCGTCCACTGGGGGAGTCCGCGCGAGCAGACGCTCGACGGATGCGGGGCCGTCGGGCATCGCGGAGCGGGTGGCAGGGGCGCAAGCAGTCCGATCCCGGCGGTGCTCAGAACGGTCAACACGGCGACCCGCCGCAGGAGATCGGGCAATAGAATTCTTCCGTACGTGGTTCAACCGGCACGGTCAATGCGAAGCACAGGGCGTGCCGGCGAACGGCCACCGTAGCATCCGTTCCAGGACTGTCGAGCGCGAGAGGTACCCATGCCACGTAGGAAGAAGGAGCCGGAGCGCCGTCGCGGCGCGGTCGTCGTGCGCGGCACGACACCGGGCGACCGAGGCACGGAGGACCAGAAGCTCCTGCGCTCGCGCGAGCCTGCGGTCGAGTTCCAGGAGACCGACACCTGGCGGACCTGCGCATCCTGGGGGAGTTCGTGGAGGGCTTCGACGCCCTGGCCGATGTCGGGCCCGGCGGTCACCATCTTCGGCTCGGCGCGCGTCGGCCGCCGAAACCGCTACTACGGCGCGGCCCGGCGGCTGGCGGCCGGCTCTGGCGAAGCAGGGCTTCGCGCATCATCACCGGCGGCGGCCCCGGGATCATGGAGGCCGCCAACCGCGGCGCCAAGGAGGCAGGCGGCCTGTCCATCGGCTGCAACATCGAGCTGCCCTTCGAGCAGGGCCTGAACGAGTACGTCGACCTGGGGATGGAGTTCCGCTACTTCTTCGTGCGCAAGGTGATGTTCGTGAAGTACGCCGAAGGCTTCGTCATCTTCCCCGGCGGCTTCGGCACGCTCGACGAGCTGTTCGAGGCGCTGACCCTGATCCAGACCGGCAAGGTCGAGCACTTCCCGGTCGTGCTGTACGGCAAGGACTACTGGAACGGCATGATGGACTGGATCCGCGACAAGCCGCTCTACGAGGAGAAGATCAGCCCCGAGGACCTCGACCTGCTGACCATCACCTCCGACATCGACGAGGCCTGCGAGGCGATCACGCGCCATCACCAGTCGCGCACGCAGGCAGCACAAGGAGGCCGCCAGCCGGAAGGCCACGAAGGAGGCGGTCCAGGGAGCCGACGCCGGCCACGGGACGGGCGCCTGAACGATTCGTCGCGCGTACCGGTACCCTGACCTGCCCGAGTAGAGCCGACGGTCCGCGGGGTGGCGTCGGCATCGACCTTGCACCACTGACGCGCCTCCACAGTTCGCCATGAAGGGGACCGATCGTGAAGGCGCGTCGAATGGACCACCACGGAATCAAGCTCAACCGGTTTGCCGCCCTGCTGGCGACCTGCGCGGTTCTGGTCGCGTCACCGGCTTTGGCATCGGCTCCCGGGCAGGTCGGAAACCATCTGCCCGCGCCCGGCCCGCGCCAGTTTGACGTCGAGGCGCATCGGGGCGGGATCGGCCTCGTCACCGAAAACACGCTCGAGGCATTCGCCAACGCGCTCGAGGTCGGCGTGACCACGATCGAGCTCGACATCCAGATCACCGAGGACGGTCAGGCCGTGGTCACGCATGACCGGCAGGTGTCCGACCTGAAGTGCGACGACACCGCGCCGGCGTTCGCGGGCGATCCGGAGTTTCCCTATGTCGGCGACTACATTCGCAACCTCACCCTCGAGCAGGTATGGACGCTCGACTGCGGCCAGCCGCTGCCCGACTTCCCCACGCAGCAGGTGGTCGAGAACGCGCGAATCCCGCTTCTGAGCGAGGTGTTCGCCCTCGTCGATTGCTACGGCGCGAACCAGGTCTGGTTCAACATCGAGACCAAGGTCGAGGCCGGAGCTCCCGAGCAGACTGCACCGCGTGAGCAGTTCATCGAGGTCGTGGTCGAGGAGATTCGTGCCGCACGGCTCCTGAACCGCGTCACCATCCAGAGCTTCGACTGGGGGGCGCTGATGCTGATGCGCGAGGTCGAGCCGCGCCTGCCGATCGTGGCCCTCACGAACCGCGACTTCCTCCAGACCGGCCAACCCGGCGCATCGCCTTGGCTGGGCGGCATCGACATCGACGACTTCGGCGGCAGCCTGGTTGCCGCCGCTGCATCCTTCGGCGCGGATGCCATCTCCCCCGTCCACGGCTTCCCGCAGAACGGGAAGGTCACCGATCCGGGCTACGAGGCATACACCACGCCGGCGCTGGTTGACGAGGCGCACGCCGCCGGCCTTGCCGTGGTGCCGTGGACGATCGACGACCCGGCCACCATGGAGTCACTGATCGACGCCGGTGTGGATGGCCTGATCACGAACTACCCGGATCGGCTTCGCACGATCCTGGCGGACCGCGGCTACAAGCTGCCCCGAGCGTACGAGGCTCCCAGCGGCCTCAACTGCGCGGAGGAAGTCGCCGCGGAGTGACGGTCGTCCCAGCGACGGGCCGAGTGCGGTAGCCCTACTCTCGCCCGGAGGTAGTCATCAGCGGCCCGCGAGCCCGGATGCCGCCAGCATCAGGCCGGTGATGATGAGCCCGACGTGAATCGAGATCAGGCCGAGTCGTCCGGGCGAGAACGGATCGTCCAGCGGCTCGGGCACCGGAAGCAGCCGGAACCAGAACCAGAGGCCCAAAAGGCCTCCGAGGCTGATGCCCGTGGTGACCATGAGCCAGCCGGCTGCTGCCAGAGGGTCCTGCGGCAGCCACCAGATCGAAACCGCCAGCAGGGCTACGCCGACCAGCGTCGCCGGCAGAACGAGCGCGTAGCGCAGCCGCGGACGGGGCAGGCTGGCGAACAGGATGGCCGGCATGAGCATCCAACCGGCGGCGAGGGCGGCGTCGATGATCGGTGGAGCGGTGAGCGTGGACACGGCCAGCCACCAGATGAGCCCGAGGGCCACGACGCTCGTCAGCGCAAGGCGCTTGACGCGTCGCGCGAAGCGCGCATCGGTGCTGAGCTCGAGCGGAATCCGGCTCAGCAGCGCGTCGCTCACTCGTCGGGCACCCGGTCCGCGGTGGCGCGCAGGAAGAGGACGAACCCGACGAGGAAGCCGACATCGACGATGCCGAGCAGCAGGAATGCCGGGTGCAACAGCTCGCCGATGAGGAAGTAGTACATCGCCAGCCCGGCGAACGCGAACTTGTAGGCCACACCGATCTTGGCGATGCCGCGGTTGGCGATCGGTGCCTGGGACACGAGCCAGTAACCGAGGCCCTGCACGACGACGAACGCGGCGGTGAGATGGATGTACGAGGTGTTGTTCGGCAGGCTGATGCCCAGCAGCTCGAAGACTGGACCGTAGAGGAAAAAGAAGACCGCGCCCAGCATCGTGTCATAGAGGGCGGCGACCAGGAAGAAGGTGCGAAATCCGTTCATGCGCTCTCCCTTACTGTCCGTGATGCTCGAACGAAGCGACGACGGTGCTCCCGGAACGCCCGATGCCGGCGCGCCCGTTCGTCTTCGGTATACAGCCGTCGCCCGAGCTCGACGAGCTCACGCTGCAGCGACTCGGGTGACATGCCCTTCGGCCGGAAGTTGACGTCGAACAGCGTGCAGCGCTCCCAGGCGGTCGGCTCCAACAGGCGACCCTCGTCCAGGAGCCGGTCGTACAGCGGCGTGCCGGGGAACGGGGTCAGGACGGTGATCTGCACATCGAACTGGCCGCTGCGCATGAACGAAGGCCTCGACCGCGTCGAAGACGTCGGGAGCGTCGCCGTCGAGGCCAAGGACGAAGCAGCCGTTCACCGCGATCCCGTGCGACTGGATCGCGCTCGACGGCGTCGAGGTACCGTCGAGCTGTCGCGCCTTCCAGTTGCGTCGCAGCTCGACGCCGTCGAGCCCGCCCGCGGCGGGCTTTCGAGGCCGATCAGCACCTGCCGGCAGCCGGCCTCCCGCATCAACTCGAGCAACTCGTCGTCATCGGCGACCGAGACGTCGGTCTCGGTGAACCAGCGCGATCCGCGCGTCGCGCGAGCGCGCGCAGCAGCTCGCTTGCCTGACGCGCTGTCGACGAACGTGTTGTCGTCGGCGAACTCGATGAACGGCTGTCGGCCAGATGCGCTGATGGCGCGGATCTCGGCGATGACCTTCTCGACCGGCTTCAGCTGTAGCGCGGCGTGAGCCGGATGGACGCGGCGCAGAAGTCGCAGTCGCCACGGGCAGCCGCGGCTGGTCTGCACGGTGAAGCGGTTGTAGCGCTCGATGTCGAGCAGGTCGAAGCGCGGCATCGGCGCATCGGCCAGGGTGAACTTCGTCCGTTGGCCGAATACGCCGGTTGAGCCAGCCCGATGCCAGGTCGGCAACCAGTTCCGGCCAGCCAAGCTCCCCCTCGCCGACGACGATGGCGTCCGCGTGCTCAGCGGCCTCGCCGGCCGGGCCGTGACGTGGAGCCCGCCGAGGACCGGCGCACGCCGATCGCGCGATACCGGTCGGAGAGCGCGTAGGCATCCTTGATCTGGCGCGGAATAGGAGGCGATCGCCGCGAGATCGCATCGAGGTAGCTCGTCGCGGAGCCGAAGGTCGGCGACCTCGTGATAGCGATCTCGAAGTCGTCCGGCGTCAACGACGACAGAGTAAGCAGCGAGAGGCTCGGCAGCGACGCGATGACCTTGCTGCGCTCGACGAACGCCCGGCATCGTTAGACCGATGGCATTGAGCTCCTCGTTTGCAGCCCGAACGCCGCTCATGGCGATGAAGGCGATGTGCATGGACTCACGATACGTCGTGGCCCTGCGGTCAGACTGCGGGGCACCGCCAGCACGCGTTGGCGGGTACGGTGGCGGGCCCGACCGGATTCGAACCGGCGATCTCCAGCGTGACAGGCTGGCATGTTTGGCCACTACACCACGGGCCCGCGGGGAGTGCCGAGGCAGGGTAGCACAGGGCCCTGATCGCTTCAGACGGCGGATCCGGACCCCAGATCGGCGACCAGGCGCACGACCGTGAGCGCGTAGCCGATGGCCACCGCCGTGGCCGCCAGGCACGCACCGGTCAGGATTGGCGCGAGCGGTGGCTCGCGCAGGGCGCTCGCGGCGGCGGTGGCCGCGAGGCCCAGGAATCCGACGGCCAGGACCGATGCGAGCAGCACTCCGGCGCTGCGCGCCCGGCGGAGGTCGCGTCCCAGGCCGGCCACGATGCCGGCGTGGGCGGCCCCGATGAGCAGCGACGCGACGGCGATGACGGTGAGAGCGCCACCCAGCGCGTCGGCGTCGATGGCGAGCGGCGGAAGGACGGCGATGAGAGCCTCCCGGCCGAGGATCGCCGCTCCCAGGCCGACGACCGCCACCACCAGCCAGGCGACGGCACCGATGACCAGGATCGTGCGCGCCATGCCCGCGGTGCGCGAGCTCAGCGGCGGGGGCGGAGCAGCAGGATCGCGGCGACTCCGAACATGAGCGCGGCGGCGGTCAGCGCGATGGCCAAGACCGCGTCCGGGGGAGGGCTCACGGTGACCAGGATCGTGCCCACCGCCGCCAGCGCGGCTGCGAGCCCGGCGAGGATTCCGGTGATCAGCCTCGAGCGCGGCACGTCGTTGAGGACGGCGAAGCCGCCGGCGACGAGGCCACCGCCCAGCATGAGGATCCCGGCGCCGAGGGCCAGCGGCAAGGTACCCAGCGAGCCAGCGTCCGGGGGCGGGTCGATCCCGTAGCGGGCTCCCATGGTCAGGCCCATGGCCGCCATCCCGATGCCGGTGATGACCAGCGCGATTCCGCCGACGAGAACGGCAACCGTCGCGGCGGCCGTCGCCTCACCAAGGTGGGCGGGAGCCAGTGAGTGGTGCCCGCGCCCGCGCGCACCTGCGCGGGAGGCAGCGGGGATCGATCGGCGGCTTGTCATCGGCGACGGATTGTACGCGGTGGGTCGGACCGCGCGCACCTCGGCCGTATACTCCGCGCCGGATGCCCTACCAGCTGCCGCCGGACCCGAGTACCGAGCGCCGCACTCGTGTGACGCGCTGGGTCAGCTTTGCATTCGCGGCCACCCTGGTCGCCCTGGTCGCCTATTTCGGCTACGTCGGGTACGAGGGCTCGCGCCAGCTGATCGACCCGCCGAGCCCGAGCGCCGACTGCCGGACGCCCGCCACCATGGGATGGACGTACGAGGCGATCAACTACGACATCGCGACCGATGCCGAGCTTGCGGCCGAAGCGGATCCCACCTCCTGCTCCCGACAGGGCGCGCTCGCGGGCGACGGCGTGACCGTGGGCAGCATCGGACTTGCCGGTTGGTATATCCCGGCCGCAAACGGTGCCGGGCCGACGGCTCCGACGGTCGTGATCGTCGCATGGCTGGGGCAGCAACAAGAGCGCCATGCTCGACCGCGCCGCCTTCCTCCACGACGAGTACAACGTCGCTGCTGCTCGACCTGCGCAACCACGGGCAGAGCGCCGACGCGCCGACCACCCAGGGCGTGCGCGAGGCCGATGACCTGCGTGCCATGATCGACTGGCTGGAAGCCAGCAAGGCGCCGGAGTCGATCGCGGTGCATCGGGGTGTCGATGGGCGGAGCAACCGTCCTTGCCGAGGCGGACCGCGACCCGCGCGTCGAGCGCTGTGGTCATCGAGTCGACTCACGCCACGCTGGCCAACGCCGCCCAGGCGCGCCTGGAGCGCTCGGGCTATCCCCTCGCTCTGCCCGGCAGCTGGGCCATCCTGCTCGGCTCGCTGATCCGCACCGGCGAGGACGTGTCGGCGGCCGACCCGATCCGGGCGGTGGAACGGCTCGATGAGCGCCCGCTGCTGATCATCGACGCGGGGGCGGACGATTCCATCGGAGCTGAACGACGCCGATGAGCTTGCCGCTGCCGCCGACGAGGCGGACGCGCCGGTCGAGCTCCAGGTCTGCGCCGAGGCACGCCCACGCCGAGTCCGACTCGGTGTGCCCTGAGGACTACGCCGGCTGGGTGCTAGGCTTCCTGGAGCGCGTCCTCGCACCGACCGGCTGAGGCGCGCCACCCCGCCCGCTTGCAACCGATGCCGCCGCTCTTGCCGCGGCGGCGTCAACCTGAGGTAGCGATCACGATGACCGTGACACCATCCGATGCCGACGCGCGCTTCGACCGCACCGTCGACCGCTGGTTCCGCGACCAGCTGGCGCTGCGACCCGAGTACGCGACCTTCTTCGGCATCCACGACCACGACGCCGATCTCTCCTCCGGCGGCCGCGACGCGGTCGACGAGGAGATCGCGTTCTACCGGCGAACCGTCGACGAGATGTCGGCGCATCGACCCGACCGAGCTGAGCGCCGAACGCGCGCTGGATCGCGACCTCGCCATCCACCAGGCTCGCCTTGGGCTGTTCTGGCTGACCGAGTACCGGCCCTGGGCCGGATCCTCGGGCGGAGCCGAGCACATCGGCGAGGCGCTCTTCCCGCTCTTCACGCGCGACTTCGCGCCGCTGCCCGAGCGGCTGGCGAGCATCGCCGGCCGGCTCGAGGCCGCACCGCGGTTCCTCGCAGCGAGACCCGCGAGCGCGGTCACCGATCCGGTGCGGCTGTGGGCCGAGATCGACATCGAGTCGACGGCGCAGCTGCCCGGCTTCCTGGACACCATCGTCGCCGCGGCGCGCTCCGACGGCGGCGACGACCGCGGTGGCCGACCGCCTGGACTCGGCGTCGACGCGACGAAGGCGGCGCTTGAGCGACCACGCCGCGTGGCTGCGCGACGAAGTCCTGCCAGCGTGCCAGCGCCGACTGGAAGGCGGGGCCGGAGCGGTTCGAGGAGATCATCCGGCTGCGCGAGCTGGAGGCCGAACGGCGACGAGATCCTCGCCGTCGGCGAGGAGCTGCTCGCCGAGCGAGAAGGCCGCCCGCGACGGCGGTGGCCGCCGAGATCGATCCGAGCGCCTCTCGCCGAGAACGTGGCCGACATCGTCAAGAACGACCACGCCGCCACGTTCGCGGAGTCGCTGCGACGAGTACCGCGACGCGATGGATCGCGCCCGCGCGTTCGTAGTCGAGCACGACCTGGCCACGCCCCCTGAGGAGGACCACCTCAACGTCATCGAGACGCCGCTCGTTCATCCGGCACCTCATCCCGTTCGCCGCCTACTACGAGCCGGCAAAGTTCGATGCCGTACCGGTCGGGACCTACATCGTCACCCCGCCCTCGTCCCCCGAGATGATGCGCGAGCACAACCGGGCGTCGATCAGCAACACTCGCGTCCACGAGGCGTACCCCGGCCACCACCTCCAGCTGAGCGCCGGCGATCACCAACCCGAGCCTCGTGCGCCTCTTCTCCGGCGCGCCCGAGTTCAGCGAGGGATGGGCCTTCTACTGCGAGCGGATGATGAAGGAGCCGGCTTCGACGACACGCCCGCCGGGCTGGTACATCGTGCATACCGATGCGATCTGGCGCGCCACCCGGATCATCCTCGACATCCAGCTCCACCGCGGCGTCATCGGCTTCGACGAGGCGGTCGATCGGCTTGTCGCCGAGACCGGGTTCGAGCGACCGGCGGCGCTGGCCGAGGTGAAGCGCTACACCTCGACGCCGACGTACCAGCTCTCCTACCTGTTCGGGCGCCACATGATCGAGCGGCTCAAGGCGCGACGTGCAGGCTCGCGAGGGCGCCGGCTTCAGGCTGAAGAGCTTCCACGACACGCTGCTCTACGGCGGGACGATGCCGGTCAGCTACGCGCGCCGCCTCTTCGAGCGCGAACGGCCGATGAGGTCGCGCGTCGCGTTCATCGGTCTCTCGCTTGCGCTCGTCCTCGCGGCCTGCGGCGCGGAGCCGACGCCGAGCCCGGCGCCGGCCTGCCCGACCGGTCCGCCGACCGCGGTCTCGGCCCAGGCCACCTGGAAGGAGCCGAGCCGCCACGGTCACCGTCAGCGGGCACCGAGGGCGAGTTCACCATCGAGCTGTACGGCGACCAGGCGCCGATCGCGACCGCGAACTTCGTCGCGCTGGCGCGCTGCGGCTTCTACGACGGCATCAGGTTCCACCGCGTGCTGGCCGGGTTCGTCATCCAGGCCGGCGACCCGGGCACGAAGGCGCCGGAGCGGCGACTTCCGGGCCTCGGCACGGGCGGGCCCGGCTACCAGTTCGAGATCGAGCCCCCGGCCGAGGGCATGACGTACGCCCCGTACGCGGTGGCCATGGCGAACGCGGCACACGGCCGTGCCTGACTCAAACGGGAGCCAGTTCTTCGTCGCCCTGGCGGACCTCGACGACTCCCTTCGCCGTACGGGCGTTACACGATCTTCGGCCAGGTCGACGTCGGGCACCGAGACGTCGACGCCATCGCGGCCGTGCCGGTGAACGACCCGCAGCTCGGCGTGCCGCTCAGCTCCGGTCATCATCGAGTCGATCGTCGATCTCGGGGTCCTCCGCCACCGAGCCTCGGCGGGCGACGTAGGCAAACCGCTTTGCTATGTAAAGGAATCTCAACCTCGAAACCCTTGACCGAAAGGGAACGGATGGTCTATCCTGTCAGGTGCTGTTCGCACAGCGATTCACTACTGGTCGCAAGGCCATGGGTAGGTTTGGGTTAGGGTAGTGCGGGAAACCGTGCGTGAAAGATGCCCTTGCGATTAGCGAATCCGGCAGCAATGAAGGCCCCCGCTTCGGCGGGGGCCTTCGTCTATGCCCGGCGACGCCCGCGTCACCGCCAGCGGGTATCATCGGCCCCTCGCGCGCGCCTGTAGCTCAGTGGATAGAGCGTCGGCCTCCGGAGCCGAAGGTCGCAGGTTCGAATCCTGTCGGGCGCGCCAGATCCTTCTGAGCGTTGCGCGGCATCCGTGCCCGCCGCGATGTCGAGAGCGGCCCATCGGGAGCGGTCGGAACAGTCCCGATGGGCGGACGGCGAGCCGCGTCAGCCGATGACCAGGCGAATGAGGAGGGGAACATTGAAGTACCTGCGATCCATGGCACTGCTTGCGGCGATGGCGATCGTCATGGCGGCCTGCACCGGTGAGGGGGCATCCCCCGACGCCGACGAGAGCGAACCCGCGGCGAGCGATGCGGCTCAGAGCGAGGCGGCGGACATGCCGGAGGAGCTGGTCATCGGCTTCGTCCCATCCCGCGAGGCAGATGCACTGGTCGAGACGATTCAGCCGGTCGCCGATGCCCTGAGCGAGGCTCTCGGGATCCCCGTCGAGGGTGTCGTGCACGAGCGACTACACCGGGCTCGTCACCGCAATGGAGAGTGGCCAGGCCCAGATCGGGGCATTCGGTCCGTTCTCGCTGCTCCAGGCGCGCGATCGCGCGGGCGCCGAGATCATCCTCCAGTCGGAGCGATTCGGAAGCGCGACCTATCACACCCAGTTCATGACCAATGACCCCGACAAGTACTGCGAGGACGAGCCGGTTGCCGTCGAGACCGAGGTCGAGGGTGGCACCGTCGAGCTGCTGTACTGCAACGGGACGGACCAGGCCGAGCAGGGTCCCGCATCCATCGAGGCGCTCGCGAACATGGAGCCCGGCACGACCGTCAGCTTCGTGGAGCAGGCGTCCGCATCCGGGTACATCTTCCCGGCCACCATCTTCATCCAGCAGGGCTTCGACATCGATGCGGATGTCGACCCTGTCTTCGCCGGCGCGCACGACGCATCGGTCATCGCGGTCTGCGATGGCACGGCCGAGGTCGGCGTGAGCTTCGACGACGCGCGCGGTGACGCGATCGACGCCGGGGCGGCGTGCGACGTGGCGGCCAACGTCGTCGTCTTCGCGCTCGGGCCGGAGATCCCGAACGACGGCTGGGCCGTTGCCGGCGACCTCCCGGACGAGGTCAAGGAGACCATCAAGCAGGCACTCCTCGACTACGCGGCGACCGACGAGGGCGTCGAGGTGCTGGAGTCCATCTACAACATCACCGGCCTGGTCGAGGCGGACCAGGAGGCGTTCTCGATCGTCGAGGACGCCGCGTCCGAGCTCGGCATCGAAGGCGACTGAGTCCCGGTCGAGCGGGGGCGGGCAACGGTCCGCTCCCGCTCACGTCAACCGCCCATGATTCGATTCGAACGGGCATCCGTCGTCTATCCCGGCGGCGTCCATGCCCTGCGCGACCTGACCCTCGAGATTCCGGATGGCCAGATGGTGGTCATCGTCGGCCTGTCGGGAGCGGGCAAGTCGACCCTCATCCGGGTCATCAACGGACTGGTGCCACTGAGCGGTGGTGACGTCACCGTCGACGGCGCGAGCGTGCGCCATGCCAGCGCCCGACAGCTTCGAGAGATCCGCTCGAAGGTCGGCATGATCTTCCAGACCTTCAATCTCGTGAACCGGACCAGCGTGCTGAACAACGTCCTCATGGGCCGGCTGCACGACGCGGGAACCCTGCGCTCCCTCCTCGGCTGGTACCGCCCGGGAGACGTCGAGATGGCCATGCGCGCCCTGGAGCGCGTGGGCATCGTCGAGAAGGCCTACGTGCGCGCCAGCAACCTCTCCGGCGGGCAGCAGCAGCGCGTCGGGATCGCTCGCGCGCTGGCCCAGGAGCCGAAGATCATCCTGGCCGACGAGCCCGTGGCAAGCCTCGATCCGCCGACGAGCCACATGGTCATGCGCGACCTTCAGCGCATCAACCGCGAGCTCCACATGACGACCATCGTCAACCTGCACTTCCTCGACCTCGCGAGGGTGTACGGCGAGCGGATGATCGGCATGCGAGCCGGGGAGCTGGTCTACGACGGTACCGGCGCCCAGGCGGACGAGCACGTCTTCCGCGACATCTACGGTCGGTCCCTCACCGCCGACGACATGCTGGGCGAAGCGACGGCCACCGCCGGATGACGGCGGCCGCTCCCGCGACGGCTCGTCCGCCGCGGCCACGTCCGTCGCTGCTCGCGCCGGCCGGCCTCGTCCTCTTCGCGGCCATCACCTGGTGGGCCGCCAGCGAGGAGCTCGGCATCGGCTTCGACGTCGGTGAGCTGATCGGCAACCTCACCCGGGGCGCCGACATCCTGGCCGAGTTCTTCCCGCCGAACTGGGGCTTCCTGCCGGCAACGGTGAGGCCGATGCTCGAGACGTTCGCCATGGCCGTCCTGGCCGGGCTGATCGGCTGCACGATCGCGCTGCCCATTGCCTTCCTCGCCTCCCGCGTCACGGCGCCCGGACCGATCACCTACGCGATCGACCGCGGCCTGATGAGCGTGGTGCGGGCACTTCCGGACATCCTCTACGCGCTGGTGTTCGTCGCCGCGCTCGGCATCGGTCCGCTGCCCGGCATCCTGGCGCTCGTCTTCTTCAACGTCGGCGTGGTGGCCAAGCTGCTCTCGGAGACGATCGACGGCGTCGACCGGGGACCGATCGAGGCTGCGCGCGCAACCGGCGCCAACCGCCTCCAGACGGTGCGGTGGGCGGTGCTGCCCCAGGTACTGCCGAACTACGTGGCGTACTCGCTGTACGCGTTCGAGCTGAACGTGCGCGCGTCGTTCGTCATCGGCATCGTCGGGGCGGGCGGCATCGGCAACCTGCTCAACACCGAGCGCCGGTTCTTCAACTACGACAACCTCAGCGTCATCGTGATCGAGATCTTCGTCTTCGTGATGCTGATCGAGATCGTCTCGATCTGGCTGCGACGGAGGCTCGTATGAGCGAGCCGGTGGCGACCGCTCGGCCCGTCCGGCCCACCGCCAGGCTGAAGTGGATCCTGACCGGCGCGCTCGTCGTCGTGGTGGCATGGGCGGCGATCTCGGTCGAGGTCGAGCCGGACCGCCTGCTGGAGCTCCCCGGCTCGCTGAGCACGATCTTCCACCGCATGTTCCTCGCTCCGGGACCCGACTGGTCGACGCTCGGGGGCGCCTTCGACGCGATGATGGAGTCGGTCCAGATCGCGTGGCTCGGGACGATCATCGGCGCCATCCTCTCCCTGCCGCTCGCCTTCCTTGGTGCGAAGAACGTCACGAGCGGCTTCGTCTCGAACGTCACCCGCCAGGTGCTGAATGCGATCAGGGCGATCCCCGAGATCCTGGTGGCGGTGGTCGTCTTCATCCCGATGGTCGGACTCGGTCCGTACGCGGGAACCCTCGCCATCGGCGTTCACTCGATCGGGACGCTCGGAAAGCTGAGCGCGGAGGCCATCGAGGGCATCGATCCGGGACCGGTGGAGGCGGCGCGCGCGACGGGCGGGAACTCGCTCCAGGTGCAGCGATGGGGAGTCCTGCCGCAGGTGCTCCCCGAGATCGTCGCCTTCTGGCTCTACCGATTCGAGATCAACATCCGTGCGTCGGCCATCCTGGGCGCCGTCGGCGCCGGTGGCATCGGCGAGGTCCTGGTGCAGGCGCTGAACTTCCGCCGCTACGACCGTGCCGGGATGGCCATCATCGTCGTCATCGTGATCACGATCCTGATCGACCTTGCCTCGGGGTGGGTGCGGCGCCGCATCATCGAGGGCGGACCGGTGCGGCGACTGACGGATCGTGACCTGGCCATGGCCGAGGCCGATACCGCCATCGGCTAGGGCGCGGGTCGCGAGCGAAGCAACGGCGCCACGTGCACGGCGGCGGCGCCAGCCGCGGCGAGCAGCAGGCCGATCAGCTGGAGGGGCGCGAGCCGCTCCCCGAGCAGGACGATGGCCAGGATGGCGATCTGTACCGTCATCGTGTTGTTGGCGAGCATCGGTCCTGACAGGGCCGGCACGGTAGCACGCACCGGCCCCACCGGGCGCGAACCCGGTGGCCGATGTCATGATCCACGCATGCAGGAGATCACTCCCGGCAGCCAGCTACGTCGCCGGGACCGTGCCACACGGGAGGCAGAGGAGGAGCGCCTCAGCCCACCGGCCACGCGCTCGAGCGCGTCGCGCGGGCGGGAGCGACCCGAAGAGCCCGACGAGTTCCGCACCGCGTTCGAGCGCGACCGCGACCGGATCATCCACTCCAAGGCGTTCCGCCGCCTGAAGCACAAGACGCAGGTCTTCCTGAATCCCGAGGGCGACCACTTCGTCACGCGCCTGACGCACACGCTGCAGGTGACGCAGATCGCGCGCGACGCTGGCCGCGGCGCTCAGCCTGAACGAGCCGCTGGCCGAGGCGATCGCGCTCGGCCACGACGTCGGCCACTCGCCGTTCGGCCACACCGGCGAGGAGGCGCTGTCGCCGTACTTCGCGCCCGACGGAATGGCATCACGCCGCGCAGAGCGTGCGCATCTTCGAGGTCCTGGAGGACCTGAACCTGACCTGGGAGGTGCGCGACGGGATCCGCGCCCACTCGTGGAAGATCGACCCGCCGCCGGCGACGCCGGAGGCCTACTGCGTCCGCTTCGCCGACCGGATCGCGTACCTCGCCCACGACGCGCTCGACGCCATCCGCGCCGGCGTGCTCCGGCCCGAGGCGACTTCCCGCCGCCGGTCGTCGAGCGCTTCGGCGAGCCCGGCACGGGACTGGATCAGCAGATGATCGACGCGGTGCTCGACGAGTCGCTACGGACCGGGGCGGTGCGCATGGACGACGCCGACGCTGGCGGTCATGAACGAGCTGCGCGACTTCATGTTCGAGCGCGTCTACCAGTCCGAGGAGCAGTCGCGGCAGCAGCGGCGCGCGATCGGCATCGTGCGCGACCTGATGGACTGGCACCTCGAGCATGCGCGAGGAGATCCCCGCCACCTACCGGCAGGCCGAGGCTCCGCTTGTCGTGCAGGCCGCCGACTACATCGCCGGCATGACCGATCGCTTCGCGCTGGCGACGCACGACCGGCTCTTCCGCCCGACGCTGAACCTGTAGGGCTCGACCCTCAGCGGAAGACGCGCAGGGCCCTCGGCCGAACCTCGAACGCGACCGGCGTGACGCCGATGCTCTCGCCATCCGCGTGCCCCGGCAGCGCCCGCCGCAGCCCGACGATCTCGACCCGCCGGGCCCGGTACTGCCCGATGCGTGGCTCGCGGCGCTTCTTGCGGCGCGCCACGGCGAGGAAGTGACGCATCACCTCCAAGCGGCTCATGCCATGGAAGACGGCCACGTCCAGTACACCGTCGGTCGGGTCGGCCTCGGCGGAAACGACGAACCCGGCCCCGTGGTACGGCCCATTGCTGACGGTGACGGCCGGGGTGCCGGTGCGGTAGGCGACGCCGTCGATGCGTGATCCGCATCGGCGTCCGGCGGAGCCGCAGGGCACGGACGAGGGAACGAATCGCGCGCCACCAGCCGCGGCGCTCCGCCAACTCGACCGCCAGGAAGCCGATCGCATCGAGGCCGACGCCGGCCGCCTCGAAGAACGGCCGGCCATCGTCGGCCTCTCGAACGACCCAACCGGCGTCGACCTGGCTCGACGTTGCCGGCCGCGATGACGTCGAGCGCGGCGTCGAGCGTGACCGGGATCCCGAAGCCACGCGCCATGTTGTTGAAGCTGCCCATGGCCAGGATGCCGAGCGTCGCCTCCGGGTGGCCGACCAGCGCTGCCGCGACGCCGGAGACCGTGCCGTCACCGCCGGCCACCACGACGTCGCTGCCCTCGTCGGCCGCCGCGCGAGCCAGCGCGCCGGCGTCGTCGTCGGGCGTCAGCTCGTGCAGCCGGACCGCGAGGTCCCGCTCCGCGCAGCGCCCCCGCCAGGGCGGCGGGCGTGAGGCGCTCAGCATCGTCGTCAAGGCCGGGACCTGAGCCGGGCTTGCCGCCGGCGACGGGGTTCACGAGGAGCAGGATCGGCCGGCGGCTCATTCGACGTCCCGGTGGTAGGCCTGGAAGGTGCCGTCACCGCAGTCGAGCGCGATCCGCTGGGGGAGCGCCGCCCCGCTGGCCGCCGGGGCGAACCCGGGCTCGACGTAGACATCCCATCGGGCAAGGCCGAACGATGCGCTGCCGGCATGCTCCAGTCCCTCGCCGATGCCCTCCAGTGTCGGCTCGGACGCCGGCGATCCGACGGGCTGATAGGCCGCCGGCTGGTATGGCAGCAGCTCCGGGCATTCGGCCGGGGCGCTGGCGCGCCAGATCCCGAAGAGCCCGATGCCCACGAAGACGATCGCGCCCAGCGTTCCGCAGCCGATGGCACGGCAGTTCACGAGCCGTACGATCCCGAACCGATCGAATTCGCCGCTCGCCGGGCCGCGGCGCGCCTCGAAGGCGTCGACGCGGGCGCCCGGCGGTCCGAGCTCGCAGTCGACGCGCCAGCTCGACCAGCGAGTCGACGCCGCCCTCGGCGACGATCTCGACCGAACGCTCGTCGTCCGCGTTCATGACCCAGCCGATCGAGGCCCAGCGCACTCGGCCTGGCGCCGTGCCCACCACCGAAAGCCGACTCCCTGCACCCGACCGGTGACCCGCGCCGTCAGGCGCTCGTCCGTCATGAGTCCGTCGCTGCGCGAGCATCGGCCAGGCGAGCATCGCAGTTTCGAGGGCGAGCTTCGGCGCCGCGTTCTCGCGGAGCCCATCGTGGATCCGCTCGAGCAGGTGCGCCATGCGCGCCGCGGGCCGGTGCCGACACGACGCGCGAGCTCCGCGAGCTGGGACCCGAGCTCGCCGCTCGGCGCGAGCTCGGCACGACCGGCCGCGGCGACGAGATAGGTCGCGCGTCAGGGCGAGCCAGACATCGACGAGCATGACCGCGGCGGCGCGCTGCGTGGATGCCGGCGTGCGCGGCGGCATCGTCGTCCGTCTCGCCTTCCGCCGCGACCGAGGTGACGAGCGGCAACGTGTCGTCGAGGAGGTCGCGGACCGACGCGAACCGATCAGCGCGGCCGCGCTCGAGGAGGGAGAGGAGCTCGCTCTGCACGCGCCGTCGCCAGTCGAGCAGACCTTTCTGCTCGACCAGGGCGAGGCCGTCCCATCAGGCCGTTCGAGAGCCGGGCCAGCGCATCGGCCTGGTCGGCCGGGAGCCGCACGACGTCCATGAGGTACTCGACCAGCTCGTCGCGCGGGACGGCGCCGATGCGCAGCGGCTGGCATCGCGACCGGATCGTCGGCAGCAGGCCGGATGGCTCGTCCGCGCACGAGGATGAATGCGTGGCGGTCGCTCGGCTCCTCGAGCGCCTTGAGGAGCGCATTCTGCATCTGCTCGCTGGCCCGATCCGCATGCTCGATCAGCAGGACCCGTCGCTCGGCCACGACCGGCGCCCCGGCCGCTTCCAGCAGCCAGCGGCGCGCGGCCGCGACGATGCTCTCGCCGGACGAGCTTCTGCTCTCGCCATGCCTCGGGCGAGCCGATGACGAGGTCCGGGTGAGTCCGGGCCCGTGCCGTCGCGGCAGCCGCGGCAGGCGTTGCACGGCCGACTGGTCGTGTCGGAATCGGTGCAGAAGGAGAGCGCGAGAAGATCGTCGACGAAGCGCTCCTTGCCCGAGCCCGAGCGGGCCGTGGACGAGGAGGGTGCGGCCCATCCGCATCTCGCTCGACGGCCTGCCGCGCGATCCGTCGCGCCGTCGGCTGGCCGATGCTCCGGAAGCCGCCCGGCGCTGGCGGTCTCGATCACGCCGCCGAGTATAGGTTCGGCGCTCCTGCGGGCAGGGAGGCCGGTTGGCGCGCTCGACCACGAGTGGCATACTTCGTGCACCCAATCCCGGCCGACCCCAGAGGAGATCGACCATGCCGACTGGCCCGGCACGAACGGCCGACGAGATCACCGAGAGCATCCGCACGCTCATCGAGCGCGTGGCCGACGCGAAACTCACCCAGGAGATGGCAAAGCGCGGCCAGGACGGTGGCCGGGCTGCTGGCCGAGCGTGGCGCCGAGGTTGGCGATAGAGCCTCCGAGGCGTGGCGCGACGCCGCGCCCGCTGCGGCGCGACGCCGCGAAGCGCCTGTCGCGCGCCACGGATGACGCGCCGAAGTGGTCCGACCAGACGTGGCGCAGGGCGATGCGCCCCGCCTCAAGGACCTATGGAATCGACGCACGCGTGGCGCTCGGCGCCGCCGGCGCCGCGGTCCCGGCCGGCCGCGAGCTGGTCGACACGGCCGCCGTGCGTCTCGGGCTGCGGCGAGCGGGAGGAGCGCCATTGGGGCGCCTTCTTCCTCGGCCTGCTGCTCGGGGCAGTGGGCGGGGCGATCGCCGCGCTCTTGCTGGCTCCCGAAGCGCGGCGGCGAGATGCGCCGAGAGCTCGGCGTGAAGGCGGACGAGGTTCGCCAGGAGCTCGCGACGCGGGCCGACGAGATCGCCGCCAAGGCGAAGGAGGCCGAGTGGGTGCCGATCTTCCAGCGCGAGACGGACGAGGCGACGAACGGCCAGCCGGCCGACACCGGCGAAGCGTTTGCCGATGCAACGGGCAGCGTGCAGGAAGCTGCCGCCGAGGCCGGGTCAGTGACGGGGGAGGCTGCCTCCGCCACCGGCGAGGCGGCCGAAGCGGCCGCCGATGATACGGCCGAGGCGATCAACGACTCGTACGACACGGTCGATCGCGAGTCACTACCTGATCCGCTCGGCGTGAATCAGTGAGGGCCGGCCCATCGGGCCGGCCCTCGTTGCGTCTGCGGGAAATGACTTAGCTGGTGGTCGTGCCGCGCGGCTTGCGCGCCGAGCGGAACCGGCCCCAGATGCCCTGCGGCTCTCCATCGTCGGACGGCGTCGAAGCCTGGACGTCGCCGGCAGCGGCTCGCGACGAACGGCGGCGGGGCTTCGGTGCCTCGCCCCTCCGCGGGCGACGGCGCGGGCTCGTCCTGCTTGGCGCGCGTCGAACGGCGTCGTCGGCTTCGGTGCCTCGGCCTCCTGCGCGGGCGTCGCCCCCTCGCTCCTGGTGCGGGTCGAGCGACGGCGTGGCTTGGGAGCCTCGGGCTCGTCGGCCGCGGGTGCTGCCTCGTCGGGCTTGGCGCGGGTGGAGCGCGGCGTGGCTTCGGCAGCCTCGCCCTCATCGGTTCCCGACGCGGTCGTCTCGAGGGCGGCGAGCTCGTCCGGAGTCAGGCCGAGCTCGGCCAGGGTGGCCGCATCGGCCTCCTCGAACGTGTACTCGCGATCCTCGGTCGTGTCGCCGTCGAGCTGGCTGCAGGTCGTCGAACTCCTCCCAGCCGATCGCCTCGCTGCCGGACGCGGCGCGGTGTCGTCTCGTCGTCGCGACGCGTGCGGCCCCGTCCACGCCCGCCGCGACGACGGCGTCGGCGGCGGCGCGTCCGGATCGGCGTCGGCGGCCCTGGCGGAAGCCGCGCCGACGCGGTGCGGGATCCCCGGCCGGCTCGATGGCCGATGGCGAGGTTGCTGGGGCGGCAGATGCGCCGGCGGACGGAGCGCGCCGTGGCGTCCCGTTCGGCCGCGCGGGCGCGGCCTCGCCGGGTCCTCCCTTGAGGGCGGCCAGTGCCGCGGCGGCCACCGACGGTGACGCCTCGCGGAAGCCGAACTCGGGCGTGACCTCCTTGGCCGGCATCTCGGGGGCGCTCATGCCCGCGTCGCGGGTGGCGGCGCGCGCCTCCTTCCGGCTGATGGAGGCGACCTTCATGATGTCCATGAACTCATCGGCCACGGCGATGAGGTCGGACGAGGTGTTCGGCTTGAAGCTGATCACCTCGCAGCGGACGCCCTTGTCCTGGAGCGCGCGGATGGCGGGCGCGAAGTCGCCGTCGCCGGACACGATGACGGCGATGTCCATCCGATCGGCCAGCCGGAACAGGTCGACGACCAGCTCGATGTCGAGGTTCGCCTTCATCCGGCCATCGCCGAACTTGCGGATGTCCTTGACGACCGGCTTGTAGCCGTTCTTGGCAAGGAAGTCGATGAACTTCCTCTGGTTCTCGTTCTCCGGGTCGAGCCCGGTATATGCGTAGGCGCGAATGAGGTCGCGCCCCTTGGTGGCGTGCTTGAGGAGGGCGACGTAATCGACGTCGACATCCTGGCCTCGAGCCGCGTAGTACATGTTGGCGACGTCAACGAACATCGCCACGTTCTTGCTCACGGTTGAGCTCTTCTCCTGTAGTTATGTGATATGGCTGGTGCGAGGCGAAGGGCTCAGCCGAGACTTCGGCCCAGTGATCGTTGCAGTGTCCTTCCGCGGCTCGCGAACCCCAGTCGCTTCCAGAGCGACGGTTCTGCGGATGCCAGCGGCTCGGAAACCTCCACGCGCGTGCAGCCCTTGTTTCGTGCCGAGGTGGCGAGGTGCTCGACGATCCCGTCGGCAACTCGTCGCCAGTCGGCGGCGCCCAGGTCTGCTCTCTCTGCGATTCCGAGCTCGTCGATAACGCCGACGAAGGGACCCGACCGCACCGATGGCCTGATGGAGAGGACGCCTACGCCCACCACGCGTCGCTCGCGCTCGGCGACGGCAACCGTCGCCGAGGGAACGAAGAGCAGGTTGCGCAGGTAGTCGACGTCGTCGCGGGCCGCTCTCGTCATCGACGTCGCGCGCAAGCGTGCGTATGGCGGCGTCGAGATCGGTGAGACGGGCGCTTCTGACGTGAACCTCCACGAAGGCCTCTCGAGCAGGTCGCAACAAGCGTTGTCGCTGGACGACCCACGGCGAGGATAGCACGAATCCGGCTCGACCCCCCTGACCGATGGCCCCCTACGATGACAATCCCGTGCGCACCTATTGCGCCACAAGTTCGGCCACGGCTATGATGCCGCGCACCTTTGATACGCCGGGCCCGCGCGTGCGCGATGCACCGAGCACACCAGTGGAGGAAAGAAACCGGATGCAGAAGTACATGCGATGGAGCGCCATCCTTGTCGTGCTGATGCTCGCACTCGCCGCCTGCCAGAGTGGCGGCGGGGACGCAAGCGAGGAGCCTGAGGCCAGTGCCGACGAGAGCGCCCCAGCAGAGAGCACCGATGATGGAGGCGGTTCGGCCGCCGAGACCTGCGATGCCGACGAGTTCGGATGCATCGAGATCGCCGAAGGCGAGCCGATTCGAATCGCAACCGCCCTCGTCATCAGCGGCGCCGACTCCAGCCTGGGCCTCGACGCCCAGTACGGCGTCCAGGTCGCCAACGAGGAGCGGCCCGAAGTTGCCGGCCGCGAGGTCGAGCTCGACTTCCAGGACGATGGCTGCAGCGCCGAGGGTGGGACGACCGTCGCGCAGTCCCTCGCGTCTGACACCACGATCGCCGCAGTGATCGGCACCAGCTGCTCGAGCGCAGGCGTTCCCGCGTCCGAGATCCTGAGCGGGGCCGGCATCCTGCTCCTGTCGCCGTCGGCGACGGCGCCGGGCCTGACCCTGCCGGATGCGCGCCAGCCGTTCTTCTTCCGGACCGCGCACAACGACGAGATCCAGGGCGCCGCGATGGCGGACTTCGCCTTCAACGTCCTGGGCGTCACCACGGCCGCCACCATCCATGACGGCGGCCCGTACACCGAGCAGCTCCAGCAGGTCTTCGCCGACTCGTTCGAGGAGCTGGGCGGCACGATCACCGGGACCGAGGCGGTCGATCCGGAGGCAACCGACGTCAGCGGACAGCTGACCTCCATCGCCGCCGGTGAGCCCGAGTTCCTCTTCTTCCCGATCTTCATCCAGGCCGGTGGCCAGGTGGCGCGCCAGGCTAAGGAGACCGAGGGCCTCGAGGACACGATTCTCGCCGGCGCCGATGGCATCCTGAGCCCGGCCTTCATCGAGGCTGCGGGCGTGGAGAATGCCAACGGCATGTACCTGTCGGGTCCGCAGGCCGACTTCGGCGACAGGTACCAGAACGAGTTCCTGCCGGCCTACAGCGACGTGTCGGGTGAGGAGGAGCCGATCGCGGCCTTCCACGCGCACGCGTACGACGCCTACAACATCGTTGCCGATGGCATCGAGGAGGTTGGCATCGAAGAGGACGGCACGCTGTACGTCTCGCGCACCGCGCTGCGGGACTGGATCGGCGAGCTGGCCGACTACGACGGGCTGACCGGCGTGTTGACCTGCAACGAGAACGGCGACTGCGCCAACTCGACGATCACCGTGCGCGAAGTGCGCGAGGGTGAGTTCGTCCCGATCTGGAACTCTGTCGACGGCGACCTCGAGTAGGGATCCGGTCGACCTGATCATTTGATCGTCAGGGTGGGGCCGCTGCCCCACCCTGACCCTCATGTCCGACAAGAGCAGGACCGAGCATGACCCGCCGCTTGTCCCTGGTTACCCTCACGCTGTGGCTCGTTTCCGCTGTCGTGATCGGCGCGATGGTCATCGGCTCCGTCCTCACGCTCCTGGATGGCCGCTTCACGATCACCCAGTGGCGTGACCTCATCATCAACGGGCTGGCGCTGGGTGCCGTCTACGCCCTCATCGCGCTCGGCTACACCCTCGTCTACGGCATCCTCTTCATGATCAACTTCGCCCACGGCGAGGTCTTCATGGCGGGCGCCTTCACCGCCTACTTCGCCGCCGACGGGCTGGCCGGGGCGGGCTTGCTCGAGAGCAACCCCATCCTCTCCCTCGCCGTGATCTTCGCCGTGGCGATGCTCACCTCGATGATCATCGCGGTGCTGCTCGAGCGGATCGCCTATCGCAAGCTGCGGAACGCGCCGCGCCTCGTACCGCTGATCACCGCCATCGGGGCGTCGCTCTTCCTGCAGTACGCCTTCCGCGGCCTATACGGCAGCGGCGTGCGCTCGTATCCCAACGTCGCGATCCTGGATGGCACCTTCGACATCGGCGGGATCCCGTTCCGTGCGACGCAGCTCATGGTCATCTTCAGTGCCATCGCGCTGATGATCGGGCTCTGGTACCTGATCAACCGCACGCGGACCGGCCGCGCCATGCGCGCGGTGTCGGAGGACCGTGACACGGCCGCGCTGATGGGCATCAACGTGGACGCGACGATCGTGCGCACCTTCGCCATCGGCGGACTGCTCGCCGGCGCGGCCGGCGTGCTCTACGCGCTCATCTTCAGCCAGGTCTTCTTCGCCATGGGCTTCATCCCGGGCATCAAGGCCTTCACCGCCGCCGTCCTGGGCGGCATCGGCAACATCGGCGGTGCGGTGCTCGGCGGGTTCAGCCTCGGCATCCTCGAGCAGGTCGGGCCAAACCTCTTCCTGACCGGCTACGGCGTCCCTGGCGCGAACCAGCTGCGCGACGGCATCGCCTTCGCCGTCCTCGTCATCGTGCTCATCATCCGGCCGACGGGCATCCTGGGGAGGAAGGAGTCGTGACGCGCGACAGCCTCATGACGGCAGCCCGCATCGGTGCCATCGCGGGTGGGGCGATGGTCTTCGTCGTCACGATCGGGTTCGTGGAGACGGTGGCTCGCCGCGAGGTGCTCGCCGACCTGCTGTCTCTCAGCACGGTGATGATGGCGGTCGTCGGGATCGTCACCGGCGTCATCGCGGCTCGCCCGAGCACCCGGGATCCCGATCCTTCCCTGACGACCGCGCTCACTCGCGGCGCGGTCGCCGGCGTCGTGTCCGGCGCGGTTCTCGGCGCGTTCGCCATCTTCGCCAGCGCGGTGAACGTGCGCGACATCTTCAGCAACCTGTCGCCAAGCTCCATCGAGACCATCACGTTCGACATGGGTCCGGCGGTCGGCGCCGTGATCCTGGTCGTGGGCGGCGCCGTTCTCGGCGCGTTCGGTGCCATCCTGCGGATCCTTCCCCCGCTCCCGACGCGCATGGTGGTCGTAGCGGGCGTGGCGATCGTGGTGCTCAGCATCATGGAGCAGGTCTTCCGCGTCATGCTGAGCGAGCTCGACCTCCGAGCGGTGGCCGGCTTCTTCTATCGCAGCGGCGCGCTGAACATCCAGGGCGCACTCGTCATCGGCGCGGTCGCCGCGGCCCTCGTCTGGCTCCGTCGGGCGCCGCAGTCGCCGGTGCGCGACGTCTTCCAGCGTGCCACAGCGCGCGCCGATCGGCGTTCCAGCCTGATCCTGTACGGCGTCGTCGCGGTGCTGCTCCTGGTGCTGCCGCTCGTCGTCGGGCGGTTCCCCAGCGACGTCATCGGCAACGCCGGCCTCTACATCCTGCTCGGGCTCGGGCTGAACATCGTGGTCGGCTACGCGGGACTGCTCGACCTCGGGTACGTGGCCTTCTTCGCGATCGGCTCCTACTCGGTCGCGCTGCTGACATCGCCGCAGTCGTTCCTCGCGCTGGAGCTCAACTTCTGGCTGGTCCTGCCGATCGTGATCCTGATCGCGGCCATCGCGGGGGTCGTCATCGGAGCGCCCGTCCTCCGGCTGCGAGGCGACTACCTCGCGATCGTGACGCTCGGCTTCGGCGAGATCGTGCGCCTCCTCTTCCTCTCCGACTGGCTGAGCGAGTTCACGAACGCCGGCCAGGGCATCCTCGGCATCCCCGGGCCAACGCTCCCGGGCCTGGACTTCCCGACGCGCGATCCGAGAGCATCTACTACCCGATCCTCTGGCCTGTATCGTGGCGGCCGTCGTCGCCTATCGCCTCGCGAACTCCCGCGTCGGCCGCGCCTGGAACGCGATGCGCGAGGACGAGTCGGTGGCCGAGGCAACCGGCATCAACACCACGAACTACAAGCTGCTCGCGTTCTCTCTCGGCGCGGTCTTCGGCTGCCTCTGCCGGGGCGCTGTTCGCGTCGAAGATCGGCTCGATCTTCCCGCACAGCTTCGAGATCCTGGTCTCGATCACCGCGCTTGCGGTCATCATCCTGGGCGGCATGGGCAGCATCCCCGGCGTGATCGTCGGAGCGCTCGTGCTGGTCGGCCTGCCGGAGCTCCTCCGTGAGTTCGACGAGTACCGCCTGCTCGTGTATGGCGGCGTGCTGGTCGCGATGATGCTCCTGCGGCCGGAGGGCCTGGTGCCCGAGCGCCATGCGCCAGCGCGAGCTCCACGAGTCCGACGAGCCCGAGGACCAATACGACGAGGACGCCGGCGTCGAGACCGGCAAGCCCGCCATCAGCAGCGGTGCCGCATGACGACGCAGTCGGCCCCAGAAGCCGCCGCCGCCCAGGAGACGTCGCCGATCGTCGAGGTCAAGGACCTGAACAAGGTCTTCGGCGGCCTGGTCGCCAACCGCGACATCGACTTCACGATCCCGCGCCGGTCCATCGTGTCGCTCATCGGGCCGAACGGCGCCGGCAAGACGACGCTCTTCAACCAGATCAGCGGCTACTACCAGCCGACCTCGGGCAGCATCGTCTTCGACGGGGTCAACATCGTCGGGCTCGCGCCGAACGACGTGGCAGAGCTCGGAATCGGACGCACGTATCAGAACATCCGGCTCTTCGCCGACATGACGGTCCTCGCCAACGTCATGGTCGGGCGCCACGCGCGCCTCAAGAGCCAGTGGTACGAGGTGATCCTCGGCCTGCCGAAGGTGAAGAAGGAAGAGGAGGAGACTCGCAAGCGCGCGCGCGAGCTGCTCGCCCTGGTTGGCGTGCCGCGCCGATACGAGCACGACCTGGCGAAGAACCTGCCCTATGGCGAGCAGCGCCGGCTCGAGGTTGCCCGCGCGCTGGCGAGCGATCCGAAGCTGCTGCTCCTCGACGAGCCGACCGCCGGGATGAACCCCGGCGAGACGGCACGTATGACGGCCTTCATCGCCAAGCTCCGCGAGGAGCTCGGCTTGACGATCCTCCTCATCGAGCACGACATGAAGGTGGTGATGGGCGTCAGCGAGCGGATCACGGTGCTCGACTACGGGGAGAAGATCGCCGAGGGCACGCCGGAGGAGATTCGGACCAACCCGAAGGTCATCGAGGCCTACCTCGGGAAGCAGGCGACGGCATGACCCACACGGATCAAGCCGCCGATCAGCCGGCACCGGCCCCGTCGGCGGCGGAGTCGAACGGCGACGCACCGCTCCTCGAGCTCGACGAGATTCATGTCTTCTACGGCAACATCGAGGCGCTGAAGGGCCTCTCGATGAACGTGAACGCCGGCGAGATCGTAACGCTCATCGGCTCGAACGGCGCCGGAAAGAGCACGACCCTGCGGGCGATCAGCGGCACGCACAAGCCGCGCACCGGCGCCATTCGCCTCTCCGGGCGGCCGATTCACCAGCTGCCGGCCCACGAGATGGTGAAGCTGGGCATCGGTCACTCGCCGGAGGGGCGCCGCGTCTTCAGCCGCATGTCGGTGTTCGAGAACCTCCAGATGGGCGCGTTCAGCCGCGGCCGGGAAAGCATCGACGACGACGTGGCCCGCGTCTTCGACCTGTTCCCGCGGCTCAAGGAGCGCCGCAGCCAGAAGGCGGGCACGATGTCCGGCGGCGAGCAGCAGATGCTGGCCATGGGCCGCGCGCTCATGGCGCGGCCGACCATCCTGCTCCTCGACGAGCCGTCGATGGGGCTCTCGCCGATCCTGACCGAGCAGATCTTCGGCATCATCAAGGAGATCAACGGCCAGGGGACGACCGTGCTGCTCGTCGAGCAGAACGCCCTCATGGCGCTCAATGCCGCGCATCGCGGCTACGTGATCCAGACCGGCAAGATCATCCTCTCCGATACGGCCGCCAATCTCGCTGCCAACGAGCAGGTCCGCCAGGCGTATCTCGGCGAGATCTAGGCGCCTCGTTCTCGTGTCGAGCGATCCACCGCGCCGGCGCGACCCGTCGCGAGTACCGGCCCGACCTGCGCCCCATGCTCATCCTGGCCGGGCTGCTCGTCGCGATCGTGGTCGGGTGGGTGCTCCTCGGCCCGCGCATCCTGCCCCCGGCTTCACCCGATGCGCAGGCGACCGGCCTCGACGGTCGCTGGACCCGGACGCCGGACGACGCCCTGGCCACCACGCTGGCGATCTCGGGCGCGACGTACTCCGTCGAGGGCGACCTCGACTTCATCGGCTCGGGAATCGCCTCGCGTGACGGAGAGGACCTGCTGCTTGCCGATGACCCCGCATGCCCCGATGCCACCGGCCGTTACGCGGTCGTGCTGGGCGACGTCGACCGCTTCGGCCTGCTGCCGGAGCACCGCGCGCAGACGATGACCCTTACCGTGCTGGACGATGGGTGCGCCGAGCGTGCCGATGCCCTGTCGGCCGAGACGTGGACCCTCCGGGCAAGCGGTCGCGAGGGGATCTACGGCATCTGCGATGCCCCCAACGAGGAGGCCGCCGTGACCGGCCACTGGCCCGAGCCGAGCGGCTGCAGCTGAAGCGTGCCGCTGCGATCCATCGCCGTCAGTTCTCCTCGCGTGCCTGGTCGCCGAACACGGCGACCTCGTCGATGGCGGCGCGGTCGACCGTCGGCGGGAAGCAGCACATCGTGAAGTCACCCGCGTCGTAGCGCACCTCGGACGTCGCCATGTACCCCAGCACCGCCCCATCCGCATCGAACGCGATCGCGCGGGCAACGGCCGTGCCGGCGCCGTCCCACTCGAGGCGTCCCGCCCCGCCGATGCCCTCCTCGCTCTCGACCAGCTCGAAGCCTTCGACGCTGACCGGAGACCGCGCATCGGCCCCGTCCGAGTTCACCTCGATCCGCGCGTCGGCAACGCCGTCGGGTGGGTCCGGCACCTCGAACTCGCCGATCAGGTAGCCGAGCTCCCCGGGGCCGAGGATGTGCGGCACCGCGTGGAGCTGCACCCGCGCATCGCCGCCGGGGACGTCCTCGCCGTCGGCGTCGAGCAGCGTCGCCGCCGTCTGGCGGCCGCGCCCGAGGACGTCAGGATCGATCGGCTCCGATGCGTCGTTCCTGACGCTGACGATCACCTGCCCGGACGATGAACCGCCCTCGCCCGGCCACGTGACGACGGTGGTGTCGAGAATGACGATATCGTCGGGCGCGGAGCAGCCCGCCAGCGCCAGGCCGAGGAGCAGGAGGAAAGCGAGAACGAGCCGGGACATGCCTCAGTATCGACGCGGCACGCCGAAGCCGGCACCCGCGCCGTACAGCACCAGGGCCACGCCAACGGCCGCCAGCGCCAGGCCGGGCGACTGCTGCGGCAACGGCAGGTAGCCGACCGACCACAGCTCCCAGCCGCGGTAGGCCAGCGCGGCCGCGCCGACGATGCCGAGGGCCAGGTACGACCGAGGGCGCATCGAGGAAGAAGCCCCATCGGCCGCGCATGTAGCCGATGTCGAGCAGCACCAGGGCCAGGATCGCGGCGCCGTAGATGACGATCCCCGGCCCCTCGAGCCCGATACCCTCCTGGGCGGGCACCAGCACGCCGGACACCGAGTCGCCGCCGGAGCGCCACCACGGCAGGAAGCCGGAGCCGATCATGCGCCAGGGCGCCGAGCAGGATCAGGACGCGGAAGCGGCTGCCCACCCCCTCCATCGGCCTAGCCCTCGGGCGGCGCGCCGCCGTAGACGGACGGCTTCAGGACGCCGATGTAGGGCAGGTTGCGGTAGCGCTCGTCGTAGTCGAGGCCGTAGCCGATGACGAATCGGTCCGGGATCGTGAAGCCGACGTAGTCGATCGGGATCTCGGCCAGGCGCCGCGCCGGCTTGTCGAGCAGGCAGCAGATGCGGATCGACGCCGGCTGGCGATCGGCGAGGTAGCCGAGCAGGTAGTTCAGGGTCAGGCCGGTGTCGATGATGTCCTCGACGACGATGACGTCGCGCCCCTCGATCGGCCTCGACAGGTCCTTGAGGATGCGCACCTGGCCGGACGACTCGGTGGCGGCGCCGTAGGAGGAGACCTCCATGAGGTCGATGCTGGTCGGCAGGTCCATGGCGCGCATCAGGTCGGCCAGGAAGACGAGCGCGCCCTTCAGGACGCTGACCAGGACCGGGATCGCGGTCCGGCGTAGTCGGCGGCCAGCTGCGCGCCGAGCTCGGCGACGCGGCTCGCGACGGTCTCGGCGTCGAGGAGGATCTCCTCGACGTCGTCGTGGATGGCTCATCCGGTGCGTTCCGCCGCTGCATGACGCGAGCGCTTGCCGTTCCCGTTGCCGTTCCCGGCGCCGGTCAGGGCGTTGGCGCCGTTGGCCGCGTGCACGTCGGACAGGAAGTCGAGCCGGCCGTACTTCACCATCAGCGCCTGGAAGTCACGCGCGTAGAAGAGCTTCACCCGGATCTCCGGATACAGCTGGCGCATGCAGCGCAGCTTGCGGTTCTTCCTGCGCACCAGCGACTGCTTCAGCGTCGTCAGCTCGACGTAGAGGTTGATCTCCGGAAGGTAGAAATCGGGCGCGAACGACTCGATGACCGCGCCGTCGGCGTTCCAGGAGATGGGGAAGACGTCGGGTTCGTATCGCCACGCGACACCGTAGTAGTCGAGGATCCTCGCCAGCTCCGCCTCGCTCTCGTGCGCGAAACGGGATGGCGAATCGGAGGTCAGCTGATCCGCCACCTGACCTCGATCGTAACCGCTGCTCACGGCTCGGGCGCCATCGGGGTCGAGTATATCGGGGCGAGTTATCCACAGGTCGGGCCGGCCGCGCGAATGGTGGATAAACTCCGGTTGTGGTCCACAGTCGGCGGCTGCTACACTTGAGGTCCTGCTTCTGCGGGCGACCGAGTACGGTAACCGCGGATGGTTCGGGGCCGATGCGAAAGCCGGCCGCGACGCCGACCATCCGCCGGGAAGACCGAAAGGTCGCTCGAAGGAGCATTTTCTTTGTCCCTCGATGCAGACCGATGCGCGCTCGCCGCGCCGCGCTCGAGCGCCTGATCGCGACCGATGCCCGCCGTGCTGCCATCGCAGCTGCCGCCGGCTTCGCCGATGCGTCGAGCGATACGTCGCGCTCCTGCTGACGCGAACCGCGCGGCTGAACCTCACGCGCGTCGTCGAGCCGGAGGCGGTCGCGCGCCTCCACCTGCTCGACTCGCTGGCGGCGCTGCCGCTCATCGACGCTGGGCCGCGCGACGCGCGCTCGACCTCGGATCCGGCGGCGGGCGTCCCGGGCTCGTCCTCGCCCTCGCGCGGCCCGGACGTTGCGTGGACGCTGGTCGACTCGGTGCGCAAGAAGGCCGATGCGCTACGCGCCTTCGCCGCCGACGCTCGGCCTGGCAACGTCGAGGTCGTCGCCGAGCGGGCGGAGGTCGCTGGGCGCGGACCCGAGCCAGCGGGAGCGTACGACCTCGTGACCGCGCGCGCCTGCGCCGCGCTGCCCGTCCTGGCGGAGTACGCGCTGCCGCTCATCGCGCGTCGGCGGCGCGCTGCTGGCGTGGAAGGGAGCGCCTGGCCGACGAGGAGCTTATCCGCGGGCGCGCGCGGCCGCCGGCTGCTCGGGCGGCGATGCGCCGCGAGGTGCATCCGACCGGCTTCGCCGCGCTCGGCGACCATCGGTTCGTGGTCGTCCCGAAGGCGCGGCCACCCCCGCCGGCGTACCCGCGCCGGCCGGGCGAGCCCGCAGCGCCGGCCGCTCGGCTAGAGGTCGCCTCCACCGGTCGTCGGTATACTCGGCGTCCGCATGCGAATCGCCGTCCTGTCGGACATCCACGCCAACCTCGCCGCCCTCGAGGCGGTGCCGCCGACCTTCGCCGAGTCGACGAGGTCTGGGTGCTCGGCGACACCGTCGGCTACGGCCCGCAGCCGAACGAGGTGGTCGCCACGCTCCAGGCGATGGGGGCGCGGAGCGTCCTCGGCAACCACGACGGGGCGGCCATCGGCGACGGTCGACGCCGGCGAACTTCAACCCCGATGCGCGCGCGGCCATCGAGTGGACGGCCGAGGCCATCGACGCCAACGCGCGCGTCCTACTTCGCCAGCCTGCCCGAGGTCCGACGCGACGGCGACCTGACGGCGCGTCCACGGCTCGCCGCGCGACCCGATCTGGGAGTACATCACCGGCCGCGGGCGTCGCCGCGGCGAACTTGGACGCACTTCGACACGCGCCTGTGCCTGTTCGGCCACACCCACCTGCCGGTCGCGTACCGAGTCGCCGACGGCGAGGTGGAGGCCCGCCCGGGCTTCCCGGCGAGGCCGTCCGGCTCGACGGCGACCGCGCGCTGCTCAACCCCGGCAGCGTCGGCCAGCCGCGCGACGGCCTGCCCGATGCGGCGTATGCGGTGCTCGAGACGGGCGCGGCCGCCGAGCGGCGAGTCTTCGAGTTCCGACGCGTGCGCTACGACATCGACCGCACCCAGCGCCTCATGCGCGAGCGCGGCCTGCCGCCGCGCCTCGCGGAGCGGCTGCGCTACGGACGTTGAGATCGCAGCGCGCTCGATCGCCCGTGGACGCGCCGGCGCCGTAGGATAGCGAGCGCATGGACTTCTTCCGTCGCGCCGAGAAGCGCGCGACCCCGTTCGACCACGCCAGGATCCTCGTCCCGCTGCTCGGCGACGACGAGGTGGACGATCCCGGCGCTCAAGGTCGCCGCGCTGCTGCTCGGCGGCCGCGAGGGCGTCGAGGTCTCGCTGCTCCACGTCATCGAGGTCCCGTTCGACCGCAACCTCGACGCGGAGGACGAGGCAGGCGGTGGCCGCGCGCCGACGAGATCCTGTCGCGCGCCGAGGCGCTGCTGTCGGAGAGGGGGATCCCGGCGCGGACCAGCACGGTCCAGGCGCGCGCCGCCGGCCCGGCCATCGTCGACGACGCAAACGAGCTCGGCGCCGACCTGATCGTGATGGGCCTGCGCTACAAGAAGCGATTCGGTGGACAATGGGACGCGGGACGCACCGTCCCGTACGTCATGCGCAACTCGACCGCGCCGGTCTGGTGCCTGCGCGCCGAGACGAAGGAGCTGGCACACACGCCATGAGGGTCATCATCGTCGGCTGCGGCCGCGTCGGAGCCCGCGTCGCCGCGGAGCTCGACACAGCGCGGCGAGAACGTCACCGTCATCGACATCAACCCGCGCGCCTTCAGCCGACTGCCGCCCGGCTTCGGTGGCGAGACCGTCCGCGGCAACGGCACGGACGAGGACATCATGCGCGCGCCGGCGCCGAGCAGGCCGACATCGTCATGGCGCTGACCGAGGGCGACAACCGCAACGCTCTGGCCGCCCAGCTGGCCAAGCACACGTTCGGCGCGCCGCGCGTGATCGCCAAGATCAACGACCCGCTCCGCGGCGAGGCGTACCGCGCCCTCGGCCTCGAGACGATCTGTCGCACGATCATCCTCGGCGACGCCCTCGTGGTGGCCGCGCTCGAGGGAGCCGAGGCGACGAACGGCTTCGTCGAGCCACCCACCGCTCAGCCCGCTGCATGGCGCACCACCGCCAGCCCGCCGACCGAAGCGGCCCAGGCCGCGCTGGACGTTGCCGAGGAAGAGACGGGCGAAGCGAACATCGTCCAGCCGGGCGACGGCCAGCGAGGGAGGGCTGTAGCGATGTACGTCGTGGTCATCGGCGGCGGCAACGTCGGCTACTACCTGACCAAGGAGCTGCTCGCCGCCGGGCACGAGGTCGTCGTCATCGAGGAGGACGCGGCCCGCGCGCGCCAGATCGCCGACGAGCTGGGCAGCATCGTCATCGCCAACGACGGCTGCGAGGGCCGATACCAGGCGGAGGCCGGCATGGGCCGCGCCGACGTGATGGCCGCCGTCACCGGCGACGACGCCGTGAACCTCGCCGCCTGCCAGGTCGCGAAGATGCGGTTCAACGTCCCGCGCTCGATCGCCCGCGTCAACGACCCGAAGAACGAGAAGCTCTTCCGCCAGCTCTCGATCGACGAGATGGTCAGCCCGACCCGCACGATCCTCGGCGTCATCGAGCACGAGATCCCCGTCCACGACCTGCTCCACCTCGCCGAGCTCGAGGGCGGCGAGCATCCAGATCGTCGAGGCGCAGCTCGACGCCGACTCGCCGGTCATCGGCCGCGAGCTGCGCGAGCTGGACCTGCCGGAGGGCAGCACGATCGCCGTCCTCGATCCGCGACGAGCGAGCCCAGTCGCCGCGCTCGGACACGAAGCTGCGCGCCGGCGACAAGCTGCTCGCGGTCACCTCCGCCGATGACGAGGCGGAGCTGCGCAGCCTGCTCATCGGCGAGTGACCGCGCCCGATCCCGGGCGCGTCCTGCGTCGGGCGCTGATCGCCTGGGGGCTCGGCCATCTCCTCATCGGCCGCAGCCGGGCTCGGCCGCGCGCTCCTCGCTCGCCGAGAGCGCTCGCGGCGGCGATCGTCGCGTGGCTGACCATCGGCCTCGCCGACTCGAGCGCTCTACCTCATTCCCTTCCTCGCGGGCATGGCCTTCATCGTCGCCTGGACCTGGCAGGCGGTGGACGCCTATCGCGCGGCCGTCGCGGCTCCAGGCCGCGCGGCCACCCGACGCCCGAGCGCTCTCCGGCCGCGGCCATCGGCTGGCTGAGCCTGCCGCTCCTCGTCTGGGGAACCGGCTTCTGGCTGATCGGCGCCGCACGCCGGCGACCCCCGCAGGCGGTCCTCGACCGGTTCGTCAGCGGCTGGACCGCGACGAGCTCGGTGACGCGGGTGGCCCGGCGTCGTCCGTGGCGGCCGAGGAGGCGGCCGCGCAGCGCTCGGCGACGGTCCCGACCGGTTCCGCGACATGCGGATCAGCATCGTTGAGTCGGACCGCCCGGCGCGCCACCGCCGTCGCCGAGGCGATCCATTACGAGCGCCGCAGAGTCCCGCGTTCCTCTGGATCTTCGCCGGCATCCGAGCTCGATGCCGGTTGCAGACGAGCGGCTGCTCACCCTCGACCTTGCCGCGGGCCGGTCGAGCTGCCCGGCGGCGGTGACATCGGTGCCGTCCGGTGGGAGCTCGTGGCCGCCGACGCAGGATCCTGAGCTTCCGCCGCGATACGTCGCGGTCCTGTCACCATCCTTGACAACACTATTGTCAGGGTTTATGGTCACGCCAAGAACTCAACCTGGCGACGACGTTTGGCGAAAGGAGGCACATTTCTCATGGCGAACATCACTCGATTCGATCCTCTCGGCGAGATGGTCTCCCTGCGCTCCGCTATGGACCGCCTCTTCGAGGACTCGTTCGTCAGCCCCTTGGGCTGGCGCACGATCAACGGCACTGACACGATCGCGCCGCCGGTCGATGTCCACGAGACCGCAGACGAGCTCGTGGTCACCTCAGCACTCCCCGGCATGAAGGCCGAGGACGTCGAGATCACCATGACCGGCCAGAACCTGACTCTGCGAGGCGAGTTCAAGGCCGATGAAACGATCAACCGCGACCAGTACCTGTACCGGGAACGCCGGTTCGGCTCGTTCAGCCGCACCGTGCAGCTTCCCGTCCGCGTCCAGGGGGACCGCGCCGACGCCACCTTTACCGACGGCGTCCTGACCCTGCGCATCCCGAAGGCGGAGGAGGTCAAGCCGCGACAGATCCGGATCAACGCCGGTGGTGCCGAGGCTTCCGAGAACGGCACCGAGGCGTCGGCCTGACATGGAGCGATCGCGGCGCGTGGTGGCGTCGATTCCGACGAGCGGCCCGCGCCGCGACGCGCTCACCCGCCCCCGTTACATCATCAGCATCGCCGCGGAGCTGGCCAGCTGCCATCCGCGGACGCTGCGCATCTACGAGGAGGAGGGCCTCCTCAGCCCACAGCGACGTAACAACCTCCGTCTCTACAGTGAGGCGGACATCAAGCGCGTTCGGATCATTCGTTTCCTGACACGCCGGCAGCGGGTCAACCTCGCCGGCGTGCGGGTCATCCTTCAGCTCGAGGCACTCGGGCAAGATCCGGGTCTACGATCTGTTCGATGAGGACGATGTAGAGCGATTTGCCGAAGACCGACGCGAGCGAGCCTGAGCTCGCCGCCGAAGCATCGGCTGAAGGAGCAAATCCCCGTGGCAACTGACGAGACCCGAGACCTTCCCGACGTCGCACCCCGAAGACGGCACGGGCGACGACGAGAACGGCGCCAGCCTGGACAAGCGTCCAGGTGCTGCCCCTCGTCGCCCTGCGCGACACGGTCATCTTCCCGGAGATGATCGTCCCCCTCCAGGTCGGCCGTGATCGGAGCGTCAAGGCGCTCGACCGCGCCGTCCGCACCTCCCAGCCCGTCGCCCTGGTCACCCAGCGCTCGAGCGAGCAGGAGGAGATCAACAGCGTCGACGAGCTGTACCCGGTCGGCACGCTGGCGAAGATCGCGCAGGTCATCCGGCTCCAGGACGGGACGATCCGCGCCATCGTCCAGGGCCAGCGCCGCATCCGGCTGCTCGACCTGCTCCAGACGGAGCCGCATCTCGAGGCGCGCGTCGAGATCATCGACGACGCGACCGAGAAGACGCTCGAGATCGAGGCGCTCATGGCCTCGATCCACGGCGCAGATCGAGCAGTACGTCAACAGCGGCGCATCGGTCCCGCCGGAGGTGGCGGTCGCCGCCCGCAACATCGTCGACGGCGGCCTGCTGGCCGACATGACGGCCTACAGCCCTGAGATGACGACCGAGCAGCGCCAGGAGCTGCTGGAGACCATCGACGTCGCGGATCGGCTGCGGCTGGCGAGCCAGTTCCTCGCCAAGCAGATCGAGGTCCTCGAGCTCAAGGGCCGCATCCAGTCCGAGGTCAAGTCCGAGATGGACAAGACCCAGCGCGAGTACATCCTGCGCGAGCAGATGAAGGCCATCCAGAAGGAGCTCGGCGAGGACGATCCTGCCGTCGCCGAGGCGTCCGAGCTGCGCGAGAAGGTCGAGCAGTCGGCCATGCCGGACGAGGTCAAGGAGCGCGCCCTCAAGGAGGTCGACCGCCTGGCCCGCATCCCGAGCGCCAGCCCGGAGCAGGGCGTCATCCGCACCTACGTCGACTGGCTCGTCAGCCTGCCGTGGGGCGTCGAGACCGATGACAACCTCGACCTCGACGACGCCGAGAAGATCCTGAACGAGGACCACTGGGGCCTCGAGAAGGTCAAGGAGCGCATCGTCGAGTACATGGCCGTGCGCAAGCTGGCCGACAAGATCCGCTCGCCCATCCTCCTGTTCGTCGGGCCGCCCGGCGTGGGCAAGACGCGCGCTCGGCAAGAGCATCGCTCGCGCCATGGGCCGCAAGTTCGTGCGCATGAGCCTCGGCGGCATCCACGACGAGGCGGAGATCCGTGGCCATCGGCGCACCTACATCGGCGCGCTGCCGGGCCGGGTGATCCAGAACATCAAGACGGCGGGATCGGCGAACCCGGTGTTCATGCTCGACGAGATCGACAAGGTCGGCATGGACTTCCGTGGCGACCCGTCATCGGCGCTGCTGGAGGTGCTCGATCCCGAGCAGAACAACACGTTCGCCGACAACTACCTCGAGGTGCCGTTCGACCTGAGCAAGGTGCTCTTCATCGCCACGGCCAACATGGTCGACACCATTCCGCCGGCGCTGCGCGACCGGATGGAGATCATCCAGCTCGCCGGCTACACGCAGCTCGAGCGGGTCCGCATCGCGGAGCGCTTCCTGGTGCCGAAGCAGCTCGAGGCCCACGGCCTGACCGAGGACAACCTCGAGTTCGAGGAGGACGCCCTCGTGCGCCTCATCCAGGCGTTCACCCGCGAGGCGGGCGTCCGCAACCTTGAGCGCGAGATCGCCAACGTGGCGCGCAAGGTCGCCCGGCGCGTGGCCGGCGACGCGAAGACGAAGGTCGTCGTCAAGTCGGAGGATCTCGAGGAGTACCTCGGGCCGGGCCGGTTCGAGTACGGCGAGCTCGAGGCGGAGGACACCATCGGCATGGTGACCGGCCTCGTGGTCTCTGACGCGGGTGGCGACATCGTGCAGGTCGAGGCGACCCGCATGGACGGCAAGGACGACTTCATCCTGACCGGCCAGCTCGGCAGCGTGATGCAGGAGTCCGCTCGCGCTGGGCTCAGCTACATCCGCGCGCGGACGAAGGAGCTGGGGATCGACCTGGGGGCCTTCGAGAAGTCGACCGTCCACATCCACGTTCCCGCAGGCGCGACGCCGAAGGACGGGCCGAGCGCGGGCGTCACCATGGCGACCGCCATGGCCAGCCTCCTGACCAGCAAGCCGGTGCGGCGCGATCTCGCCATGACGGGTGAGATCACCCTCCGCGGCCGGGTCCTGCCGATCGGCGGGCTGAAGTCGAAGCTTCTCGCCGCGCACCTCGCGGGCGTGAAGACGGTCCTCATCCCGAAGCGGAACGAGAAGGACCTGGTGGACGTGCCCGACGAGGTGCGCCAGCAGCTGCGGATCGTGCCGGTCGAGAACATGGACCAGGTGCTTGCAGAGGCGCTCATCGACGCGCCACGGCCGGCCGCCCGGATCAAGGCCGAGCGTGAGGAGCGCCAGCAGCGCGTCACGCGTCGCCCGCGGCGACCACGCAAGCCCGCCAGGCGAGGCGCCGATCGCGGCCGCCGACAAGCCGGCCACCGATCAGCCCCCGACGGGCCAACCGGCCTAGCTGGCAACCGCTGAATGCCCGATAGATGAGGCAATTGCGCACGGGGACGCTTCGTCCGGCGCCGCTGCGCCCGACGCGTGAGGCCGGAAGGCGCGGGAGCGCCCGCTCCGGTGTGCCGGTGCCTCATCTATGGGCAGGTCCCTGGGCGCGCGAGCGGAGTCGCTGAGCGGTGGACTACAAGGACTACTACGCGATCCTGGGGGTTCCCAAGACGGCCACCACGGCCGAAATCAAGAACGCCTATCGCAAGCTCGCCCGGAAGCTCCACCCCGACACCAACAAGGACCCCGATGCCGAGAAGCGCTTCAAAGAGGCAAACGAGGCGCAGGCGGTCCTGACCGATCCGGAGAAGCGCAAGCAGTACGACCAGCTCGGGGCGAACTGGCAGGCCTACCAGCAGACCGGATACGGCTCCGGCGGCGCGACCGACTGGGCCGGCTTCGGTGGCGCCCCCGGCGGGACGCGATGGCAGTACCGCACCGCGTCCGACGAGGACATCGGCGGCTTCAGCGACTTCTTCCGCCAGTTCTTCAGCTCGGGTTCGGGCGGTGGCGCTCAGTTTGGCGGTGGCGGGGGCTTCGAATATGTCGACCTCTCGGGGGCGGCCGGCACGCGCAGCCGTGCGCGCTCCATCCCGTCGGCCGAGGCGAACGCAGAGGTGACGCTGGCCGAGGTCGCAACGGGCGCCGAGCGGATGGTGAACGTCAACGGGCGCCGGCTCCACGTGAAGATCCCGCCCGGCGCGGGCGATGGCTCCAAGGTGAAGCTCAGCGGCGCGCTGGACGGCGGCGATCTCGTCATCAACGTCAAGGTCAAGCCGGACCCGCGCTTCGTCCGCCACGGCACCGACCTGCACACCGAGCTTCCGCTGACGCTGGCCGAGGCGCTGCTCGGCGCGGAGGTCCCGGTCCCCACGCCCACCGGCAGCGTGAAGCTGCGCATCCGGCCCGACACGCAGAACGGCCAGGAGATCAAGGTCAAGGGTCGCGGCCTGCCGAAGCGAGGCTCGTCACAGAAGGGTGACCTGGTGGTGACCACCCGCGTCGTCCTGCCGAAGCTGGACGAGGACGCCCGCAAGGAGCTCGAGCCGATCCTGACCTCAATTTCGCAACCTGACCCACGAACGAAGCTGAGCTAGACCCATGCGGACCGACCGATTCACCCAGCGAGCCACCGAGGCGATCGTCAGCGCCCAGCAGCTCGCCGAAGCCGAGGGCCATCCCCAGCTCGAGGTCGCCCACCTGCTCCTCGTCCTGGCCGAGCAGCCCGACGGCGTGGTGCCGGCCGTCCTGGCGCGCATCGGCGTACAGGCGTCGGCCGTCGCCGAGGCGCTGCGCGCCGAGCTGGCCAAGCTGCCGAAGGTCAGTGGCGACGCCCAGCTTCAGCTCTCGAACGAGGCACGCCGGGTCCTGACCGATGCGCACGCGGTTGCCCAGCGGATGCGGGACGAATATGTCTCGACCGAGCACCTGCTCCTGGCGGCCCTCGAGGCGGGGGGATCGACCGCGGCCGCGATCATGCACGGGTCAGGCGTGACGCCCGCATCGGTCCTGGAGGCGCTCACTCAGATCAGAGGGAGCCAGAGAGTGACCAGCGAGAACCCCGAAGCGACCTACGAGGCCCTGGAGAAGTACGGGCGCGACCTGACCGAGGCCGCGCGAAAGGGCTCGCTCGATCCAGTCATCGGCCGCGACGAGGAGATCCGCCGCGTCATCCAGGTCCTGAGCCGTCGCACGAAGAACAACCCGGTGCTCATCGGCGAGCCGGGCGTCGGCAAGACGGCCATCGCGGAAGGGCTGGCGCAGCGGATCGTCCGCGGCGACGTGCCCGAAGGGCTCAAGGACAAGCGGGTCGTGTCGCTCGACATGGGCGCGCTGATCGCGGGCGCGAAGTATCGCGGCGAGTTCGAGGAGCGGCTCAAGGCCGTGCTCAAGGAGGTCCTCGATTCCGACGGTCAGATCATCCTGTTCATCGACGAGCTGCACACCGTCGTCGGCGCCGGCGCCTCCGAGGGCGCCATGGACGCCTCCAACCTGCTGAAGCCGATGCTTGCGCGCGGCGAGCTGCACTGCATCGGTGCCACGACGCTCAACGAGTACCGCAAGCACATCGAGAAGGATGCCGCCCTCGAGCGCCGATTCCAGCCTGTGCTGGTCGATCAGCCGACTGTTGAGGACACCATCAGCATCCTGCGCGGGCTGCGCGAGCGCTACGAAGTGCACCACGGCGTTCGCATCACCGACTCCGCGCTGGTCGCCGCCGCCGTGCTCTCGAACCGCTACATCACCGAGCGCTTCCTGCCGGACAAGGCCATCGACCTCGTCGACGAGGCGGCCAGCCGCTTGCGCATGGAAATGGACTCGATGCCGGCGGAGCTGGATGAGATCGAGCGGCGGCGCATGCAGCTCGAGATCGAGCGCGAGGCGCTGCGCAAGGAGAAGGACGACGCTTCGAAGGCGCGCCTCGAAGCGCTGGAGCGTGAGCTCGCCGACCTGCGCGAGCGAGGCGACGCGATGAAGTCGCAATGGGATCGCGAAAAGGAGATCGTCCAGGCCATCCGCGCCACTCGCGAGGAGCAGGAACGGCTGGGCCCGGAGATCGAAGAGGCCACCCGCGCGCAGGACTACCAGCGCGCCTCGGAGCTCCAGTACGGGAAGGCGCGCGAGCTGGAGCAGCGCCTCGCCGAGCTGGAGGAACAGCTTCGCGAGCTGAAGTCCACCGGTACCGTGCTTCTCAAGGAGGAGGTCGACGCCGACGACATCGCTGAGGTCGTCGCGCGTTGGACCGGCATCCCGTCGTCGCGCCTGCTGGAGGGCGAGACGGAGAAGCTGCTGTACATGGAGGACCGGCTGCACGCGAGACTCATCGGGCAGGAGGAGGCGGTTCGGTCCGTGTCCGACGCCATCCGGCGCGCGCGCGCCGGGCTCAAGGACCCGAAGCGGCCCATCGGCTCATTCATCTTCCTGGGCCCCACCGGGGTGGGAAAGACGGAGCTCGCGCGCGCCCTGGCCGACTTCCTGTTCGACGACGAGGGGGCGCTCGTGCGCATCGACATGAGCGAGTACATGGAGAAGTTCTCGACCTCGCGGCTGGTCGGCGCGCCCCCCGGCTACGTCGGCTACGAAGAGGGCGGCCAGCTGACCGAGGCCGTCCGTCGCCGCCCATACCAGGTGGTGCTCTTCGACGAGATCGAGAAGGCCCATCCCGACGTCTTCAACATCCTGCTCCAGCTGCTCGACGACGGCCGCCTGACCGACTCGCAGGGGCGGACCGTCGACTTCAAGAACACGGTCCTGATCATGACCAGCAACATCGGCTCGACGACGCTCATGGAGGCGGCCGAGGCCGGGCCGGATGCGTTCGAGGGCGCCGCCGAGCAGGTGCGCCTGGCGCTGCGCGACCACTTCCGCCCCGAGTTCCTCAATCGCGTGGACGAGATCATCGTCTTCCGACCGCTCGACGAGGCGCAGCTGCGCCAGATCGTCGGCCTGCTTGCCGCCGGCGTGTCCCGCCGCCTCTCCGAGTCGGGCATCACTCTCGAGCTGACCGATGAGGCGCTGGCGCTCCTCGCGCGCGAGGGCTATGACCCCGTCTACGGCGCCCGTCCGCTGCGCCGAGCGATCCAGCGCCGGCTCGAGAACCCGCTCGCCCGACGGCTCCTTGCCCGCGAATTCATGGACGGCGACACCATCCGCGTCGACGCGTCGCCGGACGGCGAGCTCACCTTCAACGGCGCGGTGGAACCGACGGGTCCGCCCCGCACCATGTCGACGCCGGGAGGCTCAACCGCCATCAACTGACGCGCCACCCCTACGCCGCGCCGGTCGGGTCCGACCACCCGCAACGGGAAGTCGTGGCGCCGATAGATCGCGCCGTGTCGCACGCGGGACGTCGTTCCCGCGCCTCACGGCCTCATGGACCGGCCCCAGCGGCACGGCAGGCCGCCGTCATGTGCGTCTCGGCCCAACTGATCGGCACACCATCCTGACGAATCGATCACGGTCCGCTACGATTGCCTGCCACATCCCCGCGACCGGCCGCACCGCGCCGGCACGCGCATTCCCGAGCCAAGGAGACGTTCATTGAACCCATCCCATCGGCTTCGACGATTCGTGGCGCTCACCAGCGCGCTTGCACTGCTCGTCGCACTGGCCGTACCAACAGCGGCCGTCGGGCCAAAGTCACAGAAGCCCGTTGAGATCCAGATCCTGGGCCTGAACGACTTCCACGGCCAGCTCGAAGCAGTCCCGGCAACCTCCACCTCCGGCGCCCGCATCGGCTCGCTCCAGGGCCCAACGCCGGTACCGCCGAACCCGCCCCAGACCTGCAACCCCGGCGGCACGCCTGACTGCATCCCCGCCGGCGGCGTGGAGTTCCTCGCCACCCACGTCCGCAACCTCACCGCGGAGAACCCGAACAACACGGCATTCGTGTCGGCCGGTGATCTCATCGGCGCGACTCCGCTGCTGTCGGCGCTCTTCCACGACGAGCCGACCATCGAGGCCTTCAACCTGATGGACCTCGACTACAACGGGGTCGGGAACCACGAGTTCGACGAGGGAATCACCGAGCTGCTCCGCATGCAGTACGGCGACCAGCCCGGATTCCGATACACGCCGGCGACGCCGGACGGTTGCCACCCGACCGACGGCTGCGAAGACGGGGACGGCTTCGGCGGCGCCGACTTCGGCTTCCTCGCGGCCAACGTCGCGTACAGGGACACGGGCGAGACGATATTCCCGCCCTACGCGATCCACGAGTTCGAGCGGGGCGCCAAGGTGGCCTTCATCGGCATGACCCTCGAGGGCACCCCGCTGATCGTGTCTCCCGGCGGCATCGCGTCGGTGAGGTTCCTCGACGAGGCCGAGACGGTCAACGCGCTCGTCCCGCACCTGAAGGCCCAGGGCATCGAGGCCATCGTCGTGCTGCTGCACGAGGGCGGCAGCGTCCCGGTTTCCGGGAACGGGGCAGGCGACGTGAGCGCCATCAACGACTGCACAACGCCGACGGGTGCGATCCCGGAGATCGTCCCGAACCTCGATGACGAGATCGACATCGTCATCACGGGTCACACCAACTGGGCGGTGAACTGCGTGATCGACGGCAAGGTCGTCACCGGCGCCGCGTCGCAGGGACGGCTCATCACCGACATCGACGCGCGGGTCTCACCGGCCAGCGGCGACTTCATCGGCCAGATTCGGGTCAACAACCGGATCGTGACTCGCGATGTGCCGCGCGCAGCCGACCTGACCGCGCTCATTGCCGAGTACAACGTTTTCGCCGGACCGATCGGCGATGAGATCGTCGGCTCGGCCACCGGCCCGCTGACGCGCTCCGTCATCGGGGGCGGCGGCGACTCGATCATGGGCCGGCTCATCGCCGACGCCCAGCTCGCGGCATCGGACGGGGCGGTGATCGGATTCATGAACCCGGGCGGTATACGCGCCGACATCACCGACGCGGCGAGCATCACGTACCGCGAGGCGTTCGGCGTGCAGCCGTTCTCGAACGTCGTGACGACGATGGACCTGACGGGGGCGCAGATCGAGCTCATCCTCGAACAGCAGTTCACCGTCCAAACGCCGACCCCGGCCACGCCAACGTTGCGCACCCAGTTCCAGATCCTCCAGCCATCCGCCGGATTCACGTACACGTGGAACTCCGCCGGACCGGCCGGGGATCGGGTGGACCCGGCGACGATCAAGCTCGGGGGGACAACGCTCAACCCGGCTGCCACCTATCGGGTCACGGTGAACAGCTTCCTCGCCGCCGGTGGCGACGACTTCCCGGCGTTCACGCTCGGGACGAACGTCGTCGGCGGGCCGGACGATCTCATCGCCCTGCTCGACTACCTGGCGGGCCACCCGAACTACGTGCCGGTGACCACCTCAAGGATCACCCGGCTTCCGGGTCCCTTCACCCCGTAGTCACGGATCCACCGCAGCGAGAGGGCCGGCCCACGTGGGTCGGCCCTCTTCTCGTGCCCGATTAGACGAGCGCCAGGCGGTCGAGCGGGAACGGCGGCAACGCCAGCGGCTTCACTGCGAGCCGCACCAGCAGCAGCGGTGAGTCATCGGCGGCCGATCGGTTGGCGTGCAGCTCGCCGCAGCCGGTGCATCGGTGAATCAGCACCCACTCCCCCTCGCCCCGCACGGTGATCGCGATCGGCTCCATGCCGGAGCCACATTCGTCGAGCATGGCGCGGTCGCCCGGCCGGTCGTCGACATGGCGGGACCAGAGGCAGGTGGGGCAGTGATTTCGATGCTGGGTGCCCGGCGCGTCGGACGGCACGTCGATACGGCAATGGACGCAACGGAATGAGCTCGGTTGGCCGCGAGGCCGATGGCGGACGCGGCGAGAATCACGAGACAACGGTGGAGTTCTCCTGGAACGATGCGGATGAGGACGCGTCACGTGGTGTGCGTCGCGCAATCGGCCCAGGAATGACGAGGGCCGCCCCGGAAGGGCGGCCGATCTGGCGAGCTGCTGTTTCCCAGCTGCTGCTAGCCGACGAGCTCCATCCGGAGGCGCGACGCGCGAAGGACCGTCCCGGCGGTCTTGCTCATCTCGTCCTCCTCGTGAGTCATGTGGCACACGTTTGCGCTGCCATCGGTGCCGGACTTTACGCCGTCGCGGATCGACGCGTCAAGCCTCGCTTGGCGGAGGAGCCGATTCACCGCGCGTTGGCGGTGGCCGGGGCCGTGATCCCCGGCTATCCTTGCCGGGCTGCGTCATCGCAGCAGGGTGGGGTGCCGGGCCTGTACCGTCGGCACCGAGGTGGAGACTGCTTTCGAGCAGTCTCTTGCTGGTTGTCGATAACCCCTGAGGAACGTCATTGCAGACCCCGGAATCCATCGCACTGGCCACACCCATCTCAGAGGCCGACCAGCTCCTGACCATGGAGCCCGTGGTCGTGGATGTGGGGGACAGCCTCCACCACATCGCAGAGCAGGCGGTCGAGAACACCGCGTGTCGCGTGATTGCCGTGGTGGATCAAGGCCAGCGACTCGTGGGCGTCATTCCGGTCCGGGCGCTTGTGAACGACATCTTCCTGAAGATCGTCCCGGAGGAGTTCCTCGCCGAGATCACCGATTACGAGGCAGTCCTCAAGTACGCCAAGCACCTGTCGGCCCGCACCGCGCGTGACGTGATGCTCGAGCCGGTCTCCGTGCGCCGCGACGAGACGGTGCGGGACGCGTTCGAGCGTATGCACGGATCCAAGCTCAACGGGCTGCCGATCACGGACCCCGGAGGGCTCGTTACGGGCTACGTCGACCAGCTCGAACTGCTCCTGGTGTGGGTGCGCGCGTCAGACCGGCGGACCTTGCTCGAGCCGGAGCCAGATCGTTGACTCTCGACGTGATCGTCGGCCTGGTCGTCTTCGTAGCCACCTATGCGCTGATCGCCACCGAGCGTGTCCACAAGACCACCGCCGCGATGGTCGGCGGCGTGGCGATGGTGCTCCTGGGCGTCGTGACCCAGGAGGAGGCGTTCGAGCACATCGACTTCAACGTCATCTTCTTGTTGGCGGGCATGATGATCCTGGCCGGGATCATCCGGAAGACCGGCGTCTTCGGTTGGCTGGCGGTGCGGGCCGCGCGCTTCGCGGGCGGTGACGCCTACCGCATTCTGGTCGTGCTGTCGATCATCACCGCGGTCGCTTCGGCATTCCTGGACAACGTGACCACGGTGGTGCTGGTCGGCCCGATCACTCTCTTCCTGGCGGCGCGGCTGGGCGTAAGCCCGTTGCCATTCATCGTGGCCGAGATCCTCGCCTCGAACATCGGTGGTGCATCGACGCTCATCGGTGATCCGCCCAACCTGCTCATCGGCAGCGCTGCCGACCTCGACTTCATGGCCTTCCTGATCAACATGGCGCCCCTGGCCGCCATCATCCTGGTCCTGTTCCTCATCAGCGCTCGTTGGCTCTTCCGCGATCACCTCCACATCGACCCGGAGATGCGCGACGCCCTGTTCGCGCTCGACGAGCGCGAGATGATCTCCGACCCGGTCCTGCTGCGGCGCTCGCTGGTGGTCCTGGGCCTGACGCTCGTCGGCTTCCTGGTGCACGGCCCGCTTGGCTACGAGCCCGCGACCATCGCGCTGACCGGAGCCCTGGTCCTCATGCTGGTGGCGCGCGAGGAGCCCCATGAGGTCCTGCGCGATGTCGAGTGGCCCACGCTCTTCTTCTTCATCGGTCTGTTCATGCTCGTTGCGGGCGTGATCGAGATCGGGCTGGTCGAGGCGGTCGCCTCCACCATCGTCAGCGTCACCGGCGGGGCGCTGGCTCCGATGGCGGTTCTGCTGCTGTGGGGATCGGCCGTTCTCTCGGGCATCATCGACAACATCCCCTACACCGCCACCATGATTCCCGTGGTCGCGCAGCTGAGCGAGGGTACTGACACGGATGCGCTGTGGTGGGCCCTGGCCATCGGGGCCGACTTCGGCGGCAACGCGACGATTATCGGAGCCTCGGCGAACGTGATTCTCGCCAGCTTGGCGGAACGCGAGGGGCACCCGGTCCGCTTCGGCACCTACCTGCGCTACGGGCTGCCGGTCACCGTCGGCAGCATGGTCGTCGCCACCATCTACGTCTGGCTGCGATACCTGCTCTGAGCGATGGGCCATGAGGCCGAGACCCGCCATGAGCTTCTTGCCTCGAGCGCAGGGCCGCCTGGGCGGGTCTACCGATGCTTGCGGCGGCGTCCGGCAGGAGTCGGCTTCGAGCGCTGGGGCTCAGATCGCTTCGGGGGCGGAACGTACCGGCGGCGGCGAATCTCGTCGTTGGCCGCGGCGATGCGCGGCGGGAACCGCACGAACGCGGCGTAGGCGGCAAGGCCCATCCCGGTCAGCACGATGATCAGCTGCAGGATGAGCGGCACGCCGATGACGACGAGCAGCGGGATGACGCCCCAGGTCACGATGATCGGCCAGAAGACCCACTCGTGGAGCGCCAGCAGCTCCGGGTAGCGCCGGTACCGTCGCTGCGCGAGGTTGTACACGAAGATGGCGCCGAGGGCGATCACGATGCCGGCGACCCACATCCACGTGAACAGGTCGGGGAAGGTGGCCGGATTGAACGGATCGGTGAGGATGGTCATCGGCCGCGGAGTTTACCAGAGGACGTCGGGACCGAGCCCCCGTCCCCCTATAATCCAGTCCCCGGACATCGCATCTCACCACGAGGACGTCGATTGCGCGCCCTGCTCTCCGTCAGTGATCGTGACGGCATCATCGAGCTCGCCAAAGGCCTGATCGATGCCGGGGCCGAATGCTTCGCTACCGATGGCACCCGTACGCACCTTGCTGAAGCCGGGATCGAGGGCATCCGCTCCGTCTCCGACCTGACGGAGACGAACGAGATCCTCGGCGGGCGGGTCAAGACGCTCCACCCGAAGATCTTCGCGGCGCTGCTCGCTCGGCGAGATCAGCCCGATCACCTCTCGCAGCTGGCCGAGCACGGCATCGAGCAGATCGACATCGTGGTCGTCAACCTCTACCCCTTCGCGCAGACCGTCCGCCAGCCGGGCACCACGCTCGACCAGGCGCTCGAGAAGATCGACATCGGCGGCGTGGCGCTTCTGCGTGCGGCGGCGAAGAACTTTCCGGGGGTCGCCGCGGTCTCGAGCCCGACGCAGTACGCCTCCGTCCTGCGCGACGTCAAGACGCAGGGCAGCGTCAGCCCGGAGACCCGCCAGAAGCTGGCCGGCGAGGCGTTCGCCCTGACGGCCGCCTACGACGCGCAGATCGCCAGCTACCTGAACGCGTCGACCGGCACCGTGTTCCCGAGCCGCATGACCATGGTCGTCGAGAAGAAGGCCGATCTGCGCTACGGCGAGAACCCGCACCAGCTGGGAGCCTTCTACACCGATCCGGCGCATGCAGGCGGCAGCATCAGCTCCGCGCACCAGATCGCCGGCAAGGACCTGAGCTTCAACAACCTGCTCGACCTGGACGCCGCGTGGAGCATCGCGTCCGACTTCAAGACGCCCGCCATCGCCATCGTCAAGCACGGCAACCCGTGCGGCCTGGCCAGCGTGGTCGACCTGGCCGAGGCGTTCCGCCTGGCCCTGGAGGGCGATTCCGTGAGCGCGTACGGCGGGGTCATCGGCTCGAACCGCACCATCGACGACGCGGCGGCGCGCGCCATCCGTCCGGGCTTCTTCGAGGCCATCGTGGCACCCGGCTACACGCCGGAAGCGCTCGAGATCCTGCGCACCAAGCGCGGCTTCGAGATCGTCGAGGTGCCGCCGGCCGAGACCGATGACGACGAGCTGGGCATCGGCAGGTTCGACTTCAAGCGCATCGGCGGCGGACTCCTGGTCCAGACGTTCGACAACCTGGAGGAGGACCGCGACAAGCTCCAGCCGGTCACCCAGCGACGCCCCACCCTGGAGGAGCTCACCGACCTGCTCTTCGCCTGGCGCGCCGTTCGCCACGTGAAGTCGAACGCCATCGTCCTGGCCAAGAAGCACGCCATGGTGGGCATGGGCGCCGGGCAGCCGTCGCGCGTGGTCAGTGTCGAGGTCGCGCTGCGCAAGGCCGGCGAGCGCGCGCCGTTGAGCGTCATGGCCTCAGACGCGTACTTCCCCTTCCCGGACGGCATCCAGATCGCGGCGCAGGCCGGCGTGACGGCCATCATCCAGCCCGGTGGCAGCATCCGCGACGAGATGGCGATCGAGGTCGCCGATCGACACCACATGGCCATGGTCTTCACCGGGCGCCGGCACTTCAAGCATTAGGGGCTCATGGACAAGCTGATCATCGCCGAGGCGATCCGCGCCACCGAAGCCGGCGCGATCGCGGCGGCGCGCCTCATGGGTCGTGGCGACCGGATGGGCGCCGACCAGGCAGCCGTCACGGCCATGCGCAAGGCCATGGACGATGCCGACATCAGCGGCACCATCGTCATCGGCGAGGGCGAGCGCGACGAGGCGCCGATGCTGTTCATCGGCGAGCAGATCGGGAATCCCGATGCCGCCACGGCCGTGGACATCGCGGTCGACCCGCTCGAGGGGACGAACCTGGTCGCCACCGGGTCGCCCAACGCCACCGCCGTCCTGGCCGCTGCCGAGCCGGGCGGCCTCATGCACGCCCCGGACACCTACCTGGAGAAGCTCATCGTCGGGCCGACGGTCGCCGGCCACGTCAGCATCAACGACCCGGTGGCCGTGACGCTGTCCACGATCGCCGAGAAGCTCGGTCGCAACGTGTGGGACATCACCGTGGTCATCCTGGAGCGCTCCCGCCACGAGAAGCTGATCGCCGAGGTCCGCGCCACAGGCGCCCGGATCAAGCTCATCGGCGACGGCGACCTGACCGCGGCCATCAGCGTCGCGGTGTCCGGCACTGGCGTGCATGCCGTCATGGGCATCGGCGGCGCGCCCGAGGGCGTGCTGTCGGCTGCCGCCCTCAAGTGCCTTGGCGGCGAGATCCAGGCCAAGTTCAAGTGGCGCTCCGACCACGAGAAGGAGCGAGCGCGGAAGATGGGCGTGGACGTCGACGACACCGAGCGGGTGTACTGGACGAACGACCTCGCGTCGGGCAACAGCGTCGTGTTCTGTGCCACCGGCGTGACCGATGGCGAGCTCCTGCGCGGCGTCCGCTTCTTCGGCGGCGGCGCGCGAACCCACTCGCTGATGATGAGCTACCAGGGCGGCATCGTCCGATTCATCGACACGGTCCACATGTGGGACCCCGGCAACCCTCCCAAGGTGCGTCTGTAGGAGATCGACCCGATCAGGCTCGGAGGACCTCGACCTCGTAGGCGGTGATCTTCGGATCGGCAGAGATGAGGATGAGGGTCTCGACCTGCGCCTGGGCAACGAGCATCCGATCGAACGGGTCACGATGATGCGGCGGCAGGGTCCCGGCCTGAATCGCGTGCTCGAACGTGATCGGCAGCTCGGTCAGGTCACGACGGTGGCGCGGATCCATCAACCACTCGTCCGGCGCACTAGGCAGCCTGAGGCGGCCGGCAGCATGCTTGGTGGCGATCTCCCACGCGCTGACCGCCGAAACGTTCAGCTCCGTTGCCGGATCCTCGACGATCGACCGTGCCTCGCTTCGCAGCTTGTCGGGCTCTCCCCACATCCAGAGCCAGACGTGGGTGTCGAGCAGGACCCTCATCGCTCCCACTCGTCCAGCCACGCGTCGGGCATCGGGTCGTCGAAGTCGGGAGAGATCCAGATCTGGCCGCGCTCGAGCCCAAGCTCGCGCTTCTGTGGCGGATTGGCCGCAACCAGCCGCGCGACGGGCCGCCCGGCTCGAGCGATCGTGACCTCAGCGCCGTTCTCCACTTCGACGAGCAGACGCGACAGATGCGTCTTCGCCTCGTGAACGTTGACTGTCTTCGTTGCCACGGCAGCAAGTTAGTCTAGTCCGTGTGACTAAGTCAAGCCTCCAATTTGCCCCCCGTCGGACGCCGGCGGGTGAACTAGCTGAGGCTGCCTGGCCCCAGTGGATCCGACCAGTCGGGGCCGCCGATGCGCAGGACCTCCTGGTTGGCGACCGTCGCAAGGAGATCGGCGACGGACACCTCCACCCGCAGGTCGGAGCAGTTGCGCCAGGGAAGCAGCCCTGGATCCAGCTCGGCCACCGGCTCGAGGGCGAATCGGCGCTCGTGGAAGCGCGGGTGCGGCACGATCAGGTCGAGCTCCGGATCGGTAACGCACTCGCCGTCGAAGGAGAGGATGTCGAGGTCGATCACGCGCGGGCCCCACCGGGCACCGCCCGGCTCCCGCCCCAGCGCCAGCTCCAAGCGCTTGAGCTCGCGCATGAGGTCGGCCGGCTCGAGATCGGTCAGGAGCTCAAGTGCGGCGTTGAGGAAGCGCGGCTGGGCGAGGGCATCGCGCGGCGCGCTGTCGTAGAGCGAGGAGACGCGGACGACCTGGCCGATCGCCCGTAGCTCGGCGACCGCGGCGCGAAATGCGACGGCGGGCTCGCCGATGTTTCCACCCAGACCGATGAAGGCGCGCACGTGGCTGCACTCTAGCCCATCGGCTGGTAATGGGCTGATAATCACCGATCCCTAGAGTCGGCCTGTCCCACGCCCCGCTCGCGGAGATCCGTGATTGTCGGACATCGAGTACGCGTACCCACTCATCCTGAACAAGGTCGCGTCGCCTCACTACGCGACGCCGACCCTCCGAAGGGCCCGCCTGCTTGACTGGCTCAACGAGGCCGCGGCCTGCCGGGCGGCCGTCATCGCCGCCGATGCCGGGTATGGCAAGACGACGCTCCTTTGGCAATGGGAGCGGGAGGTCGACTTCCCGTGCTACTGGTACAAGCTCGACCGCACGGATCGAGACTGGACCTTCCACATCAGCTATCTGATCGAGGCGATCAGCAAGCGCCATAAGGGCTTCGGCCGGCGCGCCCACTCGATGCTCCAGCAGCTGGGCGGCCCGGGATCCTCGCGGCCCGGGGTTGCCGCCTACCTGCTGGCGGAGATGCACGAGCGGCTGACCGAGCCGTGCACCTTCATCATCGACGACTGGCAGTACGTCAACGCCGTCACCGAGGTTCGCGGGCTCTGGAACCAGATCCTCCGCGACGCGCCCCCGACGTGTCGTTTCATCTTCGCGTCGCGGGTCAAGCCGCGGCTTCAGTTCGCGCGCTTCAAGACTCACTCCGGCTACGCCGAGCTCAGGACCGATGCCCTTCGATTCAGCGAACCCGAGATCGCGGAGCTGTTTCGCGATATCTACAACGACCCGCTCGAGCCTTCCGAGCTCGCGGAGCTCGAGCGTCGGACTGAGGGCTGGGCCGCCTCGCTCCAGCTCGTCGAGGTTTCCCTGCGCGAACGACCGTCGCCGGAGGAACGGCGGACGTTCATCGAGTCGATCACGGCCACGTCCGACAGTGACCTATTCGACTTCCTGGCGGAGGAGGTGCTCGACCAGCAGCCGGAGGAAACGCGGAACTTCCTGCTCACAACCTCGATCCTCCAGCAGATGACGCCCGAGGTCGCCGAGCGTCTCGCGGGCGTCCACGATGGGCAGAAAGAGCTGACCGGCCTCGAGCATCGCGGGTTGTTCACGAATCGACTGGACGAGCATCGCTACCGCTACCACAACCTCTTTCGAGACTTTCTCGAGCGCCGCCTCATCGCCGAACGTTCCGACGCAGAAGTCATCGGGCTCCACATCCATGCGGCCTCGTACTTCGAGACCACGCATCAATGGCCCGAGGCGATCCACCACTACCTCCGGGCTGGCCTTCAGCGCCAGGCAGCGCGGCTAATCGCCAGGTACGGAGAGGACGTCCGTCGTCGAGGGCGCCTCGGGCTCGTCGACGAGTGGCTCCGGCAGATGCCGGCGGAAGCGATCAGGCAGAACGCACGTCTTGAGCCTCCTCTTCGGTGAGGCAGTGGCATCAGGGGCGAGTGGGACGTCGCTCTGGATGCGCTCAACGAGCGCGGGACTTACTTCGCTCGAAAGGGCGACCAGCGTATGGAGGCGCTGGCGTGCCTAAAGCTGAGCACTGTCTACTCCAACTACGGGGCAGGTCGAGCGGGCCGCTGAGGTCGGCGGACGCTGGAGTGGCGCTGGTACCAGCAGACGACATCGGCACTCGACTGCGACTTGCTGGCAACGTCGCAATCACTCGAACATGGTTGGCTGGATCCCTCGAAGCCGTCGTTCGTGAATGCCAGCGCGTAGCGGATCGAAGCGGCTGCGGCCGGCCTCGAGCACTTCGCCGCCATCGGCCATCACAACGCCGGCGAGATGCAGCTCCGAATGGGCGAAGTGGATAAGGCCGTCATCAATCTCGACAAAGCAGCTCGGTTCTGGGCGGAGTCGCCCACGAACCCATTCGCGGACAACGAAGTCTTCACCCTCAGCACTGATTTTCAGGGCCAGCTGGAGCGTGCGGCCTCCGTAGCTCAAGACTCCATGAAGCGAACGACACCGTGGCCTCGGCCCAGGGCATTGGCGTCCTCACGGATGGGTGACGGTGTTGGAGTCTGAAGGCCGACTGTCCGAAGCAATCGAGACCATGCAAGGAGCCCTATCCAATCCCGAGATCCTCGGATCGTCGCGCGGCTACTTCTATGCACGCCTGATCGAGCTCTACTTCCTGCATGGGGACCCAGCGACGGAGGTGGCCCGGACGCGCTCAGCGTTGGATGCTGGCCCGCCGGTCGACCTGCGATACGTCTTTGACGTTGCTCCCGCCTTGGCCGTCTCGGAACACTTCCGGACACGTTGTGACGGCGAATGCCTGAAGCGCCTGGCAGATCTGTTCCCCGCGGAGGCCACCGGGTCCAAATTGGCCGCAGTCGTTGGACGCGTCAAGATAGGGGCGCTGGCTTTCGAGCATCGAGGGAAGCGCCAGCAACGCCAGGCGTGGGATGCCCTAGCGGCGGCTGCCGTTGCGGGGTTTCTTGCGCCGGTCCGATGGTGGGCGAGGCGATACGCCGTGCGCGCAGACATCGCACTAGAACTGACTGACGGGACCCAACTGCTCGCTCAGCTCATGAAGCTCGATGCGGAGGGATGGACAGGGCCACTCATAGGGCTTCTCCCGCGGCTCGAAGGACGGATAGAGCATCCGTACTTGGCACAATCACTCGGCACGCCAATCGAGAAACAGTCGGAGCACTTGGCAGCGTCGGCGGAGCTGATGTCGCCGAGGCGCGTCGAAACCGAGGCGCGCGCAAGCCTCACGCCTGTATCTAAGGACCCTCGGCGGCTTGAGCCTTCACCGCGGCGGTTGGCGGGGACCATTGGTCAAAATCGAAAAGCGAAGAGTCAGGGCACTGCTCGCCGTACTCGGAGCGCACGCTCACACGACGCTGACGAGGGACATGGCCATAGACCTCCTTTGGCCTGACGCCGATGGAGACTCTGCTGTAAACAACCTCAACCAGACCGTGTTTCAGCTCCGACGTTACATCGATCCGTCGTACCGGCAAGGCGAGACCCGAGTACGTCGTCAGCTCGGCCGAACAAGTCGGCCTTGCACCAGACCTCGTGCACACGGACCTGCAGGAAGTTACGAGACTCAGCGATCGCCTGAACAACGGGAACTGGCAGGCGCGACAGCAGGCCGCCCGCAAAGCCATCGCGCTGGTTAGGGGAGAGTTCTTGACAGACTTGCGATACGAGACGTGGGCCTCACGGCTCCAGGTGCGGGTGCACAACGAGGTGCGGGCTCGCCTGCTCCCAATCGCGCTAGGACCAAACAGCTCATTCGATGTTGAAGTCGCGACCGACGCCGCAGCAGCGCTGATTGCAATCGACCCGTTCGATGAGGCTGCGACGCTCGCGCTAGCTGAGTGTCTTTCCAGGTCGGGACGCAGGATTGCTGCACGCGACCTACTCATCCGCTATGCGGAACAGCTTCGCACGGAGTTGGAGGATGAACCTTCCCCAGGAGTCGTAGCGACGACCGCCCGACTCAGAGGCACGAATCAAACATGATTGGACTAGGTTCCGCTCGAGTGCACGTCGTGCTTGACTTGACTTGGGCGATACCCTACAGTCCGGGTAGCCGATAGTACTTTCGTACTTCGGTCTCATACGTGGGAGCGTTGATCCACCGGCTGAACTTGGGCACTTGGGCCGGTCGGGGAGCATGTAGTGCAACCGACCGTTCCGTCACCGGAGTGTGTCGGTTGTGCTTATTCCGTGCAGAAGAGGGCACCTTCTGATGACTCGACGAACACTCAAGGGCTGGTAGAGCCAGCCACGTAATGGCAAGCACATGCGACGTACAGCATTCGACGTACGTCAGCTGTCGCTGACTCGCCTCGGAACTCTCGTTGACGCTGGCGATTCGCCGGAGGCGCAGGCTTCCGAGGTTGGTAGCCGGCGCGTGCTAGACTCGGCGTCGTACCCCGTAGGGCAGCGGGGGCCGGTTTGAACAAGCAACTCGTCTCTACATCCTCACAACCGTAGCCGCCGCGAGCCTCATGACTCGCGGCGGCTAACGTGCTATTTCCCGTCCGCCCGGCAGATTGGCGGCGTCCCGGGCATCGTCTTTTGGACGGCGCTGACGTTCGTCGCAAGCGCGCTGCCCGTACGCCTCCCCGCGGGCACTGATCGTTTCCGTTGCATTCGCTCCGTCTGGTCGCTGCCATGTTTCTCGGCGGGCCACTGCGCATGGCGCTGGTCGTCGGCATTGTAGGCACGACTCGACACCCGGGAAGTTGCGCGGCCGGGTCCCGTGGTACGGGATGCTCATTCAACCACGCCTGTTTCGTCATCGCGGCCGTTTCATCGGGAGCGGTCCTGGAGGTCGTCCGAACTGCCGCGCTGGCAGTGGACGTGTCATCGGCTCAGGCTCCATCGTGGCGGTTTCTCGGCACTCCTGATCGCAGCCGCATGGTATCTTCGCCGTCAACTGCGTTGCTGTCCATCACGGCGGTGTACCTGCGAACGGTGTCCCGTTCAGACCAGTCTGGGCGCAGGACATTGGCGGCGTCGCGCCTGAGCCTGTCGGCGCTGGCGCCCCTTGCGTGGCTGATGGCCCAGGTCTTCCAGCTTCCGAACGGCGTCGGCTGGTGGGCGACGCCGCTCTTCGTGGTACCCCTGTTCACTACCCGACTGGCGTACGCGCGGTACGTCGAGACCAGGGAGCTGTTCGAGCAGACGATCGAGGCGCTGTCGAAGGCGGTCGACGCGCGCGATCGGTACACGCGAAACCACTCGAGCCGGGTGAGCTTCATCGCGGAGGCCATGAGCCGGGTGATGCGGCTCCGGAGGCCGAGATCGAGAAGATCAAGTGGGCCGGGCTGCTCCACGACATCGGCAAGATCGGCATCCGCGACAACATCCTGCTCAAGGAGGGGCCGCTCGACCGGCAGGAGCGCATCCTCATGAACCAGCACCCCACCATCGGTGCGGAGATCGTGGCGCCGGCGTCGCAGCTCGCCGCGGAGGCGCCGCTGATCAAGGCCCACCACGAGTGGTTCAACGGCTCCGGCTATCCCGACGGCGTCGAGGCGCTCGACATCCCGCTCGGTGCGCGGATCCTGACCATCGCCGATGCCTACGAGGCGATGACCAGCTCGCGCCCGTATCGCAAGGTCGCCGCTCACCCACGAGATGGCCGTCGACCAGCTCGAGAAGTTCGCCGGCATCCAGTTCGACCCCGAGATCGTGCCCGATCCTGGTCAACCTCGACCGCGAGCATCCTCGACCGGCCGCCGGATCGACCGGACGAGCTGCCGACGATGCTCCAGCGGCCGGGCCACCAGGACGCGCCGCCGCCCGAGACATCGGCGCACCAGCAGGAGCCCACAACGAGGCCCGCCCTGGCCTCGGACGATGTTTCTTAGCGCCATCGTCCTTGCGCTGATCGTCGGCGCACTGCCGGGGGGAGGGCTGCCTCGGCTCGCGGAGCTGCGGCTGCGGTGGAGCGTCCTGCTCGTCATCGCCCTGGCGCTGCGGCTGGCGGTCGGCATCAGCCGCGAGACGGGCTTCGGCGCCGGCGATCTCGTTCGGCTGGGTCTTCGTCGCCGCCTACGTCCTCATCTTCGTGTGGCTCTGGTTCAACTGGCGCGTGCCGGGGCTCCAGGTGGCCTCCGTCGGCATCGGCGCCAACCTGCTGGCCGTGCTCCTCAACGGCGGCCAGATGCCCATCTGGTCGACGGCCTTCTTCGTCGGCCGGCTTCACACGAGGCGGACATCGGCGACGACCCGTTCCACTTCCTTCTCCAGGCCGATACGGTCGCCGAGTTCGTCAGCTCCGGCGGGCTGTTCGGCGACGTCATTCCCCTGCCCATCCCGTTCATCCGCGACGTGGTGAGCATCGGCGACGTGCTGCTCGCGCTCGGGATCTTCTGGGCCATCGTGTACTCGATGACCCGCGCCGAGGCGCCCTCGCGCCGAGCGCTTGCCCTGGGCCAGTCGCCCGCCGGCGCATCCACGGCCGGCACCTTCCAGACCGGGCTCGCCTACGCCGATGCCTCGTCCATCCCGGCCGAGGCGGGAGCCGGTGGCGCCGGCGCCGGGCGCGCGCAGTCGCCGTACCTGCTCCTGGTCCGCAATCGCAACTTCTCGCTGCTCTGGACCGGCCAGCTCGTCTCGCTGCTCGGCGACCGGATCCACGTCATCGCGCTCGGAGCCCTCGTCGTGAACCGCGGCACCGCGCTTGAGGTCGGCCTCACCTTCGCCGCGACGGCCGTTCCGAGCGTCGTGCTGGGCCCCCTGGCCGGCGTGATGGTCGACCGATGGGACCGGCGGCGCACGATGATCTTCTGCGACGTCGCCCGCGCGGCCCTCGTGCTGGCGGTACCGTTCGCGATCGAGATCCACATCGGCCTCGTCTACCTCATGGCCTTCCTGATCTCGACGATCACGCTTCTCTTCCGCCCGGCCAAGACCGCGGTCCTGCCGGTGATCGTGAAGGAGCGGGACCTGGTGGCGGCCAACTCGGCGATGTCGGTCCCGGAGACCGCGGCCGACCTGATCGGCTTCCCTGTCGCGGGCCTGATCGTGACGGCGCTGTCCTCCGTCATCGGCGCCGCCTTCGTGCTGGATGCCGGCACGTATCTCGTCTCGGCTGTCCTGATCTGGGCGATGCTGGTGCCGCGCCAGCTGGACGAGCCACAGGAGCGCATCTCCATCCGAGCGGTCTGGCGCGAGATGCGGGAGGGGTTCGCGTTCCTGTGGAACGAGCGCGCGCTGCGCTCGAACACCCTGCTGTCGACGATGGCGCAGGTCGCCGTCGGCGCGGAGATCGTGGTCAGCCTGCTCTACGCCAAGAACGTCGTGGACCGCGGGGACCTGAGCTTCGAACAGGTGTACTCGCTGCTGCTGACCGCCATCGCGGTCGGGAGCGTGATCGCCGGGATCGCCGTCGGCGCCATCGGAGACCGTTGGCCGAAGGGAGTGCTGGTCATCGCCGGGTTCATCGGCATGGGGCTGTCACTGGTGGCCGCCGGTCTGGTGACGGATCCGGTCCTGGCCATGATCGCCTTCTTCTTCACCGGCGCCGCGAACATGCTCTTCATCATCCCGACCGTCACGCTCTTCCAGCAGCGCACCCCGCAGCGCCTGATGGGACGGGTGGTGTCCAGCCGCCAGGCGCTCGTCTTCGGGTCGATCGCCGCCTCGATGGGCCTCTCCGGCTACCTGGCCGGGATCATCGGTCCCGCGCTCGTCCTCAGCCTGAGCGGCGCCATCTGCGCCGCGGCGGGACTCATCGGCCTCGCTGTCCCGTCCATGCGCGACGCCCGATGACCATGCCGATCCGACGATCTGCTACCCTTCGCGCGCCGTGGGACTGATTCTCGACCTGGCGGTCGTGATCCTCGGCCTGCTGGTC
>CAWIVT010000008.1:0-488497 GCA_963839635.1 uncultured Chloroflexia bacterium
AGCCCGCGCCTTGGTTCGTGTCCCACGAACCATAAAACAACATCTCTAGATAGCCTCTCCAATATGCTTTAAAAACTTAAAGTTATTGACCCTCTTTTCATAAAAACCTGCCGATGAATAGTAATAATCCGCAAGGTGCTTTTTTGCATAGGTTCCATCTTTGCGTAGTCGGATTAAAATGAATATATTCTATTTTCTGATCAACGGTTTCCTTTTTAAATAATTCGAAAGCCAAAAAATCTCTCTGCCAGAATTCATAAGATTTATTTTTCGCATCGACGGCATACAAGTTTAATGATTTTGGATCGCATAATAAAAGCTGCTTTTTAAATGCATGAGCCGTATGTTTCAAAAAAGAGGTATGTGGCATTTCTTTGTTATTCATTGCAATCATTTGCCAGATGAAATGAATATGATTGGGCATTATTACGAATGCATATACTTCTACCTTTTTATTAAAAGTTAAATATTCCAGGGATGAAATGACAATATCTTTAAAAGATGCCGGATCCAATAATTTATACCAGTTATTAATAGTAGCTGTTTAAAAGTATAGTTTATCAATTTCAAGGTGTGATTTGCGAACGTTGGCTTCATTCATATTTCAATGTAACGATTTACTATGAATAATTTTTGGTTCGTGGGACACGAACCATGGCGGGGGGTCCAAAAGTATAGTTTATCAATTTCAAGGTGTGATTTGCGAACGTTGGCTTCATTCATATTTCAATGTAACGATTTACTATGAATAATTTTTGGTTCGTGGGACACGAACCATGGCGGGGGGGTTTATCAATTTCAAGGTGTGATTTGCGAACGTTGGCTTCATTCATATTTCAATGTAACCATTTACTATGAATAATTTTTGGTTCGTGGGACACGAACCATGGCGGGTGGGTTTATCAATTTCAAGGTGTGATTTGCGAACGTTGGCTTCATTCATATTTCAATGTAACGATTTACTATGAATAATTTTTGGTTCGTGGGACACGAACCATGGCGGGGGGGTTTATCAATTTCAAGGTGTGATTTGCGAACGTTGGCTTCATTCATATTTCAATGTAACGATTTACTATGAATAATTTTTGGTTCGTGGGACACGAACCATGGCGGGGGGTTTATCAATTTCAAGGTGTGATTTGCGAACGTTGGCTTCATTCATATTTCAATGTAACGATTTACCATGAATAGTTTTTGGTTCGTAGGACACGAACCATGGGCGGGGGTCCATCAGTGAAGCCTTAGCTCGTAATGGAGAGAACATCCGCATTGGCTGAGTATTTTCTATTTAAACATTCTAAGGCCAGCATGACGTAAAACAAGGACTTTTAATTTACTTTGCTTTTTGTATTTTATATTATTGATGAAAGTTGCCATGCATAAATTTTATCTCATAGCCGTTATTTTTTTATTTTTCGCATGTTCTAAAAATGATGATTCATCCCCGGCACCAACCCCATCAGTTCTTGCAATTAAAAGTATTACTCCTGATAGCGGTTTTGTCGGCACAGAAATCTTAATTGCAGGAACTAATTTTACTAATATTCCTGCTCAGGATATTGTACAAATTGCAGGTATTACTGCCACCGTTAATTCTGCTACCAATTCTCAATTAAAAATAACTGTTCCAGATAGGGCTACCACTGGTAAGGTAACAGTAACTGTAAATGGACAAACTGTAATAAGTACTGAAAATTTTACAGTTTTGTCGGATAGTACAGATGTATATATAGCCGCATTTAATAATGGAGATCTCACGTATTGGAAAAATGGAATAGAATATGTTCTTGGAACAGGTTCGTTTTTCCATTTTTTTATGGTAATGTAAATGGAGTTGCTGTTATTGATACTGATGTATATGTTGCGGGGTATTTCGGAGATACCGCCGTATATTGGAAAAATGGGAAAGAAAATTATCTTGCTCCTTTTGATTTAGGAAACGAAGTAGTTACCTCAATGACTACATCAGGTTCGGATATTTATATTGCAGGGTATGAGGAAAGAAATGACGGCAACCAGGTAGTGTACTGGAAAAACGGAGTAAAAACTATCGTACAAAAAAGTCCGGTTCTTTATACTTCCGCCAGCATTACAGTATCGGCAGGAGATGTATATGTTGCTGCTACTATTCAAAGTTCTACCAGTACCGACACCGCTGTATATTGGAAAAATGGAATCCGTACAACTCTTGCTGCTACTTACGCTTCTGCAAATGCCATTGGTATTGCAGGTACAGATGTAATTGTTGCAGGCAGTTTCAACAATGCTCCTGTTTATTGGAAAAATGGAGTAATAACAACACTTCCATACACACATCAAGGCGGCATTAGTGCTATCGCCACATCAGGAAATGATATTTACATTACCGGTGTAGATAATGGGAATGCAGTATATTGGAAAAATGGAACAGAATTTATTTTAGGAGGTGGCGCAGCTAACGCGATTGCAATCAATGGCTCTGATGTGTATATAACCGGGCTCTTTTTTAATGCAAACGCGCCTCTCAATACCTATTCATGCTACTGGAAAAATGGAAAGCGGGTTGATTTTGTTGGCGTTCAAACCGGAATAACGGGCGATGTATCAGGAAATGCTATTGCAGTGAAATCAAGGTAATTTAATTCTATTTTATCTTTCTTCTTTTTTTGCCTGTATTGGTCTTCAGAAATTCCTCCAGCATAACGCCACACACCGCCGTTGTTGCGTGTCGTGCGGATGGTTTTGTAGCAAAGCAATCACCAACAACCCGCAGAGAGTATAAATTATGAGAGAGCCAAGTATTCTTATCCTAGATGTCTATACATATTCTTCGGCGAAAAGTTTATCAATTTCAAGGTGTGATTTGCGAACGTTGGCTTCATTCATATTTCAATGTAACGATTTACTATGAATAATTTTTGGTTTGTGGGACACGAACCATGGCGGGGGGCGTCTCCAATATGCTTTTAAAACTTAAAGTTATTGACCCTCTTTTCATAAAAACCTGCCGATGAATAGTAATAATCCGCAGGTTCTTTGCATAAGTTCCATCATTGCGTAGTCGGATTAAAATGAATATATTCTATTTTCTGATCAATGGTTTTCTTTTTAAATAATTCGAAAGCCAAAGAATCTCTCTGCCAGAATTCATAAGATTTATTTTTCGACTGCATACAAGTCTAATGATTTTGGATCGCATAATAAAAGCTGCTTTTTAAATGCATGAGCCGTATGTTTCAAAAAAGAGGTATGTGGCATTTTCTTTGTTATTCATTGCAATCATTTGCCAGATGAAATTGAAGCCTTCCCTTTTTTAAGACATAGCTAAAATAGACATTTTAATAATTTGCCTCATAGTGAATGAATGATTGTATGTTCTATCGCTGGGTCTTGTTGCTGTAGCTGCTGTTCAATCATTTGTTCACTATGAGGGTGCCGATAGGCATTGTATATGCTCAACGGCGTTTTTTTTTTCAACGATTTATGCGGATGATAATGGTTGTATGAATATTGCCATTCATCGCTTAATATTCTTAATTCTTCGAGTGTTTCAAACTGGTAAGCATCCAATACATCCTCTCTGAAAGTTCTGTTTAATCGCTCTATATAGCCGTTCTGCATAGGTTTACCTGGTTGAATATATTTTATAGCTATTCCATTTTTATTGCACCACTCAGTAAATACTTTGCTCCTAAATTCTGGGCCGTTATCTACCCGGAGCTGTTCTGGTTTGTCCCGATCTGCAATGATTTGTTCTAATACTTCCACTACCTTCTCTGAAGGGATGGAGTAATCTGCATAAGCCGCAAGGGATTCTCTTGTACAGTCATCCATTATTTTTAATACTCTTAGCTTCCTTCCACTTGTCAGCGCATCGCTCATAAAATCCATACTGTAACTTTTATTGGGTTTATCAGGTTGTTGTAGAGGTTCTTTAATTCTTGCCGGAAGGCGTCTTTTGTGCTTTCTCCTCAACCCAAGCTTTACTGCCCGGTATATTCTTAGTACCCGTTTTCGGTTCCACACCAGGCCTTCATTGCGGATTTTTCCATAATAGTCATCAAAGCCCCTTGTCGGATATATTTCTGCCAGTGATTGCAGTTTTGCTATTACTTCCTTATCATCCTTATGGCTCTTGTAATAAAAAACCGATCGCTGCAGCGATACCACCCTGCACGCTCTGCCAACACTGACTGTCTCTTCATTTATGCTCCATTCAGCCAGCTCCTTTTTGTGACAGAGCGTTACAACTTTTTTTCGATGATCGTTTTAGCAAGTTGATGGTCAAGCATTAATTCTGCATACATCTGCTTCAGCCGGCGGTTCTCATCCTGCAACGCTTTTAGCTCTTTCACATGGGATCCTTCCATCCCACTGTATTTCTTGCGCCAGTTATACAATGTTGCTTTGCTTATGCCATACTCACGGCACACATCAAGGGCATCTCTGCCTCCTTCATATTGTTTCAATACTGACACGATTTGTGTCTCGGAAAAGTTTCTCTTTTTCATATTTTGACAGTTTAAATTTAAAGACTTTGTGTCTAAATTTGAACTGTCCTAAAAACGGGGAAGCTTACAAAAACGGGGAAGCTTACAAAATGAATATGATTGGGCATTATTACGAAGGCATATACTTCTACCTTTTTATTAATAGTTAAATATTCCAGCGATGAAATGATAATATCTTTAAAAGATGCCTGATCTAATAATTTATACCAGTTATTAATAGTAGCTGTCCAAAAGTATAGTTTTTCAATTTCAAGGTGTGATTTGCGAACGTTGGCTTCATTCATATTTCAATGTAACGATTTACTATGAATAATTTTTGGTTCGTGGGACACGAACCATGGCGGGGGAACACCTGCATTGGCCAAAGCGAACCGGTCAGAAATGGTAATCTATAAATAATTAAATTCTTGGGGAGAAAGAACTGCAGCAGGCTTTATTCTTTCAATCTTGGGATGGTTATTTATATCGGTTCTTAAATTATTGTCAGATGTAATAGCAAGTTTTCTGAACGAAAGTAAAATCGTTTTAAAATGATCCCTGTCTTTCTTATTGCTCAATAATTTATTTTCTATCTCTTTTGGTATTGAATAGCTTTTTAATTGTTGATTACTTATTTTATTGAGCCTGCCCTCTTGAGTTAATATTCCAATTATTCCTAAAATAGTCTCGTTTTTTTTAAATCCGAAACATGAAGTTAAACCCTGATTAAATTCTACCAATAACTTTTGAGAAATGACTAAAGCCCCTTCTTTAAATAACCAAGCGATTAATGTCTTATAGGGCTCACTAACTGGTGGGGAAAAATTTTTAGCAATATTGTTATCGATGAAAATATCTTTCATTTTAAGCGTTAAGAGCAATGTCCATAATATCTAACATATATGTGTCGAAAAAGTCTTTTGGAGCTCCTTTGATTTCTCCATCCTTTGTAAATATAATTGAATGGACTTCTGTGCCTCCTTTTGTATTACTTAAATAATAAACCGAGACATCACTCGAAGAAAGTTCGCCTTTAACTAAATTTAATCTTATTCGATTTAATAGATATTTACTATGAGTTTCTATTATATATTGTTTATTTTTCTCTGCTATTTGTTTTGTTAGATAATCCCGAAGCATGGCTTGAATTTTCGGATGCAGATGAATTTCGGGTTGAGACATGATAAGTAAAGAATCATCGTAAAGTTGAAAGTCAGAAACAATTATAGGTAGGAATTGACTGATTCCAAATCCCACATCCGTAAGTGAAGCTAAAATACCATTTCTATTAATTCTAATCTTTAATTCAAATCTTCCGCCTCGCATTTTACTTGATTTTATTTGCGCAAGTAATTGGAGTTGGTTTAATGTATCAGTCATTTCTTTGAAGATTGCTGTATCTGTTTCTTCCCATTCAAGTATTTGGTCGATATATCCAATCCCAGCAATATTTATCTTAGAATTTGATTTAGATTTTTGATAATATGTGCGTTGTGGGGGCTCACGAATGAACCGATAAAATTAGCATTGCGATTTAATGCTTTAAAACTATTATCGAGTTCATCCGGATATTTTGAGAAAAAACGTATATCACGATTAAAAAAGGTTTGCTCTAACATTGCACTAACCGAATCAAATGGAGCATCAATGATCTCAATTACCTTTTTACGAAGTGTGATTGATTTCGCTTTTGCTATCCCACTTATACTTAATAGCTGAGGTCTTAATTTTTTTAAAAAATACCCAGTGTCTTGGCTATCGATAATCGATAAAAAGTATTTTCTTTCTTTTTTTGTGATGTGGATTTGTATTTTTTCCGATGAAATACTTAACTCATCCAGTTGAGGAAGTTTATTTTTTTTATTTTCAACCCAAACTGTTCTTATTTTCATTGGACCTGAATAATCATAGGAAAAAAATTCACTGCAATCAACCGAAATTTCGATACGGTTCTTGCGATTATTCGAAAAAGAAATTTCCTCGAAGCTGCCCAAATCCACCAATTTTCCATTTGGAGATAAGTAAAACGGAAATTTTTCAGATTGTAATATTGCCAATATGCTATACAAGAACGAACTTTTACCACTACTATTTGCACCGGTCAACACAGTGATTTTTGAAAGATCAAATTCGGCTTCTTTAAAACACTTGAAGTTTTTTAGTTATATCCGAGATATTTTCATATTAGTCTATAATTCATTATATAAACATAAATAAATTTTCTTTTCCAATAAGTGATTGTCTCCTGGGCCGTTCCCAATTGGCGCAAGTATCTCCACTTCTTTATTGAATTATAAAGAAAGCTTGCTTTGACCTTAAATTAGCGCACGTGTCTCACCCTCTTTATTTATTACAAAGAAAATTTCTGTCGTCGCAGATTTGGTAGTCTGCCTTTGTATATGGCTAGCTTGCACCATATTCAATGTCATCATCCCCGGTTTCTATCCGAAGGAACTATCTCTTCGTCATTCGCAAAATATAAAATAATTAAAGAGCAGCCATCGTCATTGGACAATTTATTAGATAGAAATAGGCTGCCTTTGATTGCAAGGTTGCAACGGGTAGCTCCTTGCGACATGAATGGTATTTCTTACTATTTCTGTTTTGAAAGGAAAGTGATCAGCGAAGCAAATTCCTCATACGATAAAGCATTAGCCATTCCTGTTGGCATGATCGAATTTTTCAGATCTTCCCGCTTTTGAATATTTTTAGTAAGGATCGTATGAACCGCACCGGAAATATCGCGTAGAACAATTTTGTCAGCAGCTTCTTCGGTAACAAATCCCGTCACCGTTTTTCCATCCTTTGTCTGCACCTGTACTGTGGAAAAGCCTTGTGCAATGGAGGCATTGGGTGTAAGAATAGATTCAGCGATCTGCTTGCGGGTCATGATGGCACCGATCTGTCCCATGAAGGGGCCCTTCAAAGCTTCCCCTTTATCAAGGGTATGGCAGGTAATGCAACTCTGTTGGATAAACAAACGCCTGCCATCTGCCGGGTTGCCTTTGATCTTATCCATAGCCAGCATAATGTCCTCGATAGAAGACTGGCCGATCTGTCCTTTTTTGTTCCTGATCTTATCCAGGTCAACCTTCGGTTCTTCAGTTTCAGCCGCTTCCAGTTCTTCCCCGCCAAACTGAGTTATGCCCATGCGGAGTTTGCCATTGAGGTCTGCAAAAAATTGTTTGCCGCTGGCATTGGATGTTTTCCAGGCATCAACCAATACGGCTTTGATACTGTCAGAACCAGACCAGGTAACAGGTTTGTAATACGGTCCGTGTGTATCCGGGCGCGTACTCCACCACCAGGTGCCGTCGTAGGGCGCTTCTTCATTGTATAACCGGCCTAGCGTGGATAATATCGTTGCTTTCAATGCTGTATCTTGTGTTTGACGGTAAGCGGCTATTAACCCTTGCACCGCCGTAGTATCATGCATATAGCGCAGCGCCCATAAAGCCAGGGCTGAATGTTCAGTGCCGATAGCCGCTACACAGGCGTTTACGGCATGCAGCGCCAGCAGCGCCCGTACTGCGAGATGAGGGGGAATGATTGCTGAATTGGGTGTAGCATGTGGCCCTTCTGTTCCCTTTGCCGGAGCAATAAACGATGCAGGAACCGGAACCTGAAGCAATGCTGCAGCCGCTTCTACCCTGCCCAGCCGGCCCAGGCCAATGATTGCCGCGAATTCTACGCTTTTAGAAGGGTCTTTGAGGGCATTTAAAAATGGTGCGATGGGCACATCTTTCAGAAAGGGCTTTCTATCTGATAGCGCCCGCAGGGCAAATGCTTTCATGTCTTCTTCCGTTGCCAGTTGCACCAGGTTTTTGATCGCATCGGCTTTGGCCATCTGCGCATAAGCATACATACCTGCTACGCGGGAATATAGCGGCTTACTCTTGTCGCTGGCGAGTTCCCATGCTGCATCCATGCCTTTTTCACCTCTCGTGATCAGTTCCTGTTGTGCGTAGAGCCTGCCAACGCTGCTTTGAGATTGCATCAGGGTAATGAGTTCGCCGACGGAAGCTTCCTCAAGATCGGGATAGGGTTTGAAAGTCCATTTTTTGGGAACAACGCGCACCGTGAATCCCTTGGTGGAATCACCTGAAAAGCCGGCGCCGTCCCAGGCGGAAAGATACATGCGGCCCGAAGCATCAATATCCACGTCGGTAATTTGCGGCAGTTGAATGAAATCTTCCTGCTCCTGTGTAAAGCTTCCTTCATCAGGCATAACCCTGTTAATATATAATTCGTTTCTGCCCCAGTCTGCCATCATGGGTACATGGTTGTATTGTGCCGGCCAGGTATTATCATCCATAAACAGCGCCCCCGTACCGGAGCCGCCGCCAAGGTCTGCCAGGGCAGGAATGATTTCTTCTGTAAAATGTTTGAACAATACAGGGTAGCCATCTTCAGCCGATTGGATCTGGTGAATGAAGCGGGTATTCCATCCCCCGCCATCATTCGTATTGTCCCTTACAAAAATATTCATATAGGGATCAATGGCAACATCGTAGATATTGCGTGTGCCATGTGTATATACCTCCATTTCGGTTCCATCGGGCCTTACCCTAACGATTCCTCCACCCAGCATGGTCAGTTTTGTACCGTCGCTCCCAACTGCATCATGAAAACCAAAATCGCCAACAGCAATATAAATCCAGCCATCTATACCGAGGCGAATACCATTGGTAGCATGGTCTGTACCCCGGCTTGCGAGATAAGTAGGATTGCTCATGTGATTGATGAGTGTTTTCGGTGGCCCGTCAGCAAAGCCATCATTGTCTTTGTCTTCATAAACCTGGAGTGCCATACCTGTTGCCGTGGTATCTGTAAAAACTGTATGAAGTACATATAACTTGTCGCCCACAGATACAATACCCCTTGGGTCATCTACCATGGCATATTCTGTATGCCTGTCAACGATGCCATCGTTATTGCAATCCACCAGTTTTATAATCCTTCCCTGTCCCGGTTTTTTACCGAGGGAACCAATCATATCCACGCCAACATACACTTCTCCGGATGCCGCAACAGCCAGGCAGGCCGGGCTCGGCGTTAGGTTGTGGCCGGAAAAGCCCATGATGCTAAGGTCGCCTGGCCAGTTCAGTTTAGCAGACATGGAGTCAATAGATGACAGTGATGGATCTCTTGGTTGCGGTTCGCAGGGTGGTTGTTTGCTTTTGCATCCTATAGCAAGCAGGATTACAAAAATTAAAAGGAAGTATTTTTTGATCATATCAAGTAAATAAAGATGTCAAAGTAAACATATTCTGTCTTTTATAAAAAAATATTGACTTATTGCTTCAGCGAGGTTTCCAATAACAAATTTTCTAAACTAAAGCAGTTTCCTGGAACCGCGCTGCCGGGGAACTCACACGTTCGAGCATAACCCTCTTTTCATTCAATTTCGTCTATACGTCGGCGTTAGACGTGAGGTTGTAGAGATCGAACCGTGCACTGTGTAAGCCGGGGACAAAATATATTGTTTTCTGAATTTCTTATCCTTAGATTTATGGCGTCATTCAATTTAATGAGTTGATATTTATAATATTATTTATTCAAAAAAAAGTAAAATGAAAAAAGTACTCCACATTTTAGTAGCTGCATTCGTTTTTATGACTGCATTCGTTAATCCTGTCAAGGCACAGAATAACAAAAAAGACATGGAAACGCTTGCTAAAAATTATGCAGAGGCCTACAACAAAAAAGATGCTAAAGCAATAAAAGGATTTTATACAAAAGATGCGGTAAGGGTTAATACAGATGGAACAACGACAAACGGTAGTGAAGCAATTGCGGCTGACGCAGCGGATTTCTTTGCAAATAACAATGCAACTATAAAGATAACCGTGAGCACTTGTGTAAAAGAAAGTGATGGCTCTCTTACAACTACAGGCACCTACAAGGGTAGTTCGGGAAGTAATGACTTCAGTGGAAACTATACCAATACCTGTGTAAAAGAAGATGGACAATGGAAAATATCAAAAAGCGTTTTAACCGGCCAGTAAGCAGAAGAATCTTCTAAATAGACGATAGAAAGCATGGTGGACTATGACGATCATGTTCATATGATTGATAATAGATTTATTGGTGATTTGAAAAAAGATACTTCACCAGTATTTAAGAGAATTAAAAACCGCCCCGCGGAGTATTGCAAAACTGCCACCATCTGAGGTTTAAAAAACTATCATGTGATCTAAAACAATCCATTCTTTAAGAATTGGTTCGTAGACATAAAACATAGAAAGAGTTTGAGTTTCATAATTTTGCCCCATGGCAAAACGAAGCATTTCCGCTACTTTCATATTTCATCGGCAATTATTTGGATTGGATCTAAATTGTTCTTTAAAATTTAGTGTCGTAAAGTTATCAATTCACCAGATTAATTCTCTTCATTACAAATTTAATCGGCCGCTTTTTATCGCGTATTGAATGAAGGAAGGAGGGAGAATTAAAAAAGAACCTGCAACGTTAGTGCAGGCTTTAAAAATTTAAATTCCAGGGATAAGGGTTTAGTTGGATAAATTGGATTGCCATTTTACAGGCCGGTTTTCATTGGGATAATTAGTTATTTACAGGTATTGAATTTAAAAAAAAGAAGTTGACCGATATCAGATTACTGATTTTTTAATGGATGTTTGGATTTGGCTCTTTTCGGTGGATATTGGATTTTTTTGATTAACGTTTGTTGAACATCAATCAACTTCTGATGCAAAGATACACAGCCCCGGTGCCTGTGCAAGAGCGTTACTGCTTAATTATGCAGATACTGAAATTACGGTGGCGATAGTAACAATACGAATTATATAACACTTCGAAATTCCCGTACTTATTGCCTTTCTTTCTATTGCCATTTCAGTAATTAAATTTTTTAAGCGGTATTACTGAATTGTGTTGCCATTGAAAGGAATTCATTATTAGATAACACAGTTATGGAAAACAGCAAGAAGGCAGCTTACTAAAATATTGGCCCCCCGTTTTAGAAAGTATGGGGTGAGTTTCTGCGTTGTGTGTTATCGATTTTTAAGATCTGAGTTTTATGTTACATAATTCATTTATAGCACGGTTTTGCAATTGATCCGGCAAATCACCAGGGAGAGGTCAATAATACTGGGACACAAAAACTGGTTTCAACTTCTTTTGAAACAACGCAACTTGCCAACAAACCCTCTATAAGGTCGCGGAAGTTTGCGCCTTGTTCGATCTAACAACGCTTACCATCTATGATTGGGTGAAACCCGTGTTAACCTTGTTACCCCAAGTTGATATGTCTGACATCATCAGATGCGGAAAATCCATCTATTAAATTCTTACCGACCTATTAATATTGATAATTTGTCATTGTTCTTTTTGTTAGCTTTTTGAATAAAAAAAATGGCGAAATACAATAGATACGATAAAGCTTTTATATTAAACTTGTTGAGTGTGAAACGATTCTTTTTTCGCCCGTAGGTAACAAAAGAAATACACATACTGGCTTTCTTTTTTTACTAATTTAGTAACACTAATATACCAACTCAGTGGAAATTGTTACTTCAATATGATTGATGCTATAGTTCAGGTATGAGCAGAAATATAGTGAATCGCCGATAAACAAATTTTATAATAATGGACTTTTACTTCTTCTGACTGCAAAAGAATTTGACGTGTTAAGATGCCCTTAAAAGATAAACGGGCAATGAACATTTACAACTGCTGCTTAAACCTTGAGGAGAGGTTTAACTACCACAAAAGAGATACAGAGTATGGTGGCATTGAAAAATAGCAAAAGGGATCTGAATAAAATTATGGATTCTTCAGTTGATATTATTTGTGCGGTTGATGAAGCAGGGAAATTCATAAGAATAAGCGCTGCTGCGATAAAAATTTGGGGGTATACCCCTGCCCAACTTATCGGAAAACCTTACATACAGTTTGTTTATTGGGAAGATCATCAAAAAACCACTGAAGGCGCTGCTAGGGTTATCGCAGGGACAAATATGACCAACTTCGAAAACCGCTATGTACACAAAAACGGTTTACTGGTTCCTATGTTGTGGTCGGCAAGATGGGATAACAGGAAAAAGATAATGTATTGTGTTGCCAGAGATGCAACAGAGAAATTACAAAGCGAAGCCACGCTGATTGCGTCTGAAAAAAAATATATGGCTCTTTTCGAACTTAACCCGCTACCCTCATTTATGTGGGATGCTGAAACGTTGAAGATTATAGATTGCAATGAAGAAGCCGTAGTCAAATACGGCTATACAAAAGAAGAATTTTCCCAATTGAGTGTAAAGGATCTGAGGCCGGCAGATGACGTCCCATTTTTTGAACAGCCTATAAAGCCTGCTGAGGAAAATGACCAAAATGATAAACGGGTATGGAGACATAAAAAAAAGAATGGAGAATTAATGTTCGTGAATGCCAGCAGGCGTTTAATAAAACAGGATAAGATCAAAAGTTCCTGGTTGGTTGTCGTCAACGATATAACGGAAAAAATAAAAGCAGAAGAGCAAAAAGAATTGGAAAAAAGAGATAAAGAGGCCTTGATCAATAGTACTGATGACGCCATGTGGAGCGTGAATATTAATTTTGAACTGATAGCAGCGAATAAAACATTTATTGGCAACCTCGAAGTCTTGACAGGTATTAGGTTTGAGCCTGGTGATAATGTATTAAAAAATAGTGTTTTTCCGGAAAATTATATAAGCTTCTGGAAGGAATATTATGCAAAATGTTTATCGGGGGAGTCTTTTAAAAAAGAAATAAGCTTACCGGCTTCGAAAAATTCGAAAGAACAGTGGTGGGACATAAAGTTTACGCCTATTTATAAAGAACGCGCTGTTTTTGGAGTTGCCTGTTATGCAAGGGATATAACTGAAAATAAAATTGCTGAACAAGCAATAATTTTTAGGGCGGAATTATTAAACACGATTGGCCAGGCAGTTATAGCTACTAACCTTGATGGAACGCGACCTGGAGGACCCCGACCCGGCGGACGCCGATGCCGACCCGGCCGACGCCGACGCCGACCGGCCGACACCCGCAGCCGACTTGTTCGACGCCGTCCTGTTCGACGGCGACCTGGCCGACGCCGAGCCGGCCGACGCACGGGGACGGGGCTCGAAGCGGCAGGGATCCAACCCACGCGGATCCAACTCTGAGGCGGATCCTAACTCGAGGCGGATCCAAAACTCAGGCGGATCCAACTCAGGCGGATCCAAGTCAGGCGGATCCAAGGCCCGGCGGTCGAAGGCCGGCGGGTCCGAACAGGCGCCGGCGGGCTACAGTGAGCCGACCCCGCCGGGACACCCGGTGTGCCGGGGGTTCTAACCACGAGGGGCGGTGGCACCCGACAGGAATGCCGGCTGGAAGCCGTTGGGGAAGCCCACCCGGCGGGGGCAGTTCGGGAACTCGTCGTTCTCCCGGTTGGCCGTGGCCCACGTGCTGGCGGTCGGCGGCGACACGCTCGTCACCATGGCCCTGGCCGGGTCGCTGTTCTTCTCCATCTCGCCCGAGGCGGCCCGGGGCCGGGTGGCCCTCTACCTGCTGTTGACCATGGCCCCGTTCGCGGTGGTGGCGCCCTTCCTCGGACCGATCCTCGACCGGAACGCGTCCGGTCGCCGGCTCATGCTCATCGCCTCGTCCGCCTCCCGGGCCGTGATCTGCCTGTCGATGGCCGGACACCTGCAGAGCCTGTGGCTGTTCAGAGCCCTCGGCGGCGCGCGCGATCAGCGCCAGCGCGTCGCCTCGGCGCTCGCCGCCCTCCTTGGCGACGATGCCCTTTGGAAATGCTCGACCAGCACCGGCACCTCGACGCGGCGCAGGTCGAAACGCTGGCAGCGGCTGATGATGGTGGGCAGCACCTTGTGCACCTCCGTGGTGGCGAAGATGAACTTCACGTGCTCCGGCGGCTCCTCCAGCGTCTTGAGCAGCGCGTTGAACGCGGCGGTGCTCAGCATGTGGACCTCGTCGATGTAGTAGATCTTGTTGCGCGCGACCAGCGGCTTGTAGCGCGCGCTCTCGATGATCTCGCGCATGTTGTCGACGCCGGTGTTGGACGCGGCATCCATCTCCAGCACGTCGGGATGGCGCCCCTCCATTTACCGAAGGTTTTCATGGCCTTGTAGTAAGTGCTTGTGCATCCACCCAGCGAAACAAGCAGCATGGCCACAGTACACTGCCGCAAAACGACACGAAAGTCCACAGGCAACACCCCTCACATGCACGAATTGTAACCGCAACTGCGCTACTGCCCTTGGACCCCGCCGGCGCTGAGGCTGAAGATTGGCAGATACAGCGCGATGAGAATCGTTGTGACGACAAGGCCCATCATGATGAGGATTGCGGGTTCGATCAGACTCATTGCGGCGGTCAGGTTTGTCTGCACATCCTCTTCGAAGAACTCGGCAACGGAGTTCAGCATCTGCGGGAGCGCACCGGTGGATTCGCCTACTTCGATCATTTCGATGGCCAGTTCGGGAAACACTTTTGTCTGCTGCAAGCTTGCGGACAGGCCTTTTCCTTCGCGTACTGTTTCAACTGAACGATAGACCGCACTGGCGATCTGGCGCGAATCGATGGATCTTGCTGCTGTCTCGAGCGAAGGGACAAGCGGAAGGCCGCCGGTCAGTAGTGTCGAGAGGGTCCTTGAAAATAGACCTACCTGGTATTTCAGCCAGACCGGTCCAAACACAGGAAGGGCAATGCGTACTTTGTCGATGAGGCTCGCGCCTGCATCGGTCTTCGCCCAGCGGTAGAGCAGGAATCCAACGATGGCGGCTATAACCGCGGCGTAAATGCCATAGCTTTGCGCTTCTCGTCCCAGGTCGAGCAGAAAGGTTGTCAACGCGGGCAGCTTGGTTCCCAACTGGTCATATAACTGTGCGAAGCGCGGAACTACGAACGTGATCAGAAAGATGAAGAGGCCGATGACCATCACAACCAGAAGCGCAGGATAGATCAGACTTGCCTTCAGCTTTTTGCGGAACGTGAGCGCTACACGCTGGAAGTCCAGGAACCGCTGCAATACTTCTTCGAGATTGCCGGATCGCTCGCCGGCCAGCAGTGTCGTTGTATAGACGATCGGAAAGCCGCCCTGCGCCTCAAACGCCTGCGAGATGGATTCGCCGGTTTTGACTCTTGCAGCGACGTCTTCCAATTGAGCGCGAAAGTGCGGCAGCTTCTGGCGTCGTGCCAACAACTCCAACGAGCCCAGGATCGGCAACCCGGCCTTGATCAGGGTTAAAAACTGCTGATTGAAGATCAAGAAGGTTTCGAGCTTTACCTTCTTCTTCGGCCACCGCCGAGCACGCTTTTGGCTTTAACCGAATAAACGTAATAACCAGCCTGAGTAAAGCGTGCGCGCAGCTCCTCCGCGGTTGCTGCTGCGTGGCTCTGCTCCTGCACCCGTCCCCGCTCGTCGGCCAGCTTGATCACAAATTCAGTCATAAACTTTTGAACACGCTCATTGATCTGCTTGAAGGAACTCCGTCCATCTTAGACGTTTCGGTTTGGGGATCGTCCACCATCGAGTGTCCGGTAGCCTCGGATGTACCCCTGCGGCGATCCTGCGGCCGGGAAAAAAGATGTTATTTCGCTTGAAAAAACGAGAATTCGCCTGCGGGTACGGTTTCGTTATTCAGTATTTTGGGGGAAGGGCATGAACTTGTCCGCACAGGATCCGGGGGCTCCCTTCGCCGGTGTTCCCTGCAGCGTTGAATCGACTCCGCCGGTGAGGTTCAGGTTGACTGGTCCGGGTCCGAGGACAAAATCGGTGTGGTGGATCGAGTAGGTGTAGGCGCCGGCGTCGGTCAAGAGAACATCGTTTAGGCTGACTCCAATACGGTAATTGCTGGCGTAGCCGTCGAAGGGGATCTTGCCTCCTCCTGAGACGCGAACGTTATGTAGGGTGATGTCGCGCAAGGTGGGAGGAGAGGGGCCCTGAAGGTCCCGGCGGCCGTGTAGCCGGTATCGGCGTGATGGGATTGGGGGAGTCACGGACGCAGACGTCATCGTAGATGACATCGTGCACGAGGCCGCCGCGCGAGCCGTTGGACTTGATGCGGATGCCGTTGTCGGGGCCGTCGAGGGAGAGGTCGGAGACGCGGAGTTTGCTGACGCCTCCGTTGGTTTCGCTGCCGATGGACATGCCATGGCCCCAGTAGAAATGATTGTGGCTGACGGTCATGTTGGTGACGCCGCCCGGGCCTCCCTTGATGGCGACGTTGTCGTCTCCGGTGCGGATGAAGCTGTGGGTGATGGTGATGTTTTTGGATCCGGGGCCGGGGTCGACGCCATCGGTATTGCGGGCGAGGCGTTTTGGGGTGTCGATCTTCAGGCCCCACACGGTGAAGCCGTCGCCGTGGTTATAGACGAGATGGAAGTTGGGGGAGTTCTTCAGGGTGATGCGGTAGAGGGTGAAGTTGTCGGCGGCGTCGGTGACGATAAGGCGGGGAACCTGCTGGCGGCCTCCGGCGCGGGCGTCTTCGGCGAGATCCCACCAGGGACGTCTTTGTTGAGCAGCTTCTCTCCGCCGCGTCCGTCGATGGCTCCGTCTCCCATGACGCCTGCGCCGGAAACGTGTTGACGGAGATGAGGGGCTTGCATCCGCGGCCTACTCGTGCACCTTGCCGCAACTTCCAGGGGAGACCTCCCAGACGGCCGGATCGCGCGAGGCAAAGAGGGTGACGCCTTTGTCGACGATGAGGGTGACGCCTTCGCGGAGTTCGAGCGGGCCGCTGAGGAAGGCGTTCGAGGGGCCGTAGGTGCGCAGGAGCAGGGCGTTGTCCTTTGCCGCATGTGTCGATAGCCTTCTGGATGCGGGCGGTGTCGAGTTTGGGCTCGTCGGCGGCGGCGAGGCTGTTGCCTGTGAAGCTGAGTTGGGCGTCAAGCGAACTGCACGTTGGCGGTATCGATGGCTCGCTAACGGTTCGTAAGTCCTGTGCGGTGAGGCAGGGAATCGGAACCAGTGCGATGAGGCTTAGAAGGAGAAACTTTTTCATCGTGAGAGCACTCAGGTTAGCGCATCTCGCGGGCCAGAACCATTTTTGTCTCCGTGGGGACTCCGTCGCGGTAGAGGACCCGAAAAAGTACCTGATAGTAGCGCGGAGTCCTGGTGCCGGTCGCCTCTTTCAACCTGGCCATCAACATGCGAGCGAATTGTGGATCGGTGAAGCTCTGCACGGCCCCCAGGTAGCCGGCGGAACGGTTACTGGTGAAGCTCTCAATGTCGTTCTTCCCGTTGGGACCAGGGAGGTGCGTTACAAGGGCGTATATCGTACCTTGCTCGCTTGGCGCGGTTGTGTATTCGTCGGCGTAAAAGGCCGGCTGTCCGTTGGCAGGATGTTGATCGCGAATCCCATTTAATTCGGGAACGAGTTGCGGAGCAATCGGCATATTTCGGAGCTGGTTAAAACAGGTTCTGAACGCCGACGAAGATCACGTTGTTGTCGGCGAGCTGCTGCCATGAGAGCTGGCTGGTTCGAACAATTGATAGAGCACGCTCGGGCGTTTTCAGCAGTCCACCTAACAGGAAGGATGCCTCGGCTTCGCCGAAGGCGGTGTAATACCGGCTGGGATGCATCTCCGATTGATCGAGCGCGCCGGTAAGTTTGTGGAGCGCAGCCGATTTCACCACATCCGACCACTCGTTCATGGAGCGATCGCGAAAGTAAACCCCGGGACTTGAGCGGATCTCCGCGAAGAGAGGATCTTCGATCGAAAGGATTAAGGGCAATTTATGGTTGAGGAAGGGTTCCCACAGAGCCGCGAGATCCTGGGCGTTCCGATCCGTGGCACTTTGCTGCCGGGGAATTGTTCGACCCAGCAGATATCCCAAGCCTACGAGCATGGCAACAATTAGCAGACCAGCCGCTAACCGTAGTATCGATGGCTTGGTTGATTCTTCCGCTGTTGGAGGCAAGACCTGAATTGAAGGGGCTGAAACGGTAGCAGGTGGGGTGAGCTCGTGGCCGGATATATCGGCTTCCGAGCGTTGCTGAAAGGTCAGACGAAAACGTCCTTTTGGAAGGTCAACGATCATCGGATCGTTCTTGCCTTCGGTCCGGTAATATTCGGCCAGCCGTTGGCGCAGGCGACCCATCTGAATTCGAACGGCAGAGTTGTGCTGAGGGTCGTAGGTGGAGGACTTCCCCAGACCGTCGATTGCTACGACGTACTCTTTCAGATTGTCGGCTTCTCCAGCTATTGCTTTCTCAGACAGGAAGGTCAGGAGTCTTCGGAGGACCTCTGAGCTGCGGAACTGCTCGCTGTGTACGATGCGTTCAATCTGGTGCTGGATCGGCTCGGCCGCAGTGGACTTGTCTTCCAGAAGCATCTCTGCGATATATCACCGGCGGACAAGCACTGTCAATTGAGGGGGCATGCGTCGACAAGGTTCTCTTTGTTTCAGAAGAGGCACAGGCCCTGAACATTGTTGTATGCCTGTATCTTTGGCCGTCACATACAGTTTGGCGTCATGTTTTCCCGACCGTCTTAGCCGCTGAGGTGCTATGAATCGAAGAGAAGAATGGCTAAGGGAATCGAGACGTCCTCTGGATGCGCATCGGCTCCCTGTCCCAGATTCTGATTACCGAGTCGGGATCGGCCCCGGGAGGAAATGAAAATTATGCAGACTACTCGTCGCGACATCTTTCGCGGTGCTCTCGCTACAGGATTGATGGGAACGCTGCCGTCGATTGCCGCCACCCGTTCCACGATGGCCCCGGCTCTCAAGGCTAGATATGCGAAGCTTGATGCGGCGGCCAGCCAGCCGGTCTTCAAACGCGAGCTCTTTACGGAACCAGCCATCATCGAATCGGTCGATTTGCTCCACTACAAAAACTCCTGGATCTGCCGGGTGCGGACCAAAGATGGCCACGAGGGAATTTCGGTCTCGAATTCGCAGCAGATGGAGATGCTTTACCCGTCTTGGTCAAGCGGATGGCCCCGTTCTTTATCGGGAAGGATGCTCGCGATCTTGAAGACCTCGTCGAGGCGGTCACCGTCTATCAATCGAACTACAAGGCTCAGGTCTGGCGATCTGGGTGCCCATGGCGACCATCGAGTTCGCCATTCTCGACATGTTCGGCAAGATGGTCGAACCGGCCGATCGGTCTTCTTATCTCCGACAAGATCTACAACCCGGCGATCAACGTCTATCAGGCCAACGGTGAGCGCGTACATCTCCGCGGAAGAGATGATTGAGCACCTGAACGCGATGTTGCCATCTCCAAGGCGAAGGCTATCAAGTTCAAGCTGGGCGGCCGCATGTCGCATCCCGAGACCCCGTCGGCCGCAGCGAAAAGCTGATTCCGCTGGTCCGCAAGACCTTCGGCGACAAGATGGTCATCTCCGCCGACGCCAACGGCTCCTATACTCCGGAGCAGGCAATTCCCATCGGACGGCTGATGCAGGAGTACAACTATGCGTTCTACGAAGAGCCGGTGCCGTTTGACTGGTACGAGGAGACTCAAGCAGGTCGCCGACGCGCTTGAAGATTCCCATGGCGCTGGGAGAGCAGGAGCCCACCACGCACAATTTCCGCTGGGTGGTCGCCAATGGCGCTGTGGAATCGTGCAGCAGGACATGTTCTATTTCGGCGGTATGGTGCGTTGCATGCGAGTCGCGCGGATGGCCGGCGGTTCTGGGCAAACAGTGCATCCCCACATCTCGTCGACGGGGCTTGGCTATGTCTACATGATGCACTTCGTCTCGGCGATCCCGAACTCAGGCCCGTATCACGAGTTCAAGGAGTTTAATAATGACCTGCCGTACAGTTGCCCGACCTCGACGCTGCGCAGCGACGATGAGGGGGCTATCAAGGTCCCGACCGGCCCAGGGCTCGGCGTCACTATCGATCCCGCTTACATCTCAAAGCACACCGTCGTAAAAGGTTAGCGTTCGGCAGCGTCTGGCGACAGAGGCTGGACATATCGAGGGAGCGATTTTTGAGCGAGGCCCACAGATCGAAGAGGTTTGTCCAGACACTCTATTTCCGGGTGCTGGTGGGAATTGTTGCAGGCGTTCTTGTAGGTCGTTTCTTTCCGAACTTTGGTGCATCGCTGAAGCCGTTGGGCGACGGGTTTCTAAAGCTGATTCGGATGCTTGTGGCGCCCGTGGTTTTTTTTACTGTCGTTACAGGTATCGCAAAGTTCGGGGATCTGCGGCGACTGGGTCGCGTAGGTCTGAAGTCGATCGTGTACTTCGAGTGCGTCACAACGTTCGCGCTGATTCTTGGACTTGTGGTTGCGACATTGATGCAGCCGGGTCGCGGTATCAATGCCGATCCCGCATCGCTTGATTCCCGCTCCGTGGCACAGTACACCACTGGCACAGTTCACACAGGCACTACCGATTTTGTGTTGAACATCGTCCCGGATAGTTTTTTAGGAGCCTTCACCCGGGGAGAGATGCTGCAGGTATTGCTGCTCGCGGTGCTTTCCGGCATCGCCCTTGCAATGCTCCGTCGCGAGCAGAGACTGGTTGAACTGGCGGATTCTCTCTCCCAGTTTTTCTTCAAGATGGTTGCATTGGTTATGGAGGCGGCGCCGCTTGGAGCATTTGGCGCCATTGCTTTTACCATTGGACGCTACGGAGTTAGCTCACTGCTCTCGCTCGGAAAGCTGCTGCTCTGCTGTTACGCCACCAGCATTGCTTTCATTGTCATTGTGCTTGGGTTCATCTGCTGGGCAAATGGGGTAAATCTCTGGCGTTTCATCGTATATATCCGTGAAGAGCTGCTTATTGTTATCGGAACCTCTTCGTCGGAGTCGGTTTTGCCGCGTTTGATGCTCAAACTAGAAAACCTTGGCTGCTCCAAGGCCATCACCGGCCTGGTGATTCCTGCCGGATATTCGTTCAACCTGGATGGGACCTCCATCTATCTCACGATTGCTTTGCTGTTCATTGCGCAAGCGACGAATACTCACCTTTCGCTGCGACAGGAGATTTTCATGCTTTTTGTTTTGATGCTGAATTCGAAGGGCGCTGCAACCGTCACTGGCGGCGGTCTGATCACTCTGGCCGCTACGCTCTCTGCGTTGGGAACAGTGCCTGTAGCCGGGATAGCACTGCTTCTCGGCGTCGACCGTTTTCTCTCTGAGATGCGTTCTGTCACAAACACCATCGGTAATGGAGTGGCGACTATAGTCATCTCGCGCTGGGAGGGCCAGTTCGACTCTGAGCGCGCTGATGCGGTGCTGAAGGGTTTGCAAACCGCGGTCGAAGACGATGTCACTTTGCGTGAGCATGCGGGAGTTATGTAGTGATGAGAGAGATGCGAAATCGTGTGCTGTGGCTGGCGATACTGCTGAGCTTCGGGGCTACGGGTATAGCGCAGCGAACGACACGTCCAGACTCTACGGATCTGGCCCATCCCTTCGATACGCCGCCTCCGGTCTCCCTTCCGGCGACCGAAGAGCAGTTCACACGCTGGCGTGAACAGGCGAGCGCGGCGCTCTTCATGCCGAAGAACTTGCCCCCTGTTGCGGCGCAGAATTTCGGGAGTTTTGTACCAATGCCCGGCGTTGTCGCGCGTCGTGTCACGTATGGAACTCAGTTTGGGATGCGGGTCACCGCGATTGTCTATCACCCCGACCATCTCAGCGGAAAGTTGCCCGCGGTGGTTGTAGTTGCCGGGCATGGCGGAAGCAAATCTACATGGTATGAGGTCTACGCCGGCTTGCTTTATGCGAGTGCAGGCGCGGTCGTCGTTACGTACGATCCTATCGGGGAGGAAGAGCGTAATTCGGAACACCTGACAGACGCGCGTGCCCACGATACGGTGCTGCCTGGCCTGGAATCTCCCGCGAGGATGGGCGGACTGATGATTGGTGACGTGATCGGCGCTGTCAGCTATGCGGCGAGCCTGCCGGAGGTTGATTCGAAACGCATTGCGGTGCTTGGGTACTCGATGGGAAGTTTCCATGCAGCGCTGGCGGCGGGCCTGGATCCTCGCATTCGCGCCCTGGTGCTTTCGGGGGGAGGGGACCTGGATGGCAACGGAGGCTCCTGGGATTCGAGCAGCAAAATCATGTGCCAGGGTGGCCCTTATCAGGCGCTCAGCTTTCTTCCGGACAAAGGAGCGATTCTCTATACGCTGCATCAACGTGTGGGCGAGACGCTTGTACTGAACGGCGAGGAGGACAACCTTGTCGCCGGCCCTCATCATGGACAGAGCTTCTTTGCCGATCTGAATGCGCGTGTGCAGGCTCTTGCCGGACCCAAGGTGCCGAAGATCGAATACCATTTTTATCCTGGTGTGGGTCATCGTCCTAGTTGGGTGAATCGCGATGCTGCGATATGGCTCAACGCGAGGCTTCATTTTCCGCGGTGGCGGAACGTACCCCTTGAGTCGCTGGGCGAAACGCATGTCGCGGAGTGGGCAGCGGCTACTGGTGCTCACATCAACCATGGATATGAATCAGAAAAGACGGAGGGCGGGATTCGCGCTTTGGGTCATGGGTTTCCGTCGCCAAAACGAGCTCAGCTGCAGGTTGTCCCTGAAGCAGACTGGCAGGCGCACGAAGATCTTTATACCTGGCAGGGATGGGCGAAGCGGACACTCAGAGCAGAGGGGCTGCCTGCAAACGTACCGGAGCCTGCACGGCCTCAACCCTCGCGTTCTGCCAATGCTTCGCCGGTTGCGCCACACTGAGCCAATATCTGCAGCGTTATTGGAGGTCGTAAAACGTATGAGGTGTCCTGCTTCAGCGACTATGAAGAAGATTCGCTGATTCTAAAGAGTTACACCGCAATTGACGTGTCACATACACCGTCGGTACAGGTTGTTCACATGCCGATCCTTCCTTTTTGTAGGAAGCAGATGTTACTGAGGATGTGAATTTTTTCCAGAAGGATTCCCGCATTCAGTTTTCGCAAAACGTTACCAGACGAGGTTTTAAAAAATAATGAACATGCCGAAACGGTCCAGCTTCCTTCGAGCCGATCTATGCTTTCTTCGTTTGTCAGCCCTTTGCATGATGGTCAGTGCGCTAATTTTTCTTCCGGGTTGGGTGGGCGCTCAGGAATTTCGAGGGACGATCTCCGGTACAGTTACTGATTCGTCGGGTGCGGTGATCAAAGATGCGCAGGTGACTGTCACGGAGACGAACACCGGGACTATCAACCGGACCAAAACCGATAGCGCCGGCCAGTATGTCGTGCCGTTTCTGCAACCCGGCACTTACCAGATCGTTGTGGAGATGGCGAGTTTCAAGAAGAACGTACGCAGCGGCATAACACTTCAGGCTAACGAGCATCCTCTGATCGACATGTCGCTGCAGGTTGGCAATGCACAGGAGACCGTTAGTGTCACGGAAGATGTTCCTTTGATCGATACGGCAAATGCCTCGGTCGGTCAGGTGATCAGTACGAAGGAAGTCGAGAACTATCCTGTGAACGGGCGGACTCCGATTACGCTTGTTGAACTGGCTGTCGGTGTAGTTCCTACCTCGCAACCCTCTCAGATCCATCCTTTCGACAACAGCGGCGCTTCCAGTTGGAGCATTGGAGGGACACCCGCGCAGGCCAGCGAAGTGCTCCTCGACGGCACACCTGACACGACCTGGCAGGGAGATGTCGCATACAACCCGCCGCAGGGTGTGGTGAAAGAACTGAGCGTAAGCGTGTCGGACACGGATTCGTCCTACGGACATACCATTGGCGGGGTCATGAACCAGATCACCATGGCCGGAACAAACAAGCTGCACGGCTCGGTGTATGAATTCCACGTCATCCCGAGTCTGGCGGCGAACACCTACTTCAACAAGCGCACGAACCCGGTTCAATCTCTGCCGCCGCAGAAGTTCGATCAGTACGGATTGACCTTGGGTGGGCCGGTGTTGGTGCCAAAGCTTTTCGATGGCAGAAATAAAGTGTTCTTCTTTTTCGGATATGAATCTCTGCCGGATTCAACGCCCTCGACCACTACAAACACGGTGCCCACCGACCCGGAACGCAAGGGCGACTTCTCCGCTCTGCTTCCTCTCGGTTGCCCAAACGGCTATCTGGGAACGGACTCGAGTCACTGCGCCAATGGGAGCGCTAATCCCTATCAGCTTTACAATCCCTTCACGGCTACGTTGTCCGGCTCGACCGTTGTGCGCAAACCCATTCCGAACAATATCCTGACAAACGCAGGGCCGTTAAATCCGGTGGCACTTGCTTATCTGAAGTATTATCCGGAGCCGAACGCCTCTAATCCAAATGCTGACGGCGAGAATAATTACATCAGCAACTCGCCTGCTGTCGACACATTCAACAGCCAGTTCTACCGTGGCGACTGGAACATGAGCGAGCGAAGTCACATTTTTGCAGAGTTTCACCGCAACCACCGCACAAATCATAAGAACGATATCTTCAGCAACAATGCAAGCGGCCAGGGATCGCAGCGCCTGAACCTTGGCGCTACGGTGGATGAGGTGTACACGATCAACGATTCCACCATATTGAATGTTCGCGGCAACTGGCTCTTCTATAACGAGACGACGGTGCCGGCCAGTCCAACCTTTGATCCTGGAACTGTTGGGTTCCCGGGATACGTGACGGCGGCAAGTCAATATCCGCAACTACCGTTTATCACTCCGGGCTACACCAGCCTCGGCTTTCAGACCGCGAGTAAAGATCCTTCAACGATTTATGGGCTGTTCGGGGATGTCGTGAAAGTTATCGGTCGCGACACCCTTAAGTTCGGAGTCGATGCCCGTCAATACCGCGTGGATGTCATCAATTATGGGGCGGCCGCCGGGACTTATACGTTCGCATCCAATTTCGTGCAATCCAGTTCCTCAGGCAGTGCTCCAACATTTGGAGGTCCGGAGGCCAGCTTCCTTCTTGGTCTGCCGACGAGTGGAAGCTTCTTCAACGCCGCAACCGCGAACTTCCACGCAAATTATCTTGCGTTCTTTGCTCAAAATGATTGGAGGATTACGGACCACATCACGGTTAATCTTGGGTTGAGATATGACCATCAATCGCCCTTTGAGGACAAGCTTAGCCGGGTTGTAAATGGTTTTAATCCTTCTGCTGTCACCAGTGTCTCGGGAGCCGCTTCGGCCGCTTATGCTGCGAATCCAATTAGCCAGATTCCTCCCGGCTCTTTCAATACGCTTGGCGGTCTCACCTTTCCCAACACTGCAAAGAATGGCGCGCAATATCAAACCATTTCGCACTGGCTGAGTCCTCGTATCGGCTTCAGCTATAACCCATCAATCTTCGGACAGAAGATGGTGGTGCGCGGTGGGTTCTCGATGTTTGTTCTTCCGGCAAACCTCGACACGCTCTCAACAGTGGATGTCCCGGGATCGAATGTTGTGGTCAACCAGGAAGGGTTCTCGGCGACAACCAGCTTCGTTCCCACGAACAACAATTTCCTGACCGCTGCGAGTACGCTGGATAATCCGTTCCCCTCCGGATTTACTCCGGTGGTGGGCTCATCTCTTGGTGCGAGCACCAACCTCGGTCAGACAATTACTTACTACGCTCCCATCATTCGTGATCCTTACGCACTACGGTGGAACCTCGGGGTGCAATATGCGCTCTCATCGAATCTGTTGCTGGAGTTGGACTACATCGGAGACCATGCAGTCCATCAGCCGATTGCCAGCACGCCGATCGACTACATCCCGCAGCAGTTTCTCAGCAGGCTTCCGACTCGTGACAACGCCCTTGTGTCGAGTTACACAGCTACCGTCAAGAATCCGTTTGCAGGTCTGCTGCCAGGCACCAGCATCAATGGTGCAACCGTTGCACGCTCCCAGCTGCTCATGAACTATCCACAGTTCACGGGTATCACCCAGCAAAACGCTTCCGAAGGCGACTCTGTCTACCATGACATGTCCGCACGCGTTGAGAAGCGGCTGAGTCATGGCATTTCAATTACAGGGAACTATAGTTTTTCTAAATTGATCGAGTCGATGCAGTATCTGAATCCGGGAGATACAAAGCTGGCTAAGATCGTCTCGCCTTACGATCACAAGCACCACATCGCGATCGGAGGCACCTATGAATTGCCCATCGGCACCGGGAAACTGATCGACATAAAGGGCGGAGTCTGGAACAGCATTGTCGGCGGCTTCAAGATCAACGGAGTTTATTCTTTCCAGACCGGGGCTCCGCTGTTCTTCTCGAACGATCTTGTCACTACCGGTCAGCCAATCACCGCCAGCCCTCGTGTAACAACACCTAGTAAGTCACTTAGTACGGCAGCGTTCGACACGGCAAGCGCCGATCAGTTCTCTTTCCATCTTCGAACTTTGCCCCTTACTTTCGGTAATGTGCGAACGGATGGAATCAACCAACTTGATTCCTCTTTCCTGAAAGACTTTCAACTACCGAAGGGCATGTACGCGCAGTTCCGGTTCGAGGTGTTCAATACGCTGAATCACGCTAGTTTCGCGGCTCCGGCCGTGTCTTCTGCAACCAGCAGCAGCTTTGGGACGATTACGTCTCAAGCTAACTCCGCCCGAACCGTTCAGTTTGGCGGACGTTTTGTGTTCTAACGCTGGCTTTATTTGCAAAGAATCGACCAATTCTTTACAAGCCACCGCGTCAGAAAAAATCATCGAACACAGATGGAGAGTTCAATGTTGTTATGCAGAGTCGTTTTCTTTGTTAGTCTAGCTGTAACCTCGGCGTTCGCTGCAGACCCGGCAGGCTTTGTCGTTTGGCCAAAGGGGCTGCCACCTGACGGCTCGCCTCAAAAGATACAGTTTGAGCATCACAGCTGGTCACTTGCCCACCGCGAAAAAAGTGGGATCGTAGAGTCTCACGGCACCCGGACTATTGTCATGATTGTTCAGAGTGGCGAGGCAACCCTTGTGGTTGGGACCGATGTCGTTGACGCCAAGAATACGTCGCCGACCGAGATTCGTGGCACGTCTATTCGCAACGGAATCGAAAGGAAGGTTGCAACCGGGGATATTATCAACATGCCCGCGGGTCTGCCTCACCAGTTTCTTCTGGAGCCTGGGAAGCAGATTACTTACATTGATGTTGTGGTAAATGAAAAATAAAGTTCCGCAAATCCCGCAGCTCTGGCTTTGGAGCAGGTAAAAAAGGTTTTCCTGCTTCGAATCACGTCAAATAATGGTGGAGGCGGCGGGAGTCGAACCCGCGTCCGAAAAAACTTCCAACAGAGAGCTTTCATGCTTTTTCCGTATCATTTTTGTCTCGTCATCGACACTTAGAACGGACGAAGATGCGGCGATGACCAGTCTGATCAGTCTCGTCCGACCCGCTCAGACGGAGCAGGGAAGACCAGCCTACTGTGCGACGATCGGTACAAGCCCGTAGGCGAAGCCTGAGCGATCGGCTACTTAATTCATTAAGCAGCAAGCGCGAATTGAGGTTCGGCACTTATAGTTTTGTGAGCGATTACGGGTGTCCACACCCCGGCATGCCTCTCTGCCACAAGCAATCCCGTCGAAGCCGTGACGCCCCCATGTGGAGCTGGCACCAACCTTGCGTTGGGCACTCAAAGAACTTTCTCTATTATAGCTCTCGATGCACCCGCCGTTCATCTCCGGGTGATCGTTCAGCTCAGGCAAACGCCAGGATTACGGCGCCTATAGTCACCAGCGATCCACCGATGACTTTGACAGTCGAAAGGTGTTCGCCCAGGAAGAGCCATGCGCCCAGAATCACAAGCACTACACTGAGCTTGTCTACGGGCGCAACGCTCGATGCAGGCCCAAGCTGCAAGGCGCGGAAATAGCAGAGCCATGACAGGCCGGTGCAGATGCCCGAAAGGATCAGAAATATCCAGCTTCTCCGGCTGATCTCCGCCAGTCCATGGTGTTTCTCCAGCGATAGCGCGATTGCCCAGGTGAAGACCAGGATCACTGTTGTTCGGATCGCAGTTGCGAGATTGGAATCGATGCCGGCGACTCCTACTTTTGCAAGGAGCGCCGTGGCAGCAGCGAACAGCGCCGAGAGCAATGCCCAAAATACCCACGTCATGACTCTGAGAATACGCGGTTGAGTGAACTTGACGGGCTTGCCTGTCTGAGCGTAAATAGTTTCCATGTCGAAACTTTCGCCGCGTGTTTCCATTCACCTCGTTCTACGTTTGTCATTCTGTCTACTATTGGTTTGCGTAGGGCTGCATGCGCAGGATCCTTCCAAAGCTGCTCCGATGGAAGGAGCGACGACCGACCCGGGGGCCCATGCGAAGATTGGACTCAAACCTCCTGCCAACCCGAAGCTTCCAACGTTATTTCTGGTTGGCGACTCAACTGTTCGCAACGGCCATGCTGATGGTGCGGGGGGCCAATGGGGCTGGGGAGAACCTCTGGTCGATCTGTTCGATACCAGCAAAATCAACGTGGATAATCGTGCCATTGGAGGCCGTAGCAGCCGATCTTACATCATGGAAAATGAGTGGGCGGAGACCCTGGCGTTGGTCAAACCCGGCGATGTCATTCTCTTTCAGTGGGGCCACAATGATGACGGGCCACTTGACGATCCGGCGCGGGCGCGGGGAACCCTGCATGGCGTGGGCGATGAGACGAAAGAGATCGATAATCCCATTCTCAAAATTCACGAGACGGTGCATACCTATGGCTGGTATCTGCGTAAATACGTTGCGGACACGTTAGCCAAAGGCGCTATTCCCGTGATTTGCTCTCCGATTCCGCGCAAGATTTGGAAAGACGGCAAGATCGTTCGGAATGCTGCGAACTATGGTGGGTGGGCGCGCCAGGTCGCGGAACAGGAGCACGTCGGCTTTATCGATCTGAACGAGATTATCGCTCGAAAGTACGACGCGCTGGGAGAGGCAGGGGTTGAACCGTTGTTTGCGGATCCGCACACCCACACCAGCCGCGTCGGCGCAGAGTTGAACGCGGAATGTGTAGTAGCTGGCCTCAAGGCTCTACCGCACGATCCGGTCGCCGGATATTTTTCAGCGAAGGGGATAGCAATCGCGCCGTATATGGAGTAGCGAAATTAAAGTGCAGCTTTTTCCAGGTCTACGTTCTCCCACTCGCCGCGCTCGATGCCTGCGCGAATCTGTGCGGGCTTTACGCCTTTCTTGGTTTGTTCATAGGCATAGATTGCCTCTTTCATGCATGTCGAACAGGTGGCGCCATGGGTTCCTTCAAAGCAGCTATGTAGGCTGTTATGCCGCATAACCCTGTCGCAGTGGCAGTAGCACGGTTGTTGATGAAGGACGGCAGGGATGGCAGCGGCCATTTTGTATGCTGTCACCTGATAGGGATGGGTGAAATAGATCCCGGTGAGTTGGTCGCCACTTAGTACTGGGGGAAGAGGCTTTACAGGCGCCTTCGCATTGTAGGCGGGTACATCGTCCGATGGGTTGGTCCACTGGGCAGACGCCACCATCGTGACGAGGCCTAACGCTATGCATCCGAAAATGCGCTTCATAGAACCATCCTAATCCGCAGGGGGGAGATCCACAATCGACCATTGTTTCGGAGTCGTTCAATATCGGATAGCGTGGTCGGCGCGGAGCTTGAAAAGGCAAAAAAAAGGCGGCACGAACGGTGATTTGCTCGTGCCGGGAGGCCAGTGACGCAACTTGTATCAGCCGGGCTAAAGCGATGCTGGCTGATGAACTTTCACGGGCGGCGACTCACGCTCACGTTGAATAGAAATATACCACAATGTGGATGTAAAAAATCAAAAATATGTTCAATCATAGAAATTTGATCGTTTTCCAAGCTGTTTGGAAGTATGTGCGTCCGTAGAAATACCGACGACTTGCTTGTTTTCAGCGAGTTAGAGGCATCTGATAGAGATGTCCCAGAGGTACGAGGCTCGAACAGTCATTTTCAGCTTGCAAGTTCTTTGTCGATAGTGTGGGCCATACTCGCATCCCTTTTTGTCAGGCCTCCAGCGTCGTGAGAGATGAGGCCCAGCAACACGCGGTTATAGCGAATGTCGATGTCAGGATGGTGTCCTGCTGCTTCCGCGACTGCGGCGACCCGGTTCACAAATTGTCATTGCCTGGACGAAATCAGTGAATGTCCATTCACGAACAAGTTTTCCCTCTTGCAGCTTCCATTTTGGATGAGCAGTTAATACGCTCCTCAACCTCTGCGGCGCTCAATGCGGTTGCCATCGTCAATTCCTCGCGTTGAGATGCTAACCGTCCTTATGGCTGTGCGCAACCAGGGGAGCCTGGAGAGTTGCGGACCGAGTGGGGGAGGAGAGTCGTCCAACATCTGTCCGGAGCGCGGACCATGTCTCGTTGGGCATGGCGAGAAAGACCTCGACGATGTGCGGGTCAAACTGTTTTCCGGCGCATCGAAGGATCTCTTCGGTTGCGGTGGCGAAGGTGGTGCCTTTGCGATACGGGCGGTCAGAGGTCATTGCGTCGAGGGAATCGGCTATGGCGAAGATACGGGCGCCGAGGGGAATCTCTTCGCCGCGGAGGCCTCGGGGATAGCCAGCGCCGTCGAAGCGCTCCTGGTGGGAGTAGACGATCTCGGCGGCTTCTCGTAGAAAGGGGATTTTGCGCACCATCTCGTAGCCCCGTTCGCAGTGTTGTTTCATGATGGCCATCTCTTCTTTGCTGAGTTTGCCGGGTTTTAGAAGGATGCTGTCGGGTATGGAGATCTTGCCGATGTCGTGCAGGAAGGCGCCACGAGCGATGATGCGGAGATCGTCGGCCTCTACGCCCATGGCCTGTGCGAGCGCTATGGTGTAGGCGGTGACGCGCCGGGAGTGGCCTTCGGTTTCGGCGTCGCGGAGGTCGAGCGCGTCGCCCATGGCTTCTAGGGTGATGTCGTAGCTTCGCTCTAAATCCTGCATGGTGGAGCGCAGGCGGCCGGTGCGTGTGGAGACGATGGATTCGAGGTTATGGCGGTAGACGGTGTTCTGTTTTCGCAGGCGACCGTGCTCGACTGCGCGCATGACGATGCTCTCCAACTCCGCGTGTTCAAAGGGTTTAGTGAGATAGTCGATGGCTCCGCGACGGAAGGCGTTGGTGACGACGAAGGTGTCGGTGATGGCGGAGAGCATGACGACGGGCATGCCGGGATAGTCGGCGCAGATGTGATCGAGCAGGGTGAGGCCGTCGGTGCCGGGCATCATGATGTCGGAGAGGACGAGGTCGTAGTCGGGGTCCTGCTGGAGGCGGGCCATGGCCTCTTCGGCGCTCTGGGTAGTGGTTGGGGCGTAACCGCTTGATTCGAGAAGGGCGGCTACGGTGCAGCGTGAGGTCACTTCGTCATCGACTACCAGGATTCTTTCCTGCGGCATGGGTACACTTTCGCGAACGGTTTCTTCCTCTTTCATCGGCGTGAAGTGTGGTTTAGTTAATGTTTTTTTCGGGAGGCCTGGGGAGTGATATTTGTTGGTTTTGCTGGTGTTTTTTGAGGGGGGTTGTGGAAATGGGGGTGTTTTTTGGTGGTGATTTTGTGGTGAGAACGTGGTGGATTGAGTGTTTAACGTGGTGGCTTAGGGACATGTTTTCCGAGGGCTTAAGATTTTCCACTTTTTGCAACTTTATTTTTTTGGGGGAAATGGGGTTTGTTTGCCGCTCGCCAACCACCAAATGGAAGCTCGCCAACTACCAAATGAAAGTAGACGCTCTTCGTGCTGCTCAAATGGAGCTGCTGGACAAGGGAGTGCCGCCGTACTACTGGGCCAGTGGGCCAGCTTCCAAGTTGTCGGAGACGCGAACGGGACAATCTGATCAGGGCGACCAGACCGAACGCCAAAAAGCGCAGGCTGCTGGGTCGCTCCGTTCCGGTTACTTCACTTCCGGCTTGACGACCATCCGCCCAGAAATGAAGAACAAACCGGAAGTGAACGGCTACGACCGCATTCCTTCCTGTTTGCCGACCATCCGGAAGTTGCGCTCAATTCAGTGTGTGACCACCCCGCAGCGGAGGGTATCTATCCGCAAAGCGCGCTAGCGCTGGGAACGTTTGCTTAGCTATACGCCTCTCGCCCGCTCAGCGCTGGTAGATCACCTTGCCGTCGAAGATGGTCATGTCGACCCTGGTCTTCTCGATCGCCTCTGGCGGGATTGTAAAGATGTCGTCGGAGAGCACTACCAGGTCTGCCAGCTTGCCCGGTTCGATGGATCCTTTGACCGTCTCCTGGTGTTCGGCAAATGCGGATCCCATGGTGTAGGCGTGCACTGCCTGCGCAACGGTGATGCGCTGCTCGGGAATCCAGCCGTTTGGGTTCTTGCCGTCGAGGGTGCGGCGAGTGGTGGCGGCATAGATGCCTATCACGGGATCCAATGGCGCGACGGGCCAGTCGGAACCGAAGGCGAGTGTTGCACCGGCATCCAGCAGGGATTTCCATGCATAGCTCGACTTGATACGCTGCGGGCCAAGGATGGTTTCAGCCCACCGTCCGTCGTCGATTGCGTGGTAGGGCTGCATGGAAACGATCACGCCAAGCTTTGCGAAGCGCGCGTAGTCCTCCGGATGAAGGTGCTGCGCGTGCTCGATGCGGGGGCGGCGATCGGCAGGGCCATTGTCTTTTTCCAGGCGGCCGTAGAGATCGAGTATGGTGCGGTTGGCGCGATCGCCGATGGCGTGGATCGTAAGCTGGAGTCCGGCCTTGTCGGCCTGGCGCATCGATTCGTAGAAATGCTCGACGTCGAGAAGATCGGGGCTGGCGAGGCCGCTCTTCGCCGGATTGTTCGTGAACGGCTCATCCATCCAGGCAGTTTCAGAACCAAGGGCGCCATCGGCGAAGGCTTTCAGGTTGCCAATGCGGAGATAAGGACTGCCAAAAGGCGCGACGATGCCGGCGTCGGCCAGAGTCTTCCAATCGCGGACGGGAAAAGCCTCGTAGATGCGGACAGTCAACTTGCCAGCGCGCTCGATCTTCTGGAACTCGCGAAAATTGTCCGGCTGGCCGCGGTCTTCAGAGCTGTCGGCCATGTTCTGCACGCTGGTTACGCCGTGAGCTGCTGCTTCGCGCATGGCTGCTTCCATGGCCTGGGCCTCCTCTTCGGGAGACAGCGGAGGCATGATGCGCTGGACGAGAGCGATGGCAGCGTCTTTGAGAATGCCGGTCGGGTTGCCGTCCTTGTCGCGCTCGATTTCTCCGCCCGGCACGTCCTTCGTGTTTCGGTCGATGCCGGCGAGCTTCATGGCCTGTGCATTCACGAGGGCCATGTGTCCGTCGAGCCGCCACAAGAATGCAGGATGATCGCCGGAGACATCGTCAATCAACTGGTGGTCGGGCAGAACGGGCGGATTCCAGCGTTGATGATCCCAAAGGCCATTGCGAAGCCACGCACCTTTGGGCAGGGTTCTGGCGAATTGAGCGATGCGCTCCTTGAATTCGGCCTGGCTGTTGGCTGTGCCAAGATGCACGGTGATCAGCGAACCGCCGCCGATGAGGAAATGCACGTGGGAGTCGTTGAAGCCGGGCAGGAGAAGGCGGCCGCCGAGATCGATGATGCGGGTGTCGGGGCCGGCGAGTTTTCTAATCGCTGCGTTATTGCCGACCGCGAGGATCCTGGAACCATCGAGCGCCACTGCCTGGGCGGTGGGCTGCGCCGGATTTTCGGTCCATAGCTTGGCGTTGACGAGGATCAGGCTCGCCTCCGTAGCCGACGCGCTGCAGCAGCAGGCGCCGAGCACAACAATGAGCGAGCATAGCCAGGAAAGCTTCATTGCAACTCCCTTCAAACTGAGGCACGATTGTCCGCGATCATGGGAGAATCGCGGGAAGACAGGGAACATTTCCCGTGAGCGGGTCCGGAGAGAAGCGGTCTCGCTTCTCCACCCCGACGAGCGAAAGCACTCGTCGGGGACCCCGGTTCGCTCGATAACCCACACTTTTCGATGAGGCCAGCGGGTCTATATAACCCACACTTTTCGGGTGAGGCCGAAAAGGATGGGCCCACCCGGCGGGTCTTCGGGTCTGCGGCGTCGGGTTGGTCTAGCCTAGCCATTTGGGTTCTGGGCGGTGCCGTCGAAGTGGCTTGTGGTTTTGAAGAGTTCGAACTTGCCTTCGGCAGCGGCGGTGGCGGTGCGGGCGAGCAGGGAACTGATCTGGGTCTGGACAGGGGCTTGAAGGTTCGGGCGGCTTCGAGGGCCTGATCGAGGATCTGCATGTTGTCGATGCCGGTGATGACGACGGAGACGGGTGGTTCAGGCCGTAGTGCAGGGCTTCGATGGGCTGGACGGTCTTGCTGTCGAGAATGAAGTGGTCGCCGAAGGTCTTCATGGCGAGCACGCCGATGCCTTGCTTTCACGCGACCGGGCATGACTTGTTTGGTGAAGCAGCGGAAGTGCGCGTCCATCACGTTGATGGGCATCTGCACGGTGTCGAAGTGGAAGCTGTTCTTCTGCGCGACCTCCAGCATGCGGAGATGGACGGCGGGATCTTTGTGTCCGGTGAAGCCGATGTAGCGGATCTTGCCGGCTTTCCTGGCGTCGAGGCGGCTTCGATGCGCGCCGCCTGGGCGAAGATGCGGTCGGGGTCTTCCATGCGGATGACCTCGTGAAACTGCACCAGGTCGATGATGTCGGTCTGGAGGCGGCTGAGGGATTCGTCGAGTTGCTTGTTGTACTCCTCTGCGGTGCGGCCGTCGATCTTGGTCATGAGGAAGACTTTTGCGCGGTAGCCGTCGCGCGAGGGCCTTGCCCATGCGGACTTCGGAGATGCCGTCGTTGTAGTCCCAGCAGTTGTCCATGAAGGTGATGCCGCGATCGATGCCGGCGTGGATGAGGCTGATGCTTTCGTTCGGCGTCGGTTTGCTTGCCGAGGTGAAAGCCACCCATGCCGATGGCGGAGACGCGCTCGCCGGTGGTGCCTAGTTCGCGGTAGATCATGTTGGGGAATTCGGGGCGTTTGGCGGGATTTGGTGTTTGCGCGCTGGTGGGGACGGCTGCTGTGATGCTTGCGGCGGCTGCGCTTTTTAGGAAGTCTCTTCGCTCCATGGTTGCTCCTGGTGGAGGGTTAGATGCGAAGTTGTGATGAGCGGTACCGGAGTTTGATTTGGGTCTTGGGCACGTGACCCTGCGGGTTTGGTGTGGGCTAGTTGTTCTGGTCGTGAAGGAGATGATTGGGGATAGGCTCGATGCGGTCAAGGTATTTGGTGTGGACAGTCTTCGTACTGTTTGCGGGCCGGATTATTTCCTATGTAGATGAGTTGATTGTTGAAGTCGTCTTTGTTTCTGATGCGGTGTTCGTGATAACCGCTGTGCCAGATTTCTCCTGAAGTTTGTTGACGTGCGGCGAAAGAATAACCGCCCTTGATATATTGAACGCACTTTGCTGTTGATTCGTTGATGGCGGGCGTGGTTAAGACATGAATGTGGTCAGGCATAACTACGAAACCATGAAGTTCGAAGCGTTTGTTGTCGCGGTGCTGGAAGATCATTGAGATGAAGAGCTCGGCGTTAGCAGTGCGTTGGAAGTGGCGATGCTGCTGGAAGGTCGAGATTGTGATGGCGTATGTGCTCTGCTTTTGCCGGATTGTAGCCATGGAAGAGAAAGAATACCCCAGGGGCTAAAGCCCCTTTTGTGGAAAGGTCGGAGAGGGCCAAGCCTGAAGGCTTGGCGTACCTAGAAGCAAGGACAAGAACAAAGACAAAGACTACGGCAGCGGCAAAGACAAAGAAGGGCAACGGCAAGAGCAAAGGCAAGAGCAAAGACAATGGCAACGGCAAGAGCAAAGACGACGGCAACGGCAAGAGCAAAGGCAACGGCAAAGAGCAAAGGCAACGGCAAGGGCAACTGCAACGGCAACTGCAAGTGCAACTGCAACCGCAGATCCCTTCGGGATGACAACGAAAGTGCAGGCAAGTGCAACTGCAAGTGCAACTGCAACCGCAGATCCCTACGGGATGACCACAAAAGTGCAGGCAACTGCAACTGCACTGCAACCGCAGATCCCTGCGGGATGACAACAAAGTAGAGGCGACGGCAATTGCAACAGTCACGGCAAGCGAGGGCAAAGGGCCAGGGTAGCGGCTAGTGGTGGTAGGCGGCTATGGCGGATTGTTGGACGAGCTTTATGGGGACATCCTCGTCCTTCGCGGGCACGTCGGCGGCGGCTTCCGCGACGGGCTCCTCGGCGGCGGTGGTCTCCGGCTGCTCCTCGGCGATTGCGGCCGGTTGCCCGCTGCGGCGTCGGCCACGGACTCGTCGACCGGTTCCGCTGCGGCGTCGGCCACGGACTCGTCGACCGGTTCCGCTGCGGCTGCCGGCTCTTCGGGCGGCCGGCTCCTCGGCGAGGGCGGCCTCCTCGGCGGCGGGAACGGCTCCTCGGCGAGGGCGGCATCCTCGGCTTCTGCCGGCTCGTCGGCGGCTGCGGCTGCATGTCGTCAGCGTCCTCCGACGTGCGGAACTGCTCGAGCAGGCCCGACGAGGCGAAGGCGGCGGCCATCGTGCTGTCGATCCCGCCCTCGGGCTCGGCTGTCGCATCCTCGGGTCGGTAGTCGAATCGGTCCCGGCGCTGCGGCGAGCGCTCTCGCCTGGGTCGCTCCTCGCGCGGCGCGGGCGCGGCCGGTCCTCCGCCTGCTTCAGGCTGAGGCCGAGGCGATGGCGCTCGGAGTCGAGGCTGATGATCCGAAGCTTGACTTCCTGGCCCTCCTGGACGACGTCGCCGGGATGGGCCACACGCTGATGCGAGAGCTCGCTGATGTGAATGAGGCCCTCGAGTCCCTCCTCGACGCGCACGAACGCGCCGAAGTTCACGAGCTTCGTGACGGTGCCGTCGATGACGTCGCCGATCTTGTATTTCGCGACCGACTCCTGCCACGGATCCGGCTGGAGGCGGCGGATCGAGAGGCTGATCCGTCCGCGCTCGTGGTTGATGTCGATGACCTCGGCCTCGACCTCGTCGCCGATCTGATGGGCGGTCTCGGGGTTGTTGACCTTGTTCCACGAGAGCTCGCTCTTGTGCACCAGGCCATCGATGCCGCCGAGATCGACGAACACGCCGAACGGCGCGATGCTGCGAACGACGCCCGTGACGCGCTGGCCGGTCTCGAGGCTGCTGAACAGCTCGTCGCGCTTCTCCCGGCGCTCCTCGTACAGGGCGACCTTCTCAGACAGGATGAGGCGGTTCGCCTTGCGATTGACCTCCAGGATCTTGAGGCGCAGGGTGCGGCCGACAAACGGCTGGAGCTTCTCGGCGATCTCCTGGGCCGCGTCGCGTGGCTGCTCGTCGCGCGGACGGCGCGGGAAGTCGACGATCTGGCTGATCGGGACGAAGCCGCGGACGCCGAGGTCGACGATGAGGCCACCCTTGTTGTGGTCGATGACGCGAGCCTCGACGATCTCGCCGGCATCGAAGCGCTCCTGCATCGCGCGCCACTTGCGCTCGAGGCCGGCTCGACGAAGCGAGAGGACCGCATGGCCCTCCGGCGACTCTGGCTGGAGAACGTAGACCAGGACCTCGTCGTCGACGCTGAGCTCGGGGCGGCTGTCGTCGCCGCTGTCGCGCGGACCGCGGCGGTTCATGAGCTCGCGGTTGCTGACAACGCCCTCGCTCTTGCCGCCGAAGTCGACCAGGATCTCGTCCGGATCGATCCGGACGACCTTGCCCTCGACGACGTCGCCGTGCTTGAGGCTCTTGACCTCGTTGTCCGGGTGGTCGAGCAGCTCGGCCATGGTCATCGACTCATTGGTCGGCGGCGGGGCGGCGGCAACCTCGGGCGTCTCCGGGGCGGCGACCGCGTCTGTCGGCTCCGCGACCGCATCGGCCTCGACGGGCTCGGGCTCGGCAGCGACCGGCTCGACGGCATCGGCATCGGCCTCGACGGGCTGATCCTCGGCCTGGGCGGCAACCGGCTCGATGGCCTCTGCCTCTCCCGACTCGTCGGTGGCGTCTGCCGCGTGGCCTCGGGCTCCGCCGGTGACTCCGGCTGGGGGTCCGCGCGGGAATTGCCTCCGCGGTCACGACGTCGGCCGTCTGATCCGCGGCGCCGGGCTGGGCGGTCTCCGTCGCCGGTCGGGCTGTTCAGCCGTCTCGGGGGAGCCGGCTGCGGCCGGATCGGCCGCGGCCACCGGAGCTTCCTCTCGGTCGCCCCCCGTGGGCTGCGGCTCTTCCTGGTTCTTCTCGTCGGTCAAAGTGTAAGTACGCTCCTGTCAGTCAAAGTCCGTGACAACAGATGACGCCCCCACACGGAGGGCGTCCATTACCGGTCCTTGCTCAGGTGCGGCCTGTGTCTCGTACGAAACGACTCGGTGCTCCTTTACGCCTGCCGATGAATCGACGCGCTCACGCGCGACTATGGGGTTGTCTGCCACACGGCCCGAATACCATACCATACGGTCCAAATGGGACCACCCCCCTCGTGCCTGAGCTGCCCGATCTGACGGTCGTCGCGGAGGAGCTCGGCCGCCGGGTCGCCGGCCGACGGTCCGCGAGGCGACTGCGCCGACCCCGATCCTCCTGCGGTCGACGCCCGATGAGCTCGCGGCACTGGCCAACGCGACCCTCGGCGATACCCGCCGGCGCGGCAAGTTCCTGCTGATTCCGCTGAGCCGCGCCGATGGCGAGGAGCGCGTCCTGGCAGCGAACGCGATGCTGGCCGGCCGCTTCTGGCTCGTGCCTGACGGCACCGGGTACGGGCGCGGACCGGACTGCGCCTGCGCCTCGACGGTGGCGAGGAGCTGCGGTACGTCGACCGCGAGATGCTGGGCAAGCTCTACCTCGTTGGCCCGGCTCAGCTGGACGAGATCCCGGGATGGAGCGAGATGGGGCCCGATGCCGACGACCCGGACCTGACCCTCGAGAAGTTCCGCGAGCGGATTCGGCGCCATCCGGGTGAGCTGAAGCCGCTGCTGCGCAACAGCCGGTTCGTGGCCGGCATCGGCAATGCCTACAGCGACGAGATCCTGTGGGCGGCAGGGCTCGCCCCCTTCCGACGTCGCTCATCGCTGCGGCCTGAGGACATCGATCGCCTCTATGACGCCATGCGATCGGTGCTGGCGGACGCCATCGAGCGCGTCCGCGAGCTCGTGCCGCCGAACATCGAGACCCAGCACCGCGAGTTCCTGAAGGTCCACCTGCGGGGCGGCGAGCCGTGTCCGCGATGCGGCCGCGAGCTGCGCCAGATCGGTGGGCGCGGAGGCAACGACGTTCTGCCGGACGTGCCAGCCGCCCTTCTGAGGCGATCGTTCAGGGAATGACGAGGACCTGGCCGGGGAAGATCTCGTTCGGGTCCTCTATCCCGTTCGCCGTCTGGAGCGCCTCCACCGTGGTCCCGAACTGCTGCGCGATCGAACCCAGCGTGTCTCCCTGCTGGACCGTGTAGGTCTGCTGCGCGGGTGGCGGCGGCGGCGCCGTTGGGGCGAGCGTGGGAGCGACCGTCGGCACCGGGGTCGGTACCGGGGTCGGGCACGGGGGTTGGGGCTGCCGTTGGGGTTGGGCTCGGCGTGGGCCGCACGGTCGGCGTCGGCCTCGGTCGCGCGGTTGGGCTGGCGGACGCAGAGGCTCCGAGATCTCCACCGAGGCCGGAGACCGGCGGTCCATCGAGCAGCCCGGTCGCCAGCGCGATGCCACCGATGCCGACCACGGCCACGGCGGCGCCGGCAAGGGCCACCGGACCCGAGCGCGCGCGTCGGGCCTGGCCGGCGATCCCGCGCCAGGCAGGCTCGGGGGCGAGGACCAGCCGCGTCGAGACCAGGCCATCGGCGAGGCCGGAGTGGCCCGGACGAACGCCGCCGCGGCGGGCAACGTGTGCGAGGTATCGCTCGCAGCGCTCGTGCGAAAGTGTGAGGCAGAGTCGAGCCTGCGTCTGTCGATCGAGCGGGCTGGGGGGCTCCTCGGCGTGACACCGATGGCCGCCGTCCACGCCGTCGACCGCCGTACGGCGATCCCCCTGGAGACCAAGGAGCGGGCAGACGCGATCCACGACCTGCAGGATACCAACAGCCCCGCCGGTAAAACCGACGGGGCTGACGTAGTAGTGAATATCCCGGCGACGACCTATTTTCCCAGGGGGTTGCCCCCCGAGTATCTTCGGCGCTGGAGAGCTTAACTTCCGTGTTCGGGATGGGAACGGGTGGAGCCTCTCCGCTAGCGTCACCGGGACAATCTTCAATTGTCGACCTGCGCGCCGTGCAATCAAGCACGCTCGCGCGTCGAAGAGATGGAAGCATCGATTCATCGTGGTGGGCGGCGTCGTGCCGCCATTCCAGACGCGATCCAGCAACGTGCTAGTCGCGTGAACTAGGTCAAGCCCTCGACCATTAGTGCCTGCTTCGCTCAACGCATTGCTGCGCTTACACGTGCGGCCTATCAAACAGCTAGTCTCGCTGCGGTCTTACCTGGTTAACCCAGTGGGGAACCTCATCTTGAGGCGAGCTTCGCACTTAGATGCTTTCAGTGCTTATCCCAACCGAACATACCTACCCAGCAATGCCATTGGCATGACAACTGGTACAACATTGGTTCGTCCACTCCGGTCCTCTCGTACTAGGAGCAGCTCCTCTCAAGTTCCCTGCGCCCACGGCGGATAGAGACCGAACTGTCTCACGACGTTCTGAACCCAGCTCGCGTACCGCTTTAATTGGCGAACAGCCAAACCCTTGGGACGTACTTCCGCCCCAGGATGCGACGAGCCGACATCGAGGTGCCAAACAGGGCCGTCGATATGAACTCTTGGGCCCTATAAGCCTGTTATCCCCGGGGTAGCTTTTATCCGTTGAGTGATACCCCTTCCACTCGGAGGTACCAGATCACTAAGCCCGACTTTCGTCTCTGCTCGACTTGTAGGTCTCGCAGTCAAGCACCCTTATGCCTTTGCACTCTACGGCTGGTTTCCATTCAGCCTGAGGGTACCTTTGGGCGCCTCCGTTACACTTTAGGAGGCGACCGCCCCAGTCAAACTGCCCACCTGACACTGTCCAGCGCCCGGATAACGGGTCGCGGTTAGAGCCGAAATACAACAAGGGTGGTATTTCAACGGTGACTCCACCGAGGCTAGCGCCCCAGCTTCAACGTCTCCCACCTATCCTACACATGCTGAACCTCAGTCCAATATCAAGCTACAGTAAAGCTCCACGGGGTCTTTTTGCCCTGCCGCGGGTAACCTGCATCTTCACAGGTATTTCAATTTCGCCGGATCCCTCGTTGAGACAGCGCCCAGATCGTTACGCCATTCGTGCGGGTCGGAACTTACCCGACAAGGAATTTCGCTACCTTAGTACCGTTATAGTTACGGCAGCCGTTTACCGGGGCTTCAATTCAGAGCTTGCACCCCTCCTCTTAACCTTCCGGCACTGGGCAGGCGTCAGCCCCTATACGTCAGCTTTCGCTTTAGCAGAGACCTGTGTTTTTGCTAAACAGTCGCCTGGGCCGTTTCACTGCGGCCTCGATCAGCCTCTCACACAAGGTGAACGCTGCGAGGCACCCCTTCTCCCGAAGTTACGGGGTCAATTTGCCGAGTTCCTTAACGAGGGTTCTTCCGATCGCCTTGGTATGCTCTACCCGTCTACCTGCGTCGGTTTGCGGTACGGTCGCCTTTGATCTCGCTAGACGCTTTTCTTGCAGGATCGGCTCAGTTGAATCAGCTTTCGCCTTTCATTCGCTTCTCGGAGTTGAATGAGAGGACGGATTTACCTGTCCTCTCCCCCTACCAGCTTAGACGCACATAGCCAAAGTGCGCTCAACCTACCGTTCCCGGTCACGCCCTTGCTCCCGCGATCGCTTCTCACCGGCTGCCTCGACAGCAAAGCTGCCTCAGCGCACCGGCGTCCACGACCGTGGCACCCGAAGGTGCAAACGATCTCTGGCGGTATCGGAATATCAACCGATTGTCCATCGCCTACGGCTTTCGCCCTCGGCTTAGGCCCGACTAACCCTGAGCGGATTAACCTTCCTCAGGAAACCTTAGACATACGGCGTGCACGTTTCTCACGCGCATTTCGCTACTCATGCCGGCATTCGCACTTCCGTCCACTCCAGCCGTCCTCACGATCGACCTTCACTGCTGACGGAACGCTCCCCTACCACTGCACCAGGCCCGAAGGCCTGAGCACAATCCGAAGCTTCGGTATCAGACTTGAGCCCCGTTGGATCTTCGGCGCGGAATCACTTGACCAGTGAGCTATTACGCACTCTTTAAATGATGGCTGCTTCTAAGCCAACATCCTGGTTGTCTGAGCAACTCCACATCCTTCCCCACTTAGTCTGAATTTTGGGACCTTAGCTGTCGGTCCGGACTGTTTTCCTCTTGACCACGAAGCTTAGCCCTCGCAGTCTGACTCCCGGGGTATGGAATCGTGGGATTCGGAGTTTGATTGGGTTTGGTAAGCGGGAAGCCCCCTAGCCCATTCAGTGCTCTACCCCCACGACTGAACCCCCGAGGCTAGCCCTAAAGCTATTTCGGGGAGAACCAGCTATCTCCGAGTTCGATTGGCATTTCACCTCTACCCACAGGTCATCCCCTAGCTTTTCAACGCTAGTGAGTTCGGTCCTCCACGGGACATTACTCCCGCTTCAACCTGCCCATGGGTAGCTCACTCGGTTTCGGGTCTACCCGCTGCGACTGTGACGCCCTATTCAGACTCGCTTTCGCTACGGCTCCGTCCTTCTCGGACTTAACCTTGCCACAGACCGGGTAACTCGCCGGCTCATTCTTCAAAAGGCACGCCATCAGGCTACCCACCGGCCGAAGCCTGTGGGCAACACCCTTTGACTGCTTGTAAGCACGCGGTTTCAGGTACTATTTCACTCCCCTCCCGGGGTGCTTTTCACCTTTCCCTCACGGTACTGGTTCACTATCGGTCGCCAAGAGTATTTAGCCTTGGACGGTGGTCCGCCCGGGTTCCCACATGAAGAGACCTTCCACGTGGTACTCAGGGACACGTCCGGGAGTCGGATCGTTTTCGCGTACGGGGCTATCACCCACTCTGGCAGGCCTTTCCAGGCCGCTTCTGCTAACGAACCGATTTGTAACTCCCTGCAGGAATCGCAGCTCCCGCTGGTCGGCCCTACAACACCGCGACTGCAACGGCTGCGACCTATCACGCAGCCACGGTTTGGGCTTCTCCGCTTTCGCTCGCCACTACTAACGGAATGTTCTCTGTTCCTCGAGGTACTTAGATGTTTCAGTTCCCTCGGTGTCCTCGACACGGTCTATGTATTCAACCGTGCGTCCCAGGGCATTACCCCTGGGGGGTTTCCCCATTCGGATATCTCCGGATCAACGCTTGCTCGCAACTCCCCGAAGCATTTCGCTGCCTGCCACGTCCTTCGTCGGCTCTTGGCGCCAAGGCATCCACCGCGTGCTCTTAGTAGCTTGACCTACAACGTTCACGCGGCTAGCACGGTGCTGGCCTTCGCGTGACGATGCGGTCGCGTCGGAATCTCCTCGACGAAATCGATGCTTCCATTCTTCGATTTGTAAGGTCGCGCGCCCGCGTCGCGGACGCTCGCCGTATTCGGCTCGTGCGTTTGGGCCCGCCGGTCGGCCATGAGGGCCTCCGGTCGACGCCCTGGCGACGAACTCGTCACGGCGTCAGCGAAATGTCCGCTGACCGATGGGCGCCACGATCGTCGCGCGCAGCGGTCAGGAGACCGTTCAATGTGGGCTTGTCACAACGCGAGGAGAGCCGGAGTGGGTCTCCCCGCGAGAGTCCGGCTACTGTAGCACCGGCCCCGGTATGTGGTCAAGGCGACCCGTTTCATCGCGCCGACCGCGTCAGCGCATGTTGCCGTTCTGGCCGATGGCCATCGAGCCCGGCTGGGGCCAGTACGTCAGCCCGTGTGGATTCGCACCGGTTTCAATGGTCGTGATGACCACGCCGGTGGCCGTGTCGATGACCGAGACCGAGCCGTGGTACCGGTTCGAGACCCACAGCTGGCTGCCATCGGGATTCAGCACCATCTCGTCCGGAGAGCCCCCGACCGGCCAGTTGTCGACGACGTCGTTCGTGCTGACGTCGATGACCGAGATCGTGCCGGCCGCGCGGTTGGCGACGTACATGAGGGTCGTGTCGCGGCTGAAATCGATCCCGTGCGTGCCCTCCCCCGTCGGAATGAACTCGAGCAGCTCCCACGCCTCCGCGTCGACGACCTGGATGCCGCCGAGCCCCTCGTTGGTGACGTAGAAGACGCTGCCATCGGGTGAGAGGCGGACGTCGCGCGGGAGGCTGCCGATCTCGACCTCGCCGGCCACCTCCATCTCCACGGTATCGATGAACACGAGCCAGCCGCTGTACTCGGCGCTGATGGCCAGGTAGCGACCGTCGGCGGTCAGATCGGCATCGTCGGCCCCGGTGTGTGGCACCTGCACGTACTCGATCAGCTCCCAGGTATCGGGATCGTAGAAATGGACGCCGTTGTCGGCGATGTCCTCTTCGGCGATGTAGTTGGTGATGACCATCACCTTCTCTCCGTCGAGCGTGTAATAGAGCGCGTATGGAAAGATCGGCAGGTCGACTTCGCCGATCGGCTTCGAGGTCATCGGATCGATCTCGGTCAGGAATCCGCCGTTCATGTTCGAGACCCAGAGGGACTCGAGGCCCCAGTCCGGGTTCACGTGCTCCGGCGCGTCGCCCACCGCGAAACGGTCGATGACCTCGAACGTTGCCGGGTCGATGACGGTGACGTCGTCGGACTCCTCGTTCGGCACGTAAACGCGCTCAGGAACGTCGGCGACGCGCGGATCGAGCTCGCCGCTGACCGTTCCGCCGTACACGCCGCCGACCGGCTCTGGCGTCGGCGTCGGGTCGACGCTCGCCGATGGCGCAGCCGATTGGCTGACGCCGGCGCTGGCCTCCGCCGTGGCGCTGGCGGCGTTTGCGGAGGCCGTCTGGGATGGCGAGGTGGTCGGGGTCGAGCAGGCCGCCAGGGACGCGCCGGCCAGGAGCACGATCGCGCTGCCGCGAAGGCTCAGGCGAGGGCCGTCCCTCAACGCATGTTGCCGTTGTGGCCCAGGCTGATGCTCCCCGGCTGGGGCCAGTACGTGAGCCCGTGCGGATTGCCACCGGTCTCGATGTTGGCGAGCTGCTCGCCGGTCTCCGGGTCGAACACGGTCACGGTCCCGTGGAATCTGTTCGAGATCCACAGCTGACTGCCGTCGGGTGAGACGGTGGCCATGTCGGGCGACCCACCCGCTTCCCAGGTGTCGACGATCGTGTTCGTCGCGAGGTCGATGACGGAAATGGTGTTCTCGAGCCGATTCGTCACGAAGAGCCGCGTCGCGTCACGGCTGAACGCGAAGGCGTGCGCGCCACTGGAGGTCGGAATGAACCCGATGGCCTCCATGGCCTCGGCATCGATCACGTCGACGCCATGGGTTCCCTGGTTCGCCACGTAGAAGACGTCGCCCTCCGGGCCGAGCCGGATGTCGAGCGGCGATCCGCCAACCTCCACGGCTCCGATAATCTCCATCGCATTGACGTCGATCTTGACGACTGCACCGGCGGTCTCGGTCGTGACCATCAGGTAGCTGCCGTCGGGCGAGAAGTCGAGATGGTTGACGCCGGCCCACGGAACCTGGACGAACTTGAGGAGCTCCCACGTCTCACGATCGTAGAAGTAGAGGCCGTTGTCGGCGATCATGTCGTTGCCGAGGTAGTCGGCCACAATGATCGCCTTCGAGCCGTCGGGCGTGAAGTAGGTGTTGTACGGGAACGGCACATCCATGGTCTCGATCGACTCCTGCGCCACCGGATCGATGACAGTCAGCGTCGCGCCGTTCATGTTGCTGACGTAGAGCTTCGACAGGTCCCAGTCGGGGGAGATGTGCTCCGGAGCCGAGCCGGCCGTGATGCGGCCGACGACCTCGAGCGTCACCGGATCGATGATCGCGACGTCGTTCGACGTCTCGTTCGGCACATAGACCCGCGGCGGAAGGTCCGCGACGCGTGGATCGATCACCTGGCTCACCGGGCCGGCGTAGATGCCACCGACAGGCGGTCCGCTCGGGCTCGGCTCGGTCGACGGTGCCACGGACTCTACCGGGCTCTCTTCGGGCGCCTCGGACGCGCTCGGCGCGTTCGATTCGCTGGCCGGCGCGGACGCCGAGGGGGCCGCGGAGGTGGTCTGCTGAGGGGTCGAGCATGCCGCGAGGAGCGCAGCGACGCACAGGAGTACGAGGGTTCGGTGGATCACCGGGGCATGGTACCGGACCTCGCCGGGACCTGCAGTGTGGTGGAGATGAGGGGACTCGAACCCCTGACCCCCTCCTTGCAAAGGAGGTGCTCTCCCAGCTGAGCTACATCCCCACGCCGCCGCCGCATGCTATCCGCTCGGCACACGAACGGTCAAAGCGTCAGCGGAAGACGACGGTCCGGTCGCCGTGAAGCAGCACGCGATGCTCGACGTGCCAGCGCACCGCGCGTGCCAGCGCCACGCACTCGACGTCGCGGCCGACGCGCGCCAGCTCGGCGACGCTGTGGGCGTGGTCGACGCGCGCCACCTCCTGCTCGATGATCGGTCCCTCGTCGAGCTCCTCGGTGACGTAGTGGGCGGTTGCGCCGATGAGCTTCACGCCGCGCGCGTGCGCCTGCGCGTACGGCCGCGCGCCCTTGAACGAGGGCAGGAACGAGTGGTGGATGTTGATCGCTCGACCGGCCAGCGCGCGGCAGGCCCCTGGCCCAGGATCTGCATGTACCGCGCGAGGACGACCAGCTCGACGCGATGCTCCGCCACCAGGTCCAGCAGGGCCGCGTCGCGCTCCTCGCCAGTCGCGCCGGCGGCCGGGCAGCGCGTGATACGGCACGCCGTAGCCGGCGGCGAGGGACTCGAAGTCCGGATAGTGACGACGCGACGCCGATGATGTCGCCGGCCAGCGCCCCTGCCTGCCATCGATACAGCAGGTCGTTGAGGCAGTGGCCCTCCCGCGAGACCGCGACCAGGATCCGTGGCGGTGCTGCCGTCGTGGAGCTCCCAGCGCATCTCGAACTCGGCCGGCAAGAGGCGCGAAGGTCTCTCGCCAGGCAGACGTGTCGCCGCCGGCGTCATCGGCGAAGTGGACGCGCATGAAGAAGACGGCCTCGTCCGGGTCGCCGAACTGCTGGCTGTCGAGGATGTTGCCGCCGCCCTCGGCGATGGCCCGCGCGCCGCGTACACGATCCCGCGCCGGTCCGGGCAGGAGAGGGTCAGGATCAGCTCGCGCTCGCTCATGGCGCCGGCGCTTACGGCGGGGTGAGGCGGCGGCGGGGCTCCGGCGGGAGCTCCTCGCCCTCCGGCCAGGGCACCTCGCGCACCACGGCGATCGGCGTCTGCTCGCGCGCCTGGCCGAGCGGGTTGTCGGCGAAGAGGCGCTCGACGAAGCGGCGGTCGACGCCGGGGCTGGCGCCGAGGACGGCGCAGCCGGCATCGTTGGCGTCGATGATCGCCACGGGCGCGCCGACGGCCGCGGCGATGGCGCGCGCGGCGCCGTCCGGGTCCCTCGGTCCGAGCGTGGCCGCCTGGTTGTACGGCGGGATGGTGTAGCGGTCGGGCCGTCGATCGCCTTCGCCTGCGGGCCGGCGATCCGGTAGAAGATGCCATGGACGCCGAACGGCTTGGTGACCGCCGATGCCGCCGCGGCGAGCAGGATGCGGGGCGCGCCGACCTCGCGGATGGCGAGCTCCATCGTCTCGGCCGAGCCGAGGCCGATGCCGTAGCCGGGCCGCGTCACGAACCGCTCGAGCAGGCGCGCAAGGCGGCCGGCGCGGATGTCCTTGATCGGGTAGGAGCGGCCCTGGGTGATCGCCACCATTCGCTCGCTGACCGCCACGAGGCGGACGTCGTCGCCGAGCTCGCCGACGTAGCGCGTGACCACGGCAGCGGCGTCGTATCGGCGGCGGTGACGAGGTGGGTGCGCACCGGCTGGCGGGCGTAGACGACGCCGCTCGAGCGACGCGTGCAGCTCGCGACCCTCGTTCGGGGCGTCGAGGGCTCCCATCGGCGCTCGTCGGGCATCGGCGCTGTGGCGGCCGGATCTGCGGACACGAGCGCTCCATCGGTCGAGGGAGGTGAGGTGGTGGGCGTTTCTGGACTCGAACCAGAGACCTCTGCCTTATCAGGGCAGTGCTCTAACCAGCTGAGCTAAACGCCCCTCGGGAGCGCGCATGGTAGCAGCCCGCGGCGCCGAGCCGCAAGGCGCGGCCGCTTGCGGGCGCGGCGTACCCTGACTGAACGCAGGAGAAGGTTGTGCGATGGGCTTCAACACACCAGGCTTCGACCCCGGCCCCAGCCCCGACGACTGGGCCGGCCTCGAGGCACGGCGGGCGGAGCGGACCCAGCGCGCCGACGATCCGTACGGCCGGGAGATGAGTCCTCGCTCGCGCGGCGCGCTACAGGTCTTCTTCATCGTCGTCGCCGTTGCGTTGATAGGCCTGACCGTCCTCGCGATCCTCGGGATCGTCGAGGTTCCAGGGATCGGAAACGCGCCCGCCTGAGTCACGGATGAGCTGCCCGATCTATCGGGCAATGTCGCGCAGACCACCGCTCTCCCGCGCAGCTGCGCCCGATCCATCGGGCCGACGCGCACGAACGGCAGCGCTACCGCGCGATACGACCCCATTTGTGAGTCGGATTCCACCGGGCGCGCGCCCGACAACGAAGAAGCCGTCCCGAGGGACGGCTTCGCGATGGGTTACATCGGCTGAAGAGTGACAGGAATCCGCGTTATCAGCGGGAATCAGGTCGGTAGTTCGAGGGCGTCCAGCTCACGTTCCGATGCTCCCTCGAGCATCGGACCTTGCGGCGAGCTGGCCGATCGACCTGGGATCGGTGGATCCGGCGAACCGGCTCCACATTTCTCCCTAGAAAGGAGGTGATCCAGCCGCACCTTCCGGTACGGCTACCTTGTTACGACTTCGTCCCAATCACCAATCCCACCTTCGACGGCTGCCTCCTTGCGGTTGGCCCACCGGCTTCGGGTGTTATCGGCTTTCATGACGTGACGGGCGGTGTGTACAAGGCCCGGGAACATATTCACCGCAGTGTGCTGACCTGCGGTTACTAGCAACTCCGGCTTCATGCAGGCGAGTTGCAGCCTGCAATCCGAACTGAGACCGGCTTTAGGGGATTAGCTCCACCTCGCGGTTTGGCAACCCGTTGTACCGGCCATTGTAGCGTGTGTGTAGCCCAGGACATAAGGGCCATGCTGACTTGGCGTCATCCCCACCTTCCTCCGAGTTTCTCTCGGCAGTCTGGCATGAGAGATACAACATGCCACGGGGGTTGCGCTCGTTGCGGGACTTAACCCAACATCTCACGACACGAGCTGACGACAGCCATGCAACACCTGCATGACGGTCCCTTGCGGGAGGACGACGTTTCCGCCGTTTTCCGCCACATGTCAAGCCCTGGTAAGGTTCTTCGCGTTGCGACGAATTAAACCACACGCTCCGCTGCTTGTGCGGGCCCCCGTCAATTCCTTTGAGTTTTAGCCTTGCGGCCGTACTCCCCAGGCGGAACACTTAATGCGTTAGCTACGGCACAGCCGGGGTCGATACCGACTACGCCTAGTGTTCATCGTTTACGGCTAGGACTACCGGGGTATCTAATCCCGTTCGCTCCCCTAGCTTTCGCGCCTCAGCGTCAAGAATGGGCCAGGTAGTCGCCTTCGCCACTGGTGTTCCTCCCGATATCTACGCATTTCACCACTACACCGGGAATTCCACTACCCTCTCCCACCTTCAAGCCGACCAGTTTCCGATGCAGTTTCCCAGTTAAGCCGGGAGATTTCACATCGGACTTGGCCAGCCGCCTGCGCGCTCTTTACGCCCAGTAAATCCGGACAACGCTTGCGACCTACGTATTACCGCGGCTGCTGGCACGTAGTTAGCCGTCGCTTATTCCTCAGGTACCGTCTTGGATCTTCCCTGAGAAAAGAGGTTTACGACCCGAGAGCCTTCATCCCTCACGCGGAGTTGCTGCCTCAGACTTTCGTCCATTGGGCAAAATTCCCGACTGCTGCCTCCCGTAGGAGTCTGGGCCGTTCTCAGTCCCAGTCTGGCTGATCATCCTCTCAGACCAGCTACCGATCGTCGCCTTGGTGAGCCGTTACCCCACCAACTAGCTAATCGGACGCAGGCCCCGCCGGAAGCGGATTACTCCTTTAGACGACGAATCGAATCGTCGACCACATGCGGTATTAGCCACCCTTTCGGGCAGTTATTCCCCACTTCCGGGTAGGTCACCTACGCGTTACTCAGCCGTCCGCCACTAGGTATCCATCGAGCAAGCCCGATGGAACCCCGTTCGACTTGCATGTCTCATGCACCCCGCCAGCGTTTGTCCTGAGCCAGGATCAAACTCTCCGTAAAAAAACCAGTGGTCTGGCCGAGGCCTTCTCACCGGTTTCGAGTTCGACGTTGTCCCGCTGACTCGTGTGGATTCCTGTCACTCTTCAGCTGGTAAGCCACGTTGCCGATCAGATCGGCTTCGTTCGATTCGAGCACTCCCCAATGAGTTGCCTCCGAGGGTGACTCGCGATGGTCACGCGGCGTCCCGTGGGACCGCCGTTCATGGCATCGACCGGCAGACTGCCGGCGCGAATTCGGACTATAGTCAGGGCGTCCGGACCGTCAAGCGAGCCGCGGGCACCGGCGCCTCAGCGCTCGACCTGCGCGGCGGCCCTGGAGGGAGCGGATCAGGGTCACGTCGTCGGCGTACTCGAGGTCGCCGCCGACCGGCAGGCCGCGCGCGATGCGGGTCACGCTCGGGACGTGGCGCGCGAGCAGGTCGGCGAGGTACATGGCGGTCGCCTCGCCCTCCAGGTTCGGGTTCGTGGCCAGGATGACCTCCTCGACGCCGCCGTCCGGCGACGCGGGCGACCAGCTCGCGGGCACGGAGCCGGTCGGGACCGATGCCGTCGATGGGGCTGATGGCCCCGTGCAGCACGTGGTAGCGGCCGCGGAACTCGCCGGTGCGCTCGATGGCCAGCACGTCGAGCGGCTCCTCCACCACGCAGATGCGGATGGCGTCGCGGCGCGGGTCGGCGCAGATGTCGCAGGGGTCGACGCCGGTCTCGGTGATGTTGCAGCAGACGCTGCAGTAGGCGACCTGCTCCTTGATCGCCGACGAGCGCGGCGGCGAGGCGCGGGCCTCATCGGCCGGGGCGCGCAGCACGTGGTAGGTCAGCCGCTGGGCGGTCTTGGTGCCGATCCCCGGGGAGCTTGCTGAACTCCTCGATCAGCCGCGCGACCGGCGCGATCAGGCCGGCCATCGCGGCCTCAGCGGAGGCCCGGCAGGCCGGGCATGCCCGGCAGCCCCATGCCGCCGGCGATGGTGGCCATCCGCTCGCGCTCGAGCTCCTTGCTGCGCCCGATGGCGTCGTTGATGGCCGCCATGACGAGGTCCTGCAGCATCTCGACCTCGTCGGGGTCGACGGCGCTGGGTCGATCTCGACGGAGCGGATCTCCTGCGCGCCGGTGATCACGACGCGCACGGCCCGCCGCCGGCGGTCGCCTCGAGCGCGTGTCCTGCAGCTCCTCCTGGGCCTGGGCCATCTGGGTCTGCATCTGCTGCGCCATCTTGGCGATCTGGGCGATGTTCACGGTCGTCCCTCAGTTCGGTTGCCTGATGAGTCTAGTCACCGACGGGCTTGCTCCGCCGAGCCGGCGGTTTCGGTCTCGATGTGCCGCTTCAGCTGTCGGAGGGAGCGACGCGCCAGAGGGCCGGCTGCTAGCGCAGAGATGAGCCGACTCGGAAGCGTTCCCCACCCGCCCCGCCAATCGATCTCGCCGTGCAATGTCATCTGCGTTCGATCCCCGCGTCCCGTGAGTTCCATTCGCGTTGTACTGACCCCGAGTTCGGATTCGCTCCGCACGACATGCAGTCGGTGAGGAACGGCTTCGACGACTTCGCTGTGCGTCACGAAGCGCTTCTTTCCTACCTCCGTGACCACGCGCCATCGCGATCCAACGCTCGCCATGTCGTCGCTCAGCATCTCGACGCGTGATGCCTTCGGCAGAAGGGCGGATGTGGATGACGGATCTTCCAACACACCCCAGACCGACTCAACCGGGGCATGCACTGTGATGGCCTGTGAAGTTTTCGACCTCGTCAGCATGCTGCCGGGTCAGCGGACGTCCGGCACGTCGACCAGCTCGCCGCCGGTGATGCGCAGGACGCCCTCAAGGAGGGCCCGGGCGTCTGGATCGTCGGGATCGGCGACGACCGCCTGCTCGACGGTCAACGGCTCGAGCTCGAGGTTGCGTCGCGACCATTCGATCGCCCAGCTGCCGCCGAACATGTCGGCGAGCAGGCTCCTCGATGGCGCCGGCCCGCTGGGCGATCCGCGGGCGCATGAAGGCGCGCCCCTCGGGGAAGGCGAGGGTCAGGCGCGCGCCGTCGCGGGCCACCGGCCGGCATTCCTTGAGCAGCGGCTTGATGGCCGGGCTGGCGCGCTCGACGACCTCCGCCCAGCGGGATCGCAGCGCGCCATCGCCGTCCCCGCCCGGCGGGACGGCCGCGGTCGCGCCCACCGGTGCATCCTGCGCTGGAGGGGCGGGCCGCTGCGGTATCTCGCGGGCCGGGCGCGGCGGCGCAGCGGCGGGGGTCGCCCGCGAGGCGGCGCGGCGGATCGGGCAACCTGAGTGGGCGCTGCAGCGGGCGCGGTCGCCGGCTGTGCCGCGCTGGGAGTCCCCTGCTCGACGGCCAGCAGCTCCATCAGGAGGCGCGCGCGGCCCTCGCGCGCGCCGACGCCCGCGGCCTCGGCGACGGTGCGCAGGATGGTGGCAAGCCGGCGCGCGCGCGTCGGATCGGCGGCCGATGCGAGCAGCCGGCGGCGCGCCTCGCCCTCCGCCTGCGCGGCGACCTGCGCCATGTCGCGGCCCGCATCGGCGAGGGCGGCCACGTGGTCGAGCGCGGCCGGCGCATCTCGCCGGCCACGTAGGCGTCGATGAGGGCGGCCACCGCCTCGTCGTCGGCCAGGCCGACCGCCTCGCGCACCGTCGCCTCCGTCACGCGGTCGCCGGCGAAGGACGAGCACCTGGTCGAGCAGCGACTCGGCGTCGCGCATCCCGCCGTCGGCGAGGCGCGCGACCAGGGCCAGCGCGGCGGCATCGGCGTCGGCTCCCTCCGCTTCGACGATGCGGGTCAGCTTGCCGACGATGACATCGATCGCGATGCGCCGGAAGTCGAAGCGCTGGGTGCGGCTGATGATGGTCGCCGGGACCTTGTGGGTATCGGTCGTGGCGAGGATGAAGACGACGTGGTCGGGCGGCTCCTCGACCAGCTTGAGCAGCGCGTTGAAGGCGTGCGTGCTCAGCATGTGGACCTCGTCGATGATGTAGACCCGCCGCCGCAGCTCCGAGGGCGCGGTGAGCGCCCGCATCACGAGGTCGCGCGCATCCTCCACCAGGCCGTGGCTGGCGGCGTCGATCTCGATCGACGTCGAGGGCGCGTCCGTCGCGGATCGAGACGCAGGCAGCACAGGCGTCGCACGGCTCGCCGTCGGGGCCCAGGTCGGTGCAGTTGATCGCCTTGGCCAGGATGCGGGCGGTGGACGTCTTGCCGGTGCCGCGCGGGCCCACGAACAGGTAGGCGTGCGCGAGCCGGTCGCCGGCGACGGCGTGCCGCAGGGTGGTGACGATCGGCTCCTGGCCCAGCAGGTCGGCGAAGCGCTGCGAGCGGAAGCGCCGGTAGAGCGCGCGGTGGGCCGAATCGGGCGTCGCGGAAATGGTGGGCGTCGCTGGCTGCGGCCATGCCGTGGTCCCTACCCTACACCGATCGGTCGGCGGGCAGCCCGCGCGGGGCGGGAGGTGATGAATCGGTCGTGCACCCGATGTCGATCGACGACCCCCGCACACACCAACGCGTCCGGCTCCAGCCAGGTCGCCCCACGGCACCCGAAGGCGATCGCTTACCGCTGCTTCCTTCCGGACCTGACGGGGTTCACGGACCTTCGCTGCGTGGGACCCGACTCTCAACGTCGGACCGCTCGTGGGAGGCGGAGGTGAAGACCTCGACCGGGAATTCAGCCCCGCTGTAGCGGATTGCGGGTGCAGGGCACCGCTAGTTCCCCGCCTAGCACGACCGGCCGCGATGGTAGTCGGGGCGGGCGCATCGGTCAAACGGCGGGAGGCGTGGCGGAGAGGGGGGGATTCGAACCCCCGACGGGTTGCCCCGAACCGCATTTCCAGTGCGGCGCCATAGGCCACTAGGCGACCTCTCCGCGGTCGGTGCGATGCGTGATGGCGGAGAGGGAGGGATTCGAACCCTCGGTAGGTTATCGCACACCGCTTTTCGAGAGCGGCACCTTAAACCACTCGGACACCTCTCCGCGGCGAGTCTACCAAACGGGACCGATGCGGAGCCGATGCGGCTAGACCGAGCGGTCTCGGTCTCCAGGCGGCGTGCCTCCGACTCGCGGACGCCGCTGATCACCGACAGCGGTGCTGCATGGCCGGGTGCCGGGCGAGGTCGGTGACGATCCCGCGGCGCCGCGCTCGTCGGGGACGGCGTACACGAGGGCCCGCACGCGCGTCTCGAGGAGCGCCCCGACGCACATGGCGCACGGCTCGTGGGTGGTGAAGATGGTCGCGTCGCTGAGGCGCGCGGCCGAGCTTGCGGGCGGCGGCCTGGACGGTGAGCAGGACGGCGTGCGCGGTGGGGTCCTCGGTGAGCAGCATGCGGTCGTGGTCGCGGGCGATCATCGCGTCATCGAGGACGGCGACGGCTCCCACCGGGACCTCGCCCTCTTCCCCGCCACGTCGGGCCTCGGCGATCGCCTCGGCCATGAAAAGCTCGTAGTTCATCGGTCCTCGCGCGCGACGCCACCGAAACCGTGGCGGCCGTTTCGGAGTCTAGCAGAGCACCGGTACGGATCCTGCATTCGGCAGCGAGACCAATCGACAGTGATATCGAGCGCCGCGACGGGTCCCCGCCCCTCGTCGCGATCGTCAAATGACCGGGAGTTCTCGCGCACCATGCTTCACAGACGCACGATTCGGACGGGCGCCTCGTTCGTCGCCCTCGCCGGCGTCCTCTCGCTCAGCCTGACCGTGCCGATCCCGTCGCTTCCGGACAGTGGGACCGCGGCCGTCGCGGAGGTCATCGACCGGCGCCTGCCCGGCTGGACGGTCGATCGCATCGACCGCTCCTGGGAGGGCGCCTACGCGGTCGTCACGACCTGCGCGGGCCGCCAGCTGGGATTCCAGTACGTCCCGGGCCACGGGTTGGGGCCAGGCAGTGCGTGGCTCCAGCCCAACGACCTGGACGCGCGCGAACGACTGGCGTCCATCTCCGACCATTGGCGCCACCTTGTCTGGTACGGCGACCCGGCGATCATCGACACGCTCTCGTGCCAGGAGGAGCTGGCCGGCGGTCGCGACGCCTCGCTCGACGGTGGCGAGTACGACTGAGGACGAGTAGAAGCCCGGCCGACGGGCCGGGCTTCCAAGGTCGCCCGCGGGGTTGTCAGACCGTCGCGGCCGCCTCGTCCGTGGCCATGAAGCCGGTGGCCAGCAGGATCGCGCCGGTCGCCAGGTGCAGCCAGATGTCGTTACCGCCGAGCGGCACGAGGCCGAAGCCGTCGGCCGAGACGAAGCCGAGAATGCCCAGGATCACCAGCACCGCGCCCACGCCGCGCGTCGCCTGAACTGCCGCCGAGTACGACATCGAGCCGTAGAGGAGGACGGCGCCGATCAGGATGTGGACGATGTTGTGCAGGGCGTTCACCTCGAAGAGCCCGAAGAGCGGGCTATCGATGACGAAGCCGACGATGCCGACGAGCAGATAGATGGCGCCGAACACGGCCGCGACGGTTCGAGCGAGTCCCATGATTGGATCAACCTCCCACTGCGCATGGCCCCCCGATAAGCCAGGAGCCATCATGTGTCTACCATACGAGAGCAGGCATGTGCTCGTACGCATATCGGGGACCCTGTGACGAAGCCGATGGGAGGAGCCGAGACATCGACGCCGTCCGCTCAGCGCCCGATGATCCGGTGGACCCGCCTCGACACGGCCGCGCTGGCTGCGGTGGTCATAGGCGCCGCGGTCCTCCGCCTGGCCGGCCTCAGCCGGCCCGATCGAGCTCGTGTTCGACGAGATCTTCTACGCGCGCGACGCCTGTTGGTACGTGTTCGCGAGCCAGGACCCCTGCGGGATCACCGACCTGGCCAGCCGGGCGCACCCGACGCTCGGCAAGTGGATGATCGGCTGCCGGCATCGCCGCATTCGGCTACGAGCCCTTCGGCTGGCGGATCGGCGTCGCGCTGGCCGGGATCCTCAGCGTCGCAGTGATCTACCTGCTGGCGTGGCGGCTGCTGCGGGGCTTCGTCGCGCCCGGGCGAGGTGCCACGGTCGGCGCGGTCGCCGCTTCCGGGCTGCTTGCCACAGACTTCCTGCACCTGGTCCACTCGCGAGTCGGGATGCTCGATGCATTCATCGTGCTGTTCGCGACGGCGGCGGTGCTCTTCATCGTGATGGACCGCGACCGGATCCGGCGCTCGACGGATCAGCCGTGGTGGTGGCGTCTCTCGCTCGGGCGGCCGTGGCGGCTGCTCGCGGGCGTCGCGCTGGGCGCGGCCGCGGGGACGAAGTGGTCGGGCGCGTACGTGGCGCCGGCCGTCATCGGCCTTGTCATCGCGTGGGAGATCGCCGAGCAGCGACGCCGGCAGCCGGCCTCGGCGTGGCGGGAGGTCATCCTGGGCGCGGTGCGACGGGAGGCCCTGCCGACGTTCGTGCTGCTCGGGATCGTGCCTCTCCTCGTGTACGTCGGCGGCTACGCCGGTCGCATGCCGGGCGAGCTGCTCGCGCTGCCCTGGGACCCGGCATCGGTGTGGCGCGGCATCTGGGAGCACCAGCGCGCGATGCTCGACTGGCACACGACCCTGGCCGGTGACCACCCCTACCAGTCGCCTCCGTGGTCGTGGCCGGTGCTCCAGCGCCCGGTTGCCTACTGGTTCGCCGATGAGGGCGGCGCCTACCGCGAGATTCTTGCCCTCGGAAATCCCGCCATGTGGTGGCCCGGCCTCGTCGCACTGGGAGGGCTGGCGGTGACGTGGGGGCGTGCGGGCTGGACCATCCGCCGTCCCGAGCCGGTCATCCTGTCTGCGGCCATCGCCACGTTCGTTCCGTGGCTGATCCTGTCAGGCGACCGTGGCCAGACGTTCCTCTGGTACTTCCTCCCGACCGTTCCGTTCCTGTGCCTGGCGCTCGCGTGCTTCGCGGCATGGGGCTGGGAGCGAGTGGCCGGACGGGTGGCGGTCATCGGCTATGCGCTGCTGATCGCGGCGACCTTCGCGTTCTACGTTCCCCTGCTCACGGCGTTGCCGGTCGACGCGGACGGGTGGCGGATGCGAATGCTCTTCACGGCGTGCGAACGACCGGATGGATCGGCCCCGGAGCTCCCGGACGACACGACCAGCGAGGGCGCGCCGCCGAACGGCTGGTGCTGGATCTGATGCGTGGGCTGGTGGTCGTCGGCCTCGTGCTCGTCGTCGTGGTGAGCGGGTGTTCCGGCGGGCTGCCTCCCGAGCCACCGTTCCAGGTCACGCCAGACCCGACGCTCCTCGGGACGCCGATGCCTCAGCCGTCGACGCGAACTCCCGAACCGACGCCATCGGCGACGCCCCCGGCCGCGCTCGGCGCGAACGAGATCGCGATCGGGGAAAACGTCGCGATCACGCGGGACGGTGTCTCATGGGCCGCTCTGCGGGTGACCGAGGTCGTCATCGAGCGGTCGTTCGCCGAAGCGGACGGCCGCGGCCGAGACACGCCCGAGCGCATCGGCCACGTGTTCGTCGCCGCCAACCTGACCATCTCGGCCCTCGCGGACGCGGTCGCATTCGACCTGGCCGGGTTCCGCGCCACCACCGATTCCGGCGACGAGGTCACTCTCGCGTTCTCGGATCTCGGCCCGAAGCCGGATCTCCTGCCAACCACGCTGCAGGCTCGCGGCGATACCGCCTCCGGCTGGCTCATCTTCGAAGCGCCCGAATCCGGCCGTGTGCGCCTCACCTATACATCCGACTCCGCCACGACGGCACCACTCGAGATCGTTCTCCGCGGCTCCTAGCGTTCGACGACGACGCCGGCGTCGAAGTACGCATTGAACAGGGCGGCGAACATCGACATGGGCGTATCGCCCTCGCTGAAGACGTCCGACCGACCCGGCGTTCTCGCGGCGAACAGATTCCGGAACGACTCATCAGGATCGGTTGGATCCACCCGGCTGCCGTGATCCGAGAAGATCATGATGACCGCATCGGGATCGTCCGAGATGACGGAGTCCATCGCAGCCAGCACGCGAGCGTTGAGGAACTCAATCTGGCCCATGAACGGGCCCGATAGCTCGTCGAGCGTGACGCCCAGCTGTGCCAAGGTCGTTGCGCCATTCGAGCACGTCGGCTCACAGGCAGCGGGCTCAGCCGGTGATCCATCGGCGGCGAATGCAATCGGCGCATGCGGACTCGAGGCGTGGGCGAATACGAAGCGTGGCTCAGGGGCGTCGCCGGCAATTCGTTCCAGCTCGGTAAAGGTGTTGAGAACGCCGGCGCGATGCTCCGCATAGATGAAGTCCGTGGCGAAGGCGTTGAGGATGCCCGTCTGGAACAGATGGACCTCGAAGCTGGAGAGCCAATGGGTCGGCCGCACATGGTCCGCGCTGCGAATGACGAGCGCGCTCGCCGCAGGCCCCACGCTGAAGGTCGTATACCCGGCCGCCTCCAGCGACCGCAGCGCAGGTGCTGCATCGATGAGCTCGCGGACATACCGGTTCCCCTCCGGGCCCTCGGGCCAGGGAAAGATGTCGAGCACCTCGCCCGACTTCGTGTGGAGCATCGTCGGCAGGGTCCAGAACGTGGTGGTGTAGTCGGACCTGCTGCTCGGGTTGACCGCAAATCCGCGGGACGCGAGCTCCGCCAGGAACGGCTCGTTGTCGTATCCGAAGTAGTCCAGCAGCGAGTCCGCGCGCGGATATCCGTCCAGGAGGACCACGTAGATGTTCGGAGCATCGACCGCCGGGTTCAGTACGGCCGGCTGGGGGGCAGGAATGCTCCGCGGGAGGGCCGAGCTGACGGCGCTCGTCGTCGCGATGATGAACCAGATCGCAGCCCAGGCGTTCAGTGGCGGCGTGAGGCGCGTCGGGAGCAGGAGCCCCATCCGTTGCCGCGCCGACCACCACGCCACCCCGACCCATGCCACGCTGGCCAGCGCGAGCAGCTCCCACAGCCCGACGATCGCGAAAACGACGAGCGTCGCGAGGAACGCGGAGAGGTGCCAATCGCGGGTGATCAGCCTGCCCCCTGCCGTGATGAGGATCACGAACGCCACGACCACAACCAGCGGTCGCCACAGAACCTCGATCGGCTCGTACGTCGAGCCATACTCGGCGATCACTGCTGCCGCCCCGAAGATGGGAGCGTAGACGGGCAGCTTGATTGCGGCCCGAAGAGCCGATCTCACGTTGGAAGCGGGGCTCGCAGCGCGACCGTCATTCAGATGGTGGCAACGGGCATCGTCACATCGCGAAATATACCGGTGCCGCCGACCTCACCCCGCACCGCGATGACCGACGGGGACAGTGTTGGCGTGCCCGAGAGGACTCGAACCTCCGACCTTTAGGTCCGCAACCTAACGCTCTATCCACTGAGCTACGGGCACCCGTGACGATCACGCGCGGATCGGTGGCGGAGAGGGAGGGATTCGAACCCTCGGAAGAGGTTTACCCCCTTCAACGGTTTAGCAAACCGCCGCACTAGGCCACTATGCGACCTCTCCGAACGGCGCCGATGATAGCATGGGGTCTCGCCACCGGACGAACCCGTCCCTGGCTCTCCGTCCCCTCTTCACAACTCTCCGTAGTGTGTCCGAGATGCCCCCAACCCGACTCCCGATCATTGGCTACCCGCTGAACATGACGCCACTCGAGGGCGTGCTTCGAGCAGGCCTGGAGGAGGTCGGAGCCGGCATGGAGATCGAGCGCTGGGAGCGCCGGCCGCACCAGCTGGCCGACGCGCTGCGCGAGATCCGCGCGGCCGACGAGTTCGGCGGCGCCATCATTGCATCGCCGCACAAGGAGAAGGCTCCCCCGCTCGCCGACGCGCTGTCGGACGATGCGCGGCTCAGCGGTGCGGTGAACGTCTTCGTCCGCGCCGAGGAACGCCTCCGAGGCCACAACACCGATGCGGACGGCGTGCGCGCCGGCCTCACCTCGATCCTGCCGCGGGTGAAGGGCAAGTGGCCGCGCAATGCCGTGGTGCTCGGGGCCGGCGGCGGGGCACGAGCGGTCGTGGCGGTGCTCATCGGCTCCGGCTTCCAGCACGTGGCAGTGCTCAATCGCCATCTGCACAAGGCGGAGGCCGTGGTCGCTCACTTCTCGCGCACGGCGCGGCACCTGGAGCTGCGCGCCCGCCCGTGGCATGACGCGATCATCGAGGCCGAGCTGGCGCGCGCCGAGCTGCTCGTCAACGCCAGCGGGATCGGTGCCGACCAGGTCGAGTCGCCGATTCCGCCGGATCTCATCCCGCCCGACCGATACGTCCTCGACCTGGTGCTGAACCATGCCACCACCCCGCTCATGGCAGCGGCCAGCGAGCGTGGCGGAACCGTCACGAACGGCCAGGAGGCGTTCCTCGCCGGATGCAGCGCGACGGTTCGGCTGCTGACAGGGACGGCGCCGCAGCTCGAGACCCTGCGAAACGCGCTCGCCGCGGAGCTCGGCCTGCCCGAGGAGGCAGTCGCGGTCGTCGGCGACTGAGGTCGAACGGCCGTCCGCGCACGCGCGCCATGCGTAGACTCGTCGGACCGATGTTCTACACGCACGGCTGGGTCCACGTCATCGCAGGATGCATGTTCTGCGGCAAGACCGACGAGATGCTCGGCTGCTTCGCCGATTCGCATCGCCGGGCGCCGCGTGGTCCTCATCAAGCCTCGCCTCGATACGCGGACCGATCGCGTCACGGTCGTGTCTCGCTCCGGCGCGCAGCACCACGCAATCTCGGTCGATGACTCGAGCGTAGATCGAGGCCGCCGTCGCCGATGCGGACATCGTGGCCATCGAGGAGGGCCAGTTCTTCGACGAGCGCCTGCCGGACGTCGTCGAGCGCCTCGCACAGCTCGGCAAGCAGGTCGTCGTGACAGGCCTCGACCGCGACTTCCGCGGCGTGCCGTTCGGGGCGATGCCCCGCCTGCTGGCCCTCGCCGACCAGGTCACGAAGCTGACGGCCATCTGCATGGTGTGCGGCGAACCGGCGACCCGGACGCAGCGGCTCATCGACGGCGCCCCGGCCAGCTCGGACTCGCCGCTGATCCTGATCGGCGGCATGGGCGACGAGACCTACGAGGCCCGCTGCCGCCTCCATCACGAGGTCCCAGGTCCCGCCCACTGACGCAGCTGCTCCGATGCCCGGCGGGCTAGGGGCGTCGCGCGATCACCCACAGGAACGCGACGGATCCCGCCGGTTCGACGGTGTCGAGAACTTCGGCGAACACCATCTGGAAGCCGGCCTCCCGCAAGAGGGCCAGGTTCGTCTCGGCGTCGTAGCTGCTGAAGAACATGGGCACACCCAGCCACTCGCCGGTCCAGTCGGGGCTGTCCGTGGCGCCGAGCGTGGCCAAGAACAGTCCTTCGGGCACCAACCAGCTGCGGACTCTTGCAAAGACCTCGGCATGCTGCTCGCGGGGGAGGTGGGAGATCGCGTAGAGGGCAGTTACGCCGCCGAACGATGCCTCCGGAAACTCAGCCGCACTGAAATCGGCATGGATGAAGGTGGCCCTGGGGACGTTGCGGCGTGCCAGCTCGATCTGCGCACTCGAGGCATCGATGCCGGTCACGTCGAATGTCCTGCTGAGCTCCAGCGTGGACGGAATGCCGGACCCGCACCCGAGATCGAGGACCCGGCCACCCTGCGGAATCGCCCTGATGAATTTCGCCAGCACGCGGTCGCGCGGATCGGCCCCGGTGGCCGACTGCCAGTCGCCGAAGCCAGAGCCGAGCGCGTCATACCCAGCGGCGACGATCCTCTTGCGTTCGTCCACGGGGACGAGACTACCGGAAGGCGGACGAGCTACCGGGCGGCGCGCTCCTTGAGGGAGTACACCCGCACATAGTCGAATTGTGCGCTGAACGTCTGGTTGGGATCCTGCGTTCCCATCGCGAACAGGGCGAGCTGCCCGTCGTCGAACGAGTGGGTCCAGGTGCCTCCCCGCACCCAGTTGCGGCCGTCCTGGCTGGTGTACGCCGTGTAGCTATGGGTGTCCCCCAGAGCAGCGGCGCTCTCCGCCCCGGTCAGCTCCTCAACGACGATCCTCAGGTAGGTCCACCCGCCGGTCGCATGCTCGGAAGGCGGCCCCACCACGGTGTTGCCATAGCGCGACCAGCCGGCGGGTACCGGATTGATCTCCTTGGCCCACTCGGTCTGGCGAGTGTTCCAGATCGACGTTTCCGTGAGCTTCACCAGGTTGTCCTCGTCGCCGAAGACGCCGATCCCGACCTGCGAGTAGTTGAAGCAGCAGCCGTCGTCCGGCACTGACATGCGGACGGCAGTCTCGACGACGTAGTCGCCGCTCGGCGCGTCGCGCACGAGGACATATGCGTCGTCGACGTCGACGAACGTGTCGGCGTGCTGAACCTCAACGGTCAGAACACCGTTCGCCACGCTGTACGGAGGGGGCGTGGGTCCCGCGTTGCTCCCTGGCTGCCATGACCACGCACCCACGGTCGAGCCGGAAAACTCCTCCGAATACTGGGCAAGCGGCTTGTGCGGTTCCTGAACCATCGCCAGCTGCAGCCGGTGCCGTGAGACCTGGCCATCCTGGCCGGCCGGTGCCGGCATGCGAGTGTCCGACGGGCCGGAGCCGCCGTTGACGGTCGGCCACCCATTCACCCAGTCGATCGCGTCGAGCAGGGCGGGTCGCTTCGTGAAGCCAGTCTGGAAGGCGTAGAACGGATCGTTCTGGTCGACGGCGTGGTAGATCGTCCACCAGTCGCCGTTCGCGTCCTGGAACACGGTGTTGTGGCCCGTACCGACCCAGCGGTTGCCGTTCATCGTGAGGAACGGAGTGCCGCCTGCCTGCGCATCGGTCAGGAGGTTGCCGTGCTGATCAACGAACGGTCCGAGCGGGCTCGCGGAGCGGCCCACGAAGACGCTGTAGCCGGTCAGGGCCCCGTTGCAGCAGTTCGTGGCTGACAGGAAGATGTAGTAGAAGCCGGTCTCTTCGTTGTAGACGACATTGGTGCCCTCGTACTTGTTGTCGATGGCCACCAGGACGTCGGGGACCGCGTCGACCACGGCGCCGGTCTCGGTCACGGTGAACGCGGTGCCGAAGACGCCGCCGTAGTAGCTGCCGTAATAGAGGATGCCATCCGTGCCGATGGAGTCGCCGAGGACATCGGGATCGAAGGTCCAGCGGAAGTCGCATCCGCCGCCGCCGCGCCGGGGATCGATCACCGGATCATCGGAGAACTCCCACGGTCCGGTCGGACTGTCGCTGGTCGCCACCCCGATCGCGTTATCGCTGTTGCAGTTCTCCTCACCGCTGACTGCAGCGATGGTGTCCGTGACAACGAAGAACAGGTAGTACTGGTCGTAAGCGGTGGAATAGACGACTTCGGGCGCCCAGAGGGCCGAATCCGGCTCGGCCCACGTCGGGAGGCCGGCAGTGCCCTGCGCGAAGGCGTCGCCGACGTAGGTCCAGTTCACCAGGTCCTCGGACGCCATCATGGGGATCCGATGGAAGATCGGATTGCCGTTGGCGTCGAGGTCCTCGTCGTTGAGAGGATCGGTCGTGCAGTACATGTACCAGGTCGTGTCAGCTGGCTCCTGGCCCCGTATGACCGTCGGGTCTGCACAGCTCTCGACGATCCCGTCGCCCGGAATCACCGGCTCGAGGGGGTTCTCGTAGAAGCCAGGATTCCTGCCGCCCCGGCCGTTCTCGGCCGTCGCGATGGCAGTTGGAACGAGCAACCCGGCGAGCAGGAGCGCGACAAGGAGCGGGAACCTGGCCACCACATGAGGACGGCGAATTCGGGTTCGTCCGCCCAGCAGGCCGATTCGGTTCCCTCGGGTCATCGCGTGCCCCCTGACTGCAAAGTGTGTTGCCCGCCCGCCGAGGGAGCCGGTGAGCGCCCTTGACGTCGACATCGATTATTCACCGCGGTCAAGCAGGCAAGCGCCTTCGTGCCGCTCGTTCTTGGAATGGTTCATGCGAATTCGCCGGCGAATGAGACGGTCCGAAGCCCACTCCCCATCTCGCCGATCCAACGCAATGCTTCCGGCGCTGCTGCTCGGCGTCGGCCTCGGCGGGTTCTTCGACGGGATCGTCTTCCACCAGATCCTGCAGTGGCATCACATGCTCTCGGCGCATGCACCGCCGCACTCGCTGTCCAACCTGCAGCTCAATACGCTCGCCGACGGCCTGTTCCACGGATCGGCCTGGGTGCTCACCTCGATCGGCGTCTTCGTGCTCTGGGCGAGCGTGAGGGGAGGCGCGTCGCTCAGCTGGTCGCGATTGATCGGCGGGCTGCTGGCGGGATGGGGCGGATTCAACACGGTGGAGGGACTCATCGACCACCACATCCTGGGCGTTCATCACGTCCGGCCCGGGCCTGACGAGCTGCTCTACGACATCGGGTTCTTGACCTGGGGAACGATCATGCTCGCCATCGGCGTCATGCTGCTGCGCAGGCCGAGTGAGGACCGGGCTGAAAGCGACCAGGCGGCCTAGCCACCGCCCGCCCGACCCTTCGCCGCGCCGCTATGATCTGCGCGTGACCGCCGCCGAACTACCAGCGGATCCACCGCTCGCCCGCGACCTCGACCTCCTCCATCGCGATGGCATCGTCGGCAGACGGGGTGCCGTTCCGCGTGAATGGGTTGAACGGGCGCAGGAGGACGTGATGACGGCCTTCTGGGCGGCGATTCAGCGACCGGGCGGAGCGATCAGCCGCGGACCGCGGCGCTGGTACGTCGAAATGCATCCCGAGCAGCTGCGTGGTTTCACCGATCTGGTCGCGCACCCGTGGGTGGCAGCAATGTCCCGGGCCGTGCTTGGTGAGGCATATCGTATCGTCGAGATCGGCTTCGATGTCCCGTTCCAGGGCGCCAAGCATCAGCCTTGGCACCGCGATTTCGCCTCCCCACCCGATACCTACCGTGACCACCGCATCACGTCCCTGGCGTTCAACCTGAGCTGCGTTGACGTGACGGACGATATGGGGCCGTTCGAGATCGCGGTCGGAACGCACTGGGATGACGGTCGTGGATGGAAGCACGAGATGTTCCCGCCGCGCGAGGGGTGGGATCGCTACGCGGAGCGCGCTGAGCGCAAGTTCCCGCGTATGGGAGACATCAGCTGCCGAACCGCCCTCGCGCTCCATCGTGGTACGGCCCATGCCTCGCCCATCTGCCGCCCGGTGCTGATTCTCGGCGTGGTGCGCGGTGCCGATGCCAATGCCGACGAGCACGATCTTGCGGTCACCCGTCCGTTCTTCGACGGCCTCTCGCCCTCGGTACGGGATCGCCTCCTCTGCCGGGTCGTGGATGAGCTCGAGCCAATCTCGCAGCGCCACGACATCGAGGGGCTCGTCATGGGTGAAGACCCCGACTGACGGATGCGGCCGGGCGGTTCGCCCACGTTGGTCAATCGGCGCGGGCTCGCAGCGGGCTGTGAACGAAGCGCCGGAGCGCTCGACCTGGCTCCCCATCGGCGCGTGGGTACTCGAGGAGGACCGTCGTGATCGGATGGACTGCCTGATCGTGATCGACGGCATAGGCGACGAGACCTACGAGGCACGCTGCCGTCTCCATCACGAGGTCCCGGTCCCGCCGAATGACGCAGGCGCACCTCGTCGGTTGTCGTCAAAGCCCCGAAATTGCGTTGCTCGCATGCATCGGACCGGGACTAGCTACCCAACACGAGCCCACAGCACCTCACTGGAGCCGTCCGCAACGCACACCAACTCGTACTGGACCGAAGGACAAGTACCCCTGTACTTTCGGACTACCTCATTCGACATAGGTCCCGGAATTCACAGGGGTGCTGGTAATGACTCTTCGACGCAACCGAGCCACACGCTCGCTCGCCTCACTCGGCATGGCCGTGGCCTTGACGGCAAGCCTCGCTGGCATCGTCGCCGCGCATCACGCCGACGTATCGGCTCAGATGAACTGCGACGGTTTGGTGACGTTCACCGCCACGGCCTGGAACGGCCCGACCACCTCATCGCGAACGAACCCCGATATCGGTGTCTGGTACGCCGTCAACGGCGGCTCCTTCGCAGAGCTCACGAGCAGCAACTACTACTTCGGACAAAACCACTTCTCCTTCACCGACACGGTGAGCGCCGTCGGTGCCGCATCCGTGACCATCAAGGTCCGGGCGCAGGCGAACTGGGGCAATGGCACCGGGCCGGGCGACTCTCGCCAGGCGACGGCGTTCGCGCCCCAGAACTGTGTGCCGCCGGCGACGCCGACGCCGACGCCGACGCCGACGCCGACACCGACTCCGACCCCGACACCGACCCCGACAGCGACGGGAACCCCCGCAGCGGTGGCCACGCCAGCGGCTACGCCCGCGTCGACGCCGGCGGCCGTGTCAACGCCTCGCAGCGGGACCCTCGGCGGCAACCCGACTCTGCCAGACACCGCGGTCGATCTCGATGATCAGGCCGGCGCATGGCTCGTCGCTCTGGGCGCGGCACTGCTCCTCGGCGTCACCCAGCTCGCGCGGGAGCGCCGCGGGTACCGGTCGCGCTGATCCAGGCAGCTCCAGCAGGATGGGGGGAAGCCGCGCCGACGAGGCGCGGCTCTCCTGTTTCCCCCAGTGGAACGTGGCGGAGGGGGTGGGATTCGAACCCACGGTGGGCTTGCACCCACGGCGGTTTTCAAGACCGCTGCATTCGTCCACTCTGCCACCCCTCCGCGGCGGCGCCATGGTATCGCGTCCCCTGCCTCGCGCCGAACGCGCGGGCAGCGAGGCTCGTCGCTGGGGCTACGCTCGAGGGCCGATGACCTCGCGGCCGCCGAAGTAGGGCCGCAGCACCTCGGGAATCGTCACGTTGCCATTGGGCTGCTGGTGCGTCTCGAGCAGCGCCGCAACGGTCCGGGGCAGGGCGAGCCCGGAGCCGTTCAGCGTGTGCACGAGCTCCGGCTTGGCGCCGGCCTCCGGACGGTGGCGAATGGCCATGCGACGCGCCTGGTAATCGCGGAAGTTGCTGACGCTGCTCACCTCGAGCCAGCGCTCGGCGCCCGGCGCCCAGACTTCGAGGTCGTACTTGCGAGCCTGCACGAAGCCCATCTCGCGCGTCGCCATCAGCATCACCCGATACGCAAGGCCCAGCCGCTGGAGGAGCAGCTCCGCTCGCTCAGTGAGCCACTCGAGCTCCGCCTCGGAGTCGGCCGGCTTGACGAAGCTGACCATCTCGACCTTGTCGAACTGGTGCACGCGCAGGATCCCGCGCGTGTCCCGACCGGCGGCCCCCGCCTCGCGCCGGAACGACGCGGAGTAGGCCGCGTAGCGGATCGGCAGGTGACCGGCCTCGAGGATCTCGTCGCGGTGCAGGTTGGTGACCGGCACCTCCGCGGTGGGGACGAGGTAGAGGTCGTCGCGCGTGACGACGTACATCTGGTCCTCCTTGTCCGGAATCTGTCCCGTCCCGCGCGCGGAATCGGCGTTGACGACGACCGGCGGCCAGACCTCGGTCATCCCGTTCTCGCCGGTGTGGACGTCGAGGAACCAGCTGATCAGGGCGCGCTGCAGGTTGGACCCGGCGCCGAGGTAGACGGGCCAGCCGGAGCCGGTGATCTTCGCGCCGCGCACGTTGTCGATGATCCCGAGTGACTCGGCGAGCTCCCAGTGCGGCTTCCGCTCCTCGCCACGCAGCGGTTCGCCCCAGCTGCGGACGACGTGATTGGCCTCCTCCCCTCCGACCGGAACGTCCGGGTCGGCTGGGTTCGGGATGCGCAGCATCGCGTCGTCGAGCTCAGCCTGGACCGTGGCGAGCTCCGCGTCGGTGGCGGCCAGGCGTTCGGTGACCGCGGTCGAGGCAGCCTTGAGCTCGGCGACCTCGGGGCCGCTCGCATCCGCTCCGCCGCGCACCGCCTCGCCGATGCGCTTGCTCGCATCGTTGCGCTCCGCCTTGAGCGAATCGCCCTCGCCCTGGAGGCGGCGACGGCGCTCGTCGAGCTCGAGGGCGCGGTCGACCAGCGTGGCGTCCTCGCCCTTGTCGGCGGTCGCGCGCCGCAGCAGGTCCGCGTCATCGCGCAGCCGCTGAAGCCCGACGCTCACGCGCCGACCCTCGTGGCAGCGGCCGTCGCGCAGGCGGCCGATGACGAAGTCGCGCTCGAGGGCGGCCAGCAGCCAGCCGGCACGCGGGCCCGGAGCTGCGTCCGAGGAAGGCGAGGTAGAGCGCCGCGAACGCGCGGCCGGCCGGCAGATCGTGCTCCTTGGCAGTGGCGAAGATCGGCGCCCTGAACGCTCTCGCCATTCCACGCAGCGCCCTCCAGCGCCGGTGCCAGTGACGCGAGGAAGGCTCGCTGCGCGTCGTCGAGCTCCTCGGCGGCGGCGGGAGGCAACGCGTCGCGCTGGACGGCGAGCCGAGCCCGGTCCGGCGCATACGCCTCCAGCCAGGCTCGCGCGGCCGCGCGGCGCTCCTCGAGGATCTCGTGCTCACGATCGGTCAGTGGTGCGCCCTTCTCGGTGGTTACGCGCTCGACGACATCGATCGCCCGGGATCTGCTCGAGCAGCGCGAGGTGGCTGAACGCCGGCCGGTAGGCGGCCGCCTCCGCGGCCACGTCCGCGTCCGGCTCGACGAGGCTGAGTGCGAAGAGCCGGTCGTGGTCCGCCGGCAGCTCCCCCTTCACCTCGCGACCCGCGGTGGCCGCGGCCAGGCGGTCCGACTCGTCGAAGAGGCGCGGGATGGCATCGGTCCCGTCGGGGTCGAACTCGATGGCCGTGTTCGGACGGGGGCGCAGGAAGAGCAGGCGCAGCTGCTCCGGCGGGATGACCTCGGCGATCCGGGTGGCCGACGCGCCGAGCCCCTTGGAGGTGGACATCTTCCTGCCGCCGATGTTGAGGAACTCGTAGGGCACGTTGAGCGGCGGCTCGTTGCCGAAGACCTCGCGCGCGATGGCGTCGGATCGGTCTCGCGAGCCGCCGCGCCGTCGAGAGGTCCTTGCCGGCGGGCTCGATGGTGACGCCGAACAGGTCCCACTTCGCCGCCCAGTCGACGTTGTACGGCAGCTTGGCGCGGCCGCCGAACGGCGAGGTCTCGCCTGCGTGGCCGCAGCCGGTGGCCCACGTCACGAGGTCGGTGCGGCACTCGTAGTGCGACTCGCTCGCCGTCCCAGCCGGTCACGATCGTGGTGCCGATGCGCCCGCAGCTGTCGCAGATGACGAAGAGCGGGTGCCAGTCGTCGGGATGGTTGACGTTGGCCACCCGCACGTAGATCTCGCGCACCGTGGCGGCGCGCGTCGAGGGCAGTGCGGATGTATCGGTCCATGGCGCCCGAGGCGTAGATGTCGCTCATCCAGTAGTAGGTGTCGGGGCGGATGCCGAGGCCGTCGAAGGTGTCGATGAAGACCTGCGCGAAGTGCCGCGCGTACGACGGGTGGCAATCGCCGGCCGGATCGGGGACGTGGGCCAGCGGCACGCCCATGGAGCGCTCGATGGCGTCCGGGGTCAGGAGAGCCTGGGCGTCCATCGGGTCGAGGTCGTCGACGCCGTAGCGCAGCTCGACCGGCACGCCGCGCGTCGCGCAGCGCGCGGACGATGGTGTCGACCACGACCGGGCCGCGCAGGCTGCCGACGTGGACGGTGCCCGAGGGGGTCTTCGAGTCGTTGACGACCTGCGGGCCGGAGGCCGACGCCGCGAGCTCGTCAGCCCAGAACACCGGTTGCGCCTAGCCGATGCCGACGAGCGTGTACTCGATCGGCCCGGCCGGGTGCCTGGACGGTGACCTTGTCGCCCTTCTTGCGCCCCATCAGCGCGGCGCCGACCGGCGACTCGTTGCTGATGCGGCCCTCGCGAGGTGCGGCCTCCGCGGAGCCGACGATCGTGAAGGTCTCCTCGCCGTCGCCACCCTTGATGACGACCTTCGAGCCGATGCCGACGCTTGTCGCCGTTCGCCTTCTCGATGACCGCCGGCGTTGCGCAGCTGGAGCTCGAGCGTGGCGATGCGGCCCTCCAGGAACGACTGCTCCTGCTTGGCGTCCTCGTACTCGGCGTTCTCGCTGCAGGTCGCCGTCGAGCTTCGCCTCGTGGATTCGCGCGGCGACGCGCGGTCGGTCGACGGTGATGAGCTCGTGGAGCTCGGCCTTGAGCTTCGCGAGCCCCTCGGCGGTGAGGTAGACGGGCTTGGTGTTCATGTCGCCCCCTCGTCCTCCTGCGGTGCCTCTCGGGAGAGGCTCGCCCCGTCGTGGGGTTCGACGCGACGTCGTCCGCTGCTGGCGATAACAAAAAACGCTCCAGGCCCCGCCCCGGTCCGACGTTCGGCGTGGCGTCTCCTGAAGCTGGCCGTACCCCCAATCCTGACGGGATGCGGGCCAGGCGCCGTCGGTGCTCCCGATGGCCCGGCGATTGTAGGCTCGCACGCGCGTGACGTCAAAGGCTCCTTGCCGGCTCACCGACCGATCACGACGAGAGCGACGATGACCGCGGCGAAGATCAAGCGATAGACGCTGAAGACCGTCACCGAGCCCTGCGGAGCCAGGCGAGCAGGAATCCGATCGCCAGCAGCCCGGAGAGGGCGGCCACCAGCGAAGCCGACGCCGATGGCCAGCCACTCGGTCCCGGTAATGTGCCTCCGTCAGCAGCCTGCGCGATCCGTACAGGCCGGCGCCCAGCGTGATGGGGGTGGCCAGCAGGAAGCTGAAGCGCGCCGCTGACTCGCGGGTCATGCCGAGCGCCAGGCCGGCGGTGATCGTCGCGCCGGATGCGGCTGATGCCGGGGAAGAGGGCGAGGGCCTGGCAGAAGCCGATGGTCAGCGCCGTCGACGTCGTCAGGTCGGTCGAGCTCGCGGTCCCGTCGTGCCGAGCCGGTCGGCCAGCCAGAGCGCGATGGCGCCGACGACGAGGAAGCCGGCGATGGCCAGCCGCGCGGTGTCGTTGTCGCCGTGGAACGACTCCTCGATGAAGCCCTCGAGCGCGAAGCCGATGATCGCCGCGGGGATGGTCGCCAGCACGAGCAGCCACGCGATGCGCCGGTCCGGGTCGTCACCGATCCGCCGCTCGCGCACGCTGCGCCAGCCACGCGCCGATGTAGCGCAGCCAGTCGCGGGCGAAGTAGACGAGCAGCGCCACCAGCGTGCCGAGGTGCAGGAAGACGTCGAAGGCGAGGCTGCCGATGAGCCCGTCGGCCTCCCAGCCCGCGATCCACGGCGCCAGCTCGAGATGGCGCCGACGAGCTGATCGGGATGAACTCGGTCAGGCCCTGCAGGAGGCCGACGAGGGCGGCCTGGATGACGATCGTCCATGGTGCGGGAGCCGTGCGCCCCGTCCTCTAGCGGATGAAGAGCGGCGCCAGCACCAGCGTGATCGTGGCGAGCAGCTTGACGAGCACGTGGAGCGACGGGCCGGCGGTGTCCTTGAACGGATCGCCGACCGTGTCGCCGACCACGGCCGCGGCGTGGGCATCCGAGCCCTTGCCGAGCACGTTGCCGTTCTCGTCCTTCAGCTGGCCGGACTCGATGTACTTCTTGGCGTTGTCCCACGCCCCGCCGCCGTTGTTGAGGACGGTGGCGAGCAGGACGCCGGCGATCGTGCCGACCATCAGCATGCCGGCGACCGCCTCGTGGCCGAGCAGCAGGCCGACGATGATCGGCGTGGCGACGGCGACGGTGCCGGGCAGGATCATCTGGCGCAGCGCGGCCCGGGTGGTGATGTCGACCACGCGCGCGTAGTCCGGGCGCTGGGTGTAGTCCATGATCCCGGGCATCTCGCGGAACTGGCGCCGCACCTCGACGATGATCGCCTGCGCCGCCGTGCCGACCGCGCGGATCGCGAGGCTCGAGAAGAAGTAGACGAGCATCGCGCCGATGAGCGCCGCGATGAAGACGTTCACGTTGGCGAGGTCGACCGACTCGAGCAGCGTGCCCGCCTCGCGGGTGCCGGCCTCGATCTGGTTCGCAGGATGAGGTTGACCTTGTCGATGTAGGCGCTGAACAGCAGGAAGGCCGCCAGCGACGCCGATGCGATGGCGTAGCCCTTGGTGAGCGCCTTGGTGGTGTTGCCGACCGCGTCGAGGCGGTCGGTGATCTCGCGGGCCTTCTCGTCGGCATGGCTGAACTGCGCGATGCCGCCGGCGTTGTCGGTGATCGGCCCGAAGGTGTCCATGGCGAGGATGTAGGCCGTCGTCATCAGCATGCCCATGGTGGCGACGGCGGTGCCGAAGATGCCGCCGACGTTGTCGCCGTTCTCGTTGATCAGGCCGCGCCTGCGTCGCCCAGCAGTGTAGCTGGCGAACAGCGCGATGGCGATGGTGATCGCGGTGACGGCGGTCGTCTCGAAGCCGACCGCGGTGCCGCTGATGATGTTGGTGGCCGGGCCGGTCTTGATGGCCTCGGCGATCTCACGCACCGGGCGGAAGGTGCCGGCGGTGTAGTACTGCGTGATGTAGACGAAGGCGACGCTGGTGGCGAGGCCGACGACGCCGGCGCCGAAGAACCAGACCCAGGCCGGGATGCCGTTGTCCGGCAGGTCCGTCGCCGGTGTTCATCATCACGAAGGTGGTCAGCGCCAGGCCGCCGACGGACAGGATCGTGGTGACCCAGTAGCCGCGGTTGAGGATGTTCATCGGGTTCTCGTCCTCGCGGCCGCGGACGAAGAACATGGCCACGATCGTCGCCAGCAGGCCGAAGGCGCGCACGACGAGCGGGAAGAAGATCCACGCCTCGGGGTTCGGCCAGTTGAGCTCGACCGCGATCCGCTAGACGGCGACGCCCAGGATCATGGCGCCGATGTTCTCGGCCGCGGTCGACTCGAAGAGGTCGGCGCCACGGCCGGCGCAGTCGCCGACGTTGTCGCCCACCAGGTCGGCCACGACGGCCGCGTTGCGCGGGTCGTCCTCCGGGATGCCCGCCTCGACCTTGCCGACGAGGTCGGCGCCGACGTCGGCCGCCTTGGTGTAGATGCCGCCGCCGAGCTGGGCGAAGAGCGCCACGAAGCTGGCGCCGAAGCCGAAGCCGACGATGAGGAACGGCGCCTCCTCCGGCTCGGCTGAACCCGCCGAAGGCGGCGAAGATGCCGTACACGCCGAGCAGGCTCAGCGCGACGACCAGGAAGCCGGAGACGGCGCCGCCGCGCATGGCGACCTGGACCGCGCGCACCAGGCTGTGCTGGGCGGCCGCGGCCGTGCGCAGGTTGGCCTTCACGCTGATGTACATGCCGATGATGCCCGACGCCATCGAGCACGGCCGCACCGACCAGGAACGCGATGCCGGTGCGGATGCCGAGGTCGAGCCCGAAGATGCTGGTGTCGGCTACCTCTCTCGCCCTCGACGAGGGTGATGACGAGGCCGATGACCACGGCGCCGCCGACGGCGAGCAGGCGCGATGGTCTGGTACTGGCGACGGATGAAGGCGACCGCGCCCTCGAAGATCGTCCCGGCGATGTCCTGCATCGCCTCCGTCCCGGTGTCGGCGCGAAGGACGTCCCAGGCGAGGTAGAGGGCGAAGGCGATCGCGGCGATCCCGGCGAGCGGGATCACCCACAGTGATGGGCTGGAGCTCCATGGATCCTCCGAGTGCGGCCGGCGCCCGCAGCCTGACGGGGGCGACGTCGGACCGGGATTGATACACACGAAACGCCGGCGGCCCGATGGGTTCACGTAGCCCGCCAGCGAAGGCGCGCGGATTCTAGCACGCCACGCCCCGACCGATCCGCTCAGGGCAGCCAGCGCGGGCGCCACCCGTCGTTGGTGAGGATGCTGCGCCGCCCGTCGTCGAGCTCGATCCGCTCGATCCGGCCGCCGGCCGCCGCCTCGTCAGCCCGTCCCCGGATGACGACGGCCAGCGCCTCCTCGCCCGGCGCGAATGCGGCGGCCTCGACGCGCTCGTCGCCGAGGCCGGGCACCGAGCGACCGGCGTTCGCGGGCGCGTCGGCGATGCGGAGCGCTCCGTCCGCATCCAGGTGTGCGACGCGACCATCCGCGGCGATCGCGGCAACCGACGAACCGCGCCCCGAAGTCGCTCGGCTCGAGCCGCGATGTGGCCGGTCGAGCACCGCGACCCCGGTGTCACGGGACGGCTCTGCCGGCTCGAGGGGCTCTACCGGAGCGCCGAACTCGGAGGCGTCTGAGCGGGTCGGCCGGAGTGCGACCGGTGAGCAGGATCCGGATCCGAGTCCGGCAGCCACGCCGGCGGGGCGGCCGCCTCGTAGCGGACGCGTGATGACGTCGCTCGGTCTCGAGTTCGACGATCCCGACCGAGCCGGTCAGGTCCACGAAGGCGAGCGCCTCGCCATCGGGCGCGTACCGCGGAGCGCGGAGCGCACTGCGGCGGCTCGCCGTCCTCGTCCGAGGCCGACGATTCGGGCGCCGGGCTCGGCTCGCCGTCGAGCTCGATGCGCTCGGCCTCACCGCCGTCGACCACCTGCTCCCAGAGGCCGAGGCCGAGGCCGGTCGTCCGCGTCGGCGCGCGCGAACGCGACGCGCTGCCCGTTCGGGGCGTAGGTCGGGTCGAACTCGAGGATGCGCGTCATCGGTGAGGACGCGGCGGTCGCCGACCGTCGACGCGTCGGCACGACGAGCCGCCGGCCATCGCCGACGACGAGCGAGCTGCCGTCGGGCGCGACGGCGTAATCGAGCGATGGGCGTGAGCTCGGTCGAGACCTGGCGCTGGCCGTGCCGTCGGGGTTCATGGCCCACACGTTCGCGACGCCGGCCCGGTCGCTGAGGAACGCGATCTGGTTGGAGAGCGTCGCCTGGGGCGCCCGGTGGTGAAGGTCCAGGTCAGCGGCTCGGCCAGCCGCCGCCGGTCCGGCCCGTGCAGGCCGGGCGCGAGCGCGACCTCGAACGTCGTGTTCGCTGGCAGCGGGCCCGAGGGGACGAATCGCAGGAGCGCCCGCGCCGTCCGGCTCCGCGGGCTCGTCGCCGGAAGGTCGACGACGCTCGAGCGAGCCCGCGACGTCGGGGGTGATGCTGAGGACGCTCGCCCGGCGACCGATCCGGGATCGAGCGGCCTGTCGAAGATGATGCCGATCGGCGTGGTCGGCGGCGATGCCGTCGACGCCGTCGGCCGGGACAACGGCTGCGGACCATCGAGGCCCGGCCGCTACGGTCGTGAAGCGGAGCGAGATCGGCGCCGTCCAGCGGCGCTCCGGCGACGTCGGCGCATCGGCCTCGATGCGCGACCTCGTACTCCCGATCCGGCTCGAGCGGCTCGGTCGGCACGATCTCAGCAGCTCGCCGCTCCAGCGCAGCTCGTGCCGGAAGCGTCGGCGTGAGGCGCAGCGCGGCCTCGACCGACGCGGTGTCCATGAGCGTCGAGAAGGTCGATCTCGATCGGCGCGTCGATGGCGACGTCGCTCGTCGCCGTCGGCCGGGTACGGTGCTCGCGACCTCGGGCGGGCCGGTCGGTCTCGAAGGTCGAACGGCGGCGGGCAGGCTCCGTCATCGCGTTGCCGGCCGGGTCGCGGATGCCGGCGCCGACCGTGACCGTGTAGCGCGTCTCGAGCTCGAGCGGGTCGGCGGGCGTGAAGATCATGGTGCTGCCGCTCCAGCTGACGCTGCCCTCGACCGGCGGGCTCGAGCAGCGACCGCTCCGGCGGCGGTGGCCATCTCCACGGGCTCGGTGAACGCGACGTCGATGCTGGTGGTGATGAGCGCCACGTTCGGTCGACTCGGCGAGCGGCTGGGTCAGCGTGATCTCGGCGACGGGCGGCGCGCGGCAGTCGACGGTGCTCGCCACGTACAGGAGCGCCGGCGAGCACGACGCCGCGCCGATCCCGATCACGGCCAGGCTCCGCAAGAGGACGGCGCGCATCGCGCTGCGACCGCGCCGGCGGTCAGCTGGTGTCGCAGGCGGGCGGGCAGGATCTGGAGCTCGTCGCGGTACTTGGCGACGGTGCGCCGGGCGAGCGCGATCCCCTCCTCGGCGAGGGCGTCGGCGATCTCCTGGTCGGAGAGCGGGTGCTGCGCGTCCTCCGCCTCGATCATGCGCTTGATCTGGTCCTTGACGCCCAGCGAGGCGGTGAAGAAGTGGCTGAACGGCACCACCTCGCCGGACGGGATCATCACGTACTTCTCCGCGGTGGCGCGGCTGACGGTCGACTCGTGCATGCCGATCAGCTCCCCCACCTCGGCACGCGTCAGCGGCACCAGGTGCTGGACGCCGTGCACGAGGTAGTCGCGCTGCCGCTCGACCAGGCACTCGGCGATGCGCTGGATCGTGGCGCGGCGGCGGTTGATGTTGTCGATGAAGAACTTCGCGCGGCCGACGTACTGGCGGACGTGCTGCTTCTCGTTCTCGGTCGTCTCGCTGCTGCGCAGCTTCGAGGACAGGCGACGAGTAGATCGGGGCGACGTGCAGGCTGAAGCGTCGCGACTCGACGACCTCCACCGTCCAGCTCGCCGTCGATGGCGCGGATGAGGACGTCGGGCCGGATGAGCGGTGCGCGAGGCTGTCGCCGCTGACGGCCGCGGTGAACGCCGCGGTCGGGTACGGGTTGAGGTTCGCACTTCACGAACTCCCAGACCGCGATCACCTCGCGCTGCGTGGCGCCGATCGAGGCCGGCGACCTCGCGGAAGCGGCGCTCGCCGAGATCGGCGAGATGCTCGCCGACCACCGCCTCGGCGTGCGCCGGGATCTCGATCTCGCCCTCCTCGCGCAGGTAGTCGATCTGCGCCAGGAGCGACTCGGTGATCGAGCGCGAGCCGATGCCGATCGGCTCGAGGCCCTTCATCGCGGCCAGCACCTGAGTCCGACGTCGTCGATCGTCACATGCCGGTGGCGGCGGCGATCTCCGCATCGGTCTCGGTCAGGAAGCCGTTCGAGTCGAGCGCGCCGATCACGTGGTCGGCGACCGGATGCAGGCGAGTCGGCAGCAGCGCGTGGAGGTTCCAGGTGAGGTGGTCCTCGAGCGTGAAGTCGGCCTCGGCGCGAGCGATCGGGTCGAACTCGTCGTCCTCGTCGCGCAGCCGCGTGGCGCCATCGCCGGGCAGGTCGTCCGGCTGCAGCCGGGCCTCGTCGCCCTCCGCATCGCCTTGCGCGGCATGCACTCGGTGCAGTAGTTGCCGGCGACCGGGCGGCCGCAGATCGGGCAGTTCGGCAGCTCGCTGCATCTCGAGCGCCGGGTTCTCGTCCAGCTCCTGGGCGATCGCCTCCTGCAGCTCGACGGAGCTCATCTGCAGGATGTAGTTCGCCGCGATCTGCTTCGGAGTCACCTTGACCTGCATCACCGGCTGGAGCTGCTGGCTGAGCTCGATCGACATGGAACCTCGCGTGGATGGGACTGACGACGGAACCTCGGATTATAGGGTCGAGCGGCTCAAAGCCACCAAGGGCTCAGGCGGCGGCGGCGTTGACGCGCCGCACGACCGGCACGTCGGCGCCGAGGGTGACGAGGCTGTAGGCGGCCGGATCGGCGGACAGCCGATCGCGGTACTCGCGCATCGGCCAGCCAAGCAGCGCGCAGAGTCGCAGTCGGTTGACGTGGTTGTGGGCGACGACGATCGCGCAGCGCGCGCGGTCCGCGGCGACCCATGCCTCGACCGGCTCGATCACGGCAAACGCCCGCCGCGCGACGTCCGCGCCGACTCTCGCCGTCGGGGCAGCGAGTCTCGTACGGGTCGGCCTCCCACGCCGCGCGCAGCTCCGGGTCGCGCGCCCGGCACTCCTCGGCGGTGAGGCCGTCCCAGGCGCCGTAGTCGATCTCGAGCAGGCCGGGCCTGACTTCGAGGTCGAGTGACGGTGTCGCCGAGCGCGGCGGCCATCGGGGCGGCCGTCTGGCGGCAGCGCAGTGCCGGGCTGCTGATCAGGCCGGATCTCGTCGTGCGGCAGCTCGGCCAGCTCCGCGGCCAGGGTCGCACTCAGGCGCCGGGCGAGCTCATGCCGGCTTCGGCAAGTGGCGGGTCGCTGCCCTGCCCGAGGTTTCGCCCGGACGCCGACGCGGCGGTGGTCGCGTGCCGAACGAGGAAGAGGCTGCCCATCTGAGCGACGAGTCTAGCGCCGAGGCTCGTCGCCGGGGGGTGCGCTATCCTGTGCCGGCCCCGCCTCCCGCAGCCCAAGGCCGATGACCTACGTCCCCGACCGACAGCGATCCGACGGCGCGCCCGCTCCCAGCGAGCGCGCCGGTTCGCGCCGCGCACTTGGCTGCGCGTTCGAGATCGTCGAGACCCTCGTCCTGACGCTGCTCATCTACCTCGTCATCCACAACTTCGTCGCGCAGCCGTTCGAGGTCCAGCAGAGCTCGATGTCGCCGACCATCGTCAACGGCGAGTACATCCTCATCGACAAGCTGACCCCACGCTTCGATGCCTATCACTACGGCGACGTCGTCGTCTTCAGCCCGCCAACGGGCTCAGGGCTCGAGACGCAGGGCATCCCGTTCATCAAGCGAGTCATCGGCATGCCCGGCGACACGGTCAGCCTGGAGAACGGCCGCGTCTTCGTCACGCGGCCCGGGGCGAGCCCGGTCGTATCGAGGAGCCGTACGTGGTCCAAGACGCGGATGGCACGACCGCGCCGACCGACCTGTCCCCGCCCGGACTGCCCGCTGACGTGGATCGTGGGCGAGGGCGAGTACTTCGTGATGGGCGACAACCGGCCGCAGAGCCAGGACTCGCGCGTCTTCGGTCCGGTCGACGAGGAGCTCATCCTGGGACGAGCCTGGCTGCGCTACTTCCCGCTCGAGCGGATCGGGCTCATCGAGCGCCCCGACTACCCGGCGCTCGATCCGGCGCGGAGCGTCGCGCTGAGTCAGGCCGGCTCCTCGGCGACGATCCAGGCGTCGATCTCGCGGTCGTAGTCGACCAGCGCATCGGCACCGAACCACAGCCCCAGCTCCGCCTCCGCCGTCTCCGGCGCGTCGGAGGCGTGGATCAGGTTGCGCAGGCCGCTCACGCCGAGGTCGCCGCGGATCGTGCCCGGCTCGGCCTCGTTCGGCATCGTTTTGCCGACCATCCTTCGCACGACGGCGATGGCGTCCGGACCCTCGAGCGCGATCGCCGCGACGGGGCCGGAGGTGATGAACTCGACCAGCCCGTCGTAGAAGTGCTTGCCGGCGTGGACGGCGTAGTGCTCCTCCGCCATCTCGCGCGGTACGTCGAGCAGGCGGAGGCCGACGACCTTGAGGCCCTTGCGCTCGAAGCGGCCGATGATCTCGCCGATGAGCCCGCGCTGGACGGCGTCGGGCTTGGCGAGGACGAGGGTGCGCTGCATGGCGGAATGGAGCTCCTGGTGTCTGGGGGGACCGGTTGCCCCCGCGCGCGGCGGAAGCTGAGATGTGCCGGCGGTCAGCTCTGCCGGTCGGCGGCGCGGTCGAAGGCCTTCCGCCTCGACCCTGGCGCCCCGCGGCGCGGAGCAGGTCGCCGTAGAGTAGCAGACGCTCCGCGTCGGGCTGGCCCGCCCAGGGTCGGCTCCAGGATCGCCACGCCGTCGGCCGCGAGCGCCGGGTCGAGCCGCACCGCCAGGGACATCTCCCCGTCCCCGCGCGAGAGATCGCCCGCCACGTAGGCGACGCGTGCCTCCTCCAGCCGCGCCCGCGCCGCAGCCATGCGCGCCTCCTCGTCGCCCGGGACAGGATCCGACCTCCTCGGCGGCCTGGGACCAGGGAGGTCTCGGCCGCGGGCTGCGAGGGCAACAGCTCGCTCGGCAGCGGCCAGGTGAGCCGACCGGGAACCCCCGCTCGCAGCGCGTGGGCCTCGTCCACACCGATCGCCGAGATGACGCGTTCCATCGCACCCGCGGCGCGGTCCGGTTCCCCCGACGCTGCGAGCGACTCGGCCTCGATGAGCAGGACGATGGGCAGCCGACGCTGCGCGCTCGACGGCCGCATGGCGTCCAGCGCGGCGCGAGCGCCTGCGACCGGCCCTGCCGCCAGAGCGCCTCGGCCAGCAGGACGCGCAGCGCGTCCACCTCGTCGTCGCCGGTGGTGCCATCGGCCTCGCGCACGGCGATGCGGCGGCGGACGGTTCCCTCGGCCACGGCCGGCAGCCCGGCATCGAGCTGCGCCCGCGCGAGCGCAGCTCGTCCGGCACGAGGTCAATGGTGTGAACCGAGTCCTCCACGACCGCTACGGCAGCCTCGGCCTCCTCGCTGGCTGCCGCGACCGTTTCGGGTGGGCTGGCCGCTGGCTGTGTGGGTTCGGGTGCAGTCTCGGCCGGGGCCTTCGCCGCAGCCCGCGTTTTCCTGCCCCTTGCCGCGCTCATCGGCGCAGGGCGCGCTCGAACCGCGAGCGGGAACGGAACGGCCCGAGCACGGCAAGCCGCGCACCGGCCGGATCGAGATAGCGTCGAGCGACCCGCAGCAGGTCGTCGGCGGTGACCGCGTCGAATCGCTCGATCACCTCGTCGACGGTCAGGATGCGGGGCAGCAGCGCCTCGCCGGTGCCGATCCAGCCGGCGACGGCGCCGGAGTCCTCCATGCGCAGCTCGAGGCGACCGCGGGTATATGCCCGCGCACGGTCGAGCTCAGAGGGTGCGACGGGCTCCGTGCAGATCCGATCCAGCTGGTCGACGATCGCCGTGACGACCACGCCGGCATCCTCCGGGTCGAAGCCGGCATGGATGCCGAAGGTCCCCGCATCGGCGTAGGAGGCGCTGAAGGTTGACACGTCGTAGACGAGGGAGCGTCGCTCGCGCAGGTCGAGGAAGAGGCGGCTGCCCATTCCGTCGCCCAGCACGGCGCCGAGCAGGTCGAGCGCCCAGCGATCGGGATCGTCGCGCGCAACGCCGGGCATGCCCAGGCACAGGTTGCCCTGGCTGAGCCGCCGTTGCGAGACGCGCAGCGACCCGGGCGGGGCGGGAGTCGGAGCCGACACGGCGTGCGGCGGCCCGGGACGCCGCCGCCGGTCCAGCTCCGGCCCGGCTGCCTGCCAATCCGCGCTTGCCCTCACGACGTCGTCGTGGCCGATGGCGCCGGCCACCGCCAGCACCATTCCCGACGGCTGGTATGCGGCACGCCAGTGGTCGACGACCGCCTGATGCGTTGCGCGCCGTACCGAGCCGATCGTGCCGGCGATCTCACGGCCGAGCGGATGCCGGGCGTAGAGGAGCTCGTCGAACATCGTAAAGACGTGATCGGACGGTGAGTCGACGTACATCCGGATCTCGTCGACGATGACCGGCTTCTCGGCCACGAGGTCGCGGCGACGGAGGAGCGGGTGCAGCGCCAGCTCGCTCACGGCGGTGAGCGCCACGTCCAGATGCTCGGCCGGCACCTTCGAGCTGTAGACGGTGAGCTCCCGGTCGGTGCTGGCGTTCACGCTGCCGCCGATCCCCTCGACCAGCTGCGAGAGCGAGCCCGCCTCCGGATGCGACCGGGTGCCCTTGAAGACGAGGTGCTCGAGAAGATGCGAGAGGCCGGCGTGCGCGTCGTCCTCGTGGCGCGACCCGACCGGCACGAGCAGCACGACGCTCGCGGAGCGCGCGCCGGGGATGGTCTGCGTCACGACTCGCAGGCCGCTTGGCTGGACGGTGCGTTGGTGCGGGACCGCGGCCGCACTGAGCCGGGTCGGGGCCGGGGATGCGCTCACGCGCCGTCCTCGTCCTCGTCCCCGCGCTCGCCGTCCGATGCGTCGGCCTCGGCCGACATGAGGAGCTCCATCTGGATGAAGCGCAGGTCGCGGGCCAGCTCATCGGTGTTGCGCGGAAGGGGCCGGCTGCGGCCTGCGGCGGCCGCATCGGCGTCGGCGGTCAGCTCCGCCAGGCGCTGCGCCCCGCTTGCGGCGAACTCGAGCACGACCCGCTCGTTGCCGATGATCAGCGTGTAGACGAGCAGCTGCTCGCTGGTGGTGTCGAACTGGAGGTAGTCGAAGGAGTCGAGGTTGAGGCAGATGGCGAGCGGAGTGAAGTAGGAGGCCATGTCGGGATGGTCCACCACGATGCGCTCGACCCAGCCCGTCCCGCTCGACTCGACCTTCGAGCCACGGTGATAGGTGTAGCTCACCGTCTGCTTCAGCAGGGGACGCAGGATGTTGTAGATGTCGCTCTTGCCGGTGACGACGCCGGTGTTGATGTAGAGCTTGGCTCGTTCCTCGGACATCGGCTCGCCTCGGTGCGGGTCGTGGGCGAGTCTACACCGGGCTCATTCGAGCGGGGCGGCCCGGACCTGCTGCTACGATACCCCGCGTGAAGCTGCTGGCGGCCGACATCGGCAACACGAACGTCACGATCGGCCTGTTCGAGGACGACCGTCTGGCGCGGTCGTGGCGCGCCATCACGCGAGCGAACGCCACGCCGGACGAGGTGGCCGCCACGCTCACCGCTCTCCTCGCCCTCGACGCGCACCGGCTCGACGAGCTGGACGCAGTCGCGCTGGCCAGCGTGGTTCCGCCGCTGACCGAGACCTGGGAGCGACTCGTCACTGAGCGCATCGGGGTGGAGCCGACCATCATCGACGCGGCCTCGCTCGATGGCGTCCTGGATATCCGCATCGACCGCCCGTCTGAGGCCGGCGCCGACCGGCTCGCCAACGCGCTCGCCGCCCGGATCGAGTTCGGCGGTCCGGCGATCGTGGTCGACCTCGGCACGAGCACGAACTTCGACCTCGTCGATGCCGATGGCGCGTATGTCGGCGGCGCCATCGCGCCGGGCATGGGCCTCAGCCTCGAGGCGCTCGTCGGTCGCGCCAGCAAGCTGCCGCGCATCGAGCTGCGGCGGCCACCGAGCGCCATCGGCGCGAACACGATCCACGCCATGCAGTCCGGCGTGGTGCTCGGGTATATCGGTCTCGTCAGCGGCCTGCTCACCGCACTGCGCGGTGAGCTCGTCGAGCGCAGCCCTGCCGGCAGCCGCGTGACCGTGGTCGCCACCGGCGGCCACATCCACCAGCCGTGGATCCACGAGGTCCCCGGCATCGATGCCTTCGAGCCGGACCTCACCCTGCGCGGCATCCGCTACGCATGGGAGGCGCTGCGAGAGCGCGAGCGCCGGCCCAGCACGACGCGGAGCAGCGAGGCATGACGGAAGGGCTCGGACCACTCGCCGGGCGTCGCATCGTCGTCGGCGTGTCCGGCAGCATCGCCGCCTACAAGGCCGTCACGCTGGTCAGGATGCTCGGCGAGCGCGGCGCGGTTGTCGACGTTGCCATGACGGCTGCCGCGGGCCGCTTCGTCGGACGCCTCACCTTCGAGAGTCTCACCCATCGGCCCGTCCTCGACGACGTCTTCGAGCTCGACGCCGATCAGCAGATCGCCCACATCGAGCTGGCCGAGGCTGCCGACGCCATCGTCCTCGCGCCGGCCACGGCGAACCTGCTCGGGGAGCTGGCGGCCGGGCTGGTCGGCGACGCGGTGACCGCCATCGCCTGTGCCAGCCGCGCCCCGGTGATCGTGGCTCCCGCCATGGACGCCGGCATGTGGACGCACCCGGCGACGCAGCGCAACGTTGCCACCCTGCGCGAGTTCGGCTATCTCGTCGTCGAGCCCGAGGTCGGTGAGCTGGCGTCCGGGCTGACCGGTATCGGCCGCCTGGCGGAGCCGCCGACCATCATCGAGGCCGTGGAGCGCCTCTTCGCGCGTGCCGGCGACCTGGAGGGGCTGCACGTCGTCGTCAGCGCCGGCGGGACGCGAGAGCCGCTCGATCCGGTGCGCTTCATCGGCAACCGCTCGTCCGGCAAGATGGGCGCGGCCCTCGCCGAGGCGGCCCGCGACCGCGGTGGTGCCGTGACCCTCATCGCCGGCGCCATGAGCGTCACTCCTCCCCGCGGCGTGACCGTGGTCGATGCCACGACGGCCCAGGCGATGCGGGAGGCCGTGCTCCGGGCAGCGCCGAACGCCGACATCCTGGTCATGGCCGCCGCGGTCGCCGACTTCGCCCCCGCCCGTGCCAGCCAGCACAAGATCAAACGATCCGGCGACAACCTCCAGATCGAGCTGGTCCCGAACCCGGACATCGTGGCCGAGGTCGGCGAGATGCCCGACGACGTGCGCCCGTTCATCATCGGCTTCGCTGCCGAGTCCGACGACCTCGAGGCCAACGCGGCGGCCAAGCTGCGCGACAAGGGCCTCGACCTGATCGTCGGCAACGTGGTCGGCGGGCCGTTCGACGCCATCGGCTCGGACGAGAACAAGGTCACCGTCTTCGGTGCCGAGGGCGCCATCACCGACTGGCCGATGCTTCCGAAGCGCCAGGTCGCCGAGCGGCTCTGGGACCTCATCGGCGACCGGTACCGCCGCGCGCGCCCGCAGGCCGACGCGGCAACGCCATCCGGCCGCCGACGCCGTCGTCAGTGATCGTCGTCCGGCACGCCGGGGAGCTTCGCGAGGCGATCGTCGAGCGTCGCGTCGCCGGCGACAGCGTCGGGTTCGTGCCGACGATGGGGATGCTGCACGACGGCCAGCTCTCGCTCGTTCGGCGGGCGCGAGGCGAGAACGGATGCGTCGTCGCGTCGAGCTTCGTCAACCCCGGCGAGTTCTCGTCGCTCGACGAGCCGACCTTCGGCGGCGCTCGGGACCATGCGCGCGACATGGCGCTCCTTGAGCACGCCCAGGCCGACATCTGCTTCCTGCCCGAGGTCGGCACGCTCTATCCGCCGGACGACACCACGAGGGTGAGCGTCGAAGGGCTGACCCGGCAGCTCGAGGGCGCCTCGCGACCCGGTCATCTCGACGGCCTGACGACGGTCATGCTCAAGCTCATCAACCTCGTCGGCCCGGCGCGCCTCTACCTCGGGCAGCGCCACGCTCAGCAGGTCGTCATCGTGCGACGCATGCTGCGCGACCTGTTCTTCAACGTCGACCTCGTCATCTGCCCGACCATCCGCGAGGACGATGGCCTGGCGCTCTCGAGCGCCAACGCGCAGCTCGGGATCGAGGAGCGGCATGCGGCCGCCTGCCTGTACCAGGCCCTCGTTTCGGCGAAGGAGGCGTATGACGCCGGCGAGCGATCGGCCGAGGTGCTCCGCTGGCGCATGACCGACGTGCTCTCGCGGGAGCCGAAGGCCCGGGTCGACTACGTGAGCGTGGCCGACGCGTCCACCCTGGCGGAGCTGCAGCGCGTGAGCGGCCCGGCGCTGGCGCTCATCGCGGTCGGCATCGGACGGACGCGGCTGACCGACAACATGCCGCTGGCCTGGGACGTGGCCTGAGAGCCCCTGGAAGGGCTCCAGAAAGTACTAGTGCCGCGGTTCGTGGCGATCGTATGATGCGCCTCGTCACCGCGACGGCGGCCGCCCACGGCCGAATCACGTTGCGAGTGCATGGGAGGCCGGCGGGTGCCCACGTCCGGCCTCCCTTCGCGCCGCCCTAGAGGCGAGCCAGCAGCCGATCCACGTCGATCGCGCCGCCCACCAGGTCGATGATGGTCGAGATCTTCTCCGTGTCCGAGGCGTGGGTCTTTACCAGGATCTCGTCCACGGCCTGTGCGGTGCGGTAGGTGTCTGTCGCGACGAGATAGACGAACAGGTCGGCGGAGCGCAGGGCCGCCAGCAGCGATGGCGACGGGCGGTATCCGCCGCTCAGGATGACGCCGCCGACCAGCGGCTGATCGCGGGCGCGCCGGTTCGCGGTGAGCGCCGCCTCCAGGAGGTCCTCCCTGTCACCAGGCGTGATGAGGAGCGACCGCTCCTCGAGGTGCTCCACCGCATGGCCGGCCTGCATGGCGCCGATGGCAACGTGTCCGATGGTGCGGCCCGGCTCCGCTCGGCCGGCGAGCAGCTCGCCTTCGAGGTGCGTCACGATCAGCTCGAGCGAGGGGTTGGCCAGGAACTCCGAGTACGGGATGCAGCCCAGGAGCTCGATCCCGTGCTGGGCGAGGCCGCGCACGAGCACGTCCGGCAGATGCGGATGCGACTCCACGTCGACCTTGTTGACGACCGCTCCGAGAACCTCGACGCCGTGCGCCGCGAAGAGAGCGCGGTTGAGCACGATCTCGTCGATCGGCCGTCCGACCCCGCCCTCCGACACGATGATCACTGGTGCCTGGAGCAGCGCCGCGACCCGCGCGTTCGACAGGTCGATGACGGCGCCGACGCCCGCGTGCCCGGTTCCCTCGATGACGACGAGGTCCTTGCCGGCCGCCACGCGCTCCATTGCGCTGCTGACCTGCCCCTCGAGGTCCTCGCCGATGCGTCCCATGATGAAGTCCGTGGTGAAGCCGCGCGGCAGGGTCACCGGGGACATGTCGTTCAGTGCGTCCGGAAGGTCGAAGACCTCCTTCATCAGCACCGCATCCTCGTCGGCGCGGGTGCCGTCGACGACGAGGTAACGCTGCCCGACCGGCTTGAGGAATCCCAGCCGTAGCCCTCGCTCGCGGATGGACGCGGTCAGGCCGACGCTGGCGGTGGTCTTGCCGCGGTTCTGGCCCGTGGCGGCCAGGAAGACGCGCTTTGCGCTCACGCGGCCTACCAGCCGCCGTCGTGGACTTCGGCCATGCAGGTGCTAGGTTCGGGCGGACTTCGTCCGCCGTTCGACGAGGTCAACGCCTTCGCGCAGTCGGGTCACCAGCTCCGCGTCGACCATGTCCGGCTCGAGGTGCTCGCCGAGCCGCTCGAGCATGTCGGCCGCGACGCTGAACAGGACGTCCGCATCGGCGATGAAGAACTGGGGCTCGTTGTTGTAGCGCACCAGTGTGAGCCGGCCCTGGAGGGTGAGGCCGCCCTCGGTGTGCGACAGCTGGGTTCCGAAGTTGTGGCCCTGCACGCCATCGGGGTTGTTGAGGAAGTTGAGCGCGTTGTCGATCACGAGGCCGAAGCGGGCGCGCCAGCTCACCAGCCGCTCGTGCACCTCCGACGGCAGGCCCATGTCGCCGAGCTCCTCGAAGACCCCGCGATCAACCGTCAGCAGCCCGACCAGGGTCGAGCCGGCACGGCCACCGAGCATGACCTGGAGCGAGCGCTCCAGCGTGAAGACGTCGGCGTCGAAGCGGGGGCTGGTCGTCGCCTCGGCCAGGAGATCCTCCACGTTGTCGAGCTGCCCCGCGTCGGCGAGGGCGTTCGCCAGGTTGTGGATCTCCTCCCGGAACAGGAATCGCTCTTCGTGGTCGAGCATGGGAGTGCGCCTCCTGGCGAGGTACCGATGGGTCGGGCGCCGCGCGGCCGCGGCGCCCGCATCGGTCGATGGATGGGTCTAGGGGTAGAGGCCGCGCAGGGTTGTCGCCTCGGCCACGCGGGCGACGGCAACCATGTAGGCCGCGGTGCGCATGTCCACCTCGTGGCGATCCGCCATGGCATGCACGTCCTCGAAGGCGCGGTCCATGATGCCCTTCAGGCTGTCGTTGATCCGGTCCTCGGTCCAGAAGAAGCTCTGCATGTCCTGCACCCACTCGAAGTAGCTGACCGTCACGCCGCCCGCGTTGCACAGGATGTCGGGAATGACGAAGACGCCGTTGTCGTACAGGATTTCGTCGGCCTCGGGCGTCGTCGGGCCGTTCGCGGCCTCGGCGACGACCCTCGCCTTGATGCGCGGCGCGTTGAGCCGCGTGATCTGGTTCTCGAGCGCCGCGGGCACCAGGATGTCGCAGTCGAGCTCCAGGATCTCCTGGTTGCTCACCTCGTCCGACCCGGGAAAGCCGACGACGGTGCCGTGCTCCTGCTTCCAGCTGCTCACGTTGGCCGGATCGAGGCCGGCCGGGTTGTAGATCCCGCCGGTCGAGTCGCTGACGGCCACGATCGTCGCGCCCTCCGCGGCGAGGAGGGTGGCGGCGATGCTGCCGGCGTTGCCGTACCCCTGGATCGAGACCCGCGTCCCCTGCAACGACCGGTTGTTGGCTTTGGCCCACTGCAGGAGCGTGAAGACCGCCCCGCGCGCCGTCGCCTCGTTGCGGCCGAGCGAGCCACCGATGGCGATCGGCTTGCCGGTCACCACTCCGGCGATCGTGTACCCGTGGTGCATGGAGTAGGTGTCCATGATCCAGGCCATGGTCTGGGCGTTGGTATTCACGTCGGGCGCGGGGATGTCGCGGTCGGGACCGATGAGCGGGCTGATCTCCGTCGTGAACCTGCGGGTGAGCCCCTCGACCTCCCGAATGCTCAGCTTCTTGGGGTCGACAACGACGCCGCCCTTGGCACCGCCGTACGGGATGTTGACGCAGGCGCACTTCCAGCTCATCCACATGGCCAGTGCGCGAACCTCGTCCAGCGTCACGTCCTGGTGATAGCGGATGCCACCCTTCCCGGGCCCGCGGCTGACGTTGTGCTGCACGCGGTGGCCGGTGAAGACCTGCACGCTGCCGTCGTCCATGGTGACGGGGAAGTTGACGGTGAGCTCACGCTGCGGGACGCGGAGCACCCGACGCATGCCGTCGTCGAGATCGAGCTTGTCCGCCGCATGGTCGAACTGGGACTGGGCGACGGCCCAGATGTTGGGCGCCTCGGCAACGGGGTTCTGGCTGGCCATCAGGTGAGCTGAGTGCCTCCTGTATGCGGTCCGCGGCCCGGCGCCTCTACGCGCCACATATCAAAGGCGGAAGCAGGCCGGTCGCGGTGACGGTTGCCGATTCTATCGCACCCTCGTGACGAGTCAGCGGGACTACGGGCGGGTACGATCCGACCATGACGCCGCCGGACGTCCTTGACGTCGCGCCACCCGTCCTGACGGCCGGCGAGGCCGAGGCGCTTGCGCGTGCCACGTTCGGCCTGGAGACAAGAGCCGAGCCGCTCGTCAGCGAGCGGGACCAGAACTTCCGCCTGGTCGAGGCATCCGGCGCGGCCTGGGTCCTCAAGGTCTCCAACGCCGCCGAGGATCGGGGCGTGGTCGAGATGGAGGTCGCCGCGGTCGAGCGGATCGCCGCCGTCGATCCCGACCTGCCGGTGCCGGTCGCCCGCCCAGCGTTGGACGGCTCGCCGATCGCCGGCGTCGACCTCGACGGCTCCGCGCACCTCGCCCGCCTCCTGCCGCTCCTGCCCGGGCGCCACGTCGAGCCGTCCGACCTGGACGCGGCATCGATCGCGCACATCGGCGAGGTGGTGGCGCGGATCGGCCGGGCTCTGCGCGGCTTGTTCCATCCTGCGGCCGGGCGGACGATCTGGTGGGACCAGCAGCACCTGCCCGAGCTGGCTCGCCGCGTGACCGTGGACGAGGGACCGACCAGGCGCGACCTGCTGGACGCCGTCCTGGCCCGCTTCGAGGCGAACGTGGTCCCGGCGCTTCCCGGCCTGCGGTCGCAGCTCATCCACAACGACGTCACGCTCGACAACCTGCTCCTCGACGGTGATCGCCGGGTCACCGGGATCATCGACTTCGGCGACATGGCGCACACGGCGCTCGTGCTTGACGTCCCGGCCACGCTCCAGTCCCTCGTCCGTGGCCGGACCGATGTCTTCGAGGTGGCCGAGGCGCTCCTGGCGGGATACGCATCGGTCACGGCGATGGAGGAACGCGAGGCGGCGCTGCTGGGCGACCTGGTGGCCGGCCGGATGGCCCAGACGATCCTCATCTCCGCCTGGCGCATGCCGCGCCACCCCGACAACGAGTACATCCGCGGCTGGGCGGAGCCCGCGTGGCAGCTGCTGGAGCAGCTCGGGGCGATCGGCTTCGAGACCGTTGCCCGGCGGATGGCGACGATCGCGCGCGCGCCGATCGCGCGTCGGGTTCCCTCCGACGAGTTGCTGGCCCGCCGGCGTCGGGTCCTCGGCTCCGCGCTCGAGTCGCTCTCGTACCGGACGCCGCTGCACCTCGTGCGCGGGGAGGGCTGCTGGCTCGAGGCGGCGGACGGGCGGCGGTACCTCGACGCCTACAACAACGTGCCCGTCGTCGGGCACGCCCACCCGCGCGTCGTCGAGGCCATCGCCACCCAGGCGGCCACCCTGAACACGAACACGCGGTACCTCCACGAGCACGTCGTCGAGCTCGCGGAGCGACTGGTGGCGACCATGCCGGAGGGTCTCGACACGGTCCTGTTCGTGAACTCGGGCTCGGAGGCGAACGACCTCGCCTGGCGACTGGCCACGGCCTTCACCGGAGCCGATGCGGCACTCGTCACCGCCTGGAGCTACCACGGCGTCACGGCGGCGATCGCCGATGCCACCGCATCGGAATGGCCCGACGGCCAGCAGCCCGCCGGCGTCGAGACCTTCCCGGCGCCCGATACCTATCGCGGTGCGTACGCCGATGCGTCCGATCCCGCTTCCGTTGGGCGCTCCGAGGTGGTCGAGGCGGTGACCCGGCTCGCCGATCGCGGCCGGCGCCCGGCGGCCCTGTTCGTCGACTCCGTCTTCAGCGCCGACGGCATCTTCGTGCCCGCCCCGTCCGTGGTGGCCGAGATCGTGGCGGCCGCCCGCAGTGCCGGTGCCCTGTTCGTCGCCGATGAGGTCCAGTCCGGCCACGGTCGGACCGGCGAGATGTGGGGCTTCGCTCGCTGGGGCGTGACCCCCGACATCGTCACGCTCGGCAAGCCGATGGGCAACGGGCACCCGGTCGCGGCGGTGATCACCCGTTCCGACATCGTCGATCGATTCGGCGCGCACACGACGTTCTTCTCCACCTTCGGCGGCAACCCGGTGGCCTGCGCCGCGGCGCTGGCGGTCCTGGACGTGCTGGACGACGAGGGGCTGGTTGCCGCTGCCGCCTCGGTCGGTGACTGGCTCCGCGCCGAGCTGGTTGCGCTCGCCGAGCGCCAGGCGGCCATCGGTGACGTGCGCGGGCGAGGGCTGATGACCGGCGTCGAGCTGGTGCGCGACCGCGCCACGCGCGATCCAGCCGGCGAGCTCGCAGCGCGCGTCAAGGACGAGATGGCCGAGCGAGGCGTGCTCATCGGCACGACCGGGCGGCTCGGCAACGTCCTGAAGATCCGTCCGCCCCTCTGCATCAACCGCGACGAGGCCGCCCTCATCGTCGCGACCCTGGACGCGGTGCTCAGCGGTGGATAGGCGACCCCCGGCCTGGCCCGGGCTACCCGGGAATCATTTGCGAATATATCAGTACAGATATATTCCGCGACAGGCGACGAACCCGATCAGACGCTCTCGACCGCCATCGCCACGGCTCCCCCTCCACCGAGGCAGAGGGTCGCGAGACCCTTGCCGCCACCCCGCCGCCGCAGCTCGTGGAGCAGGGTCGTGAGCACGCGGGCACCGGATGCGCCGATCGGATGGCCGAGCGCGATCGCGCCGCCGTTGACGTTGACGCGATCCCAGTCGAAGCCGAGCTCGTTGCCGTCGGCAAGCACCTGCGCCGCGAAGGCCTCGTTGATCTCGATCAGGTCGAAGTCCTCGATGCGGCCGCCAACCCGCTCGAACAGCCGTCGCACGCCGTGGATCGGCGCCTCGAACAGCCACTCGGGGGCGACGTCGGCCTGCGCGTATCCGACGATCCTGGCCAGGGGCGTCGCGCCGTCGAGCGCGTCCTCGGAGGCGATGACGAGCGCGGCCGCGCCGTCGGTGATGCCGGGCGCGTTGCCCGCCGTGACCGAGCCGCCGTCGGGCTGGAACGCCGGCTTCAGCCTGGCCAGAGCCTCGAGCGTCGAGTCCGAGCGCGGGCCCTCATCGGCCGTCACGACGATGTCGCCCTTCTTGCCGGGGACGGTGACCGGAACGATCTCGTCGTCGAAGCGACCGGCCTCCTGCGCTGCGATGGCGCGCTGATGGGAGCGCAGAGCGAACTCATCCTGGGCCTGGCGCGTGACGTCGTGCTTGTCCGCCACGCGCTCGGCGTGCATCCCCATGTGCACGTCGCAGGTGGAGCACCACAGCCCGTCGTGGACGGTCGAGTCGACCACCTTGCCGTCCCCCAGGCGGTAGCCGGTGCGCGCCTGGGGCAGGAGGTACGGCGCCATGTTCATGCTCTCCATGCCGCCGGCCACGATGACGTCGGCGTCGCCGGCGCGAATCGCCGCGGCGCCCATCATCACCGCTTTGAGCCCCGACCCGCACACCTTGTTGATGGTCGTGGCGCTGACGCCCTCGGGCAGGCCTGCCTTCAGGGCCGCCTGGCGCGCCGGCGCCTGGCCCGCTCCGGCCTGGAGCACCTGGCCCATGATCGCCTCGCCGATGCGCTCTGGCGCGATGCCGGAACGCTCGACGGCGGCGCGAATCGCCACGGCGCCCAGGTCCGTGGCCGGCGTGGTCGAGAGAGCCCCGCCGAATTTGCCGATCGGCGTCCGGGCGGCCGAGAGGATATAGACGTCTCGCATGGCCCTCATGGTACCGCCAACTCCGCCTATCGCAGGAAGCTGGGGGCGTCGTATTCGAGGCGGAGGCCCAGGTCCTCGGGATAGTTGCCGAACTCGCGCCCGAACAAGTTGATGCCGCCGACGTTGCGCGCGTCACGTCGGACACCGATCCGGATCTCGATCGGCTCTCCCGTTCGCAGGCGCAGCGTCTCGACTGTCACATCCGAGAGACTGACGCCGTCAACCGATGTCCCATCTCCCGTGACGCGCCAGCGCTTCAGCACGCCGAACTGCGAGTCCTTCTCCTCCCACCACCCCGGCGTTAGACGCCCGCGCGTGCCGCCGAAGTCGCTCGGAGCCGTCCATGCCCCGAGGTGCACTCCATTGACCCAGACGCTGATGTCGCTCGGCCAGTCCGGGTGGCTGAGCGGCGCCTCGCTGCAGACCTCCGCCGTGAGCTGGAGGGACAATACCGGGGCACCGGGGGACTCGATTCGGGAACCGGTATTCGACGAAACCAGCCCGGAACCACAGCAGCTGCGCGCGCAGCCGATCAGGCTCATAGAACGAGTTCGGGTCGTCGAGGTAGCCGATGAGGCCGTCGGCGCCGGCCAATCCGCACGTGGGCTCGACGTCGAAGTCCGAGAAGCCGCCGATCGGCATGGTCATCTCGGTGGCAGCTCGCGTGTGATGTTGGCCGCGAGGAAGATCGATCACCAGCTCGTCGTACGTCCGAGCACAGACCTTTTGCAGCCCCCGACTGGCAGGCCGCATCTCGGTATGCAGCAGGCCGGCCTTCTCCAGCACCAGGATGTGCATCGCCGCCGTCGAGGCCGGCAGCCCGAGGTCCTTGGCGATCCTGTTGACCGGCACGACCCGGTCACCGAGATAGCTCAGGATGGCAATGCGAGGCTCGCTGCCGAGGGCCTTGAGCACGTCCAGCCGCGAACCATCGGCCACGGCCGCGTCGATGTGCAGGCTCTTGCGCGCGACAGGCCGACGTACGGTCACGAGCGAAGTGACACAGGTTCTGCTGGGGCGTTCATGGAAGCCACCATACGCTGGCGTGCAAGGGGCTGCACGGTCGCTGTCGAGTTGACGATCCGTGCTAAGTTATCGGCATCACTCCAAGCGATGTTGGCTGACTTCGTGCGCCGCGTTGCATGGAGCGATGCAGACACACGGACGCCAGGCCGCCGGCTCTCGTCACGTGATTGCCGACTTGGCGAGGCCGGAAAGCACAGCTTCTCGTGACGGCGAGAAGCCCAAGGAGGAGCACAGGTGCAACGACGCATCTCTAATCCGCCGGCCGCGACCGGCCTCCACGGCAAGGGGGGCATTCGCCTCCTCGCCGTCCTAGCGCTCTTCGCGCTCATCTTCACCGCGTGCACAGGCGGTGGCGACGATGCCAGCGATGCACCGGATGCGTCCGGGCCTGCCGAAAGCGCGGCATCGGGCGGCAGCGAGGAACCGGCCGCGAGCGGTGGCGCAACGGGCGCGTTCGAGCTGCCCAGCGAGAATGTCGAGCTGACGCTCTGGAACCCGTTCACCGGTCCGGATGGTGACTTCTTCCAGCAGATCGTCGACGACTTCAACGGGGCGACCCCCGAGTGCCAGATCACCGTTGAGACCAAGGTCGGCGCTGAGTACGCGGCCCAGCTGGAGGCGGCCGCTTCTGCGAACGAGCTCCCGCACATCATCGCGGCCGGCTACGACGCGCTCCCCGGCCACGTCGAGAACGGCATCGTCGTCGCGATCGACGACTTCGCCGAGCAGGGCGGCTACGGCCCGGACATGTTCCCCGAGGCGATCTGGAACGCCGGCGAGTGGAAGGGTCAGCGGGTCGGCATTCCGATCGATACGCACACGATGAACCTGTACTACAACAAGGCCCTCTTCGAGGAGGCCGGCCTCGATCCGGAAAGCCCGCCGACCGACCAGGAGTCGTTCGAGGAAGCCATCACGGCCATCAGCGAGAACACCGATGCCAGCGGCTACCAGGTGGTTGGCAGCGGCCCGGGCGGGAACTTCCTCGCCGGGATCCAGTTCGCGGCCTTCTTCTACCAGGGTGGCGGCGAGTGGACGAACGAGGACTTCACGGAGGTCACGTTCAACAGTGAAGCGGGCGTCCAGGCGGCTGAGTACCTGGCGCACCTGGCCTCCGACCTCGACGCGCCTGTCGTCGAGAGCGATGCGGAGATCAACGCCTTCCAGCAGGGCCAGAACGGCATGGTCATGTCGGGCATCTGGGAGACGACGCGCTACAACGATGCCCTCGGCGAGGACCTCGGCGTGGCCCCGATCCCGGCCATCTTTGGTGATGGAACCTGGGGTGGATCGCACAACCTGGCCGTGACGTCCGCCGGTGCGGAAGACGAGAACGCCAAGGCGTGCTCGTACTACTTCATCGACTGGTTCAGCCAGAACTCGCTCAACTGGGGCGCGGCCGGGCAGATCCCGGCGCGCAACGAAGTGCGCGAGTCCGATGACTTCCAGAATGCCTCCGGTGAAGGCCTCCTGCCGCTCATCGCGCAGGTCGCTCCGCTTGCGGAGTCAGTCAAGTTCCTGCCGAGCTTCCCGGGTGGTGGCGACATCCTCTTCGGCCCGCAGGGTGCCGGCGAGGCCACCACGCTGGTCGTGGGCGGCAGCGATGCCCAGCAGATCCTCGACGAGTTTGCGGCTGCGCAGACCGAGATCCTGCTGCAGAACAAGGAGCGCTTCGGCTTCTAGCCAGGCGTAACCTGACGGGGACGGCCAGATGGCCGTCCCCGTCTCATTCCCGTCGATCCCGATGAGCCCCATGACGAGAGGACCGCGCCGATGAGCTCCATGGCCGCCAGCTCGCAGGTCCGGAACAAGCGGGGACCCGGCGGGCTGCTCAACAGGCTGATGTGGGGCTCCGGGAAGGATCGCAGACGGCGTATCGGCGAGAGTCCCATCACGCCCTACCTGTTCATCCTTCCGCACTTCGCCGTCTTCTCGGTCTTCATCCTCTTCCCCTTTTTCCTGGGCATCTGGATGAGCCTCCATGACTCGACCGCCCTGCGAGACGGACCCTTCGTCGGCCTGCGCTGGTACCAGCAGATTTTCGATCCGGCGAACCGGACGCAGTTCCCGCGCTTCTGGAACAGCGTGTGGAACACGATCCTCTTCGTGATCATCAGCACGCCCCTCCTGGTCGGGATGGGCCTCGCGCTCGCATCGCTTCTCAACCAGCAGGTCCGCGGACGCAACATCTTCCGCGCGATCTACTTCGTTCCATGGACGCTCTCCGTCTCGGTGATCGCGCTCGCCTGGTGGTGGATGTTCAACGGCAACGCCGGGTTCGTGACGCTCTTCATGGCCGATACCTTCGGTTGGAGCCCGAACTGGCTCACCACCAACCCGTGGGCCTGGATCTCCATCCTCATCGCGACGCTCTGGTGGACGATCGGGTTCAACACCATCATCCTTCTTGCCGGAATGCAGGCCATTGCCGTCGACCTGTATGAGGCGGCCTCGATCGACGGTGCCAGCAAGTGGCAGCAGTTCGTCTCGATCACGCTTCCGAGCCTTCGGCCCATCCTCCTGCTGGTCGTCACCCTCCAGGTCATCGCGTCGTTCCAGCTCGTGGGCCAGCCGCAGCTCATGACCGGGGGCGGACCACCGAGCGAGCTCGGGGGCGAGACCAACCCGGTCCTGCTGCACGTGTACAACACGGCCTTCGGGGGCCGTCGCGAGCTCAGTCTCGGCGCGGCCATGTCGCTGATCGTGGCCGCGATCATGGTCGTGGTCTCGATCATCAACTTCCGGCTCTTCAGCTCCGAACGGTCCTAGGAGACACCGATGGCCACCGCCCTCGATCGAGGTCTTGAAAAGGACGAGCCCACCGCCGTTCAGACAGCCGGGACGCGCCGGCGGGGCGGAATCGGCCAGGTGCTCCTCTACGTCCTGCTGTTCGCCGTTGCCGCCTTCTTCATCCTGCCCCTGGTGATCGTGGTGAGCGCCTCCTTCAAGTACGGCTCCGAGATCTTCACGGACCCGGGCTTCCTGCCCGCCGATCCGGGATTCGAGAACTACACGGCGCTGTTCGCGCGAGCGGAGTTCGTGGACTGGTTCCGGAACAGCGCGATCGTGTCGTCGGTGGGAACGTTCGTCACGCTGGCATTCACGTCCCTGTCGGCCTACGCATTCGCTCGCATCGACTTCCCGTTCAAGAACCTGCTCTTCGGGCTGCTGATCACGACGCTGGTTCTGCCGGGCATCATGTTCCTGGTCCCGCAGTTCAAGCTCATCGGCGATCTCGGCCTCTACGACACGCTGCCGGCGCTCGTGCTTCCGGGCCTCGCGGGCGTGTTCGGCGTCTTCTTCATGCGCCAGTTCTTCCTGGGGCTCCCCGTGGAGCTCGAGGAGGCGGCGTACGTGGACGGCGCGAGCCGGCTGCGCACGTTCGTGGCAATCGCGCTGCCGCTTGCCGGGCCCGCGCTCGCGACCCTCGCCGTCATCACGTTCCTGTCGTTCTGGAACGACTACCTCTGGCCGGTGATCATCTGCCAGGACAACTGCCCGCTCCCCGCGGGCCTGCGGCTGCTCCAGCGCCAGTACACCGGTGACCCTGGGCTCGTCATGGCCGGTGCGGCCGTTGCCGCGGTGCCGGTGCTGATCCTGTACCTGGTGCTGCAGCGATACATCGTGCAGAGCGTGGCCTCGTCGGGCATCAAGGGCTAGTGAGCGCCGCGACCCACCTGGGGCATGGCCCGCGCCGCCTCGGTTCCGTGCTGGCCGTCGTTCTGCTGCTCGCCGCCTGCTCGGTCGGCGACGACGCCAGCGGCGCACCATCCGGCTCCGCGCCGGGCGCCGGCCAGAGCGCAACCGGGAGCCCGGCACCCAGCGCGGCGCCATCGGAAAGCCTGGAGCCGACGCCGGGTGCGGGCGAGTTCATGAACCCCGTCATCGACCGAAACATGCCGGACCCCTTCGTGCTGGACACCGGCGAGACCTACTACCTGTACTCGACCACGAACATCACCGACAACTACCCGTACGCGACGTCAAAGGACCTCGTGACCTGGGAGCAGCAGGGAGACGCCATGCCGCGGCTGCCGGGTTGGGCCAACGGCAACACGTGGGCGCCGGAAGTGACGCGGACGTCCGCCGGCTACGTGATGTACTTCACCGCCCGTGCGCCGAACCTGGCCCGCCCCGACGGTGCCGGCGCCCAATGCGTCGGTGTTGCCGTCAGCCCCGAGCCGGGCGGACCGTTTGTATCGGAGAGCGACGAGCCCCTCGTGTGCCAGCTCGAGCTCGGCGGGACCATCGACGCATCCGTGGTCCGCGACGCCGATGACACGCTGTGGCTGATCTACAAGAACGATGGGAACTGCTGCGGCATCCCAACGCGTTTCTACATGCGCCGCATGTCGGAGGACGGACTGACCTTCGCCGGCGAGGAGATCGTGGTCGAGGGCATCGTCAACGATCAACCCTGGGAGGGAAACGTGGTCGAGGCTCCGACCATCCACTTCCACGATGGAACCTACTACCTCTTCTACTCCGCGAACGACTATGCCGGGCCCCCGTACGCGGTCGGCTACGCGACGTCCGATTCCCTCACCGGCCCGTACGTCGAGGCCGAGGAGAACCCGATCATGGCCACCGAGGGGACCGCCATCGGTCCCGGCCACCAGACGATCATCGCGGATCGCGACGGCGACCTGTGGATGGTGTACCACGCCTGGGAGTTCACCCTGCGCGAGCGCCACGTATGGATCGACGAGCTCACCTTCGAGGAGGGCAGGCCGGTCATCGACGGGCCGGAAGCCGTCCCCCAGCCCGTGCCGTGACCGCCCAGCCTCATTCCCAGAGCACGACGTTTGACGGGCGACCTGGCTTTTCGCTGGACGGCGAGTGGCGCTTCGTTGCGGACCCGGAGAGGCTGTACTCGGTTGACGGCCTTCCTGCCGGCGATCCGATCACCGTTCCGGGCTGCTGGGAGGCGCAGGTTCCCCGGCCGTATCGCATCATCACCGCGTGGTACCGCAGATCCTTCGAGGCCCCCCTGGAGTGGGAGGGCTCGGGGCTGCTGCTCCACTTCGGCGCGGTCATGTACCGGTGCGCCGTGTGGCTCAACGGCGTGCAGATCGGTGAGCACGAAGGCGGATACACGTCCTTCGCCTTCGACGCTCGCGACGCGGTCCGATGGGGAGCGGAGAACGACCTGGTGGTCGAGGTGCAGAACCCGCTGAACGCAATCGCGGACTACCCCGCCTTCGCCGTCGAGCGCATGAACCTGGAGGAATACGCGCCCGACCTCCCCCTCTCCGAGGCGCCACACGGCAAGCAGACGTGGTACTCCAGCCAGAGCGGCCTCTGGCAATCGGTCCGAGCAGAGAGGATCGGGGCGTGCCACATCGAGACCCTCGTCGTGTTTCCCGACGTCGGCAACGAACGCGCCACGGTCCGGTGGCGGATCGCAGGTGACTGGCGCGGCACGCGGCTGGAGCTGCGGGCATGGGGCCCGGATGGGAACGAGGTCGGGGCCGCTTCTCAGGACGTGGCCAGCGACGGCGGCGAGACGACCGTCGCGATCCCGGATCCTGTCCTGTGGGGCATTGGCACACCGAACCTCTACCGGATGGAGGCGCGTCTGGTGCGCGGAGACGACCCGGCCGACACGCTGACGAAGCGGTTCGGCATGCGGGAGATCGGCACGCGTGACGGCATGGTGACCCTCAACGGGGAGCCGATCTACCTGCTCGGTGTACTCGATCAGGACCTCTACCCGCGGACGATCTCGACCCCCCCGTCACGCGAATACCTCGACGAACAGATCCGGCGAGCCCAGGAGCTCGGATTCAACACGCTGCGCTGCCACATCAAGGTTCCTGATCCGGCGTACCTCGATGCGGCCGACGAGGCCGGCATGCTGGTGTGGTGCGAGCTTCCGAACTGGAGCCGCTTCAGCCAGGCATCCGCGGAGCGCGGCGTGCACACCCTGGGAAGGATGGTGGAGACGCTCGGGTGCCATCCATCCATCGTGATCTGGACGATCATCAACGAGGACTGGGGCACGCGGCTGAGGCACGAAATGCGTGACCGCCAGTGGCTGCGCCGCACGTACGAGTGGCTGAAGGGCGTCGACGCGACGCGGCTGGTGGTCGACAACTCGGCCTGCGAGACCAGCGAGACACCGAACTTCCACATTCGGAGCGACCTGGCCGACTTCCACGTGTACTTCGGCCCGGACAACGCCGTGAGGTGGCGGAACCGCATCGACGAATTCGCCGATCGTCCGCCCTGGCTGTGGAGCCCGCACGGAGACGCCGAGACCACCGGCAACGAGCCCCTCGTGCTGAGCGAGTTCGGCGGATGGGGCCTGCCGACGATGAGCGCTCTCCTCGGCGAGAGCGGGCAGGAGCCATGGTGGTTCGGCACCGGGTACGGATACTTCCGGCCCTCAGGCATCGGCCGCCGCTTCACGCGCCTCGGCCTTGATCGAATCTGGCCGGACCTGGACGCACTGGCCGAGTCGACGCAGTGGAGCCAGTTCGCGAGCCTCCAGGAGCAGATCGGCGAGATGCGCCGTCACCGGACGATCGCCGGGTACGTGGTCACGGAACTGAGCGACGCGAACTGGGAGGCGAATGGCGTTCTCGATCCGGATCGCCGGCCGAAGGTCTATCACGACCGCTTCGCCGAGATCAACTCCCCCGATGTGGTCTGGGCGCTCCCGGAACGCCGCGACCTCATGAGCGAGGGTGAGCTCTGCGCGCCGCTCTTCGTCTCCTCGTACGCCCGCCGCGGAGGCGGTGCCGGGCAGGTTGCCTGGCGACTGAGCCTCGAGGACGGCCGCGAGCTCGGCGGGCGGGTCGCGATCGAGGAATGGCCCGCTGCCGACGTGCGCCAGCTGACCGACCTGCGGCTGGACGTCCCTCGGGTCGAGCGCCCGACCGATGCCACGCTGGAGCTCTCCGCACTCGACGCATCCGGCACGGAGCGAGCGCGAAACTCGCTCCAGTTCGCGATCCTGCCCGACCCGCGCGGCGCCGGGCACACGGATCGGCGAATTGCGATCCACGACCCGCTGGCAATCTGGGGCCTGGCGAGGCGGGTGACGGCCCTGGGCCACCGAGTCGTCGGTGCCGACCACGCGGAATTGACGATCACGTCGGAGCTCACGCCCGAGCTCGTGGCGCGCGCGGAGTCGGGCGCTCGCGTGCTCGTCCTGGTCCGATCGGCGAGTGCCCTGCCGGAGACGCTCGACCTGCGCCGCCGGGTCAGCGTCCACCTTCGGCGCTTCGCGCATGCCGGCTGGCCGGGCCAGCTCAGCCCGTGGGAGGGCGACTGGGTGAGCAACTACAGCTGGTTGCTGCCGGAGACCTTCCCGCGGCTGCCGTGGAGGGCACCGCTCGACCAGGCATATGGAGAGATCGCGCCGGACCACGTGATGCTTGGGTACGACCCGGAGCACCACCGCGACGAAGTACCCGCGGGCATGTTCGTCGGATGGGTGCACGCGCCGGCCGCGCTCATCTGGGAGTTCCGCCAGGGGGACGGCGTGATCGTCCTCACCACCTTCAGGCTCGCGCCGGAAGGTGGTCCGCTCGCCACGACGATGCTCGACTGCCTGATCCAGCAGGTCGCGGAACAGCCCCCCGGCGCGACGAGATCGCTCGACTGGTCGGCTCCGCCCGTCCCTGCATCAGCCACGCGGCTCACCTGATTCGGGCGCCTCGCCCTCGGCGGGCCGTGGCCGCGCGCCACCGGGCCCTCCCGCACCGCCGTGCAGGTCGTAGAGGTCGGTGAGGCGCTCGGTGTAGTTGCGCCACCGCCACTCCGCTCCCGCGTCGGGAGGCTCCGGGTGCGGGTGTCGTGGCCGAGCCCCCCGTGCGGTCATGACGGCCGCAAATGCATGGAGTGTGCCGGAGGTCAGGCGAGTTCCACGCCCGCCTCACGACAGTCGGCGGCGAACGCATCGAGTGCGTCATCATCATCGACCGAGTCACGGACCAGCATCTGGACTCGGCGAATGCCGAGCTCGCGGTAGGCCGCGAGGCGCTCGACGCGTTCCGACCCGGATCTGGCGGCCTGCTCCCACCAGATGTGAACCGACACGCCGAGGCTGTCGGGGTCCCGACCGATCTCCTCGCATCGGCTGCGTATGATCGGAAGCGCCTCCTTCAGATCCTCCGGAAACATCGCATCGATGTTCAGCTCGTCCGCGTAGCGCGCCGCCAGCCGCCACGTCCGCTCCGGCCCGTTTCCTCCGACCATGATCGGGACGCGCGGCTCCTGGATGCCGCGCGGCTCATTGATCGCGTCACGCACGGAGGCGTGCTTGCCCTCCACCGCGGCCCGGCCGGGGTCGAGCATCGCCCGCAGCACTGCGAGCGCGTCACCCAGACCGTCGAGGCGCTCCTTCCGGCCGGGAAATCCATACCCGTACGCCTTCCACTCGTCTTCCTTCCATCCCGCGCCAATCCCGACTTCCGCGCGCCCGTTGCTGACGACATCGAGCGTCGAGATCATCTTTGCGACGAGTGCCGGATTGCGAAATCCCGCGGACATGACGATGTGACCCAGCCGCACCCGCTCCGTCTGCTGCGAGAGCGCCGTCAGGAAGGTGAACGACTCGAACGTGATCTCGTCCGTCGACTCGGGAGTCGTGTGGAAGTGATCGAACGCCCAGATGGACTCGAAGCCCAGGCTCTCGGCCGTGCGGGCGACCCACAGGCTGCGCTCCCAGGCCGCCCGGGCCTCCCATCCGGCGTATTCGCCGGTCCAGCCCTGCGGCACGATGATTCCTGCTTTCATGGCCGACCCCTTAAGCGGGTTCCGTGCCACTACTCCCAGGTGAAGGCGACCTTTCCCCCGTCGGCGGCGTCGGCGGTCCGATATGCCTGGACCGCATCTGCGATCTCGAATCGATCCGTGACCATCTCCTCCGGACGCAGGCGCCAGCGCACGAGCAGCCCGACGAGGTCCTCCATCTGTCCGATGCTGCACACCCACGAGCCGACGAGCGTCAGCTGTGGATGAATCAGGACGGGACTGACGTCGAAGGCTACGGAGCCTCCCTCACCGATGAACCCGACCCGTCCCCAGGGCCGTGCGGCGGCCAGGCAGATGCCGCGAGCCGCCGGGTTGCCGGAACAATCGATCGCCACCTCGAACCCGTGCCCGCCGCTCCGTTCGCGGAGCGCTCCGGCGACGTCATCCTGCTCGGCCTCGATCACCTCGATGCCCAGCCGGCGAGCGACCTCTCGGCGCCCAGGAGAGGCTTCTACCCCCACGACTTCGGCTCCGAGCCCTCTCGCAACCATGGCCGCGCCGATGCCGACCGGTCCGAGGCCGGTGACGAGTACCCGGTCGGCACCACTGATGCCCAGGCGCATGCAGCCCGCGTAGGCCGTCCCGAGCCCGCAGGCGACGATCGACCCGTCCAGGAAGGTGAGCTCATCGGGAAGGGCGACAAGCGTACGCTCCTCCGCCAGCATGTACGGTGCGTGGCCCCCGTCTCGCTGCCACCCGTAGGCTGCCCGCTCCGGGCTCGTGCACGAGATCATCCAGCCCGTCCGGCAGTCGTGGCACAGGCCGCAGCCGGCGATGTGATACACCGCCACCCGATCGCCGGGATCGAAGCGAGAGACGCCGGGACCGACCCTCTCCACCACGCCCGCGGGTTCGTGGCCGGCGATCACGCCGCGGTACGCCTCCGGCCCGGTCCCCTGCTCGGTGGGCCGGTAGATCGCCCGCAGGTCGCTGCCGCAGATCGAGGATGCCTTCATCCGGACCAGGACCTGGCCATGGCCCACCGCGGGGACCGGCACCTCGCGAATCTCGACGCGACGATCGCCGGGCAGGAAGACGCCGGGCATGGTGCTCACGCGGCCATCTCGCGTTCCTCGCGCCGATACCGCAGGCTGGTGCGGCTGCCGAACCGGTCGAGCACGCCACCCGCGGCGGCGTGGGCGAGCCGCGAATACGTGGCCGCGACCGGGTGGAGCTGCCGGTCGAGCCCGGCGAGCCCGCACTCATTGACTCGGCCCCGGTTGCGCCGGAGCGCACTGTCCCAGTCGACGTGGTCGATGAATCCGTACCAGCAGAACCCCCGGATCGGGAGTCCCTCGTCACGCAGGGCGAGCGCGTCGTCCCAGGTCTCGGCGAGCCAGCGGGCGACCGTGGGGCCCTCCACGTTCGTCTCCGACAGCATGAACGGCAGCTGCAGACGCGAGTGGTACTGACGCGCCAGCCGAGCGAATCCCTGCCGGCGCCGCACGGGTCGGGCCCGACCCTCCGCGGTGACGGCCCACTCGTTGCCCCGGTAGTAATCCAATCCGACGATGCAGCCCTCCGCGCTTCCCCGGCGCGCGAACCAGGCGAGTCGCGCGTCGCTCATCCCATTGCGACCGAGCCACTCGACAACGATCGGTGACGGGGAGCGGCCGTACACGAGGTCGAAGGCCACGAAGCGCCGCTCATTGAGGAACGCGACGCGCTGAGCCGCTTCCGGCGTCGCCGGCACGTACAGCTCGCAGGCGTCGCTCTGGACGAAGATCGCGTCGGGTCGCCGATCGCGGATGCGATCCGACCCCAGGATCGCGCTGGCGCACAGCCCGTCGATGGCCGACACGAGCGACCCGTCGTCCATCTGGCGCTCGTTCCACCAGCCCAGGCCCGCCGAGCCGACGGCACACACCAGCGGCTCGTTCACCACGGTGTAATACCGGATCCAGGGGTAGCGCTCGGCGAATGCGTCCGCGTACCGCTCGAAGCGCTCCGCCAGGCGCGGATCGCCCATGCCGGAGAGGTCATCCGGCGCGCCGAAGTGCAGCAGGTCCGCGATGGGCTCCAGGCCGGCGCCGCGCAGGGATGCGAGGGCTCGATCGGTCCATTCCCAGTCGTGGGTTCCCGGCCGGGCGGCGACCACGTGGAACGGAATGCCGTAGCGGACGTATCGCACGCCCATGGCGGAGATGAGCGCGAAGTCGTCCGCGTAGCGCTCCCAGTGGCCCGTCTTTCGCAGCTCGTCCTGGCGAAGGTTTCCCTCGACGAGCGGCGCCGAGCACTCGAGCCCCGTCGCCACGACGAACCCGGAGTCGAGCTCGAGCTGGCCTGCGTCCGTCATCGGCTTTCCGTCGGCATGCTCGCCCGAGCATACCGGTGTTCAGCCGGCGCGGGCCGCCCACGTCGCGCTCGGCGACGACCGGCGCGAGAGTCCGGCACAATCGGCCGATGGAGCCCAACGAAGACCCACTGCGGCGCGACATGCGGATCGAACGTCTGTCGCGAGAAGACGGGCGGGCGCTGCTCCTCTACAGCTGGCCCGAGCGAGCCGAAACGGCATCGCGGTCGGCCGCGGGCGAGCCGGCGCCACCAACGGACCCCTGGTCCCCGGATTCTGGCCCGGCCGATGTCTGAGCTGCGGTGGAACGCGATGTTGGGTGAGTGGACGATCACCGCCACGCACCGGCAGGATCGAACGTTCCTGCCGCCGCGGGACTTCTGTCCGCTCTGCCCCACGCGTCCCGGAGGGCCACCGACGGAGATCCCACGCGAGGACTTCGAGATCGCGGTCTTCGACAACCTCTTTCCCTCGCTCGAGCAGCGGCCGCCGGAGCCTGCCATCGAGGGAACCGAGCTCTCGCCCGTGAGGCCGGCTCTCGGAGCCTGCGAGGTGATCGTCTACAGCCCGCACCACGAGGCGACGCTGGCGAGCTCGTCGCTCGAGGACATCGAGCGCCTCATCACCGTGTGGGCGCACAGAACGCTCGAGCTCGGAGCGCGGAAGGAGGTGGAGTACGTCTTCATCTTCGAGAACCGCGGGGAGGCAATCGGCGTGACGCTGCACCACCCGCACGGACAGGTCTACGCCTACCCGTTCGTCCCGCCGATCGCCGCCCGCGAGGTCGCGGCCGCCCGACGGCACGGGGAGCGTCACGGGCGCTGCCTGGCGTGCGACCTCGAGGCCGAGGAGCGCCGCGACGGGCGCCGCACGGTCGTCGAGTCCCCCGGCTGGCGGGGCGGCGTCCCCTTTGCCGCACGGTGGCCATACGAGGTGCACCTCACGCCGACGCGGCACGTCGGCTGGTTGCACGAGCTCGACGCGGAGGAGCGTTCCGGGCTGGCCGTTGCGCTCAAGACGCTCCTCAACCGGTACGACGCGCTCTTCGGCTTCCCGCTCCCCTACGTCATGGCGATCCACCAGCGACCAACCGGCGTCGGTGACCATGACGACCACCTGCACCTCGAGTTCTATCCGCCAAACCGGACGGAGACGAAGCTGAAGTACCTCGCCGGCTCCGAGGCGGGGGCGGGGGCATTCATCAACGACACCTTGCCGGAGGAGACCGCGGCTCGACTGAGGAACGCCGGGGCACCGAAACCGGAGCCGGCCTGAGCGTGAACACCGCGACGCTGCGCGAGCGGTTCCGCGCTGCCTACCCCGACGCCGACCCGGCCGCCATGCGCGCCGTGCGAGCGCCGGGCCGCGTCAACCTGATCGGCGAGCACACCGACTACAACGACGGACTCGTTCTCCCCGCGGCCATCGACCTGCGCGCCTGGATTGGTTTCGTCCGGACCACGGATCGCCGCGTCGAGATCGTGCTCGATGACGGAGGCCGTGACGGATTCGCCCTCGACGCCATCGGAACCCGGCGCAACGGCTGGATCGACCGGCTGGCGGGCATGGCGTGGTCGCTGAGCACACGTGGCGTGGCCGTGCGGGGGCTGCGTGGCGTGCTGGTGAGCGAGATTCCCATGGGAGCCGGGCTCTCCAGCTCGGCGGCCGTCGAGGTGGCCATGGCTTGGGCGCTGGTCGACGAGCGGCCGCCGCTGCCGCCGATGGAGCTCGCAATCGCCGCCCAGTCGGCCGAGAACGACTACATCGGCGTGCAGTCAGGCCTGATGGACCCGTTCGCGAGCACGTGTGGACAGCCCGGGGCAGCACTCCTGCTCGATTGTCGATCGACGGAGTACCGGAGCGTCTCACTGCCGCTGGACCGATACGCTCTCGTGGCCTGCGACACGCGCACCCCGCACCGACTGGAGACGTCTGAGTACAACGCCCGGCGCGCGCAGTGCGAGGCGGCAGTCAGGGTCGTCGCCCGGACGCATCCCGAGGTCCGCTCGCTTCGCGACGTCACGATGGAGATGCTCGGCGAGGTGCGCGGATTGGACGATGAATCGCACCGGCGCGCGGAGCATGTCGTGAAGGAGAACGAACGGGTGACCCGCACGGTTGATGCGCTGGAGTCCGGCCGGATGGACGACGTTGGCCGGCTCTTCGCGGAGAGCCATGCGTCGCTGCGGGATCTCTACGAGGTGACGTCACCGGAGCTGGACGCCCTGGTCGAGATCGCCTCGGGCACGCCCGGCGTGGTGGCGTCGCGCATGACCGGGGCAGGGTTCGGCGGCTGCACGGTAAACATCGTGGAGCGCGACGCGGTGGAGCTGCTCCGCGAGGCGGTCGAGCTCGAGTATCCGGCCCGCAGCGGCCGGCAGTCCGCGGTGTACGCCGTCGAAGCGTCAGAAGGCGCGGGAGAGGTGGCCCTGTGAGCGAGCCGAGCCGCGCGGATGTCGTTTCCGCCCGCATCGAGCGCGTGCGAGCCCTGGTGCGGGACGGCGGTGGCGCCGGTGCGCTGATCGAGAGCAGGCGCAACTTCTCCTGGCTGACGCTCGGCGGCGTGAATCACGTGGTGCTGAGCTCGCAGAACGGGGTGGTGCCGCTCCTCATCACCGCCAGCGACACGGTCGCGCTGGCTCCGATCAACGAGGCAGCGCGCATCGGTGACGAGGAGCTCGCGGGGCTCCCGATCGAGGTGCGTGCCGTTCCCTGGTATGCGGATGTCGCCGCCGCGGCCGAGGCGATTGCCGGAGGCCGGCGTCTCCTCGGCGATACGGACCTCGAGCCGGCGCTCGTCGCCGAGCGATCGCGCCTGGGTCCGGTCGAACGCGCCCGCATGGCAGAGCTTGGCCGGCTCGCCGCCACGGCCGTGACTGGGGCGCTCGACCGCGTCGTGCCGGGTGACACGGAGGACGATGCTGCGGCCACCGTCCTCGCGACCGTGTCTCGCCAAGGTGCACGAGCACCCGTGCTGCTCGCGGCTGCGGACGATCGGATCGACCGCTACCGGCACCCGCTCCCGGCAGGCGCCCCTGCCCGGCGCCGGCTCATGCTCGTACTGGTGGTGGAACGATGGGGGCTTCACGCCGCCATCACCCGCATTCGCGAGCTGGAGCCGCCGAGTGCCGAGCTCGAGCGTCGCAGCCAGGCGTCGGCTCTGGTGCTCGAGGCCATGCACGACGCCACCCGGCCCGGCGCGACGCTCGGCGGCGTCCTCCAGGCCGCCCGGGATGCCTACCGCCAGGCGGGATTCGCCGACGAGTGGGAGCTCCACCACCAGGGCGGGAGCATCGGCTACCAGGGCCGCGAGCGGATTGCCGTGCCGGGCGACTCCACCCCCGTCGAAGCCACCATGGCCTTCGCCTGGAACCCCTCGATCACGGGCGCCAAGGCGGAGGAGACCATCCTGCTCGAGCCGGACGGCAGCCGCCGCATCCTGACCCGGCCGGCCTAGTCGGCGCCCGACGTCTTCTCGTCGAAGAGATAGGCGATCCGGTCGGCCCAGTTCTCGAGCACGACGCGGTTCTTCGTCTTGAGGGACGGCGTCAGCTCGCCCGCCTCCTCCGTCAGCAGCCGCGGCAGGATCGCGATGCGCCGCGGCCGCTCGTAGACCGCGAAGCCGTCGAGCGTGCGCTTGACCTCCGCGTCGAACAGCTTGTTGACGGCCTTCTCCTCGACCAGCTGCTCCGGCGGCATCTCGGCCAGCCCGTTCGCGGCCGCCCACGTGCCGAGTTCCTCGAAGTCGGGGGCGATGAGCGCGCCGGTGTAGGCCTGTCGGTCGCCGAGGATCACGGCCTGGGCAACGTAGCGAGAGGTCGAGAGCGCGGCCTCCATCGGCGCGGGCGAGACGTTCTTTCCGTTGCCGAGAACGATGATGTTCTTGAGCCGATCGGTGATCCTGATGCGGCCGATCTCGTCCAGCTCGCCGATGTCGCCGGTGTGGAACCAGCCGTCGGCATCGATGGCCTTGGCTGTCTCGTCAGGCTGGTTGAGGTAACCCTGCATGACCTGCGGGCCACGCACCAGGATCTCGCCCGTGACTTCGTCGATCCTGACCTCGGACCCCGGGGCCGGCCGTCCGACGGTCCCGAACACGAAGTCGTCGGGCCGGTTGATGCTGACGAAGGGGGAGGTCTCCGTCAGGCCGTAGCCCTCCAGGACCAGCATGCCCATGCCGTAGAAGAACTCGCCGATCTCGCGCGCGAGCGGCGCGGAGCCCGACACGAAGTAGCGCACCCGGCCGCCGGTTCGCTCTCGGATCTTGCCGAACACGAGCATGTCGGCGACCTTGAGCTGCGCCTTCAGCCAGGGAGAGTTGGGTTTCCCGGCGAGGTGGTTCGCGTATTTCTGCGCGCCGAGCCCGGCGGCCCAGTGGAAGATGCGCTGCTTCATCGGCGAGCCCGCCTCGACGGCGGCCGTCACGCGTGCAAAAACGCGCTCGTAGAGGCGCGGCACCGATCCCATGACCGTCGGCTTGACCTCGACCATGTTCGCGGGCAGCCGCTCGATGAGCGCCTCGGCGTACACGACCGCGGCGCCCTTGCCGAGGGCGACGACCTCGTCGACGATGCGGCCGTAGATGTGGCTCAGCGGGAGGAACGAGAGGAAGACATCGGTCGGGTAGAAGTCGACGACCTGGTTGGCGGCCTCGAAGTTGAACAGGACGTTGCCGTGGCTGAGCATGGCGCCCTTCGGGTTGCCGGTCGTGCCCGACGTATGGATCACCGTCGCGAGGTGGTCGCGGTCGATCGACTGGATACCGTCGCGCCATGCGAGCCGGTACGCGGCGTCGACCCCGGCCCGTGCGATCACGTCCTCGAGCGTCAGCGTCCCGTCGGGAAACTTGCCGCTGGGATCGAGGGTGATGACGTGCTCGAGCGTCGGGACCTGGTCACGGATTGCCGCGATCTTGTTCGCCTGCTGGGCGTTCTCGACGAAGATCGCCTTCGCCTTGACGTTGTTGATCACGAACGCCGTCTGGCCCGGCTCGGACTGCGGATAGATCGGGCAGGTGACGGCACCGAGGGCGAGGGACGCGAGATCGGCGATCGTCCACTCCGGACGAGTCCTCGCGATGATGCAGACCGCGTCGCCGTCGCCGATGCCCAGGTCCTTCAGGCCGAGGGACAGGTTGGTGACCCAGTCCCACATCTCGCGGTAGGAACGGCTCGTCCAGCGACCCGCGTCGTCGGCGCCCTCGTCTGCGCGCTTGGCTTTCGGCAGCTTCCAGCGCATCGCCTCGCGGTCCGCGTTGCGCTCTGCGGATCTGGCAATCAGCGCGACCAGGTTCGGCATCCGATCCGCCGGGTCGACCACGAGCGGCTCGATCCGCGGGGTCCGCATCAGCCGGCCGCTCGAGGCGCCACCGACCGGCGTCGTGGCCGGTTCGGTCGTCGTCGTGGTCATCAGTTCCTCTCTCCTCAGCCTTCGCGGCGCATCGAGTCGAGCAGCTGCTGCGCGACGATGAGCCGATGGATCTGGTTCGTCCCCTCGTAGATCTGGGCGCCCTTGGCGTCGCGCATCAGCCGCTCGACCGGGTTGTCGCGTGAGTAGCCCGCACCACCGTAGATCTGCACGGCATCCGTGGCGCAGCGCATCGCGACGTCGGAGGCATACCACTTCGCCATGCTCGACGGCGAGTTGATCGGCTGACCGGCATCGCGCATGCGGGCCGCGCGCCAGGTGAGGAGCCGTGCCGCGTCGACGCCGACGGCCATCTCGGCGAGCATGCCCTGGATCATCTCCTGGTCGGCGATGGCGCGGTCGAACTGGCGTCGCTCGAGCGCGTATCGGGCGGCATGCTCGAGGGCCGATCGCGCCAGGCCGGTGCAGGCCGCGGCGATCCCGATGCGCCCGGCACCGAGCGCCGAGAGCGCAACCTTGAGGCCGTCCCCCTCTTCGCCGAGCCGGTTCTCGGCCGGCACCCGGGCATCGGTGAACACCAGCTCGTGGGCGCTCGTGCCGCGGATGCCCATCTTGCGTTCCTTGCTGCCCAGCCGGAAGCCTGGCATATCCGCCTCGACCACGAATGCGGTGATGCCGGCCCTGCCCTTCGAGCGGTCGACCGTTCCGAAGACGACATAGCGCGCCGCGTCCCCCGCGTTGGTGATCCAGATCTTCGTCCCCGTCAGCACGTATTCGTCGCCATCGGGGCGCGCGGACAGCGACAGCGACGCGGCGTCCGACCCGGCGCCCGGCTCGGTGAGCGCGAACGCTCCGAGCTCGTGACCGGCGGTCATCGGCGGCAGGAAGCGCTGCTTCTGCTCCTCACTGCCGTTGGCGAAGATGCAGAGCTGGCTGAGGATGTGGACGCTCAGGCTGACCGCCATGCCCATGTCCGCCGCGGCGATCTCCTCGAGCGCCAGTGCCAGGGCGAAGGTGCCCATCCCGGCGCCGCCGTACTCCTCGGGGTACGGCAGCCCGGTCAGGCCGAGCTCGCCGGCGCGCTCGAACAGGGTGCGGTCGTACCGCTCCTCCTCGTCGCGCTGCGCGGCGCCAGGGGCGATCTCGCGCTGCGCCCACTCGCGCACGGTGTCCCGGACGCTCCGCTCCTCCTCGCTGAGGGCAAACGGGTTGCGGCTCGCCGTCTCGATCGCCATCAGCCGACCTTCTTGCCCTGCTCGTCGTAAACGTAGAAGCCGCGCCCAGTCTTTCGGCCAAGGTGGCCGGCGGCAACCATCTGCCGCAGGAGAGGAGCAGCGCGGAACTTCGGATCTCCGAAGCCGCGATGCAGGACGTCCATCACGTTGAGCATGACGTCGTTGCCGATGAAGTCGCTGAGCTCGAGCGGACCCATCGGGTGGTTGAGCCCCAGGGTGGCGCCGGTGTCGATGTCCTCGGCCGTCCCGGTCGACTCCATCAGCGCGAAGATCGCCTCGTTGATGAACGGGCCGAGCATCCGGTTCACGAGGAAGCCGGGCATGTCCTTCGACTCGATCACCGTCTTGCCGAGCTCGCCGGCGAACTCGCGCGCGGCGGCGTGGGTGGCGTCATCGGTCTCGAGCCCGCGGATGATCTCGATCAGCCCCATGACCGGGACGGGCGAGAAGAAGTGAAGGCCGATGAACCTTGCCGGGCGATCCGTCGCGGTCGCCAGGCCCGTGATGCTGATGCTGCTCGTGTTCGAGGCGAAGATGGTGTCGGAATCGGCGGCGCTCGAGATCGCCTCCCACGTCTGGCGCTTCAGGGCCTCGTCCTCGAAGATCGCCTCGATCACGATCTGGTGCCCGGGGGCGGCGCCGGCTCCCTCGGCCGTGGAGATGCGATCGACGATATCGCTCGCCGTCGACGGGTCGAGCTTGCCCTTCTCGACCTGCCGCCGAAGGTTGGCGCCGATGCGCGCCGCGCCCTTCTCGGCCAGCTCCTCGGTCCGGTCCGCCAGGGTGACCCGCTTGCCCGCCGCGGCGCTGACCTGGGCGATGCCGTGGCCCATCAGACCGGCGCCGATGACGTAGACGCGATCGATGCTCATTGGCCCCGAAGCGTACCAGCCCGCGCCTACTGGTCGAGGCTCGTCACCGAGCCGGGCGAGCGGACGTGCGCGACGACCTCGGTGAGCTCGCGAACGGCCGCAAGGAGCGGCTCACGCCCGGCATCCGCGAGCGCCGATGGCAATGCGTAGACCGTCCCCTCCAGCCGGCCGTACGCGCGAAGGGCGAGGCGCGCCAGACGGTCGCGTTCACGCGCCCCTCGTCCCAGCATGACGAGCGTCTTCTCGACCTGGATGGTGTGCTCCTGGAGATGCGACGACATGCGACCGAGCCGGAATCCCACGTCCACCGCATACCCCGACCACCGGGCTCCTCTGGCCAGCTGCGACTCGTCCAGCGCCGCCATGCGCGCGGCTGCCCCATCCATCGCCTCATCCAGGCGGTCGCGGATCTCGCTCAGCGAGCCGACCCCCTGCTCCTCCTCCTCCGGGAACCCGATGCCGACCTCCTCGGGCGCCTGCCCCGGGAGCGGTTCGTCCTGGTCCCGGATGAGCCACCAGGAGCTCCAGGCCGGATAAGCCCGCTGGACGTACACGATGTGCGCGAGCGTCTGCCGCATCGTCCACTCGGCTCCACCCGGATCCGCGTCCAGGTCGGCGTCGTCGAGCGGCGCAAGGAGCCCATGCAGGTCCCAGCGAGCTGCAGTCGCCAGCTCGAATGAATGCGCTGCCGCTGGGGCAACGCCGGTGGCGCGCACCGAGCGACGGGCGCGCCCGATCGCCTGTTCGAGCGCCTCGATCGACCGATAGAACGCATACCGCACCTCGGTCCCGCCAACCGGATCGTCTCTCCACAGCCAACGTCTATCGAGCTCCTCGTCGCCGATTTCGAGCAGCCCGGTGACCGCCCCGGTCACTACGCGGCGAGCATCGCGGATCCACTGCGCGGGCGGTGTCGTCGGCGGCGGGCCGTATCGGGCCAGGACGGCGTCGACATTCACGTGGTCACATCCTTTCGTTCGAGCAGGCGCTCGGCGGCCGTGAGGGGGTCGAGGGTGCGATCCGCAACGGCGGCAACGGTGGGCTCCCACCCCATCCCCGCTTCGGCGATGCGGGCGGCGAGATCGGCCAGGGCCCGGCGCACCTGGTTGGCGGCGCGTTCACGCGCCGCGAGCGGCGACCGCGCCTGGGCCCGATGCGCCTCGATTGCGTCCGCCAGCACGGGAATGCCCTCGCCCGTGGTGGCGGTCGTCACGAGAACCGGAGGAGGCTTGCTGTCGATCCGGCCGCCCGCGGTGGAGAGCATGGCGCGGAGCTGACGGGCGGCGCGATCGGCTCCGGGCCGGTCTCCCTTGTTCACGGCGATGACATCGGCCACTTCCAGCAGCCCTGCCTTGATGGCCTGGACCTCGTCGCCCATCTCGGGCGCCTCGACCACCACCGTCGTCTCTGCCAGCCGCGCAACCTCGACCTCCGACTGGCCCGCGCCCACGGTCTCGATCAGGACAGGGTCGTACCCCGCAGCGTCGAGCGCGGCCGCCGCAATCCATGTCGTCGCGGCGATGCCGCCGAGCTCACCGCGCGATGCCATGGAGCGCATGAACACGTCTCGGTCGGCGGCGTGCTCCATCATCCGGATCCGGTCTCCCAGGATCGCACCGCGCGTGTACGGCGACGATGGGTCGACGGCCAGGATCCCGACGCGACGGCCGCGTCGCCGCCACTCGGTGACCAGCGCATTGACGAGGGTCGACTTGCCGCTTCCCGGCGGGCCGGTGATGCCCACCACGTGGGCCTTGCCTCCGGCGGCGAACAGCTCCGGCAGGAGCGGACGGACCGATGGGTCGCCGTTCTCGATCCGCGTCAGCAACCGTGCCAGCGGCCTTCGTCCTCCGCCCGTTAGCTCCTCCGCCTGCGAGCGCTGCCCGTCCACCGTGCTCAGGCCGGGATCGGCGCGGCGTGCCCGATGCGTCCGGCGCGCTCGACTGCCGGAGCTCCGGCCCCGACGAGAATGCGGACGAGGACGACGATGAGGAGGACATTTCGCACGTTGACCATCCAGATCGGCAGTGGCTGAAGCCCGATGAGGTCGTTGTAGAGGTACGGAAACACGACGACTGTGAGCGCCATCGCCACGGCGATGAGGACGAAGTCGGTCCTCCGCAGGAAGGGAGCGAAAGGCAGGAGCCAGGCCAGGTACTGGGGCGACAGCACCCGGCTGCCGATCATGAAGGCGATCAACGCGGCCACCAGGAATCGGATGAGCGTGTGCAGCGAGAGACCGTCCTCGGTCATGCTCTCGCGCCGGAACGCGAAGTACGCGGCGACGGCCGTCAGGCCGACGAGACCGATGAGGAGAAGCGGCTGGATCGCGATCATCGTGGGCGTCCATGACGCGTCGATCTGCAGACTGTTGAACTGGTCGGTCACGATCCCTGATGTGAGGCCGGCCAGATGGCCGATCTCGACGATCCCGCCGAACGTCGATTCAATCTGGACGCCGCGACCGAAGTGGTAGCTCAGGACTCCGCCGATCGCCTCGGGCATGAGGAGGAGCGTGGCCGCAAGGAGCACGCCGCCGGTGACGGCCAGGCCGACGACGTGATCGCGCAGGCCGCGGTAGTCAGTCGTCGCGAGGTAGGCGGCCACGGTCACAGGCACGAGGACCGCCGGATAGAGCTTCGTGGCGATGGCGGCCGCCAGGACCGCGCCGGCAAAGAGCGCCGATCCGTTGATCGTGAGCAGCAGGGCAACACCGGTGAGCAGGGCCGGGACCAGGTCGAAGCGCCAGAGGATGAACGGCGTCGCAATGACGACGAGCAGCACGCCCCTGGCGAGCGGCGCGATCGGATCCATCGGGAACGGCGCCCATGCGCGCGCGATCCGCACCGTGACGATCCCGATCCCGATCGCACACGCGCCCATCAGCACCAGAAACCCGATCTGGTACGCGCCGAAGTCATCTGACGGCAGCAGGTCGCGGACCAGAGCCGGCAACAGGATCGGGGCGAGCGCCAGTGGTGGGTACTCGAGGGCGACGTTGCGGTACGGCATGCCACCGGCCAGTACGCCGCTCGCGACGCCCTCGTACACGGTGACGTCGAAGGGAACCGTGGCGTGCGTGATCAGCGACGACACAATGAGCGCCGCTGCCTCCACGAACAGCAACGTCATGATCAGCTCGCGTTGCGAGCTGCCCCAGGAGCTATCACGTCCCGACCCTATGCCGGTCATCTCGCTACGTCTAGGTCCGCGGCCGAGCGTGCTCGCGGAAGTAGCGCGCGATCTGGCCGATGCTCGTGCCCGGGCCGAAGATCTCGGCCACGCCGGCCTCCTTGAGCTTCACCACGTCGGCATCGGGGATGATGCCTCCGGCGGCCACCAGGACGTCCGACATCCCGCGCTCGCGGAGCAGCGAGACCGTGCGCGGCAGGAGCGCCATGTGCGCTCCCGACAGGATCGAGAGGCCGACCACGTCGACGTCCTCCTGCTCTGCGGCATCGGCGATCATCTCGGGTGTCTGGCGCAGCCCGGTGTAGATGACCTCGAAGCCCTCGTCACGGAGGCCGCGGGCAAGGACCTTGGCGCCGCGATCGTGCCCGTCCAGGCCGGGCTTGGCGATGAGGATGCGGATGGGCGTATCGGTCATGAGCGCCCGATTATGAGCCGATCGATCTCGGCGGCGAGGTCGATGTCGCGCCGCGTCACGGCCTTGGCCGCGTGCGTGGTGAGCTCGAACGTCACGGTCCGATAGCCGGTGATGTGGACATCTGGATGATGGTTCGCCGCATCCGCTGCCCCGGCGACGGTCCGGACCAGCTCGGCGGCTTCGGAGAAGCCGCCCACCTTCGCCGAACGACGAATCACGTCACCGTCGCGCGACCAGGCCGGTAACGACGCCAGCGCTTCGGCGAGCTCCGCATCGCTCAGGGGCTCGGCGTAGGGCATCGGCTAGGAGGTCCCTCCCGACTTGCCGATGAGGCCCATGAACTCGGCGCGCGTCCGCGCGTCGCGCCGGAACGTTCCGACCATGCTCGAGGTGACCATCGTCGCCTCCTGCTTCTTCACGCCGCGCATCATCGTGCACAGATGCGTGGCCTCGATGACGCACCCGACGCCCTTTGGCTCGAGCCTCTCCATCAGGAAGTCCGCGACCTGCACGGTGAGCCGCTCCTGGACCTGGAGCCGCTGCGCGTACATGTCGACGATGCGCGGGATCTTCGACAGGCCGATCACCCGGCCGCGCGGGAGGTAGCCAACGTGGGCGCGCCCGATGAAGGGCAGGAGGTGGTGCTCGCACAGCGAGAAGAACTCGATGTCGCGCACGACGACCATCTCGTCGTAGTCGACGCTGAAACAGGCGCCGTTGATCAGGGCGTCTGGATCGACGTGATAACCCGCCGTCAGCTCGTCGTACATCCGTCGCACGCGTTCCGGGGTGCGCGCCAACCCCTCCCGGGTCGGTTCCTCGCCGATGCGGGAGAGGAGGGTCCGGACCGCGGCCTCGAGCGAGTCTTTCGTGTCGTCCATGCGCCGCATGATAGGGCCTCGCCAACCGGACCCCTGTGCGCCGCCGCGACCGCGCGGTACACTCGACGACGCCCATCCGACGCCTTGACGAGAGGAGGTTTTGCGCTGCGATGATCCTCCACCCGGGCGCGCGATCGCGGCGACTTGGCCTGCCGGGCATGAGCTCCGGTGACCGGCTCGCGACCGCACTGGGCCGCCGCCTCGACGACGGCTATCACTGGTTCCGCTCGATCGCGCCGGGCGGCGTCGATACCATCGACGCCATCGTCGTGGGGCCCGGAGGCACCTGGACGCTGACGTTTGCCGGCGATCGCGGCCGCTTTGCGCGACGCAACGGGCACTGGTACCACTTGAACAGATCGACCGAGTCGTGGGTGCCATGGGATGCGACGCCCATCACCGCCGCTCGCCTCGCCGCGCGGCGCCTCAGCCTCTTCCTTGAGCGCGCCAACCTGCCGGCTGCGGTCGAGCCGATCCTGTTCCCGACCTCGGACATGGACGTGGCGTTCGAGCCGAACGAGCCGAGCGTCCTGGGCGTGGAGCGCGATCCCGATCGGCTGGCCAGCCTGATCAGCGCAGAGGAGCGCCTCAGCCCGCCGCAGGTGGATCGGATCGTGGCTCTGCTGGATCCGCGTCAACCGCTACCGCGGCTGGTTCAAGCGACACGCGGCGGGTGACGCGCGCGTAGATCAGGACGATCACCGCGCCGGCCGTCCAGCCGGCCAGGACGTCGGTCGGGTAATGGACGCCCAGCCAGATGCGCGACAGCCCGATCAGGAAGATCAGCACCGCCAGGACCGCCACGATGACGCGCTTCACGGCGATCGGCAGCCGCGACCGCATCACGAGCACGCCGAGGATGCCCCAGGCGACCATGCCGAGCGCCGAGTGACCCGACGGAAAGCTGAATCCTCGCTCCTGCACGATCGGGTCGAGCACGTCCGGCCTGGCTCGCGCGATCATCGCCTTGAAGGCCTGGTTGCCGAGCGAGGCCAGGCCGATGGCGACGGCTCCGATGACCCCGTGCAGATACGGACCGATGAGGACGCCGACAACGAGGGTCAGCACGGCCACGACGGTGACGGCGCTGGTCGAGCCGAGCTCCGTGATGGTCCGCAGCGGGGAGAGCAGGTCGTGGAGCTCCTCCGCCCGAATCGCCTCGATGACCGCGTGATCGAAGGCCTCGGTGATGCCGCTCGTGACGGCGACAGCGAGGAGGACGACGAGCGCCACGCCACCCACGGCCAGGACCGGGACGGCGGTTCGCGCGTTCACTTGATTCAGAAGCTCACGAAGTTCGCGACCGTCACCGCCCACACGCCATAGGCGTTGACGAGGATGCCGAGCACGATTGCGATGCGCGCCTCGATCGAGATGCGATCGCGGAAGACCCAGCCAAGCATGAGCAGCATGATCGGCAGGACGTCGAGGATGAACCGGTACCCGAGCTGCGCGAAGCCTGGCGCGCCGTGCAGCACGTCCGGGATCAGGCCGAGCACGACGGCGATCCAGCCGTAGGCGATGAGCGGCGTCGACGATCGCGCCTTCACCAGCCAGACCAGGATCGGCATGGTGAGCACCAGGGAGGCGCCATACCAATTGGGCCGGAACCAAGGGAACGCGTCGACGAAGTCGAAGCCACGCACGAAGATCAGGTGCAGATGGCGCGGAATGTATTCGACGGAGAGGATGCCGCTGGCGTACCACGGCTCTTCGAGGACGCCGGGGATCATGCCGTAGCCGAACTCGAATGGCGACCCGAAGCGCGCCAGGTTGTAGCCGGCGACAAGAGCCGCGGGGATGGCGACTCCGGCGAGGACCGTGGCGCCGGCTCGGAGCTCTGCCGCCGACGGCCGGCGCAGCCAGGGTGGGAACTGCAGTCCCATGAAGAGGGCCAGGTAGAGCGGCAGGGTGAGGCCCATCGGCAGGCGCGACGCCGCGGCGCATCCGAGGAGCAGCCCGGCGACGAATGGCCATCGACGCCGGGTCGCAAGGTTCAGGGCCAGCAGGGCGAAGAAGACGGCGACGACCTGGGCGTGCAGCCACACGGTGCCGGTGCCCGCAGCCCACCAGTGGACGCTGCCGACGGCGAAGGCGGCCGTCAGCCAGCCGCGTGGGGCGGACGCCACACCGGCGTTCCGCAGGAGCAGCCAGACGAGGGCGACGTTCGCTCCGCCGAATAGAGCCGTGGCGACTCCCTGGTCGAAGCCGGCGCCGAAGAGCCCGACGAACGGCAGCAGGACGATCGCCGGCATCGGCGGGAAGGGGCTGTAAAAGCCCCCTTCCGGCCGCGGCACGAGCTCGAGCCACGGCATCTGCTGGTCGATCCAGAGCCTCCCGTGGAGGAACCCATCGGCGAGCGGCAGGAAGCTGTCGAGGCTGACGCGCTCGGAGACGGTCCACAGGTAGAGCAGCGCGGAGAGTGAGGCCAGGGCCACCGGGATGAGGATCCCGCTGTGATCGGCGAGGGCGTCGGCGCCGCCGTCGGCCGCGCGTGCGGGCGGACGGCCGACGACCTCCTCGTTCGCTACCATCGGCCTCCTCTGCGCTCCGGTGGCAATGCACCACACCGACGAACATCCGGCGAGCCGCGCCCGACCCCGGCTCTCGACGCTCATCGTCGAGGCGGTGGTCCTCTTCCTCGCGCTGCGCATCGGACTATCGCTGCTCGGGGCGTTCATGGCAACGCAGGGCGTGCCGTCGCCATGCCACTTCGAGGAGGCCCTGGCGGGCTGGCAGACCATGCCCGAGCTGCTGCGCGACGGCCCCGCCTTCCCGCTCGCGGGTGTCTGGGAACGGTGGGACGCGTGCTGGTACATGAAGATCGCAACCTACGGCTACGAGCCCGGGGAGCGCTCGGTTGCGTTCTTCCCGCTCTTCCCGGCCGCCGTTCGGGGCGTCGGTACCATCACCACCCTCCCCTATCCCGTGGCCGGCCTGATCGTCTCGGGCATCGCCTACGTGGTAGCCATGACCGGGCTCATGCGGGTCGTCGGCGACAGCCACGGGCTTGCGATCGCACGACGGACAGCGCTGCTGCTCTCCGCATTTCCGGCGGCCTTCTTCCTGCTCGCGCCGTTCACCGAGTCGTTGTTCCTCGCCGCCGCGGTCTGGAGCCTCGCGCTTGCCAGGGAGCGGCGATGGCCCCTCGTCGTCGTCTGTGCCACGCTCGCCGGCCTCGCACGCCCGCAGGGCCTCCTGCTGGCGGTTCCATTGGCGTGGGAGGCGTTCGCCGCCTTCCGCGAGAAGCCGTCGCGGTCGCCGATGGACGTCGCCTCGGCGGGTGTGAGCCTGCTGGCCGTGCTGGCGCCGGTCGTCGTATTCATCGGATACGGGCTGGTTGCTCGCGTGCTGACCGGGGAGACGCCATACGACGCGCAATCGCTGTGGGGAGGTACCAACTTCCACCCGCCGTGGGCGGTCGTCGCTGCCAGCGTGGAGTGGATCATCGAGCGCGGGGACGGGATGCAGGCGCTCAACCTGGTTGCGCTCCTCGGCGCCGCGGTTCTTCTGGTCGTCGGCGCGCGGCGCATGCCGGTCGCCTACTCGCTCTACGCGTGGCCGCCGTTGCTCCTCATCGCGACGCGCATCCAACCCACGCCGCTCACGTCGACGAGCCGATTCGTTCTGGTCATGTTCCCGGTCTTCGTGGTCGCCGCACTGCTGACGACGCATCCGCGGCTGCAGCGAGCCTGGTTGATGATCTCGATCATCTTCCTCGGCACCCTGGCCACGATGTTCCTGCGGGGCGACTTCGTCGCGTGACGGTCCGTACCTATGATGGGCCCATGCAGGAAACCTCCGGCGTGGTCGTCGCATTCGACCACGTCACCAAGCGCTACGGAGGCAGCGACGCCCCGCCCGCGGTCAACGACCTGAGCCTGACCGTCCCGGCCGGCGAGATCTGCGTGCTGGTCGGGCCGTCGGGCTGCGGCAAGACGACGAGCATGAAGATGGTCAACCGGCTCATCGAGCCGACCAGCGGGCGCATCACCATCGGCGGCGAGGACGTCATGAGCCTCCCGCCGGTCGAGCTGCGACGCCGCATCGGCTACGTGATCCAGCAGGTGGGGCTCTTCCCGCACCTCACGGTGGCCGACAACGTCGGCGTCGTGCCGAGGCTGCTGGGCTGGAAGCCGCGGCCGATCCGCGAGCGCACGGACGAGCTGCTCGACCTCGTCGGGCTCGATCCTGGCCAGTACGGCCCGCGCTACCCGAACGAGCTTTCCGGTGGAGAGCGCCAGCGGGTCGGCGTCGCCCGGGCGCTGGCCGCCGATCCGCCGGTCATGCTCATGGACGAGCCGTTCGGTGCGGTCGACCCGATCCGTCGCGATCGGCTCCAGAACGAGTTCCTCCGCCTCCAGGAGAAGGTGCGCAAAACGATCATCTTCGTCACGCACGACGTCGACGAGGCGATCAAGATGGGCGACCGCATCGCCATCCTGCAGCGCGGTGGCATCCTGGCCCAGTACGACACGCCGGCCGCCATCCTGGCGAACCCCGCCTCCGAGTTCGTCGAGCGCTTCGTCGGCGCGGATCGTGGCCTCAAGCGCCTCTCGCTCGCTCGCGTTCGCGACCTCGAGCTGATCGAGGCAGTGCCGGTGCGCGCGGGTGAGGACCGTGGCGACGTGCGCCGCCGCCTCGACCGCGTCGAGGAGCTCGACTACGCGCTGCTCGTTGACGACGACGGCCGGCCCATCGGCTGGATCGACCGGATCGACCTTGCCGGAGACGGGCCGATCAACGCCGATGCGGCGACGCCCGGTGCGCCGACCGTCGAGCCGGAGACGACGTTGCGGGATGCGCTCTCGGCGCTCCTCGGATCGTCCGTGCAGCTCGGCGTGGTCGTCGACGAGCGCGGGCGCGCGATCGGGCTCGTCAGCGTCGACGCCATCGGCGATCGGCTCCGCGCACCGGTCCAATCGGCCGACGGCACGCTGCACGAGGTCGGCGACACAGTCGAGTCGGCTCGATGAACGAGGGCGAGCCCTTCATCCGTTTCGACTGGATCCTGGGCAACCTCGACGAGATCGCCCAGCGGCTCGGGGAGCACGTGCTGATGGTGGTCGCGTCTGTCGCGATCGGCTTCGTCGTGAGCTTTGGCCTGGCGATGGTTGCGCGCCGATACCCCCGTACGTACGGGACGATCCTGGGGATCACCGGCACCATCTACGCGATCCCTTCCCTCGCGCTTTTCGTGCTCCTGATCCCGCTCACGGGCCTCAGCGTCGCCACGGGAATCGTGGCCCTCGTGCTCTACACACTGCTGATCCTGTTCCGCAACATCGTGGCGGCCCTGGAGAACGTCCCGGCAGAGGTGATCGAGGCGGCGAACGGCATGGGCTACGGAGCCACGCAGCGCTTCTGGCGCGTGGAGCTACCGATCGCCCTGCCGATCGTCGTCGCCGGGCTGCGAATCGCGACGGTGACCACGATCGGGCTCGTCACGATCACCACGTTCATCGGGCTCGGTGGCCTCGGCTACCTGATCATCAACAGCGGCACGCGCCGGTTCTTTCCGACCTCGATCTACGTCGGCGTGCTCCTCTGCGTCGTGCTGGCCGTCCTCGCCGATCTCGCGCTGCTCTGGCTCCAGCGGCGCCTGACGCCGTGGGCGCAGGCGCGGCGAGGCGCCTAGCCGATGGAGCTGTTCGGCGAGGGCATCGCCTGGCTGTCGGACCCGGCGAACTGGACCGATCCGCGGAACGGGATCCTCCTCCGCCTCTGGGAGCACGTCTCTCTCTCGGCCGCCTCGCTGCTGGTGGCCGCCCTGATCGCGCTGCCGCTGGGGCTGTGGATCGGGCACACCGGCCGGGGCGCCGCCGCGATCATCGCCATCGCCAACATCGGCCGCGCGGTTCCGTCGGTCGGGTGGCTGGGAATCGTCTTCCCGATCACGCTGGCCCTTTTCGGCCGAGACGGGCTCGGCTTCCTCCCCTCGCTCATCGCGCTCGTGGCACTCGGCCATCCCGCCGATGGTGACGAACACGTACGCCGGGCTGCGGGAGGTCGACCGCGACCTGGTCGAGGCCGGCCGCGGCATGGGGATGCGCGAGATGGAGGTGCTGCGCCGCGTCGAGGTTCCCGTGGCCCTGCCGGTGATCCTGGCGGGGATCCGCATCTCGGCAGTGCAGACGGTCGCCACCGCGACGCTGGCGTCGATCGTTGGCGGCGGAACGCTCGGCGAGTTCATCGTGCAGGGCATCTTCGTCCGCGCACTGGACCGTGTGGTCGGCGCGGCCATTCTCGTCGCGGCCCTCGCCATCCTCACGGAGCTTGCCTTCTCCCTCATCCAGCGCCGCGCCATCTCGCCGGGCCTCCGGGATCGATCGAAACCCGCCCCCACCGAGCCGGGCCAGGTCGGGCTCCCCGCCGGCAGCTCCCACGCCTGATGCGGCCGCGTACCGGGTCTCGTACTGGTAACGGGGTTGCCGTGACCCATCGACTGAGTCTTTGGCTGAACCATCTCATGGGGACGCCGGTAGGGATGTTCGGGGTCCTGCGGTAGACTCTGCCGCTCATCGGTGACGTCGCACCTGCGGCGCGCCACATCAATCCAGGAGGAGAACCCAAATGCGGATTCACCGCACGCTTGCCCTCGGGGCGGCGACGCTAGCGCTGGTTCTGAGCGCATGCTCGCCGGGTGAGGGCAGCAGTCCATCGGGCGCTGCCAGCGAGCCCGCAACCGGCGACCTGCCGGAGGTTTCGATCGGATCGGCCGGCTTCTCGGAAGCGGCCCTCATCGCTGAGATCTACGCCCAGGCCCTCGAGGCCAAGGGCTTCACGGTCGAGCGCAATCTCGAGCTCGGCGAGCGGGACGCGGTTCGCGCCGCGTTCGACTCGGGCGACATCAACCTGGCACCGGACTACCTCGGCGGGCTCGCCAGCCTGCTCGGCGGCGAGGTCTCGCCCGACGCGGATGCAACGCACGCGGCGATGATCACCGCGCTCGAGGCCGAGGGCCAGACCGCTCTCGACTACTCGCCGGGCACCGACGCGGACGGCTTCGCCGTGCGCCAGGAGACGGCGGATGAGCTCGGGCTCGCCACGATGAGCGACCTGGCCGGAGTTGCCGGCGACCTCGTCTGGGGCCTCGCCCCGGGCTGCCCGGACAATCCCGTCTGCGGACCGGGCCTGAACGACGTGTACGGCATCGACATCAGCACGCTCGACACCGAGTCGCTGTCGCCGTGCAGCGCCGAGATCGCCGAAGCGCTGAACGCCGATGCGATCCAGGTCGCACAGGTCTGCACCACGCAGGCTGAGATCGCCAGCTTCAACTTCGTCCTGCTGGAGGACGACGAGGGCCTCGCCCCGGCGCAGAACATTGCCCCGGTGCTGACCCAGGAGCTGGCCGATGCCGGCGGCGACGAGCTGGCCGCTGCCCTCAACGCCGTCAGCGAGCTGCTGACGACGGAGGAGCTGACCAATCTGAACCTGCAGATCGCCGAGCAGGAGAGCTACGAGGACATCGCGAGCCAGTGGCTCACGGATAACGCGCTCAACTAGAGCGTCGTCGTTCTCACCGTCCGAGGGGCGGGCCGGTCACCGGTCCGCCCCTTCGTTCTGACGATGGCTCGTGCATGATGGTCGAGCCGATGATCCTCTCCACCAGCCCTCACCTCGCCCTTGCCGACTGGCGACGCCAGGTCACTGCGCTGTATTCGACGCTCCGCGCCGACACCCGACCCGGACCGATGCGCGCGGTCGCGTTCCGATCGGCCAAGGATCGCCTGTTCGCGTCGCATCCCTCCTCGCCCATTCCGGAGGCCCAGCGGCGCGATTTCCATGGGCTTGCCTACTTCAGGCACGACCCGGTTCTCGCGGTCGCGGCACGTCTGGAGCCGGATCCGGATGCTCAGCCGCTTGAGGTTCCACGATCGAGCGAGGGCCCGCCGATGCCGTTCGAGCGCATCGGTTGGGTGCGATTCGCGATCGACGGCAGCCCGTGCCGGCTCAGCGTCTACTGGCTGAACGAGTATGGCGGCGGCATCTTCATCCCCTTCCGCGATACGACGAGCGGGAAGGAGACCTATGGCGGCGGTCGCTACCTGTGGGACTCGGCCAAGGGCGCCGACCTGGGGACCGACGGTGAGGAGCTGGTGCTCGACTTCAACTTCGCGTACCACCCGTCGTGCGTGTACGACCCGATCTGGTCCTGCCCGCTCGCGCCCCAGGAGAACTGGCTGCCGATCCCGATCCTCGCTGGCGAGCGGATGCCGCAGGCGCGCGAGGAACGATGACCGCCGATGAGCGGCGCCACTGCATCAAGTGCGGGCGCGAGGTCGGCCCCGACGAGTCGATCTGCGAGGTCTGCAACCGCGCCGGGATGGCGACGCCGTCCGCCTCGCAGTACCACGGCACCGTGGTCGCCGCCATCGTCCTGGCCATCGCGGGCCTCGCGGTCGCGGCGAGCCTCTCGCTGCGCGGCGTCGGGCCGTACGAGGCGGCCGTTCGCAGTATCGAACCCGCCGATCTCGGGTACGCCATCACCTTCGCGGTCACGAACGAGGGCACCAGGGCGGGACGCGCGAAGTGTCAGCTCATCGCCCTGGACGGCGACGGCCGGCAGCTGAGGACGCGCAGCACGGTGACGTCGCAGATCGAGGGCGGCGGGACCGTGGAGCTGACGGAGGAGATCCCCGGCCTCGAGGCCGAGCCGGCGACGATGAACGTGAGCTGCAGCTAGCGCTCGAGCACGAGTCGAACCTCGACGAGCCCCTGCTCGAGAGGCGCGTCGGTCACCAGCCCCCAGGCGGCGTGCGACAGGTCGACCACTCGCTCGTCATCGGTTCCCCAGTAGCACTGGCACCAGTCGACAGACCGGAGGCGGACGCACCGGTCGGCGCAGACGGTGACGTGGCCGTTGACCTCGCCGGTGTACCGCCCGCCCAGCTCACCGGGCAGCGCCACGGTCGCCTCTCCGATCCAGCCCGCGGTGCCCGGATAGTTGCTGGCCATCCCCGAGACCTCGTTTGACGGCGCGGGCGCGGGCGTCCCGGCGAGGACGGCGCCGCGCTGGGTCGGCTGCCCCGAGCGTGAGCGACCCCTCGTCGCCTTCGGTCGGGACCGTGCGGGCCGCGATCAGCGCCGAATCCGGCCCAGGCGCGGCCGTCAGGGCGGCAACGCCGGCACCCGCCGTGAGCGTCACGGCGAGGGCGGCGAGCAATGCGGCAAGCGCCTCGAATCGAGTCTTCACGAAACTGGTCTCCAGGGACGGGGCACGGCGAGCACCTGCAGAGGGCGCTCGGCCGGCGGAGGGTTGGACACGTCCGTCGATGACGGGGCTCCACCGACAGTGGACCACGATCGCAAGACGAATGCCAACCGGTATGCTGCAGCACATGTACCGATGGGCTCGCGCGCTTCCGATCGCGCTCGCACTGCTGGCGTGCTCGGCAGCCATCGCAGTGGCGGCAGGTCCGCCATTCCCCGAGCCGGTTGACGATCAGGCCGTCTACGACAACGCCGAGATGCTCTCGCCCGAGGCGGAGACGCAGCTCGAGGAGCGCATCGACGCCATCGAGGCGGAGACCGGTGTCGAGATCGTCGTCTACACCCAGCACGACTCCGACATCAGCGAGGACGAGAACCTCGACAACGCCGGGGCGCTCATCGACCAGTGGGGCATCGGGCGATCAGGGTTCGATGACGGCGTTGCGCTCCTCGTCGCGCTCGATCCGGATCCGGGGGAGAGTCGCGTCAGCCTGTTCGCCGGCGCCGGTTTCCTCGGTGCCTATGCCAACGAGGACGCGCTGACGGAGATCATCGACGATGACTTCGTCCCGTCGGCTCGTGTGGCCGACTTCGACTCGGCGGCCCTGAACACGATCGCCGCGCTGGATGAACGCATCGATCCTGCCGGGCGCGAGCGGCTCGATACGCTTCGCGTGCTGAACTCCGCCCTCGGCCTCGCGGCGGCGCCGCTTGCGCTGCTGGCGACCCTCGGCCTGGCCTGGCGTCACTGGCGCCGGGAGGGCGACGACCCGGAGCTGACCGACTCACCGTCCATCCTGATGGCGGGTCCGCCGGCCGAGATGACGCCGGCGCTCGCCACGGTGATTCGAAACGGCACCGCCACCGGACACAGCATCAACACGGTCCTCGCCGATCTCGCCAGGACGGGGCGCCTCTCCTTTCACAACCTCGACCAGGTCAGCGAGGCCCGCAGCGACGCCGACCCGGATCCACTGACCGATCCGGCCATCGAGGTGCACGCCGGAGCGCACGACGACGGTGAGCTGGCCGGACCCGAACGCGAGGCATGGGCACGCATCCAACAGCATGCCGGTGGCTCGGGCCTCCTCACCCGCGAGCGCCTGTGGGAGGTCAACCCGCTCCTGAATGGCTCGAAGCGCGCGCTCGAGTCGGAGGCCGTCCGCGTGGGATGGCTGGCACGCATGCCCGGCCCGTCCATCACGCGGATGGTCGCGATCGGGATCGCCCTTGCCGTCATCGGCGCCGTGGCCATCTTCATCGGCATCTCGGTGCCGATGAGCGGAGCCGTCATGTTCGGCGCCGCCCTCGTCCTGGGCGGGGTCGGCACGATCGGGTTCGGGACGGCCATGAGCCAGCGCACGTCGCAGGGCGCCTACGTCGACGCGATGCTGAAGGCGTACCGGCGAACGCTGCAGAAGACGATGGACCAGGCGCGCAACATGAGCGAGGTGGTCGAGCAGCCCGAGATCGCCAGGCTGGCCGACACACCCGACAAGGCAGTGGTGTGGGGCATGGCTCTCGGCCTGCACGACGAGGTTGCGGCCGTGCTGGCGCGCGGCCTCGAGGACCAGCAGCGCACCACCGGATCGCCGGTCGGGGCGTACTACCCGATGTGGCTGGGTTCGCCGGGCGGCAGCTCGTCGTGGTCGGGCGCTTCGCTCGGGGACACCGCCGGCGGCGTGAGCTACGGCTCTGGAAGCATCTTCTCCGGCTCGGCGATGCCCGACATCGGCGGCATGTTCGACGCCCTCGGCAGCGTCGGCTCGACGCCACCGTCGTCCTCGTCGTCGAGCAGCGGAGGCGGCGGCTTCTCCGGTGGCGGCAGCTCCGGGGGCGGCGGCGGCTCCGGCTCGTTTTAGCGTCGGTGGCACGGATTGAAATAAACGGCTATCGTTGAAACCAATGAGTTTCAACAGACGCGGTCCCGACCGCAGACCCGACCGTCCCGATCGAGACCGACCCGACCGGCCAGGCCGCCCACCGCAGCGCCAGGGTGACTGGCAGCCGCGCGAGCGCGCCGGTGGGGATCGCCCCGACCGTCCCTACCAGCCGCGTGGCGGGCAGGATCGCCCGTACCAGCCACGTGGAGGCGGCGATCGGCCGTACCAGCCTCGCGGTGGCGGTGAGCGCCCGTACACACCGCGTCCGCCGTTCCAGGGCGGCCAGCAGGACGAGGGCGCGATGTCGATCCGCCTGGATCCGCGGCGCGCCACCGCGCTGAAGCACCTCGCGGGCGAGGCGGGGGTTCGACCCGGCGACCTCGTGCGCCAGTGGGTCGAGGAACGCATCGACTCCAGCCGGCCCGGCGCGGAGGCTCCCGCGGCCGGCCAGAACGTCGTGGCGCGTCTCGAGCAGCTGACCGCGCGAGTTGCCGCTCTCGAATCGATGACGGGCACCACACAGGCCCCGGCGAGCGAGCCGGCTCCGCCCGCCGCGGAGGAGCCGGCCCCCGAGGCTCCAAAGGCAGCGTCGCGGGTGCGGAAGTCGGCATCGGCCGCTCCGAGCGGCCCGCGCGTCGCGCTCCACGACGAGATGATCGCGGTGATCGGCGAGCGCGGCCCGCTATCGGCCGCCGACCTGGCGCAGGCGATCGCCGAGCGTGGCCGCTACCTCCCACCGCGCAGCGGCAAGCCGCTCGACGCGGCCATGGTGAGCCAGCGAGTCAGCAACCCGACCTATCGGTCGCGCTTCAAGCGCTCGGAGGGCCGGATCGGTCTCGCCGAGGACGCGTCCTAGGCGAATCAAACGGCCGGCGCGCAGCTCGCGGCCGGCCGATCCGTCCTCGCAGGCGGTCAGCCCTCGAGGATGAAGGTCACCAGGATGTTGGCCTGGAACTCGACCGTCCCGTCCTGGCCGACGTTCACGCGCTGCTCCTTGACCCATGCGCTGCGCACGCCTCGCAGCGTCTTATTCGCGCGGTTGATGCCCTGGCGGATGGCGTCCTCGAAGCTTTCGTTCGACGTGCAGGAGAGCTCGGTGACCTTGGCGACGGACATGAATTCGTTCCTCCTTCGGAGTCTTGGGGGTCGATTGTGCGCCCATCAACGATGGATGCACGACCCGCGCCACTGCGGCGTCCCTTCGCGTCAGTGTGAGGCCGTCCAGGCGAGCAGGCCCTCGGCGTCGAGCGCGTTGACGATCATCGGCGGCGTGACGCCGCACAGGAATCCGCGCTCGCAGCCGTTGCCCTGCCAGAAGAGCTGGCCCGGCGTGTGAGCGTCCGAGTCGATCGCGACCCGGCAGCCGGCCTCGACGGCCAGGCGCAGCAGTCGCTTGGGCGGGTCGAGGCGCTCCGGCCGCGAGTTGATCTCGATCGCCTTGTCGAAGCGGGCGGCGGCGGCAAAGACGATCTCGGCGTCGAAGGTCGATGGCGGGCGGCTCCGCTTTCCCGTCTTCATGCGCCCGGTGCAGTGGCCCAGGATGTCGAGGTGCGGATTCGCCAGCGCCGTCACCATGCGCAGCGTCATGGCCCGCGCCTCGGAGCGAAGCGCGGAGTGAACGCTGCCGACGACCACGTCGAGCCGTGCCAGCACGTCCGGCTCCTGGTCGAGCGATCCATCCTCGTTGATGTCGACCTCGATGCCGGTAAGCAGGCGGAACGGGGCGAACTCGGCGTTGAGTGCCGCGATCTCGTCGAGCTGCGACAACAACCGGTCCGTGGTGAGCCCGTTGGCGACCGTCAGGCGCGGTGAGTGGTCGGTGATCGCGAGGTACTCGTGGCCGAGCTCGATGGCTGCCTCGGCCATGTCCCGGATGCTCGCCCCGCCGTCGGAGGCAAGGGTGTGGGCGTGGCAGTCGCCGCGCAGCGCCGCCCGCAGCTCGGAAGCGCCCTCCGCAAGCGGACGACCCTCTGTCGACTCCAGCCGTCGCAGGTAGACGGGCTCCTCGCCGCGGAGGCTTTCGAGGATCGTGCGCTCGGTGACCTCGCCGACGCCCGCCAGCTCGCGCAGGGTGCCGCTAGCGGCGCGTCGGGTCAGCTCATCGGGCTCCAGCCCTGCCAGCGTCACGGCGGTGTTGCGAAAGGCCCGCACGCGATAGCCGGGCTCTTGCGCCGCCTCGAGCAGGAACGCGATTCGCTTCAGGTCGGCGATCGGGTCGCGCGGATCAGTCATGCCGGGATGTCGGCGCCAAGCCGCCCTCCTGCCCGACATATCGGGCTGACACGCACATCACGCGCCACGCACGCGCGACACTGCTCTGGTTGCCGGGCAATCCCATACGGGACGACCCGTTCCCGTGCGTCACAGCCTGTTCTATCGGCATCGCAGCTTGACCGCTACGGGATCGTCAGGATCCTGGCCGGGTTGTCGACTGTCATCTGCTTGATCTCGCCCTCCCCCACCGCTGCCGTGCGGAGGGTGGGGAGGAAGTGCTGCTGCAGGTAGACGTAGCCGAAGCCGCCGTTGGCCTTGAGCTGCGCGTTGTGGCAGACGTCCTGGGAGAGCAGCATCTGATCGCCGAAACCGCGCTCGAGGAGCTCGACCATGGTCTCGACGAGCCGCGGCTCGAGCGCCTCCTCGGTCAGGAATCGGTGGCCCAGGAAGTCGAACTGGAGGTTCGCTCCGGCGGCCAGCACGCGCGAGGTAGAAGTCGAGGTCGTGATGTGAGTCCGCATGACCGATGACGACGCGCGCCGGGTCGACGCCCTCCTCGACGAAGATGCGCAGCTGTTCGAGGCCGACCGCGCGACTGCACCCCGTGCGTGGTGATCGCCATGCCGGTCTGCTTCGCCGCACGCGCCGCCGCCCGATGCACGCGCTCCTCCTGCGCGCTGACCCACGGCTTGTCGGTGCCGATCTCGCCGATGATTCCCGGCCGGATCCCACTGTCCCGGACCCCGTGCTCGAGCTCGCGCACCAGCTCGGCCGCGAGGTCGTCGACGCTCCGCCTGTCGATCAGCGCCTCGGCCGGGTAGTACGCCTCGCGATACCAGCCGGTGCCCATCACGATGTTGAGGCCGGTGGCGCTGGCGAGCCGGCGAAGCCGATCGGGATCGCGGCCGACCCCCGGCAGCGTGAGGTCGACGAGCGTTCCCCCGCCGCGACGGCGGAACTCGCGAAGCTCCTCGATGATGATCTCGTCGTCGGCAGTGAGCTCCCAGTAGTCCCAGCGGTTGGCGATGTGCCAGAGGCTGATGCCGGTGTGCTCGTGGGGAAGCGTGAAGCCGAGCTTGTCGGGCGGGATCGGTCCGGAGACGGTCATGACGCGTGGCGCCATCGGCGGTCCTCCTTCGAGGGTGACGCGTCGGTCGGCGTCGTGGACCGCCGGCGCATCGAGCTGGTGTGGAAGCTCATCTTGCCACTCCCGACTTGCACGGCGCGCTAGCCTAAGGCGGATGGCAACCTCCAAGCCCAGCGCCACGCGGCCGAACGGGATCTGGGCCACGACGCAGGCCGAGCTCGACGCGGCTGCCGATCGGCTCCACCTCGACCCGGGCATGCACAAGGTGCTGCGCGTGCCGAAGCGCGAGCTGACGGTCAACTTCCCGGTGACGCACGACGATGGCCGCGTCGAGGCCTACACCGGCTATCGGGTTCATCACAACGTGAACCGCGGCCCGGTATCCGGCGGGATCCGATACGTCCCGAAGCTCGACCTCGACGAGGTCCGCGCGCTGGCGATGCTCAACACCTGGAAGGCCTCGCTCGTCCGCATCCCGTTCGGCGGCGCCGCAGGTGGCGTCCGCGTCAATCCGCGAAGGCTCTCGGAGCAGGAGCGGCAGGGCCTGACCCGGCGATACACCACCGAGATCAGCCCGCTCCTCGGACCTGACAGCGACATCCCCTCGCCCGGACGTGAACACCGGCTCGCAGACCATGGCCTGGATGATGGACACGCTCTCGATGCACCGCGGCCACACCGTCGCGGCATCGGTCATCGGCAAGCCGATGGCCATCGGTGGCACCCGCGGACGGCGCAGCGCCACGGCGCGCGGCGCGCTGCGCTGCATTGCCGCGGCGACGAAGGCCGGCGGTCGCGAGCTCGCCGGCGCGCGCGTCGCGATCCAGGGCTTCGGGCGCGTGGGCATGACGCTGGCCGAGGAGCTCGATCGGGCCGGCGCAGTGGTCGTCGGCATCGCCGACGACCGGGATGCGGCGCTCAACCCGAAGGGCATCTCGGTCGAACGCGCGGTCGAGTGGATGCGCGAGCACGACGCCATCCGCGAGCTGCCCGGCGCCGAGCAGGCACCGAAGGAGGAGCTGTTCGCGCCTGGATGCCGACATCCTCGTGCTGGCCGGCCTGCAGGGCGAGATCACCGAGGCCAACGCCAGCGCGATCAGTGCGGTCCATCGTTGCCGAGGTGGCAAACGGCGGCACCACGCCGGCCGCCGACGCGATCCTCGCCGACCGCGGCGTGATCGTCATCCCGGACATCATCTGCACCGCCGGCGGCACGGTGCTCGGCTACTTCGAATGGGTCCAGGACATGCAGGCATTCTTCTGGACCGAGAGGAGATCACCGATCAGCTCGACCGGATCGTGGACGGGGCGATGGCCGAGGTGCAGGCGATGGCCGACGCCGAGCGGGTGGACCTGCGCTGCGCGGCGATGATGGTGGCCGTCTCCCGCGTGGCCGAGGCGACCACGCTTGCGGGGGCTGTACCCCTAGGACGCCGGGTCGTGCCCGGCGAGCGATGTGGCCCGATTCATGCGAGGATGAGACCTCGTCGTATCTCAGTTGCGCCGTGACTTCAGCGGAGCGCCGGTAGATCGCATCCGGAGCAGCCATGGTTACCAAGCTCTTCACCCCCCCGCGCGACCTCCTCACCGAGCTCGAGCCCGCCGCCGAGCGACTCCTCAACCGCCACCTCGACATGGCGAAGGAGTGGTTCCCGCACGATTTCATCCCCTATTCGGTGGGCCGCGACTTCGACAAGGAGCCATGGACGCCCGACCAGCCGCGCATCAGCGGCGTGGCCCAGATCGCGTTCGAGGTCAACCTCCTCACCGAGGACAACCTGCCCAGCTACCACCGCGAGATCCACCGCATGTTCGGCGGCGGAGACGGCGCCTGGATCAACTGGGTGAACCGATGGACGGCCGAGGAGGGCCGGCACGCGATCGTGCTGCGCGACTATCTCGTCGTCACCCGAAATATCGACCCCTACGCGCTCGAGCGATCGCGCATGAATCAGCTCCAGACCGCCTACAACCACGATGACGGCGGCAACGTCCTGCGCGGGCCTCGCCTACGTCGCCTTCCAGGAGCTCGCCACCCGGATCAGCCATCGCAACACGGGCCGCTACTCGGCCGACCCGGTGGCCGACCGGATCATGGTCCGCATCGCGGCCGACGAGAACCTGCACATGGTCTTCTACCGCGACATGCTGTCGGAGGCGATCATCATCGACCCGTCGGCGGCGGTCCATGCGATCGTGGACGAGATCATCGGACTTCCAGATGCCCGGCGCCGGCATGGAGAACTTCACTCGCAAGGCGGCGCAGATGGCGAAGGCCGGCATCTACGACCTGCGCATCCACCACGACGAGATCGTCTGGCCGCTGCTCCGACCACTGGGGCGTGTTCGAGCTCACCAACCTCGACGCCGTCAGCCGAGATGCGCCGGGAGGAGCTGCGCACGTTCCTGACCGAGCTCGAGGCCCAGGCATCGCGGTTCGAGGCAGGCGCAGCGCCATTCTCGAGCGACAGGCGGCCAGGTCGCGATTAAGCCCCGGCGTCGCCGGAGCGCCGTGCGACTCGCGCAGGAGATCGCCGATCGCGGCAGCCGCACCGCCTCGGGCGCTTCCTCGGCCATGTGGTGGCCGCTGTCGATCGCGACGCCGCGCAGGTCGCCGGCCCACTCGCGCCAGATCGAGACCGGATCCTCGTACAACTCGTGGAGGTCGTCGCCGGTCGACCACGCGAGTGGCGGGCACGTGATGCCGTCGTCCTGGCGCCCGGTCTGCCTCATCCGCGGCGACGATCGACGGTGAGCCAGCCCGGTAATCCTCGAGCATGGCGTGAACGGTTCCGGGATCGTGGATCGCTCGGCGGAAGTCGGCGTGAGTTCTCCTCGCCCATCACCTCCGCGCGGTGTACCACCGCGGAGTCCGGATCCAGGCTGATGATCCGCTCGAGCGGGCTGTGTGGTCTGGCCAAGAAGAACCAGCAGCCAACACGAGAGAACGTGGCGTCGGCGCGCCGCAAGGCCTCTCGACAATACGGCACACCGTCCATCACGAGCGAGTGGCTCGCAGCTCCGGAGAGTCGAAGAGCGCCAATGCGGTAGGAACGACATAGAGCTCCGCGAAGTCGTGGCCGGCCACCGCGAACCGAGCGTGCCGAGCGCGCGAGCGCGGCGCGTCGCCGCGAGCGCGCGCCCCATCTGAAGCGTGATCGGCCTCATCGGCCGGGAGGACTGGCCGTAGCCGCGCAGTTGCAGACACCGTGACTCCGGCGAGAGATCGGCGCGACGCGGTGCCAGGTTGTGTGGGTGCGGGGGTGGCCGTGGAGGAGCAGACGGCGACTGGAGCTACCGTGGCGAACGCGAAGCTGCGCACCACCGACGTCGATGCGCTCGAGGGTGAACCCGTCGAACAAGGTCCTTGTCAGCGGCGAGTAGTCGTCTTGGGAGCGATTACTGAGGTACCCGGAGGAGCCGCACGAGCAGCCACCCGATCACGAAGCGACGAATCAGGGCAAACATGCGAGAAGCGCGATGCACTTCGCGTGCCGTCGCGCTCGGTTGCGACGGCATCGGTCTTGCCCCCACACTGCGCGCATGACCGACCCGAAGCGCTGGCACGAATTCCAGGACCGATGGGCGCGCGAGCGCCTCGAGCCCGCACTCGAGGGGGCCCGAGCGCCACCAGCGCTTCATCACCCAGTCCGGCGTCGAGATCGACCGGCTCTACACGGCTGCCGATCTGGCCGACCCGGCCAACGACCCGGATGCCGGCCGGCCGCGCTATCGGTTCAGCCCGCCGGCCGACGAGGTGCAGGGCTGGGACGCGATCGACGACCTCGGGCTGCCCGGCGAGCCGCCGTTCACGCGCGGCATCCACCCCACCGGCCACCGCGGCCGGCTGTGGACGATGCGCATGTTCGCCGGCTTCGGCACGGCCGAGGACACGAACGACCGCTTCAAGAAGCTCATCGCCGCCGGCGGCACCGGGTTGAGATCGCGTACGACATGCCGACCCTGTACGGATACGACCACGACGAGCCGAGGCCGAAGGCGAGTTCGGCACCTGCGGCGTGGCGGTCAGCTCCCTCGCCGACATGGAGCTCCTCCTCGAGGGCCTCCCCGTCGGCGAGATCAGCACCTCCATGACCATCAACTCGCCCGCGGCCATGATCTGGGCGATGTACATCGTCGCCGCCGAGAAGAGGGCGTGCCGCGCGCGCAGCTCTCGGGCACGCTCCAGAACGACATCCTCAAGGAGTTCATCGCCCAGAAGGAGTACATCTTCCCGCCGGCGCCGTCGCTGAAGCTGGTGACCGATACGGTCGAGTGGGGAACGCGCGAGCTGCCGCGATGGAACACGATCAGCATCAGCGGCTATCACATCCGCGAGGCGGGATCGACCGCCGTCCAGGAGCTTGCCTTCACGATCGCCGACGGGATCGCGTACGTGGAGGACGCTCTCGCGCGCGGCATGCGCTTCGACGACTTCGCGCCGCGCCTCTCGTTCTTCTTCAACAGCCACAACGACTTCTTCGAGGAGATCGCCAAGTTTCGCGCCGCGCGGCGGATCTGGTACAAGCTCGCTCGCGAGCGCTTCGGCGCCGAGAACGAGCGGTCAACCTGGATGCGCTTCCACACCCAGACCGCCGGCGTGTCGCTGACCGCGCAGCAGCCGCTCAACAACCTGACGCGCGTCGCGATCCAGGCGCTTGCCGGCGTCCTGGGTGGCACCCAATCGCTCCATACCGATGCGTACGACGAGGCGTGGGCGGTCCCGTCGCGAGGAGGCAGCCATGCTCGCCCTCCGGCAGCAGCAGATCCTGGCCGAGGAGTCCGGTGCCGCCAACACGGTCGATCCGCTCGGGGGCTCGTACTTCGTCGAGACGCTGACCAACCAGACCGAGCAGCGAGCGTGGGCGTACATCAAGCGGATCGACGAGATGGGCGGCATGGTCAAGGCGCTGGAGGCCGGCTACCCACAGGCCGAGATCGCGGACGCGGCGTACGAGCAGCAGCGCGAGGTCGAGGCCCACGAGCGCGAGATCGTCGGCGTCACCACCTTCGCCGATCCGAACGAGGAGCTGAGAATCCCGCTGCTCGCGATCAGCAAGGAGCAGGAGCGACGCCACCTGGACCGCCTGGCTCGGGTCCGCTCGGAGCGTGATGGAACGGCCCATGCGGCCGCCATGCGGCGGCTGGAGGACGAGGCGCGGCGCGGGGACGTCAACCTGATGCCGGCGATCGTGGCGGCCGTCGAGGCCTATGCCACCATCGGCGAGATGTGCGGCGTCCTGCGTGGCGTCTACGGCGAGTATCGGGAACCGCTCGCAGTCTGAGAACGCGGGGCCGGCGTGGACCGCCGATCCCGGCCGGGAACCATGGACCGGCGGCTGCAGGGCACGCATTCCACGCCGTTGCCCCCGCGACCGCTCATCTTGCCCATCGCCGATTACCAGCCGCTTACTGACCGGATGCGGTCCTTGCCGCGGCTATGCTGCGGGTCAGACCTATGAAGCTCCACCTCGTCGACGCCACGTTCGAGCTGTTCCGCGCGTACTACTCGCGTCCGCCCCGCCACGCTCCCGACGGGCGGCCGGTGAACGCCGTGCAGGGCATCGTCGACTCGATGCTGTCGCTGCTGCGCGAGCCCGATGTCACGCACATCGGCGCGGCGACCGACTACGTGATCGAGTCATGGCGTAACGACCTGTACCCCGGCTACAAGTCGAGCGCCGGGATGGATCCCGACCTGCTCGCCCAGTTCCGCGACGCCGAGCGAGCGCTCGAGGCCCTCGGGATGCCGGTCTGGGCGATGGTCGAGGACGAAGCGGACGACGGCATCGCCGCGGCCGTCGCTCGGTTCGGGACCGATCCACGGGTCGAGCAGGTCGTCATCTGCTCGGTCGACAAGGATCTCGGTCAGCTCGTCGAGGGCCAGCGGATCGTGCTGCGAGATCGGATGCGACAGATCACCTACGACGAGGCGGGCATCGTCGCCAAGTTCGGCGTCGAGCCAGCTTCGATCCCCGACTACCTGGCGCTCGTCGGTGACAGCTCCGACGGCTTTCCCGGTCTCCCCGGATGGGGAGCCAAGAGCGCCGCGGCCGTCCTCGCGCGCTGGAAGCATCTCGAGGAGATCCCCGCGTCAGCGCTGGACTGGGATGTGCCGCTGCGCAACGCCAGCCGCCTTGCCGGGACGCTTGAGCAGCATCGCTCGGATGCGATCCTGTACCGACGGCTGGCGATCCTCAACCGCGACGCAGACATCACAGCCGTCACGCCGACCCTCGACGCCCTCGAGTGGCGTGGCGTGCCGCGCGAGAGGTTCCTGGCGCTGTGTGACGAGCTCGGGTTCGACACGGTCCGTGAGCGGGTTCACCGCTGGGCGGACTGAGGGCGCGGAGGACGGAGCCGGTACTTTCGGTGGGGTGCGGTGCGGTCGAGGGATCGGTACGGTTCCGCTTCGATGCATCGATCAACCCCGCTGGCGGGCGCGCTCGCCGTTACCCTCCTGGTCGCCGCCCTGGTGCCATTCGCGCGGCCGACGCCGGCATCCGCCGCGGGCGAGTGCGGGGCGTACGCATCCGAGACTGCGGCCCCGCCGACCATCCGCGTCCTCCGCACGGCCACCGGCGCGGTCGACACCGTCGACTTCCGGACCTATGTCAAGAACGTCCTGTCGCGCGAGTGGATCAGCAGCTGGACGACGGAGTCGCTCCGATCCGGGGCCATGGCGGTCAAGAACTACGCCTGGTACCAGGTCATCCACTGGCGTGGCTACACGACCGCTGCCGGCGCCTGCTTCGACGTCTTCGACTCGACCCGCGATCAGCACTATGACCCGAGCCGGCCCGACATACGCGCCCATGGCGGCCGCCGTGGATGCCACGTGGGGCACGCTGGCGCACAGGGCCGGGCGCATCTTCGCCACGTACTACAACGCCGGGGCGGCCGGCGAGGCGTGCGGTGCGAACGCGAATGGCTGGCAGATGTTCCAGTGGGGCACTCAGGCCTGCGGGCAGGCCGGTTTGAGCGCCGCGCAGATCATGGCGGTCTACTACCCCGGCGTCGCCGTGATCGCGGCACCGCCGCCGGTCGCACCCCCGGCGCCCACGCCGGCGCCCACACCCATTCCGACGCCGGCACCCACTCGTCACGCCATTGCCGGCCCCATCGACACCGATCACCGCGCCGACGCCGGCACCGACGCTTCCGCCGGCTCCCACGGCCGCCCCGACGCCGGCGCCAACGCCGGGCGGGGCGCCCGGTGGCGGGCAGGTCGGGCTCCTCGCTCCGCCGCCCCCACCGCCGCCCAATCCCGAGCCGATCGTCGTGAGCGTGGCGACCATCGAGACGGCAGCAATCGTCGAATCCCTCGCCGTCGCAGCGCCACCCGCGACCTCCGAGGTCGTCGATCCCCTGAAGATGCGCCACCACGCGGTCGCCCGATTCGAGCGCGCGATCGACGGCGCAGTGCCGCAGGGACGCGAGCTCTCACACCCGTCGGTGCCACTCGCGACGCGGCTGCTGGTCATCAGACTGGTAGTCGATCAGGGCGAGCGCGAACCTGCCGGGCCCGGCCCTGCGCGGAGGCTAGCCCGCCGCGGCCACCCGGGCGACGATCATCTCGGCCGCCGCCACGTCCTGGATCGCCAGGCCGACCGACTTGAACACCGTGATGGCTCCGGCCGGGCGTGTCTCGGCCCACTCGCGGGCGATGGTCCCGATCTCGACCAGGCTGTCCTCCGCCACGAAGCCCCGCTCGATGGCGGCAACCACGTCGCCTGCCTCCACCATCGATGCGTCATGCGAGTCGATCGCCACGACCGCGGCGCGCGCGAGGAGCTCCGGCGGCAGCTCGACCATGCCCAGGTGAAAGGCGCCGATCCCGTTCACGTGCGTCCCCTCCCTGACCCATGCGGCGTCGAACACGGGCTCCGAGGACGTCGTGGCGCAGCACACGATGTCGGCACTCGCGTACCGCCGCCTCGGCATCGGATGCCGCCTCCACGACGATGCCCGTCTCGTGCGCCATGTCCCGGGCGAACGCTTCGCGCCGCGTCGGCATCGCGCGCGAAGACCACCACCCGGCGGATCGGCCGCGCGGCGAGCACCGCCCGGATCTGCCATTCGGCCTGCGCCCCGGCCCCGATGACGGCGAGCGTCTCGCGCATCGGCCGTGACAGCAGCCGGCGTCCGACGCCAGAGGCGGCGCCGGTCCGCATCGCGGTGACCGTTGCCCCGTCGAGGAGCGCGATCGGTCGCCCAGTCGCCGCGTCGAACCAGACGACCAGGGCGTGGATGGTGGGAAGCTGTCGCGCGGCGTTCCCAGGCATCACGGTCACGAGCTTGACGGTCGCGCCGGCTCCGCCCTCGCGGACGCCGGGCATCAGGAGCAGCGATCCGTCCGCCAGCTCGACGTGCGACCGAATCGGCGACCGGTCCCGGCCGCCGGCGACGTCGCGATACGCCGCCTCGACCGCGTCGAGCAGGTCGGCGATCTCCACGCTCCGCAGGATGCGTGTCGCGGTCGAGGAAGGGAAGGGCGTTGGTGGTCATCGGTACTGGCGATAGAGTCTAGGCCAGCGGCAGAACGGCACACGGCTTGCGATGAAGCATCGACCAAGGAGGATCCATGATCGACAACGTTCGCGACCGATCTCTCGCGCAAGGCGGACACAGCGCGGAGCGAGGTCGAAGACCTGATCTGGCTGATCGAAGATGCGCCGTCTTCGGTGCGTTCGCCGGCGCCATCTACACCGAGCTGCGCAAGCCGCCCGAGGAGCGCACCTGGCACGGCAAGCTGCTCGGCGTGGTCCCGTACGACTTCCGCATGCCCTCGTTCGAGCAGCGTGCGCCGGCGCGTACTGGAATCCGCACTCGCCGAAGGTGTTCACCGATCGACCCCTCGGCGTGGGCTGGGCGATCAACATCCCGACCGCCCTGCGCCGCCTGGGCGTCCGCTCAGAGCTTCACCAAGGGCCGCTGACGGCGCGACGCTGCGCTAGGATCGGGAGCCGATGAACTGGTTCCCGATCCTCCTCGCCGTCCACATCGTGCTGGCCGTCGCCCTGCTCCTGCCGAGCGTCGCTGCTGCCGTTCGTGCTGCGTCGGTCGAGCGGCCCGCACGGTCCCATCCCGCGCGCGCTCATGGCGATGCAGGGAACCGGCACGCTCATCATCGCCGGCGGGCTGGCGCTCACCGGCGCCGCGATGCTCTGGATCCTGGGGCCGGAGCTCCTGGCGCAGCCCTGGCTGCTCGTGGCGCTGGCGCTGTACGCCCTCAACCTGGTCGTCGCGGCGTTCGTCAGCCGGCCGAACCTGCGCCGGCTCGTCGGCCTCGGCGCGCGACGGCACCGACGAAGCGTGGCGCCGTCGCGCGCGGCAGCAGCGCTACGTCGCCTATGGGATGGCGGCCGCCATCGGGCGTCATCGGCTTCCTGATGAGCACGAAGCCGGACCTCTGGTGAGGCGCTAGAACCGCGGCAGCGGCAGCGGGCGGCCCATGACGAAGAAGATGCCCGCGACGATCAGGAACATCGCGATCGCGAAGAAGAGCAACCAGCGCAGGACTTCCATGGTCGGCTCCGATACGGTGGACGTGGTCGGCAGCGAGATCCCCCGCCATCGGTCCGGACCGATTCTATCGGCCATGTCCACCGCCCCGCGCATGCCGATCCGCGACCGCTTTAGAATTCGCAGCGTGACCCTGCGCCTCCATCGATGCCCGCCGGGGCGGGCTCCAGCCGTTCGTGCCCATCGGCGACGGACCCGTCGGCCTCTACGTCTGCGGCGTCACGCCGTACGACACCGGGCCATCTCGGCCACGCGTTCACCTACGTGAGCTTCGACGTCCTGCATCGGTACCTCGAGTACCTCGGCCATGACGTCGTCTACGTCCAGAACCTGACCGATGTCGACGACGACATGCTGCGCAAGGCGCGTGAGACGGGCGAGGACTACCTGGCGCTCGGGAACCGATGGGTGACGACCTTCCTGACCGAGATGGCCGCCCTGAACTGGCTGCCGCCCGACCACTACCCGCGCGCCACGCAGCACATCCCGCAGATGGTCGCGCTGATCGAGAAGCTCATGGCGGAACGGGCTCGCCTACGCCGCCGAGGGCAACGTGTACTTCAGCGTCGACGGCCGATGCCGCGTACGGCGCAGCTGTCGAACCTGCCGCGCGAGCGAGATGCTGCCGCTCGCCAACGAGCGCGGCAACGTGCCGGACATGCCCGGCAAGCGCGATCCGCTCGACTTCGTGCTCTGGCAGCGCTCCCTGCCCGACGAGCCGTCGTGGCCATCGCCATGGGGACCGGGCCGGCCCGGGTGGCACATCGAGTGCTCGGCGATGGCGATGGCGTACCTCGGCACGCGGTTCGAGATCCACGGCGGCGGCGGCGACCTGCTCTTCCCGCACCACGAGTCGGAGCTGGCCCAGTCCGAGGGCGCGACCGGCGAGCGGCCGTGGGTGGATCACTGGACGCACGCCGGGATGCTCCGCTACGGCGGCGCGAAGATGAGCAAGTCGCTCGGCAACCTCGTGCTCGTGCGCGACCTGCTGCGCACCTACCCGGGCGATGCGATCCGCCACTACCTCGTCTCGCGCCACTACCGCTCGGAGGTCGACTACTCCGAGGACGACCTCGCCCGGGCCGCCGAGGCGGCGGCCCTGCTGCGCCGGCCTGCCTGCGTGCCGAGGAGCTGTCACCCGCCGATTCGGCCCTCGCCGACGTCTCACGCCCTGCATCCCGCCGTGGCGGAGCACCGCGCGCGCTTCCTCGCCGCCATGGACGACGACCTCGACACGCCACGCGCCATGCCCGAGCTCGATGCCCTGGCCGCGCTCGCCCTCGAGTCGCCGGACCCCGCGCTGGCGGCAGAGGCGGGCTGGATGGTCCGCGAGCTCGGGGCGCGGATCCTCGGCCTGCGCCTCGGGACGGTACCCGCCCTGCGGGCGACCGCGGCCGCATGACGGGAGGCCCTGACGGTCCGCCCGACGATCTCGTCCCGGTCAGCGTCCGCCTGGGGGCGGTCGTCCCGCCGGAGGACCCGGAGGACTGGACCCGCCCGCTGACCTGGGTCGCGGCCGCACGGCATGCTGGCGGGACCGGTCGTCGCGCTCGCCTGGTTCATGGTTGCAACCCCCATCGACGCGGCGACCGCGCTGCCGGCCACCTACCTCGTGGCGACGTCGCTTGCGGCCGGTGCCGCGGCAACCGGCGCGACCCAGGTCGGAGCGGCGCGCGCGTTCACCGCCACGCTCGGCGCCGGCCTGTTCGGCGCGCTCGTGGTGGTGATGCTCGGAGTCGTGATGGCCGGCGAGCGTCAGGTCGGCAGCGCCTCGCCGACGCTGGCGCACGCCGTCGGTGCCGCCGTGGCGGGCATCGCGGGCGCGGCGGACGCCGCCATCGTCGGTGCGGCGATCGCGCGACTACGCTCGCGCCGGCTGCGGATGGTTCCGGCTCTGCTCTCGGCGATCGTCATGGCGCTGGTCGTCGCCGCGGTGCTCATGTAGTCGCCGGACCCTCCTCGACGAGGAGGCACGCGGCCCGGTGCTCGGGGCCGACGTCGAACAGTGGCGGGTCCACGATCGGGCAGCGAGTCGAACGCGACCGGGCAGCGTGGGTGGAACCGGCAGCCGGATGGGATGTTGGACGGGTCGGGAGTCTCGCCCGAGAGGATGACAGGGCGCCGACGGGCCGCGGGATCGGGCACCGGGACCACCGAGAGGAGCGCCTGGGTGTACGGATGGCGGGGATTTCCGAGCACGTCCGGCGTCGGACCGATCTCGACGATGCGACCCAGGTACATGACGGCGATCCGGTCGGCATAGGCTGCCACGGTCGACAGGTCGTGCGTGATCATGACCACTGCGATCCCCTGCTCGGTCGCCAGCCGGCCGAGGAGGTTCAGGATCTCGGCCCGGATGCTGACGTCGAGCATGCTGACCGGCTCGTCGGCCACGAGCACGCCAGGCCGCAGCGCGAGCGCGGCGGCGATGACGACCCGCTGGCGCTGGCCGCCCGACAGCTCGAACGGGAGCCGATGGAGGTAGGCCTCCGCCGGCGTCAGGCCGGCCTCGGTCAGGGCCTCGACCGCGCGTCGTCGCAGCTCCGCCGCCCCGCGGGCAACGCCGTGGACCACGCAGCGGCTCGGCAACGATCTCGCCGATCGTCATGCGCGGGTTGAGCGACTCATACGGGTCCTGGAAGATCATCTGAATTCCACGCCGCATGCGCCGGAGCTCGCGCCCGCGCATCGCTTCGAGGGCGCGGCCCTGGACGGCCACGTTCGCCTGCATCGGGCTGCATCAGAGCCAAGCAGCAGGTTGCCGGTCGTCGTCTTGCCGCAGCCCGACTCACCCACGAGCGCCAGTACCTCGCCGGGAGCGACGTTGAAGCTGATGCCGTCGACGGCCCGGACCGGCCGCGGCGAGCGTCGGGCAAGGAGATCCGCCAGCGATCGTCGGCCCGGGAATCGCTTCTCGAGGCCCTCGACGCTGAGCGCGGGCTCAACCACCGGTCTCGACCAGGAAGCAGGCGGCCCGGTGGCCGGCGCCGTCCTGCGGGTAGGGCGGCGGGACCTCGGTTGCGCAGCGCTCGAAGGCGTACGGGCAGCGCGGCGCGAAGCGGCAGCCTGCCGGCAGGGCATCGAGCCGCGGCGGGGTGCCCGGGATCGAGCGCAGCGTGCGGTCGACGTCCTCGACGTTCGGGAATGCCTTCAGCAGCAGCTGGGTGTACGGGTGGCTGCGGCGCGGCGTAGATGGTGTTGACGTCCGCTCTCCTCCGCTACCTGGCCGCCGTACATGACCACCACGCGGTCGCAGACCTGGGCCACCACGCCCAGATCGTGGGTGACGATGATCGTCCCCATCCCGAACTCGCTCGCCAGGCCGACCAGGAGCTCCAGGATCTGGGCCTGGATCATGACGTCCAGGGCCGTGGTCGGCTCGTCGGCGATGATCACGTCAGGCCGGCAGGCGAGGGCCAGCGCGATCATCGCTCGCTGCCGCATGCCGCCCGAGAAGGTGTGCGGGTATTCCGAGCCGCGTCGCTGGCCGATGCCGACCCGTCGCAGCAGCTGGCCGGTCCGCGCCTGCACCTCGCGACCGCTGAGCGAGGGCTCGTGCGTTCGCAGCGCCTCCGCGATCTGGTCGCCCACGGTGCGGACCGGATTCAGCGCGTTCATCGCGCCCTGGAACACGACCGACAGCCTCGACCAGCGCAGGGCTCGCAGCCGGTCGGGGCCGAGCGCGAGGACGTCCTCACCGTCGAACATCACCGAGCCTCGCACGACGCGCCCGCCCGGCGGCAGGAGGCGCAGGAGGCCCATCACCGCGGTCGTCTTGCCGCTGCCGGACTCGCCGACCAGCCCGAGCGTCTCGCCGCGGCGCAGGTCGAAGCTGACGCCGTCGACAGCGCGCAGGGGCCCGCTCGGCGAGTCGAACTCGATCGTGAGGTCGCGCACCGACAGGATTGGCTGGGCCGACCCGGCGGGCGCATTTGCACGTAGGGGTGGCGCGGGGCTCACCGCGCCGATCGGTGGGAGGTCGGCCACCGCCGTCGCCTCGTCGGCCTCGAGGTAGTGGCGGCGCAGCTTCGGATTGAAGGATTCCTCCATCGCAGTGCCGAGGAGCGTCGTACCCAGCACGATCCAGACGATGGCAAGGCCGGGCGGGATGAGTGCCCACCACGCGCTTGCCGACACCGCACCGCGCTCGAACGCGAAGTTCAGCATCTGGCCCCAGCTGATGACGGTCGGATCGCCGAGGCCGATGAAGGACAGCGTGGACTCGGAGAGGATCGCCAGGCTGATCACGAGGACCGTGTTGGCCAGCATCAGGGGCAGGGCCAGCGGCAGGATATGCCTCCTGATGATGTACCAGTCGCCCCCTCCGACGGCCCGGGCGCGCGTCACGAACTTTCGCTCCCGCAGGCTGAGGACCTGTGAGCGCACGAGCCGCGTGGTGGTGGTCCAGCCCAGCGCGCCGATGACGATGATCAGGTTCACCAGGCTGCGGTCGCGAAGCACCGCGACGATCACGATCAGCAGTGCAAGGTCCGGGATCACAAGGAAGAAGTCGGTGAAGCGCATCAGGAACGAGCCGAGCCTGCCCCCGAAATAGCCGGCCACCAGCCCGATCGTTCCACCGATGAGCAGGGAGATGAAGGCGGCCGCGAAGCCGACGATCAGCGACACCCGGGCCCCGTACAGGAGCTTGGAGAGGACGTCGCCGCCGCCGTCATCGGTACCGAGCGGGTGGACGCCGGACGGCGGCTGATAGATGTCGAGGATGGTGACCGAGGTTCGTGCGTACGGGTCGTACGGCGCCAGCAACGGGGCGAAGACGGCCACGAAGACGGCGACGCCGATCATGACCAGTCCGACCAGGCCGATGCGATTGCGCAGGAGCGAGCTGACGCGCCGTGGCCGTGGCAGCTCGGCAGGGGCAGCCGGGATGACCTGTGTGGTGGCCGTCATGCCTCGACCACCCGTGGGTCGAGCACGCTGTACACCATCTCGGCGACGAGGTTGGCGATCACGACGGCGATCGCAATCAGCAGGAAGGCACCCTGCAGCACGGGATAGTCGCGCTGGTCGACGGCCTGCACCGTGAGGCTGCCGATGCCCGGGCCAGCTGAACACCGACTCGACCTGGATGGCGCCGGAGACGGTGAATCCCAGGTTGATGGCGATGAGCGTGACGAGAGGCAGCATCGCGTTGCGCAGCGCGTGGTCGCGAATGATGTGGAACGTGGAGAGGCCCTTCGCCTTTGCGGTGAGGATGTAGTCCTCGCTGAAGACCTCCAGCACCGAGCTGCGCATGATGAGCATGTACTCGCCCAGCAGGACCAGCGTGAGCGTCAGGGTCGGCAGGAACAGGTGGCCGGCGATGTCGCTCGCCGCCTCCCAGAAGGAGGCGTACTCGCGCGCCGACCGTGACCCGTCCCGACGTCGGTAGGCCGAACCAGTTGGCACCCAGGAACAGCAGGATGATCCCCAGGAAGAACGTCGGCAGCGACCACATGAAGAGGCTGAACGAGAGCGCCCCGACGTCGATCGGCGTGCGACGCTTCCACGCGGCGATGAGCCCGAGGATCACCCCGAACCCGATCGAGAGCGCCTGCGAAGGCAGGATCAGCCACAGCGTGTTGACGAGCGCACCGCCCAGCAGGTCGATCACCTGCCGGTCACGGAAGGCGTAGGAGAGGCCGAGGTCACCCCGTCCGAGGGCGCCGAGGTAGGCGAAATACTGCGTGTCGAGCGGATTCCCGCCGTCCAGGTCGAGGAAGACCTCCTTGTCCAGCCCGAAGCGCTCCTCGAGTGCCGCGATGGACGCCGGGTTCAGCCGGGGATCCTTGGTCCCGGCCTTGGCGGGGTCTCCGGGGAGCACGCGGAACAGGAAGAAGTTGAAGGTGATGACGACGAAGACCGTGACGATGGCCCACGCCACCTTCGAGAGCAGGTAGCCTCCGCGGCCGGACACCCCGGGCTAGCCGGACGGGCAGACGGCGCCTACTCGCCCGTGGCGAGCGGCGCGATCACGCGAAGGACGTTGGGATCCGTCTGCCCGAGGCTCGGGTCATCGAAGGACCAGCCGGTGAACGTGTCGGTTCTCCACGCGACGTAGCTCGCCGAGTAGTACGGGATGATGTACGGGACGTCCTCGAGGGCGATCCGCTGCATCTCGTGGATCATCTCGATCCGAGCCTCCGGATCGAGTCTCGACCGCCTGCTGCGTCGTAGAGCTCGTCGTACTGCCGGGTTGCAGTAGCCGGACTCGCTGAACCCGCTCGAGATCTCGCTGCACAGCAGCACGCCGATCAGGAACTGCGGGTCCGGGTCGGAGCCCCACCCCCAGAGGATCACGTCGTAGTCGAATGCCGGGCAGCAGACGCTCGTCAGGGTGTCCGGATCGAGGCCCTGGATCTCGAGCGCGACGCCAACGGCTCCCCACTGCGAGGCGAGGATCTCCGCCTCGCGCGGCGCCGTATCGCTGTCGGTCGGGAAGTTGAAGCGGAAGGTGAGGGTGTCGCAGTCCTGGTCGCGCCCTGCATTCGCGGACGCCGTCGTCGTCCTCGTCGACGTATCCGGCATCCTCGAGCATCTGCGCCGCTGCATCGGGGTCGAAGGCGTAGTCGGTGAGCTCGGAGGCATAGAAGTCGCCGAGGCCGACCGGCACGAGACCGATGCCCGGGGTGGCCAGGCCGCCCTCGGCCACGGCGATCAGCTCCTGCTTGTCGGTGGCCATCGCCAGCGCCCGGCGTACCTCCACCTCCTTGAGTGCGGGGTGTCCCGGTGCAGACGCCGGCATCGTCCTCGGCGGTCTCGGGGTCGTCGACCGGGCAGTCCTCGTCAGAGACGACGTTGAAGATGATGTCGGTGAGACTGCCGCCGGCCGCGACATCGGTGACGCAGACCTGCACGTTCTCCTGCCCGCGCAGCTCCGGAATCGCCGTGGCCTGGAATTCGCCGAGCAGGTCGATCTCTCCGTTCGTGAGAGCCGTCACCCTCGCGTCGGCGTTGTCGATCGTCTGGAAGATCACCTCGTCGACCACCGGGCGGCCACCGTAGTAGTCGTCGAACGCCGCCAGCTGGACCGACTCGTTCTGGACGAACTCGGTCAGCCGGAAGGGGCCGGTGCCGATCATCTCGGCGTTCTCGAAGGTGAGGGCGTCCTCGGCCTCCCAGATGTGCTGCGGCAGGACGTACATGAACAGCATCCGGTACTCGAAGTTGCCGACCGGCTCGCTGGTCACGATGGTGAGCGTTGTGTCGTCCTCGGCGGTGATCGTCTCGAAGACGTCCGGGTACGACGACTGGTGCGGGAAGTCCGGGTTGTCGCGGTACAGCTCGAGCGTGAACTTGACGTCGTCGGCCGTCGAGCCGGCTCGCCGTCGTGGAACGTCGCGTCGTCGCGCAGGGTGACCGTCCAGGTCACGCCATCGTCCGCGACGCGACCAGTCCGTGGCCAGCTCGGGGACGTACTCGCCATCGGCGGTGATCGCGATCGGCGTGTCGTACACGAGCTCGAAGAGCTCGAAGGCCTCGGACAGCAACGCGAGCCCTGGGTTGAGGCTGTCGGCCGAGCCGGCGACACCGATGCGGACGGTTCCGCCGGTTGCCGCTCGCCGGCGTCGTCGGCGATCGGCTCACATGCGCTGGTCTCTGCGCCCGGGCTGGCGCTCCCGCCGGCGTCGGGCTGCTCCTGGACGCCCGTGCAGGCCGCAAGCAGCAGGCTCACGATCGCGAACGTGGCAACAGATGAGCGAAGCATTCGCACCGTCCCAGTACCTCCCACGCTGTCGGCGGCGTTGAATGCCCGGGGCGGGACGGCCGCTACGACCGGGCGAGGATCGCACATGCCACGGAATCCGGTCAACATTTCGCACAGCTATGCGGAATCCGCGTCGCTTGACGCGAGGGGCCTGCGGCATACTCCGACGATGACCTCAGTCGACCCCCGATCCCTCGTTCGGGCCCAGGTCGCGCTCGAGTCCTTCCGACTCTGCCCGGACGGGGCCTCTGTCGTCTACGTGCTGCGACGCGTGCTGCGCGACGAGTACGAGTCCCACCTCTGGACGAGGCCGTATCGCGGGGGCCGCGCCCGTCAGCTGACGCGCGGCCGCGTCCGCGACGGGTCACCCGCCATCTCGCCCGATGGCCGCCGGGTCGCATTCGTTCGCTCGCCGGTCGGCGACGACGCGGCGGTGGCCCAGGCGTGGATCCTGCCGCTCGATGGCGGCGAGCCGTGGCAGCTGACGAGCGCTGAAGCACGGTGTCGCCAGCGTGCACTGGAGCCCTGACGGCCAACGGCTGGCCCTGGTGGCGCAGGCCGGAGACCACCGGTTCGTGATCGGTGAGGAACGGAAGGGCCGCACGCCGATCGCGCGTCGCATCACCCGCCTCGACTTCCGCGACGACGAGTCGGGGCACGTCGCCCGTCGCGCGCACCTGTGGGTGATGCCGCTGCGTGCTGACGCGAAGCCGCGCCAGCTGACGAGCGGCGACTTCGACGTGCTGAACCCGGCCTGGTCGCCCGACGGCTCGCGGATCGCCTTCGCGGCGGACCGAGGGACCGATGCGACCATCAACCCTCGCCTCCAGATCTGGTCGGTCGGGACCGATGCCGCCAGGCCGCGCATCCGAGAGCTCGCCAGCCTCGCGGGGGACGCCGACCGACCCTCCTGGTCGCCCGACGGCCGCCACCTGGCCTTCGTCGGCACCGACGTCGCGGACCCGCCCGACGAGGTGCCCCCGGCGCTATGGGTGATGGACCTGCCGTCCGGTTCGCCGCGCTGCCTGACGGAGAGCCTGGACCGCCCGATCGGCGAGTGGGCGTGGTGCGACCTCGCGATGGCCGAGGAGGCGCCCGGCCCGGCGTGGCTCGACGATTCGTCGATGGCGGTGATCATCGGCGATCGCGGGCGCAATCTTCCCTATCGCGTCGACCTCGACGGCACGGCGACGCCGCTGGTGGAGCCCTCGAGGGAGGTGGCGGCAGGTGGGATCGATGCGGCCGCGGGACGGATCGCGGTCAGCGCGGCCGTGGGTGGCTCGGCCTCGGAGGTCTGGGCAATCGAGGGCGGCGCCCTGCGGCCCATCACCCGCGAAGGCTCCGGGTGGCAACGACGCTTCCCCACCGTGGAGCTGGCCGAGATCGAGCTCGACGGCCCGGCAGGACCGATCCACGCCTGGCTGGCATCGCCCGTCGGCTCCGGACGTCGGCGTCTGCCGACCATCCTGCACATCCATGGCGGGCCGACCGGCGCCTGGGGACCGGGCGGCACGCTCGACGCGATCGCGCTGTGCGCGGCGGGATATCGCGTTCTGATGCCGAACATTCGAGGGTCGACGACCTTTGGCGGGCCCTGGGTGCGCGGGCTGTCGGCCTCCTGGGGCAAGGCGGATGCGGAGGATGCGCTCGCCGCCGTCGACGGGCTCGTGGCGCGCGGCCTGGCCGACCCGACGCGGCTCGGCGTGATGGGCCTCTCGTACGGCGGGTTCCTGACCCAGTGGCTCATCGGCGTCACGGACCGGTTCGGGGCCGCGGCGTCCGAGAACGGCGTCGCCAACCAGGCCAGCGCCTGGGCGAACTCGTACTTCGGCGTCCACTACAACCGTCGGGCAGGCCTCGGCGATCCGCTCTCCGACGAGGGCATGCAGGCTCTCTGGCGATCGTCACCGCTGCGCAATGCGCGCCGGATCACTACGCCGCTCCTCATGCTCCAGGCGGAGGAGGATCGCATCTGCCCGGCGTCGGACAACGAGCAGCTGTTCACAGCGCTCAAGGTCCTTGGCCGCGAGGTGGAGCTCATCCTCTACCCCGACGAGCACCACGAGATGAAGAGCTCCGGGCGGCCGGATCGACGCATCGACCGCATGGAGCGCATCGTGGCCTGGTTCGACCGCAACCTGCGCCGGGCGCAGGTACGAGGGGGAAGTGGCGAGGGGCGGCAGAATGCCCATATATGAGCCACTGGCGCACACGAGAGGCACGTCCGGAGCCATTCAGCCCGATCAATAGGGGCGCCAGGAGCAGGAGCGCCAGCATCTGTGCGTCCGTGCCCGCTCAATCGCCGCACGCGCGATCGGGCGCCTGCTAGCCGGCCGCCGACTTCCGGCTGAGGCGATCCGCCAGACCGCCAACGGTGAGGGCCAGGCCCAGGGCAAGGATCCCGATCGCGGCGATGACGCGGAACGCCTCGCCGCCGAACGCGATCGCAAAGACGAGGTAGGCGACCACGCCCCCGATGGCGATGCCCGAGCCGATCCACTTGAACGCGGGGGCATCGGCGATCCAGCCCGCCGCATACATGCCGAGCCCGAAGGAGAAGGGGATCACGGTCCACAGGTAGGCCCACGCGCTCCATCGGCTCGCGAGGCTGGTGTACAGCAGCGCGCCGCCGACGCCGGCCATCAGCGCTCCGGGGATCACCATCCCGGCCCGCAGGCGCCGGTTGGGGCCACCGAGCAGGCCGGGGACCAGGAAGAAGAGCGAGAGGCCGATGAAGATCACCGGCCACCAGCGCAGGACCTCGTCGCTGACGCCGAGCCCCCGGATGAGGTCGAGCAGCGGCTCGCTTGCCAGCACCAGCATCCCGATGACGAGCAGCACCAGCCCCGCAATGCGCTCGATGATTCGGCTCACCCCGCTACATCTCCCCCTCGAATGGGGGCTGGGGCATGCGGAGCGGCTTGTCCCTGCGGTAGCCGAGCAGGTAGTCGGCCTGAACCAGGGTGTGGATCTGCGACGTTCCCTCGTAGATGACCGAGCCCTTGCTGTTGCGCAGGTAGCGCTCCACCGGGTACTCGTTCGAGTAGCCGTAGGCGCCGTGGATCTGGATCGCATCCAGCGCCGATTGGACGGCGTGGTCGGTGCAGAACCACTTGGCCAGGCTGGTCTCGCGCGTGTTGCGCTCGCCGCGGTTCTTCCTCCAGCCGGCCTTGAAGACGAGCAGGCGCCCGGCCTCGATGCCGGCGTACATGTTGGCGATCATCTGCTTCACGAGCTGGTGCTCGCCGATCTCCGAGCCGAAGGTCTGGCGCTCGTGGGCGTACTTGACCGATGCCTCGAGACAGGCCTGGGCCAGACCCACCGACCCCGAGGCCACCGTGTAGCGGCCCTGGTCGATGGCGCTCATAGCGATGGTGAAGCCCTCGCCCTCCTCTCCGACCCGGTTGGCGGCGGGAACCTCGCAGTCGCTGAACGTCAGGATGCCGGTGTTCCCGGCGCGCACCCCGAGCTTGCCGTGGAGCGACTCGCTGCTGAAGCCGGGGAACGAACGCTCGACGATGAAGGCGGTGATGCCCTTGTGGCCCTTCGAGCGATCGACGTTTGCGAAGACCAGCACGTGATCGGCGGTGTCGCCCAGGCTGATCCAGATCTTGGAGCCGTTGAGGATGTAACGCTCGCCGTCGCGGCGGGCCGTGGTTGCCAGCTTGGCGGCGTCGGAACCGACGCCCGGCTCGGTGAGCCCGAAGGTGGCGAGCTTCTCGCCGCGCGCCTGGGGCACGAGGTACTTCTGCTTCTGCTCCTCGCTCCCCCACTGCAGCAGCGTCAGCGAGTTGAGGCCGGTGTGCACGCTCAGGATCACGCGGAAGGCGGTGTCGGCGCGCTCCATCTCCTCGCACAGCAGCGCAAAGGCGATGTAGTCCATCCCCGCCCCGCCGTACTGCTCGGGGATCGGCAGGCCAAGCAGCCCCTCGGCTCCCATCTTCTCGTACAGTCCGCGGTCGTACTCGGCGTCGGCATCGAGCTGCTGGATGCGCGGCAGGATCTCGCGCTCGGCGAAGGCGCGCGCGGTGCGCTGCACCTCGCGCTGCGCATCAGTCAGGGCGAAATCGATCATTCGTGCTCCGTGTTGGGCTCGGGCGGGAAGCCAGATTCTAGACCGCTGCTGGCATGGCTGAACGGCGTCCCAGGGCCGTGCCCGCGCATCCCGTTCACCGATGTCGCCAATCCCGACCGATCCATCGGTGATTCGGTTTGACGAACGAATGAGGTAAGGGTAGCCTTACCCACCGTTGGCGCCAGGCCCCGCCACGGGGCGGCCGGCACACGGAGAGATGACCTTTGGACCTCGGATTTCTGACGACCGGCCTGCTCACGGGACTGCGCGAGGGCGTCGAGGCCGCGCTCATCGTGAGCATCATCCTCGCCTACCTCGCCAAGACCGGTAACGCGCGCCACTTCGGCAAGATCTGGCTCGGCGCCGGAGCTGCCATCGTGCTCAGCATCATCGTCGGCGCGATCCTGTGGGTCACCCTTGATGGGCTCGAAGGAGCCGCCGGGCAGATCTTCGAGGGTGTGGCGACGCTCCTGGCCGCCGCCGTCGTGACATGGATGCTGTTCTGGATGCGCCGCACCTCGGCGAACATCCGCGGCGAGCTGCAGGCAGGCGTGGACCGTGCGCTCGTGCAGGGTGGCATCTTCGGCCTCTCGTTCCTGGCCTTTACCGCGGTCATCCGGGAGGGCATCGAGACGTCGCTCTTCCTGCTGGGGCAGGCAACTGCCGCCTCGGAGGCGAACGCAGGCGCAACCAGCACCCTGATCGGCGCGTTCATCGGCATCGTGATCGCGGTCGCCATCGGCTACGGCTTTTACGTCGGCGCTCGCGTCATCAATCTCCAGACCTTTTTCCGGTGGACAGGCATCGGGCTGATCTTCATCGCGGCCGGCCTGTTGGGCTACGCGGTCCACGAGTTCGTGGAGGCGGGCGTCATCCCGTTCGGTTCGGAGACGGCATTCGACATCTCCGCCGTCCTCCCGCATAGCGGAGACATTGCCGAGACGGGGCCGATCCTCATCGTTGGCCAGCTGCTGCGAGCACTCTTCGGCTACTCGAGCACGCCTGAGTGGGCGACACTCATCGCCTGGCTCGGCTACCTGGCGGTCGTCCTCCCGCTGTACCTGCGACCGGCCAGGCCATCGGCACCGCGCCCGGTGTCGACGGAGCAGCCGGCGGCCACTGCCTGACGCATCCGCCGATACGCCCGCCGCGCTCGTCGCGGCGGGCGTCGCCGTCTCCGGTGCGGGGCGCCCTAGACGGGCACCTGCATGAAGGTCAGCATCTCCTTCCAGGCGGCGGCGCTTTCGTCGGCGAACTGGTCCGCCTTCCGGTCGAAGAACGAATGCGGGGCGTTCTCGTAGACGACGGTGCGATGCTCGACGCCGGCGGCGTCCATGGCGCGGTCGAACGCCTCGATCGCCTCCGGGGGAATGCCCTGGTCTGCCCCGCCATACAGGGCAAGGACGGGAGACGTGAACCGCGATGCCTCGTCGGCCGGCGCCGGCAGGCCGGTTCGATGCGGACTGGACGGCCAGCCATACAGGCCCATCACGCCGGTCAGATCGTGGCCGGCGGCAGCCTGGAGGAAGCTGATGCGCCCCCCGATGCAGAAGCCGGTCGTGTACAGCCGTTCCGGGGCACCGCCGTCGGGCGTGCGGATGTAGTCGATCGCGGCGGCCACGTCGTCCATGACGCCCTGCGTGCTGAGCTGCATGACGTGCGGCTCGTACTCGAAGCCCTCGCCGCGCTGCCGGGACTCGGTCGTTCGGCCGAAATAGTCGATCGCCACGGCGTGGACCCCGGCCTCGGCGAAGCGCAGGGTGAGCTCCTCGAAATAGGCATGCAGGCCACGGACGTCGGGAAGGATCACCAGGCCCGAGCCCGAGGGGCTTTCGGCTCGGGCCGCGTACGCGGGAACGGACGTGCCGTCTCGGCTGGTGAGCGTCAGCTCACGGGCGTCGAGCGCACCGCCGCGGATGGGTGCAAGTGGGGGTCGAGAGTCGTTGTCGAAGCACATGCGGCGGATCCTCGCACGCCGCGTGCCTTCGTTGGCGGCCTACGCGCGTACCGCTGCTGAGGAGAGGCTCCGCACCAGCGTGCCAAGCGCGTCCGCGCCACCTTCGCGCATGGCCGCCACGAGCGCCGATCCCACGATCAACCCGTCGGCGACCGGGGCGAGCTCCGCAACCTGGGCCGGCGTCTGCAGCCCGAATCCGGCGGCCACGGGCGCGCGGCCGGCGGCGCGCTCCCTGACCGATGCGATCAGATCGCGCGCTCCCGCCGCCAGGGACTCGCGCCCACCCGTCACCCCGAAGATGGGCACGACATACACGAACCCGGTCGATGCGACGACGGCGGCGTCGACGCGTGACGGCGGGGTGTTCGGCGCAACGAGAAATGAGACCGCCAGGCCGCACGTCGCCGCCCGCCGCTCGAGTCCCGGTGACGCGCCCGCCGGCAGGTCGGGCACGATCAGGCCATCCGCGCCCGCCTCGCGCAACGAACGGAGCGTGGCGGACTCACCGGCCGCGAGGAGGGGGTTGAGATAGGTCATGACCATCAGCGGCTGAGTGTGTCCCCGCTCGCGCAGCCTGGCGACCAGTGAGCGCGCCGATGGGAGCCCGCCACCGGCAGCCAGCGACGTGCGACCGGCGTCGGCGATGGTCGGGCCATCGGCCATCGGGTCGCTGAACGGGACTCCGATCTCCAACATGTCCGCCCCTCCGCCGAGTGCCGCCTCGGCGGCGTCGAGCGCATCGGCCCCGGACGGGTAGCCCGACAGGATGTAGGCGATGAACGCGGTCCGCCCTTCCGCCGCGGCGGATCCGAAGGAAGCGCGAATACGCTCGGCGCCGTTCACGTCCCGTCGAGCTCGCGCTCGAGGATGCCGAGGTCCTTGTCGCCACGGCCCGACAGGTTGACGAGCACGTGCACGTCGGGTTCGAGCTCGGGCAGGAGGGCCAGCACGGCGGCGACCGCGTGCGCGGACTCGAGCGCCGGGATGATCCCGCAGGTGCGCGCGAGCCATTGGGTTGCCTCGAGCGCCTCAGCGTCGGTGGCGCGCAAAACCTCCATGCGACCCGATTCGGCAAGCGCGGCAAGCTGCGGACCGACTCCGGGGTAGTCGAGGCCCGCCGAGACGGAGTGCGGCTCGACCACCTGTCCAGCGTCGTCCTGGGTGAGCATGGTGAACGCCCCGTGCAGGACGCCCGGCGCACCGAGCCCGAGCGAGGCGGCGTTGTCACCCAGCGCGTCGCCGCGGCCGCCCGCCTCGACGCCGATCAGGCGCGCGGCGGTGTCGATGAACGGCCGCATGATGCCGATCGCGTTGCTGCCGCCGCCGACGCACGCCACCACCGCGTCCGGCACTCGGCCGACCCGACGGCCCAGCTGGGCCCTTGCCTCTCGTCCGATGACCTCCTGCAGCGACGCGACCATCTCCGGATACGGGTGCGGCCCGGCGGCCGAGCCGAGGATGTAGAACGTCGACTCGACATTCGCCACCCAGTCGCGCAGCGCCTCGTTCAGTGCGTCGCGCAGCGTGCCATTGCCGGTCGGCACGGGCCGCACCTCTGCCCCGAGCATGCCCATGCGCCGGACGTTCGGCGCCTGCCGCTCGATGTCCGTCGTGCCCATGTAGACCACGCACTCGAGCCCGAGCAGGGCGCACGCGGTTGCGGTCGCCACACCGTGCTGGCCCGCGCCGGTCTCGGCGATGACGCGTGGCTTGGCCATGCGCTGAGCAAGGAGCGCCTGCCCGATCGCGTTGTTGATCTTGTGTGCCCCGGTGTGAGCGAGATCCTCTCGCTTGAGCCAGACGGCTGCTCCCCTGCCTCCACGGTCCGCGAGCGCCTGCGCCGGCACCGCGAAGACCGGAGTGGGACGGCCGATGAAGTCGCGGTGGAGTCGGGAGAGCTCCGCCCGGTACGACGGGTCGCGCCCCGCTGCTCGCCACGCGGCCTCGAGGTCCTCGAGCGCGGGCATCAGCGTCTCCGGCACGAACCTGCCGCCGAAGCGGCCGAAGCGGCCGTTGCGATCGACTCGATCCCCGCCGGCCGGCTCGCGTCGCGCGTTGCGCACGAAGGCGCCGATGCGTGCCGGGTCGCTCTTTGCGTCGCGCTCGAGCCCGCTTGCGGCATCCACGAGCGCCGGCCGCGCAGACCGAACCGCGTCGGCGACGTTTTCGGGACGGAGGCCACCTGCCAGCCCCACCGGCACGATCCGGCCGAGCCGGCGGGCGACGCCGATGGGGGCACCGGCTCCGGATCCACCGCCATCGCCACGGCTCGAGCCCTCGAGAAGGATGTGCGTCGCGCCGGCCGCCACCCAGGCCTCGGCGTCCCGCAGCGCCGTCCGCACGGAGGTCGGTCCGTGGACGACTCCGATCAGCGTCGTGGGCGACGGCTCGAGGGACGCAACCCAGCCGGGTGGCCCCTCGAATCCGGCCAGCTGGATGCCGGTGACGCCGCTGGTCGCCATCGCGGCCGCGACGCCGTCACGCGAAGGATCGCGGAACACCAGCACCGGCTTCGGACCCGCCAGACCGGCGACGAGCTCGGCGACCCGGGCCACCGACACGGCGCGCGGTGAGGTCGACTCCATCACGAAGCCGACGAGGTCCGCGTCGGCCGCCACCGCCGCTCGAAGGCCGGCGGGGATGCGCATGCCGCACGTCTTGACCGCCGCACGTGCCGGGTGCGGCAACGAGGGGGCCTGCTCTCGGCGCGGAGCTGACGCGACGAGGCGCGCGAGGGCGGCCGCGGGATCGGCTTCCCGCAGCAAGCTCGTTCCGACCAGCAATGCGGCCGCGCCGGCTTCGGCGGCGCGAGCGGCGGCGTCCGGACCATCGATGCCGCTCTCCGCGACGACGGTGGCGCCGCACTCGGCGGCGCGCGCGATGAGCGCGAGCGACCCTTCTCGGTCGACCGCCAGGGTCGCCAGGTTCCGCGAGTTGACGCCGATGAGCGTCGCATCGGCGGCAAGCGCGCGCTCGAGGTCCTCGGCGTCGTGGGCCTCGACCAGTGCGTCGAGGCCCGCTTCACCCGCCTCCTCAATGAGGCCGCGGAGCGTCGCATCATCCAGGGCCCTCACGATGAGAAGGACCGCGTCGGCACCCAGCGCCCGCGCCTGCCAGACGGCGTAGCGGTCGACGACGAAGTCCTTGCGCAGGACCGGCGGGCCGATGCGTGCCGCCGCCACGAGGTCGTCGTCGCTGCCGCCGAAGCGCGTCGGCTCGGTCAGGACCGAGACGGCGGCAGCACCGGCATCCGCATAGCGACGCACGAGGCCGGCGACGGCCGCCGGGCCCGGGCCGAGCGTCTCGAAGGTGCCCGCCGAGGGCGAGGAGCGTTTCGCCTCCGCGATAACCGAGACACGGTCGGACGTCCGCAGCACGGCCTCGAAGCGGCGCGCCGTCGGCATACGGGCGACGTCCCGGCGCAGCTGGGCCAGCGGGGTGGACCGTGCATCCGCTCGCGAGCGGCGTCGCGCCGCGGCAAGGAGCTCGTCGAGGACGGTGGCCGTCATGCGCGTCCCGCGTCCACGTGTCGTGCCGAGGCGTCGACGACCTCGGCGGCCGCTCCCGAGTCGATCGATTCTGCAGCCAGCGCGACGCCGTCCCCCACGTCGGTGGCGCGGCCGGCCACGAAGAGCGCCGCTGCCGCGTTGAGGATGACCACGTCGCGTGCCGCGCCGGGCTCGCCGCCGAGGACGCTGATGGCGATCGCGCTGTTGAGCTGCGCGTCGCCGCCGGCGAAGGCGCTGCTGGTCGCGCGTCGCAGCCCGAGCGCGCTCGGATCGATCTCCATCTCGCCGACCATGCGACCCTCGACGAGCATTGCTCGATTCGGGCCCGCCAGCGACAGCTCGTCGAGCCCGTCCCCGGAGTGGACGACGAGCGCGCGATCCGTGTCGAGCCGTGCCAGCGCGCCGGCCATGAGCGGCAGCAGTCGCTCCTCCGCCACGCCCAGGAGCTGCCGTCGCACCCCCGCCGGCGAGCTGATCGGACCGAGCAGGTTGAATGCGGTGCGCATCGGCAGCTCGCGCCGGATGGGCATGGCGTGCTTCATGGCCGGGTGGTACGAGGGCGCGAAGATGAAGCCGAAGCCGATCTCCGCGATCCGGCGCGCCACCGCGTCGGGCCCTGGGTCCAGGGTGATCCCGAGCGCCTCGATCACGTCTGCCGAGCCGCAGCGGCTGGTGACCGCCCGGTTCCCGTGCTTGGCGACCGGGACGCCGGCCCCGGCGACCACGAAGGCGGCGAGGGTCGAGATGTTGAAGGTGCCGGCGCCATCGGCCCCCGTTCCGCACAGGTCGACGGCGCCATCAGGAGCGGCCACCCGCACCGCCCGGGCGCGCATGACGCGCGCGAACGCGGCCAGCTCCTCTGGAGTCTCGCCACGGACTCTCAGCATCGCGAGTAACGCAGCGACGTGGGTCGCCGGCGCCGTGCCATCCATGAGCTCGTCCATCGCGGCCTCGGCCAGCGGAGCCGGCAGGACGGCCCCGGCCGCCACCAGCTCGACCGCCGCGCGGACGGCGGGACGGTGCTCGTCGGGTTCGGTGTTGGTGAGGCCCATCGGTCCTTCCTGGTCGAGCATGCACGACGCCTCCATCTCGAGAGACGGAGGCGTTCATCCGCGGTGCCACACTCGTTCGGGCCGAAGGTCGGCCCACACTCTGCTGGCCCGGGCTAACGATGGGCCGAGTCGGGGCTCACGGGTTCCATTCGCCGATGCGGTCCATGCCGGCTCACACCATTCCGGCTCGCTCGAACGGCCGCTCCATCGGGTACTCGTCCCGGTCGAAGCCATGTTCAGTTGGAGCGGCATCCTAGGCGCGCGATGCGCCATCGGTCAACCGAGGAAGCGGCCCACGGCAAGGTACGAGCCGATGACGAGCAGCACGGCCACGCCGCCGAAGACGGCGACGCGCAGCGAACGAGGCATGACGCCCATGAGCCGTTCGCCGGTCGGTGTGCGCCACATGCCGGAGAGCGTCTCGACGCCGGTCGGCGGGAGCAGGAAGCCCAGGACGGCTCCGACGATGAGCCCGCCGAGATGGCCGGTCCAGCTGATCCCGGGCACCACGAACGTGAAGATGAGCAGGAAGACCAGATAGCTCCCGATGCCGGCCATCATGCGTCGAGCCTCTCCGCCGAGGACCGCGTGATGCCGGCGCGAGACGACGAAGAGGAGACCAACGAGCCCGAAGATCGCGCCCGAGGCCCCTGCCGCGAATTGGCCAGGGTCGACGAGGATGGTCAGAACGCTGCCTCCGGCCGCGCAGAGCACGTAGATGACCGCGTACTCGACATGCCCGTACATGCGCTCGGCGATCTGGCCGTAGAGGTAGAGCACGTACATGTTGAACGCCAGGTGCAGCGGAGTCAGGTGGAAGAATGCGCTCGTGAAGATCCGCCACCACTCGCCCTGCGCCACCAGCACGGCGTTGATGAGGTTCTGCTCGCCGAGCGGACCAACGGATCCGCCGAAGCAGGCCGCCCTGGAGGGTCGCGCCGCCGCTCAGCACGGCGTCGATCCCGAACAGCCCGACACAGATGGCAATGGTGGCGTACGTGACGTACCCATTGAAGGCGGCGTAGGCGCCGCGCGCCCGGTTGAACTGGCGACGCGCTGCGAAGTCGTGCCCGGTCTCCTTGAGGAGCCACGCGATCCGATTGGCAATCGCCCCTCGCTCGTTGGCCGGCGCGCGCCGGTCCGCCTCGCGGTACGACGTGATCGCGGACTCCAGGTCGCCGTCACGAACCTGCTGCTCGGCAACGCTCCGCCAGCCGATCCAGGCGGTCGAGCCCCCGGCGTTCGCGGCCTCCTGCCAGGCCGTCTGGGCACCCGCCTCGTCATCGGTCCGGTAGCGCGCCGCGCCGATGTGGAGCCAGGCCTCACCGGCCAGGTTGCGGTCAGGGTTACGGGTGAGCGGCTCGAGGATCGCGGTGGCTGCCTCGAGATCTCCGGAGTCGAGAAGGCGGCGGGCCTCCTCCATCTGCGTTCGTGCTTCGTCGCTCATTCGGGCCGATTATGCGGCACAAGCAAACGACCGCCGAGAATTGGCACCTCGGCGGTCGTTGCGAAGCCCCCTGGCAGGAGGCGCACCCGGACGAGCCGGGGGCATGTATTGGGGTTGGCTACTTGGCGCGGCGCAGGAAGTCCAGCACGTCGTCGTAGCGGAATCGGCGGTCGCCTCGCTTGCATACCCGGAAGAACGGGAGCTCTCCGCGGTCGCCCAATCGCTTGACGGTATTCACGTGCAGGTGGAGAAGATCGGCCACCTCGGCCGCGGTCAGAAGCTTCCCGACCTCATTCGTCATCATCTGTTTGTACCTGGACCCTCGTATACGGGCACTGGTCGCGGGCCCGGCCACACCGGGCAGGTGCGGTCAGTTCGGCTCGTGTCCGGATAGTAAGGTTGCGGTGCCCCGGACCCGCCCGCTACGTTTGGTCGAGGGCAGGAGTACTTTCGTTCGATGTCTCCCCAATCCGTCCCCGATGACGTTCGCCGCATGCTCGGCGAGCGTACGCAGGCGCGCGAAGCCAGGGACTGGGCCAGGGCCGATGAGCTCCGCGACGAGATCGCCGCCATGGGCTGGGAGGTCCAGGACGGTCCTCGCGGCTCGACCGCCCGGCCGATGTTGCCCCCCGATGCGGCCCCTACCGGCTACGCCGATCCCACCGATCTCGCCTCGCTGCTGGACGAGCCGCCCTCGCTCGCCCTCTCGCTCCAGCTCGTGGTCGACGACCACGGCGACGACCTGCGTCGTGCGCTTGCCGGCGTCCGCGCGCATCCTCCACGGGTCGACTGGGAGCTGATCGTGGTCTCCAATGCTCCCAGCTTCGAGCTCGATCCGATCCTCGAAAGGGATGCGCCCATCGACCCGATCGTGCTCCGCACCAACGAGCGATTGGGCTGGGCGGATGGTCGAACCCTCGGCATGCGCCGGTCCCGGGCCGAGGTGACCGTGCTGCTCGACACGTCGGTCGAGCCGACCGGTGACTTCACGACTCCGCTGCTCGCCGCGTTCGAGGACCCGGGCGTCGGCATCGCCGGTGGCTGGGGGGTGACGAGCGGCGACGGCCGCAGCTTCGATGAGGCCCCGCCGGGCGAGGTCGATGCGGTCGAGGCGTACGTCCTCGCCGTGCGCCGCGAGGCGCTCCGCACGGTGGGCGGTTTCGACCGCCGATTCCGCTTCTACCGCAACGCGGACCTCGACTTCAGCTTCGCCGTCCGCGACGCCGGCTGGCGGGCGGTACGCACCGAGCCGCTTCCGCTCGTGCGACACGAGCATCGCGGCTGGACCTCCGTCACGGAGAAGGAGCGGGATCGGCTCAGCAAGCGGAACTTCTACCGCTTCCTGGAGCACTGGGGCGACCGGCCGGATCTGCTGCTGCACCCCACCGACGAATGAAGCCGCATCGGATCCACGTCTGGCCGTGGCTGCGCCTGCCGGGATCGCTCCTCCTGCGCGACTGGCTGGCGATCACGATCGGCAGCCGGATCTTCGCATGGCGCGAGATGGACGAGTCGGAGCTCGCGCACGAGGTCGAGCACGTGCGCCAGTGGGCACGCTACGGGTGGGCCTTCCCGATCGCGTACCTGGTGGCCGCGCAGACCGCCCGGCGCGCGGGAAAGAGCTGGTATCGCGACAACCGCTTTGAGGTCGAGGCGCGGGATGCCGCGAAGCGGCTCGCGAGCAAGCCGCACGGGAAGCGGACCAAGGAACCGCCTCAGCCGGGCCGGTGACCCTCCAGGCACGTGCAGCCGCCAGGCCCGACGACGGCCGCATGGCGTGTACGCGCCGGCAGCACGAAGCCCGTGCCCGGCCGCCAGCTCGACCGGCTCGGACCGGGATCCGACCAGGAACGTGATCGATCCCTCCGCGCAGACGAGCAGCTTCGTGGTGGCGTGCTCGTGCGCGGGGTAGCGGTCACCCGGCCCGTTGCTCCATGCCGATGGCTCCACGCCCGCGGCCCTGAGCCGGTCCCCGGAGGCCTCGACCCCGACCTCACCGTCGCGATCGTCCGGAAAGGGCTGGATCGGCGGCGTCACTCGACCAGGAGAGCGGCCCGCTGCACGACGATGTCGCCCTCCAGACGGGTGACGCTGACCATCCGATCGAGCGGCAGCAGCCACGGACGAATCATCGGCCTCGTAGATGCCATCGGGGTCGCCGGCATCGAGCATCGGCCCGAGGGCCGATTCGAGTGCCTCGCGCGCTCCGGCGACGTCGAACCACGCGACCGCGGTGTTCTCCGGGCCGCCGAGGCTGGCGACCGCATCGGCGTACCGAGGCTCGGCAGCGAGCGAATCGGCCTCGTCGAGCTCCAGCGCGCGGCCCACGAAGACGTCGCCGATCCCGATCAGGGCGCGGTCGTCGGTGAGGGCGTACTCGAGGATTACGCTTGCCGAGATCGGCATCGTCATGGCGACTGACTCGTCGGGCGCGTCCCAGCGAATCGTCGTGACCGTCACGCCGCCGGTTTCCTCCTCGCTGACGCTGATCCCGCTCTCCGGGTCCAGTGCGGCGAGCGAGGCAAACGATCCGAGCTGCGACAGCCGTCGCTGGGCGGCGTCGATGTCGTTGGGCACGAGCACCATGCCTCCGTACGCCTGGCTGCCGTCGTAGCCGATCGCCATGGCGCCGTCCCCGATCCAGCTCACGAGGTCCTCGAGGTCGGCACCAAGCGCCGCCTCGATCGTCTGCAGCTGCTCATCGCCCTCCGGCGTCGCCCCGATGGCCTGCTTGAGGGGCTCGATGGTCGCCGACATGGCCGCACCGATGTCGGCCGCCTCGCTGTAGAAGAGGGTGTCGCCGGGCACCTCTTCGGCGAGGCCACGGTCCGCGTTGGCGACAGCGAGCGGTCCGGTCGGTGGCTCGGTCGCGGCATCCAGCAGCAGCCGATCACCCTCGGCAGAGAAGGCCATCGCGCCGCGCAGCGACTGGTGCTCCATGAATGACTCGAAGGCGGCCGACAGCTCGGGCTCCTCCGCCTCGGCCTGGGCGAATGCCTGCGCCATCAGATCGGTCATGTCGTACGCCATGAAGGCGAGCCAGTCGTTCGGCAGCGAAGCGGTCAGGCGCGTGATCTCGGCCATCTCGGCGAGCGTGTCCGTGCCCGAATCGTTGGCGTCAAGGGCAGCTCGTACTCCATCCGCGTCCGCTGCGATCACGAGTTGGTCGTCGGTCAGGGCGTACGCGCCCTCCCCGTCGTCCGAGCTCCGGACGGCGAACCCGAGATGGTCCGACTCGGAGAACGATGGGGCGCCGTCCCCCGCCGCAGCCAGCAGCCGCTCGATGGCGGCCGCGGCGGCGTTCGTATCGGTCACCCCGAGCAGCACGACGAACGGCGGTGGCTCCGGCATGGCCATGGGGTCGGCGGGCATCTCCATCGAGGTCGCCGGCATGTCGGTGACGGCCATGGCCACGCGCCCATCGAACCACGGCGCGATGTCCTCGGCCCAGCTGGCTGCGGCGCCCTCGGCGACCAGCATCTCGTCGAGCCGCTCGGTGAGCTGGTCATGGAGCGGGCGGTCGAGGTCGACGTCCTCGATCGGCGGGAAATGGGCGAGCACCTCGCGCAGCGCGGTGTCCTGGGCATCCGACGGCTCGAGGCGCATCTCGAGGAAGAACGGCGCGTCGGCGGGCACGTATGAGGCGCCGGACCCGAGCGCCACGACGCGGCTGGTGAGCAGGGAGCTCCCGGCGGCGACTCCGATGCCCACGGCAAGGGCGGCCACGAGGCCGACGACGGCGATCCGCCACGTTGAGGTCTTGGCGTTGGGTCGAGTGATGACGGACACGGCAGCTTGGCTCCCCTCGAGGTCCGGCGCTCGGTAGCCGGACGTACCGGAAGCCTAGCGCGCTGGGCCTCGATCCCGATACCCCCATTGGGTCAGACCCGACCCCCACCTCCGGTGCCGCTGCTGATGCGCTGGGCGAGGTAGACAGGGATCGTGGAGATCAGGATCAGAACGAACGCCACGACGTTCACGACCGGCAGCTCGGTCGGGCGCTGGATGGCGCCAAGGATCCACATCGGGATCGTCTGCGGTGCCCGGACCGGCCGTGAAGTTCGTGACGATGATCTCGTCGAAGCTCAGGGCGAAGGCCAGCAGGCCTCCGGAGAGCAGCGCCGTCCCGATCGACGGCAGGGTGATGCGCCGGAACGTCGTCCACGTGTCCGCGCCGAGGTCGGCCGAGGCCTCTTCCGGCGTGCGCGGCAGGCGCCGCAGTCGCGCGATGACGTTGTTGTAGGCGATGACCACGCAGAAGGTGGCGTGCCCGACGATGATCGTGAACAGGCCGAAGTCGATGCCGGCAGTCTGGAACGTCGTGCGCAGGGCGATCCCGGTCACGACGCCGGGCAGCGCGATCGGGAGGACGAGCAGGAACGAGATCGTTTCACGGCCGAAGAAGGCGAACCGATGGACGGCGAGCGCGGCCAGCGTGCCGAGCACGAGCGCGATCCCGGTGGCCCCCAGACCGGCGAGGAGCGAGTTCACCACGGCCTCGCCGGATGGCTGGGGTTGGCGGCCGCCTCCGCGAACCAGTGCAGCGTGAAGCCGCTCGGTGGCCAGGCCTGGAGCCGGCTCGGGTTGAAGGCGTAGATCGACCAGGATGATCAGCGGCAGGTAGAGGAATGCGAGCACGACGCCGGTCGCCACGCGCAGCCCGACCCGGGTCCAGAACGACTCAGTCATCGGCGGCCTGCCCTCACAGCGACTCGAAGGCGCCGAGGCGCCGGGCGACGAGGAGGTACACGATCATGATCACGATCGGCACGCAGCGAGTAGGCCGCGGCGAGGGGCAGGTTGCCGAGGCTCGAGTTGTCGTAGATCACGTTGCCGATGAACTTCGCGTCGCTCACGAGGTCGGGCGTGATGTAGTCGCCGAGCGTCAGCGAGAACGTGAAGATCGATCCCGCGACGAGCGCGGGAAAGACGAGGGGCAGGACGACCCGGCGGAACGTCGTGCCGGTCCGGCCGCCGAGGTCCGCGGAGGCCTCGAGCAGCGACTCCGGGATCCGCTCGAGGCCGGCGTAGATCGGCAGGATCATGTACGGCAGCCACAGGTAGCTGAGCACGACCCAGGAGTTCGCGATCTGCCCGAGCCCCGGGCGCGTCGATGCCGAAGGGCGTGAGCACCCATTCGAGGATGCCGTTGCCCTGGAGGATCGCCCGCCACGCGTAGACCTTGACGAGGTAGGCGGCCCACAGCGGCAGCAGGATGGCGACGATCAGAGCAGCCGCGCATGCGCGGCGATGCCACGCGGGCCATGTAGTAGGCGATCGGGAAGGCCAGCAGCGCGTCGGTCAGCGGTGACGGCCACCGCGATCCCGATCGTCCGCAGGGCGATCGTCCGGTACACGTCGTTGCCGATGATGTTCTCGAAGGCGTCGAGGGTCCAGACGAACGGCTCGACCTGGCCGGTGAAGGAGTCCTTTGCCCAGAACGCGCCGAGCAGGAGCACGAACAGCGAGCCGAGGTAGGCGATGACCATCCACCCGACGGGGCCGGCAAGGAGCAGGCCGAGCTGCGTCCGCGGGCGCGCGTGCAGCCAGGCGGCAAGGCGCCGCAGGCGGCCGGCGGCGGGTCGGCGGCGTCAGGCCGCGTGGCTCGGGTGCGTCATCGGCTCAGGTCACGCAAAGGTCACGTGGGTGGGAAGGATGCTCCCCGGGGACGGATCCCCGGGGAGCATGCTGGCACAACGTGAGCGAGGCTGGGCCGTTGATCAGCCGCCGCGCAGCGTCGTCCAGGCCTCGACCCAGTCGTCCTGCGTCACGCAGGTCGTGGCGTCGTCGTCGTCGGCGCAGTCCTCCTGCGGCGTGCTCCAGTACCAGATGTTCTCCCAGTAGGCCGCGTCGTCGGCGTGCTGCGCCTCGCAGTGGCCGGGCGAGAGGGCCTCGGCAGCCGCGCATGCCTCCTGGCTGGTCGCCGCCTCGCCGAACTAGACGGTCGCCTGCGAGTTCGCCTCGGGCGACATCATGTGGTCCATCCACATGAGCATGCAGTTCGGGTGCTCGGCCTCGGCGTACATCATCCAGGTGTCCGACCAGCCGGTCGTTCCTTCCTCGGGCGTGATCGCCTCGACGGCGCGCCATCGGCCTGGAGCAGGTTGACCTGGAGCGGCCAGGTCGTGCCGACGACGACGTCGCCGCTGGCGTACGAGCTGATCTGGTCGGTGTAGTCCGCCCAGTACAGCGGGTCGTTGGCGTCGAGCTCCTCGAGCAGTGCGATGGCCGCATCGAACTGCTCCTGGTTGAGCTGGTACGGGTTCTTGATCCCGAGGTCGGGCTGCGTGTTCTTCAGGTACAGCGCCGCATCGGCGATGAAGATCGACGAGTCGTAGATGCTGATGTCGCCCGCGTGGTCGGCGCCGTCCGTCGAAGACGGCGCTCCAGCTCGTCGGGGCCTCGGCGATCTCCTCGGTGTTGTAGGCGAGCAGGTTCGGCCCGCGGCCGTGCGGGACGCCGTAGTTCACGCCGTCGACGGTGTTGTGCGGCAGGTCCTTGAGGTCGGCAAAGACGTTGCCGTAGTTCTCGAAGATATCGGTGTCGATCGGCGCGACCAGGCCGCTGGCGATCAGCCTGGTCGTGGCGTCACCGGAGGCCGAGATGCCGTCGTACTGGCCGCGACTGCATGAGCGACACGCCGTTGTTCGAGTCGCGTCATGTTCGTCGCGTTGACATCGCAGCCCGTCTCCTCCTCGAACGGGGTGACCCAGTCAAAGGCCGCGTCGGTCTCGCCGTTCTCGGCGTAGCCGGCCCAGATGACGAGGTTGAGCTCCCCTTCGCCCTCGCCGATCTCGGCGATCGCGCTGGCTTCAGGGCTTCCGCCCGTTGCTGTTCCGCAGGCGGTCACGATCAGGCCGATCACGACCGACGAGCACCGGAATGCGCAGATGCCTCATGGGAACTATCTTCTTCCTCCGTATCGCCCAGTGGTTCCTCGCTCGTGGCGAGGCTCAGCACATGGCGCTGCTTCCAGATCAGCCGCACCGGGCTGATCCCTGGGTGGCGAGCGCCTCCATCGACGATGTCTCCAGGTTCTGCCGCGTGACGACGAGGTCGCCTCCGGTCTCGAGCGCCACGATGTATCGCGTGTCAGGACCGATGTACACGACCTCGCGGATGCTGCCCAGGGCCGGCCCTCGTCGGCGCCTGGGGTCGCGTCCGGATCCGCGAGCCGGATCTTCTCCGGCCGAACGGTGAACATGCCGTCGCGCCCGATGACGAGCGGGCGGCCTCGCCAGTGAGCAGGTTGGAGGTCCCGACGAAGCCGGCGACGAACGTCGTGGCCGGGTGCTCGTAGACGTCGGCCGGCGAGCCGACCTGCTCGATCCGTCCGAGGTTGAAGACGGCCAGGCGGTCGCTCATGGTGAGCGCCTCCTCCTGGTCGTGGGTGACGTAGATGAACGTGATGCCGACCTGCTGCTGGATCGCCTTGAGCTCGATCTGCATCTCCTCGCGCAGCTTCAGGTCGAGGGCGCCGAGCGGCTCGTCGAGGAGCAGGACCTCGGGCCGGTTGACGAGCGCCCGGGCCAGGGCGACGCGCTGCCGCTGGCCGCCGGACAGCTGGCCGGGACGGCGGGCCTCGTAGCCCTCGAGGCGGACCATGCGCAGCGCCTCGCCGACGCGGGTCCGTCGCTCGCTCGGCGGGACCTTCCGCGCACGACGAGGCCGTAGCCCGACGTTGTCGCCGACGCTCATGTGCGGGAAGAGGGCGTAGTCCTGGAAGACGGTGTTGACGTCCCGGTCGAACGGCGGGACACCGGTGACGTCCTGCCCGTGGAGGCGAATGGTGCCCTCGGTCGGGACCTCGAAGCCGGCGATCATCCGCAGCGTCGAGGTCTTGCCGGACCCCGACGGCCCCAGCATGCTGAAGAACTCGCCGTCGGCGATGTCGAGGTCGATCCCGGCCACGGCGACGACGTCGCCGAAGCGCTTGACGATGCCCTCGAGCCGGACGGCGGGCCTCCCGCCGTCCGCCCGCATCCCCTCCGACTCTGCCGCTCGGCTCGACCGCCACCGGCACCTCGTGCTGCCGGACGACCGGCCGCGCCATGGCTCGGGCCACCGGCGGCCGTGGCACGTCGCTCGCGGCGTGCGCACTATCCGGTTGCGCGGTTCGAGTGTCAAGCGCGATTCGACGCATTCCGCGACTCGGCGGCGATCTGCGTCGGGATTCGGTGCAGCGACGGTCCCGACGGCACCGGAATCGCGGGTCGGGCGGGGCTCTTCTGCCTGCGCTAGAGTGCCGCCGATGCCACCGTTTGGGATCGCCGCCGGCGTTGTCTCGGCGCGCTCTCGTTCGGCGCCGGCGACTTCGCCGGCGCCTTCGCCGCGCGCCGCGCGGGCGCGCTCGTGGTGGTTGCCGGCGCGCACTTCGTCGGCCTGGTCGCGCTGCTCGTCGGCGTGGTCGATCGTCCGCCCGCCGGTGCCAGATGCCGGCGCCATCGCGCTCGGCATGGTCGCCGGAGTTGCGGGTGTCATCGGCCTGGCGCCCTGTATCGCGGCATGTCGCTGGGCAGCATGGGCATCGTCACTTCCCTGAGCGGAGCTGGCTCGCTGGCGATCCCGCTGGTGGCCGGGGCCGTCGCTGGGCGCCATCGATCACGCCGCGTCCAGCTCCTGGGCGTGGGTTGCGCCGCGGCGGCCGCCGCGGCGGCCAGCGGCGCGTCCAGGGACGAGCTTGGACGCCGGGCGCTGCGCGCTGGCCGGCGCTGGCCGCGGCCGCATTCGGCGCCTGGTACGTGCTGATCGACCTGGCCGCGCGGGCCGGCGACCCGCTATGGGCGCTCGTGTTCAGCCGCGCCACGTCGGCCTCCATCGCCGACCGCGATGGCGTTCGGCGCGCGCTGGATCGCACCACGTTTCCGGTCGCGATCGTGATCGCGGCCGGCCTGCTCGATGTCGGGAGGTAACGCCTTCTACGTCGTTGCCCGCGACCTCATCCCGATCGGGCTGGCTGCCGCGCTGAGTCGGCCTCTACCCGATCGTGACGATGCTGCTCGCGCGAGTCGTGCTCGGCGAGCGGCTGCCTCGGCTCGGCCAGCTCGGCGTCGCGCTGGCCCTGCTCGGCATCGTCCTGATCTCGGCGGGCGGCTGAGGTCCGGCGCGCGCCAGTAAGCGGTGGTAAGCGCCCGGTAAGCGTCCGATCGGGTCCCATGTCGAGCGCCTGCCACGCGCGGACGCGGGCCGCGCGGCCGGTCGAACGGGAAGGAAAGACCCATGCTTCCCCGATGGCTCCGGAATCCCCTGCTCTGGTCTCCCTTCGCCGCCCTCGCCGCGCAGCTGATGCTGGCCGGCGTGGTCGCGGCGGTGACCGGGCGGCGGAGACTTCCCGATACGTCGCTGTGAGTCCTCGGCCGCGGCGGTAGAATGTCGGCCCGCCCCCACCTCAGCGAGCCGGCCACCACCGAATGACCTGGGACCGTGTCGCAATCGTCGAGCGTCAGCTCGACACCTATCTCGACTCGCGCGAGCCGGCGGCCACGCGGCTCGAGCCGACTGCCCGCTTCGGGAAGGCGGCGAGCTGTCAGTTGCCGACGGCGCTTGGCCTCTTCGAGGACCAGCTCGCATCACGCCAGCTCGACGTGGCGGCGCGCGAGCTGAAGAAGACGAACCGCAGCTTCTACACGATCAGCTCCGCCGGTCACGAGAACAACGCGGTTGTCGGGGCGCGACTGCGGATCGACGATCCGGCGTTCCTCCACTATCGGTCCGGCGGGTTCATTCATGGCACGCTCGCGCCAGCTGCCGGGCAGCACGCCGATGCTCGACACCCTGCTCGGCGTCGTCGCCTCGAGCGAGGACCCGATCGCCCAGGGCCGCCACAAGGTGTGGGGCAGCCGCGCCATGTGGGTTCCGCCGCAGACGAGCACCATCGCAAGCCACCTCCCCAAGGCGATGGGCCTCGCCTTCAGCCTCGCGCGCGCCAAGCGGCATGGGCGTCGGCCATCGACCTGCCCGAGGACGCGGTCGTGCTGTGCTCGTTCGGCGACGCGAGCGCCAACCACGCCACCGCCCTGGCGGCGATCAACACCGCCCGCTACGCGGTCCGAATGGGCCTGCCGATGCCGCTGCTCCTGGTATGCGAGGACAACGGCACCGGCATCAGCGTGCCCGACGCCCGACGGCTGGATCGCGGCGACCTTCGGCAACCAGCCGCACCTGCGCTATGTCGCAGGCCGATGGCGAGCATGGACGAGGTGTGGGACGCGGTCGGCGAGGCCGTCGACCACGTCCGCGAGGCATCGACAGCCTGCCTTCCTCCACCTGCGCACCGTGCGGCTGTGGGGCCATGCCGGCAGCGACGCCGAGCAGACCTACCGCGTCCGTCGCGGAGATCGAAGCCGGTCGAGGCGCGCGACCCGCTCCTCCGCAACGCTCGACGGCTGATCGAGCTCGGCGCGGCGAGCCCGGACGAGCTGCGCGACCTCGTGCGCGAGACGCGCGAGCGTGTCATGGCCGTGGCCGAGGAGGCCGCGCGGCGGCCGCGCCTGCAGACGACCGAGGAGGTCACGGCTCCCGATGGCGCCGTACCACCCCGACCTCGTCCGCGAGCGCCCGAGCGGCGATCCCGTGGCGACGGACGAGGAACGCACCGCGTCCTTCGGCGCGATCCTTCCCGAAGACCGCCGCCACGCCGACGGCGCGGACCCTTGCCGGCTGCCTGAACGCCGCACTCGCCGACGAGCTGCTGCGCCGGCCCGAGCTCCTCGTGTTCGGCGAGGACGTCGGCCGCAAGGGTGGGGTCTACAACGTCACGAACGGCCTCCAGAAACGGTTCGGGGCGGCGCGGGTCTTCGACACCCTCCTCGACGAGACGAGCATCCTCGGCATCGCCCAGGGCGCGGCGCACATCGGCCTGCTGCCGATCCCGGAGATCCAGTACCTGGCCTACGTCCACAACGCGCTCGACCAGACTGCGCGGCGAGGCGGCCTCGCTCCAGTTCTTCAGCTCGGGCCAGTTCCGCAACCCGATGGTCGTGCGCGTGCCCGGGCCTCGCCTACCAGAAGGGCTTCGGCGGCCACTTCCACAACGACAACAGCGTCGGCGCCCTGCGCGACATCCCGGGCCTCGTGCTCGCCGTGCCGGCTCGCGGCGACGACGCCGCCCGCATGCTGCGCGGCGCGGTGGCCATGGCCGCCGAGGACGGCCGTGTCGTCGTCTTCCTCGAGCCGATCGCGCTCTACCACGAGAAGGACCTCCACGCCGACGGCGACGGCGGCTGGCTGACCGACTACCCCCCGCCACCCGACGGCGCTCCTGCCCGGCGAGGTCGGCGTCTACGGCCCGACCGATGCGCGACGCCGACGTCCTGCTCGTCTCGCTACGCGAACGGCCTGCGGCTCAGCCTCCAGGCCGCGCAAGCGGCTCGCGGACGAGCACGGCCTGCGCGGCGCGTGTCATCGACCTGCGCTGGCTGAACCCGCTGCCCGATCGAGGCGATCCGCGCGCACGCCGCCGAGGTCGGCTCGGTGGTCGTGGTCGACGAGTGCCGCGCCACCGGCGGCGGCGTGGCCGACGCGATCGTCGCCGACCTCGCCGAGCACCGCATCGGCCGCCGGCTCGGATCGGTCCGCGCGGTCGACTCCTTCGTCCCGCTCGGCCCGTCCACCGCGGCGGTGCTGGTCGGCGTCGACCAGATCGTCGCGGCGGCAGTGGCCTCGGTGACCAGGCGGCGGCGCCAGGCGGCCGCCCGCCCGCTCGTGAGCCGCGCAGCCGTCGCCTTCCCCGGCGCGGGGCTCGTACGGTCCCGCCTCGCTCGGCTCGCTGCGGCCCGCGCACCCGTGGGTGCGCCGTGCCGACGAGCTCCGCGCGGGCGGCCGGCCTGACGCCGCTCTCGGAGGTCGACCGCGCCCCGGCGCTTCGACGCGGCCGTCCATCTGCGATCGGCGAACGAACTGGCCGCTCGATCTTCCTGTGCAGCCTGCTCGACGCGGAGCGCATCGCCGACGACCACGAGGTGGTGGTCGTCGTGGCCAGCTCGACGGGCTGGTACACCGCCCTCGTGGCGTCGGGCGCGCTCGGGCTTCGATGACGCCTTCCGACTGGTGCAGGAGATGGCCGCTCGCGGCCGAGGCGCCGATCTCGACGCACGTCGCGGCCGGCCGAGCTCATCTATCCGCTCACGGACGAGCCGTGGCAGCCCGATCCGATGCACGCCCGACGCTCGAGGCTGCGCTGACGGGCATGGCGCCGGCAACGGGGCACGGCTCCTGGCGGTCGACCCGGGGCGCTCGAGCTCGGTGCGTTCGGCCGTGCAGCGGCGGACCGGATCGGATCGCCTCGCGGCCGCGCTGCCGCCGGTGCCAGGTCGGCAGCGCGACGTTCCCGCTGCGACCTGGCCAGCGCCGAGGCCTGGCACACGCCGCTGCGGGCGGAGGCGAGCCAGCGAGGCCGCCGAGCTCCTGGGCAGCCTCACCTGGTCGATCGGCCGAACGTGACCCTGATTGACGGCCGCGGCGTGCGCTTCACCCCGTGGTCGACCGATCCTGCCGAGCTTGCGCGGCAGACCGTCGCTCGGGCCAGCCGATCAGCGACGTACGACTTCGCGCGCAGCATGCGTGTCGCACTGCGCGAGTACGCGCCCGACGTCATCCTGCTTCCCGGCCCGGGCGCCAGCCTCGGCGAGGCATGCGCGCAGGTCATCGTCGCCGAGGGCTACCGTGGCATCCGCAGCCGAGCCGACTTCGAGGCGGCCCAGGCCGGAGCGGACGCCGATCCTGCTCTCGATGCGCCGATGATCGAGCGCGGCCTCGACGCTGCGCGGCCGCTCGACCTCGGGCAGACGCTCGGCCCGCTCGGCACGGCCGTGGGTGATCGCACGATCCGCCTCTCGGGCGGCGAGGCGTGGCTGGCGGCACGTACACGCCGACGGGCCGGCACGCTTCACGTCCGCTCGCTCGGGGCCGATCGGCCATCACGCACGCGCCTGGGGCGACGGCGCGCTGAGCCTGCTCGACTGCGCTGCCCGGACCTGCTCGGCGAGGCCGACGAGCCCGAGCGTCTCGTCGCCCATCATCCGATCATCCGCGACCTGCAACGTCGGCATCCCGGCCTGCGCCTGCCGCGGAGTCGGCCGCGTGCTCGACGCGCTGGTCCCATCAGTGTTCGAGCAGAAGATCACCGGCACCGAGGCGTTCCGCGCCTACGCTGCCCTCCTGCGCGCGTACGGCGAGCCGGCTCCCGGACCCGGGGACCTCCTCCTGCCGCCGCGCGCCGCCGTGCTGGCCGCGCTGCCGTACCACGCCTTCCACCCGATCGGCATCGAGCGCCGGCGCGCCGAGGTCATCCGGCGTGCGGCCGCGCGCGCGGACTGGCTGGAGGCCTCGACGAGCGCGGAGGAGGCCACGACGCAGGCTGACGTCGCTGTCGGGCATCGGTCCATGGACCGCTGCCGAGGTCGTCCGTGCCGCCTTCGGCGACCCGGATGCGGTCAGCGTCGGCGACTACCACATCCCGAGCGCGGTGGCGTGGGCGCTGGCGGGCGAGCCGCGCGCCGACGACGCACGCATGCTCGAGCTGCTCGAGCCGTATCGCGGGCAGCGCGGGCGCGTGCAGCGACTGCTCGAGGTCGGCCGCATTGTCGCGCCGCGTTACGGGCCTCGCATGGCGCCGCGCCGCATCGCCACCATCTGATGAAGATCGCGCTGGCCACGGTCGGCACCACGGGCGATATTCGCCCCTTCGCGATTCTGGCCAGTGCCCTCGTCGATCGCGGGCATGCCGTGACCGCAGTCACCTGGCCCGTGCACCGAGCGGCCATGGCGCGGCCAGGGGTCCGCGTCGAGCTCGCCGGCCCGCATGCCGATCCCGAGCGGATCGAGTCCGCAGCCGCCGACGCGGCCGCGCAGGGCCCGATGGGGCAGGTTGCCGTGCTTCGCGACTTCCACCTGGCCGATGGGGCCGCGCACTACCGCCGCCTGCGTGAGGTCCTCCCCGGCCACGACCTCGTCCTGCTGCACGGCATCCACGCGCTGGCGCATGCCGCCGTGCTCGACGACGGGCTTCCCTGGGCGAGCGCCGTATTCGATCCGGTCCTCCTTCCCACCGCAACGGCTCCGCCTCCCGGCATGCCAGGCCTTGGGCCGCTCAATCGCGCCGCCTGGTGGATGCTCGGTCGAGCACTCGCCCGCGCCGGCCGTCCGCTCGACGAGGTGCTGGCCCAGGCGGGCAGCGCCCAGCGCGGTCTGCCACTCTTTCGGGCGCGCTCCGTCGCAGCTCCACATCGTCGCGGCGTCACCGTCGATCATCGTCGTGCCGCCGGACCTCCCGCCGGGTACGTCCGTGACCGGCGCGTGGACCGACCGCTCGGCGCCCGCTCCGCTCGTCGATGATCTCGAGGTCTTTCTCGCCGCAGGCCAGCCACCCGTCGTCATCACGTTCGGCTCGATGCGCGGCTTTCCGGCCGCCGAGCTCCGCTCAGCGGTGGATCTGCTGCTCGCCGCGGGGCGGCGTGTCGTGGTCCAGGGACCGGTCGACGTGGGCCACAGCTCGCCGAACCTGGCCTTCGCCCAGGGCGTCGACCACCGCGCCCTATTCCCCCGCTCCGCGCTCGTCGTGCATCACGGCGGCGCTGGGACGACGCACGCGGTGGCCGCGGCCGGGGTGCCGTCGGTCGTGGTCCCGCATGTCGGCGACCAGCGCTATTGGGCGGAGCGCCTCCATCGGTTGGGTGTCGCCCCCGATCCGTTGCCGCTGGCCCGGGCCTCCGGGAAACGATTGGCGGCCTCGGCGCTGGCGACCGCGGCAGATCGTGAGGCTGGCGCAGCGGCACGGGCCCTCGCGGAGGCACTGGGCGCGGAAGATGGCCTGGCGCTGAGCATCGGCCTGCTGGAGCGCGGGCAGCCCTAGCATCGCGGCTCCTCTCCGTGTGGCGTCCCCGGCAGGATTCGAACCTGCGACCGGCCGCTTAGAAGGCGGCTGCTCTGTCCACTGAGCTACGGGGACATCGTGCGCGCCGGGACGATACTCCAATCGCGCCTCGCGAGCCCAACGAGACAGCGATGGCGCCAATGGCAGACAATGTACCCGCAGTCCATCCACGTGGAGCCCCACGCACCCATGCGCGACACCGAGCGACCCCGGATCAGCGTGATCAACGACAACGCCGACTTCCTCGAGCTGATGTCCGCCATCCTCGACGATGACGCCGGCTACGACGTGACCGTCTTCAGCGGCGAGTCGACGTCGATCGAGGAGATCGCCGCAACCGATCCGGACCTGATCATCGTCGACCTCCTCCTGGGCGGCGCGTCCGGCTGGGAGATCGTCGCCCTGGCCCGCGCCGAGGCGCGCCTCGCCCCGGTTCCGATTGTCATCTGCTCGGCAGACGTGATCGCCCTCCGTGACCGCGCGGCTGAGCTCGAGACCATCGGCAACCTCCATGTCCTCGCCAAGCCATTCGGGGTCGACGAGGTCACGAGCCTCGCCGAACGGCTCATCGGGCGTGGACAGCCGGTCGCCGGGTAGGGAGCCGAGACATGGCCGATGAGCCGTTGATCACCCCGGTGCAGCTGCAGCGCACGCAGATCGATGCCGACCGGGAGCTGCTGCGCGACGAGGATCTCCTCAACGAGGAGCATCTGCGCCGCATGGACCAGGTGCTCCTCCGCCGCAATCTCGACCACGTGCGCATGTTCAGCCGCAAGCTCAGCCTCGAGCTCCAGCAATACGTCCACCTCTACACGCCCGAGGCGAATGAGCTGCGGCGGCGCATCGAGAAGTACATGGTGATGGAGCGCATGGTCGAGCGGGAGATGGCTCGCCGCCACACGTACTGATCGGTACGGAGAGGCCCCGATCCGACGGGCGGACCGGGGCCGATGACGCCGTGGCTTCCTCGGAAGCCCCGAAGCAACCCCCGTCAGGCGACCGCGCCCTGTGGCTCGGTGCGTGGCGTCGTCTTGCTTCGGTTGGCGTCGGCTTCAGGCTGTTCGGCAACCCCGGCCAGGACGGCACGCGCCCAGCCGGCGAGCCTGGCCATCTCGAACAGCGAGAACGTGAGCCCGCGCGCCGCGAGCTGGTCGTGATCCCAGCCCTGGTACTCGCGGCGAGCCGCGACGGCGCACATCTCGTCATAGAGCTCCGGCCATGACGCTCCATGCCGCTGATGGCAGTAGCGGATGAATGCGATGAGGTCGGGGGCGGGTAGCTCCCCCACGGGTCCGGTCCGCGATGCAGCGCCGGACAGCAACGACCGTTGGGTCATGCGATGGCACCCCTCCGTGTGCGTGGGCACTATGTGGATGTGGATGAGGACGTCGGCCCCGGCCGCCAGACGACTGCACAGGACCGGTGCGGATCGTAGAGCGCTCGGCCCTCCCAACGGAAGGGGTCTGTCCACCAACTTGTCCACATCCTGCCGAAAGAAACGCCAAACGGTGGACACCTTGGCCGCCGCGAGGGGCCCGGACCGCCCTAACGGGCACCTCCTGCCATTGCCGGTAGCAGGATGACCGTGTCGGTCTCGCCGAGGGCGGTCGCGAGGCCGTCCCGATGGCGCACGTCGTCGGCATTCACGTACACGTTGACGAACGACGACACTTGGCCATCCGTGGTCAGGCGGTCGTGCAACGTCGGGAAGCGGGCGAAGAGCGCATCGAGCGCGTCACCGACCGTCGCCGCCTCGACCTCGAGCTGCCTCGCTCCGTCGACCACGTCGCGGAGGACCGGCGGAATTCGAACCGTGACCACAGGAGCTCCCCCGTCGTGCAATGGGCTCGTCACGACACGCCCTCCCGTGTCGCCCACGCGGCGAACGCATCGAGCGATGGTTCGATCACGTCACGAGCCGGGCCATCGACGATCGCTTCGAGCGTCTTGAGACCGTTGCCGGTGATGACCGCAACGACTTCGTCGTCAGGCCGCACCACGCCTCGCGAGATGGCGTGTTGCAGCGCGGCGATGGTCACGCCGCCTGCGGTCTCGGTCAGGATCCCCTCCGTCTCGGCGAGCAGCCGGATCGCGGCGATCGTTTCTGCATCGTCGACGGCCTCGATGCTGCCGCACGTGACCCGAGCCAGTGCGAGCGAGCGCTGGCCGTCGGCTGGGCTCCCGATGGCGAGGGATCGGACGATGGTGTCCGGCTGAGCGACAGGGTGAATCGTGTCGCTCTCCGTGCCGAACGCGGTTGCGACCGGGGCGCAGCCGGCCGGTTGGCCGCCGATGTGACGTGTCGTCGGCGCGTCGATCAGGCCGACCCTCGCGAGCTCATCGAACCCGCGACGAAGCTTCGTGTAGAGCGATCCGGAAGCGATGGGCGCGACGACGGCGTCCGGTGCCCGCCACCCGAGCTGCTCGGCGATCTCGAACGCGACGCTCTTGGATCCCTCGGAGTAGTACGGGCGGATGTTCACGTTGACGACGGCCCAGCCGTCGAACTCATCGGTCAGCTCCAGGCAGAGCCGGTTGACGACGTCATACGGCCCGTCGACGCGGGCCACGCGGGCCCCGAGCGCCTCCGCCTGGGCGATCTTCGCGGGCTCCAGGTCCGCCGGGACGAGGACCACCGACTTCATCCCGTTCACGGCCGCCGTGGCGGCCACTGATGCCGCGAGGTTGCCCGTGGAGGCGCACGCGAGGGTGGTGAAGCCGAACCCACGCGCGCGGGCCGTCGCGATCGCGACGTTGCGATCCTTGAACGAGAGCGTCGGGTTGCGAGAGTCGTCCTTGATCCACAGCAGGCGCAACCCGAGCCGCGCGGCGAGGCGTGGCGCCGGAACCAATGGCGAGAAGCCGACGGCCAGGCCATCGACGGGCAGCTCTTCGACGGGCAGCAGCTCGGCGAACCGCCACAGCGTTCGTTGCCGGGCCTCGATCGCCTCCCGGGTGAGCGATCCGGCGATCCGAGCGTAGTCGTAGGTGGCCTCGAGCGGCCCGAAGCATTGGCTGCAGACGAATCGAGCGCCCGACGGCGCCGGGGTCCGACAGGCGCTGCAGGCGAGACCGGCGAAGCCGGGCGTGAATGGTGTGGTCGTTGATGGCGCAGAGCGCTCGGCGATGGTCAAGACAGGTCCTTCCTCAGGCATGAGTGAGCACGACGGCTTCGTATGAAGCCGTGGATCCGCGGGTAGCGGCGCGCTCGCTGGGTCGGATCTAACCGAAAGGCCGCGGAACTGATGTTCCGCGGCCCCGAGGGCTCAAGCTGGAGCGGTGACGCTAGCGGCGTCGCGCCCAGGCTTGGCCCGCACTCCAGCGGGGCCGCCCGGGCATCGCCATGGTGAGCTCAATCGGGACCATGAGCCGACGCTAACAGCCATGTCAAGCACGCACGCGGCGCGAATTGACATTTTTCGAAGCTGGCGGATGCGTGCCGGGTCGATCGTACTCAGCCGCTGGCAGGCTCGTGCTCGATCAGCCGATAGCCCACACCCGGCTCGGTGCGGATGTGGCGCGGTTGGGCAGGGTCCGCTTCGAGCTTCTTGCGCAGCCGCCCCATGTAGACGTGGAGGTAGTGGTTCTCCGACCCGTATTCGGGACCCCAGACGCGCTGGAGCAGAGCCCGTTCGGTGAGCACCGTGCCCGGTTGCGAGGCGAGCGCGGTGAGCAGCGCGTACTCAGTTGGCGTCAGGTGTACCTCGCGTCCGGCGACCTCGACCAGCCGCCGCTCGCGGTCGATGCGGAGGTCGCCGGTCTGGAAGACCGCGTCCGTCCCCGACGTGCGGCCGGCGTGGCGCAGTGCCACCCGGACGCGTGCCAACAGCTCGTCGACCCCGAACGGCTTCGTCAGGTAATCGTCGGCGCCGAGGTCGAGCGCACGCACCTTGTCGACCTCGCCGCCGCGGATCGAGAGCACGATGATCGGCATGCTGGTCCGACCTCGCAGTTCTGTGATGACGTCGAGGCCGCTCAGATCCGGCAGACCCAGATCGAGAAGGATCAGGTCGGGGTGAAAGCTCGGCTCGCGGTCGAGGCCTTCGCGCCCCGCGGCGACGGCCTCGGTTCGAAAGCCGTGCGCTACCAGGTTGCGCGTCACCACCTGACGCACGGCGGGGTCGTCCTCGATCAAGAGGATCCGCGCGCCGGCCTTCTTGGCGGTCATGGCTCCGGTTCGACCTCGAGCGGCGCTGAAGGGACGGTGAACGTGAACCGCGCACCGCGACCGTCATCGTTTTCGGCCCAGATCCGGCCGCCGTGCGCGTCGATCAGTCCGCGCGCGACGGCCAGGCCCACCCCACTTCCCCGGACCGTGCTGGTGGCGGGCGAGCGATAGAACGGCTCGAATAGCCTCGGCAAGGCATCGCTCGACACGCCCGGGCCCTGATCGGCGACCGATACGCGGAGCTCACCATCCGCGACCGCGGCGCTGACGGCGATCTCGGCGCCGGCTGGCGTGTACTTGACCGCGTTCTCGACCAGGTTGGCGACGACCTGGTCGATCTCGACCGGATCGATAAAGACCGGCGGCAGGTCGTCCGGGACGGCGATCCGGAGCCGATGGTCGCGTGTGATCGGCTCCAGCCGGTGCAGAGCCTCGCGCACGACAAGGGTCGGATCGTGCCAGTCGAGGGCGGGCACGAGCGTGCCGCCCTGGATGCGGCTGAGGTCGAGCAGGTTGCCGACTATCCGATCCAGGCGTTCCGCCTCCTGCTCGATCGTCTCAAGGAACTCGCGGCGCTCCTCGGGGCCCCAGTCGACGTCGGCCTGCAACATGCTGCCGGCGGCGCCAATGATGGAGCTGAGCGGGGTACGGAGGTCGTGCGAGACCGCGTCGAGCAGCGCGCTCTTGAGCTCGCTCGTGCGTCGGAGAACCTCGGACTCCATCGCTCGGTTGCGCAGTCGTTCACGCTCGGTGGCAACCGCGAGTTGGCCGGCGGCCGTGTCGAGCAGGCGAGCCTGTCGCCGGCCGACACTCGCCGACGTTGGCCACTTGGCCCGAACGTGGCCGAGCACCTCGTTCCCGCGCCGGATCGGGGCGGATGCGACATTGCGCGGGGCGCCGGCCGGGGGACGATAGGCAGGCAGCACCCGAACCCATCGGCCCGGCTCGCTCGTATCGGTTGCGCTCGCCGGTCGCCCTTCGCTGAGGACATCCATCGCTCCCGGTACGGACCGGAGGGCGGCAAGTCCCTCGGCGGTCCCGGCCTCGGCTCGACCAGCGCCACGCCCGTCGTCCCCGATCGTGATCGTGAATGCGTCCGCACCGAGCTCGCGGCGCAAGCGCTCGCTGACCGCCGACAACGCATCGGCGAACGACTCGCCCGCCAACAGGTCGGTCAGGTCATGAAGCAGGCGCGCCTCTCGTTCCCGCGCCTCGGCGTCGAGGAGGCGCTCGCGCTGGCCCGCCGCGAGCTGCGACGTGACCACGGCGACGACAAGAAGCGCCAGCAGCGCGACCCATTCGTTGGGGTTCGAGATCGTCAGGCTGAGGCGCGGCTCGACGAAGAAGTAATCGAAGGCTACGAACGAGACGATCGATGCCAGGACCCCGGGGCCTCGTCCAACGAGCACCGACACGGCGACGACGGCGGCGAGGTAGAACAGCACGCCACTGGTCAACCACAGCGCAGGCGGTAGCACCGCGACGATGGCCGTAGCGACCGCGCAGGCAGCCACCGCCGCGCCGTGCTGAGCGATCGGCGGGGCCGAGCCCAAGAGCCGCCTGATGTCGTCCGTCATCGGCTGAAGTATCGCCGCATGGGGCTCACGCCGACCGCCGGATGTTGAGGGGGAGTTGAGCACCGCGGCCGCCGTGTTGACGCGGTGTTGAGCGATCCGCGCGCACGATTTGCAGACCATGCTGACCCTGCTCGATCGCGACGTCGCCGCGGCCCACACTGTGGCCTCGCTTCGCGCCGCATGTGAGGTCCTGCGCGTCAGCGCCGGGCGCGTCACCGCGGTGAGCCTCGGCGGACGGGTGCCGGAAGGCGTCCGCTCGGTCCTGCCGCTCCTGTCGGCCGCTGAACGCTTGGCAACCGAGTACGACTACGTCGTCACGATGCGCCTCGACGGACGCCGGTTTGAGGTCAGGTTTGGCTCCCGCGGCATGCTGAATCCGCACCCGGAGACGGCGTGACGACTGAGCCCGGGTCGGACGCGCCGCGTGTCGATCCCCGCCTTGAGGTTCGCCAGCGCCGGCGGGGCCGTCGGCCGGGGGACGCATATGTGCACATCGTCCACCCCTTCGAGGACGAATTCGAACGAGGCGCCAACGGGCACCTCGTCGCCACTCACGAAACGCTGCTCGATCGCGGTGGGTGGCAGCGGCTCCTGGGCAAGGCCCGAGCCTTCCTGATCGGTCAGCCGATCTCGAGCGAGCGCGAGGAACACGAGCGCCTGACCAAGACCAAGGCGCTGGCCGTGTTCAGCAGTGACAACATCAGTTCCAGCGCCTACGCCACCGAGGAGATGATGCGCGTCCTCCTGGTGGCCGGGGTCGGCGCCTTCAGCTTGATCATGCCGCTCACGATCGTCATCGCCGTTGTGCTCGCCATCGTCGCGACGTCGTACCGGCAGACCATCAAGGCGTACCCGCACGGCGCGTCGAGCTACATCGTGGCGTCCGACAATCTCGGGGCCCCCGTCGGGCTGGTGGCGGCCGGCGCCCTACTCATCGACTACACCCTGACAGTCGCGGTCTCCGTCTCGGCCGGCGTCGCCGCCATCACCTCGATCGTGCCCGCCCTGTTCGACGACCGCGTCCTCCTGGCGGTGGCCATCGTCGTGATTCTGACTCTCGGCAACCTGCGGGGAGTACGGGAGTCGGGCACCATCTTCATGGCGCCGACATACCTGTACCTGGTCGTCGTGCTCGGCATGCTGGCGTTTGGCCTCGTCGGCGTGGCGACTGGGTTCATCGGACCGTACGTGGCGCCGGCCGACTGGCTCGCCGCTGAAGCCGAAGGCGCGCTCCAACCGCTCGGCCTGCTGCTGATCCTGCGCGCCTTCTCGTCGGGCGCAGTCGCATTGACCGGGGTTGAGGCGATCTCGGACGGCGTTCCGGCCTTCAAGCCGCCGGAATGGCGGAATGCGCGCACCACGCTGACGTGGGCCGCCATCCTGTTCGGCACTCTGTTCCTGGGCATCAGTTTCCTGGTCAGCTGGCTCGGCATCGTGCCGGATCCGACGGAACAGCAGACCGTGCTCAGTGTCCTGGCACGCCATCTCACCGGCGACGGCTGGTTCCTCGTCTTGGTCCAGGTCGCCACGGCGCTATTGCTCACGCTCGCCGCGAACACGGCGTTCGCCGACTTCCCGCGCCTCTCCTCATTCCTCGCGCGGGACGGATTCATGCCGCGCCAGTTCGCCTATCGCGGCGATCGCCTCGCATTCACGACCGGCATCGTCGCCCTCGCCGCGGTCGCCATCGCCCTGCTCGTCGCCTTCGAAGCATCGGTCACCGCTCTCATCCCGCTGTACACGCTCGGCGTCTTCGTGGCCTTCACCCTGTCGCAGTCAGGGATGGTCAGGCGCTGGTGGCATCGACGCGAGGCGGGGTGGCGCGGTGGGCTGGCGATCAACGGGCTTGGTGCGGCCACGACGGGCGTCATTGTCGGGATCGTGGCCGTCAGCAAGTTCCTCGGCGGTGCCTGGCTGGTGATGATCATGATCCCGTTGCTCGTTGCTCTGATGTGGGCGATTCGCCGTCACTACCAGTCGATGGAGACGGCGATCGGCGTGGCAGATGTGCGCGGTGCCATGCGCACTGCCCGACCACCGATCGTGGTCGTGCCCATTGCTCGCATCGATCGCCCGGCGCTCGAGGCTTTGGCCTTCGCCCGGTCGATTGCTGCCGAGCCGCTGGCGGTCCACATCTCGAACGCTCCGGAGACGGCATCCGAGCTTAGGGAGCAATGGCTCACTGTCGGCGGAGGTGCGGAGCTGGTGATCGTCGAGTCGCCGTATCGCGCGCTCATTGGGCCGCTGGTGCGCTACCTCGATGCGCTCCAACGCCAGGATCCCGAGCGCCGATTGCTCGTGGTCCTCACCGAGGTCGTGCCACGCCACTGGTGGGACAACCTCCTGCATAACCAGACTTCGCTGCGCCTCAAGCTCCGGCTCTTCTTCAGGCGCAACACGATCGTGGCGGACGTGCCGTATCACGTTTCGAACGGCGAGGCGCGCGGCTGACGCGGTCGAATCACGGCGCGGCGACCGCAACACCGGCACCGGACACGCCTCAACTGGGTTGTGCGAGTGCATCCCGGAGACGCATGCGACACATGAGACAGGACCCTAAGGGGCTCCCCTCAGGTCCCTCAGCGCTCTTCGCCACCTTCCGCACCAGCCTGCCTGGAGCCAGGGTCACATTCGAGACCGAGGACTTTAGAGCCATGGTCGAGGGTGACCTCTGATCCGTAAGGTCAGACGACCGCCGATCGGACCGGCGACGTTCCACCGAGGGAGAGATTCACGTGACCGCGTCGCACCCCTACGACCGGGCCAGGCGAAGGCCTGTCGTGTTCCTGCTCGTGTACGGCGTTTTCCTCGTTCTGATCGGCATCACAGCCACGGCCCAGGCCGTGATGACGTCGTCACACGTGTCGGTTGCGGTGCTCTCATCGGTCGCCACCGCGGACCGAGCGGTGGTTGGCACATTCATCGAGGCTTACCTCGAGGACGACGATCTCGTAGCGGCATCGGTCGCGGAGGAGCGATACGAGCTGCTCGAGGATCGACTTCGGGCAGCCCTCGACCGAAGCGACTTCATGGCGTCAAGGCTGACCGCCGTGGAGATCATCGATCCCGACGGCCGCGTTCTGTTCAGCAGCACAGATGGTCGCCGAGGAGCCCGAGTCCCCATTGACGGGTCCGTGGCGCGCGGTCCTGGATGGCGCGCCCGATGCGTTGCTCGATCGCGCAGTCATCGAGGATTGGGCAGGTATGGCGGCCGGCGCGGACGTCATTCGCGAATTCCTGCCGTTGAGCTCTGCGAGCCAGTCGGGAGGCGAGCGCACGCTCGGGGCAGTTCTGATCGCGCGCGACGCTGTATCGATCGTGGAACGGCTGGATCGGGCCCGCATGGATGCGGTGCTCACCACGCTCTCCGCCGCGGCAGTCGTGGCGCTCCTCTTGTTCTTCATCTTCCGCGCCGCGCAGGGTCGCATCACCCGGCAGACCGAGGCCTTGATCGAGTCGGCGCGCCGAGACCCGGTGACCGAGCTGTTCAACCACGGGACGGTGGTGGAAGTCCTGGCCGGCGCCCTGGAGGGTGCGCGCGGCAGCCGGGGAGTGGTTGCGGTCGCCCTGCTGGACGTGGACAACTTCACGCTGGTAAACGAGGTGCACGGGCACGACGCCGGAGACGAGCTGCTTCGCCGCATGGCGGCCCTCGCCGAGTACGTCGACGAGTCGTGGATGGTCGGGCGCTTCGGGCCCGACGAGTTCCTGGTCGTGGCCCCCGAGGCATCGGTCAGCCGCCTCGAAGGCGTGCTGGCGGCGTTCCGCCGCCGACTCAAGGAGACAAGCGTTCAGTTCGGCGAGTCAGAGGAGCTCCCCATCACCTTCAGCGCCGGGATCGCCGCCTGCCCAGAACAGGCCGAGAACGCGACGGAGCTGATCTCGTCGGCGACGATGACCTTGACCGAGGCCAAGTCGTCCGGAGGCGACATGATTCGCGTCGCGGACCGGACAGCGGACGAGCGCGCGGACGCACGCGGGTTCGACGTCCTCCAGGGCCTGGTCATCGCCGTCGACAATAAGGACCGCTACACGAAGCGACACTCCGAAGACGTCGCCCGCTACGCGACGTTCATCGCACGCCGTCTCGGGCTCGACGAGGAATTCCAAAGCACCATCCGCCTCGCCGGGCTCCTCCACGACGTCGGCAAGATCGGCATCCCGGACGCCATCCTGCGCAAGCCGGGCCAGCTGACCGAGAACGAGGCCGACGTCGTGAAGCAGCACGTGGCCCTCGGCGATGCGATCGTCCGCGACCTGCCCAACGTCGAGCTCGTCCGATGCCGGGATCCGACATCATCACGAGCGGTGGGATGGCCACGGCTATCTCCACGGGCTCGAGGAGGAGGCGATCCCCCTGATCGCGCGGATTCTCTCGGTGGCCGACGTGTTCAGCGCCATGACCACCACCCGCCCATACCGGAAGGCGCTCTCGCTGACCGAGGCGCTCAAGCGGCTCGGGGATGCCGCTGGCACCCAGCTGGACGAGCTGCTGGTGACGACCTTCGTCAGCGGGATCGAAACGGCGGCCGATGCGCCCCTGCCCGGGCAGGACGTCCCGGCCGGGCAGCTCTGGGTCCCGCCGCCACTCGCCATTCCTCGGCCGGCATGAGCCGATCCATCCGCGTCGGGCGGCCGGATCCGCCACGCGCCCAGGCGACTGCCGCTCGCCTACGAGCGGGTGGTGAGCGCCTGGCCGCGCTGGCGCTGCTGGTGGGGATGCTGGTGCCCGGTTTCCGCCTTCGCCGCCACCCGCAACTGGTCGCTGACGCGAACGCCGGCGACCAGTCGCCGGCGGCGCGCCGGCATCGGTCGCAGGTCACCGCCACGAATATCGGGCGACGACGGCGGCGGCGAGGCCGTCGGCTGCGTCGTCATCGCCATCCCCGCATCGGGGTTCACGGTCACGAATGTCACGTCGACTCCGTCAGCGACGGTGATAACTGGAGCGCGAGCTTCAGCGGCGACGGGACGTGGTGGTACGCGAGATCGTCTCCGAATTCGGGCGGCGGCAACCGGCTCCACGCATTCGAGTCGGTCGCGGCAACCATCACCTTCATCGATACCGGCAGCGACGGCACGTTCACGTGGACGGGCAACGCCTACAACAAGGAGGACTGCACCGACGACTTCGCCATGCCGCGGACGGTGAGCGTCACGGTCGACGGCGCGGTGGCGGACAACCCGCCGGTCGCCCAGCCGGACGCGTACGCCACGGGCCGGAATGCTCCGCTGACGGCGGGCGCGCCCGGCGTCCTGGCCAACGACACCGACCCCGATGGCGACCCATTGACGGCCACGCAGACCTCCGGCCCGACCAACGGCAGCCTCGCCTGGGGTGGGGATGGCTCGTTCACGTACACCCCGGATCCGGGCTTCGTCGGCAGCGATGCGCTTCACGTACCACGCCGATGCCGGCGCCGCGTCCTCCGGCGACGTGAGCGTGACGATCACGGTCACGAACAGCGCGCCGGTGGCCGTCGACGACGTGTACTCCATCGCATGGTCGCAGCCCCTCATCGTCTCCGCGCCGGGGATCCTCGGTAACGACACCGATCCCGACGGCGATGGCCTGGTCGCCTCTATCGTGAGCGGTCCGAGCGATGGCACTCTGCTGCCGGCCGCGAACGGGTCGTTCACGTACGTCCCGAACCTGCTGTTCGTGGGAACCGACTCGTTCACGTACACCGCATCCGATGGCGTGGACGCGGCCCAGGCGACCGTGTTCATCAACGTCGCCAACGCGGCGCCCGTCGCTGCAGCCGACGGACCGTACTCGGTCGCCGAGGACACGACGCTGACGGTCCCCGCTCCCGGCGTGCTCGCCAACGACACCGACGGCGATGGAGATCCACTCACGGCCGTCCTCGTGGCCGACGCCGCCAATGGGGCAGTGACGCTCCAGGCGGACGGGTCGTTCGACTATGTCCCGGATCCCGACTTCGCCGGATCGGACTCGTTCACGTACCGGGCATCGGATGGGCTGGACACCTCAGCGGTTGTCAGCGTCTCGATCACCGTCACTGCCGTCAACGATCCACCCGTCGCCGCGCCGGACACCTTCGCGACGGCCGAGGACACGACGTTGGTCGTGCCAGCGCCGGGCGTCCTGGGAAACGACGGGGACGTCGATGGCGACCCGCTCACGGCAGTCATCCTCACGCCGGCGTCGAACGGTGAGCTGACGCTCGATCCATCGGGGAGCCTGACCTACGTCCCCGACGCCGACTTCCATGGCACCGATTCGTTCACGTACGACGCTGAGCGACGGCACCAGCTCGGACGCCGCAACGGTGACCCTCTCCGTCTCGCCGGTGAACGACGCCCCCGTGGCCAGCCCGGACAGCAAGGCGACGGCCCATGAGACCTCGGTCCTGATCGACGTGCTCGCCAACGACGCCGACGTCGACGGCGACTCGCTCACGATCTCTGCGGTGGGCACCCCGTCCGTGGGAGCCGCTGCGATCGAATCCGGCCGTGTTCGCTTTAGTCCACCAGCCGCGTTCTCCGGTGCCGCAACCTTCTCCTACACCGCGTCCGACGGCACGGCGACTGATTCCGCCATCGTCACCGTGACGGTGGCTCCCGAGCCGACGCCTGCTCCGACGCCGACCGCGGCGCCAACGCCGACTCCCTTGGTCAGCCCCCTCCCGACCCCGAATCCCACCCCGGCGCCCCGCCCCGCCCCGCACTCGCCGGCAGCCGAGCCTTCCCCTGCCGACCCGCTCCAGCCGGAGCCCTCCCCGTCACCGACTGCCACGCCGGAGCCTGACGCGCCGTCCTCGTCCCCGCCGCGAGCGACGGAGAGTCCGTCCGCCGCGCCGGCAGCTCCGAGCGTAGGCGAGGACAACACGCTCCAGCCACTGGCCGCGCCGCAGGTCACGACCAGCTTCGGCTCATCGGAGGGCCTGTTCGAGTTCGCCGGTCTCTTTGGCGGCTTCGGTGGCAGCTTCGCGTGGGCGATGCCGGCAGCGATGCTCGGTGTCCCCGGACTCCTGTTCATGCTCGCGGTCGCCGGCCAGCTCCTCGGAGCGGCCGTCTGGGTGCCGGCCATCAGGCGCATGCTCGCTGGGGTGGGCATCAAACGACGCCGTCGAGGCTAGCGTGGCCCGGCTGGCGTGCGCATGTTCGATGATGGGTGGTACCGCATACCGGATTCGAACCGGTGATCTCCGCCTTGAGAGGGCGGTGTCCTAGGCCTCTAGACGAATGCGGCACGGGTCGCTGAGGACGGGCCCGAGTCTACCAAGGGCCTCGGAGCCGATGCAAACGAGGAGCGCTACGGGCGCGCGCCGACGGGTGTGCTCGCGGCGGATGCGGCCGCCATGGCCGGCCGTCGCTCTTCCAGCCAGCCGAGGACGCTCTGCGCGACCTCCGGCCAGCTCCGGGCGCCCATGACCAGCCCGAAGTGGCTTGCCGACGGGAAGTACTCGTAGCTCGCGCCGAGCAGGTCGGCCGTGCGCCGCGCCTCGGTCGGGTGGATCACGTCGTCCAGTCCCGCGCCGATGACGAGGCTCGGGGTTTCGACGAATCGCGAAGCGTCGATCGGGACGCCCCGCATCCGCTCGCGCCGTGCCGGTCCGGACTCCCGCGCGCCGGCAAGCAGCTCCGACATCTTCTCGATCTCGTCGTCCTCCATGTCCGGCATCCGCGCACGGAGCTCATCGCGCGAGCCCGTCCAGCCCCACCAGGCGGCGTCGTACATGGCCGGGACCGCCCGCAGCTCGTGCTCGTCCGGCCTGCGCGGAAGCGCGTCGGCGGGCGGCGAGGGCGCGAGCAGCACGAGACCGAGAACCGGGTGACGCTCGGCGTGCATGAGGGCGGCAAGCGCGCCGATCCCCCACCCGATGAGGACCGCCGGCCGCCCGATCTGGCGCAGGGCGACGCCGATGTCGTCCGCGTAGTCGCGCATCGTCGTGTCGGACAGGTCCGCGACGTCGCTGGTGAAGTGGCCGCGCAGGTTGACCGCGTGTGCCTCCCAGCCGCGCTCGGCGAGGTACGCGGCGACCTCGGTCCACAGCCACGAACCGGTCAGCGCGCCGTGAACCAGGAGCAGCGGCGGCTTGCGGCTGCGTCGCTCGGGCTGGTGGGTCTCGAGGTGAATGCCCTCGGGCTCGATGAACACCTCGTCGCGCTTGATCGCCTGCACCATGGGTGGCTCGTCAGTCCTCCAGCGGGTTGAAGACCATGCCGGTCAACAGCTTCGGATAGAAATAGGTCGACTTCTGCGGCATCACATCGCCGGTGCTGGCGACCTCGGCCAGCTGCTCGAGCCGCGTCGGGCGCACCAGGATGGCGGCGGCGGCCTCGCCTCGCGCCACGCGCTCGCGCGCATCGGCCTCGTCCCTAGTGTAGGCGAGGCGCTCCCCCGCGGCGACATCGTCGGCCGAGATCCCGAGGCGGTCCCCCAGCACCGCCACGTGCAGCGCGGCGAGGTCCAGCGCTCGAACGGCACGCGACATCCGCTCGCGCCGCAGCCGGTCGGCGAGCCCGTCGGGGTCACCCACGAGGAGATAGCCGTCGTCACCGGGCAGCACCAGTCCGAAGGCCGGCTCCACCCGGTCGCGCCGCTCCTCGAGCGCTGCACTCAGCGCCGAGGGCGCCATCGGGATGGACTCGAACAACCCATCATCGCCGGCGGCCAGGCCTCGCAACGCATCGGCGTCGGCATCGAGCAGGAGCCGATGGGTCGGCCGGATCTCGAGCTCGGTGAGCTCGGCGTTGACGACCATCATCATGATCCAGTCCGCCGCGAGCTCGCCGGGCAGGGCCTCGGACCACCGCGGATCGGCGCGCACCTCGGCCTGGTATGCAAGCGCCGTCTCGTACCGATGATGACCGTCGGCGATGAACAGGGTCTGGCGCCCGAGGTAGCCGAGCAGGCGGTCGTCGGCCTCGATGGCCGCCAGCTGGTGGAGGAGTCCATCACCGTCGCGGGCGCGCCACTCGTCGCTCCAGGCGCGGCCCATGACGTGGTGGTATCGCTCGGATCGGTCGAAGTAGACGGCAAGGATCGGGCTCAGCTGCGTGCGCGTGCCGCGCAGCAGGGCGAGCCGGTCCGCCTTGGGTCCCGGCATCGTGTGCTCGTGCGGCCGGATTCCGTCGCCCCATGGCTCCAGCTGCACCCGGATGAGGACGCCCTCCACGGTCGGATCGTCGGGCGCAGATGGCGTCGCGTGCCGGTAGTAGTAGGCCGCCGGTTCGGCACGCCTCTCAAGGGTGCCGTCTGCAAGCCACGCCTTCAGGGCCTGCGCCGCTGCCGCATGAGGATCGGGCTCTGCGCTGTACTCGAGCCGCACCGCGTTGTGATCATGCCGGGCAAGGAGCTCCCGCCGCTGCGGGTCGCTGATGACGTCGTACGGCGGACTCACCACGTCCGTGATGTCAGCAAGGTGCGGCGGCAGAACGGCGGCGTCATCGACGGCGCGGACCCGATCCGGGACCGTCGCGGCGCCGAAGCGTGCGTGCGAGTAGTGAAGGCCGCTGAACGGCGCGACGCGGGGCATCGGGGAGGAGGCTAGCCGACCCCGGCGGTGGCTGCCAGGACCCGCGTCGCCTGGTCACGCACCTCGGGCCGTCCGTCGAGGGTTGCCCGGCGCAGCAGGTCGCCCGCGCCATCGGGAAGGGTGGCGGCATTCCCGAGCGCGGCGATGGCATTGCGAAGCAGCCGATGCCGTCCCGCGCGCGTCAATGCGCTCGCACCTACCGCACGGGCAAAGGCGCGCGAGCCCATCGGCAGCAGCCACTCGATCAGAGGCACGAGCGGGACGAGCAGCGGACCGTCGTCCTCCGCGGCGGCGTTGACCGGGCACACCTCCTGGCACACGTCGCAGCCGAAGATCCAATCGCCGATGGCCGAAGCCTCCCACTCGTTCAGCACGCCTGGATGCTCGATCGTCAGGTAGCTGATGCACAGCCGCGCGTCGATCGTCTGTGGCGCCACGATGGCTCCGGTCGGGCAGCCGGACACGCAGCGCGTGCAGGAGCCGCAGCTGGTGCGAACCGGCTCGTCGGTCGGGAGCTCGGCCGACGTGAGCAACGCGCCCAGAAAGACCCACGATCCGGCGCGTGCGTGCGTCAGCAGGTTGGAATTCTTGCCGATCCACCCCATCCCGGCCCGCGCCGCGAGGGCGCGCTCCGCCAACGGCCGATCGTCGACGTACGCCACCTCGCCCGCGGGCAATCCGGAGTCCCGCAGCTCGGCCGCGAGTGCCTCCAGCCGGTCACGGAGCGCGACGTGGTAATCGGTCCCGAGCGCGTAGCGTGCGATGCGTCCCGCCGGCGACGGCGGTGCACCAGCCAGCACCGGCGCCAGCGCGTGGCGCAGCGCGTCCGGCGCCGGATCCCACGCGGCCCGGTCCGATCCGGCGTATGGCGCCGCGACGACGATCACGGAGCGTGCCGCCGGATCGTGGGCGCGGGGATCTGTGGCTCGGGCGGGGCGGTCTCCGCCCATCCATTCCATGCGCGCCATCCGTCCGGCGAGCACGCTCTCCTCCATCCGAGCCCGAGCCTCGGGCAGTGGCGACGCATCGGTCACCCCCACCAGCTCGAGCCCGTGGCGAGCGGCGAGCTCCGCGAGGCGGGTGCGCATCATCCGTCGCGCCGGCGCACCACGAAGGGCGGTGGCTCACCGGTCGGGGCGACGCCCACCGTGGCCAGCGGCATGGCGACCCGCGGGATGCGGAAGCCGAAGATCGATCCACGACCCGCCTCGACGTTCGGGGCCGACCAGATGCGGCCTCCGTGCGCGTCGATGATGGCGCGGCTGATGTAGAGCCCCAGCCCCAGCCCACCGAAGCGACGCCGCCCGGCCTCGCCATCTGCCTGGTAGAAGCGCTCGAACACGCTGTCGCGGTGCTCCGCGGGGATGCCGAGGCCGAGGTCGGCCACGCGGACGTCCACCTCGCCGCCGCGACGCTCGGCGGTGACGATGATCGGTCCTCCATCGGGCGAGTACTTGACCGCGTTCTCGAGGAGGTTGCTGAGCACCTGGTCGAGACGATCCCGATCGGCATGGACGCCGAGGGACTCCGGGACGCGGACCTCGATCTCGCGATCGCGATGCTCGCGCCGGACGCGCCCAACCGCCTCGCGGATCTCCTCGGAGAGGTCGAAGTCGATGGTCTCGATGCTGACCCCACCTCGACGATCGATCCGGCTCACATCCAGCAGGTCGTCGACCAGCCGGCGCATCCGACTGACCTGTGACCGAATGACGCGCAGGTGCGCCATCTCCTTGCTCTCGCCGTCCCGATCCGACCGCAGGCGGGCCTCGAGCAGCTGGGAGTAGCCCTGAATGCTCGTCAGGGGTGTGCGCAGCTCGTGGCTGACGATGGAGAGGAAGTCGTCCTTGATGCGCTGTGCCGCCTGCTCGCGGCTCATCCGCTCCTGCAGGTCCGACCACAGCTGTGCGTTCTGGAGCGCCGGCCCCGCCCGGTCGGCCACGGACTCTGCCATGCGGCGCAGGCGCTCGCTCGCCGCCGGCGTGCCGGTCACTCCGGCGGTCGCCAGAACGCCGAAGAGGCGGCCACCCGCCACGATCGGCACCGCGAGGACCCATCCCAGGTTCAGGGCGTTCATGCCGTCAGGGTCTCCCGGTGCCGCCGAGTCTCGCATCCCCTCGACGGCCGCAACGGTTGCGGCAGCTCCACCCGCGATGCCCTCGCCCACCCGAGGACGGCGCTCTACCGCGTGCGCGCGCCAGCGGTCAGCGAGCTCGCCATCGCTTCCCCCTGCGGCGACCGGATCGAGCCGGCGCGACGCGTCGTCGACCACGTACACGAGGCTCGCGTCGCCGAGCAGCGGCGCGGCTCCCGTCACGATCGTCCGCGTAGTGGTCTCGCGGTCGAGCGACGCGGCAAAGTCGCGGCCGAGCCGGCTGAGGAGCTCCCTCTCCCGGGCGTGCTCGCGGTCGCGCTCCTCCTCGTCCAGCCGCTGGAGGAGCCGCGCATTGTCGGTGGCGCGACCGATCACGATCCGGCTGAACAGGCCGGCAACGACCCCGGCGCTGATCAGGTAGGCGACGTGCGCCGGCAGGAGCTGGCGGACCGGCGCGTCACCGGTGGTCGTGGCGAGCACCACCGCCAGGTACATGCCGGCCATGACGACGGACGACCAGACCGATGCGCCGAGCCCGAAGCGCAGTGCCGTTCCGAGAATGACGATCCCGTAGAACAGGTACGCGTCGATCGCGCTCCCCGCGACGTAGACGGCAACCGTGACCGCCGCCATGTCGAGCGCCGTGCTGACGATGCCGACCTCACGCGCCGGGAACCGGGTGAGCAGCAGCGGGATGGCCAGGGTCGAGACCGCCACCACGCCGAGGAGAATGAGAAGGAGCGGGAGCGCTCGGACGTGCTGCGCGAAGATCGAGGCGAGGAGCGCGGCCACCAGCACCATCCCGAGTCGAACCCAGACGAGCTGACGCTCCTGGGCCCGCATCTGATCCTCGAGATGATGCTCGAGCTCTTGGCGTCCGTTGGGGGTGGTGACATCCATGCGCGGCACGCGCACTCTAGCATCGGCCACGCCGCCTCCCTACACTCCAACGCACCGCGGAGACGCCGTGCAACTCAGACGGTGCCGCGCGCGTCTACCGGTGGCCACAGCCACTCGGACGAGCCGAGCACAACCGAGGGGACACTTGACCAACGCGACCGCCTTCCGCCGACCAAGCCGATGGGCCATGCCCCTCGCCGGCGTCGCATTGCTCCTCGCCGCCCTGCTCCTGCCCGCCCTGCCGGTCCGCGCCGCGAGCTCGATCGAGATGGAGGTCCGAGCGCTCGCCGGCGGCCGTTACGCCGTCGGCGGCTGGATGGCCATCGCCGTGACCCTCGTCAACGACGGCGAGCCGACACAGGGCGACCTCGCCGCCTCGACCGAGGAGGGCGCAGTGCAGCGGTTCGTCGAGATGCCGGCCGGCGCGCGCAAGGTGGTCATGCTCTATGTGAAGCCGGAAGCCTTCCAGCGTCGCATCACCGTGCAGTACAGCGAGCCGAACGGGACCGTCGAGGCCGAGGTCGAGGTCCGCGTCCTGGAGCAATCGTCCAACCAGTTCGCCATCGTCGGCGACGGTGCCGGCACGCTGCGACCGCAGCTGACCGCGGCCGACGACCTGGGGCTGCCCACGCCGTTGGCCCTGACCCTTGCCGACATCCCCGAGCGAGCAGAGCCGCTGGACGGGTTGTCGGCGATCGTGTGGGCGGACGACAGCTCGGCGCTGAACGAGGCCCAGCGGCGGGCGATGGAACAATGGGTCGCGAGCGGCGGGCAGCTCGTCGTGGTGGGTGGAGCAGACTGGCAGGCCCGCACCGGCGGCTTCGCCGACCTGTTGCCGCTGGATGGCCTCACCGCTCTCGACGAGGTGCCCCATGCCGCATTGGCCGAGTGGGCAGGCGCGGCGGATGCACCGGCCGACGCCGCCACCATCTCGACCGGGTCGCTCCGCGACGGCGCGCGCGCGCTGATCCGGGCGGACGACGACACAATCCTGGCCTCGATGCGATCGGTCGGCGCGGGCCGCGTCATCCTCCTCGGCAGCGACCTCGCGACCGACGGCTACCGCGGATGGGAGGGCTCGCCGCGCCTCTGGGCTCGGCTGCTCCCGACCGGTGCCATGCTCGAGCAGTTCTTCGGCGGCTTCCCGGTGGCGGAGGAAGCGGCCAACGCCATGGGCACCGCGCTCGGCAACCTGCCCTCCCTGGAAGTCCCCCCGGCTGAGCTGCTGCTCGTGGTGATCGTCGGCTACATCCTGCTCATCGGGCCGATCAGCTACATCGTCCTGCGTCGCATCGATCGCCGAGAGCTGGCGTGGGTCACCGCTCCCCTCCTCGTGGTCCTCTTCACCGCCTGCAGCTTCGGCATCGGCACGTCGCTCAAGGGCAGCGCCGTGATCGTCAACCAGATCTCGCTGATCAGGACCAATGGGGCGTCGGGCTCCGCCACGATCGAGAGCTACGCCGGGGTCTTCTCGCCGGACCGCTCGACCTACGACCTGACGGTCGAGGCCGATGCCCTCATGTCCCGCCTGAACCCGGCCACCTTCGATGGCAGGCCACGGGCGAGCAGCGCGGACGTGGTGATCGAGCAGGGCGCTCCGGCCCACATGCGCGGCCTCGCGATCGGGGTATTCGGCTTCGAGGCGGTGCGTGCCGATGCGATCGTCGACCATGCGCCGGCGCTGAGCGTGACGTGGCGAACGGAGGACGGCGACACCGTCGGCACCATCACGAACAACTCGGAGGCGGCACTCACCGACCTGGCGTACATCAGCAGCAGCAGCGGCGGAGAGATGATCGCCGAGGAGCTCGCGCCGGGCGACGCGGCGGAGTTCACCATCCCGACCAACAACTTCAACGGATCATCCGCGTCGGACCAGGTCTACGGCTTCGGCGGGTTCGACGATCAGAGCGACGAGCAGCGCAGGATTCTGATGCGACGCCAGGTGATCGACTCGCTGGTCGGCTTCGGCGGATGGATGCCCGGCGTGGAGCTGGGCATGGGATCGTCACGCGGCCCGTACATCATCGGCTGGCAGGACGTCCCCGGCCCCGTCCCGGTCACCATCGACGGCGCAGCGGTCCAGCAATACGCGCAGTCGGTGGAGGTGCTCAGCGTGCGGACCTCGATCGGACCCGGCGAGGTCATCATCAAGCCGGCTCAGATGTCGGTCGGCGTCCTGTCGACCGATGGCGACGCAAGCAACGCCGGTCCTGGCATGGTCGTGCTCGGCGAAGGCTCTGTCACGTACAGCATCTCCCTGCCGCTCGAGGCGACCGACATGGACGTGTCGGAGCTGACCCTGATCGTCGGGCCCGATCCATCGATGGTTTTCAGCGACCAGGGCGGATTCGGTGGCGGCTTCTGGCCGTCCGGCTTCACCCTCGAGGTGCGCGACCCCACGACGGGCGAGTGGACGCTGGTCGGAGACATCAGCGAGCGAAGCAACTTCGAGATCGATGATCCGGCCTCGGCCATCAGCAGCACGGGACGCATCGAGGTGCGGGTGACCGGCGTCGAGATCGACCCGAACTTCGGCCAGGCAAGCGTCTTCGTCAGCGCCGAGGCTACCGGGGTGATCGCCGAATGATGAGCACGTCGGTTCCCGTGGTCGAGACGCGCGGGCTGGTCAAGCGCTACGGCGACCAGCTGGCGGTGGCCGGCGTCGATCTCGTGGTCGGACCGGGCGAGATCTACGGCCTGGTCGGCCCGAACGGGGCCGGCAAGACCACCATGATGAAGATCCTCGCCACGCTCCTCTCCCAGACGGCCGGCGAGGCCTACGTGACCGGCATCCCGGTCGACGCGGATCCGCTCGAAGTGCGGCGGCGCATCGGCTACATGCCGGACTTCTACGGCGTCTACGACGACCTGCGGGTCTGGGAGTACCTCGACTTCTTCGCGCGCTGCTACGGCGTGCCGGCCAACAGGCGAACGAACATGATCGGCGAGCTGCTCGAGATCGTGGGGCTGACCGACAAGCGCGACTCGTACGTCGAGGCACTGTCACGAGGCATGCGCCAGCGCCTCTGCCTGGCCCACACGCTCGTGCACGACCCGGCGCTGCTCATCCTCGATGAGCCGGCGTCCGGCCTGGACCCGCGGGCTCGCGTGGAGATGCGCGAGATCCTCCGCGAGCTGCGGCTGATGGGCAAGACGATCCTGGTCAGCAGCCACATCCTTCCCGAGCTGGGCGAGATGTGCACGGGGGTGGCGATCATCGATCACGGCCGGCTGCTGCGATCTGGGAGCATCGACGACATCGAGCGCTCCCTGCGGGCCACGGCGCTCCTCCGCATCGACCTGCTCGGCGACGAGGCGGCCGTGACGGCCGCGCGCGAGTGGCTCGAAACCGATGCGCGCATCGCCGACGTCCTCGAGGGCGTGATCAAGAACGACGGCGCAGTTCGGATCGAGGCGTCCTTCGACGGCACGCCGGAGGCCCAGGCGGAGCTCCTGCGGACGATGGTGGAGGCAGGGCACCGCGTTGTCGGGTTCAGCCACGCCACGAGCGACCTCGAGGAGATCTTCCTGAAGGTGACCGGCCAGACCGCCGAGGAGGCTGCGGCATGACGGCGGCCGGAGCGGCCCTCGGCGGCACGGCGCCGATCGGCGATCCGCGAGTTCGGATCATCGGTCGTCACGATCATGGTGAAGGAGCTGCGCTCGCGGATGCGCGGGCGGCGCGCCTTCATCGTGCTGACCGTGTACCTGGCGATCCTGGCGCTCATCACGTACGGCGTGTACGTCGTCGTCGCGCCGAACGCGGGGGGCCTGGCAGGCGGGTTCGGCGGATTCGGGGGCCAGGCGAACGCATCGGCCCTCATCGGCCAGTCGATCTTCACCCTGCTGTCGATCTTCCAGCTGATCCTGGTGTGCTTCATCGCTCCGGCCTTCACGGCCGGCCAGATCAGCCTGGAGCGCGAAAAGCAGACCCTGGACCTCCTCATCAGCACGCCGATGCGGCCGGGGGCGATCGTGGTCGGCAAGCTCGCCGCGGCCCTCGCCTTCGTGGTGCTCATGATCGTGGCTGCGATCCCGATCACGGCGATCGTGCTCATGTACGGCGGCGCCTCGGTCGACGACATCGTGCGCCAGCAGCTCGTGCTGCTCGCCACCGCCCTGGGCCTCGGCGCGATCGGCCTCTTCTACTCGGCGCTGCTCAAGCGTACCCAGGCGGCCACCGTGCTGACCTATATCACCGTCCTGGGCATGACCCTCGGAACGACGATGCTCTTCATCTTCTGGACCGTCGTCGTCAACCAGGACGAGAACGGTGGCTTCGGTGTCGGGCCGCCTGAGCGCGCTCCCGAGCAGCTCATGTACATCAACCCGATGGTCGGGATGCTCGACGTGGTGGCCAACACCGAGCCCGGAGGCTTCGGCGGTATCAACCAGATGCTGGCCCAGCTCCGCGGCGACGCGCCGGACTTCAACGGCGGCGTGGAGTGCCAGGGCGACGTCTGCCGCCCGATCGACCAGTTCGGCAACCCGGTCGACGCGGTGATCGAGACCGGCTCGGGCTACTGGTGGCCCCGTGTCGCCATCACCTCGGCGATCGTTGCGGCCATCCTGACGCTCGCCGCCACGCGGCTCGTCGTTCCGCCGGGGATGCGCTGGGCGCTGCGCCGGCCGAGGCGCCCGCGCTCGCTGCCCGGAGGCTCCGTAGCCGGAGATCCGGCACCCGAGGGCGCACCGGTGATCCAGGAGCTGCGCGAAGAGCCGGAGCCGGAACGATGAGCGACCGACTGGTTGCCGGCACCGTCAGGCAGCACCTCGGCGCCGACTCGCTGGTGCGATTGCGACGCCTTCGCGGGCGCCTCTGGTGGCGACGCGCCGCCAGGTCGGGCCTCCTCATCCTCACCGCGGCGATCCTCGCCGTGGCCGTCGTGCAGCTCCTCGCTCGGGCCTTCCCGCTCGAGGCAGCGCCGTGGATCCAGGCGGGAATCGGGGGCATGGCGCTGGTGGCGTGGCTGGTCGACGCCGCGCGCAGGCGCCCGTCGCTCGTCGACGCCGCACGCAGGGCGGACGAAGAGCTCGGCATGCGCCAGCGCCTCGGCACCGCGCTCGAGCTCGCACAGCACGAGGTGCGCGATCCGCTCGAGGCACGGCAGCTGGCCGACGCACGCGCCCGACTCAACGAGGTGGACCTGCGGCGCGCGTTCCGGCCGCAGCTCGCCCGTCGACCGCTCGCCGTCGCCGGCGCCGGCATAGCCATGACCCTGCTGCTCGTCGCGTGGCCGAATCCACAGGACGACCTGCTCGATCAACGACGCGCGGCCCGCGAGGCGGCGGAGCGCGTGGCGGAGCGCGTCGAAGAGGAGGCCGACGAGATCGGCGAGGAGAACGTCGACAACCCCGACCCGCGCCGTGAGGAGCTCGAGCGGCAGCTTCGGGAGCTCGCGCGGCAGCTGCGCGAGCAGGGCGACGACCGAGAGGCAACCCTGGCGCGCATCGGCTCGGTCCAGGAGGAGCTGTCGCGCATGGCCGATCCACAGGCCGCCGAGCAGGACGCGGCCCTCAGCGCGCTCGCCCGAGCCGCCTCACGCGCGGCGACCGGCGACGAGGAGGCCAACCCCGACGGCGACCCGGAGGAGGCGGCGAACGACCTCGACGAGCTCGCCGAGCGCGCGGACGAGCTGACCGCCGAAGAGGCCGCGGCACGGGCCGAGGAGCTGCGCCAGGCGGCGGAAACGGGCGCTGCCTCGCAGCCGCAGGTGGCCCAGGCACTGGCCCAGGCCGCGGACGCGCTCGACGCCGCCGCACGCTCGGGCAGCGAGGAGGAGCGACAGGCCGCGGCCGAGGCGCTCGAGCGCGCCGCCGATGCGTTCCGCCAGGCACAGCGCGACCGCCAGCTGCAGCGTGATGTCTCGGACGCGCAGACCGCCCTCCAGGAGGGCGCTCGCCAGGTCGCGCGCGCGGGCCAGCCGACCGGAGCGTCGACCGGCCAGCCGGGATCGTCGGGGCAGCCGGGGGCATCGGGACAGCCGGGTCAGCCCGGCGGTTCGGGTCAGCCGGGGGCATCGGGCCAGCCGGGTCAGCCGGGATCGTCGGGGCAGCCGGGACAGCCCGGCGCGTCGGGTCAGCCCGGACAGCCGGGCCAGCCGGGAGGTCAGCCCGGCGGACAACCCGGAGGTCAGCCTGGAGGCCAGCCCGGCTCGCAGCCGGGTTCGCAGCCGGGATCGAATCCCGGAACCGGCGGTCAGCCTGGCAGTGGTGGCGGCACGACGGTCCGCCGCATCCCGGGTGGCGGCCTGCGCACCGGAGGATTCGACGGACCGACACAGGGCAACGAGGGCTTCGAGACCGACGACGAGGGCAACGTGCTGAGCGACTTCGATCGGTTCGGCCGGCCGGGCGATCCCGACTTCATCGCGGGCTCCGGCGGCAACGGCGGAACGGACCAGACCGGCTCCGGCTCCGGCGTCGGCTTCGACAACGAGAGCGTGGTGCCCTACGCATCGGTCTTCGACCTGTACAACGACTTCGCACAGTCGGCGCTCGATCGTCAGCAGGTGCCGATCACGCTGAAGGACTTCGTCCGCGACTACTTCTCCCGCCTCGAACCCACGGAGTGAGCGACCAACCCATGACCGAGCCGACCACGACCGCGACCGCACCCGCCACCGATGAGCTCGCTCCCGAGCGCTTCGCCGAGATGGCGACCCGCATCGAGACGGAGGTCGGCGCATTCATCGTCGGGCAGAACCAGCTCGTGCGACAGACGCTGATCAGCCTGATCGCCGGCTCTCACGCGCTGCTCGAGGGCGTTCCGGGCCTCGGCAAGACGATGCTGGTACGGACCATGGCCGAGGCGCTCGACCTGGGTTTCAGCCGCATCCAGTTCACGCCGGACCTGATGCCGGCCGACATCATCGGCACCAACATCATCGTGGAGGAGGGCGGCGAACGGCGCTTCCGCTTCCAGCAGGGACCGATCTTCTCCAACCTGGTGCTGGCCGACGAGATCAACCGCGCCACGCCGAAGACACAGTCGGCGCTGCTCGAGGCGATGCAGGAGCACCGGGTCACCGTCGCCAAGCAGCAGTACACCCTCTCCGAGCCGTTCTTCGTGCTCGCCACGCAGAACCCGCTCGAGATGGAGGGCACCTATCCCCTGCCCGAGGCCCAGCTCGACCGGTTCTTCTTCAAGATCGACGTGCCGTTCCCTTCCGAGGAAGACCTCGTGCGGATCATGGAGCGCACCACCGGCCTGGAATCTCCGACCGTGGGCAAGGCGGCCACCGGCGCCGACGTGCTCGAAATGCAGCGCCTGGCGCGCGACGTGCCCATCGCCTCCCACGTAATGGCGTACGCCATCCGGGTCCTGCGCGGCACGCACCCCGAGACGGAGCGCGTGCCCGAGATCGTGAAGACGTACGTGCGGTACGGAGCGTCGCCCCGCGGGGCGCAGGCGATGGTGCTCGGAGCGAAGATCCACGCGCTCCTCGATGGCCGCTTCAACGTTGCGTACGGCGACGTGCAGGCCGTCGCACCGCCGGCGCTTCGGCATCGGATCATCCTCAACTTCGAGGGTGAGGCCGAGGGCATCAACACCGATTCGGTCGTGCGCGCGATCCTCGCCGAGACGCCCACCGAACCAGCCGAGTAGCGGTCACGTGCCGCGGCTCGCAACCACCGGTCCGCGGCGGGCAGTCGTGCCGTTGCCATCGCACGGGCATGACGACCACTCACCGGCCGTTTGTGCGCTCCACGGGAGCGCTAGCCAGGCCCTGCGTTCCCAGCCTGGCCCGAGATCCCGCCCCGCGAGAATCCGGCCACTCACCGGCCGATACGCTCGTGCCGCGGGAACTGCCGTGACGCCCCACGGTTCGCACGGCCACGACCGATGACGACCACCCAGCGCGCCCCGTTCTTCGACGAGACGTTCCTCCGGCGCCTCGAGCAGCTGGAGCTCGCCTCCCGCCGCATGACGGCCGGGCGCATGAAGGGCGAGCGACGCAGCGTGCGCCGCGGGCAGAGCGTCGAGTTCGCCGACTACCGCAACTACGCCGCCGGCGACGACCTGCGCCAGCTGGACTGGAACGCGTACGCACGCCTCGAGAAGCTGTTCGTCAAGCTGTTCGTCGAGGAGGAGGACGTCACCGTCCACATCCTGGTCGATGCCTCACGCTCGATGGACTACGGGGAGCCCAACAAGCTCGACGCCGCGCGACGCGCCGCGGCGGCGCTCGGCTACCTGGGGCTGGCGAGCATGGACCGCGTCAGCGTCGCGTTCCTGGGCGACGGGGCGGCGAGCATGCTCCCTCCGATCCGGGGCAAGCGCCGCGCGCTCGAGCTGTTCCGCTTCCTGTCCGAGCCGCGCACCGAGCGCCTGACGGGCCTCGCGGCGGCGGCGCGGGCGTATGCGGGCCGCATGCGCGGCACGGGGCCGCTGCTCCTCATCAGCGACCTGATGGATCCTGGCTACCTCGAGGCAATGCGCGACCTGGCAGCCACACGCTGCCAGCTATCGGTCCTCCACCTGCTGGCGCCCGACGAGCTCGAGCCGGTGGTTCCGCCCGACGCGCGGCTCGTCGACAACGAGACGGGCCATGCGGTCGAGGTGAGCGGCGACGATGACCTCGTCGACCGATATCGGACCCGGCTTGCCGAGTGGGCCGATGAGATCAGCAGCTTCGTCGGGCGGCGCGGCGGCGCGTACGTGCAGGTGCCGACCGACATCGACCTCGCGGACCTGCTGTTCGACGTCCTGCGGCGCCGGAGGGTGGTCGAGTGATCGCGCCCCTCGCGCTGCTCGGCCTGGTGGCGCTGCCGATCATCGTGGCGTTCTACATGCTGCGCCTGCGGCGCCGCGACATGCCGGTCGGCTCCACGTTCCTGTGGCAGCAACTCATCCGTGACGTCGAGGCGAACGCCCCCTGGCAGCGGCTGCGCTTCAGCTGGCTGCTGCTGATCCAGCTCCTGATCGCGGCGATCGTGGTCCTGGCCGCCGCGCGGCCGTTCAGCGCGGTCGAGTCCGACCTCGCGGCCAACGTCGTGCTGATCGTCGATACCAGCGCCTCGATGGCGACCAGAACCGACGACGAGGATCGCATGGCCCTGGCCCGCGAGCGCGCGCACGAGGTCGTCGGCCGGCTGCCCCAGGGCGGCCGGATCACGGTGGTCGCGGCGGCCGACACCGCGGACGTGCTCGTCAGCGAGACCGATGACACCGACGCCGCGCTGGAGGCGATCGACGGCATCACGGCGACCCAGCTGCCGGGCGACCTGACCGATGCATTCGCCCTCTCCTCGGCGCTGGCGGCGCGCGATAACGACTCGACCATCGTGGTCGTGACCGACGCGGCCGGCGACGAGCTGCCGGACGTGGGCGTGGGGGCGCCGGTGCTCGTCGAGCGCATCGGCGCGACGGACGCGAACCAGTCGATCGCGGCGCTCTCCGCACTGCGCCGCGCGGGCGGGGCGCAGCTCGACCTGTTCGTTGCCGTATCGAACCCCTCCACGGCCGAGGCCACTCGGCGCCTCGAGGTTTACGCCGACGGTGCGCTGGTCGACGCTCGCGAGCTCACCATCCCGGCCGGCCAGCGGTCGGAGGCGCTCATCACGACGGTGCCGGCGGCAACCAGAACGATCGAGGCCCGCCTGGCCGGCAGCGACGCGCTCCTCACCGACGATCGCGCGTTCGCGGTTGTACCGGCCGACGAGATCACCCGCGCGCTGCTGGTCGGTGCCGGCAACGCTTACCTCGAGAATGCGCTGGCCCTGCTCCCCCGCCTCGAGCTGTACGCCGTCGATGCCGAAGGCTACGAGGATGCCGTGGCGGACGCGATCGAGGCAGACACGCCGTACGGGCTCGTCATCTTCGATGGCGTCGTCCCGGACGCGGGCCCGTCGATCCCGGCGCTCTACGTCGACCCGGACACCGATGGCGTCATTCGGCACCGTGGGCGACCGCATCGAGGGGCCGGTCATCGACCGGACCGACCCCGACGAGCCGATCCTGCGCTTCGTCGACCTCACCACCGTGCACATCGGTCGCGCGCGCGAGATCGTCGTCGCCGACGGCGTCAGGCCCGTGATCTCGACCACCGGCGGGGATCCGCTCGTGGCGGTCGGGCAGGTCGAGGGCCACGCCATCGGCGTCATCGGCTTCGACCTCGGCGAGTCAGACCTCCCGCTCCAGGTGGCGTTCCCGCTGCTCATGAGCAACCTGACCGACGTGCTGCTCCCCGCCGTCGAGGGCATCCTGCCGTCCTCGATGCGGCTCGGCGAGACGACGAGCGTGGTGGTCGATTCCCGGCTCGAGCGCGTACGGATCGAGAGCGTCGGCGCTCCCGACCTGCCGGGCACCACCAGCACCGGGATCGAGGTGTCGGTGGTTGGCGGCCGCCTCACGATCCCGGGAGCCGAGCTGGTCGGCCTGCGCGAGGTGCGCGGCGTGAGCGAGGAGCCCGACCTCAGCGAGGTCCTGCTGGGCGCCACGGCAATCAACCTGTTCAGCACCGACGAGTCCGACGTCGCGCCCGGCGACCCGCAGCGCATCATCGAGATGGGCCGGGTCACATCGGGCGACGAGCCCGCGACCCAGCCGACGCGCGCCGAATGGTGGTGGCCGCTCGCCCTTGCCGGCCTGGCGCTCCTGGCGGCGGAGTGGCTGCTCTTCCACCGGCCCACGCGGCGCAGCCTGGCCCGCGCGTTCCGCGGCCGTCCCGCGCCACTGGCGGGGCGCGCCCGATGAACCTTCCCATCGGCCTGGCGGATCCGGTATGGCTGTGGCTCGCGGTTCCGGCCGTCGCCATCGTCGTGGTCGGCTGGCTCGGTGCCTCGCGCACGTTGCCGATGGGTCGCCGCGTCGCCTCGCTCGTGATCCGCCTGGTGCTGGTTGCCTGCCTGGTCCTGTCCCTCGCCGGTGCGCGGCTGGCCCTCCCGTCGGATCGGCTGAGCGTGGTCTACCTGCTCGACGCTTCGGCCTCGATGCTGGACGCGACTCGCGAGGATCTCGTCGACTGGGCTCGCGCCAGCGTGCGCCAGATGCCGGAGGGCGACGCAGCCGGGGTCGTGGTCTTCGGTGCCAACGCGCTGGTCGACCGGCTCCCCTCCGAGCTCGACGAGCTCTCCGAGCCGGCGTCACGACCGGTCGTCGGCGCCACCGACGTGGCCGCAGCGGTCCGCCTCGCTGCGGCCATCTTCCCAACCGGCACGCAGCAGCGGATCGTGCTGCTCTCGGACGGCAACGACACGTCGGGCGAGGCCGAGGAGGCGATCACGGCGGCGGCGTCCCGCGGCATCCGGCTCGACGTCGTGACGCCGGCCGACGAGTCGGCCGCCGAGGTCCTGGTCGACGCCGTCGACGCACCGCCCGGAGCGCGGGTCGGAGAGACGATCGACCTCACCGTCCGCCTCCGCTCGACGATCACCACCACCGCGACGCTTCGCCTCCTGGCCGACGGTGCCACGGTGGCCACCCGAGAGCTCGAGCTCGAGCCGGGAGTGACGACCATCCCGTTCGCGGTCACCGCCGACGAGCCCGGCTTCCACGTGTTCCGGGCCGTGATCGAGCCGGAGGAGGATCGTTTCATCGAGAACAACGCCGCCGATGCCTACGTCCTCGTCACCGGGGAGCCGCAGGTGCTGGTGGCCACCGATGACGCGGAGCGTGCCGAGGACCTCGTCGCGTCGCTCGGGGAGGGCAGCCTGCAGGTGACCGTCGTGCCGGCCGGTGGCGTTCCCTCGTCCCTGGCCACGCTGGCCGGGTACGACGCAATCGTGCTCGACAACGTGAACGCCGACGAGCTCGGAACGGGCACGATGGCTTCGCTGCAGGTGTACGTGCGCGACCTCGGCCGGGGCCTGGTCATGCTCGGTGGCCGCGACAGCTTCGGCGCCGGCGGCTATCTCGACACCCCGATCGAGGAGACGCTGCCGGTGTATATGACGGTGCGCGACCGCGAGCGGTCTCCGGACGTCGCGATGGTGGCGGTCGTCGACAAGTCGGGCAGCATGGCCGACTGCCACTGCACCGGCGACTCGCGCGACGCGGCCAATCCGTCCGGCGAGCGCGGATTCGAGAAGGTCGACATCGCAAAGGAGGCGATCCTGCGGGCTGCCGAGGCGCTGGCGCCGACCGATCAGCTCGGCGTCGTGGCCTTCGACCAGGGGGCGCACTGGGCCGTTCGCACCGCGCCGATCGACTTCGGGGCACTCGGCAACGGCCTTGGCTTCGAGGCCGATGGGACCACGAACATCTTTGCCGGGCTTCAGGCTGCGTACGACGACCTCGTCGACAACCCCGCCACCCTGCGCCACATCATCCTCATCACCGATGGATGGTCGACGCACGGCGCGTATGACGACCTGCTCGACGACATGCGGGCCGCCGGCATCACCCTCTCGACCATCGGCACGGGGGGAGGCTCCGCCCAGCTGCTGCGTCGCCTGGCCGAGGACTCCGGCGGCCGCTATTACGACGCCGCAGACGCCACGACCATCCCGGACATCTTCCTGCGCGAGACGATCCGGACCGCCGGCGAGCAGGTCGTCGAGGAGACGTTCCAGCCCATCCCGTCTTCGCCGTCGGAGATCCTCGACGGGCTCGACGCCGGCCGCCTTCCGCAGCTCCTCGGCTACAACGCAACCACGGCAAAGGGCAGCGCCACCGTCTCCCTCCTCACCGGCCGCGAGGACCCGCTCCTGGCCCAGTGGCAGTACGGGCTCGGGCGGGCCGTGGCGTGGACCTCCGACACGCGGCAGCAGTGGGCCACGCCCTGGATCGGCACCCCGGAGTTCGGCACGCTCACGGCACAGCTCGTGGCGTGGACGCTTCCGCCGCAGGACGCGGAGGGCATCGACGCGCGCTTCTCGCCGGGCGAGGACGGGGAGCTGAACGTCGAGATCACTTCCTTCGACGACGAGGTCGGACCGCGCAACTTCTATCGCACCATCCTCCGCCTCGTCTCGCCGGACCTGGAGCCGACGCAGACCGTGCTCGAGCAGGTCGGACCCGGGCGCTACGCGGGCACGATCCGCGCCGATCAGCAGGGCGCCTACCTCGTGCGGGTGGCCCAGACCTTCGAGGACGCCGACGGGACCGATGCGGCCAGCCGGACGCTCGGCATCGTGTCGCCGGCGGCCGAGGAGTTCCGCCGCCTCGGCATCGACACCGACTCGCTCTCGGCCTACGCCGCGGCGGGCGGCGGACGCGAGCTGCCGCTCGCGGACGAGGAAGCCCCTGTCGCGGTCTGGCGCCATGACATCGAGGCCAGCGCCTTCCCCACCCCGATCTGGCCGTGGCTGCTGCTGCTGGCGATCCTGCTCGTGCCGCTCGACGTGGGCGTTCGTCGCGTCGCGCTTGAGCCGAGGCGACTTCCGTCGCGCGCGCGCGTGGGCCGCAGCCCGTGTCGGGCTCGGCCGCGCCGAGCCTGAGGTCGTGCCTGGCCTGGCCGAGCTGCGCGCCGCGCGCGATCGCAGCGCCAGACGCGCCGACCGCGTGGCGGCTCCAACCCCGGCCCCGGATGTGGAGGCGTCGCCACAGAGCCCCGCGGCGGCACCGCCGCCCCCGGCGACGCGCCCAGCCCCGGCAGCCGCTCGTTCGCCCGCACCGGCGCCGGTGGCGTCGCAGCCCGTTCGGCCCGCTGCACCCGAGCCAGCCGGCGAGACGCTCGCCGAGCGCCTCGCGCGTCGCCGGCGCGGCTGATCAGTCGGGCTCGAGCTCCTCGAGCGCTGAATCGTCGTCGGCACGACGCGGCAAGGGATCGAGCCGCGGGACCCGCAGCACCAGGATGAGCGCGGCGATTCCGACGATGGCGGCAACGATGGGAACCCAGGGCAGCCCGCGGTAGTCGAACCAGCCGACTCCGGTGACCGTCTGGCGGCCAACGTTCCCAATCGAGTCGTCCACCTCGATCACGACCTCGGTGGGCCACGGTGGCAGCTCGACGACCGCCACGAAGCGCCCGCTCGGCTCCACCTCCACCGCGCGCCCGTTGACGCGCACCGTGGCGTGCGAGAGCGTCACTCCGGCAATCTCGACCGCCGAGGAGCCGATCGGGGTGGTCGCCACGGCCTCGATCGGCGGTGGACCAACGCGCGTGACGATGTCCCACGCGGCGAGGTAGGCATGGCCGGCGGGCGTCATGACGACCAGCCGGGCCCGGCGGCGGCCGCCGGCGGCGTCGCCACCGAGCTGGATCTCGGCCAGCCCCGCATCAGGCACGACCACCGGCTCTCGCGGGCCCGACGGGCCGTCGCTCACGATGACGCGCGATCCCGGTGGCGCGACGATCTCGACGTCGAGGCCGTCTCGGCCGACCGCGACGTCGTTCCCGGCGTCGAGGCGCACCGCCCCGCCGATCTCCGCCTCGAGCGCGCCGACGTTGGCCTCAGGGGCCTGGACCAGCTCGAAGGGAACGATGCTCGTCCAGGCAAGTGGCTCCGGCGCCGGAACATCGAGCGGTCCACCCCCGGCGCCCGGCGTGGCGGGTCCGAGTGGAGCGTGGTGGACGGCAAGCACGGTGCCGTCCCCCACGAAGCCGATCGGCTCGGCGCCCGCGAGGGTCGCGATGGACGCCGGCGGCGGCGCGTCCCCGGTTCCCGATGGCGCCACCAGCCGGCCGGCGTGAATGACCGCGTCGCGGTCGTCGCCGCGCAGCATCCCGACGTACGGCACGGGCGGACGCGCGGAGAGACGGGCCGCCGCGAGGCTGCGCGCGATCGTCGTCTCGCGCCACGGCGTGAGCTCCGGAAGTCCGAGCAGGTGCAGCGTGGCGCTCGTCGGCCGATGCACTGCGAGCCGAGGCTCGCCCTCGACCTCCACCGTCCCGAGCAGGCGGACGTCCGACAGCTGCGACGTTCCGACCGGCTGTGACATCGGGCCTCCTGCCGGCCAGGGCGCAACGACGAACCCGACCAGGGGGCCGATCACCGCCACTCCGCGGGCCTCGCCGAGGGGCACCGCGAGCGCCTGCTCGACGGTCGGGCCGGCACGGTCGACCGTGAGGCGATCCCCCGCGACCAGCGAGATCCGGAAGACGCCGGCCGGGCCCAGGGTCGAGATGATGGCCGCCTCCTCGCCCGGAAGTCCGTCGCTGTCGCCCAGCAGGAACGGCGAGTCACCGGAACCGATGGAGAGCTCCGTCACGGTCGGTGGGCCGAACTCGGTGCCGGCCCATCGGTGCACGCGGGCCAGCGTCGGGTAGCCGATGTCGCCCGCCGGCGGCAGTGACTGTGTGACGAGCAGCTCATCGGTGCCGTCGCCGTCGAAGTCGATGACGAGAACGGCGTCGGCGAAGTCGCTCGGTGCGGCGACGTCCTGGCGGCGTGCTCCCCCGCCCGGGTCGATGAGGATGTCGTGCAGGATCAGGCAGCAGGGCTCGCCGACGTCGATCTCCTCGAAGTGCGGCTGGCTGGCGACCGTCACGCGCTCGACGCCCTCGATCCGGCGCACCAGGAGGCGCACGGGCGTCATCTGGAAGACGGGATCGATCCGCGGGCCATCTCGCGACGGCGGGACCACCTCGACCGGCTCGCCGAGCATCGCCCAGCTCGGCCCGCGCTCGACCCACACCTCGGCGAGTGCCGCGTCGTCATCGCCGCGAACGAGGCGCACGACCTCTCGGCGACCGTCGCCGTCGACGTCGGCTGCCACGGTCTGAAGGATCTGGGCGTCCGGGAGGACGAACGCGCCCGGCTCGTCGGGCACCGCCTCGATGGCGTTGGGCGGCGCCGGCAACGCGGTCGGGGCGGCGACCAGAAGCGCCATCAGGGCAACGGGGACGAGCATCGGGCGCTGAGCATACTGCCGCTCTGCCATGATCGGGACATGGCTACTCCGCCGGTCCTGTGGATGCCACCCGACGACGTTCGTGAGCGCAGCCGTGTCGGCGACTACCTGACGTGGCTCGAGCACCGGCGAGGCCTGACCTTCGACGACTACCCGGCGCTCCATCGCTGGTCGGTGGACGACCTCGACGGGTTCTGGTCATCGGTCTGGGAGTATTTCGACGTCCTCTCTATCACCGATCCCGGGCCGGCGCTGGCGGAGAGGCGCATGCCGGGCGCCAGCTGGTTTCCCGACGCGCGCCTGAACTGGGCGGAGCACTGCCTGCGGCTGGCGGGGCGTGCCGGTGACGAGGTCGTGCTCGTCGCCCGCTCGCAGAGCCGTGACCGGATCGCGATGACCGCCGACGAGCTCCGGGAAGCGGTGGGCCGCGCGCGGGCCGGGTTGGCCCGGCACGGCGTCGGGCCGGGCGATCGCGTCGCCGCATATTTGCCCAACGTGCCCGAGGCGGTGATCGGGCTGCTGGCCACCGCATCGCTTGGCGCGATCTGGTCGAGCTGCGCGCCGGAGTTCGGAACGCGCAGCGTGGTGGATCGGTTCAGCCAGATCGAGCCCAAGGTGCTCCTTGCCATCGATGGCTATCGCTATGGCGAGCGCGACGTTGACCGTAGCGCGGAGGTTGCCGCCATCCGCGCCGCCCTGCCCAGCCTGGAGGCCACCGTCGTGCTCCAGTACCTGCGGCCGGACTCGTCACCGATCGGCGACGCGCAGCCATGGTCGGAGCTGGTCGCGGGACCGCCGGAGTTCGAGTTCGAACGGGTCCCGTTCGACCACCCACTCTTCGTGCTCTACAGCTCGGGCACCACCGGCCTGCCGAAGCCGATCGTGCACGGGCACGGCGGCATCCTGCTCGAGCACCTCAAGATCCACGGGCTGCACCACGATCTCGGCGCGGCGGACCGCTTCTTCTGGTTCAGCACCACCGGCTGGATGATGTGGAACTACCTGGTTTCCGGCCTTGCCGTGGACGCCACGATCGTGCTGTACGACGGCTCGCCGGCGCATCCGGACATCTCGGCGCTGTGGCGCCTGGCCGCCGACGAGGGCGTCACCTACTTCGGGGCCTCGGCGCCGTACCTGATGGCGTGCCGCAAGGAGGGGCTGCGACCGGGCGACATCGCGGACCTGACCCCGCTGCGTGGCCTCGGCTCGACGGGCGCGCCGCTCCCGGTGGAGGGCTTCCGATACGTGTACGACGCCATCAGCCCCTCGGTCCATCTCCAATCGGTCTCGGGTGGCACCGACGTGTGCACCGCGTTCGTGGGCGCATCGCCGCTGGTGCCGGTATGGGAGGGTGAGATCTCGTGCCGGCATCTGGGCTGCGCGGTGGAGGCGTTCTCGCCCGACGGACGGCCGCTCGTCGGGCAGCAGGGCGAGCTCGTCATCACGGCACCCATGCCCTCGATGCCGGTGGCGTTCTGGAACGATCCTGACGGCGAACGATATCGCGACGCGTACTTCGGGGAGTTCCCGGGCGCCTGGCGCCACGGGGACTGGATCACCTTCACCGAGCGTGGCTCGTCGGTCATCAGTGGCCGCTCCGACGCCACGCTGAACCGCGGCGGGGTTCGGATCGGCACCGCCGAGTTCTACGCCGTGGTCGAGTCCCTGCCCGAGGTCACTGACTCGCTCGTCGTCCACCTGGACGAGGGCGAGGACCGCCTGCTGCTGTTCGTCTCGCTGCGCCCGGGCCTCGACATGTCCGAGGAGCTTCGGGCACGCGTCCTCGGCGAGCTGCGCTCCTCGCTCTCGCCGCGCCATGCGCCCGACGAGATCGTTGCCGTCCCTGCCATCCCGCGAACGCTGTCAGGCAAGAAGCTGGAGGTGCCTGTGAAGCGCATCCTCACCGGCACCCCGGCCGATGTGGCCGCCTCCCGCGGCTCACTGGCCGACCCGACCTCACTCGACGCGTTCGTGGCGCTCGCCAGATGACGCCGTCGGGGCCTTCCACGAACCGCCTAGCATGGCGGCATGGCCGATAAGCAGAACCAGACGTGGGAGCTGTGGTACCCAGCGGCCGCAGCGACGGGGCTCGAGTTCGCACGGGGACGGATCGACCCGACGGACGTGCTCTGGGTCCACGCCGCACCGAACAGGCTGGCCGTGACCGTGCGCGAGGGCGACGATCGCGTCGTCGCCCGTGGAGAGCCACTCGAGCGGGAGGGACCCTACCTGCCGATGACGCGCCTCACCCTCGAGGGCAGCCAGGTGCGGCGCGAGGATCGGTGGCCGACGCAGTCCGACCTCGGGGCGCTCGTGATCCTGCCGGGCGGCGAGGTGGGCGTCCTCACCGCCTGGTGGAATGCCGAGGATGGGTCGGCGTGGCGCTGGTCGGTGGAGTTCAGCAACCAGCGCTGAGCGTCAGTCGGTGTAGTAGACCCCGTCCAGGGCGCCCCACGCCGCGGCGCTGAACAGCGCGCAGGCCGTCTTCGCACGCGCGAACTCGCCGTCGGTCAGGCCGTCGATCATGCCGGCAAGCATGGCCGGCTCGTCGGTCTCGACCGCGTGCTCGACGAAGTACTGCTGCGCATCGGCGTCGACGGTCCCGGCGTAGTGCTCCTTCAGCCCGGCCAGCTTGCTCGACGCGGTCGCCGGCTGCTGGACCTCGAAGCTGTACAGCGCACCGAGCGCCTCGGGCACCGACGCGAACGCGTTCTCGCCCACCGCCAGCAGGGTGCGGCTCTGGGGCCGGTGCATGTCGCTCGATGCGCTCAGAGCGGTGCGGAAGCGGCTCCACAGCGCGTCATGCTCGCGCTCCTCGGCGGCGTACTCGGGGAAGCCGATGCGCTCCCATCCGGCGTCGACGGCACCGATGAACGGGGCCCACTCGTCAGCATATTCGGCAAGGCGCTCGATCGGCAGGGTGCCGGCGCGCCACTCGGTGTAGAAGGGGTGCTCGTTCAGGTCGAACTGACGGACGATCGCGTCGAGCTCATCGATTCGGTTGCTCATGGGTCCGGAACCTCGTTCTGTCGTGTGGTCGTCCGGCCGACGACCAGTGCGCACAGCGTAGCAGTTGCAAGCGTGGGGCAGCGGGATCCGCTCATCTTCCGATCATGTCGGCGGCGTCGATCGGGTCGAGCTCTTCGAGCCGTCCATCCCCGGGGTCGCTCGCATTTATGGTGCGGAGTCGTGGGATGCGCACAAACAGGGTCACCCCGGCGGCGAGGGTGGCGGCAGCCAGAAGGGCGGCCCACGGCAGGCCACGGTAGTCGAGGGGACCGACCACCTCGACTCGATCCACCACCTCGTTGCCAACGAGATCTCTGGCGACGATCTCGACGGCGCGTGGCCACGGCCACGCACCGACCGACGCGCGGAACCTGCCCAACCAATCGACCGGCACGGTCTGCCCGTCGACGATCACCGCGGTATGGGGACCGACGATCCCCTCGAGCGTTGCGCTGAACGAGAACCCATCGGTCCGGCCCGCCACGCTCAGCGATGGAGGGGTGCGAAGGAACGAACCCTCCCACTCGGTCACCGCCGCGCGGCCGTCGGGCGTGACAACGACCACCCACGCCTCCACCGGTTGGTTCTCGTCGTCCTGGCCGGGACGTGGTGCCGGAAACTCGAGGAGCGTCGAGTCGCCCTCGATGGTCACCTCGTTCACCGTGCGCCGGTCCCATGTGGCGATCCAGCTGCCGGGCTCGGCGCGGACGGTCAGCCCGAAGCCGTCCCCGCGCGCCAGGATCGGTGTCACGCCGCCCACCGGCTCGCCGATTGCGGCCGCGCCACGGAGCTCGAGGGTCGCTGCCGCCTCGTCGGCCCGGAGAAGGTCGTCGACCGGCACAAGCGACGTCCTCCCGAAGCGCGACGAGACGATGCCGCCGTACAGCGTTGCCGGGCCACCCACGCTCAGGTAGCCACTGCTCAGCGCCATCCAGCCATCGTCGGGACCCACGCGGCCGATCGGCCAGAGACCGGCCATCGGCGCGATCGGTGTGGTGACATGCCCGCCGTCGTCGTCTGGGCGGACCATGACGCCGAGCCACGCATAGCCCTCGGTTGCGCGGGGATCCGCGCCGGGAATCGGACCGATGTACGGGTACAGCCGGCGCTGCAAGGCGCGGCTGCTCCCGGACTGCTGATCGAAGACATGGGCGAGCCGCACCGCGGTCGGCGCGGGCGTCATCTCGCCCAGCTGCCGAAGCTCCAGGTCGTAGATCGCCAATGGGGCGAGCGTGTTTCTCGGGTCGGACGATTCCTGAACCGCGAGCACCGTCCCCTTGCCGCTGCCGGCGACACCGGCATACGGGAAGTCGAGCCCATCGCGTCGGGCGGTCATGAACGGTTGCCGGCCGCGAGGCCAGCGCACGATCCGCAGCTCGTCGGGCAGGGTCACCACCAGCGCGCCGTCGGCGATCCCCGAGATGTATCCGCGTTGGGGGAGCTCGAGGTTTGCGACCTCGGCGATCGGCTGACCATCCACCCACGAGATCCGGCGGACATCGCCGGCCGCGGTGGGCCCCAGGATCAGGTCGACGCCCGCGACGCCGTCCGTTTCGGCGGCGTAGAACTGGCCGAGCCCTTCGGGATCGTCCTGAAAGAGGACCGATCGAAACGCGTCTCCATCCCAGCGTAGCACCTCGATCTCGCCCAACCCGTCGCCGAAGAACGGCTGTGACTGGATCAGCTCGTCGGTGCCATCGCCATCAACGTCGACCGCCTGGACGAGCAGCGCGGCCTCGCCCTCCGCCGCTCGCGGCTGGAGCTCGATCGAGGCTGCCCGAGGAACGAGCTCGAACACCGACTGGCAGCAGTCCGCCGCGGGCGAGCCCCAGCGCGCCAGCACCAGAACGCGGGGGCGGCGATCGAGGTGCCAGACGATCACCGCGCTGGCGTCCTCGCCGCGCACGGGTCCCTGGTCGACGCCGGACGCATCGACCCTGCGCAGAACCGCGCTGCCGAGCCGGGTCCACCCCTCCTCGCCTGCACCCCACGCCTCGACCACGCGGCCCGTGCCGTCCTCGTCGACGATCCGGACGAGCTCGTTCGCACCGTCGCCGTCGAGATCGGCCACGGTGGCCGCCTGGGCCTCGCCGTCCAGCACCTGTGTGCCGGTCTGGTCGGCGGCCCGCGTCGTCCCGGGCGACGCGACCGCGCCCGCCAGCGCGATGGCGGGCAGCAGCGCAATCGTCAATCCGCGCGTGCCGTGGCCGCCTCGCATGCCGACCTACATCGCGCGCAGGCCGAGCAGGTTGCGGGCGATGACCATGCGCTGGATCTCGCTCGTTCCCTCGCCGATCTCGGTCAGCTTCGCGTCGCGCAGGTAGCGCTCGACCTTGTACTCGGTGATGTAGCCGTAGCCGCCGTGCACCTGGACGGCGTCGTTCGTGACGTCACGGGCGACCTCCGACGCGAACAGCTTCGCCATCGCCGCCTCGGTCGAGTACGGACGGCCGTTGTCCTTGAGCCACGCCGCGCGGTACGTCATGAGGCGAGCGGCATCGATCCCGGTCGCCATGTCGGCGATCTTGAACGCGACGCCCTGGAAGGAGCCGATGGGCCGATCGAACTGGCGACGTTCCTTCGAATAGGCCGATGCCGCCTCGTAGGCGGCCTGCGCCAGCCCGAGCGCCATCGACGCGATCCCGATCCGGCCGCCGTCGAGCGTCTTCAGGAAGAGCTTGTCGCCCTCGCCCTCGGCGCCGAGCATGTTCTCCGACGGCACGCGGCAGTCCTCGAAGATGAGCTCGCCGGTGTTCGACGCGTGGAGGCCCATCTTCTCCTCCATGCGGCCGATGCTGAAGCCGGGCGTATCGGCCTCGACGATGAAGGCGCTGATCTTGCCACTGCCCTCCTCTCGATCGGTGACGGCGGTGACGATGTACGTGCCTGCCACGCCGGCATTCGTGATGAAGCGCTTGCCGCCGTTGATGACCCATGCGTCGCCGTCGCGCCGGGCACGCGTTCGGGTGCCGCGCGAGTCACTCCCCGCGCTCGGCTCGGTGAGGCCGTACGCGCCGATGACCTCCCCGGAAGCCATCGGCCGCAGGTACCGCTCCTTCTGCTCGTCGGTGCCGGCCATCCAGATCGGATTGCATCCCAGGCTGGTGTGGGCGCTGACGATGATGCCGACGCTGCCACTGGCGCGCGAGAGCTCCTCGACCGTGATGGCGTAGGCAAGCGAGTCGAGCCCGGTGCCGCCGATCTCCTCCGGGTATGGAACCCCCAGCAGACCCAGTGATGCGGCCTCGCGGATGATGTCCATCGGAAACTCGCCCTTGCGCTCGAGCTCGTCCGCAACCGGGACGATGCGCCGCTCGGCGAAGTCGCGCACCGTGCGCCGGATCTCCTCGTGCTGAGATGAGAGGGAGAAGTCCATCTGGGTCGTCGCTCCGATCTGCGGCCATCGGTGGAGCTCGGGGTGCGCGGAGTCTAACAAGCCGACGACCCGGCCGGATCACCCGGTCGGGTCGTGAATGGTCGCTGTGAACGCCCGCGCTTCATCTACTGCGGCGCCAGCGCTCGAGATCTCTCCTGCTGCGCTGCTCATCGGAGCGCTGGCGGTCGGCGCGACGGCGGCGCGTGGTGACGGGCCGCGGTCGATGCCGCTTCTGGTGGTTGAGCTTGGCCATCGGCGTCGAATACCCCCACACGACAGGTGAGCGTTGAATGCCGTTATGACGTGCGGCCGGCCGGCGAAGTTGCATCGATCGACGACCATTCTTGACAGGCGGGACGCCGCGAAATCTATACTCCGCTCCTTACTGCAATGCGACAAGGTTGGCGCGTGCCCGACAGTCCGGTCAGCGATGTACAACTCGATCGCGTCACGAAGCGCTTCGGTGACGTCATCGCCGTGGACGACCTGTCGCTGACCATCGACCGCGGCGAATTCTTCGCCCTCCTCGGGCCATCCGGATGCGGCAAGACGACCACGCTGCGCATGATCGGCGGCTTCGAGGCCACGAGCGAAGGGACGATCTCGCTGGGCGGCGTCGACGTCACCGACCTGCCCCCGTTCAAGCGGAACGTCAACACCGTCTTCCAGAACTACGCCCTCTTCCCGCACCTGAACGTCTACGAGAACATCGCCTTCGGGCTGCGCCGCAGGAAGGTGACGGACGGCGAGATCCGTGGGCAGGTCAAGTTCATGCTCGACCTGGTCGACCTGCCCGGATACGAGAAGCGCCGACCCCACCAGCTCTCCGGCGGACAGCAGCAGCGCGTGGCGCTGGCGCGGGCGCTCGTCAACAACCCCCAGGTGCTCCTCCTGGACGAGCCGCTCGGCGCGCTCGACCTGAAGCTCCGCAAGCAGATGCAGCTGGAGCTGAAGCGGATCCAGACCGAGATCGGCATCACCTTCATCTTCGTCACCCACGACCAGGAGGAGGCGATGACGATGTCCGATCGCATCGCCGTCATGCGGCACGGCCGGATCGAGCAGCTCGGCGCCCCATCCGACCTGTACGAGCAGCCGCGCACCGAGTTCGTGGCGGGCTTCCTGGGCGTCAGCAACCTGCTCGACGGCGAGATCGTCGGTCGTACCGATTCCCTGGCCGAGGTGCGCCTGGCGGACGGCACGGTCCTTCGCGCCCCGGGCTCGACGGTGAACGGAACCGATCGCGTGAGGATCGGCATCCGTCCCGAGAAGCTCCGCGTGCAGCCGCTGGCGGACGGCGAGGTTGCCGCCGCGGAGAGCAACACCAACGCGATCGAGGGCACCGTCCTCGACGCTTCGTACATCGGGGTCAGCACGCAGTACCTGGTGCAGACCGCGGATGGCCACAAGCTGACCGTCTACGCACAGAACCTGGAGACGAGTGGCGCGAGCGAGGTCGCTGGCCGATGGCCAGCGCGTGCGGCTCGCATGGAAGCCGCAGCACACGTTCGTGATCGGTTCGCCTGCCGAATCGACCGCCGAAGGGGATGTCACTGAGGAGGTTGAGGCAGAGACCGATGACTGACCAGAGCTCGGAAAGCCAGATCGAGCGGGCGATCGCCCGCGCATTCACCGGCAAGCGGCACTCGCGTCGCGTGTTCCTGCGCCGCGCCGGGAAGGGCGTGGTCGTCGCGGGCAGCGCGCTGACGCTGCAGTCGATCCTCGCGGCATGCGGGATCCGTCCGGGCGCCAGCGGTTCGACGGCGCCGTCCGGTGGGGCCCTCGTCGGCGGAGGCGAGCCTGCAGGGGAGCTGATCTTCGCCAACTGGCCGCTCTACATCGACGTGGACGACGAGACCGGCGAGTCCCCCACCCTCCAGCAGTTCACCGAGGCAACCGAGATCGAGGTCGACTACCAGGAGGCGATCCAGGAGAACACCGAGTTCTTCGGCACCATCCAGCCGGCACTCGAGGCCGGCCAGGACACGGGCTGGGACACGATCGTGGTGACGGACTGGATGGTCGGCAAGATGATCGGGCTCGACTATCTCGAGGCCTTCGACGTTGCCGCCAGCGTCCCGAACTTCGTGGCCAACGCGGGCGACAAGTACAAGAACCCGAGCTACGACCCCGACAACCGGCACAGCGTGCCGTGGCAGTCGGGCATCACCGGCATCGCCTACAACCCCGATCTGACCGGGCGGGAGATCACCGGCTTCGGGGACCTGCTCGACCCGGAGTTCGAGGGTCGGATCGGCATGTACAGCGACTCGCGCGACATCGCTCAGCCTCGCGCTCCTCCACACGGCATCCAGCCGAAGGATGCGACCGAGGATGACGTGCGTGCCGCCGCAGGACATCCTCCGCGAGCAGGCACCGCTGGTCCGTGGCTATTACGGCAACGAATACGCGCAGGAGCTCGCGAGCGGCAGCCTGGCCGTCACGATGGCATGGTCGGGCGATGTCTTCCAGCTCCAGTTCGACAATCCCGACCTGCGGTTCGTCGTGCCGGAGGCCGGCGGCATCCTGTGGGTCGACAACATGGCAATTCCGAAGGGCGCACAGCACCCGAACGACGCGCTGGCCTTCATGGACTTCGCCTTCCAGCCGGAGATCGCAGCCCAGATCACCGAGTGGGTGGACTACATCTGTCCGGTGCCCGCGGCGCAGGAGATCATCCGCACCCACGTGCAGGAGGCCGCCGATGAGGGCGACCAGGAAACGGCGGACTACCTGACGAGCGTGGCAGAGTCGGAGCTCGTGTTCCCCAGCGAGGAGATGCTGTCCAACCTGCACAGCTACAAGGTGCTGTCCGAGGAGGAAGAGGCCGTCTGGAACGAGCTGATGCAGGAGATCACGCAGGGCTAGGGGCACGTCGAGCGATCGCGATCATGGCCGGTTGGCTGCGCCGCCACCGCGCGGCTGATCCCCTACTTCTTCCTGCTGCCCGGCGGAGCCTGGCTGATCCTGTTCTTCGTGCTGCCGATGCTGATCATGGCGTCGGTGGCCCTCCAGGAGGGCACGCTCGGCACCGGCTACCAGCTGACGTTCAACTTCGGCATTTTCCCCGAGGTGCTCGGCCGCTGGGACGCCCAGTTCCTTCGGTCGCTGGTGTATGCCCTGATCGTGACGGCGCTGACGCTCGCGATCGGCTATCCGATGGCCTACACGATCGCGTTCCGCGGCGGGCGACTACAAGAACGTCCTCCTGCTGCTCGTGATCCTCCCGTTCTTCACGAGCTTCATCATCCGCACCATCAGCTGGAAGTTCATCCTTGCCGACCAGGGCTTCGTCCTCGGGACGCTCAAGGAGATCGGGCTCCTGGACGAAAGCTTTCGGCTGTTGGCGACGCCGGTCGCGGTGATCAGCGGCATCACCTACAACTACCTCCCGTTCGTCGTCCTTCCCCTCTATGTGGCGCTCGAGAAGATCGACTACCGGCTCGTCGAGGCGGCAACGGACCTGTATGCCAGCCGCGGCGCAGGCGTTCCTGCGCGTCACGCTGCCGCTCTCGATGAGCGGCGTCTTCGCGGGCTCGCTGCTGGCATTCATCCCCGCGGCCGGCGACTACATCAACGCCGAGCTCCTCGGCGGCACCCGGGAGACGACGATGATCGGCAACGTCGTCCAGACGCTCTACCTCACCAACAACGACTATCCGCAGGCATCGGCCATCAGCCTGATCCTGATGGCGGGCCTCATCCTCGGCGTCATCGCCTACCAGCGCATCCTTCGCGGCCAGGAGCTGACGATCTGATGGCCACCGATTCGGCGCGGTCCGCCTCTCCAGCCGTGACGCGGCGTCCGCGCCGTGACCCGGCCGCTGTGGTGCTGCCGGCCTTCACCGGCCTGGTCGTGCTGTTCCTGCTGCTCCCGATCATCGTGATGATCGTCTTCGGCTTCAACGACCTGCGCGGTCGGTTCAACTTCACCTGGCAGGGCTTCACGCTGGAGCACTACGCCAACATCTTCAGCAGCCAGCCGCGCATGAACGACGCGCTCCTGAACAGCATCATCGTGGCGGTCGTCTCCACGCTCGTCGCGACGGTGCTCGGCACCCTCGATCGGCCTGGCGCTCAGCCGCTACGAGTTCCGTGGGCGCGGCGCCGCATCAACCTGCTGATCTTCCTGCCGATCGCGACACCCGAGGTCGTGCTCGGCGCCTCGCTGCTGGCGCTCTTCGTATCGGCCGGCGTGGCGCGCGACATCACCACCATCGTCATCGCCCACGTCATGTTCAACATCAGCTACGTCGTGGTCACGGTCAGGGCCCGCCTGGTGGGGTTCAACCGCAGCGTCGAGGAGGCGGCCACGGATCTCGGCGCCGACGAGTGGACGACCTTCTGGAAGGTCACCTTCCCGCTCATCTTCCCCGGCATCCTCGCCGCGGCGATGCTCGCGTTCGCCTTCAGCATCGACGACTTCGTGATCACCCAGTTCACCGCCGGGATCGACCAGACCTTCCCGCTGTGGGTATACGGCGCCTCCCGCATCGGCGTTCCGCCGGAGGTGAACGTCATGGGCACCATCATCTTCGGGCTCGCGATCATCGGGATCGTGGCCTGGTCGCTGCTTCAGCGGCGGGACCACCTGACCGCCACGCCCACTCGGATGGACCGATGACGCTGGGCCCCTACACCATCGGCGAGGCGGCCCGGCGTGTCGGCGTCTCGCCGTCTGCCCTTCGGCTCTGGGAGCGGCAGGGCCTCGTTCGCCCTCAGCGCAGCCGCGGGCGCTATCGGCTCTACAGCGAGGCCGACCTCGATCAGCTGCGCAGCGTGCGGCGGCTGCGCCAGGTGGACCAGCTCAACGCGCCGGGAATCCGCCGGGTGCTGCGGGACAGCGTTCCGAGCGCCCACGTCGGGGAGCGACGGGTGGACGGACGGCTCCTGCGCCATCTGCGCCAGGGCCGGGCGCTGAGCCTCCGGGACGCCGCGGCAGCCGCGCAGCTCTCGGTCAGCTTCATCTCGTCGATCGAGCGCGGGGTATCCGGCGCGAGCGTGGCCACCCTGCAGCGCCTGACAGCGGCCTATGGGACGACCCTCGCCGCCCTCTTCGGCGGTCCGGACGGCAACGGGCACGACCGGATGATGCCGGCCGGCGAGCGCCCCGTCCTGCGGGTCGGCGACGATTCGGTCAGGATCGAGCAGCTCGCCCGCGGGACCAGCCAGCTCGAGCCGCAGCTCTTCGTCCTCGGCCCCGGCGCGACCAGCGACGGCGCCTACGCGCACGCGGGCGAGGAGTTCATCTACCTGCTGTCGGGGGCGCTGACCGTCTGGATCGGCGAAAACGAGACCTACCAGCTCACCCATGAGGGAGATGCGCTGAGCTTCCCCTCCACGCTGCCGCATCGCTGGCGTAACGACGTCGGCGGGGAGACCCGATTGCTATGGATCAACACGCCACCGACCTTCTGACCGACTGGTCCGCGCTGCGCGCCGGGATCCCGCCGGTGTGGGCGCGCTACACGGACCTGGTCGTCGAACGAGCCTCCGGGTCGTGGATCGAAACGACCGACGGGGAGCGCTACCTCGATTACACCTGCGGCATCGGGGTAACCAACACGGGCCACGCGCATCCGCGCGTCGTTGCGGCAATCGCCGAGCAGGCGGCGCGCGGGATTCACCTCCAGCAGAACATCGTCTACCACCAGCCCGGCCTGGAGCTGCATCGCCGCCTGCCCGCCCGCTTCCCGAACGCGGTGGCGGGGACCGAGTACGGGCTGTTCCTCTCGAACTCGGGCGCCGAGGCCATCGAGGCCGCCATGAAGCTCGCCAAGGTCGCGACCGGCAGGCCGTCGTTCATCGCGTTCCGCGGCGGCTTCCACGGCCGCACCCACGGCGCGCTGTCCCTGACGAGCTCGAACGTCAAGTACCGCGCTCACTTCGAGCCGCTCGTCGGCGGCATCCACTTCGCGCCGTATCCGTACCCCCTGCGGATGGGAGGCGCCGATGCCGCCCTGGCCGCCACCATGGCCGCAATCGACGAGCTGTTCGCCACCGTGGTGCCGCCCGACGACATCGCCGCGTTCGTGGTCGAGCCGATCCTCGGCGAGGGCGGCTACGTCGTCCCGCCCGACGGCTTCCTGCCCGCGCTGCGAGAGGTTGCCGACCGCCACGGCATCCTCCTGGCCGTGGACGAGGTGCAATCGGGCTACGCGCGCACGGGACGCTTCTTCGCGACCGATTGGACGGATGCGGCCCCCGACATCGTGGTCATGGCCAAGGGCATCGCCTCGGGGCTGCCGCTCTCGGGCATCATGGCCCCACGCTCCGTCCTCGAGCGCCTCACGCCGGGCTCGCACGGTGGGACGTACGGCGGCAATGCCGTTGCCTGCGCCGCGGCCCTGGCAACGCTCGACGTGATCGACGACGAGCGCCTGGCGGAGCGAGCCGAGCGGCTCGGCGAACGGCTGCTGTCGTCACTTCGTGAGCGCGCGGCCGGCCACGAATCGGTGGCGGAGGTGCGCGGTCGAGGGCTGATGGTCGCCATCGAGTTCGCCGATGGCGAGCGCCTGACCCCGCGCCCGGACCTCGCCAAAGGGCTCATGGCCGAGGCAATGGCAAGGAACGTGCTGCTCTTGAGCTGCGGGACCCACGGCCAGGCGGTCCGGATCATCCCCCCGCTCGTCACGACCGACGATGAGATCGACCTCGCCGTCTCGGCGATCGGCGACTCGCTGGCGGCGATCGGAGCCTGATGGAGGAGACATTGGTGGCGAAGCAGATCTGGGTCGTCGACGACGAGCCGCTCATTCGCACCGCGGTGATCGCGGTCCTCAACGAGCTCGGATACGAGACCCGAGGCTTCGGCAACGCCGAGGAGCTCTACATCGCGCTCGTCGAGGGTGGCGCCGCAACGCCCGACCTGCTCGTCCTGGACCAGCGTCTGCCCGACGAGTTCGGCTCGACCATCGTCCACTCGCTGCGCGAACGGCCTCAATATCGCGACATCCCGGTCCTGTTCGTGACCGCCATCGACGACGAGGAGGCCGACCGGCTGTCCGCGCTCGCGCCGGTCGTCCGCAAGCCGTTCGACTTCGCCGACTTCATCACCGCCGTCGAGACGCAGCTGGCGACCGCGCCCTCCGAGTGAACTCCCGGCGGCCTGGCGCGCGCTGTCAGCCGATATATCACTAACGATATAGGTGCTGACGTGAACCCAGGGGCCGCATGGAAGCACGAGCCGCGGCTTTGTCAGCCGGTATCCTCCGCTCCACGGATGATCCGCACGACGCCCTTCCATGACCGCACGAGCGCGCTCAACGAGACCGGCCTGTGGCAGCACTGGTCGGGACACGTGGTGGTGACCCGGTACCAGGCATCGGACAAGTTCGAGTACTTCGCCGTCCGCAACAGCGCCGGCATCTTCGACACCTCGCCGCTCTACAAGTACCGCATCGCCGGCCGTGACGCCGAGCGCTTCCTGTCCGGCATGCTGGCGCGCGACATCCGGAGCTGCCCGCCCGGGAACGCCCAGTACACGACCTGGCTGGACGATCGCGGCTTCGTCCTCGAGGACGGCGTGATCCAGCACCGCGCGCCCGACGAGTTCCTGCTGACCGCGGCCGAGCCGAACTTCGCCTGGTTCGCCGATCGCGTCGGACGCCTGGACGTCACCATCGAGGAGGTCAGCCTGGACATCGGCGCGCTGGCGGTGCAGGGGCCTCGCTCGCGCGACCTCCTGACGCGCCTGGTTCCCGCGGTGAGCGAGCTGCCCTTCTTCGGGATCACGACGGGCACCATCGGCGGGCGGCCGGTGACCGTCAGCCGGACCGGCTACACCGGCGATCTCGGCTACGAGATCTGGGTCGACACGCCGGACGCGACAACGGTCTGGGATGCGGTCTGGGATGCGGCCGACGGCTACGGGGTGCTGCCGTACGGCATGGGCGCGCTCTACATGCTGCGCATCGAGGCCGGGCTTCTGCTCCTCGGAGCGGACTTCGACTCCAGCCGGTTCGCCTTCAACGACGCGCATCGGTCCACGCCGCTCGAGCTCGGCTGGGCGTGGATGTTCAAGGGGCTGGAGGATGACGATCGGCCCTTCATCGGACGCCGCGCGCTCGAGCGCGAGCGGGCCGAGAAGACGTCCCGCTGGCGGATGGTGGGGCTGGTGGTCGACTGGGAGGACTACGAGCGGGTCTACAGCGAGGCGGGCCTGATTCCGCCCAAGGACCATCGGCCGGTGCACGAGGACTGGATGGTCTACGACGCCGATCGGACGCGGGTCGGCTACGCAACCAGCATCATGTACTCGCCTGTGCTGCAGCAGCACATCGCGCTCGCGCGGGTGCGACCCGACCTCGGCAAGCCCGGCAGCCGCGTCTTCCTGGAGTTCACCGTGGACCACCATTACGAGCAGGTGGCGGCGCACGTCGCGCGGCTTCCGCTCTACAACCCGGAGCGCAAGACCGCCTGATGGGCCGATGAGCACGGACCGATACGACGCGATCGTGATCGGCGGCGGCCACAACGGCCTCGTCAACGGCGCCTACCTGGCAAAGGGCGGGTTGAGGACGCTCATCCTGGAGCGCCGCCACCTGGTCGGCGGCGCGGCGATCACCGAGGAGCTGCACCCCGGCTACTGGTTCACGACCTTCAGCTACGCGCTCTCCCTGCTGCGGCCGCAGATCATCCAGGAGCTCGAGCTGACGAAGCACGGCTTCCTGCCGCTGCTGATGTCGACCCGCTTCGCGCCGGGCGAGGACGGCGAGTACCTGCTCTTCAACCGCGACCATGACGAGACGCTGCGCGAGATCGCCCGCCTCTCACCGCACGACGCCGACGCCTACGAGCAGTACGGCCACGACCTCGACCGCGTGGTGCAGGCGATCCGTCCGCTGCTCGACACCGTCCCGCCGGACCTCTTCAGCGACGACCCGGAGGAGCTGGTCGCGCTGGCCGCACTCGGCTCCCGGCTGCGCGGCCTCGACAAGCGAACGCTGCACAACGCGGTGCGGCTGCTCACGGGGAGCGCCGCCGACTTCCTCGACGACTACTTCGAGTCGACGCTGCTGAAGGGCTATCTGGCCTCGTCGTCGATCATCGGCTCCAAGGTCGGTCCCCGTTCCCAGGGATCCGGCCTGGTGCTGCTGTTCCACTCCCTCGGGCGAGCACGACGGCGAACTACGGCACCTGGGCCTTCCACAAGGGCGGCAACGGCGGATTCACGCAGGTCCTGGCCCGCGCGGCGGAGGCGTTCGGCGCCGAGATCCGGACCGAGTCGCCCGTCGAGCGCGTGCTCACCCGCGACGGCGAGGCAACCGGCGTGGCGCTGGCCGACGGGACCGAGATCAGCGCCGACGTGGTGGTCAGCGCGCTCGACCCACGGCGCACCTTCCTCGAGCTGGTTGACCCGCGCGAGATGCCCGACGACCTGGTCGAGGACATCCGCCGGATGAAGTTCCAGGGGGTCAGCTCCAAGGTGAACTTCGCCCTCGACGGGCTGCCGTCGCATCCGGTCCTCGGCGCTCGGCCGGACCTCTACCGCGGCTTCATGAACATCGGGCCGTCGATCGACTACCTGGAGCACGCCTTCGACGACGCCAAGTACGGCTGGTACAGCGACCACCCCTATATCGACTGCGCCATCCAGTCGACCATCGACCCTGACATGGCGCCGCCCGGCAAGCACGTGCTGTCCTGCTTCGTCCAGTACACCCCGTACAAGCTGCGCGAGAGCGATTGGGATGCCGAGCGCGAGCCGATGGCCGATCGCGTGCAGGCCACGCTGGAGCGCTTCTTCCCCGGTTTCGGCGACCTCGTCGTGCACCGCGAGGTGCAGACTCCGCTCGACATCGAGCGCACCGTCGGGCTGTCCGAGGGGAACATCTTCGCCGGCGAGTTCCTGGCGCCGCAGATGTTCTTCTTCCGCCCGGCACCCGGCTGGTCGCAGTACCGGACCCCGATCGCCGGCTATTACCAGTGCGGCTCGGGCACCCACCCGGGCGGCTGCGTGATGGGTGCGCCTGGTCGCCTGGCTGCGCGCCAGATCCTCGGGGATCGGAGTCGCGCCCGCGGCTAGCTGATCGGGGCGAGGGTAGCTCCGATGGACCAGGGCGATGCTGCCGCCCGCTATATCAGTAGTGATATAGCCGCTGAGAGCACGCCGGCCCCGGCCGGAATGGAGAGAAAGGGAGCCGGCTCGATCCGTCAGCGTGGGATGGCGAGGCGGTGGTAGCGCGAGCCGTACCAGAGCAGTGGCGCGGCGTCGTCGCGGAAGCTGGCGGCCACGATCTCGCCGAGGAAGATGGTGTGGTCGCCACCATCGTGGCGCGCGATCAGCCGGCAGTCGAAGAAGGCAAGCGCTCCCTCCAGGATCGGCGAGCCCGTCTCTGCCTCGTGCCATTCAGCGCCGCAGAAGCCGGTGAGCTTCGCCGCCGTGGTCCTCTGTGCGAAGCATTCGGCGAGTTCCTGCTGGTCCTCGGCCAGGACGCTCGCCGCGAACGCGTGGCTGCCGACGATGGCGACGTGCGTCTCGGCCTTGCGCGCGATGCTGGCCATCAGGATCGGCGGGTCGATGCTGATGGTGGCGATGGCGTTGGCGGTCATCCCCGCCAGCAGGGGCCCGTGGCGCGCGGCGACGACCGTGACGCCGGTCGCGAAGTGGCCCATGAGCGCCCGGAGCCGGCTGCGCTCGGCCTCATCCATGGCTTCGTCTCTCAGGCCGCCGGAATGCTGGCGAGCCGGGTCAGTGCCAGGCAGGTCCGGTAAAGGGCGTCGCCGTCATCGGCGCCGAATCCGACCGTCCGCGGCCCGATCCGCTCGGTTCCGGGCAGCACGCAGGCGTAGTCGGCCATGGCCGGGATCCGGAAGTCGATCTCGCCGCGCAGCGGAGGCTCGAGCTCATAGCGGCGCATCTCGTCCATCCGGCCCAACGCCCGTCCCATCCCCTCCCGAATCGCGTCCTGTGCCGCCTGGGGCGACAGCGAATCGGCCAGGTTCGTGCCGAGCCCGCGCTTCACGACGACGCGTTCGGCCCACGGCAGGAGGGCCTCGATCTCCGCCGCCAGGGCGTCGTCACCGGCGACGAGGATGACCGGCACGCCGTGGTGGCCGAGCCTGATCGCATTCAGGCCGGCCTCGTTGTGCGCGACCCCGTTGACCCGGATGCCGAGCACCGTGGCCGATGAGTACGTGTGCGCGATCACCCCCGTCGGATGCCCGGCGCCCGCGTGATAGCCGATGAACGCCGCCCCGTCGAAGTCCCCATCACCATCGGCGCCGATTCCCTGGGTCATGCTGAGCGGCTTGTCGCCGATCACGAGCCGAGCGTCGCGGTGGAGGTCCTCCGCGCGCAGGTTGCGCATCTGCCAGTGGCTGTCGTTGACGACCACTTCGGTCGCCCCGTGCGCCAGCGCGCCCTCGATAGCCGCGTTCGTCTCTCCGGCCATGAGGCCGCGGCTGCGGTCGTAGTCGGTGCGATCGAGCCCGTTGGCGCCGAAGGTGACCTGGTGCGGATGCGCGACGCCCGCCAGGCCCTCCATGTCCACTGAGACGTAGATCCGCATCGGCGTGCCTACCGATACCGTTCGAGCTTCTCGAGGATGGCAGTGGTCGTGGCCCAGTCATCGGGCGTCGGCCGCTCCCCGCGGTGGAGGTGGAACAGCGGGACCGAGTTCCAGCACGGCCCGTCGATGCGCGGCAGGTGCATCGAGATCTCACCGCGGTCGAGCGCCGCTACCAGCGTCACCCCCTGTTCACCGCCCCGGGCCAGCGCCCGCTCCAGCGAGTCGGCGAAGTCGGCGGCGCCGCCGAACTCGAGGTTGATGCGCGCGGCAGCCAGGCCGGTCGTCGGAATGCCGCTGGCACCTTCGAGAGGCTCGCGGCTCATCCGAAGAGCCTCGTCAGCCAGGTGAAGACGACCGCAGAGCCGATGACGGCGAACGCCAGCACGACGATGAGGAGCGTGCCGCCGATGATGCTGGCCCACGGCGGAACCTTGACGTCGCTGCGAGCCACCTGGTCTCGCGGGACCTCGCCGAGAACGCCGCTGCCCAGCCACACCGCCAGGGCGTCGCCGTCTACGCGGACCTCCACGTCATCGTCGAGCGGCATCACGACCAGCCGCTCACCGGTGGGGAGCTTGTCGGTCGTGAGCAGTGCGCGCCGGCGCCCGTCGGGTCCGGTCTCGTGCACGAGCAGCGCGTGGTCGCCGGCGACCTCCAGCGCCACCGCCTCGAGCCGCGCCGATCGACCGATCCGCATCGGCGGCGGCTCTGCCTCGGCGCTGCGGTCCATGCCTCCGATGGTATCAGCCGTCGAGCGCGGCGAGCGTCGGCTCCAGGGCAGCGATGCTGTCGAGGGTGATGGGGTCGAGGACGAGCTGGACATGGCCCACGCCCGCGTCCGCGAACGCCCGCAGCGTCGGGGCCAGCGTGGCGGCGTCGCCGGCGATCGGCTCGAAGGGCTCTTCGGAGACCGCGGATCCGCGCCCGAGCGCGCCGGGGAAGGCGACGACGAGTGCCAGCGTGCGCTCGACCTCTCCCGGGTCGCGGCCCGCCCTGCGGCAGGCATCGTCCACGTGGTCGCGCACAGGCAGGTATGCCGCCAGGCTGTTCCCGAACGACGGCCCCCACGCGTTCCAGGCCGCCACGTACGGCAGGGTGATCGCGAGCATCCGCTCACCCGTCGACCCGATCAGCAACGGGGGTCCCTGCGCTCGTGGGCCGCGTGGCAGCAGCTCGCCGCGATCGAGCGCGTGGTAGGTCCCGTGGAAGTCGGACCGGCCGGTGGCGAGGAGCTCCCGGATGATGGTGAAGGCCTCCTCGAACCGACTGACCCGATGGTCGTACGGGAAGCCGTACGCGTCGTAGTCGGGGCGGTTCCAGCCGGCGCCCAGGCCCAGGATGAGGCGGCCCCCACTGATCTCGTCGATCGTGGCCGCCTTCTTGGCCAGCATTGCCGGGTTGTGGAAGCTGGTCGACGCGACCAGTGGACCGATCTCGACCCGTTCGGTCACGGCTGCCAGGGCGGCGAGGATGGACCAGACCTCCCACGGTCCGCGCGCGGGCCTGCCGTCATCGCGGTAGAGCAGGTGATCCCCGACCCATACCGAGTCGAGGCCGATCCGCTCGGCGCTGATCGCCATCTCGCGCAGCTCGGCCCAGCGAACCTCGCGCTCGACCTCGGGGAGCTGCACCCCGACCTTGAGGGGCCTCTTCATCGGCAGATGATGCCAGCCCGCTGGACGCGGAGCGTATCGTTCGCCGAATGGCGCCACCGGATCCCCTGGCCGACGAACCGTTCAGCTACGTCGCGCGCTCGGACGGCACGATCGTCGTCCGCTATCACGAGGCGCCCGTCACGCTGCTCCGCGGCAAGGCGGCCGAGCGCTTCGCGACGCGGATGAGCGGTGCCGACGGCCCGGCTGCGCAACAGCTCATGGCGCGCGTCACAGGCAACTTCAAGCGCGGAAACGAACGCGCCCGCGGGCGCTAGTGCGCTGGCGTGCGGGCTCGCGGCCCGAGCGGCTAGGCGACTCGCTTCGTCTTCTTGTTGACATAGTCGACGAGCACGTACTCGCCCAGGTGCTCGGGCTCGACGTAGAAGGCACGCCCGCGGTTGATGCGCGACATGAGGTCCACGAACTCGGACAGGTAGCGTGACCGCTCGAGCATGAAGGTGTTGATGACGATCCCCTCGCGGGTGCATCGGCCCACCTCGCGCAGCGTCGACTGGACGGTGCGAAGGGTCGGCGGGTAGGCGAACTCGACCTGGCCGTTGTCGATGTGCGCGGTGGGCTCGCCATCGGTGATGACCACCATCTCCTTGTTGCCCCCGCCGCCGCGCCCGAGGAGCTGGCGCGCGATGATCAGGGCGTGCTGCAGATTCGTCCCGTACTCGAACTCGTACGGCGACAGGGTCGGGATCGACTCCGGCTTGAGCTGGCGGGCGTAGTACGCGAAGCCGACCACGTACAGCCGGTCGCGCGGGTACTTCGTGTGGATCAGGGTGTGCAGCGCCATCGCGACCCGCTTGGCGGCCGATGAGCAGCCGCGCAGCAGCATCGATCGGCTCATGTCCAGGAGCAGGACGGTGGATGAGACGGTCGTCTCCTCCGTGCGCGAGACCTCGAAGTCGACGGGATCGATGCGAACCGGCGTGCCCGGCCCGCCGCGCGCCATGGCGTTGAACAGGGTGCGGTTGATGTCGATGGCGAACTGGTCGCCGAACTCGTAGGCCTTCGTCTCGTCGGTCGGCTCGCCACCGCGACCGGGACGCGGGATCGCGTGGCCGCCGAACCCCTCGCGGCGGAGGCGGCTGAAGATGTCGGTCAGGGCGCGCATGCCGAGCTTACGCGCGGCGCGCGGGGTCAGCTCCAGGTGACCGCCGTCGCGGTCGAGGTATCCGGCCTCCTCGAGGGCGCGGGTGAGCTCGCGCAGCTGGTCGAGATCGTCGATTGCATCGTCGCCGGCAAGGTCGCGCAGCGCATCGGCGTCGACTCGCTCGAGGGCATCGGGGTCCCGGGCGGCGTTGAGTGCCTCCTCCATGCTGTCGTACTGCTGCTGGCGGTCGATTGCGGCGAGGGCATCGGCCATGCCCATCGGCTCGTCACCGTCGAACGGATACGGCTCGCCGTACGGAAGGTCGGGGCGGGCGGCCTGGAGGTTGCCCGCCAGCCTGGCCATGTCGATCTGGAGCCGGTCGTCGCGGAGCAGGTCGTCCATCATCGAGCGCAGCTCGTCGCGCATTTCGGGCGACATGCTGTTGAGCAGCGACGCCATCTGCGACGACTGGCGATGCAGGTGCTCGATCAGGGCGTCGACGCTGTCGATGTCGGGTGGGAAGTACTGCCCGTGCTTCGCCATGAAGGCACTGAAGTCCTCGGTCGTATCGGCCCCGGTGGCGTGCTTCTCCAGCAGCTGGTTGAGGTCGCGCACCATGTCGCGGATGCCGGTGAGGTCCTCCGGGGTGACGCGCTCGACCCCCTCCTTGAGTCCCTGGAAGTAGGTCTGCAGCATCTGCTGGCGCAGCTCGTCGGTGAGGGCCGCGAAGCCGTCACGCGCCTGATCGTCCATGAACTCGTAGTCGCGCAGCCCGTGCATCCGGCCGGCGAGGCCGTCCGGCAGGGCGTCGAGCCGGAACTCGCGCTGCCGCGCGGTGCGGCGCGTGACGCTCTCGGCCATTCGAGCGGCGTCCTGTTCCGGCCCGGGCGGCGCATCGAGTGCGCGCTGCTCCGACGCCCGCACCCGCTCGGCGATCCCGCGGCGCTCCTGCTCCAGGATCTCGTCCAGCCGCCGGGCCACGTCGTCGAGCACGCCGTCGAGGTTCGCCCGCTCCAGTTCCGCCTGCCGCTGCGCACGGAGCCGCTCCATGATGGCGCGGAGCCCGGGGATGTCGCCGCCGCGCGTGCCGCGCAGGCCACGCTGCATCAGGCGCTGGAGCGCTCGGCGCACGTCGCCCTCGGCCAGGATGTCGTCCGAGAGCGCGTTGAGCACGTCATCCGCGTCGAACGCCGGCAGCTGCTGGCTGCCGTCCCATCGCGAGTAGCGGAAGGTGCTCATGCTGGCTGCAGCCTAGGCCGATGTCGCCGGTCCGTCCACGATGGCCGTTCAGGCGGTCGCGAGGTCGCTCAGCAGCAGGTCACGGTCCTCGTCCTCGCCGATGTCCATGGCCAGCTCCCGCGCCCGCGCCACGGCGGCATCGGCGCCGGCATGGTCGCCGGCAACGCGCAGCGCCCGGGCGATCGCCTCGTGCGCGAACGCGATGTCCCAGTCGCCGATTCCGTGCTCCTCGCACAGGGCCAGGCATCGGCGCGCGTGCCACAGCGCAGGCTCGGAGCGCCCGAGCACCGAATAGACGCGAGAGCACTGCCATTCGCCACGGGCGAGGTTGACCGGCTCCCCGACCTCGCCCCAGTGGTAGCGCGACGCGTGCGCCGCGTGCAGCATCTCGTCGTCCTCGAGCGGGGTGCGGTCTGATCGTCTCGAGGAGCGTCCAGACGTGGTTGAACAGGTCGACGGCCAGCTCGCGGCGGTCCGCGACGTCGACGGGAGCGGATGGGGCGGTCATGAGAGGTTCCTCGTGGTCGATGGCCTGGTTGAGCCAGTGAACCTGGCGCTGGGTGCGCGAGATCAGGGCGGTCAGGCGGGACCGATGCGCCGCCAGGAGGCTGCGACGCTCGACGGCATCGGCTCCCAGGATCGCGCGGACCTCCGGGAGCGGCAGCTCGAGCTCGCGAAGGCGCGCGACGAGGCGTGCGTCGTCGAGCTGGGCCCGCGCGTAGGAGCGATACGCCGTCTGAGGGTCGACGTGCGACGGCAGCAGGACGCCGAGCTCGTGGTAGTGCCGCAGCGCACCGATGCTCAGGCCGGCCAGTCGCGCGAATCGCCCGATCGAGAGCATCTCCCCGTCACTCATGGCGCGAGCATGAACCCTCGGGCCGGTCGAGAGTCAAGCCCCCAGCTGTGGGAGCCGAATCGGCTCCGCCGGGGGCTCGGCGGGATCGGCGATGCGCATCCCGAACCACGCCACGTCGTGCCAGGCGCCGAACTTGTACCCGACACGCTCGTACACGCCCACCCTCCGCATCCCGATCGACTCGTGGAGCGCCACGCTCGCCGGATTCGGCAGCGCGATGCCGGCGTACACGTTCACGAAGCCCTGGCGGCGCAGCGTCGGGATCAGCTCGTCGTACAGCCTGCGGCCGATGCCACGACCGTGGTGGTCCGGGTGGACGTAGGCGGAGACGTCCACCGACCAGCGATAGCCGGCTCGCTCGCGATGCGGCCCGGCGTAGCAATAGCCGACTACCCCGCTGCCGGGATCCTCGGCCACGAGCCACGGCGTGCGAGCCAGGGTCTCACGGATGCGACGGGCGATCTCAGCGGCATCGGGTGGAACTGCCTCGAACGAGGCGATGGTCGACTCGATCGCGGGGCGGTAGATGCGAGCGATCGCCCCGGCATCGCGGTCGGGATCGGCGAGGCGGATGCGAAGGTCCGGCGCGTCGGTCATCGGTCGATCATCGCCGACGGGCACGCTGCGTGCTGGCAGGTGGAGCATGAGCCAGAACGATATCCACGGAATCGAGCACGGCTGGTCGGTCAAGAGCGCCGACGGGGTGGGCGTGGGATCTGTCGAAGAGACGACCGATCGCTACATCCTCGTCAAGTCCGGCCTCATCAACGCGTCACATCGCTACCTGCCTGCAGCGACGCTGGCGCACGTCCGCCCGGAGCTGAAGGAGATCAGCATCTCGCTCACCGCCGAGGCGGTGGAGGAGGGTGACTGGTCCGAGCCACCCACGGAGGGCCCGCGCACCGAGGGTGCGCCGCTCAACGTCGATTCAGACGCCGAGGCGGACGAGGTGATGGGCATCAAGCCCAACGTCGAACCGGAGAAGCCCGCCGAGGAGTTCACCCACCACGTCTAGGAACGGCGCCTAGCGGCTGAACGAGCCGGCCGGGCGTCGAGGACGACGGCGACTGGCGCCGAACCGGACGCGACCGCGGTCACCCGACTCGTGGCGCGGGCCTGGCTGGTTGCGCCGCTGCCCGCCACCGGTGTGCTGTCCCGAGCGCAGGCGGATCGGCTCCGGCCGGATGTCGCGGTTCGGCTCGAAGCCGGCGATCACCTCGGACGGAATCGGCGAGCCAAGCAGCCGCTCGACGTCGCGAAGCAGCGGTGCCTCGTCGACGCACACGAGTGAGACGGCGGTGCCGGTGATGCCCGCGCGGCCGGTTCGACCGATGCGGTGGACGTAGTCGGACGGGACCATCGGCAGCTCGAAGTTGACCACGTGCGGGAGCGCCTCGATGTCGAGGCCCCGCGCTGCGACCTCTGTCGCCACCAGCAACAGGACGCGGCCGGCCTTGAAGTCGGCCAGCGCGCGTACGCGCTGGGGCTGGCTCTTGTTGCCGTGGATGGCCGCCGTGGCGATGCCATCGCGATTCAGCTGCTCGGCCAGGCGGTTGGCGCCGTGCTTGGTGCGGGTGAAGACGAGCGCCTGATCGATGACCCGCGACCGAACGAGATGGGTCAGCAGCTCGCGCTTGCGCTCACGATCGACGGGGTGGACGACCTGCGCGACGAGGTCGACCGCGGTGTTCTCGGGCGTGACCTGCACCGATGCCGGTCGGTCGAGGAGCGTCTGCGCCAGCGCGCGGATCTGGCCGGAGAAGGTGGCGCTGAAGAGGAGGTTCTGGCGACGGGCCGGCAGCAGCGCAAGCACCTGGCGGATGTCGCGGATGAAGCCCATGTCGAGCATCCGATCAGCCTCGTCGAGGACGAGGATCTCGATCGCGCTGAGATCGATGGTCCGCTGACGGGTGTGGTCGAGCAGCCGTCCCGGGAGTGGCGACGACGATGTCGACGCCCCGGCGCAGCGCGCCGGACTGGCCGCCGAAGCCGACGCCGCCGTAGATGGCGGTCGATCGGACGCTGCCGCCCGAGTAGGTGCGGACCGACTCCTCGACCTGCATCGCGAGCTCGCGAGTCGGGGTGAGGATCAGGACGCGGATGCGCCGATCGCGCGCGGGGCGCGCGGCCAGCTGCTGGAGGATGGGCAGCACGAACGCCGCCGTCTTGCCGGTGCCCGTCTGGGCTCCGGCGAGCAGGTCGCGTCCGGCGAGCACGAGCGGAATCGCCTCGCGCTGCACGGGTGTGGGATCGGTGTAACCCTGGCGCGCGACAGCGCGGAGCAGGTCGGGCGTGAGCCCGAGAGCGGAGAAGGACAAGGGGAGAGGCTCCTGATTAGGCCCTCCCGCAACGCACGTTGGTCGCGGGGCCCGGTCAGGGCGAATAGTGATTTTCGGGATCGGGGCGGGGTTCAGCCCGCGGCGCAGACCGGTGCGCCAATCGAACACGTGTGCGAAATGTACCACATCGATTGGGTGTACGCTAGGGACCCACACAAAAGGCCGCCATGACCGTTCGATGCATTCACGGGTTCGAGGAGCAGCACTGCGCCGCATGCCGACGATGCCCACACGGTATTTTCGAGTCTCGCTGCGCGACGTGCCGCCCCAAGACCGCCCGCGAAGCGACGGTCATGCTTGCCAACAACGCTCCCCGACCATCCGAGGAGCACCGTGGCTATGAGATCAGCTACGTGGAGAACGAGCGCAGCTGGTACATCCGCGCCGACGCGACCGCGCCGCTGTCGCGCACCACGTATCGGTCCGCCTTCCAGGCGCGTCGCGCCATCGACGACATCCTCGACCGCCCTGCCCCGGTCGCCGCTGGAGGCGGCAAGAAGAAGCGCTAGCCGGCAACCTGCTGGAGCACGCGGCCGTCGGCCGCGATTCGGATCACCGTCGGCACCAGCGCCACGCCGTATTTCCGTGCCAGGTCCGGCCGATCGCGCACGTCCACGCTGACGAAGGGGTGCGTCCCCGCGGCCAGCTCCGCCTCCACGGTGCGACATTCGGTGCAGAGCGGATGGCCGAACGCGACCATCAGCTCACCGGCCGGCAAGGACGCGCCGCCGAGGTCCGCCAGCTCCATCCGATCGAACGCCTGCCGTCGCACGCCACGCAGCCGCGCGCCGATGCGGTACATCTCGCACCCGACGCAGAGCCCGGTGGTTGCCGCCAGCAGGGCAAGGCCCGCAACCAGCAGGCCAAGCCCGTTCCCGATGGCGACGATGCCCAGGGCGTGCGCGACGGTTGCGGACGTCAGGACCACGAAGCCAACCTGGTTCGCGAACTTGGGCGGGCGTGAGTCCTCGATCGGTCCCTCACCGAACCTCGGCTGCACGAGCTCGAAGTAGGCCACGCACGGCAGGCAGTAGCGCCGGCCGAATCGAAGGCCGATCCCGAGCTGAAGCGCCAGGATTCCGAGGAGTGGCCACCAACCGGTCAGGACGGCAATCAGGGAGACGACGCCGACGGTTGCCTGGTTGAAGCGAGGTCCGCGGGCATCGATGACGTCGACGTCGCGGTAGGGGTGCGCGGTTCTGGACTTTGCTGACATTGGATCGGGCTCCGAGCTGGGCAGGGCAGGTTGAAGGAGGCTCAGGAACAGGGGTGGCGGGTAGGAGGGCCTACTGGAGGCGGCGAACCGTGACGACGCGCCGATCGAGCGGGGAGCGGAGCTCCTCCCGCCTAGCGACAGCTACAGGTGCAGGTGATGCAGGTGCTGGTGCGGCGTTCGTGGGTCACGATGCGCGCAGCGTACTTCCCGCACGAGCTGACCACAAGTGCGGACCTGAGGTGGGGCTCTCAGGTTGCGGCGGTGACGGCCTCCGGCTCACGGTTGGTCACGAGCCGAGTGGCGTTGCGAGCGACCAGGATGGCGAGCCAGAACGAGATCAGCGCGCCGACCGGATGCAACGCCGCGATCACTGGTGAGCTGTCCCGCAGCAGCACGAGGATCGGCACGATGAACACGGTCACGGCGAGCGCAACGGCCACGAAGAACCGGCGCCGCTCCTCACGCGACAGCGCCGCGGCCCCAACGATCAGGATCGGCGCAAGGTGCAGGATCCACCCCAAGCTCACGTGCGAATTGAAGTTCCCGGAGCCGGCGAAGAGGCCCAGACCAGCGAAGAAGACCTGGATCACGAGCCCGGCCAGGAATGCCCAGGCGAAGCCGACGTAGGCGTATCGCGCGCCCCGAACCATCAAACGCATCCTCCGTGCTGGTAAGACTCACCCAAACGGGAAGTTGGGATCCGTGCCGAGGACCTCGATGGTCTCGACCACGAAGTTCTCTCGGCAATACAGCTCCGCCGCCCGCGCGTCGCGCGGCTCCGGTGGCTCGCCCGGCGACACGGTGCAGCCAATGGCGGCCGGGTCGTCGAAATGGCCGACGACGCGAATAATCTGTCCGTCCTCCGGCCGTGCCGGGCCATCCGGAGCGAAGCGCAGCTTGAACGGTCCGAGTCGGGTGCTCGCGTCCCCGGACAGCGGCGCCTCCTCGAACGGGTTGGCGAGCCAGTTCGGCTCGAATGTGCCCAGGAAGAGTCCGCCGCAGGCGCCGCAGCCGTACGTCCCCTCGAGCGTGATCTGCTCGCCTCCGAAGCAGGCGAGGTGCTCCCACGGTTCCATCGCCTCGATGCTGGCGAGGTTCACCGGCCTCGCCGGACAGCGTGGCTCGACGAGCTGGATGTAGGCCTCCGTCTCGTCGCCCGCGGCCACCCAGCCGTCCGGGGTCGCGGGTCGGAGCGGCCCCTCGGAGAGTGGCGGGAGGACGGTCGTGTCGCCGATACGAGCGACCGGGTACCACTCGAAGCCTTCCGCGCTCACCGGTCCCCAGTCCTGGGGCGCCGGGTCGGTCAATCCGACCAGCAGCAGCTGCTCCACCGGCAGGTTGTCGACCAGCGCCGACGCCGTCGAGGGTTCCTCGCGCATCCGCAGTCCGTCGGTGGTGACGCGGACGATGCTGCCCGGCGGGATCATGCCGTCCGGCGCCGCAACCACCGGAGGCGGCCCGGACGGCGCCGGAGGTGCGGATGCCGAAGCCGAAGCCGAAGCTGACACAGCCGCCGACGGGGCAATCGAAGCCGATGTGGATGGAGGAGCCGATGCGGACGCGCTGACCGACGGCGATCCCCCGGCCGCCTCGTCGTCATCAGCTCGGAACAGGGTGCCGAGGATGAACCCGAGCGCAATCGCCACCAGCGCGATGAGACCAATGGCGAGCACGGGCCGACCCTGTCTCGGCGTCGTCCGCGCTCCCCGATAGGCGCTCATGCCACCGGATTATGGGTGGTGGTCGATGACCCGCGTGCGGTTCTGGACGCACGACGGCTCCCTAGTGGAGGCGCGAGCCTCCGTCCGGCTCCTCGTCACCACCACCCTCGCGCAGGAAGCGCTCGATATCGGCGATCAGCTCGTCGCCGGCCGGCTGGCCGGACTCGTCGGCCAGGGCCTCCAGGCGCTCAACGTGGGCCCTGGTCTCGTCGTCGGATGCCGCGGCGGCGTCGAGCATGTTCCGGCGCTCGAGCGCGCGTGTCGCGAGGCCCCCGACCGGCAGCTCGACCCCGAGGTGCCTCCCGAGTGCGGTGAGGAGTGCCAGCGATGCCGTCGGGTACGAGGTGTTCACGTAGTGGGGCACCTGCGCGAAGAAGCCCACGGCCGGGATGCCGGCCGCGCCGACGGCCAGCTCGAGCACCGAGAGCGCTGCAGACGGAACGCGAAGGAGGCCGTCCGGTCCCTGCCGGATGCCGTCCGGCAGCAGCCCGGGTGCCGATGCGGTCGCCAGCACCGGCACCGGCCGCGTGTGCGGCACCGCAGCCGGAATGGCTCCCAGGCTGATCCATCCGACCACGCCCAGGCGCTTTGCCAGCTCGACGACGTCGGCTGAGAGCTCGCGCCATCGATAGTCCGGCTCGGGACCGGTCAGGACGAGCACGTCGCGGCCGCCGATCTGCGAGGCGGTCAGGCGCAGGTCCGCCCAGGCCAGGCTCATCGGCTTGCCGTCCAGGATGTCCAGGATCGGCCGTCGAGCGCGGTAGTCGTAGATGGCGTCGGGGTCGAAGGTCGCCACTCGGCCTGCTGCCCTCCGCCAGCTGAGACGCCGCCGCGGTCCCGGCACCGCCGGCGTCGACCCAGCCCTCCAGGGCGGCGACCAGGACCGGCGCCTCGAGTGCCGCGGGATCCCCATCGAGCCGATACAACGACATGGTCAGAAGGGTACTGCGGAAGGCCCGCGACGGCGCGCGCCGTTATCGGGGCTCCTGCGCGTGCACGCTGCAGCCTTGACCGGAGTGGCTCACGCCCCACAATCGGCGGCATGGGTTCAGAGCCGACGCCCGTCCGGCTGGCCACCCTCGACGAGATCCCCGAGCTGGCCGGCGTGCTCGCCCGCGCCTTCGCTCACGATCCGTTCTACTCGTACCTCGCCGGCGACGCTCCGGAGCGCAGCCAACGGATGAAGGACGGCTGGAGCGGCATCCTCAGATACGGATCGGCGCACCTGGCGCACACGTACACGACTGGGGATCGCGCCGGGGTCGCGATCTGGCTGCCGCCGGGGTACCGCGGCCCATCGGTGCTCGACACCCTGCGCCAGATGCCGGCCCTGGCGCGGCTCGCCGGCTGGCGGCGACTGCGGACCGTCGGCGACGCCGTTGCCGCACTCGAGGAGCGTCGCCACCACCATGTCCCCCAGCCGCACTTCTACCTCTCGGCGCTCGGCGTCGAGCCCGAGCGGCAGGGAACCGGCACCGGCACCGCGCTCATGAAGCCCGTACTGGAGAAGACGGATCGCGACGGAACGCCCGCATACCTCGAGACGGCAACCGCCCGGAACGTGCTTCTCTACGAGCGGCTTGGCTTCGACGTGGTCGAGGAGATGGACCTGCCCGGCACCGACGTCCGCGGCTGGCTGATGCTGCGCTCGGCCGGTTGACGTCCTTCGGATGCACTGAGGTGGCGGAACAATCCGGAAAATGGCAAGTTGAACTTGGTCACGTCATCTTCATCGGCTCTAGTTCGCGGTAGGGCCAATCCACTTGGCGCCCGTGAGTGCGCTGCCTACGGCCAGACCGGGGGCATCCGCTCGAGGACCGGGCGGTCCTCCCAGTCGGTGCGAATCGGGCTGAAGACGTCAATCACGACCGCACCCTCAGGCCCCGCGACCGCCGTGTGCGGCACGTCGCCGAGGATGCGCCACGTTCCGCCGGGACCCAGCACGCGCTCCTCCGACCCGACACGGAACGTCATCTGGCCGGTGATCACCATCCCGTTCTGCTCGTGGGCGTGGCGATGTTCGGGCACCACGGCATCCGGATCCAGCTCGACGATGGCCAGCGTGATCTTGTCGCCCTCCACCCGCCGCGCGCGGATGCCCTCGAAGACCTGGATGGGCGATATGTCGGCCAGATTCGCAAGATCAGTCATGCCGGAGATCGTACGACGCGCCGAGCCGACAGCTCAATCCTCAGAGCCGGTGCCGAACGTCAGGCGCTGTCCGCGGCCCAGCAGTCTCGGCAGGTACGGCAGGACGAGCGCTGCGACGGCGGCCAAGAGCAGGATGGCCGAGATCGGCCTGGTGATGAAGACGGTCAGGTCGCCCTGGGTGATCTGGAGAGCGGTCCGGAACTGTTCCTCGAGCATGGGGCCCAGGATCACTCCCAGGATCATCGGCCCTACCGGCACGTCGTATCGGCGCATGAAGAACCCCACGACGCCGATGACGTACATGACCAGGACGTCGATCAATGAGTTGGCGAGGCTGTACACGCCGAGCGTCGCGAAAACGAGGATGGCCGAATAGAGCAGCGGACGTGGGATGGACAGGATCTTCACCCACAGTCGAATGAGCGGCAGGTTGAGCACGAGCAGCATCACGTTGCCGATGTACAGGCTCGCGATGAGCGCCCAGACGAGATCCGGCGAATTCGTGAAGAGCAGCGGCCCGGGCTGCAGGTTGTAGATCTGGAAGGCGACCAGCAGGATCGCCGCGGTGGCCGAGGTCGGGATGCCCAGCGTCAACAACGGCACCAGCACTCCGGAGAATGCCGCGTTGTTTGCCGCCTCCGGTCCGGCGACGCCCTCGATCGCGCCCTTGGTCCACGGCGCCTTTGGATTCAGCCGCTTCTCCAGGCCGTAGGAGAGGAACGTCGGAATCTCCGCCCCTCCCGCCGGCAGCGCCCCGATCGGGAACCCGATCGCCGTGCCGCGCAACCACGGCTTCCACGAACGCTTGAACTCATCGCGGTTCAAGAGCAGCGAGCCCCGAACCGGCACGATCTCCTCGGTGTCGTGGCGCATCCGGGCGGCTACGTAGAGTGCCTCCCCCACCGCGAAGAGGCCGACGGCCACGACGATCACGTTCAGGCCGTCAAGCAGCTGTGGCACGCCGAATGTGAAGCGCTGCTGCCCGGTCAGGTTGTCGATGCCGATGAGGCCGATGAACAATCCGAGGAAGAGGCTGAGCATGCCGCGGACCAGGGATCGACCGATGAGCGCGGTGATGCTCACGAAGGCAAGGACCATGAGGGCAACGTAGTCCGCCGGCTGGAACGAGCGAGCGAAGCCCGCAATCAGCGGCGCAAGAAAGGTGATCGCCAGCGTCGAGATCGTGCCGGCCACGAACGAGCCGATCGCCGCGGTTGAGAGCGCCGCACCGCCTCGCCCTCGCTTGGCCATCTGGAAACCCTCGATCGTCGTCACCACGGACGACGATTCTCCCGGGGTGTTGAGCAGGATGGAGGTGGTCGACCCGCCATACATGCCGCCGTAGTAGATCCCGGCGAACATGATGAAGGCACCGGTCGGATCGAAGTTGAAGGTGAGCGGCAGCAGGAGCGCGACCGTCAGGGCGGGCCCGATGCCGGGCAGCACCCCGACGAGCGTGCCGAGCGTGACGCCCACGGCGGCGAAGAGCAGGTTCTCGAGGCTGAGCGCCGTGCCGAAGCCGCCAATGAGGTCTCCGAACACCTCCACGGCCGCGCCCGCTTACAGAAGGGGCCCCAGGAGGCCGGCCGGGAGCCGGACGCCCAGGAACTCGGTGAAGCCGAAGTAGATCACGACGCCGATTCCGAGTCCCGCGAGAAGATCGCGGACCGGCGAGCGGCTCCCCATGATGCGTGCCGTGATCGGCAGGAAGAGGCCGGTCGCCACCACGTAGCCGAGTCCGGGAACGTCGATGGAGCCGATCGCGAAGCCGTCAAGCGCAAGGGCATACCCCACCAGTGCCAGCGCGGTGAGGCCGACCGTCGGCCAGTGGGTGTGCTGCTCCTCCTCCGATGCCTGCGCCGCGAGGTCCGCGTCGGGAAGCAGCGTGGTGCGCAGCGCAAAGATCGCGGACAGCACAAGGAGCGTGACCGCCACCGCGAGGGGAATCGTGGCGGGGCCTACGAGCTGATAGCCGCCGCCACGCGCGATCCCGAGCGCCGAGACGATGAGGAGCGCGGCGAGCGCCAGCAGGGCCGCCGCGACCAGGCGCGGACCGAGAAGCCCCGAGCGAGGCGCGGGCGGCCGTCCGCGCTCCTCCGCCGTCATCGGCTCAGCTACCGGTCAGGCCGATCTCGGCCAACACCCCCTCGACGCGGGTGCGCTCCTCTCCCAGGAAGGCCTCGAACTCCTCGCCGGCCTGGAAGAAGTCGCTCCACCCGTTATCGGTCAATGCCTGCTGCCATGCCTCCGAGTCATGCATCTCGGTGATGACCTGAACGACGGCCTCGCGATCGGCGTCACTCAGGTCTGGCGCGCCCATGACGCCGCGCCAGTTCTCCAGGACCACGTCGAAGCCGGCATCGGCGATGGTCGGCGAGTCGATGCCCTCGGGCGCGGCCTCACCGGACACCGCGAGCCACCGCATCTCCCCCGCCTCCACCTGCTCGGTGAACTCGCTGACGCCCGACACCCCGGCGGTGACGGCGCCGGACAGGATGGCGTTGACCGCCTCGCCGCCGCCGGAGTGAGCGACGTAGTTGATGCCCGACGGATCGATGCCGGCCGCCTGCGCCAGCAGGCCGACGAGGATATGGTCGGTCCCGCCGGCCGAGCCGCCGCCCCACGAAATCGACGTCGGATCCGCGGTCCACGCCTCGACCAGCTGTTCGAGTGTCTCGTACTCGGAGTCGGCCGAGACGACGATTGCCTCCTGCTCGGAGGTCAAGCTTGCGATCGGCGTCACGTCCTCGAGCGTGACTGCCGAGTCGTTGGTCACGATTCCGCCGACCATGACCAGGCCCATCACCATGAGCTGGTGAGGGTCGCCGGGGGTCTCTTCCGCGAACTGCGCCAGGCCGATCGTGCCGCCGGCACCGCCCACGTTATAGACTTCCGCGCCGACGCCACCGACCTCTTCCAGGACCGGCTGCATCGCCCGCGCGGTGCTGTCCCAGCCGCCGCCCGGATCGGCCGGGGCCATGATCTGGAGGTCCTCCGACGGGTAGTCCGCCGTGGCCTCGCCGTCCCCTGTCCCGCCGGTCGCATCGGCCCCACCGTCGTCGTTGGTGCATGCCGCAAGGGCCATGACCATGCTGAAGGAGATAGCCAGCCATGCTGGCCCGCGTCGAATCGTGCCCATGAATGCCTCCCTGCCGTGTGCTCTGCAGGAGGACGAGCAAGCGGCGTGCCCGGGCGGGCCGCCGATGATCGCGGACCTAGGCGGCCCGCTCGCGGCGCGTGTACATCATCACCAGCCCGGCGATTGCCGCGACGCCGGCGCCGCCGAACACGATCAGGCTGCCGATCCGGATTCCCGCCGGATTGACCAGCCCCGGGGCGAAGGCGTCGAACGCCATCACTGTGCCGATCACCGCCACCACCGACAGCCCGACGCCGATCACGAATGCCCACACCTCGCGATTGCGCATGGCGTCCGACACCTCGGCCGCCAGGAATCCGACCACGATCAGGCCGGCCCCGAGGCCGCCGGTGAGCACCAGGTAGCCGACGTCGGTGACGCCCCCGAAGAGGAGGAAGACCAGCCCGGCCAGGACGACGAAGCCGCTCCGCAGCCACGCCTTCGAGTACCCGCGGAAGATGACGACCGGCAGCGCCACGACGATGTCGGGGACGACCTCCGGCGCAGCTGCCTTGGCGGCTGCCGCCTCGCGCCGCGCCTCGACCTCGGCCTCATCGGCCTCGCGTGGAGTCCTGCATCGGTAGCAGACAGGGTCCTGCGGCCGATTCGGCTTCCAGCAGGCCTTGCAGATCCAGGCGTCGACGAACGTCACGCGCCACCCCTCCGTGTTGTGCTCGGTCACGCGATTATCCACACCGTCACAAATCAGCCGATAAGCCTGGACCAACTACCATCGACCGATGGATCCCGAGGCCATCCTGGCCACCCTCAACACCGAACAGCGAGAGGCGGCGCAGGCGACGAGCGGCCCGGTCGTGATCCTCGCCGGCGCGGGGACCGGGAAGACCCGCGTCATCAGTCATCGGGTCGCCTACGCCGCCGCCACCGGGGCGATCGACCCGAAGCAGGCGTTGATCGTGACGTTCACCGAGAAGGCCGCGGGCGAGATGGGTCATCGGCTCAGGGTGCTCGGCCTCCCGCAGGTGGCGGCGTCGACCTTCCATGCGGCGGCGCGTCGCCAGCTCGCTCACTTCTGGCCGGAGGTCCACGGCCGCCCGCTGCCGGAGGTGCTCGACTCGAAGATGCGGATTCATCGGTCCCCTCGCCCGACAGCTGCCCGGCGGCTACAGGTTCACGCCGGCAAAGGACCTGGCCGATGAGATCGAATGGGCCAAGGTGCGCCGCATGCGCCCGGAAACCTATGCGCCGGAGCGCGAGCCACCGGTTCCCGCCGACGTCCTCACGAAGCTGTGGCGCGCCTACGAGGGAGCCAAGTCGCGCGCCAACCGGATCGATTTCGAGGACATGCTGACCCTGGCCGTCGAGCTCTACGAGCGTGACGAGGCAGCCGTGGCTCTCGCACGGAGACGCTACAGCTGGTTCAGCGTCGACGAGTACCAGGACACGAACCAGCTCCAGGAGGACCTGCTGCGGCTGTGGCTGGGAGAGCGGCGCGACCTGTGCGTCGTGGGCGATCCCGACCAGACGATCTACAGCTTCACCGGCGCAAGCAGCGACTACCTGACCACCTTCGCGGACCGATACCCCGACGCGCGCGTCGTGCGCCTGAGCCAGAACTACCGCAGCACGCCGCAGGTGCTCGAGCTCGCCAACCGGCTCATTCCGGGCCGCGAGCTCCGCTCGAGCGAGCCGGATGGACCGAAACCGACGTTCGCGCCACATGCCGACGGCGACCGCGAGCTGGCGTCGGTGGTCGCATCGGTTCGGGCACTGCTGGCGGACGGCGTCGACGCGGCGGAGATCGCCATCCTCGTTCGCACGAACGCCCAGCTCGTCGGATTCGAGGCGGCGCTCACCGGCGCCGGCGTCGCGTTCACCGTCCGTGGAGTCCGCTTCTTCGCACGTCCCGACGTGCGTGCCGCGCGACGGGCATTGAGCAACGCCGATGCGACCGGCCACCTCTCGCGCATCGTCGCCAACCGATGGCGGACGGAGCTCGGCTTCGACGAGGGCGCGCCCGTCGGACCCGGCGCAGAGGCGCGCGACCGGCACTCGGCGCTGAGCACGCTGCTCGCGATCGCCCGGCGCCTCGAGGTCGAGCAGCCGAATGCCACGGTGGCGGACTTCGTGGCCGAGCTCGGTCGCCGAGACGCCGCCGAGGCAGGCGCCGTCGGTGAAGGCGTCACCCTGTCGACCCTCCACCGCGCCAAGGGACTGGAGTGGGACGCCGTCTTCCTCCCGCAGCTCGAGGACGGCACGCTCCCCATCCGCCAGGCCACGTCCGATTTCGCGGCGCTGGCCGAGGAACGCCGGCTGCTGTACGTCGGCATCACCCGGGCGCGGCGTCACCTTGCGCTGTCGTGGGCACTCAACCGGGTCGGGATCAAGGGCACGACGGCGCGGGCCCGGCCCTCCAGGTTCATGGCGGAGCTGCGGCCTGGCGCCGTCGCTCGGCCTCGGACGGCGATCGCGGTCGGCCCTGCCGGTCCGCTCCCATCGTTCGAGATCGGGCAACGCGTGCACCATGCCCGCCGCGGGCCCGGCGTCGTGGGTGGCCCGTCAGGCGACAGCGTCCGCGTCGACTTCGACGACGGTGCCATGGGCATCGTCTCCGTCCGGGACCTGCGCGCGGCCCTCGGGTCGGACGCCGACGAGGCGCTCCTCGAACGCCTCACGTCCTGGCGCCGGGAACGAGCCCGAGCCGATGGCGTGCCGGCATACGTCGTTGCCGACAACAAGACCCTCGCCGCCATCGCGGCGCAGCGCCCGTCAAACGCCGCCGAGCTGCTCGGCGTCCCAGGGATCGGCCAACGAAAGGTCGAGACCTACGGCGAGGAGATTCTGAAGACAATCGACTCCGACTGAGACGAAGAGGAGGACCGATGGCGTCAACCGACCCCGAGACCACGCTCGATCCACGCTTCAGCAGCGAGGACGCGACGCCGACACCGTGGTCGGCCGCACGCGATCAGCTGCATGGCGCGAAGACGTATCAGCTCACGACGATCCGGGCGGATGGACGGCCGCACCAGACGACGATCGCCGGAATCTGGCTCGACGACGCGTTCTCGTTCACGACCAGCGAGGGCGAGCAGAAGGCGCACAACATCGCGGCGGGCAACCGCCGCGTCATCGTCACGGCTGCCAACTCCGGATGGGACGGGATGGACGTGGTCCTCGAGGGCGAGGCGGTCGAGGTGACCGACGTCGACCGCCTGAACCGCTTGGCCGACGCGTTCCGCACGAAGTACGACGACTGGTTCGGGTTCCGCGTCGCCGACGGGCGCTTCACCTCGGAGGGCGGCATCGGCAAGAGCCTCGTGTTCGACGTTCGAGCCCGCAAGGCGTTCGGCTTCACGAAGGGCGACACGTTCAGCCAGACCCGTTGGCGGTTCTGAAACCCTAGCCTGCGCTCTCGGTCGTGGCTGCTGCCTCGGGCGAGGGGAACTTCGGCTGGTATGCGGCGATGTAGCCGGCGATCCCGCGGCTGGCGATCAGGACCTGCAGGCCGAACACGATGAGCACGCCGACGGCGGCCAGGATGACGGCCGCCAGGGTGCCGACGTCGAGCTGCCGCGCGATGAGCGCGCCGATCACGCCGGCGATGACCGAGTTGATGGCGCACACCACGAACGGGGTGGAGACGATGACGTCGACCACGAAGTTGCTGCGAGTCGGCCGCATGCCCATCGAGAGGTTGATGCTCTTCGGGTCGTCATAGGTGCCCATCACGAGGTACTGCTCCACCTCCGGCACGATCTCCATGTAGGCGCGGCGAATTCGGTTCATGCCGATCACGCACATCGCGTCGTAGTCGTTCGAGGTTCCCATGCGGACGAAGGTCGTGACGCCGATGAACAGCACGACCGGCAGGATCACGAGCGCGAAGAGGGAGAACTCGCCGCCGAACTCCGTCGCCTGGGCCACGAGCGCCAGGGCGACGATCGCGCCGGACAGGGCGGACAGGAACATGCCCGCCCGCGTGAACGACTCGTTCCATGCCAACGAGCGGGTGGCGAGCAGCCCCCAGTGCTCGGTCGCCAAGACCTGCAACCGCAGCGCGGCCGGCGAGCCCGAGCCCCCGCTCTTGTCGCCGGTGGCGGGAGGTGCCGGCTCGGCACCCATCGGTCCTGGCATCCGCTCGAACGACATCGGTGCTCCTCCGTGATGCTTCGGCGTCACCACGGCGCCGTTGGCGGTCATCGTACGAGGGACACGGTCTCCGCGGTATCCAGGATGTCGCCGGGTGCGAAGAAGCTCTCGACCAGCCGGACCTGGGACTCGCGAGACGCCTCGGGCAGGTCCGGGTCGCCGAAGACGCTGCGCGCGAACTCGCCGATGTCCTCGAGGATGCGCTCGTATCGGTAGTAGACGATCGCGTCGGCATCCACCTCGACCGTTCCGTAGCCCTCGAAGAACCAGGCTTCCTCGTGCGGCTCCACGTCACGGGCGATGCGCGATCCGATCACGAACAGGAGGTCCCGCTCGCGCGGCGCGATCATCGGTCCGTCCCAATCCACCAGGAATATGCGGCCGTCGTCCGCGACGAGGATGTTCGCGGCATGGATGTCGGCGTGGCAGAGCACGCGCCTGAACGGACGAGTGGCGAGCGCCGTTCGCAGCACCTCCGCCCGATCGAGCATGGCGCGAATGCGCTCCGCTCGCGCTCCGAGCACCGATGCCAGCCGAGCGGCGGCCTGGCTGGTGCCCGGCTCCGGCGGCTGATCGATCAGGTTCCGCACGATGGCCGCGGATGGCAGGGTGAACGTCTCAGCCGGCAGCTCATCGGCGAACCGATGCTCGAGGCCGCTGTCGTGGACGGCCCGCAGCGTCGCGCCGAAGTCACGCCACTGCTCGGCAGTCATGCCGGCGACCATGGCGTTCCGCCCGGGGACGAACGGATGGACCACCAGGGTCCGTCCCTCGGCCATCGGCTGCGCCAGAGCGGAGCCCAGGGTCCGGATCGGAGCCAAGACCTGTTCGACCCCTGCATCGAGAAGCGCGCGCGGGACGTCGAGGGACGCGCCGTCGACCGGTCGAAGGTGTGCCTTCGCGAAGAACCGGCCGCTCGGGGACGCGACCTCGTAGGTGGCGGCGCGCATGTCGTAGCCGGGCACGAACGCGAAGGTCGTGGCCTGCACTCCGTAGCCCGCGAGGAGCGCCATGCCGACGTCGGCGGTGAAGCCAGGGTCCTCGAGCATGGCGGAAGGATGGCATCAGCCGGCCGGGGCACGCCGGTTGCATTTGCGCGCGCCCATGGGTACGAAGACCGATGCGCCGAAACTGATCGACGACCTCAACCGAGCGCTCCCGCTGCTGGCGCGAGACGCGGCCGCCGCGGCGATGGCTGCCGGAACCCTCCCGGGACCGGAGGGGATCGCGCTGTCTGCCCGGCTCCGAGATTTGGCCGCGGACGAGATCCGGGACGTCGAAAGCGTGGCCGCGCGTATCACGTCGCTCGGCGGCTCCGGGACGGTGGCGGTCGAGGCTCTGCAGGCTCCGAAAACATGGGCGGCGGCGGTGAGGTGGCTCGCGAAGATGCAACGTGAGACGCTCGACGCGGTCGTCGCGGCCATCCCGGCCGATGCCGACGACGTCGAGGGTGAGGCGACCGAGCACCTGCTCGAGCACGTCATCTCACGCAAGCGTGACGCCGTCGAAATCCTGGAACGCGCGCTCCGCTGATCAGCGCATCCTCATCCTCGGTCCCGGCGGACCGGGATGCGCCTGCCGCGGATGCTGGCGGCGTTCAGGGCGCGGATGACGTCGTCGGCAGCCTCCTCGGGCACCTCCACCAGCGCGTAGTGGTCCGCGATCTCGATCGCTCCGATCGCCTTGCCGGCGAGACCCGCCTCATTGGCGATCGCGCCGACCAGGTCCGCGGGCCGGAGGCCGATCTCGCGTCCGCCGCCGACGAAGAGCCGCGTCATGCCATCGCCGTCCCCGAATCGGCCACCACCCCGCGCACCACGCGGCGCCCGCGGCGGCGGACGGCCGCTCCGAGCCGGCTGGCCGCGGCCGGGTGGCTGCAGAGAGATCTCCGGCAGCTCCACCTCTTCCCGGCCGGCGCCGCTCGCATCGTCGGCCAGGCTGGCCGCGGCGAGGGCGATGTCGAAGAGGTCGAACTCCTCCTCGAGCGGCTCGATGACGGCGTGGTATCGCTGCAGATCGTCCCGGAGCAGCGCCTCGCGAATCGAGGAATCGAGGAGCTCCATCCGCCGTGCGCGCAGGTCCGCGACGGTCGGCAGCCGTGCGATCTCGACATTGCGCTTCATCAGGCGCTCGATGTTCCGCAGCAGCCGCTGCTCACGAGGCTCCACGAGGGTCACAGCCACGCCCTTGCGCCCCGCGCGACCGGTGCGGCCGATGCGGTGCAGATAGGCATCCGGGTCCGACGGGACGTCGAAGTTGACGACGTGCGAGACCTGCTCGATGTCCAGCCCACGGGCCGCGACGTCGGTGGCGACGAGGATCTGGACGCTCCCCTCTCGGAACCTGGCCATCACCCGGTCGCGCTGCTCCTGCACCAAGCCTCCGTGGAGCGCCGCCGTGTCATAGCCACGGCCGCCGAGCGCCTCGGTCAGCTCCTCCACCGCCAGCCTGGTCCGCGCGAAGATGAGCACCGATGTCGGCGCCTCGACGTCGAGGATGCGGGTCAGTGCAGCGAGCTTGTGGCTCCGAGGAACCACGTAAGCGACCTGCCGCACCAGGGAACGTCCAGCGGCGCTGGCGAGCTCGCGGGCGACGGTCACACGGGCCGGATCACGCAGGTGGCGCCCGGCGATGCGCGCGATGCCCGGCGAGATGGTCGCCGAGAAGAGCGTGGTCTGCCGCTCGGCCGGCGCCTGCTCGAGGATCGCCTCGAGATCCTCCGCGAATCCCATGTCGAGCATCTCGTCGGCCTCGTCCAGGACAACATACGAGACCCGGTCCAGCCGCAGGGATCCACGTTTGAGATGGTCGACGGCACGACCGGGCGTCGCCACGACGACGTCGACCCCGCGCCGAAGCTGGCCGAGCTGCTGGCCGATCGCCTGCCCGCCATAGATGGGCAGTACCCGCGCTTCCATCCCGCGCCCATACCGATGCACCGCCTGGGCGACCTGCATCGCCAGCTCGCGCGTCGGAACCAGGATCAGCGCCGAGGGCGAGCCATCATCGGACCGATTCAGCCGCTGCAGGAGCGGCAGGGCGAAGGCCGCGGTCTTCCCGGTGCCCGTCGGCGCCTCCGCCAGCAGGTCCCGCCCCGCAAGCAGCGGTGGAATCGCCTCTCGCTGGATCGGGGTCGGCTCCTCGTAGCCGAGCTCGGCGAGGCAGGTGAGCAGCCTCTCATCAAGACCGAACTCCGCGAAGCCGTCTCGCTGCCCGTCCTGTTGCGAGAATTCGCCATCCGTCATGTCAGGCGATGGCGCACGAGGCGTGCCACGCCGGCGCACAATCGGCGACGTGAGACGGCTCTTCACCCGTGCGGCGCTGGTCATCGGCCTACTTGTCGTGCTGGCCGCCGGCATCCTGGGTACGAACCTTCTGCGAGCGGATGAGCCGGAGATCGTCCTTCGACGGCCGGCTGTGGGCGAGATGCGGCCCGACTACCTGCCCGATGGAACCCCGGTGTGGGTGATGGGGCACGCCGACGGCAGGGTCGACGTGCTGTCGGGATTCGACACGCACATCCCGTTCAACCTCGGCAAGCTGCTGTGGTGGTGCCCCAGCGCCCAGGCGCTGGAGAACCCGCAGCACGGCTCGAGGTGGGACGAGTTCGGCATCAGGATCGGAGGGCCGGCGCCGGCTGGGCTCTCCTCCTGGGAGGTGACCGTTCGCGGCGGGCAGGTCCATCTCGGGGCTGCACAGGCTGCCCCGCCGCTCGATGCGCCGCACTTCGGTCCGGAGGAGTTCGAGCGGACGTGGTGCGTGGATCCCGGGGACCCGGTGGTCTTTCACACGTTCGACGGGTGGCAGGTCTGGGAGTCGCCCACCGCGGCGATCGAGGCGGCTCCAGAGGGATGGATCCTGCTCGAGGGCGGCCTGGCCACCGTCGCAGGGCGGGTCCGCGTCTGTTCGACCACTTGGTTGCGATGACTCGGCCGTCGCCGCGAACGTCGAGGTGGCGCCTCCGAACATGCCGTTCGGTCCGCTCGGGGAGGGGCGGTTCATCGCCCGGGTGCGGGACGGGGTTCTCGTCGACGTCACCCGGGTCGTGGTTCTGGGGCTCGGGCCCTGAGGGTGAGTGTGCGTCCGTGGGGACTATCGGCCAACTTCGGCCGAATCCAGCGCTTCCGTGGCCCGGATGGGCGGTGCTGGGTCTATCTCGGCCAGGTTCCAGCCGAGTTGCGCCCCTTCTTGGCCGTTAGTCGCGGTCCACGCAACTGCAACATGCGGCTCCGGCCAGGCGTCGGCGTGCCGGCCATCCTGCAGCCAATTCGCCCGAGTTCGTGGCTGGATGCTTGCTGCGCGGCAGCCGTCGACTTGCGACGCGGAGGCTATGCGGGCTCGAAGTAGGGAATGGTGATCTCATCGGTCGCGTCGACGAACGTCACCTTCACGGGCATCCCGACGTGCACCGCTTCGGGAGGCTGGTTGATGATGTTCGTCATCAGCTTCACCCCCTCCTTCAGCTCGACAGCCGCAAGTACGTATGGGACGAAGTCCTCCCATCCCGGGGTCTTGTTCTGATACGCCACCGTGTATGCCCATACGGTGCCCGTCCCATCGACCGTCTCGTCCTCGACGTCGTGCGACCAGCAGTGGCAGCAGAAGGCCCGGTAGTAGGTTTGATGCTTACCGCAGTTCCTGCAACGCTGGATGACGAGACGGTGCTCGCGGCAGGCATCCCAGAACGGCTTCGTTTCCGGGCTGATCGACGGGAGCGAGCGCGTCCAGGATGCGTTGGTCGTGGTAGTCATCGTTCAGTCCCTCGCGAAAATGAGGGCTGACGCCGACCGCCGATAGGCCTGCCCTCCAGGCCCGCCGCCGCCCACCGCGCTGGCGATCCCAATGCGCGCCTCGGGCACCTGTCGCTCGCCGCACTCCTGCCGAAGCTGGCGGATCGTCTCGATCACGACGAAGATGCCGCGGGTGATCACGTGATTCGAGGAGAGCCCGCCGCCGTCGGTGTTCACCGGAAGCTCGCCGCCGAGGCCGATGCGACGTCCCCCATCGATGAAGCTCCCACCCTCGCCGATTGGGCAGAACCCGAGGTCCTCGAGGTGGTGGATCACGTGAAAGGCGGTGGCGTCATAGATCTGCACGGTGTCGACATCGTCGTGTCGTATCCCTGCCTGGTCGAACGCCCCACGCGCGGCCGTGCGGAGGCCGACGTCAAGCCAGTCGCCGTATCCACCGCCGCCCTGCGTCAGCGCCTCGCCGGAACCGATGAGCCACACGGGCTTTTTGCGCGTCCTTGCCGTGACCTCGGGCGACGCGAGGACGAGAGCACCGCCGCCATCGGTGATCACGCAGCAGTTCAGCAGACGCAGCGGCGACGAGATCATGCGCGACGCGAGCACCTCGTCGACCGTGAGCGGATCCCGATATTTGGCCTGCGGATTCATGGATGCGTGCCTGCGTACCGTGACTGCGACCTGGGCGATGTGCTCCTCAGTCGTGCCGTACAGGTGCATGTGCCGCGAGGCCATCATGGCGAACGTTCCCATGGTCGTGACACCGTAAATGTCCTCGAAGCTCTCGGCGTTCGGCCGAAGCGTCATGACGCCTCGAGACGCCATGCCGGACGTCCCGCCGGCAACGCCGATGGTTCTCGGGTTCGACCGCGGACGCGCTGCGTACATGACGAGGACGACGTTCGCGAGCCCCTGCTCGATGGCCATGGCGGCGCGGCGTACCTGGAACTGGAGCGACGCGCCGCCGACGTAGGTCGTGTCGACGAAGCGCGGGACGATGTTCAGGTAGTCGGCCATGCGGTTGGGGCCGGGGTCGGCGAGCTCGCCGCCCCATGAAGCGGTCGCCAGCGTGCACAGGCCATCGACGTCCTTCGACGTCAGGCCGGCGTCCTCGAGTGCGCCGGCGGCACACTCCTGGAGCAACGCATAGTCACTTGTGTCAGGCGCGTACCTCGTCGGATGCTCGAACGCACCCACGACGGCCACTCGTCTCTCCGGTGTCACGCGGGTCCGGCCTCCATCTTGGTTGACTGCGGCGCGCCGACCGATTGGCCACCCGCCGGCGATGGTTCGATTCCCAGGCAGCGAGCGGCGTTCGCACCCAGGATCGCCGCCACCTCATCCTCCGTGAACGTCACGCCGTATCGGCGTCCGCGCTCCGGCAGCTCCCGGAACCAGGAAACCCAGTCGACGAGCTTCTGCTTGCCACGCACGCGCGTCCCGGCGATGTGGTCGCTTCCCCAGACGAGGCGGTGCGCCCCGACCCGGTCGCGCACCGTCCCAAGCCACCGGACGTAGAACTCCTCCTCGTCAGTCGCGATGGTCTGCCACGTCGACAGCTCGAGATAGGTGTTGAGCCCGACTGCGGCAACTGCGGCTGCCTCCTGCCAATAGATGCGATGTCCGGCGTGACCGATCCACAGCTTGAGGTTCGGGAAATCGGCCTGGACATCCTGGAGGAAGACCGGGTTGGCATAGCGCGCCGGCAGGAGCGCGATACCCGGCCCACCGGTATGGCTCAGGATCGGGAGACCCCAGGCCTCGCAGCGCTCGTAGAGCGGGTAGACGCGGCGGTCGTAGGGAAAGAACCCGGTGGGCGGGTACAGCTTCAGGCCGCTCATGCCGAGCTCATTGACCGCCCACTCGAATAGCTCGACGGCATCCTCACGCTGCGGGTCGATCCCCGCGAACGCGACGAAGCGGCCGGCGTGACGCCTCGCGACACCAGCGATGATCTCGTGCATCCGGCGGATCGGGACCCCCGCCGGCTGGCGGAAGCCGAGCTCCCAATCGAGGGGCAGCAACACGCCGACGTCGATCCCGGCGGCGTCCATGTGCTCCACCATCCGGTCGCCATCCGGATCCTCCATGCCGTCCTCGATCTTGGGTCGGATGATGGCCGGGTCCCGCGGCGGAGGGTTGCGCGTCCCCCACTGGAGCGCGACGTAGTCGTGCCAGCGGGGCGAGAAGAACCCCCGCTCGTAGTGATGGAGGTGCGCGTCGACGATCACGGTTGCAGCTCCGGCGCATCGATCACGTGGCCGGGGCCGATCGTCGCCAACCGAACGAGCGCTTCGCGCGCGCCTGTCAGGTGCACCTGGATGGAGTCCCGAAGGCGGGCGGCGTCGCCCTCCCGGATGGCATCGAGCATGTCGCGGTGCTCGGACTGGGCCTGATCGGTGCGATGCAGGATGTGGAGGTAGACGCGCGAGTAGGGCTCCGTGAGATTCATGGCAAGAAACACTATGTTCCGCGTGTAGCGCGTCGCTGCGATCTCGTAGAGGTCCTGGTGGAACCGATAGTTCGCCGTCGAGAAGGCCGCGCGCTCCCCGCTCGCCTGGGCCGATTCCATATCCGTGACGCTCGCCTCCAGCCGAGTGATCTGCCGCCGGCTCGCGTTCTCGATGATCGCGTCGGCCAGCGGCGGCTCGAGGGCAAGCCGGATGTCGTAGAGCTCACCAACATCCTGGACGGTCAACTCGGTCACGATCGAGCCGACGCCCGGGCGGTTCGTGATCAGACCCTCCGCAGCGAGCGTCCGGAGCGCCTCCCGAAGCGGGATGCGACTCACCCCGAACTGGGCGGCAAGGGTCCCCTGGTTCAGGACCGTTCCGGGGGCAAGCTCCCGCTCGAGGATGGCGGTTCGAATGCTCTCGGCAATCTGATCGGGTCCGACGAGCATCGAATTGGTCACTTCCCAACCTCCACGGCCGTGCCTGCCAACGACGTCGCGCGGCGGTCCGCCCATCGCTTGACCTTCAACGAGCTGGAATCGATCCCGTCCGGTGCCTCCCCGAGGAGGGAGGGGCCGTCCCACTCCTCGCACTCGAAGTGGAGGCCGATCCGCGCAAACAGCTCGGCGGCCAGGCCGGTGAGCAGTCCTTCACGCCCCTCGCGTGGAGTGCCGGCACGAAATTCGACCTGGACCTTCGCCCGCTCGCGACCCCCGGCATCCACCGAGACGTCGCCCCGGTAGTCCGCCACCCACTCCTTGCCGAGAACCACGGCGTCGATCGTTTCGGGCCAGACGTTCACTTCCTTGAGGCGCAGCATGTCGTCGAAACGGCCGACGGATCCGGCCTCGATGCCGTCGAAGGCGCGCCCGCAGGGGCACGTCTCGGCCGATACGAACCTCGCCCGGTCGCCGGTCGCGTATCGGATCAACGGCGTGGCTTCCTGGCCGAACGGGGTGAAGACCACCTCACCCTCCTCGCCCGGCGCGACGTGCTCTCCCGTGCGGGGGTCGATCACCTCGGTGAGCGCGAGGTGCGGAAGGAAGTGCATGACCCCCGGCTTGCCGTCACGCAGGATCCCGTACTCGCACGTCATCGCAAAGGCACGCTGGCTGCTGCCGTAGACCTCGTACAGCCTGGCGTTCCAGCGTGTCGCTCGCTCTTCGGCCCACGCGAGCGTCCAGCCGCCGCTCCCGACGTAAATGCTCTTGAGTTTCGGGAAGTCTCGTTGGAGGTCGAGGCCCCCCTGCTCGGCAGCATGCTCGAGGCGCATGAGGTAAGACGTGCTCGCCGCGGTGACCTCCACGCCGAACCGCTTCATGTAGTGGACCCGCGCCTCCGTGTTGAGAGTGCCGACCCGCAGCACGTTCGATTCGAGGCGCTGGAGCGCCTGCAGAGACCATAGCGCCCCCGCCGCCATCGTGACCGGCAGGTGGAGGGCAACGACGGTTCCCTTGCGACACCCGACCCAGTAGAACTGGAACTGCTTGGCCCGCAGGACCTGCTCGCGGTCGGCCGCAGTGAGCGCCTGGGTTTCGCGGCCCAGGCCGCTGGTCCCGCTGCTCTCCACCACTTCCACGACTTCCTCGAGAGGAACCTGGAGCCGGGTGCCGTACGGGGGGTCGTTGGCCGCATCGGTAAGGATCGCGGACTTGCGGACCGTGGGAATCGCGCGCACGTCATTCCAGTCCCGAATGGTTCCCGTCTGGGCCGGCGTGCCCGCGTACCGCGCCGAGAAGAACCGATTCCCCCGGGCCACGCGCTCGAAGTCGCGGGCGAACGACTCGAGCTGCAGGCTGCGAAGCTCGGCCGCGCTCAGTCGCTCGAAGTCCGGTTCAAGGTGCTGGACGCTCGGCAGCGGCAGCTGGCCCATGCGACTATCCATCCGCCGTACTTCTCCCAGGCAAATCGGCGCTCATCGAACTCCGGTCGCTACTCGCCAGGAACTATCACATCTTCCGGCGCGACGCTAGACTGCGCGGGACCGCAATACAATGTCTGCGGAGTATACAGGGGACGATGGAGTGAGACGCGGATCCGCGGTGATCGGTATCGACGTCGGTGGCACGTTCATCGACTACGTCGTGCTCGAGCGCGACCAGCCGATCCGCGTCCACAAGGCGCTGAACCGCCCCACCGATCTGGCCGGGGCGATGCTGGCCGGACTGCGCGAGATCGCGCCGGCCAACGTGGGCGAGGTCGTTCACGGCACGACGACGGCCACCAACGCGATCATCGAACGGAAGGGCGTACGCGTTGCGCTCGTCACCACGGAAGGCTTCGCCGACGTGATCGAGATCGGGAGGCAGGACCGCCCGAACCTGTACAGCCTCGAGTCGACCCGCCCGGCGCCGCTGGTCACCCGGGAGATGCGATTCGAGGCACCCGAGCGTGTGGCGGCATCCGGAGCGGTCGTCGAGCGCCTCACGCCCCAGGCGATCGCGGAGCTGGTCCGCATCGTCGAGGGCACCGCGCCCCGGGCGGTCGCGATCTGCCTTCTCTTCTCTTACCTCATGCCCGAGCACGAGCGTCTCCTGGCAGATGCGTTCGCCCGTGCCGGCTACTTCGTGACGGCCTCAACCGACGTGATGCCGGAGCACCGTGAGTACGAGCGAACCTCGACCACCGTCGCGAACGCGTACGTCTCGCCACTGCTCGCCGATTACCTCGACACGGTGAGCGCCGCCCTGCGGGAGGGGTTCGCCGTCGATCGGTTCGAGGTCATGCAGTCCAACGGGGGCGTCCTGCGCGCCTTTGAGGCCGCCGGCCAGGGCGTCCGCCTGCTGCTGTCGGGACCGGCCGGCGGCGTTGCTGGAGCCTTCGCGCTGGCAGGGCGGCATGGCGTGGACCGGATCATCACCTTCGATATGGGCGGCACGTCGACCGACGTCGCCCTGTGCGACCAGTCGATCCCGATGACAACCGAACGCGATGTGGCCGGAGTGCCGATTCGCCTGCCGATGGTCGATGTCGAGACCATCGGTGCAGGCGGCGGGTCGATCGCCAGGCTCGACAGTGGAGGGGCACTGCGAGTTGGCCCCGAATCAGCCGGCGCAGATCCCGGACCGGCTTGCTTCGGGCGTGGAACCGTCGCGACCGTGACGGACGCGCAAGCCGTCTGCGGCATGCTCGACGTGGAGTCGTTCCTGGGCGGCGCGCTATCGGTGCAGGTCGAGCGAGCCCATGACGCCCTCGCAACGCTCGCCGGCGAGATGAACGTCGACCCGGAGACCTCTGCCGAAGGTGTCCTGCGCGTGGCGAACATCGCGGTGGAGCAGGCGATCCGCAGGATCTCGGTCGAACGCGGCCACGACCCACGTGACTTCGCGCTCGTGGCGTTCGGGGGAGCAGGACCCCTGCACGCCTGCGCCGTGGCGGATGGACTGGGCATCAGGAACGTCATCGTTCCGCCGTTCCCCGGCGTGATGTCGGCGCTGGGCATGGCGCAGGCTGACGCCACCCGCGACTTCTCGCAGAGCGTGCTTGGCAGGGAGGATACGTTCGACGTCGCCTGGAGCGCCCTGGAGACGAAGGCCCACGACACGCTGCCGGGCGGCGCCATCGAGCGGAGCGTGGACTGCCGCTATCGAGGGCAGGGCTACGAGCTCGAGATTGCGAGCGGCCCCCCTGAAGAGCTCGCTGAGCGGTTCCACGCCGCCCACCTTCGCCGCTTCGGCTTCGAGGACCGCGAGCGGGAGATCGAGGTCGTGACCGCCCGAGTTCGAGTCCGAGAGGCGCGCAGCATTCCGATCCCCGACCCATCGCCTGCCGAGTCGCAGACCATCCGCCGCGAGACGCGAATCCGGTGGGACGGCCGTTGGTGGAACGCCCCGGTCATTTCACGCGCGCAGCTCACCGCGAACGACGCGGTCGAGGGCCCGGCGCTGGTGGTCCAGGCGGATGCGGCGACGCTCGTCGCCCCGGGATGGTGTGCCAGAGGCGCTGAGGACCGCACCCTCCTCCTGGAGCGAATGGGCTGATGGACGCAATTTCGCTCGGAGTGTTCCGACACCGGATGGAGGCGATCGCCGAGGAGATGGGGATCGCCCTGCAGCGGTCCTCATCTGCGCCCAACATCAAGGAGCGACGCGACTTCTCGTGCGCGGTGTTCGACGAGGCCGGTCGCCTCGCGGCGCAGGGCGCGCACATGCCGGTGCACCTCGGTTCGATGTACGCGTCGGTCGCTGCGGTTCTGAACCGCTTCAGCCTGCGACCCGGCGACGTCGCCGCGGTCAACGACCCGTTCCATGGGGGAACGCACCTGCCCGACGTGACGCTCATGTCCGGCGTGTATCGCGACGACGGCTCGTGCATCGGCTACGTCGCCACCCGTGCTCACCACGTCGACGTCGGAGGAATGAGCCCGGGATCCATGCCCCTCGCCACGGAGATCTTCCAGGAGGGCCAGATCATTCCCCCACGCTTCTCATGCGCGGCGGAGAGTGGGACGCCGGCATCATCGGGCTGCTGGCGGCGAACGTGCGAGCGCCGCAGATCTTCCTCGGCGACCTCAAGGCACAGGCCGCATCGCTCGAGATCGGCCGTCGTCGTCTGCTCGCCCTGGATGGCGTGCAGCGCAGCCCCGACCTCGCGGCCGCCATGCTCGAGCTGATCGATTACTCGGAGCGGGCGACGCGCGACGCCATCCGACGCGTCAACGACGGCGAGTACACGGCCGAGGACTTCCTAGACGACATGCTGCCGGGCGGAGAGCCGGTCAGGATTGTCGTCCGCGTCTCGGTCCGCGGCGACTCCATAACGGCCGACTTCACGGGATCCGCGGCGCAGCAGCCAGGGCCGCTCAACGCGGTGCTGCCCGTGACGCAGTCCGCCGTCTACTACTGCATCCGCTGCCTCCTGAACGACCCGGTTCCGGTCAATGACGGTTGCTTCCGCCCCGTAACCGTCACCGCGATGCCCGGTTCGGTGGTCAACGCGAACTCGCCGTCAGCGGTATCGGGCGGGAACGTCGAGACCTCGCAGAGGATCACCGACGTGGTCCTCAGGGCCCTGGCGAAGGCGCTGCCAGATCGAATGCCGGCCGCCGGCCAGGGGACCATGAACAATGTCACGTTCGGCGGGTGGGATTCCGCCGGTGAGCGGCCCTTCGTCTGGTACGAGACCCTTGGCGGAGGCATGGGCGCCGGGCCGAACACGGATGGGTTGACGGGCGTCCACGTCCACATGAGCAACACCCGGAATTCGCCGATCGAATCCATCGAGACCGAGCTGCCCGTGCGCATCCGGCGCTACGCCATCCGGCGCGAGACCGGCGGCGACGGCGCTCACGTGGGCGGCGATGGGCTGGAGCGGGTCTACGAATTCCTCGAGCCGGCTGACGGGACTGTCATCAGCGAGCGCCGCACGTTCCGCCCGTGGGGACTCGCGGGCGGCCGGGACGGGGCGGCGGGCGAGAATGCCATCGAACGCCTCGATGGCATGGTGGAAGCGCTGGGCTCGAAGGCGCGCTTCTCGCTCATGCCGGGCGATCGGCTGCGCGTGCGAACGCCCGGCGGTGGCGGATGGGGCAAGCCCGGTGGCGAACCCACTTAGGTGGGCGTGGGAGCCTCGTCAGGCCAGCGGTGGCTGGGCGGTGACGTACTGGGCTGCTGCGCCGAGCGCGATCGGATACGGGTTGAACACCGGGACGGCCAACGACCGGTGGAGGGTGTCAACCACGCCCAGCGTGCCGAGTGTCATCGAGCCCAGGTAGAGGGCCTCCGCACCGTCCTCCCGCACGGCTCGCTCGCACTCCTCGATCAACCGCCGCCGGCCGCCCTCGAGGTCATCGAGCATCCCCTTGACCGGCATCTCCATGGAGCGCACTGAGGCGATGGGTGGCTTGACGGCAAGATCGGCCAGGAACTCGTGCGTCGCCACGACCGCGTAACGATCCACCGTCACCACCGAGAGTGGAAGCCCGACAATCGACGCGAGGAACATGGACGCCTCCCCGGGACCGATGACCGGCACGCGCGCCACCGCTCGAAGCCGCGCCAGGCCAGGGTCCAGCGCGCCTGCCTCGACGGCCACCGCGTAGACCGATGGGTCGAGGGTGCCGAAGAACTCGGCTCCCGCGTCGACGGCTTCGCCGAAGTGCGCCTGAGCGTCGAGGAATTTCGGGCTCGTGGGGCTCACCAGGACGTCGAACTCAACGCCGGGTGGCAACAGCCCGCCGATGTACGCCGCGCGCCGCTCCCGCTCCTCATCGCTCATCCCCGAGATCGGAAAGGCGACTGCGATCCTCTTCATGGTCGGGCGGCCGTCTCGAGGTCCGTGCTCAGCATCGGGCGAACCTCCGACGCGAACCAGCGCATCTGATCCTGCAGGTTGGAGAGGTCGGTCGAACGAAACGTCAGGAGGAAGTGGCCGACGCCGGCGGCAACATACTCCCCCATCTGGCGCGCCACATCGTGGGCAGCCCCGGAGATGATCGACGCGTGCTGGTGAATCCGGTGTGCGCCCGCGTCCGACGGTGCGGGCTCGTCGTCGGCGCGCGCGGCCGTGGCGGTCAGGACCACGTCGAACCTCTCCGGACGCGAGGGCAGCGTGGCGAGCTGGTCTCGCACGTCCGACGGCGCCAGTGCTCCCGAGAAGATCCATCCGCAACCGTAGCGGGCGGCCCGCCTCAACGCCGGTGCCGAGTTCCCACCAATCCAGATCGGCGGCTCCAGCGGAAAGTCGCCCTTCGGATACACGTGGGCATCCCGGACGGAGCGGAAGTTGCCCGACACGGTGGCTCCGTCCTCGCGCATGAGGGCCTCCATGACGTCCAGGTACTCGTTCGCAACGCGCCCGCGGGAGTGATACGTGTCGACCCCGAAGGACTCGAACTCGGACTCGTACTGTCCCAGGCCAAGCCCAACGATGAAGCGGCCGGGGAAAAAGCGATCCAGCGTGATGATCTGCTTGGTCAGGACAACGGGGTCGCGGAAGGGCAGGATCACCGTCGCGACACCGATCTGCACGTCGGGAACCTGCGAGGCCAGCGCCGCCATGACGACCAGCGGTTCGTAGAAAGGTGGTTGCTCGAGCTGTTGCAGCTCGAGCGGCGTGACCACGTGATCGTGGAGCCACACGGAGTCGTATCCCAGCTCCCCCGCCAGGGCGCCGAGTTCGACGATGGTCTTGGGATTGGCCCACTCCACCTCGCACATCACGCCGCCACAGTTCGGCAGCTTGAACCCGATGTGAGGACCCGTGCGGGCCGGATTCGGCACTAGAAGCCTCCCACCCGCTCGTTGGATGGCAGCCATCCCGTGAGGCGCCGGTCGATGAAGCCAACCAGCTCGATGGCCGCGTAGGCGATGGCGATGATGAGGATCAGCACCGCCAGCACCGTGGTGGCATCGAACCGCGCGCCGGCCTGGATCACGAGCGCTCCGAGGCCTGTCGCCGCGATGAACATTTCGCCGTTGATCATCCCGCGCACGGCCCGCGCCACAGCGACCCGGTAGCCGGCAAGGATGAGGGGCAGGGCCGCGGGCAGCCGGATCCGCATGAACGTCAGGCGCCGTGGGGTGTTGAACGACCGCGCCATCTCGAGCAGCTCGGTCGGCGCCGAGTCCATGGCCGCAGCGGTATTGATGATGATGTAGAGGATCGCGTACAGGACGATCAGGGCGATGATCGACCCCGAGCTCAAGCCCCAGATCGCAAAGAAGACGGGCGCGAAGATCAGCGTCGGCGTGGTGAGCAGCGCGTACACGTAGATGTCGAGAGCTGCCTCGACTTTCTTCGAGAGCCCCATCGCGACGCCGATGGCGGTGCCGAACACGACGGAGATGGCGAAGCCGATCAGCAGGTTGGTGAGGCTTCGGGTCAGGTCATCCAGGATCTGCCCTTCGATGGTGAGCTGCCAGAGCCGGCCCAGCACGTTCCCGAGGGGAGGGATGAACGACACGTTGGCCAGGCGGGCTGCGATCTCCCACAGTGCCGCCGTGACCAGCACGGTGATGAGCGTGGCGCCGAACGGGAACCTGATGCGCCAGCGGTGCGCAGCGGGTTGCCAGGTCGTCACTCGGGCACCACTGTCGGCGGCTCCTGCATCCCTCGCAGGCTCTTCCAGAGGTGATTGGTGATCTCGGCAAACTCGCGCGAACTCTCGATCGAATCGACGGCAACGGAACGGGGGCGTCTTGAGCGGAACCTCCACGATCTCGCTGATCCGGCCGGGACGCGCCGACAGGAGCACGACCCTGTCACCGAGAAGGACGGCCTCCTCCATGCTGTGCGTGATGAAGATCACGGTGGTTCGCGTCTTCTCCCAGATGCCGAGCAGCTCCTCCTGGAGGAGTCGCTCGTCTGGGCGTCGAGCGCGCTGAAGGGCTCATCCATGAGGAGCACCTCGAGGCTCGACGGCCAGCGCCCGCGCCAGGCCGACCCGTTGGCGCATGCCACCCGACAGCTCGTGAGGAAGCAGTCTGCTCGAAGCCCTTCAGGCCGACGAACTCGATCACTCGCCGAGCCTTCGTCCGGTCGAGCGAGTCGCGGCGGCCCACGCGACGTCGAGGCCAAAGCGCGACGTTCGACAGAACCGTTGCCCACGGCAGGAGGGCGAAGCCTCTGGAAGACGATCGCGCATGTCGGGACCGCTGGTGACTCGGATGGACGCGCCCGTCGACCCGAACCTCGCCGGCGGTCGGCCGGTACGAGACCGGCGATCATCCGGAGGAGCGTCGTCTTGCCGCAGCCACTGGGACCGAGGATGGTCAGGAACTCGTTGTCTCGAACGCTCAGATCCAGGTCCTGCAGCGCCTGGACCTCACCGTGGCGACCAGTGAAACGTTTGCTGATCCCGTCAATCTCGATCATCGAGTCACCTCTGCCGCTGCCCGATGGATCGGACCACGCGCGCCTCGAGCCATCTCGCCACGGCCAGGAGAACGAAGGCCTCGATGATGACGTACATGATCGTCGCGAAGAGCAGCTCGCCCTCGAAGCGACCGCGGAAGGTGAGGATCAGGCCCCCGATGCCTACCGACACCATCAAGAGCTCGACAATGACCATCCCCTCCACCGCCCGGCCGATGCTGATTCGAATGCCTGACATGATCGCCGGGAGGGCACTCCGGAAGCAGGATGCGTTGCCATACCTGGACCTCGGAGGCACCGAAGGACCGGGCCATCTCGATCAGCTTGGGATCGACCTGTCGTACCCCGGTCCTGGCGTTGATCACCATCACGAGGATGGCGAACAGGACGATGAGCACCACGCGCGACGCGAATCCAAGGCCCAGCGACATGATCAGCAGCGGAATGATCGCCGCCATGGGCGCCACGAGCAGAATGTTCAGGTAGACGTTCGTGATTTTCTCGAGCGTCGGAAACCGACCGATGGCCAGACCGAGCGGAACGCCGATGGCCAACGCGATCAGGAAGCCGACGACAAGTGCCTGGTTGCTGATGAAGAGGGCTTCCCAGAGCCGGGGATCGGCGCCGAGCTCGAAGAATCCGATGACGGTCTCGCTGAACGTCGGAATGAGGATGCTCTCCACCGATCGGGCCGACACCTCCCACGCCACGGCACCGATGACCAGCGTCAGTGCGCGGTAGAACCAGGCGGAAGCCGCGACGCCCCGCCATAAGCGGGGCGTCGCGCGCCGAATGCCGTCGGACCGGTCGCGCGCCGTCACAATCATCAGAGCCTAGCGCGCAACGGATCGGTCAATCGCCTAGTGCCTCCAGAGCGGCCTCCAGGTAGGTGAAGTCCGCAATGTCGTCGACCGCGAGGCCGTCCTCGAGGCTACCGGCCTTGACGAAGAACGCGATCGTGGCCTCCACGAACTCCTCCGTGAATCCGCCATCGGTCTGGAACAGCTCCTGCTGGAGCTCGATCGCCCGATCGCTCACCACGCCGCCGATATAGGGCCGGTACTCCTCGACGAGCGCCGAGAAGTACTCCGGATCCTCGTCGATCATTCGGTGCTGCTCGAGCACTGCGGTCAGGAGATCGACCACGACGTCAGGATTCTCAGCGGCGAACTCGGTGTTGACCGCGTAGGTCGTGGTGAGGATGTCGGGCAGGGTCTCCGCGAAGCTGACGAGCTGATGGAAACGGTCGCCGGCCTCCTCTTCGAGCGCGACCGCGTCGGCGATCTCGACGGCACTCGCGTCGACCTCGCCGGCGATCATCGCCGCGTAGCGGTTCTCCGAACCGGGGATGACGAGCACCTCAGGCTCGGTTCCCGGGCACTCGTTGTCGATCCAGTCGAATCCAAATGCTGCGCTGGTCGACTGCTCGCTGTGGATCGCGAGGCGCTTGTCCGCCAGATCGGCACACTCCTCCACGTCGTTCGTGGCGTACATGAACCAGGGGTTGGCGAACTGGCCCATCACGTTCTTGACCGGCGCCCCCTCCTGGATGGCCACCGAGATGGCACCTACGCCGACAACGCCGAACTGGAAGTCGTTGCGAACCATGCCCTCGGCCACGAGGTCCGGGGCAGTCAGGGCCGGATACTCAATGACGTAGCCGTCCTCGCGCATGGCGTCGAGCGCTGCGAGGAGTGGAACGCTGCTGAGGCCGAAGCTCGTCGAGGCGATCGTGAACTCACGGGTGCCCGACTCGGCCGGCTCTGAAGCTGCCGGCTCGCCCGATTCGGGGGCGCCGACCGACGCGTCGGGCGTCGTCCCCTGGGTGCCGCAGGCCGACAGCACCAATACGACGGCCGCGAGGGCCACGGCGGACATGCGGGAGGCGATGAAATTCGTGCGCATTGGCTGACGCCTCCTCCTGGGCTTCAGCGAGACGACCAACGTGGCCGAAGAGCTGAAGAGCGAACCGGCCGAGGCATCTCCCGGGCCGGATGGTAAGCCGCGATCACGTACGGACGCGCGGCATGATCTGTTCGCTGATCTTCCGCATCATGCCTATCTTGTCGTTGAGTGTGTAGAGCACGCACGAGATGTTCGTGACACCGCAGTCGCGAAGCGTCTCGATGCGCTCCACGATGGAGTCGGCCGTTCCGACAAGGTGGTAGTAGTCGACGACGCGCTGCGTCGCGAACTTGCCGTGGCGCGCGTTCTTCGCCTCGTGGGCGTACGGCTCGTATGCGTCGGCGACGGCCTTGAACTCCTCGAGAATTCCGGGCTCCTCTGCCTCGATGGTGGCGCGGAGCTCCTCGAACTGCGGCTCGTGCAGCACCGCGTAACCGGCCTGCGTCGCGTAGTGCCCAGTCTCAGGGAGCGACTTCTCCGGCGCGTCATCGGTGACGTACACGATCAGACGCGCCCAGATGTCGATGCTCGACGGATCCCGTCCCGCTTCGACAGCTCCGCGCTTGATCTGTTCGCAGCGCCATCGGACCATCTCCGGTCGAGCGCCGGTCGCAATCACGCCATCGGCGATCTGTCCGGCCTGGAAGAGCGACTTCGGACCGCCAGACCCGAGGTAGACGGGAACCTTCTTCCGAATCCACTCCGAGTGGGCCGTCGTTCCCTTGAACTCGGCCTCCTCGCCGGACATGTACTTGCGGAGGAACTCCACCATCTCGCGCACGTCGCGCAGCGGCTGGGTCTTGACGCCCATTGTCCACACGGAGCTGACGCCGCCCCCCAGCCCCAGAAACGCGCGACCGCCGGAGAGCTCGTTGATGCTGGCGATCGCATTGGCGGTCACGGTGGGGTGCCGGGTGATGGGATTCGTGACGCCGGTGCCGATGCGAATGCGGGAGGTATTCACGGCCGCCAGGGCGAGCATCACGTACACGTCTCGCGAGAGGTTTTGCGAGTCGATATTCGTCATCTCGTCGAAGCCGAACTCCTCGGCAGCCCGGGCGAGTTCGACAGCTTCGGCCAGGGTCTCGTGCCTGCCGAAAGCGCAACTGAACCTCATCCGATTGACCTCTCCTCCGCTCTCGGCGACTCGTAATTCTGAGTGTGCCGTGTATACAGGAGACGCAGCGGCTCTGCAAGCGTTTCCCGCATTGCCGGCTTACCAGCGCTCAGCGATCAGGAGATTCGATACCTTCGGACGCCATCGGCGTCCACGGTCAGCCGGCCCTCGGCATCGAGGTACGCCAGGTGCGCCCGAGCTTCGTTCAGAGCCGAATGTTGTCCCAGCGCGTCCAGGTGGCTCCATGGCCGCTTCCAGGTGAGGGTGGTGGCGACCTGCCATGGCGTCATCGGCCCGGATGAGAGCACCGCCAACGTCTCCGCGAGCCTCGCGTCGTGATGGCGCTCGATTTCGTCGATCCGAGCGGCTAGGCCGGTGAAGCGCCACTCGTGCGCGGGGAGGACCTCCGCGTCGGGTGCAGCCTCGAGCACCCTGCGAAGCGACGTTCGGTAGTCGAGCAGCGGATTCGCATTCGAGCGTGAAGTGAGGCCCACGTTCGGCGTGATGCGTGGCAGGAGATGGTCCCCCGAGAGCAGCAGCCGTCGATCGGCGAGATGCACGACGAAGCAGAGGTGACCCGGCGTGTGACCGGGCGTCCAGATGGTATCGACGCGCCAGCCCGGGACATCGGCGAGCTCACCGTCGCCGAGATGGCGGATCCCCTGCACCGGCTCGAGCCGCGGGAAGCGTTCCATGCTCTGCTCCCGCATGACGTCAATCACGGGCGCCGGCACGCCGTCCGCGGCCAACTCGACTTGATCGATGCGATTCAGGAACCAGGTGGGGTCACGCAGGATGTCCGCGTCCGCTTCATGCATCGCGACGTACGCGTCGGACGATGCCGCGACCCTCGGCGCGAGGCCGGAGTGATCCCGATGATGGTGCGTGACGAGGACTCCGTAGGCGCTCGGCAAGCCCGAACCGATCTCGACCAGCGCATCCGCCAGGACCCGATAGGAGTCCTCGGCATCCCATCCGGGATCCACCAGCACCGGTCCAGAGGTCGTCTCGAACACGTACGTGAAGACGAAGCCGAGCGGATTGTCGGGGATCGGCACGCGGACCGACCAGAGGCCCGGGGCAAGGGCCTCGACCGTCGAGCTCGGGTCCACGCCGCTCACGGGCGGACGAGTCGCGCTAGACCCAGACGTCGCCGAAGAAGCGGACGAGGTTCAGCCCGAGGATCTTCTCGGTCTCCGCCTCGCTGAAGCCTTCCCGCAGCAGGGCCTGGGTGAAGGTGGGCAACTGCGAGCGTGACGTGAGCGCGTATCGCTTCGACACGTCGGTCCCGCCGCCGATGACGCCACCGATGAAGTCGATCTCGGACCGTGTCCGTCCCTCGCCGGTATCCAGCCCGAACCCGACGTGGTCGATCCCGACGATGTTCACCACGTAGCGGACCATCTGGGCGAACTGGTCGACCGTGGTCCCGGTCGCGCTGCCCTTCTCGGCCAGGAAGTCAGAGTAGGCAGAGACGCAACACACGCCACCCTTGTCCGCCAGCTTCCGCAACGTCTCGTCGGGCACGTTGCGCCGATGCGCCACGCGCGACCGGGCGTTCGAGTGCGAGAAGAAGACGGGCTTCCGCGAGCGCTCGATGGTGTCGGTCATGGTCCGATCGCTGGCATGCGACAGGTCGATGGCGATGCCAAGCCGATTCATCTCGGTGATGGCCGCACGGCCGAAGTCGCTCACTCCCCCGTCCAGGCTCTCGCCGCATCCGTCCGCAAGGAGGTTGCGCGCCTGGTACGACATCTGGAGGACTCGCAGGCCGATGGCATGCCAGACGCGCAGCAGGTCGATGGAGTCGTCGATGATCGTCGGCGTCTGGGCGGTGAAGATGATCCCGACCTTTCCATCGGCCTTCGCCTGGCGGATGTCATCGACCGAGCGGACGAGGGTGGCGCGGTCACGGTTCGCGTCGATCCGCTCCAGCCAGCTCGCGGCGTTGATCGCCCCCTTCGCAAAGTCGTCGTCGATCCACGGGACATCGACGAGGACAGAGGTCACGCCTCCGGTCAGCAGCGCCTCCCAGTACGCCGGCTTCTCCTCGGGCGCCTGGCGGTACACCAGGAACGTCGGGTCGCGCGTGTCGATCACGATGGCGCGGCCGTGAACGTCTGCGGCCACCTGATCGACGTCCGCCCTCTCCGCGGTTGCCGCGGAACCTTCCATCCTTTGCTCCTCTGCTGACTCAGGAATCGACCGAGCCCACCCACCGCGTTACGCCAAACGAGAACGCCAGGTGCTTCACCTCGGTGTCCGTCCCCGCGCCGTGCCAGTGCTCTTCGTCGGGCTCGGCATAGATGACGTCGCCCGCGCGCAGCTCCTCGACCTCCCCACCGCGCGACTGGATGCGTCCCTCGCCGGCCAGGACGTAGATGTACTGCCCCGCGGGATGGCTGTGCCAATGGGTCCGGCCGCCAGGGGCAAATTCGACGACAAGTGCCGAGCTGGGCGGAGCGTCGACCGCGATCAGGTCACGCCGTTGGACGGGACCATCGAAATGACTTGCGTCCGCCGGATCTGCGTGCGTGTCACCAACCTGGATTCGCTTCAACGGTCACCTCGCCTGCGTCGCGAGGCGCGCGGTCTAACGGACCGGAAGCCTCGGGTGATGTAGTCGCAACTCTACTGGAGTTCGGTCCTGCGGGACGGGTGCGGGACGGGGTTCTCGTCGACGTCACCCGGGTCGTGGTTCTGGGGCTCGGGCCCTGAGGGTGAGTGTGCGTCCGTGGGGACTATCGGCCAACTTGCGGCCGAATCCACGCGGTTCCGTGGCCCGGATGGGCGGTGCTGGGTCTATCTCGGCCAGGTTCCAGCCGAGTTGCGCCCCTTCTTGGCCGTTAGTCGCGGTCCACGCAACTGCAACATGCGGCTCCGGCCAGGCGTCGGCGTGTCAGCAGGAGGGATGGAATGGCCTCACCACGGACCGTCACCGCTGCCTTCGTGGCCGCAGCACTCGTGATCGCGATCGGCGCACAACCGTCGCTCGCCGCCTTCCAGAACGTCCAGGTCAGTCCCGCATCTGGCCCGGTCGGCATACAGGTGACCATGCACGCGGAGATGAGCCACCGATGGCGGGGCACCAACCCCGGCACGCTGATCCTGGTCGGACAGGCGGCGCTGACCGCCGAGCCCTCGGCCTCGCACTGCGAGGAGATCCCGGGCGCACTGGAGGTCGCCGCGATGACCTGGGAAGCGGCCGCGATCGAGTTCCAGGGGCTGCCGTATGAGGGCTACGTGGGCGACGCAACCTTCACGGTCCCGGAGGTCCCAACCGGCACGTATTACCTGGCAGAGAGCATCGACGCCACGGGCACCGGCTGCCACGTGTTCGCCTCGTTCGAAGTCACCGGCGGTTTGCCGAACACGGCCATGAGCTGCGGCCCACGTCCTGCACTGGTGGCCCCGACAAGCCATGGCTCTTTCAGGAGGACGAGGTGATGGATCATCCCGATCAGGCGCCGATCGACAGGACCAGGAACGACGAGGATCTCGACACCGATCGGCCGAGCGGCTGGGCCGGCGTCGACGACGCGCTCGGCGACACCACCAACCGGCCGATAGGTCCCGATTACGGCGCCACGGACACGACCGACGAGGACGTCGACGCGGTGACCGACGCCCGCACGATTCCCCCACGCGAAGACGACCTGTGACCGGCTCGGATGGCGAGCGGGCACCGAGCTCGCTCGACGACGAGACGCCCGGCTCACAGGGTGAGGTCGAGGCCGGATCCGAAGGTGACTTCGGCGATCAGGATTCGACCGAAGAGGAGCCCACGCCCACGCGAACCGAGGACGAGCAGCCGCCAACCGCCTAGCGCCGCTGGCTAGCCGCCGATGGGCGCCTTTTGGAGCCTGCGCCAACCGCCGGCGCGGTTGTGGGCCACGATCTCGCGAAAGATGGCCAGGAGCGCCGGCCGGTTGATCGACTGACCCTCGAAGATGCTGATCTGGCGACCGGTCAGGTTGCCGTGACCGTGGGTGATGATGCCCTCTGGGTCGGAGACCATCGGGTCGTACAGGAAGACGTTGAGGTGATCCTTCGCCGCCAGCAGCGCGGCGACGTTGCCCTGCAGCACGAAGTAGGGCTGGACGCGTCGCTTGATCGTCTCGACCATCTCGGGATCGGCTTCGTGCGCGATCTCGCGCACCTCGCGGCAGATGACCCGCTGCCACTCCGGCAGCGGGTCGATGTAGGCGTCCACTCGTGGATCGGCCTCGTAGGTCATCGGTCTATTCGGCGTACATGAGCGAGCCGGGGGTGTCGAGCTGCTCGCCGGTCTCGAGCAGCGTCTTGAGCCCGGAGAGGACCATCGGCCAGCCGCCGTACAGCGCCGCGTTGGCGCCGGGGCGCAGGCCGGAGTGGACGACCGTGAGCCGGCATGAGGTGCCGACCTGCTCGATCTCCCAGCTCACGCGGGACGGACCCTCGGCCTTGACCTCGTCGCTCCACAGCGCGTTGAAGGTCTGGACGAGGAGCCGAGGCGGATCGACCTCGATGTTCTCGCCCGTCGGAGATCTCGACGGCGCCCGGGATCCCGGCGTGGTAGCTGGAGCCCGGCGTCCAGTCGGAGCGTCGTGCCGACCCCGAAGCTGTACTTGCTGCGCAGGGCTGGGTCGGTGATCGCCTCCCACAGCCGCTCCGGGGTCGTCTTGATGTAGATCTCGAACACCGCGACCTCGTCGACCGGCGCGGTCCCATCGGCCCACGAGACCGTCTGCGTCGTTTCCATCGTCTTCGGCATCTCGTTCTCCTCGAGTTCCTGCTTGAGCCCGGTGAGGCCGGCGGCCCAGGGCTCGGCGTATTTGCTCACCCAGCGGTCGTGGACGAGCCGAATCGGGACCGGGTTGAGGAAGTGGAGCTTCTCGCGCCCGCGCCGGCGCGTGGTCACCAGCCCCGCTTCCTCCAGCACCTTGAGGTGCTTCATCACGCCGAAGCGCGTCATCGGCGTCCCCTCCTCGAGCGCGCTGAGCGTCTGCCCGTCGTCGGCGAAGAGCCGATCGAGCAGTTCCCGTCGCGTCTGGTCGGAGAGCGCCTTGAAGACCGCGTCCATGCCCGGCATGATAGGTGACCGATTAGTCACATGTCAAGAGCCAGGCGGCTCGGCGAGACGCGCAGACTCCGTCACGAGATATATCAGTAATGCTATAACCGGCGACAGATGTAGAGCCGCCTGGCGGCCTTCGCAATGCGCCGGCTCGGGCCGCTGCTCACTATCGAGCCACGACCGGCAAGGTCAGGATCACGTCCCGCTGCTTGTCTCCCCCGACGTTGAATATCTCGACGCCCACGCTCGAGAAGCCCCAGCGCTCGTAGAAGGCGATGGCCCTCTCATTCCGCTCCCACACGCCGAGCCAGAGGAGGTCGTGGCCGCGCAGGCGGCACTCCTCGATACATCGCTCCATGAGGGCGGAGCCGAGGCCAACGCCGAGGTACGAGGTGTCCATGTAGATCCGCGCCAGCCGTATCGGACTGGAGCCGTGCACGTCGGGGTGCCACTGATCGGTGCGCAACAGCACGAAGCCGGCGAGCTGCCCGTCGAGCTCGGCGACGAGATAGATGAGCCGATCATCCCCGAGCTCCGCCAGCTGGATCGCCGTCGAATAGTGATCGGCGACGTACGCCTCGACGAAGTGAGCGTCATTGCCATCGGCGTACGTCGCGCGGAAGGTCCTGGCGCCGAGCTCGCTCAGCGCCGGTGCGTCTGCCGCCGATGCGTACCGGATCGTGGCCGTTTCGGCGATGCGTCCCATCCCTGCCCTCGTACGCCGAAGCGCAACGGAGCTACGACCCCGGCTTGAACACCATGAGGCCGATGATCACGACGATCGTGAGCATCAGGAACCCCGACGCCATCTTCGCCTTCGGCTCGTCGATGACCGCCTGCAGCTCCGCGGTCGGAGCGTCGCCGCTTCCAACGGCCGCGGTCTTGAGCCGTCCAACCCACGGGTCCGAGAAGAGGATCCCCGCCACCATTGCCATCACGAACAGGACGTAGGTCGCCAGCAGCCACGGCGCGGTGAAGTCCATCTGGCCGGTCCAGGCGGACAGCAGACCGAAGACCGCTCCGCCGATGAAGAGGACCGGCAGGAACTTACCGATTCGCTCGGCGATGTGCGCCATCGTGACGATCGCCCGGGTGTCCCGCGTGTTCGCCACGACGTGCAGCACCACCTCGGGGATCACGGCCGATGCCACCGCGCTGAACATGAACGCGATGTGCAGGAACTTGAAGATGATGAATGGCGAATCCATGCCGGTACCCCTCTGGGAGCGGCCGTGCCCGGTCCGGGGCGTATGCCAAGCCGCAGAGCGCATCTTCGCCGATCGGACAACGGGCGGGCGGACGGTTGCCGCGTGGCGGGATTCGACAGATGACCGACGCTGGTGCAGGGATCAGGCCCGGAGAATGGCTTCACTGCGGCCGCCAACTGTGCCGCCTAAGGTAGAAGTCACTGAGATGAAGTTTTCGATCCGATCAATCCTGGCGCTGTCGATCATCGCCATCATCCTCGCCGCCTGCGGGACGACGGCCAGCGCCCCATCGTCCAGCCCAGAGCCCTCGAGCCCTCCCCCATCGGCTGCGCCGTCCGAAGCCCCGGAAGAGACGCCGGCTCCCAGCCCGAACGTCGTCGGCACGCTGACCATGATCGGCGCGGCGGTCGATGGCCCCGGCGAGCCCTTGTCGAACGCGCTGACACGCGACCTGTCCGAGCCGGTCTTCGTGCGCGGCACGCTCTTCCTCGACACCGACGGCCAGCTCTACTTCGCCGACTCGCTGATCGACGAGGAGGCTCCGACATTCGGTGACCTGCGGGTCCGGGTCGAGGGTTACCCGACAGATGGCCCGACGTGGGACATGGCCAGCGCCGAGCTTACCGGCCTCCAGGAGGCAAACGGCATCCGCTTCTACGCCGATACGAAGCTGTACGGCACGATCACGCAGTAGTCCCCAACAGCACGAGGCCGCTGGAGCATCGCTCTCCAGCGGCCCTTTTCGTGCGATCGGCGGGTGGACGTGCGCCCACCGGGACTAACGGCCAACTTCGGCCCGATCGCCGGCGCTCCTTGGCCCCCCTGCTCGCCTGGGGCAACTTTCACCCAGGTTCGCAGCCCATCCCAGCCCTTTCCTGGCCGTTAGTCCCGCTCCGCGCAAATCGGAGCGCGCGGGGTTGACATGCACTCTATCGCGATATATCGTGATAGCACTTACACAACCGAACCCACGAGGAAACTCAATGCACATCCGACATCTCGAGCGCCATGGCATGCGGCGCCGACACCACGCCGACCGCGACCGCCACGGCCTCGGCCGATTCTTCGCCCACGGACGCGGCGGACGCTCGGTACGCCGCGGCAACGTCCGCTTCGCCATCCTCTCGGCCCTCCAGGACCGGCCGATGCACGGCTACCAGGTCATCCAGGAGCTCGAGCGCCGCACCGATGGCCGATGGCGCCCCAGCGCCGGCTCCATCTACCCCACCCTGCAGCTGCTCGAGGACGAGGGACTCGTCACCAGCGAGGAGCTCGAGGGACGCCGCACCTACACCCTGACCGATGACGGCCGCAAGACCGCCGAGGAGCATCCGCTCAGCGCCAGCGGCGGGCTCGAATCCGATGCCGCCGAGCGAGGGTCCCCACCTCGGCCAGCAGCTGAGGAGCGTCGCCCAGGCGTCGATGCAGATCCAGCGCATCGGCACCGCCGAGGCACAGAAGGCCGCGAACGAGATCCTGGTCGACGCGCGGAAGAAGCTGTATCGGCTCCTGGCCGATGACGAGGCCGACGCGAGCTAGCAGCCGGCGACGCAGCGCCAGGAGGCGCCGTCCCACTCCCACGTGTCGGCCAACGCGGCACCATCGGCATCGAAGCCACCGTACAGGACGATGACGTCGCGATCGGGGTCGTACCCGAGCGCGGGCAGCCCGCGGGCGGACGGGCCGGACGCGTCGAGCCGCGTCCACTGGTCCCCCACCAACAGCCAGGTCTCGTCCACCAGCGAATCGAAGGTGGACGTCCGCGTGGCGCCGCCGAACAGGAGCAGGCCGGCCGGGCTGGCCGCCAGCCCGTGATGCGAGCGCGGACCCGGCCCCTCACCGCCGACGGTGAGCTCCTCCCAGGCCGATCCGTCCCACGCCCAGAGATCGTCGAACACCGCGTTCCCGTCGAAGCCGCCGTACAGCAGGGCTCGATCCCCCACCACATCGGCGACGAACGCCGTGGTGGGCGCGTGGTCCCGGGCCGGTTTCGGCGACGCGGCTCCAGGCCGTTCCGTCCCACGCAGACGTGCCGGTCGTCAGGTTCTGCCCGCGGCCGCCTCCCACCACCAACATCCTCGCGGCCGGTGCGTCCCATGCGAGCTCGTGGTGGTCGCACGGCTCGGGTGGCTCCGCCTCGACCAGCTGCCAGGCATCGGTGTCCCATTCCCACGTCTCGGTGCTGCACTCCTGGCTCGGCAGCGGGATCCCGCCGTATCGGACCAGGACGTCGCGCTCCGCGTCCCAGGCCATGCCGCTCACGACCGTCGCCGGCGGTCCGTCGTCCTCCACGAGCTCCCACGCCGCTCCGTCCCAGGCCCACAGCGGCTCGACGCTGCCCGTGTCCAGCTGGTCGAAACAGCCGGCCAGCAACAGCACGCCGAGCGAATCGGCGTAGGCGAACTTCGCGTCCAGGCAGGCGGCCGGCGCCTGCGCCTGGCCCGATGCCGGTGACGAAGCCGATGCCGGTGGCGACGCAGACGCACTCGCGGTCGCCGTGGGTGAGCTGGCCGCGCAGGACGCGAGCAGCACGCCAAGGATCAGCCAGACAGCAACGCGGGAACGGTGGCCCTTCACACTCCTCACTACCGTCGCGCTGCAGTGGCGGTTCAGTCGCGACCGCAGGAGATCGGCCTTGTCACACTGGGTGCGTGATGCTCAAATCGCCGACGTGAACCGATCGGTCCAGTACACGAGAAGCGGCGACATCAACGTGGCCTACGAAGTCACCGGCGGCGGCCCGTTCGACCTCGTCACGGTGCCGGGCTTCTTCAGCCATCTCGAGATCGGTTGGGAGCATCCCGATCACGCTGCCTTCCTCGAGCGGCTCGGCTCGTTCGCGCGGCTCATCCGATTCGACAAGCGCGGGACCGGCCTGTCCGACCGGGCGGTGGGCCTGCCCGACCTCGAGACGCGCATGGACGACGTCCGGGCGGTGATGGACGCGGCCGGCAGCGAGCGCGCCGCGTTGTTCGGCTGGTCGGAAGGCGGGCCGATGAGCGTGCTGTTCGCCGCCACCTACCCGGAGCGCGTGCGCGCACTGGTGCTCTACGGCAGCTACGCGAAACGGATCAAGGCCGATGACTATCCGTGGGCGCCGACGTGGGAGGAGCGCCAGGCAACCGCTGCCGATCTCGAGGAGCACTGGGGGGTAAACGTCGACCTCTCGATGATGTGGCCCGGCGCCGATGCCGCGGACGCGGCCTGGTTCGAGCGCATGGCGCGAGCCTCACTGAGTCCGGCGGCCGCGCGAGACCTCATCCTCATGAATTCGCAGGTCGACGTGCGCGACCTCTTCCCCGCCGTCCGCTGCCCCACCCTGGTCCTGCATCGAACCGGCGACCTCGACTCGAGCGTGGACGAGGGGCGATTCATCGCCGATCACATCCCGGGCGCCCGGTTCCTCGAGCTCGCCGGCGACATCCATGTCCCATGGGCCGATGCCGACCAGATCCTCGATCCGATCGAGGAGTTCCTCACCGGCGTGCGGCCCGCAGCGCTGAGCGATCGCGTGCTCGCCACCCTCCTCTTCACCGACATCGTGGGATCGACCGATCGGGTCCGCGAGCTGGGCGACGCCGGGTGGTCGCGGCTCCTGCGAGGCCACCACGAGGCCGTTCGGCGCGAGCTGCCGCGGTACAGCGGGATCGAGGTCGACACCGCCGGCGATGGGTTCCTCGCGCGCTTCGACGGACCTGCCCGTGCCATCCGCTGCGGCCTCGCGATCCGCGAGTCGCTGCGGGCGCTCGGGATCGAGATCCGCGCCGGGATCCACACCGGCGAGGTCGAGCGCACGGCGGAGGGCCCGCGCGGGATCGCCGTGCACCTCGCCGCCCGGATCCTCGGCGTCGCGGAGCCCGGGCAGGTCCTCGTCAGTCAGACCACCAAGGACCTCGTCGAGGGCTCCGGCATCGTCTTCGCCGATGGCGGGGAGCACGAGCTCAAGGGCATCGAGGGCCGGCGCCGCGTCTACTCGGCGGCCTGACCCAGCGGGATCGCGAAGGTGTCGATCGGCTCGTAGTGCTCGTAGGTCTCGGTCATCGGGATCGCGTCCGCGATCGGTACATCCAGGCTGCTCGCCGCCGACCCGCTCAGCAGGAGGTACGCGCCGCCGCCGATGGCCTCGGCCGCCCGGTTCTTGAGGAGCCGATGTGCCATCACCACGTCCGGCCCGCTCAGCTCGCGGCTGCCGGCGATCTCCTGCAGCACGTACCTGCCGGCGTGCAGCACGAACTTCAGGTCAAGGGTGTTCGCCCGCACACAGGCGTCGCAGGTGCACGTCCAGATCGCGCCGGCCTGCGCGCGGCGTGATTGAAACTCCGCGTAGCACGCCCGGACACAGGCCAGCAGCGCCTCGCCCTTGGGGAACGCATCGGCGGCAGTCCCGAAGGCGAAGACGGCGTCCCCCTCGATCTTCGCGAGCGTGAACGGCGGCACGACACGCGCCACGATGCCGTCGAGCAGGCTCGACATAAGGCCGTAGGCCTCGGGGACGGCCCCATCCGCGAACGCGTCGTGGCGGTGCGCCACCTCGACGTCCTGCAGGAACGAGGTGTAGCCGCTGATATCGGCGAGGAGGAGCGGCCCCTCGGCGGCAATTCGCTGCGACGTCACAGCTCGGCCGGCGGCGCCTCATCCGCGAAGATCTCGCGCGACCGCATCGCCAGCCAGATCGCCCAGATCGGGACGAGGATGCCGGCGGTCAGGCCCAGGAGGTATTGGTCAAACGGATAAGTCTCCAGCACCGCCAGCACGGCGAGCACGACAGCCGCGAGGGCGATCACGACCGACAGCCAGCGCCACCCTTCGGGCATGCCGGCATCGGCGCCGAGTGATCCGGCGAACAAGAGCCCCGGAGTCGCCAGGACGAGCGCGCCGACGACCAGCCAGAGCTGCACGCCGAAGAGCGTGTTGATGACCACCTCGCGCGCCACAATCTCGTGCTCGCGCAGCCCGCAGTCGCACAGCTCAGGGCTGGTGAGAAACGGGATCGAACCGATCTGGAGCAGCTGCGACGCCAGCCCGAGGCCGCCCAACCCCAGGAGCGCGGCCAGCACGAGCCCTCCGCGCGCGTCGTCGTCCGATGCCAGCCGGCTGAGCACCGGGCCGAGCGACGCAAGTGCGGCAAAGCCGATGGCGAACGCGACGAACGAGGTGAACTCGAGCGGCCACAGGCTCGTCTGGAACTCGTTGATCGTCATGATCCTGTCGACGAAGTCGGCGTCGTCCGCGATCTCGGGAAGCGGAAAGAGCTCGAACGACAGGGCCATCCGGGTGATCGCCCCCACGAACAGGCTGATCCCGATCACCCACCCCAGGATGCGAGCCGCGCTCGCCCACTCGATGCGTCCCACGATGATCGACCCTCCGTTTCACTTCCCCGCCCCGCCCGTCGATGATGCACGCATCGGGTCCCCCGACGCAACGAATTCGGCTCACAACGCGCGCTGAGGCACAATGCGACCAACGCGCCAAATCGCCGCCGCCAAGGGGGAGTACCCATCGATGAACCTTCGACGCATCGGCCTGATGGCCCTGCTTTCGACGCTGGCGCTTGCGCTCGCCGCGTGTGGGGCAACCGTTTCGGGGACGTTTGGCGAGGTCGGTGAATCGCTCGACTCTCCGTCGGCGGCTACCTCACCCTCCGCAGCGGCCGAGGCTGGGGGCACGCTGACGATCGTGGACCTCGGCGGGCCCATCGACGGACCCGCGGTCACCCTCACCGAGGCGCTCGAGAGCACGAGCGGCAACCCCCAGATCATCGGCGGCATCCTGCTCAAGGATCTCGACGGTGTCATCTGGCTGTGCGAGGAGCTTGCCGACACCTCGCCGCCCAGCTGCGCCGAGCCGCGCCTGCGCGTGCTCGAGTACCCGGAGGGTGGAGCTGAGTGGGATCCCGAGCTCGGCGAAGCCGTCGGTCTCCAGGAGGAGGACGGCGTGTTCTGGCTCGAGGACACGCGGAGTTACGGGGTGATCGAGCCCTGAGCCGGGCGGGACCGTTACGGTGCCGGCGGTCTGGCCACCCCAGCCGCCTATATCACTAACGATATATTCGCTGACAGCCGCCGATGCTGCGGTTGGGCCTGAGACCGGCCCCCCACGGCTCACCCACCCTCAGCGCCGGACTGCCCCGCATGGGCCTCCGCCAACGCTGCGTCCACCGGCGCATCCGGCGCAGCAACCGATCCTGGACCGGCGCTCATCGCATCGGATAGGCGGTCGAGCAGCGGCGTGGCCCCGACGCGATCGAACACGACCCTTGCCTCCTCGGCCGCAGCGCGGGCCTCCGGGTCCGCCGTGCCGAGGACGGTGACGAGAGTGAGCCGCGCCAGCGCCGCCTCGACAGCGAGCCCAAGCTCGTCCCACCGGCGGGCTGCGTCGAGGAAGCCGGCCAGGGCCTCACGCCGGCGACCTGCGAGCGCCGCCAATGCTGCGTGTCCCTCGCGACGGACGACCCCCGTGACCCGCCCCGGGCGTGATTCGATCGCTCCGAGGGCATCGGTGACAGCGGCGGCGTCGCCGAGGAACGCGGCGGCGCGAATAGCCGTCTCGATCGAGGTCGCGTCGGGCGCCAGGCTGGTGCGGTAGGCCGCCTGGGCGAACTGAAGCGCCGCCTGCGGCTCGCCCCTGGCGAACGCCACCACGGCGCGGACCTCGCCGACGGCCGACTGCGCCTGGAGCTCCGTCATTTCGGCGGTCTCGTCCGCGAGGCGCTGGAGAACGGCCTGGGTGTCGTGACCTCGCAGCCCGAGGAGCTCCGCCTGTCGCATGCGCGCGGCGAAGTCGAGTTCGGACCTCGCGCGCGCCTCTTCGAGCTCGGCGAGCGCCCACTCCCAGTCCCCCATTCGAATGGCCAGCTCGGTCGCGTTCCCGAGCAGGTAGTACTGGTACGCGTGCATGCCGAGCTTGAGCGACAGGTCGAGCCCTTCGCGCGCGGTGCGGTACGCAAGCTGCGGGTCATCGCTGGCGGCCGCAAAGCTGAGGTTGACGCGGCCGCGCAGCTCGAGATCGGACAGGCCGGCGGCCGACGCTGCCGACACGGCACCCGAGAGCGTGATCGTGCCCTCCCGCGGCCGGCCGAGGCCCGCCAGGGCTGCCCCGCGGGTGACGAGCAGCGAGATCGTCTCGCGGGTGAGCTCCAGCCGCTCGGCGACGGGCAGCGTTCGGTCGATCACGGGCAACGCATCGTCGCGAGACAGCAGGAGATATCCCCGGGCCAGCTCGGCGGAGAGCGCGTACGAACCCGCGTGTGTGCTCGAGGTCGCGGTACTCGGCCAGCGCCGGTTCGAGCAATGCGACACCGTCGGCGATCCGCCCGGTAGTGCTGACTGCCTGCGCGTGGTCGACGATGGCGAGCATCACCCGCTCGCGATCGCCGACCTGCCGCGCCAGGTCCAGTGCGCGCGCCGAGTGGGCAATCGGCTCGTCGGACAGGCCCGCATAGAGGCCCGCATCAAAGGCGGCGGTGCGGAGGGCCAGCTCCTCGGCCGGATCGGTCGTCACCTCGAGCGCCTGCTCGAGGAAGCGCAGCGCCTGGACGAACGAGCCGAGCGACCGCCCCCGCTCCGCGGCGCCGCGGAGTGCGACCCTGGCCTGGGCCGCCACCGCCTCGCCCTCGGGACCCTCGGGCTGCGCCCGGTACGCCGCGACGTAGTGCTCGGCCAGCGCACCGGCGATGCCCTCGTCGTCGAGCGTCTCGAAGTAGCGCGCCGCGGCCAGGTGGAGACGCCGTCGGTCGCGCTTCGCCAGCGTGCCGTACGCAACCTCGCGCACGAGCCCCTGCACGAACCCGTACTGCCCGCGCTCCGGCGAACGCGGGTTGGCTTCCACGGTCAGCATCTCGCGCCGCACGAGCCCGCGCAGGTGCGCGGCGACCTCGTCGGGCGCGATGCCGCTGACGGCGGCGACAACGTCGGCACCGAAGGTCTTGCCGATGACCGATGCTGCCTGGAGCAACGTCCGATCGCCCGCCTCCAGCCCGTCCAGCCGGGACGCGATGAGCGCGTGGAGCGAGGCCGGCACGGACAGCTCGGCCAGGTCGCCGACGGGCTGGGCCACCCCGCCCTCGAGGGTGAGGTGCCCATCGGCCAGGAGCATGCGGACGGTCTCGACCGCGTAGAGCGGGATGCCCTCCGCGCGCTCCAGGATGCGCTCCACGACCGCGTCCGGCAGGCCCGGCACGAGGCCGGACAGCAGCTCGCGCATCTCATCTGCGGGGAGCGGCTCGAGCACGAGGGACGTGAAGTTGCGGCGCCCGGCACCCCAGTCCGAGCGCCGGTCGAGCAGCTCCGGCCGGGCGAGGCTGATCACGTAGATCGGGCGTTCGCGAGTCCATTCGAGGACGTGGTCGATGAAGTCGAGCAGGCCGTCATCGGCCCACTGCAGGTCCTCGAAGACCAGGATCACGACGCCGTGCTCGGCGATGCGCTCGAAGAAGACGCGCCAGGCGGCGAACAGCGAGTCGCGGTCCGGACGCTCGCCGGCGTCCGCTACCTCGAGGCCCAGGAGCTGGAGCAGGCGAGGCTCCATCCAGCGCGCGCTCGGCCTCGTCGCTGACCCACTCGTCGAGGGCGGCGCCGAGCTTCTGGCGGGCGGTCGCCGGGCTGTCTTCGTCGGTGATCTCCGCCCGGCTGCGCACCATCTCGGCCAGCGCCCAGAAGCTGATCCCCTCGCCGTAGGCCGGCGAGCGCCCCTCGTGCCAGTACACGACCTCGGTGACGCCATCGATGTACTTGAGGAACTCCCAGACCAGCCGGCTCTTGCCGATCCCTCCCTGGCCGATGATCGACACGAGCCGGGGCCGACGCTCGGCACCGGTCGCCAGGTGGAAGTCCTTCAGCATCCGCAGCTCGGCGGCACGACCCACGAACGGCGCCTCGAGCTGCTCGCTGCGCCCCACGCCGCCGCGCTGGGCAACGACGCGCAGCGCGCGGAAGGCCGGCACGGGCGCGGCCTTGCCCTTGAGGAGCTGGTCGCCGGCGGGCTCGAAGGCGATCGCGTTGGCGGCGGCCCGCATCGTTGCCTCGCCGACCAGGACCGTGCCCGGCGGCGCGACCGACTGCAGGCGGCTGGCGGTGTTGACGAGGTCGCCGGCCACCATGCCCTGGTTGCTGTGCGCCCAGCGTGACGGCAGCCTCGCCGGTCAGGACGCCTCCCCGCAGCTGGAGCTCGACGCCGACCTCGTCGCCCATGGCCTCGACGGCGGCCACCAGGTCGAGCGCGCTGCGCACCGCCCGCTCGGCGTCATCCTCGAACGCGGTCGGGCGCGCCCCAGACGGCCATGACCGCGTCGCCGATGAACTTCTCGACCGTCCCACCGTACGAGCCGATGATCTGCCTGGACGTCTCGAAGTAGCGGCCCAGCAGCTCGCGCACCTGCTCCGCGTCGCGGGTCTCGGACAGCGTCGTGAAGCCCACGAGGTCGGCGAACAGGACCGAGACGAGCCGGCGCTCGGCCGTCGGTTGCGTTGGCGCCGGCGCCGCCCCGACGCTGGCATCTGCGGCCAGCGCGACTCCGCACTCGCCGCAGAACTTCGTCCCCGGCGCGTTCGGCGTCCCACATTCCGGGCATGCGGCGCTCAGCGGCGTGCCGCATTCGCCGCAGAACTTTCGGCCCGCCTCGTTTGGATTCCCGCATGCAGGGCAGTTCACGATCGCCTCCCAATGGCCGCCGCGAGTATCCGCGCGGGACGCCCCGCTTGCAACGGGGGCGCACACTTGATGCGCGTGCCCGATCATCGCGAAGGAGTGTGCAATGCCTACTGCACGATCCACGGGCCGACGCGTCGCGGCGTTGATTGCCGCGAGCGCCATCATCATTCTCACCGCGGGCACAGCCCTGGCTCATCCCGAGACGGAAGGCCAGCATGCGGGCTGTGTCGTCACCGCCGAGCCAGGAAGCGTCGCAGCCGGAGGGCAGTTCACGGTCGCGGGGAACTTCGGCGGAGCGTCCATCTGGGTCCTGCCCGGAGCCAATGCCACCGTGCCCGCGGGGATGGCGCCCAGCGCCACGGTGCCTCAGAGCGCCACGTCGTTCAGCGTCACCTTCACCGCTCTCGGTCCAGGGGAGCTGACGGTCTTCGCCGCCATCGTGGACTCAGGCTGTGGTGACACCGATCACGTGACGGTGACGGCCACGCTGCCGAACACCGCGACGGTTAGCCCACCGGCCGGGACGCCGATAGCGGGCGTGGCGATCCTCTTATCCGCAGCACTCATCGGACTCCGCCGGATGGCAGCGTCTGGAGTGAGGCGCTAGCGCCCGAAGCTCAAGGCGAGCCGCGGGGCTCGCTGCTGAGGTTGCCAGGAACTGTCAGCGAATATGTCGTTAGTGATATATCCGCTGATGGGCACGCAGCTCGGCCTCAGGGCCCAACGGATCCAGTCATCGGAGGGCGACGGAGCGCCGCGATCGCGGTAGCGATGGCGCCGGCCGCCGGGATGAGCGCGGCGAGCAGGAACGCGCTCGGGATGTTCGCCGCCCCGACGATGAGCCCCAGCAGCACCGGCCCACCGCCGAAGGCCAGGTCCAGGAAGATGCTGACCGTTCCGAATGCGGCGCCGCGCTCGGAAGGCTTCAGACCGCGCGCGATGGCGGTGAAGAACGCTGGCGTCACGAAGGCGACGCCGACCGCCATGACCGCGGCGCCGATGAACAAGCCCGGGACCGTGGTGACCAGCCCGGTCGTGGCCATGCCGACGGCAATCAACGTGAGCGCCGCCGATGCCAGCCGGAACGGCGGCACCCGATCCGGGAGCTTCGCGAAGACGATCCGGCAGCCGACCACGATGAGCCCGTACAGAAGCAGGACCGGGCCGGTGTTCGACATGCCCAGGCCGTCGCGCCCGTAGATCGAGACGAAGTACAGGAAGCCGGCCATCGCCACCACCCCGCTGAAGAGCCCGGCCGATTGCCACGCAACGCCGCGGTGGATGAGGATCATCGGCTCCGGATTGGCCTCTGGTAGCCGACCGGTCACCGGCAGGCGCAGCGCCAGCAGTGCAGCCGCCAGGGACAGCGCCGCGGCTCCTGTCCAGGCCACCCCGAAGCCGCCGATGCCGAGCAGGAGCTCACCGAGCAGCGGACCAAAGGCGATGCCGAGGTACAGCGCCAGCGAGTTGAAGCTGAGCGCCTCGCCCTCGCGGCCGCGCGGCGCGAGGTCGGCGAGCAGCGCGAACCCGGCGACGAAGAAGAGCGCCTCCGCCACCCCGAGCACCAGGCGAAGGACGATGAGGACCAGCAGGTCGGTGACGATCGTGTGCGCCAGGATGGCCGCTGCCGCCAGGGTCGCTCCAACGATCAGCAGCGGCCGCCGTCCGCGCCGATCCGACTCGCGACCGCTCCATGGCCGAAGGATGAGCGACGTGACACTGAACGCTCCGGCCACGATCCCCACGCCCACCGGATCGGCACCGAGCGGACCACGCGCAAAGAGCGGAGTGAGGAGGATCAGCATTCCCTGCGCCGTGAAGTAGGCCAGGTCCGCTATGGCGAGCGCGATGAACGGCCCCGTGAAGAGCCGGGACTCGGTCGCACCCCCGCCCCCGGGCGATTCCATGCCGCCCTACAGCCTATCGGTCCCGAGCGGCACACGGCGGCCGGAATCGGTGCCTGCGTGCTCCTTGCACTAGGCCGTTCCGAGTGACCTCCCGATGCGTGCTGCGATCACGCGGTCCTGGAGATAGCCCGCGATGCCGTGCGGGTTGTCGGGAGGGTTATGGATGTCACTGAGATTCTCGATCTCAGCAGGAAACTGATCGCGATCCAGTCGCGAATGAAGGGCTACGAAGTCCCGCTCATCGGATCCATTTAGCCAAGTCGACACGCCGGAGGGCGTCATCAGCGGCCGTGGCAAGTAGTCCTTTACGATCCCGAGACCCAGCGGCGAACCAAGCGTGACGAAGAGCGGACACTCGATCGGTGGGGTCTTGGTTCGGAGAACCCAGTAAGCGACTATCGAACCCATCGAGTGGCTTACCACGATCACCGGCCCGGGCCCGAACGCGGCCTCCACGATGGAGTTGACAGCATCGGTGATATTGCGTCTGGTCAAGTACGCGTGCACATCGGCGGTGAAATGCCGTAGCGCCTCGTGCGCAAGCCAAGGAGCCTTGCGGCTCAGCAGGCGGAGGGCCGCCTGGACCCATTCCCAATTCTCGGGACCCCTGCTGACCGCATCGACGCCCAGCTCGGCCGCCAACTCCTCGTCGGTGATCCCGGCCCGAGCAGCCATCTCCAGGATGAGGCGTCCTTCGACGGGATCGGCTGAATGCTCGGTCGCGCCTCGGGCGATGGAGGCATCGAGGCCGCGCGCGCCCACAAGTTCCTCGAGCACGTCGCCGTAGAACGGCACCCTGACATCGCCTTCTGAGAGGGTCGGAAACTGCAGCCCGGCGCGGCGGCAACCATCTCGCAGCGCCTCGAGCCACTCGCCGCGAATTTCGTCGGCGTTCCGCCCACCTTGCGCCCTGCCATGTACGAGGGCAAGCCGCATCAATCGTCTCCTGCGTTGCGGTACTTGAGCTCTGGTTTCGCCTGCTCCTGAGTGGCGGGTTTCGCTCGCTCGTTGACCGTGGGCTCCTCAAGCACCCAGTCGGCGAGATGCTCATCCTCGACGAGAACCCAGTCCAGGGCGGACTGAGCGTCAACCGACTGCGCCTTCGCGGTCAGGAGCTCATGCATGGTGTCTTGAGTCATCCGGGTCATGGTCGTCCACGTAGCTCGACTTAGCGCGGCACGGACGGATGCGATCGTCAGCGGTGACAGGCCGGAGTGGTGGCCCTCGATGAAGTGCCAACCGCGAGCCATCAACGGAAATCCGGGGAATGACGATATCCCGTTTCGCGGCGTCCTCGAAATCTTCCTTGGGGCCGAGCATGGCGACATCGAACGGCACAACCCGATCCGCAGAAATGAACATGCGGAGAAGCTCGCCGAGCTCCGAGTGTCTGGCTCGCCGATCCAAGGCGTACGCAGCAAAGAGGGCGACCGTTGGATTCAGATCCAACCTCGAGACGAGGCCCAATTCGTCATCGACCGTCAGTCGCCAAAGTGGGTCTATAGCACCACTCGGCTAACTCTTCGATGAAGTTCGGGCGTCAGGAGAGTCGACTCGCCCTCAGGCAAGAAGGCGACGCTTTCAACACCACGCTCGGATGCCCGGATGGCAGCTCGTAGCCGGGAAACTCATTCGGAGCCCATAGGTTTGGCTGGTCTTTCCCACCCGTTCCGAGTTCAACAAACGACGTCTGGCCCCCTCTGGCGATACCCTCTCGCGAAGGGGGCTCGGGTCACTGTGGTACGCGTTGAGTGGAGTCGCCCCAGTCACCGCGAGCGGCCAAGGGAAGCGAGAGTTGCCTGAATTGACAATTTGTTGGCTTCAATCTCATGGACGAGCCATGGCTCGTCGGCGGTTTGAGAGGCAGGTCGGGCGGAGGTCCCAGCGGGCTCGGGTCGGCGGCCGCGTCCCATGACGGCTCGGATACCCATTAGATGACATTCGGCTCCCAGTTGGAGTCAGCCGTTGAATCGGGATCTGGGTCTTGTTCACAAGGGTCGACGATTCCAGCGGGACGACATCGAAGAGATATCGCTTGAGCGAATGAGAAACGACCGCGACGCGCGCGTCGCCGTCGGGTACAGACACCACGGCCGATGGTGCCTGTCCGTTCAGAGCCCTCAGCAAGCAGTCGGTGTAGATGCCGTACGCCGGACGAGAAGAGTCAGCAGGTCGGTATTCCCACGCGCGATCCCCCGATGCTGTGGCATAGAACTGGTCGATCTCTTGGTACGTCCCGACGGCATTCGTGGGCGAAAAGATCGATCGGCTGTCAACTCGACCCATTGCCGGATCTTGAATTCTGCAAGCGTCCCCGAAGAATGCGACATGAGGAATGCCGGTGCGCTTCGCATCGCGGACCGAGTCCGTCACATCAATCGCTTCGTCGCGCGTGCCGGCTGCGTCCGACAAGAGCCAGATGTCGTCACCGTCGCCCTCGATGCCATGGCCCGCGAAGAACACGAATAGCCGCTGAAGATATCCAATGTCGACTGCTTCCATCACGGCCTCGCGGATTTCAGCCAACGAGATCGGTTGCAGGTCAGAGTCAACGAACAAGCGTACGTCGAAGCCCTGTGATTGAGCCCAAGCGGCAAATTGCCGAGCCCCGTCGCGTGCCCCGGACAACAACGGCAGAGCGGAGCCTCCAGGCCCCGCAACGCGGCCAACCCCGATGGCGATTGCGAGCTGGCGCGGCACGTCGGTGTCCTCCCTAGCGGCGACTCATCGGGGTTGCCGTGTAGCCCTTCGGTCGCCGGGTGGGCACATCGTACGCCGCGTGTCGAGCGGACGAGTTCCGCCGTCTCTCTGAGCGCATCACCGCGCCCGGGGAGGCCAAGCGTGCCCGACTTCGAGGACGCGCCCGTGGGACCGCCAAGGGCGCCGACTTCGAGGACGCGCTCGAGCAACGGCTGGGAGCAATGGCGCGTGGCCTCGGCGACCTGGTCGAGCTGACCGGCACCGGGGGCGGCGACGCGATGACGAGCAAGAAGGGCGACTTCGTCATCACCATCGATCCGACCCGCACGCAGGGCGTGACCCTGCGCATCCTGGTCGACCACAAGGACCGGCCGATGCCGCTCGGCCGCATGAGCGCCGAGCTGGCGCAGGCCCGCGCGAACCGGTCCGCGGCCGTGGCGCTGGCGGTCTTCACGCCGCACACCGCGCCAGCATCGGCGACGCCGCTGGCCATGGTCGGCCCGGACGTGTATGCCGTCTACGAACCGGAGGCCGACGAGGCCGTCGCGCTGGAGGCCGCTTACCGCACCGCGCGCATCCTAACTTTGCTCACCCTGCGGGATGCCCCGGTCCAGCTCGACTCGGAGGCCGTGACCCGCTCCCTGGAGGACCTCACCCGCCAGGTCGACTGCGTCCGCAGCCTGAAGACGAACCTGAGCCACCTCGAGTCCCAGCTCGCCATCGTGGAGCCGGCCGCCGCGTCAAGCCTGACCGCCTGACTGGACTCACGTCAGTTGGGGCTGCTGCGTTGGTTGACGGGTCGCCGAGGTCCGCCAACCGCCACTTACTCATCCTCGACGATATGCCACTCCTCGTCGCGGCAGATTGGCGCCGGCTGGCGATCGATCTCTCGCCCATCCTCGGAGCGAGCCACCATGGCGAAGCGAGTGCAGCCATCGGCCGCATTCAGCATGTTGTTCTCAACCGAGCTCTCGCTCGGCCGGTACGTGCTCAGCACATCCTCACCCGATGGATACAGCACTACGACTACGACCGTCTCGTCTGTACCGTTGATGAGCGTGACGCCGCTGGGATCGCGCGGCTCCCCTACCAGGCAGCCCGCGCAGGCGAGTGCCAGCCAGCAGATGGCAAGCCCAGCACGCCACGGTCCCCGAAATCGCAACGTGTCCAGCCCTACCCTCATTGCTCGTTGCGGTTGCCGAGGGTGGGTTCACTGATCGGGTCCCGCGGCTCCTCCGTCGATTGCAGGCTATTCAGCCCGGACATGCCGCCTGCTGGTGCGGGATCCCTGAACGCAAAGATGAAGGTCGTAGCCGCGTTGTTCACCGTGGTGTCAGGGTTCGTCGTCTGTCCAAATGAGTAGAGTTGGGCGTCGACGATGGACAGGGCTGTCAAGGCATCGCCACGTGACGGAGCGGCGCCATAGTACAGGTAGAAGGTTCGGCTGGCGCCAGGCGCCAGGCTTCCGAAGTCGAAGTCGAACAGCGCTCCGTGGTCGTACGGGCCAGCATCGACAAAGAATCCCACCTCACCGTCATCAGTGGGTCCGGAGAGCGGATTGGGGTCGGCGAAACCATCGTTGCTGCTGAATGCCAGAGCTGGCACCTGGTGGCTGCCGAATGCATCCAGGGTCACATATTCCGTGAATGGATCGGGGTCGATGTCCCAGTCAATCGTGCGCCGATATCTGATGTGGGTTGGTGCCGTGCTGATGTTCTGAATCGTGACCTCAAATTCATAGAGGAAGTGCGTCCCGACGGCCGGTCGCACGTCGTGGGTCACTTCGAGCTTGTCAGCAATGCGGACGCGTGAGATTGCGGTATCGAATATCTTCTCGAATTCGACGAGCTCGAGTCCGCCGGTCCCGCCCCAGCTCTCGTTGGCCCACCCGAACGTGCCGGTCGTCACGTCCGCCACTCCCCACCCTTCGCAGAAGCAGCCGTGTGAGAGTCCCTCGTCCTGCGTAGAAACGTAACGCAGCCCGACCTCGGTTGTGCCGGACGAAGAAGGTGTCGGCCCCTCAGCAATCAGGTGGCCATGCGGGTTGAGTCCGAGTTCGACCGTTCCGTTCGACAGGCGACCGCTGTCAAATGTGGCCGTCCACGCTACCGACGCGGGGCTCCCACCGATGGGCTCCCCATGCACCAGCACCAGGACGACATGCGTGGTGCAGCCGTCGTTCACGGCCACGGTTCTCTCAGCGAGCCCGTCCTCGAACGCCAGCACAACCTCGCCGCAGATGTCCGCGTAGTCCAGCGGACCAGTGATCGTGGACTTGTCCAGCAAGAGTAGCTTCGCGTCAACCGAGTCGGAGTCGCGGCTCACGCTGATGTCGATGTGTCCAAGGCCGGATTCGGTGGGGACGAGCTCCACGTACGAGTAGCCGCCTTCCTCAAGGAACAGCTCCCCGGCCTCGATCGGCCCGTCCAACATCGTGACTAACGTCCGTGAGGGGCGCGGCCCGCCGTACTCATCGCCGCCGGTGTACTCCTCAGGGTTGAGATCGCCAAAATTTTGAAGTTCGTTCTTCCATTCGGTTCGCTCGACCGTGTCGAAATCCATGAAGAACGCCGTTCGCGCGAATTCGTTGAGGAGGGCACGGATGGTCGTTGTGTTTGCCACGGCGACATCATCAATGGCCTCATCAGCCAATTGATTCTGGGCGATGCCGTCCCAAGTCTCCCGAATGATGTCGTGGTCGAACCGTTCCTCGAGGAACTCAGCGAACACAAAGGCGCCGTACTCGCGATTCCGTAGCCCGTCGATGACTCCGCTGAAGTCGCACTCGCAATGATCGAACTCGAGATGCGGGCGGCCGAGATAGTCGCCGATGTTTTCGTAGTACTCGCTGAGAGCAACTTGCTGGGAGCCTGCGATCTGGGCCTGATGGGCAGCCCACTCGGCAGTCGCCTCCATCCAGAACCACTGCTCCTGGTAGCTCGTAGCCATGTCGACGAGGTCGACGTAGCCGTACTGCATGAAGTGAAAGAGTTCGTGACGAGCGAGATAGACCTCGCCCTGGCTGTCTTGGTCGTTATCGATCTCGATCATGGGGTCAATGCCAGGCAGGACCTGGCCGCCAACCGAAAGGGCGTGGACCAGCACGGGAACGCGGTCCGATGCCGACGTGGCCGATGCGTAATTCATCGTCGTGTACGTGTCCCAGGCATCCTCGAGAGACACGGCAATGCGATCGATGTAGTCGGGCACGTGGTTCGCGTTCGCGTCATCGAGGGCCACGCCTCCGCGATAGTCCCCGGCCAGGTAATAGCGGATGCTGAAGGTGCCACCGGCAGTGTCGTGAATGCAGTACGTGATCGTTCCGCCGTTACGATTGACCAGCACCTCTACGCATTCAGGGAAGTTCGGGTTCGCCACACCTCGATTGGCACCACCCGGCGTGGCGTAGAAGTCACCCCGCCACGGCTGATTGAGGAAGGCCTCGATTTCCGTCCTGGAGGCCGGAGCCAACTGGTTCCAATCCCGCAAGAACTGCAGCGAGACCGACGCGTCGTCATTCCCCTCCAGTGGTCCGTGATAACGGGCGGGGAGCCAGCCCGAACCTCCCGCGGCATACACCATGCGGACTGCCCGTTCATCGATGGTGATGCGCGCGGCCTCCGCGTCAGCTTCCACGCGCTCCATGGGCGAGAGATCGTTGGCGACGGTCACCATGATCGGCGTCGACTCGAAGGCTGGACCGGACGCGAACGTCGCGCGGAGAACAACGGTGGCCGGCCCGTCAGCCATCGTCGTCGTGTCCCAGGCGGCCGAGAAAGGAGGGGACGAATCAGTTGCAATCACGACGCCTTCGACGAGGAACTCGACACTGAGTGGACCGGGATCGCCGGCAATGGCCTCGAGTTGCTCGATATCGAAGAAGAGGGCGTGCGCTGGTGGTGCGCCAAGGGCGACGCGATCGAGGGCGATCACCCCGGAAGTCCGGGTGGATACGTTCCCGGCACCGTCGGTCGCATCGAGAACCCAGCGATAGCACCGATCCGGTGCCAGGTTGAGGATGAGGCCCGGGCTCGTCTGGACGGTCTCGACGGCGTCGTTGGTCCACGTGACTCCCGTGCAGGTTCCGCCGACCTTGCCCGCAACCTGGCGCGTGATCACGCTCGAGGTCACGTCGCTCGCGCTATCGGAAGCGGTCCACTCGATAACAGCGGATGCCGCGGCGGAGGCAGCGGACGTCGACTCAGCTGGAGCCTGGAACTCGAGGGCCGGGCCGGTGCGGTCCGCCAGGACGGCGTCGGACACAACGTTGGTGGTGTTCCCGACATGATCGGAGACGGCAAGGGCCCAGCGATAGCAAGCTCCGTCGTCGAGAGACTGATTGAGTGGGCCGGGACCCGAAGACGGATCGCCGTCGTCGTGCCATAGCGCTCCCGTGCACGAGCCCGGGAAGACGACGCCGGCCCTCTGTCGCTGGACGGTCTCGGACGCAACGCCTGAACCGGCATCAGCAGCGGACCAATCAACCTCTGTTGCTGATGCAGCGGTGAGTACGGCGCCGGCCGGCGATGAGAAGGCCGCCGCCGGAGCAGTCGCGTCACGAATCAGCTGGATGGCCGCGGAACCTGACTCCACGCCCGCCCCGCTGGTCGCCGACACCGAGAGGTTGGTGTCACCTGCGCCTGCGGATGGTGTCAAGACGATTTCGTACGGCGACTCCGTGTCCACAGTCGGGAGGGAAGGCGTTGCGGTCCAGCCGGCCGGGACGGACAGGCCTCCGAAATCGAACGCTGCGACGCCCGACGCACCCCCCATGGATGCCGCACTCACGAGCAGGTCCGCATCGACGCCGAAATAGGCGGGTCCACTGGCATCTACCTGAAAAACGAGGGGACCCGTCACGGTGACGCTCGGGATTCCTGGCGGCTCGTTGTCAACCACCACACATGTGGTCGTGCTCGAAGTGTCATCGACCTTGTTGACCACGAGGCGAAGGGCAAATTCGCCGCTGAGACCACTGGCGTCCCATGTGCCCAAGACCCCATCCGTGACCGGCGTAGTACGCGGATTCGTTCCGATGTCGATCCATTCGGCCGGCGAGCACGCTGCGCCGTAGTGGAGCGTGTAGTCCTCAAACCCGGAGTGAGCGCTCGCGGTACCGGAGATCGCCACTTCACCGGCCACGAAGTCATCACTCTCCGGCGTGCTGATGATTGCCACGGGCGGTCCCGGATCGACGAATACGGTTCGGGTCACCGTCGTCATGCCGGAGGTGGTCCGTGCATTGTCGTAGACGCGCAACCGCAACGTGTGCGTGCCAACAGAAAGACCCGTCGTGTCCCATGACGCCAAGGTCCCGCTCGTGACCGCCGTCGTGCGCGGATTGGTGCCGACATCGAGCCACGTTGACGGGCTGGCCCCCGCACCGTAGTGAACTTCGTACTTGAGGAAGTTTGCGTCCGAGGCCGTGCCGGTGATCGGGACGGTGTCAGTCACCGTCGCACCTGCGATTGGCGACGAGATCGACCCCGTCGGTGTCGTCGCGTCGAAGATCAGGTTCTTTCCGGTATCGACGTATCCGACCGTGTTGCCGGCGTAGTCGGTGAAGTAGTAGTGAATGTCGAAACTGGCGTCCTGGTTCAGGCCTGCCACGGTGAACGTCACTTCCCGCGTGCCGCCAGTGTTGTAAGTGCGCGCACAACTCGTGACGTCGACGAGCGTGCTGGTGTTGAACTCGTTGCAGTTGCCCGTCGTGGACGACGACCAGTCGTGGTAGACGCGCATCTCATCGGTAGCGTTGTAGAGGCGCAGGTACGTGCGCATGATTCCCGAATGCGGGTCAGCGCCGCGCATGGCGAGCGTGAACGTCCCGTTGCCCACGTCATAGAAGTTGGGGTCAGCGGCCGTGATCGCGCCGCCCACGGTCGCCGAGGTGAACGTCGGCGCACCCGGGCTCGGCGCCGTGCAGCAGTCCCATTTGAGGCTGGCAGGACTGGTGTAGGCGCTCCAAGAGTGCCCATCGAACACCCGGACGCGCCAGTAGTACGTCGTCCCATTGACCAAGCTCGCCGTCGGGGCGGTCCAGGCAGTTGCAGACGAGCTGAGCTGGCCGGAATCAGCCTTCAGCGCCGTCCCAGACCACGTGCTCGAACTCGTGGAGAGCTGCGCCTGGAACTTGGTCTGCGTAAATGTCGACCCACCGCTCGAGAAGTTCCAATCGAGCGCGGAGCTGTTGCGCCAGACGGCGCCTGTCGGCGAGACGACTGTCGCTGACGGCGTGGCCGTCGTAACCGTGAGCCTCGGAATGTTGGTGCTGTTTTCCCTCGCTCGCAGCCGCTTCCACAGGCTCTGAGAGGTCGACGATTGATAGATACGGAATCCATGATTTGTGGCTGTGCCCTCCCGCCAAGCCTGGACGGTGCTCGTCACGTTGAAATTGGCCCATTGGTTGTCAGCCACGTTGGTCGACGTGAGCGCCACGTACGAGGGGTGCGTCATGTTCCACGTCTGCGACTCGGTGAACGCGCTCGTGAGTCGTCCGATGTAGATGCTCGTAGGTGTTGCCAGTGAGTACGAGTGTTGAACGTAGATGCCGAAGGTGGCTGAAACTACGCTGCCGCTAGTTGGGATTCCGGTCTTGACAAACGCGTAGTTGGTCCCTGACGTCGCGTCGTAGCGGCCATTCCACAGTTCGTAGTAACCGCCTTCGCCGGGGTTCCACTGGGCATTGAGGCTATTGCTTGGGTATGCCGAGCTGATGAACGTATCCAAACTGGCGTTATGAGTCGTGGTCGGGTCTATATAGATCGGGTACACACGCTCGGGGTCGCTGAGCCACGCGTCGTCGGCAACTACCGTCACGACGGTCCGTCCCGTCACGGATGACAGCTCGTAGGCGACATCTGTGCTGCGGACGCCGTCGCCATCGGCCTCGTCTGCCGAATCCACCATGAACGGCGCGGGAAGATGGAAGATAGGCTTCCGGCCCCTGATGAAGTCGATGGAGCCATCATCGTTGAGACGCGGCTTCATTCCCGGAGCGTCGGCGAAGAAGGCGAAACGACGAATATCGGTAGGCTCCCGGATAACGATGTCTTCCTTCGTGCCGTACGGGAGCACGTTGTAGCGCAGGTCGATGCCAGGGAAGACATCCGGGTAGACGACATCGCCATTGTCATCGAGAAGTGGCGTGCGATCAGCGGCACGGCCCGTCACCGGCGCCTCGATGGTTGCCAGTTGGAAGGCAACCGCATCGGCGCCGGCGACGACGCGCAAGATCTCACCGGTACTGGACGACCCCATGTGCGCCTGCACGGGTGCGGCTTTAGTCTCGAAGGCGACACCCGAGCGCGAGCTAGCCACCGCGGTGGCCTCGATCGGGACGAGCTCGCCCGAGGTGTCGGGATAGAACACCGGCGCGGCGAAGTATTCAGTGGTCTGCGTGCCGTCAGGATTCTGGAACGTGCTCGAGTCGACAGTCCGAAGTTCGACAATCTCACGAGCTTCCGCGAGGGTTTCGTCACGACCTTCATGCGACGCCGGCGACAGTTGCGCGGCGTCGGCGGACGGCGCCGTGGAGGTCGCTTCGGTGAGAGCCGATGCGACCGAGCCAGACTCCGCCGACTGAAGCACAAGCAGAAGGGCGAAGAAAACCGCGACCAGGCGACGGGCAGGTGACCGCAACGAAACTCCCTCCGATAGGCCCGATCGCCGCGGCCGCTCGGTCGCCAAGCGTCAGGCGCGCAATCATTCCATCCATAGTTGATTCTCTACAGCTACCATGGTCACCCAATACTGTGTGTTGAGTCACACAACAGTGGGTGGGGGCCACCGAATGATCACGTCGGACAACTACCTCACCGCCGCAATCCAAGCCAGCTTTCTCGCTGAGTTGCCTGATGCCCTGCGCTGGGACCTTGTTGGTCGGTCGCGAGTCGTGCGCGTTCCTCGCGGTCACATCCTCGACGCCGAGTACCACGCATTCGCCGGCATCGTCATCAACGGCCTGCTCCGCGTCGTGGGTTCGACCGACAACGACCGACCTGTCACCTACCGAAACGTTGGTCGCGGGGAAGCCGTGGGCCTTGCGAGGCTTGTCGGGCTCGACGACAGCATCTACGTCCAGGCGGTCACCGATTCGAGTGTTCTTGAGCTCGACCTACGCCAGATCGCCGAACTTCGGGGACGCGACGCCTCGCTGGCGTTGGCGTTGGCTCGAGAGGTGCTGAGGCGGCTCCGCGACACTTCCAGTGAGCTGGAAGTTTGGGCACGCGGCTCCGTTCGCCAGCGCGTCGCTCGTCAGCTGCTGGATCTTGCAGCCGAAGACCGGGATGCATCGCGGACGATCATCCACATCAACCATGAGTCGTTGGCCGACTCGATCGGCTCACGGCGCGAAGTGGTTGGGCGTGCACTGGCCTCTTTGGTCGCCGTGGGCGCGGTCAGGCTGGGTCGCGGGTCCATCGTCATTCTCGACGCATCCGCGCTGCGGGCTGCGGTACGCCGCTCTGGCGCACCACGGTCGGAGATTGCGCCGGCCCGGAATTAGGCGGCGTGCCCGATGGCGGGCTCGTGTGGCGCGCTTCCCTCGAGAAGCCCATGCGAACACGAAGGCCAGCGCCTCGACGTCGCACTGCGTAGCACCGGGTCGCCCAGGTCCGGCCAGCCGTAGCCCATCAGGTCGGTGCTCTCGAGAAGGTTTGTGGCGTGGCCCAGGCCGAGCGCGTGGCCGATCTCGTGCAGCGTCACCCAGCCGAGGCACTCCGGCGAGTACGGGTCGACGCCGAAGCTCGGGGGGCAGGTCAGAGCGCACGAGGATGTTCGGGCAGCCGTGGTCGCCGCAGACGGCGTATCCACGAGGGTGCGCCTGGACCGCGATCGTCCGACTAGCCCTGCGTCCGGCGCTTGCGCAACGTAGCCTTGTGGGTGTATGACGTTGTCATACACCATGCCAAATCTGTCCTTCCGACCCCTCCGCGAACGCGACACACAGCTGTCACAACGGCTTGGGACGCTGCAGCCATGACGCAGGCACGCATCTCCATCAGCCGCGACACCATCGACATCGATGGGCTTCGTCTCACCGATGCGGCACTGGCCGCCTTCGTGAACGAGACGCCCGAGGCCGATCGGCCGGCGCTGGCGGAGCGGGCGCTGCGCATCGGCCTGCTGACCCTGGCGAACGCGGGGGTCAGCCTGAGCGCCGATGTCGTGAAGGCCGAGTTCGAGCGCCTCACCGACCGGATGGAGGCGACCCAGAAGCGAGCGGCGGAGGCGCTGGCGAGCACCCTGCGCGAGAACTTCGCCGATGGGGACGGCCGCCTGCCCCGGACCCTCGAGCGCTTCCTGGGCGACGACGGGCAGCTGCGGCGCATCACGCGCGACCTGTTCGACGAGAACCAGCGCGAGAGCGCGCTCGGCAAGCTGAACGAGATCCTCGGCAAGTACTTCGACGGTGACGGGTCGCGCCTGGCGCACCTGCTCGACCCGACCCGCGCCGGCTCCCCGCTCCACCAGTTCCGCGGCGAGGTCACGGACGAGTTCCGGCGCCTCTCGGAGCGCATCACCGCGCTCGAGGAGGCGAAGCGTGCCCGCGCCGAGGAGCGCGCCCGTGGAACCGCCAAGGGGGCCGACTTCGAGGACGCCCTCGAGGAGCGGCTGGGAGCCATGGCTCGCGGGCTCGGCGACCTGCTCGAGCCGACCGGCACCGAGGGCGGAGACGCCATGCGGAGCAAGAAGGGCGACCTCGTCATCACCATCGACCCGACGCGGACGCGCGGGAAGACGCTGCGCATCGTGGTCGAGGCGAAGGACCGCTCGATGCCCATCGGCCGCATGGCGACCGAGCTGGCCGAGGCACGAGAAAACCGCTCCGCTGCGATTGCGCTGGCCGTCTTCACCCCGCATTCGGCACCCACCTCGGTGACGCCGCTGGCGCTCGTCGGAGCCGACGTGTACGCAACGTACGACCCACTGACCGATGACGCCGTCGCGCTCGAGGCTGCCTACCGCACGGCGCGCATCCTGGCCCTCCTGACGCTGCGCGACGCGCCGATGCAGCTCGACGCGGAGGCGATCACGCGCTCGCTCGAGGACCTCACCCGCCAGGTCGACTGCGTGCGCGGGCTGAAGACGAAGCTGACGGCCATCGGCTCGACCGCGCGCGAGGTGTCCGATGCCCTCGACCTGCTGCGCGGCGGCGTCCTCCGCAGCGTCAAGGAGCTCGAGGCGCAGCTCGCCGTCGTGGAGCCGGACGCCGCGTCCAGCCTGACCGCCTGACCGCAGCTCGTCACCGATAGGGGGGCGCGAGTCCGGGGAACATCGGAAAGTGCCTGGTGTTGGAGGTCGCCAGCACACCGCCGAGCTCCTGCGCGGTCGCGGCGATGATCAGGTCCGTCGTGGCCAGGGAGTGACTTCGCCGCCATGTGCGGCCGAGCGCCCCGGCGCGACGCGCGATCTGCTCATCGACGGCGCTCCAGCGCATGGCTCGCATCAGTCCCTCCGCCGCATCACGCTCGCGGTGGCGAAGTCCGCGCAACACCTCGACGCGGGTGACCTCGGAGCAGGCGGGAGGCTCGTCCAGGGAGCGCAGGTAGTCAAGCGCCGGCCGATGCCCCCGCAGCACATCGATGAGCACGGTCGTGTCGAGGACGATCACCGACCCTGCCGCTCATCCAGCTCTCGCTCTCGCGCCCGATCCGCGGCGCGCAGCGTCTCCACGTAGTCCGTCCCATCGCCCAGGTAGGGCGCAACGCCGAAGGCGGAATCCAGCGCGGCCCGGTAGCGAGCGAGGCGGTCAGCCGCGTCGTCCGGATCCGCCAGGTACTGGTCGATCGCCTCGCGGATCATCTTCGAAGCGGTCGTCCCTCGAGCCGCCGCATGCCGGCTCAGCTCCTCCGCCTGGCGCTCGTCGAGGTAGATCTGGGTTCGCTTCACGATGTATGAATCATACATCAGTGGTGCGCGGGCGCAGTGATGGCGAGTTCCGTCAGGCTCGGAACCGCTGCGTCCTCCCGGTTCGCGGCACCGGTCCTGCGTGGAGACGGCTCAATGTCACCCGTCCCATACCGGCTCGGTTTCGCCGTCAAGGTGCTCGGCGCGCCAGAGCCGATCAAAGAGGCCGACCGCAGGCGCTGGCAATCCGGGCCGCACCTCCGCCATTCGATCGAGATGCTGCAACGGATATGGGACCACCTGGAGCGGATCGACGTGCGGATGTACCGGATGTCCAGCAATGTCGTTCCGTACGGGACCCATCCGGATCTGCCGCAGTTCGACTATCGCCGCCAGATTGCTGAATGCGCGGAGGAACTCTCTGCGCTCGGGGAGCGAGCGCGCCGAATGGGTCTGCGGCTGTCCATGCACCCGGGCCAATACACGGTCATCAACGCCCTCGACGAGGGCATTCGAGACCGATCGCTGGCCGAGATCGAGGCGAACGCCGCGATGCTCGACGCGCTCGGCTGCGGACCTGATGCGACCGTCGTCGTCCACGTCGGCGGCCTGTATGGCGACCGCCTCGCCTCCATCGAGCGCTGGGCCCGCGCGTGGGAGCTGCTGAGCGATCGGGCACGCGCTCGGCTCGGCCTGGAGAACGACGAGCGGCTCTTCACCGTCGCGGACGTCCTCGAGCTGCATCAACGCACCGGCGTCCGCGTGGTCTACGACCACCACCACGCGCGCATCAAGCCCGCGGCGGGCATGCCGCCCGGCGAGGCGCTCGCCGCGGCGATCGCTACCTGGCCATCCGCAGTACGCCCAAAGGTCCACCTGTCGAGTCCGAAGCTGTCGGTCGAGATCGTCCGTCGTCCGCTCCCCGGCACGCGCAGAAGCCGAGACGTTGCTGTGTCGCCCAGCCTGGGGCCCCACGCCGATCTCGTTGGACCATGGGACTTCCTCGAGCTCGTGCAACTCGCGCCGGCAGCCATCGACGTGATGCTCGAGGCGAAGGCGAAGGACGTCGCCCTCCTTTGGCTCAGGCGCCAGCTCGCCGTCGTCGCCCCGGACGTCGCCGCGGCCGAGGAGCGTAGTTCAACCGCTGCCTGCTCCTGACCGATGGACTGGCCAACGCCGGCGTCATCGATCCGCCCGCGCTGGCCGCCTTCGCGGCCGACCTGCGCGCCTCGGGCATCGGCACCAGCACTTCGGCGTCGGGCAGGACTTCGACGAGACGCTGCTGACCGCCATCGCCGATGCCGGCGGCGGCCACTTCTACTTCATCGAGCGCCCGGAGCAGATCCCCGACTACATGACCAGCGAGCTCGGCGAGCTGCTCGACACGGTGGCCCGCGAGGTGACCGTCGAGATCAAGCACGCGCCGGAGCTGGAGGTCGAGCCGCTCTCGCCGGTGGCGGGCGGCATCGGCGCACCGGGCATCCTGCGGCTGCTCATCGGCGACCTGGTCGTCGGTCAGAAGGTGGAGGTCGTCCTGCGCGTGCGCTTCCCGGACATGCCGGAGGGCGCGCACACGACCGCGTTCTTCACCATCGGCGACCGCGACGGCGTGCTCAAGGCCGATGGCTGCACCCTCGCCTGGACCCACGCCAGCCATGCCGCCAACGACGACCAGCCGCGCGACCGTGATGTCGACCGTATCGTCGCCCGTATCCATGCCGCGCGGGCCCGCCAGGAGGCCGTGCGCCTAACCGCATCGGCGAGTTCAGCGGCGCCCGTCATGCCCTCCGGGGGGTGGCACGACGGATCGAGGACTACGCCGGCTCGGACACCGAGCTGCGCGAGCTCGCCGGCCAGCTCATCGCCGAGGAGACCGCCGTTCTCAGCGCCGATGCCGGAGATGGACCGCAAGCGCCGCCACTTCAGCTCCTCGAACCTCCAGCGCTCCCGCGACCCCGACGGCCAGGCACGCCGCTGACGGCGCCATCGGCGGCACCGTCAGAAGCCTCGCATCCCGGTGGATCGCCCAATTGGGCCGAGTCGGCGCGCGTGGGGCTCCGACCGATGAAGCCCGCGCCCGGCGTGCCATACAGCACGGCGACCTTCGTCCTCACCCGCGCCGCCGGCGGCGCGGGCTGGCACTGCACCGCGTCGTCCCCAGCTGGAAGCACTCGATTACGGGGCATCGCCATCGACCTCCCGACCAAGAGCCGCTGCGCGGTGCCAACGGCCCATGATCCGCGCTGACCTCATCGCCCACGCAGCGGCGCCCGACGTGCGGCTAAGAGGGAGGATATGTTCGGCATGCATCTGCTTACCGCGAACCTGGCGGGCGAGATGGCTGCCGGGGTGCTGAACAGACCCGTTACCAGTCTGCGCCGCCGCTCGATACCCAGCGGGCTTTGACGGCTGCCGCGTCAGGAGCCAGCCCATCCATGCGAGGCCGGATGGCTCTGCCCTCGTACTGCCAGTACTCGGTGTCGCGCAACGATGGGTGCAACCGAACCTGCAGTCGGGTAGGCTCGACGGCCAAGAGGCGATCGTCGAACAGCGCATGGAGGTCTGCCCGGAGTAGGAGCCCATGCGTGGAGGTGTTGACCCCGGTGCTGGCATGCTCAGAAATATGGGCCGCCTCCAGCACGTTGTGAGGGGAGTCGCCCGAGATAGCGCAGCGGGCCCCGTAGGCATCAAGAAGTTTCCTGCGGAGCCGCCATTGGCCGCGGCGGACGCGGCGGCTAACCATCTCTCGCCTGTCTGGATCATCCAGTGCCTCGGAAAGCGTCTTGGTCGCCGGGTCGATGACCGGCACAACGGCTACCGCACCCAAGTCCATGAAGTCGCGAACAGCTGCCCACAGCTGGGCGTCGCTGCGGCCGGACCATTCATCGACAATCGCTAACGCCATGGCGGGTAAGGGTTGCGGCGGCCTTGCGGGGACACCGGTCGGCTCCGACCGCCACCCGACGCGGCCCGAGACACCAGGGTGACACGACGTCGTGAGCGTTCTTCAAGCTTGCGCCGAAACTGGTGGGGGTGCGGGTACCGCCCAAGCCTTGGTAAAAGGCGTCATAGGTCTCCCCCCAACTGCGGGTGCCGACCTCGACCGGCGGATCCCGCCTTCCGCCACTTGAGTCCAGCGCGCCGCACCGAGCAAGAAAGTAGGCGGTCAGCCACATCTCTCGGCCACGCGGTTCCGGCACAAGCGCCCCCTTATCCTCGCGAAGTGTCCACCTTTGCTATTTGCCTACTATCGTTCACGAACTGCGCCAACTCGAGGGCTCTCGGGACCGGATCAGGCCGGATCTCATGCTCCCAGATAATCAGAGCGGAGATGCCTCTCGCGGCGAGCGCTTCCTCGGTCCGGGCGTCCCGCGTCTGGTTCGTAGCGAACTTTTCTGACCAGAACTCGCTGTTCGCCTTGGGCTGGGGCAGCTTGCATTCAGGGCACTGATGCCAGAAACAACCGTGAATGAACACGGCCAGCCGGAGGCGGGGGGAACAGCAGATCCGGGCGGCCGGGCAGCTTCGAATGCAGACGATAACCACGGCCGCCGGACCGCCAAAGGGCTCGGCGAAACAGTACTTCCCTGTTGGACACTGGCCCGTTCGCTCGCATCGTGTTGCGAGCGTTCACAGAACTTGCCGGCGGTCGCATCACGCCACCAGGGAGTCGGTCATCATGCGGCGGTCGAATATGGCCCGGGAGGCAGCCAAGATTTGCTGTGCGACCCATGTGAATTGAGGAACGACGACGGAGTTTCCGAACTGACGGTAAGCCTGAACGTCGGAGACTCCCTCTGGGATGACGAAATTCCGGCCAAGATGCTCAGCCGTGAAGCCCATCAGGCGCGCGCACTCTGACGGGGTGAGGCGACGCGGTGGCATCGATCCGTCTGGCATCAGGATCAGAATCTCCGCGCCATCTTTGTAGTAGCGGGCACTAAGGGTTCGAGTCGCCTTTCCTAGCTCAGCAATGCCGAATCCAAATCCGTTGCCCGCAGACTCGTGCCGAGCCCGATGCCGCAGCAGCGCCGCCCACACGCCAGGCGTCAACCGATACCTTGCGATCCCTTCCAAATCTTGCTCGAGCATCTCGAGGGAAAGCTTCGGCCCTTCATCGGCGGGCGGTGGCTCCGGCAGCTCGAACGGGCCGCCGTACAGGTCATTTCTCACAGCGATAATTACAGTTCGCCGCCTGTTCTGAGGGACCCACGCAGCCCCGTTGATGACGGTGGCACGGACGTGATAGCCAGCCCGCATCAAGCGACGGCGGATCACCCGATAGGTACGTTTCCGGTCATGCGAGAGAAGGTGCCGGACGTTCTCGAGAAGCAGGACCGGGAAGACTGAGTGCCAGGAGCGTGCGTTCCCTGGAATCGGTTGTCCTCCCGATCAGGGGCTTCGGCTTCATCTTGAAGTTCGTGAGCTGAGAGCTGCCAAGGGCCGCCGATGAGGCGAACGATCTCAAAGAACAAGTTCCCTGAGGCGGGATCGTCGAAGCCGTGCGCACGCCCCAGACTCTGCTTCTTGCTGACGCCCGCGAGACTGAACGGCTGACACGGGAATCCCGCGGCGAGTATTTCATGCTCAGGCAGGGCCGACGAGAGCACATCTCGGATATCGCTCTCGCATCGACCTCTCCCCAGTTGGTCTTCTAACGTGCGGCGCGTCGGTCCACTCCACGTGAAGACACTGTCCGCCTCCGTTCCGAATCCTGCGCGTATGCCGCCAATTCCGGCGAAGAGGTCGACGAACCGGAAAGCATCGCCCCTCGGAAGGGCTTGATCCTCGTGACTGCTAGTGGGCCGTCGATCGGCGGACGCCATTGGCTGACGATACAGGATCGAGAGACGGCATACGTCAGTCCGCTCGTGGCGTTACCGGAGCCAGCCCGTCGCGCTCCAGCCGGGCCTTGACCTGGAGTAGCCGACTGCTCTGGCGGTCGGACGGTAGTAGGGCGCGAGTCCGGCAGCCATGCGAACGAGGCGGTCCTCGTCTGGTGACAACGGGTGATTGGATGCGGCCCAAGCGTGAAGCGATGACCAGTACGCCGGGCCTAGCTCTACGACTGTCTTCTGATAATATCGATGCCGGAATCCTGCTTCTGTGCGAGCGCGCAGCCCGCTGCTCGAAACGTACTTCCTCCCTGAACGAGCTCCGCGGATAGGTCCGGAATCAACTCGAGGCTTACGCGACCCGCACGGTCCCAGCACGCTTCCTTCTTGCTCCATTCGGTGACGTTCTGAATGCCAGGAGGCGGGTTCGTGATGACTTTGCGTTGCATCTCTTTCGATAAGGGCGAGCTGACTCTTCATTGCTGGCGAGAGAGTTTGCGACCGCCAATGGTTGCAAAATCGAGCGACCGCTCCTTTTGCTCGCTAATCAGTCGCGAAAAGGCTGCCAGCGCGTATGCAACGACGTGGCCCGGTAGCCGCCGGAGTACCATTTCGGCCGATACGATCTTCTCCGTCGCGCAAATATCAGTGTCCTTGCTACAACCGAACGCCAATAGTCTTTTAGTGAAACGCGTTCGGGTCAGAGTCCCAGTGTCGCGTGATGTACCCCGCGAAATCCAAAAAGTTCTTCTGAGCTCCCCGGCTGACGATGTGGGGTAACTCTCTCCAAGGTTCTCCGACTTAGCGAGGTCGGTCTTGGTGATTACCTGGTCTCGCGGATTCATTTGTTCGATCTTCGACGGTCAGCTGAGGTCATAGCCGCGGTCTCGTTGATACATGTACTGACCACGCGTCCGCTCGTAGAACCAGTGCGTCTCGTGCTGAGCGCCCCTTGTGGCCGGCGCCCAGAGCCGACGGGAGATCTCCTCAAGGCGCCGATGGAAGTCGTGATTCGAAAAGAGTCGAGCATCGCTGACCCGGGTTTTGGCTGTTCGCGACCGCGGAGATAGGGGGATCATCACCCCCGACCGCTCCGGGCTCACCACCGAGAGCTTCATCGGCACGTGGACCCGAGCTAGCGATGCTTTGTCATTTCTCTGGGCCGCGGCAAGGGATGCGGTTGTCTGGGCGCCATTAACAATTTGCAAGTCAGTCGCGCTGAGAAGCGTAAGACCCTTGGATGTCTGCTTCACTGACACGCTGGAAGCGGTCGCAGCGATCCCGTTGTTGTACGCAAAGAACATGTCAGACTCGTGTAAGACCGTATTCCGGATCCCCTTATTCACACGACCTCTTTTCACTGTCAAAAAAGACCCGGACATTTCCCTCCAAGAGGCGGCTTCCGTATGTTTCGTACATTTCCGCCAACACGCGTCCGGGGACGACGCACAGGATACGGCCGAGTATCCGTGCTGTCTGCTGCCGCTGCAATGCATTGCAAGCCGCCATCTGCCACTTGTTCAAGGTCTATGACCAAGTCGTCAGCGACCGCTCGGCGACATGTGCAGGCGATGAAACCGGGAAATGTCCCAGATGTGATACTCCCCGTCGGCACTCACGCAATCTCTCCCTCAGGCCAGTCTCGGGCCGGGAACTGGTACGGCGTCGGTGGCGTAGGGTGCGCGCGCGCACGCGTGACGCTTGGGGAATCCGCGTGGCCAGCTCGGTGACCAACCCATGCGTCGGCGAACTTACCTCGAGCTCCCTGGCCAGCCGACCCGTCACACTCTCTTCAAGAAAGGCTCGCAACCGACCGAGGGTTACTTCGCTTCCGTTTGAGTCAGCGTCGGTGTGATATCGGCCATTGATGTCTCAACAGAAAACACGAATCAACCGTGGTCAGTCAATGGCGTCACCGAGATTGAGACCGCGAGGGCCTGCCTGCGACTACCGATGCCCCGATAATAGGAAGGTTCAAAGTCGGCAACTCCCCCCGCTCGGAGTGATATCGCGCCGCGACTGAACGAAGCGGCACAGTGTTCGATTACGGTCGCTGGCCGCCCAAGCTGACGCCTCGTTCAGGATGCCTGCTCGCGGAACTGGTCGAGGTCCGCTGACGCTCGCCAACGAGGAAGCGAAGGGTGGCGACACTCAACTCGATGCTGCATCGGATCTCGGCAACTCCTTTCGAACAGACCGCCTGATGGCCGGAAATCCTTCAGCCACTCGATGAACTGCACACTGTGACGCGGAAGCCAGATCGAGATTGTGCGACTGCGTGGGAAAACCCCCCGGCGATGAGCCTACTCTCGAACGCTGCCACTTCTCCGAACGCACCGAGCCGGCGCAAGTGCTGTTTGATCTCCTCAACGAACTGGCCCGGCGTTCGTCCAACGTCGTCAGGTAGCAAAGTCACCAAGGTGACTAATGCCAAGGGAGCGGACCGAAAGTATCCAGCTGATCAGCTCAAATTGATGCGGACGGTTCGGGCATCGGGCTGAATGGCCTTGACCTCTATCCTGGTCGACTCAAGCGTAAAGTCACGGGCCGCTTAGGGACCAAGCCAGCCTTGATCACCTCGACCGCTGGCCAATGTTGAGACGACGTTCGCAATACAACCAACTCGCCTATGAGGCCCCTCGAGCTCTGAATGGGAGAGCCCCGGGTTCGCCTTAGCAGCCGGCGCCATCTTGAGAGTCGCGACAAAAGGAAGCCTCCCACGTAGCGTGGGTCAACGTTTCGGCTGTGGTCTATGAGGTCTTGGCACAGAATGCCGAACGGAGTCTCGAGCGCAGGCGTTCGGAGCCAGAATCCCAGCGAATGTCCTTCCGTCCTTGCGCTCGGTTACCGTAACCAGCACGGCCTCAAGGGATGGGGGGGCAGGCGGGACCTCATCAGTGACCAACACGAGGCCCAAGTGACCTTCGGCGTCGATAGCCGCGTACATGTCTGATGGATGGACTTCATCAACCCGACGCGCGCCACCGATCTCGCCCTTCCGCTCGCAAGCTGTTCCACAGCGCGTTAATCGACGTCATCGCCTTCAGCCGGAAGGTCGTCGTCTTCTTCGCTACCCACCAAATTCCGCCACTCGACTGCGTTCACCTTGTACTCGACCCTGCCGGCAATTTCGCTGTCATCAAAGCGGAACAGCCTAACGCAACGAGCGGGCCACCGGTAGGGCTGAACACAGCTCGCCGGTCAGCCTTCCCCATCGATCGTGTAGCCCTAAGGACGTGGATGAGCAGAAGGGGCTTGGATCTCGACGAGGCGATCGTCCCTATCCGAAACATTCTTGTCGCCGTCACGCTGCACCGATTCGTATTCCGCTGGGTGAGACCCTCACATTCGATCCGAGAACCAACGCGCGCGCAGCTTCCGGAACCAGAATCGAATTATTCTCAGGGCGCAGTACGACTCGTCGAACGCTCGGCTTGACGACATCGCCGAGCATGATCGGAGAATCGACACTTCCGTTGGGGAGTACCACATCCCACAGCTGGAGGCGGGACTCGCGGGTACCTCGCAGGAACGCCGCAAGTTGACCGCCTTGCAATCGGTAGTTCAGCGGATGGGTCTCGAAGTCGCCGAGGAAGTCAGCAATTAGATCCTTGTCGACGTCCCGCCAGATCGGGTTGCCGTTTGTCGGAAGCCGTGTGGGCATAACCGGAACTCTCGAGCCGCTCAACGAAGGCGAAGGAGTGATTTGCGTTTGAGGTAATGACGGCGGGGTTCGATCGCAACCGCGACGTTTCGACGCCTTCGGCACTGAGGGACACATGGCGAACGATCTCGGCGGACCGCATCTTGTTCCGTGCAGTAACGATCAGGGCATCCGGGTGGCCCGAACCTTTAGGCCGAAGTCCTTCGGCGTCTGGCCTAAGCGGCGCATCCGCTTGAACTGGTCTCGGAACTCCTCCGACGCAAGGGTAATGTGCCTGTACCAGTTGAGAGCTCCTCGCTCAGCCAGACCCGACAAAGGTCCTCATCCATCGCGATACCCAAACCACCGACCCATCTGAAGCAGCGTGTCGTACGTCTGGGAGTTGCGAAGAAGTAGCTCGTGCTGAGGCCCTCGAGAGTCAGGCCCTCGGGAGAGGCTGTTTCCTCCGACCGCAATTACACGGAGCCCTAGCTCCTTGTCTGTTTTCCATGTAGTCGAGGCTGGCCGCTCCAGTTCCGTTGGTTAACTGCCGCACAACGACTGGCTGGATCGATCCGTGCAAGCCTCCTTGGACCTCCGCCCACCCAAATTCGCCGTTATCGTACTAGCGACCAAACGGTCAGGAGATCACGAATGCTCGTGTTGATTACGGCTTCAGTACTCTGACAGATGGCTGAAGCAGGACGTCCCGCTGGATGTCGCGCAATTCGCTATCGAGAAGCTGAGCGACCCGGTCCTGGACGGCAGTGAAGCGACTCATGTTCACGAGGCATACAGCGGTGCGTCTGCCGATCTTGGCGAAGGTCCCGGATGGTCAGTGACGATCGAACTTCCGCAGCGCGTCCAATAGGGAACCCGGTAGTGAGTCGATGGGGTGTCCATTCTTGTGTCGCGCCGGCAGTATCCTTGCAGCGTCGTCGTTGTTGCGGATGGTCGCGGTTGCCTTCGAGGAATAGGGCTTGAGGCCCGACATAGTTGCTCGGTGGCTCTGGGCGTAGATGTAGTCTCGAGGAAACAGATCGTCGCCGAGCATCTCGTCCTCGGTCTCGGGCTCGATGAACACGTGGCAAGTGGCCCGTCGCCGTGAAGCCGACGTACGACGATCGATGGAATAGGCTGAGATCGAGCGAACGCGCTGATTGATTGCCGTAGGGTCGGCGGCGGGATCGTTGGTGTGATGGAGGCTGAGATCCGCCTCGTCATCGATGAGAGCGACGGTACCGCGATCTTGCCGTCCGCGCCCGCGTCATACCCGCGCAGCCATCCTTCGAGGTTCTCCAAGATGCGCCTTGTTCTTCTTTACTACGACCAGCACCGGCTCTTGGAACACATCCAGGCGGAATCCCAAGTGATTCATTAGCTGCCGGCTGAAGTCCCGCGACCGCGATGTGAAAACCCCCCAGCAGCCCGGCGCTGGTCGATCACTCCGACTCCGACGGCACGATTAGTGCGGATCTGTGCCTCCTGCAACGTCTGGGACTGTCGAGGCCCACAAAGCCCTCGTCGAGGCGCTCCTGCGTCTGTCGTGGCGGGCTCTCCGAGCGTCCCCGTAAGCAGGATGATCGTCAAGCCAGCATCAGCAGCCTTGCCTGTAGAGGCTGTGTCGCGGCAGTCTTGCCCGACTGGACGTCCCCGACCACCAGGCTCGGCCAGGCCCCACACGCCTTCTCGCTGAGGATCTCCCGCTAAATCGAGGATCTCATGAGAGATGCGGTCGAGGGTGTTGATTACAAGCGGCGCCCACCCAACACGGCCCAGCCACAACCTAAATCGATCCCAGGTGGTAAGTCCGGCCTTACGGTTTGGGAGCCACAGCATGTAACGTCCACCAGCCGTGTGCCCACGTCCATCGTGATCGCGAGCTTCACGTGCGCCTGTGATCAGCGCGTCGAATGCGTCGTCGGCCAACGGAAAAGCCACGCCGATTGCTCGATGTGCGTCTCCATCACCTCGTCCTCAGTTGGACGTCGGTCATGGGGAAGCGCCGCCATGAGCATCTTCTCGACGATGTCTTGGCTATTGAGGTCCATTCACGAATTCCCTCGACCATTGACGTGTGGCAACGGGATGTGATGAAAAGGGCTCCATCTGGCCGATTGAGTCGAGTAGGCGTTCCACGGCGGGAGAATCCGATTGCCTAGGGCGGCGGCCATCCGCCGCGCCACATCCGTGAGAAACGCCTCGACTTCCGATGAGGTGAGATTTACTTGAACGCGGCGCTCAGAGGCCATGTCGGCGTAGAGCATCCGTGGGAGAGCATTTCAACTGCCCTCATCATTTGCTCAAAGCGGACGTCACCGAGTCGTCGAGCATCTCGAACAGCTCGGCGATCAGTGGGTGCTCCCGATTGATCTGGTAGGTGACACCGTCGCGGACTGTTAAATACAATTTAGACATGGGTCACTTCACTCAAGGCGCGCCGCCCGCGAAAGCGATAGACGTGGCGGCTAGTTCCAGCGATCCGCTCCACGACTCGCTGCAGCGCTGAACGCACGGCCTCCGGCGGGTACGCCCGCGACTTCTTGGTCGGAGCCCAGAGATGATCCAGGGTATTTGGAACGTCGACCTGAACGCGGCGAGCTTCGTCAGTTCCTCTTGTCGCAGCAGCCGGAACCACGTGCCGTAGGTGATCAGTCTCCCGGTTTCTGTATACATAGAACCCTTGGTTCCGCCTCGTCCCTCCTCCCCACCCGCGAGTTCAAGGTGGGCCTTCTCGACATTCGCGAGAGATGCGGGAGCGCGTATGGCCGAAGCGTGACATATCGGCGCTTTCGACCCGGATCGACTCCACTGGCAGAGCCTGGGTACCCTGGTGCGCGGACAGATATGAATAAGAGGCGGAGAAATGCCTCCCCGTTTACGAAATGGCAATGGATTTGCCCTTGTCAGTGCCGGACAGGTATCGGTGAAACACCAGAGCAAGGTGGTCCGGCAGCATCTACGAGCCGGCCCAACGCACGCTGCGGGTCGGTCTCGCCCGCCGTGGCTCGATCGAACTCATGCCAAAAGACGATCGTGCCGTGGCCTGTACCGAGGCGATCCACGTAGAGGGCATAGCGTATCTTCCCCTGGTTCTGAGGAAGCCCAACACCCGATCGCCGGTCGCTGGACCCGATCCAAATTCCAGCATGCACGGTAAGCTCGCCCGCCTTGAAAGTTACGACGGTCAATCGTCGACACTGGGAAAGACTGGCTGTCTGAGACCGAGGCCGAACCGGGCCAATTCTGGTGACCGCGCCCCGGATGGCCCCTTTCCTCCATGGCGCATAGCCTATAGGAGCTCGCCACTCTCCATCCCGTCACCATCGTCAGATGATCGCAACGTAGGGACTTGGATCCGCACGGAACTGAATATCCACCGCTGCGCAATGCGCGGCGATGCTGTCGATGATGTCGGCATTGCAGCCTCAAACAATCACCCGAGCACGAAGCAAAAATAAGACATCGCGGGAGCTGCCGGCGGGACTATCTCTTCACGCACGCAAGCGTACCGAAGATATTTGTTGATTCATAGCCTCAGGCGCACTCCGTTGAAGATGCCCTGCTTGGGCTGCTCACTGTCCAATCGAGCGCGAGGACACCTGAGCCCTATTCCCGGGGCCATCGCTGGCCTGCATCCAACGCGAACGGCAACGTCGGTCTATCGTGGGCTGGCGATGGTGAAGCTGCAGCGCCGGCCGTTCGGTGAGCCGGACAACGTGCGCGAGGTGCCGTTCGGGCGCCTCGAGACGTACGACATGGGCGAGATCCGCATCGGGCGCTCCGTCCTCCAGCCCGGGTGGCGCTGGAGCGAGTCGATCAAGCCGATCTCGCGCACGGAGCTGTGCGAGTACCACCACATCGGGGTGTGCCTCTCCGGCCGGCTCCGCCTCCAGACGCGCGAGGGCGCGGAGCTGACGATCGAGGGCGGCCAGTTCTACGAGATCCCGGCCGGCCACGATGCCTGGGTGGAGGGCGACGAGCCGTACATCAACATCGAGTGGCAGCCGAGCGTCGACTTCGCGCGGCTGGAGGGTGGCGACTACGACCGCGTCGTCTCGACGCTGCTCGTGACCGATATCGTGAACTCCACGGCCCGCGCACTCGAGGTGGGCGACGGCGCGTGGCGCGACCTGCTGAGCAAGCACGACCGGGCGGTGCGCAGCCAGCTCGACCGATTCCGTGGCCGCGAGGTGACCACGACCGGTGACGGATTCGTGGCGGTCTTCGATGGCGCGGAGCGGGCGATCCGCGCGGCCCAGGAGATCAGTCGAGCGGCGACGCACATCGGCCTCGAGGTTCGCGCCGCCGTCCATACCGGCGAGATCGAGCTGGAGGGCGGCAACGTCCGCGGCGTGGCCGTCCACATCGTCACGCGCATCGCGGACCTCGCCGGCCCGGGCGAGGTGTACGCGTCGTGGGCGACGCGAGAGCTGCTTGCCGGCTCGGCCATCGGCTTCACCGACCGCGGCGAGCACGAGCTCAAGGGACTGTCGGAGCCGCGCCGGGTCTACCTCGTCGAGGCCTAGAACGTCGCTACGCTCCGGACCGGGCGTTGTGCGTCTGCAGGGTAAGAGACCGTCCTCCTGCGGCACGTCGAGTCCTGCCTACCTCGGGAGGGCGACCTCGTGGGGCGCACTGGCTGCGATCGGCCGGATAGGATGACGATTCATTTTCCCCCACGCATGAGGTTGTCCGTGTCAAAGCTCCTCGTCCACATCGTGACCGGACCCGAGAACCCGACCCGCGCCGCACTCGGGTTCCTCGTGGCCAGAACGGCCGCGGCCGCCGGGCACGAGGTCACGCTCTTCCTCGCCGGTGACGGCGTCGACTACCTGCGCGACGAGACCATGGACGCCGCCAGCGGTGTCGGAACCGGCAGCATCCGCGAGCACTACACCGCACTGGCCGATGCCGGCGGCCGGCTCTACGCCTCCGCCATGTCGAGCAACGCCCGCGCCATCGATGCCGTAGCCGCCGGCAGCAAGCCGGTGGAGTTCGCGAAGCCGAACCAGCTCGTGGAGCTCATCCTCGACGCGGACCAGGTCGTCACCTACTAGCCCTCCCCGGTGGACGCTCCGCCTCCTCGCGGGGCGGTATCGTCCGAGAGCACGCTCGAGGAGACGGCATGGCGCAGCGCGACTGGATAGGCAAGGTGTACATCGCGACGAGCCTGGACGGGTTCATTTCACGCCCGGACGGCGACATCGACTGGCTGTCCACGGGGTCGCGCGTCGACCACGCGCCGGGAGACGCCGGCGTGCCCGAAGATCTCGGGTATGCCGAGCACATGGCGGACGTTGACCACGTCGTCATGGGCCGCGGCACGTACGAGAAGGTCCTCACGTTCGACGGATGGCCCTATCCGGGCAAGCAAGTGATCGTGTTGAGCACCGGCCTCTCCAGCGCCGACGAGCGCATCACGATCACGCGCTCGGTCGACGAGACGGTGGCGCTGCTGGACCAGCGCGAGGCGCGGGGTGTCTATGTCGACGGCGGTGCGACGATCCAGGCGTTTCTGCACGCGGGCCTCATCGATACGATCGTCCTGACGCGGATCCCCGTGCTCATCGGTCAGGGACGTCCGCTCTTCGGGCCGCTGCCGGCCGACATCCAGCTCGTGCACGAGGGAACCATATCGACCGGGCATGGGCTGGTTCAGAGCCGGTATCGCGTCGTGCACCCCGGCGCCGCCTCGAGGCCCCTGCTGCACGGAACGGGTCAGACGAGCAGGTAGGACTGCACCGGCCGCTCCCGTCCCTTCACCGTGACCGGCGGGAGTGGCATGACCGCCACTTCGACATCCAACGCCGAAGCTGTCTCCGGACCGATGACGACCTGGCCTGGTTCGGCCGCAGCCTGGAGTCGCTGGGCGACGTTGGTCGCCCGGACCCACCCGACCGAACCGGCGCAAAGGTCTGACGGTCAGGTAGCCTCGCGGCTGATCGCTCGGAGCATGGCCTCCGCAGCCCGGTCCTCCGGCGTCGCCACCGCCCGACGGTTGGCGATGAGGTCCTCGATCGCGGCCACCTGGACGAGGATCCCCGACTCGATGTGCATCGGGACGGCATTGCGCCTGAGCCGATCGTAGTCGTCGCCAGCGGCCGTCTCGGTGATCGCACGCAGGTGCTTGTCCATGCCGGTCGCTGCCAGGTCCTCCCGCGCCGTCGCGAGGCGCCGCTTGGCCACCTCGGTCCCCGCATGGCAGACCACGATCTCGCGTCCGACGGTCGTCGGCGAGCCGTGTGCGGCCTCGGCGAGATCGCCGATCAGCACGAACGGAACGCCGAACCGGCGCAGCCGGCGAAGGATGTGCACCGGGCTCGTCCGGCGGTTCGTCGCGTTTCGCCCGAGCGCAAGTTTCGTCCGCTGGGGGTGGTTGAGGCGCAGACGATGGCGAATTGCCTCGAGGTCCACCGCCGGACCGATGGGTTCAACGGTGAGCTGGTGGCCCGTGGCCTCCAGGAGCGCGAGCAGTGAGGTCGTTCGGGGGATGACCGTTCCGGCCTCGATCCTCGCGACGCTCGGCTGGGGCATGCGGGCGGCCCGCGCGAGGTCGTTTTGCGTCATGCCCGCACGCCTGCGCGCCCACCGGATGCTTCGTTGGATGGCTTTGGCGTTCACTCAGCGAATATATCACTAACGATATAACCGCTGACAGTTTCAGACGGCGGCGCTCCAAGGGCGCGCGAGGGCTCTACGGCGTTTGCGCCCACCGGACTGCTCGTTGATGGCCTTCGCGCCCGTCAGCGAATATATCACTAACGATATAACCGCTGACAGTTTCAGACGGGCGCTCCGCCAAACGCAGCCTCAGCGCGACCGAGCCCCTTGAGCAACGAGCCACTGCCGGGCGAGAACGACCGCGCCGACCAGGCTCATGGTTCCACCGACCATGAGGAGTGTCGCGAGCATCGATCCGCGCGCCGGAGGCGCCTCGTCGCCAGCCGGCTCGGCAGGTGCGAGGGTGGCGGAAGGATCGGTCTCCTCGTCGGCGGTCGGCGTCGGGGTCGGCGTCGCTGCGCCGGTGGGGGTCGCCGTCGGTGACACGCTCGGCGCCTGCGCAGGGCTCGCGGTCTGAGTCGGCTGAGGCCCGGGCACAGGCGGACGCGGCGTCGGTGCGGAAGTCGGCCGCGGGGTGGTCGGGGCGGGCGGTCTCGGCGTCGCTGTCGGCGGAGGCGTGGGCGTCGGCGCAGCGGTCGGCTGCGGCGTCGGTGGGGGCGCGGGCGATGGCGTCGGCGTGGGCGCGGGTGGCGCGGTGACGGTGACCGGCGGCCCCAGGAGCGGCACGGGCGGCGAGGCACTGACGGCGCTGAAGATCACGTCCCAGGTGCCGGCTGGGAGCGTCGCCGTTCCCTGCCACGTGCCGTCATTCGCGCTGCCGCTCACCCTGGCGAGAGCGACGATGACGCTCCCGACCTGCGCCGAAACGGACTGGGCGGGCTGCGCGGGACTCCCCGTCGAGGCGTAGTGGACGCTGAAGGTGAAGACCGTCGCCGTCGTGCCGTTCGTCGGGGTGACACTGGCATCCGACAGGACCGATATTGCGAGCGCCGGCGCGGGCGCACTCGCCAGCACGAGCATGACCACGAGGATCGCCGCGGCGAGGATTGCGCGCGGCCGCACGACCGGAGCCCCCCGTCCGGTGTTGTCGGTCCGCTGGGGCACGAGGTGGAGGCCTGGCATGCATCGGCTCGGAAACGGGCTCGCATGATGCCACGCGATAGCGAGAGTCGCGTTCGCACCGTGTCAGGCGTTGGCTGAGCGCACCACCCAAACCGAAAGCCGGGAGGTCGCGAGGACCTCCCGGCCGTGGATTGCCTGTAGGACGCCGGTCAGACCCCGCTGACCGCCCTGATCCAGTCTCGAATGATCGGGCTGTTCACCTCCGCGTACACGCCCGGGAAGTGGTTCTTGCCGCAGCCGATGCCCCAGCTGACCACTCCCATCTGGATGCGGGTGCCGCCCACGGTCGCGAAGAGCGGGCCGCCGCTGTCGCCCTGGCAGCTGTCGACTCCGCCCTGCCCGGCGCAGAGCATGGTCGCGGCATTCAGGAAGCTCTTGTAGACCTTGACGCAATCCGCATCGCTCACGGCCGGGACCACAGTCTCGCGGAGCTCGTCCGGGAAGCTGGCCTTGTTCGTCCGCATGTCCGTGTTGCCCCAGCCGATGACCGTGAGAGGCGTGCCGGCCGCCTCGAGGCCGTTGTCACCGGAGCCCGCGAGCCGGATCGGGGTGACGTTGTTGATCGGCCGCGCGAGCTCGATCAGCGCCACATCGGGCGAGAGAGCGTTCGGGTCGTAGTCCGGGTGGATGTAGAACGCCTTCACGGCGCGACGCTCGCCCTCGGTGCTGTCGAGGTGCGTGCGGGCGGCAACCACCGAGATCTCGGTCGGGCTGGTCAGGAACTCGACGCAATGGGCCGCGGTCAGCACCCAGCGGGACGAGATCAGCGAGGCGCCGCAGTACTGCTTGTCGAAATCGGTGCCCCCGCGCGGCTCCAGGAGCAGCGCGACCATGAACGGGTACTCCCCCACGCCCGTCGGCTCGCCGCCGATGATGCGGGGATCCGGCTTCGGAGCGGCCGCGACCGATTGCACCAGCGCGGTCAGCAGCAGGATGGTGGTGGCGAGGCCGACAGCCAGTGCTCTCATGCCTCGGCGAGGTCGAACGGACACAGGTTTCCCTCCAGTGTGTGAAGTGGGCAGGCGGGACAGGGTACCGGAGCCCTGTGCACCGCGCATGCTGCGCCCGATGAAGCGACAGAGCCCCGGTGACGCACCGGGGCTCTGTTGTCGCGTTGATGCGGTCAGCCGATCACTGATTCCAGTGGTTGCCTGCGACCTCGTCGATCCAGTCGATGACTTCCTGCCGATCAAGCCGATAGGAGTAGTCGCAGGGGCTGAAGTCCGCCAGAGCGAGGCAGGACTCACTCAGCGGTTATATCACTAATGATATATCTGCTGACGCCGACGGGGACGGCAGGACGCAACTTCAGCGCGGCTTCAGCCACGCAGGCGGGCCACCCAGATCTCCTCGTGCGGCCACTTCCGCGCCCACTCCGGCGTGACGTAGTCGTAGTACGAGTGCGCCTTCGCCTCGGGTGGCGCCATGAGCTCGATGAGCCGTTCGATCTCGAAGCCGTTCGCCCGCAGCAGGTCGATCCACTCGCCGTGCGGCGATGTGATATTCGATGCCCGTCTCTCCGGGCCACTGCATGCGGTACGGCGCCGAACTGCGGCCGCAGGAGCGTCTCGCCGATGCCGCCCTCGTCGGGCGCGCAGAGATACGAGATGAACGAGTTCGTGAGGAAGACGAGCCTGCCGCCGGGCCGCAGGAGCCGCGCCGCTTCAGGCACCCACATCTGTGGATCTGCCCAGAGCGACGCCCCGAACTCGGAGACCGCGAGGTCGAACGACGCGTCCGGCAGCGGCACGCGCTCGCCGGGCGCCTCGACGAGCGGGAAGCTGACCCCGGTCTTCTCCATCATCCGGCGTGCCGTGGCGAGCTGGGCCGGCGTCGGGTCGACTCCCACCGGCCGCGCGCCACGGTGCGCCAGCTGGGCTGAGAAGTAGGCGGTCCCGCAGCCGAGCTCGACGACGTCGAGCCCGGAGACGTCCCCCAGCGGTGAGCCGATGGAGTCCTCGCGCACCTCGAACACGCCCCAGGTCAGATCCTGCGGCAGCCACGCGGTCTCGGCCTGCTGGTCGGTGAACTGGGCGTTCGACTCGGTCCACTCGGCGACGTTCGCGGCGATGGAGTCGGGAAGGTCGCGGTCCCCCATCAGGATGAGGCGTTCACTCGAGACTCGGATACCGGGACCGAGGCGCCCGACGCCGGGCCGGTTCGCTGCCGGGTGACGGCGTCGAGGCGGTCGAGCAGGGCCTTCGCCCGGAGGCGCTCCAGCGTCGCGCGAGCGCGGTCGCTCTGGGCTCCAACCTCCGCCTCCGACGGCCCGAGAGCGGCCACCATGTCGATCTGGGTATACACGAGGTCGAGGACCGCGCCGTTGTCCTCGAGCTCCCGGATCGCCTGGCGGTAGCCGGCGAGGGCCTCGGTGCGGCGACCCTCGAGCCCATCGATGGCAGCCCGCATCGAGCGCCGCTGCGCCGCGACGAACGGACCGCGACCTCCCAGGTCCTCCAGCGCACGATGGGCCCGCTTCAATGTCTCGAGGTCCCCCTCCCACAGGGCGGCATGACAGGCAGCGCTCAGGAAGATGGTTGCGTTCAGCAGGTCGTTCTGCGCCTGGGATTCTCCCTCGCGGATGGCATCCCGCAATCGCCCGAGGAGGAGGTACAGCTCGGGTTTGATGCCCTGCGAGATCATCAGCCCTCCCGGATCGCCGAGCTCGGCCGCCAGCCTCTCCAGCTCGTCCTCTTCGCCCGGGCGGAGCTCGCCGCGAGCCGCCTTGAAGAGGACGTCGATGCTGACTGCAAAGACCCGATCGGCGCCTTCGAGGTCACTGGCAAGCAGCTCGGCAAGCAGCTCGTCTGCCCAGTCCCACTCGCCGGCAGCCCGGGCGATTTCGGTCGCGTTGCTGATGGTGAGACCGGACCGCGCCCCCATTCGGCGCTCGAGCTCGATCAGCTCGTGCGAAAGCCGAAGGCCCTCGCCGACCTGTCGGCCGCCGGTCGAGGCAGCAAGATTGCCGAGGGCGCGCACCTCGGTCTCGGGGAGCTTGTTAGCTCGGGCGAGCTCCAGCGCTCTCGTGAGGAGCCCGAGGCCCTCGTTGCCGCGACCGAGATTCAAGAGGCACACGCCCTTCGTCACCAGCGCGTCGGCGACCACGTCGGTGAGCTCGAGCTCCTCCGCGACGGCCAGGACCCGGTCGGACAGCGCCAGGCCTGCTCGATCGTCGAGCGTATGAATGGTGATGGCTCTCGCCAGTTGCCCGTGGAGGGCCGCCACCCCCGGCTCGCGGAGATCAGCGAACTCGGCTGATGCCGGTTCCAGGACCGCCAGCGCGCGACTCATCTGGCGCGCCTGCATGAGTGCCACCCCGTGCCGGGTAGTGGACCGGACCGTCGCGGCGATGTCTCCCGCCTCCCGGTAGAGCGCCACCGCGCGCCCGAGCAGCTCATCGGCCTCGTTGTGATGCCCTGCGCGGGAAGCGGCCATTCCTGCCTGCTCGAGCAGCCCCGCCTCGTCGGCCGGGTCGGTCGTGATGGTCAGTGCCTGGCGCAGATAGGAGACGGCCTGCGCGTGGACGCCGAGGCCCGTCGCACGCTCGGCCGCCGCCTTCAGGGCGATCCGGGCCTGCGCGGCGAGCGCATCGGCCTCCGGACCTTCGGCGGCGTTCTCGTGCGCCGCGAGGTAGTGGCGGGCGAGGGCGCCGGCCAGCTCGTCGTTGGCGACCGATTCGAAGTAGCGAGCCGCGGCGAGGTGGCGCGTCTTGCGGTCGCGCTTCGGCGAGCGTGCCGTACGCGACCTCGCGGATGAGCGCCTGGACGAACGCGTACTGGCCGCGCTCGGGTGATCGCGGATCCGCGATCGTGGACGAGCAGCTCGCGCCGCACGAGGTCGCGAAGCCGAGGCTCGAGCTCCCCCTCGGCGGCGCCGCTCACGGCCGCCAGGCCGCCCAGGCGTGAAGCTCTGGCCCGAGCGACGGCGGCGTCGCTGACGAGCGCCCGATCGGCCGGGTCGAGCGCGTCGAGCCGGGCAGCGATGAGCGCCTGGAGCGTCTCCGGGACGCGATAGCTGCGCCGAGGTCGCCGATGGGCACGTAGCGATCGCCCTCGCAGCGCCGAGGCGGCCCTCGGCGACGAGCATGCGGACCGTCTCGACCGCGTAGAGCGGGATGCCGTCGGCGCGGGCGACGATCGCGCGGACGGCGCTCTCGGGCAGCCCCGGCACGAGGCCCGCGAGGAGCTCGCGCATGGCCGGCTCCGGAAGCGGCTCGAGGTAGAGCGCGGCGAAGTTGCGCTTGCCGGCGCCCCAGTCGGGCCGCCGCTCGAGCAGCTCGGGCCGGGCCAGCGTGACGATGAAGATCGGGCACGTCGCGCGACCACTCCAGCAGGTGGTCGATGAAGTCGAGCAGGCCGGAATCGGCCCAGTGGAGGTCCTCGAACACCAGCGCCACCGGCCCCGTCTCGGCCATCCGCTCGAAGAAGGTCCGCCAGGCGGCGAACAGCTGCTCGGAGCCGCCGACGTCGGCCCTCGATGCCGAGCAGCGCCAGCAGCGCCGGCTCGATCCAGCGCCGTTCGGCTTCGTCGGGGACGTGCTCGGCGACCGTCGCGGCGATCCGTGGTCCGCGTCGTGGCCTCGTCGTCGGTCTGCGGCGAGCCCAGCGCGCCGCCGGACCATCTCGCCGAGCGCCCAGAAGCGTGATGCCCTCGCCGTACGACGGGCGAGCGGCCGTGCGTGCCACCACACCGTCCTCCAGCGACCCCGTCGATGTACTTCGAGAACTCCCAGGCGAGCCGGCTCTTGCCGATGCCGGCCGGGCCCATGACGCTGACCAGGCGGATCCGCCGCTCGCGCGCCGGTGGCGTGGAACAGGTCCTTGAGCAGTCGCAGCTCGTCGTCGCGGCCGACGAACGGCGCCTCGAGCGCTGTCCGAGCGCCCGCGGCCGCCCCGCTCGGCCACGACCCGGACCGCACGCCAGGCCGGGAACGGGGCCGCCTTGCCCTTGAGCGACTGGTCGCCGGCGGGCTCGAACGCGATCGCCGCGCTCGCGGCGCGCATGGTCGGCTTCGCCGACGAGGACCGTGCCCGGCTCGGCGACCGACTGCAGACGGGCTGCCGTGTTGACGAGGTCGCCGGCGACCATGCCCTGGTTCGTGGCGCCGAGCGTGACCGCCGCCTCGCCGGTCAGCACGCCGGCGCGAGCCTGGATGCCCGGGCCCAGGCCGCGAACCGCGTCCACGAGCTCCAGCGCGGCGCGGACCGCGCGCTCGGCGTCGTCCTCGTGGGCGGTCGGCGCGCCCCACACCGCCATGACCGCGTCGCCGATGAACTTCTCGACCGTCCCGCCGTAGCGCGCGATCGACCTCGCGTGCGCGATGTCGAAGTAGCGCGTCAGCAGTCTCGCGCACGTCCTCCGAGTCGCGCTCCTCGGCGAACGGCGTGAATCCGACGAGGTCGGCGAACAGGACGATGACGAGCCGGCGCTCGGCGACCGGGGCCGGCCCCGTGGCGACGCCTGCGGCCGCAGTCGGGCCGGCTGCTCGCCGTCGATGTACGGCGTTCCGCACTCGCCGCAGAATTTCGCTTCTCCGATGCGTCCCGCGCCGCACGACTGGCACTGCCCCCAGCCGAGTGCCGCATTCGAGGCAGAACCTCGTGCCGGCAGGATTGGCCGCGTTACAGCTCGGGCACGTCACGCTTGCAACATTACCCGTTCAGCGGGTTCGAAGCCGCCAGCGTCGCCGCCCTCAGCGAGGGGAGATCCGAACTGACACCACCGTGGTCCCGAGCGACTTGCCCTTCAGCTCGAGCGTCCGGGGCACAAGTCCGGGGTCCAGGTCGGAGGCAGACGCAGCATCGGTCGATACGAGGACCTCGCCCGCCTGCGCATTCGCGGCAAGTCGCGCGGCAACGTTCACGGTATCCCCGACGGCCGTGAGCTCCATGTGCGTGCCCTCACCCACGACGCCGAACCAGGCGCGACCCGCGTGGACCCCGGCACCCACCGGGACCCAGGGGCCATCCGGATCCTCATGACCGGTGGCGCGCAGCAGGTCCTGCGCAGCCGCGACCGCCCGGGCGACGTACCGCTCACCGGTGAGGAGGGGGAAGAAGAGCGCCACCAGCTCATCGCCGACGAACTTGTCGACGAAGCCGTCGTACTTGAAGACGGACGCCGTGGCCGCGGCGAAGTATCGGTCGAGCAGCGCATGGTATTCGCCCGGCGACATCTGCTCGGCCAGCGAGGTCGAGCCGCGAATGTCGGCGAAGAGCATCGCGCCATCGATCTCGGCTCCGCCGTGGTGCTTCGACATGAAGTCGAAGCAGGACGTGCACCAGTTCGGGTTGGCGTCGGACTGCCGTTTGCCGATCAGGCGCATGAGCGGAGCCCCGGGCCCGTGGAAGGGCGAGCCGCACATCCGGCACCGCGGATCCGCGGGAATGCGCTTGAGGACGCGCCGTCCAATCCCCTTCCACGTATCGCCGCCCGCCTCGAGGAATCCGCGCCAGAACTCCTCGTCATTCGACGCGGGTCCACTCGGGTTCCTGCTCTGTCCCGGATCGGGCACGGCGTGCTCGGCTCCTGACCGTTCGACCGCCCCATCATACGATCGGGAATTGCGAGGAGGCTGTTCAGGCGAAAGCGGCGAGCGTAGGCTGCGAGGTCCAACGCCGGGCTACCGAGCGTCCCCAAGGAGGCAGTCCACCATGGCCGATCATCCCAACGCCGCCAAGATCCGCGCCGTCGCCGCCGAAACCGAACAGGGTGGCGACATGACGGCGGCTTTCGAGGGCCTCTCCGATGACATCGTCTGGCACGAGATCGGTCGAGATGAGCCCGTCCGCGGCAAGCAGGCGCTGATGGAGCGCTTCAGCAGCATGCCCGATGGCGCGACCATCAAGACGGAGACCCACGACGTCGTCGCCAACGACGATCACGCAATCCAGCTGGTGACCGCCACCGCCACCATGGGCGACAAGGAGCTCGTCTACCGCACCGCTGAGATCTATCACATGCGCGACGGGAAGATCACCGAGCGATGGGCCTTCTCCGACGACACGGATCGCATCAACAAGTTCTTCGGCGGTAGGTAGCCGGTCGTCAGGGTCCGTCGATCCAGAATGCGGCGGCTTCGCCGCGTCGCAGGTGTCCGCCGATAACGATCGCGTCGTCTGACGATGCGACCGAGCTGACGAATGCGTCGCGCTCGATGACCGGCGTCCATGCCGCGCCGTCCTGCGAGCCCCACACGCCGTAGTTCCACGACATCTGCGCGCAGCAGTGGTTGTTAGTGAGCGTCAGGAACGCATGTCCGGCGCCGCCTCCCAAAGACGCTCCGTTGATGGCCAGCTCGTTCAGGCCCATGCCGGTCTTCGGGCCGTTCGGGCCGGTCAGGTCGTTGACGTCGAGCGTCGGCATCCATGTCAGCCCATCTGCCGAGTGCCAGACCATGATCGTGCTCGCGTCGCTGTAGCCGACCGCGACCCAGTCGCCGCCAAGCGCCGCGACGTCGAGCAGCGGGCTGGCAATCGACTCGGACGGGAACCAGGTCTGCCCATCTCCCGAGGCCACGACTGAGCTCGGACCGGCCGCCTCCGGTAGAGCCAGGGCGACGAAGCCCTCCTCCCCCGCGACCACCGCCGAGGCGCCGTCGTAGGTGTTCGTCCAGTCGCTGCCGTCCGGGGAGAACCAGATCGAGCCACCCTCGGTCAATGCGTAGCCCGCGGGTCCATGGTCGAATGAGTCGACGACGGCGTCGTCCGGGAGGAGCAGCTCCGCCGGCTCCCACGTCACCGCATCGTCGGAGAGCCACGAAACGGTCGCCGCGACCAGGAGTGCCGGCCCTTCACCGGTGCCCGGGACCCGGCCAACGAGCATGAGGCGGCCGTCTGCGCGCGGCGCGACGCCGATGAGCGTCACGTTGTCCATGCCCAGGTCGACCGGCTGACGCTCCCAGGACGAACCGTCGGCGGACGTCCAGATCGCGGGCATCTCCGGCCCGGTGACCCGCAATTCGGACTCCCAGGCGCTTCCGATGGCGACGAAGCCGCCACTCCACGCCGCGACGTCGGTGACATACGTGTTGTCCGGGTCGGAGTCGAAGTCGGCGGTCGCCGGCCAGGTGGCAATCGTGCCCGGCGAGGAGGAGCCCGATGCGGACGACGACGCGGATGGCTCGGACGAAGCGCTCGCCGACGCCGATGGAGGTGGCTCGGAGGGTCCAGCGGATGAGGCACCCGAGGAGGTCTGCGCATCGGCGGATTGCCCGCACGCCGTCACGAGGATCACGCAGATGAGCACGAGGGCCAGGCGACGGCCCCCGTTCATGTCGTCCATGGCTCGTAGACGAGCGTGCACGTGAAGATCGTTGCACGCCCGCGCGCCCCACTCAAGGGGCGCCACGACACCTTCGCTGTCAGTGTGGCGAGCGTTATCCCTCGGCGGGGCGCGGAGGCAGCTGCTGCACAGACCAGGTGTTGCCGTCAGGGTCGGCGAAGTAGATGAACGATCCCCACGACTGGACGTCGACCTCGCCGGTCTCGACGCCGCGGCTCATCAGCTCCTCGCGGACCGCCGCAACGTCCTTGACCACGACCTGGAGGCCCTTCTGCGAGCCGGGGGCCATCTCGGTGAGGCCCGTGCCCAGGTAGATCGAGCAGGCCGAGCCGGGCGGCGTCAGCTGCACGAACCGAAGCTCCGGGTTCACCTGCTGATCGAAGTCCGCGTTGAATCCGATCTTGTCGACGTAGAACGCCTTGGCGCGGTCGACGTCGGTGACCGGGATCGCCACCAGCTCGATCTTCATGTCCATGTGCGACCTCCTTCAGCCCTTATCCTGGCATCGGTACCTGACAGGGTCTGTCCGATATTGCGTCGGCGCCGATGAACCGATGGGCGCGTTCCGCGGTATTCGAAGCGTGCCGCCTCGCACCGTCTCTGCCACGCTCGTCGCCCTTGCGGCGCTCATGACCGTGGCCGGATGTGGCGGCACCGATCCGACCCTGAGCGTGGACGAGACACCCGTCATGTTGCCATCTCCACCACCGTCGACCGGCCCCGAGGCGGCCGAGCTGACCGCGACGGGCGAGCCGCTGGATACAGGGCGGTACACGCGGGCCGGCTTCGAGCCGACGATCACGATCGAGCTCGACGGCTCGTGGCAGGCGGTCCAGCTGGCGGATGGCTTCTTCGACGTGCAGCAGGACGCCGGCAGCCCGGACGTCATCGCCGTCCAGTTCGCGCGTCCATCGGGGATCTTCGGACCCGGCGGCAGCAGCGAGGCGGTCGACAGCGCGGAGGGCGCGGTCGAGCTGCTGTCGGCCAATCCCGACCTCGCGGTCGTGGAGAGCAGTGCCTCGCGCATCGGCGGGCTCGACGGGTCGCAGGTCACGGTCGAGAACGCCGGCGAGGCTCACGCGCGGGTGATGCAGGTGCCGCCCGGCGCGCTGGGCATCGATCCTGGGCGCCGTCTCTGGGTCGCGTTCTTCGACACGCCCGACGGCCTGCTGGCGATCATGGTCGGCGGGTCGGTCGCGGCGTGGGACGGGGCACTGGCCGCCGCCGAGCCCGTGCTCGAGTCGGTGCGCATCGGCCCCTGAGGCGCGTCACCCGCCTAGAATCCGCTCGACCGATGAGCGAACCCAACACGGCCGGCGAGCGCGGCCCGCTCCTTCCCCTCGTCGCCGTTGGCGCGGCGGCCGGGACGATGAGCGGGCTGCTCGGGGTCGGCGGGGGCATCCTGCTGGTGCCGGCCATGGTGATCCTCATCGGCTTCGTGCAGCATCGGGCACAGGCGACGTCACTCGCCGCCATCGTGCCGATCGCGGCCGTCGGCGCCCTGGTCTTCGGCCGAGCCGAGAGCGTCGACTTCGGTGCAGCCGCGCTGCTCGTGATCGGCAGCCTCGTCGGCGTCCAGGCCGGCACGCGCCTGATGCATCGGCTCAGCGCGGAGGCGCTGGCCCGGGTGTTCGGCGTCTTCCTGGTCATCATCGCCCTGGCGATGCTGTTCGGATGAGCCCGGAGCAGATCCTTCAGCTGGTCGAGCTGATCCTCATCGGCCTTGCGGCGGGCTTCCTGGCGGGCTTGCTGGGGATCGGCGGCGGAGTGTTCATGGTGCCGGCCATGGTGCTCATCCTGGGCATGGACCAGCACGTCGCCCAGGGGACGTCGCTGCTCGTCATCATCCCCGCCGCGCTGACCGGGTCCTATGCGCACTACCGCCGGGGCAGCCTCGTCCTGCGCGACGCGCTCGTGCTGGGTGCGGGGGGCGTCGTCGGCGCGTTCCTCGGTGCCGTGCTCGCCCTCTCGCTCGACGACGACCTGCTCCGCAAGCTCTTCGCCGGCTTCCTGTTGATCGTGGCCGCCCGCATCCTGCTCCCGAAGGACATGCTGCGGCGCAAGACCCCGACGCAGGAGGTCTGACTCAGGAGGCGGCTTCCTCCAGCGGAGCGAAGAGGTCGACAGTGTTCCCGTCGGGATCCTGGACGCTCGCGTAGCGCTGCCCCCAGAACGCATCCCACGGCTCCCGGTGGCCATCGTGGCCGGCTCCGGTGAGCTCGGCGTAGACCCGGTCGACATCGGCTGGGTCATCACAGGCGAACGCGAGACCGATGCCCGGGCTGCCGCTCGGCGGCGTCCAGTCCGGATCGAACGAACGAACCGTCTCGACCGTGTCCCACAGCATGCGCGCGCCGCCGGGCAGTGCGGCTTCCACATGTTGCTCCCCATCCGCCTCCGGAGCGATCTCGAGCCCGAGCATCCGGTAGAAGGCGAGCGAGCGGCCCATGTCGGCGACGACCAGGCCGATGGCGTCGAATCGTGCAGTCATGTCGTGCACCTCCAATGTCTTCAGCAATGAGGACCGTTTCACCCACCGGCGGGCTACGTGGCGTTCATGATGCTCCGGTCAGCGATGAGAGCGCGCGGGCACGGTGGATGCATGACCGGACAAGCGACCGCTCGTTCGGCGGGCCGATGAGGAGGATGAGGATGGCAGACACGGGGAAGCTCCTGAAAGGCGTGACCAAGAACGTGGGGAAGACCGTCGGCAAGGCCGCGGGAAGCGTGGGCAAGGCCGCGGAATCGGTCGCCAAGTCCCCCGCCGGGAAGGCCGTCGGCAAGGCGGCGGGGAATGTTGCCTCGTCCCCCGCCGGGAAAGCCGTCGGCAAGGCAGTGGGCGGGGCGGCGGCCAGCGCCGGCAAGGCGGTCGGAGACGCAGCGTCGAGCGCGGGCAAGGCGATCGAGAAGGCACTGCCGAAGGGGAGCACCCCCAGGAAGGCTCGCCGATCCACGGCGGCTTCGACCAAGAGAGCCCCGACCAGGGCCGCTTCGACGGCGAAGCCCGCGACCAAGGCAGCTTCGAAGAGCACGACCACCAAGCGAGCCGCCACGAAGAGCGCAGCTTCGAAGCCGGCGGCCACGTCCGGCACGGCGAAGTCAGGGACGGCCAAACCCGCCGCGAAAGCCAGGACCGCTCAGTCCAGGGCCGGCAAGACGACCCGCTCGACGACCCGCAAGCCGCCGAAGCGCGCATCCGGTTCCTGACCGCGCGCATCCGGTAGCTCTCCGGTAGCTGTCCCTCGGCGCCGCCGAGGCGCCGGGCGCGCTGGTACCCGAAGTTGGCGCCGCTCTGGCCGTTGGCGGTCCTCGGGCTACGGCGGTAGGATGGCCGGCCTATGAGTGAGATGACGGCGGAACGCGCCGGTGTGGGCGTTGCGCCGACGCCGGCCGATGCGGACATGTCGCAGCTGGAGCGCTACCGGGTCGAGTTGACCGGCTACTGCTATCGCATGCTCGGCTCGGCCTTCGAGGCCGAGGACGCCGTGCAGGAGACCCTGGTGCGCGCGTGGCGGGGGCTCGACCGCTTCGAGGGGCGCGCCGCGCTCAGGTCCTGGCTCTACCGCATCGCCACCAACGTGTGCCTGAGCATGCTGACCGCCAGCCAGCGTCGCGCCCGGCCGATGGACATGACGCCAGCGCAGAGCGCCGACACGCCACTACCCGCAGCGCTGCCCGAGGCGGCCTGGATCGAGCCGGTGCCCGACAGCAGCGTCGTGCCGGACGGCGACCCGGCCGACGTGGCGGTGGCACGGGAGTCCGTGCGCCTCGCATTCATGGCGGCCCTCCAGCATCTGCCGCCGAAGCAGCGCGCGGTGCTCATCCTGCGCGAGGTGCTGCGCTGGAGGGCGGAGGAGGTCGCCGAGCTCCTGGAGACGACGGTCGCGTCGGTCAACAGCGCCCTGCAGCGCGCGCGGGCGACCATGGGCGCGACGCACGTGGCGGACGCCACGCCATCCGGGCCGATGGACGACGAGCAGCACGCGCTCCTGGCGCGATACGTCGATGCGTTCGAGCGCTACGACATGGACGCGCTCACCGCGCTGCTCCACCAGGACGCCACCTGGAACATGCCGCCGTACGACCTGTGGCTCCAGACCCACGAGGACATCGTTGCCTGGTGCCTCGGCACCGGGATCGGCTGCAAGGACTCGCGCCTGGTGCCGACGGCCGCGAATGGATCGCCGGCGTTCGGTCAGTACAAGCCAAGCGGGGAGCCCGGGGTGTGGACTCCGTGGTCCCTGCAGGTGCTCGAGACCTCAGGCGACCGGATCACCGGGATCACGTTCTTCCTCGACACCGCCCGCTTCTTCCCGGCCTTCGGCCTCCCCCTCCGCCTCGAGGCCTGAGCCCACCTCGCACCGGAGCGTCGTCGTCAGGCCCGCCAGGTCGAGGAGCTCGCGCAGCTCGACCGACGCATCCGCCAGTCGCAGGTCGCAGCCGTCCCGGCGCGCAAGGAGGCGTGCCCGCGCAAGGGCGTCGACGGTTCCCAGGTCGGGATCGGTGACGTCGCCCACGTCGAAGACCACCACGTCGGCGTTACGTACGGCGAGCTCGGCGCGCAGTCGCGCGCACAGCGCAGCCAGGCCGTCCGGGCCGATCGGTCCGTCGACCACGAGCCGGATGATCTCTTGGGCATGGTCGGATGCGACCAGGGACGACCTCCTTTCGTGGCCTGCCCATCAGACCCGGCTCGGACGAGAAACTCATCGGGGCACCGAGCACGACCGATGAGATTTCGGCGCGGCCTCGGTCTACCCTTCTGACTCTTGCCGAAGGAGAACCTCGCCGTGTCGCTCTCGCCAACGAGGACGGAGATCCCGATTGGACGCCTGCGCGACGCCGTCACCGGCCGCGTGATCACCCCTGAAGACGCCGACTACGACGCCATGCGAACGATCGTGTTGGGTGGGACCGACCCACGGCCCGCGGTCATCGTGCGCGTCGCAAATGCGGCAGACGTCGCCGCCGTCGTGCGCCTGGCACGCGAGAACGGCGCCGAGCTCGCCGTGCGCTGCGGCGGCCACAGTGGCGCGGGCCACTCCACCGTCGACGGCGGCATCGTCATCGACGTGAGGGACCTCACGGCGCTGGACGTCGACGTCGAGGCCCGTACCGCCTGGGCGGAGTCAGGCCTCACCGCCGGCGAGGTGACGTCGGCCCTGGCCGAGCACGGCCTCGCGATCGGCTTCGGCGACACGGGCTCGGTCGGGATCGGCGGCATCACACTTGGTGGCGGAGTCGGCTACCTGGCCCGCAAGCACGGGCTGACCATCGACTCGCTGCTTGCCGCCGAGATCGTGACCGCCGACGGTGAGATGCTGCACGTGGATGCCGCGATCGCACCCGGACCTCTTCTGGGCCCTCCGCGGCGGCGGGGGCAACTTCGGCGTCGCGACGCGCTTCCAGTACCGGCTGGCAGACCTGCCCTCGTTCGTCGGCGGCATGCTCGTGCTGCCGGCCACCGCCGAGACGGTCGCCGGCTTCATCGCAGCCGCGGAGGCCGCGCCTGACGAGCTGTCGACGATCGCGAACATCATGAACGCGCCGCCGATGCCGTTCCTGCCCGAGGAAGTCCACGGCCAGGTGGTCATCCTGGGCATGCTCGCCTACGCCGGCGACGCGGATTCGGGCGAGCGCGCAATCGCGCCGTTCCGAGCCCTGGCCGAGCCACTGGCAGACATGGTGAAGCCGTCGTCCTACACCGAGATGTACCCCCCGGCGGACGACTCGTATCACCCGACGGCGGTGGCACAGACCATGTTCATCGACCACGTCGACCTCGACGTGGCGGGCACCATCATGGAATTCCTGGAAAACTCGGACGCGACGCTGCGTGCAGCACAGCTGCGGGTCCTTGGCGGGGCGATGGCCCGCGTGCCCGCGGACGCGACCGCGTTTGCGCACCGTGCGGCCCGCATCATGGTCAACGTCGCCGCGTTCTACGAGGGCGAGGAGGATCGCAAGGTCCGCGGGGCGTGGGTCGACGGGTTCGTTTCTGCGCTCCGCCAGGGCGATACCAGCGCCTACGTCAACTTCCTTGGCGACGAGGGCGAAAAGCGCGTGCGCGACGCCTACCCCGGCGCGACATGGGACCGGCTGGCATCGGTGAAGCGCTCATACGACCCCGACAACGTGTTCCATCGGAACCAGAACATCGCCCCGGCCACCGCGGGCACCTGAGGCCGGACATGCGATTCCACACCACGATCGTGCAGACGGAAAAGACCGCCACCGGCATCCGGATCCCCGACGAGGTCGTCGATGCGCTCGGCGCCGGCAAGCGACCGGCCGTCACCGTGACGATCAACGGGTTTACCTATCGGAACACCGTGGCCGTCATGGGCGGCGAGTACTGGGTCGGCGTGAGCGCGGAGAATCGAGCGGGGGCCGGCGTCGCGGGTGGCGACGAGGTGGACGTGGACATCGAGCTCGACACCGCGCCGCGCGTGGTAACGGTCCCGGACGACTTCGCCGCCGCGCTCGATGGCGAGCCGAAGGCGCGCGCGACGTTCGACGGGCTGTCCTACAGCAACAAGTCGTGGCACGTGCTCCAGGTGACCGGAGCCAAGACCGATGAGACGAGGCAGCGCCGAATCGCCAGGTCCGTCTCCTCCCTGAAGGAGGGACGCATTCGATGAGGGCGCTGGCATGAGCTACCCGGACCCGCGCTACCTCGGCGAAGACGGTGAGGTCAGCGCCACCCACCGCGCGGCCGACCACGAGCCTGAGCTGGCGAGACCCTCCGGCAACTCGGTCAGCTACCTGGCGACCGGAGCGTCGACGGACGGACAATTCGGCCTCTACCGATTCGACATGGGATCGAAGCCGAGCGGACCCGGCCCCCATTTCCATCGGACCATCTCAGAGTCGTTCTTCATCCTGTCGGGCAGCGTGCGGATCTTTGACGGCACCCGGTGGATCGACACCGTCCCCGGTGACTTCGTCCACGTGCCGGAAGGCGGGATTCACGGGTTCAGGAACGAGTCGGGCGAGCCCGCATCGATGCTCATCCACTTCGCGCCCGGAGCGCCGCGCGAGGCGTACTTCGAGGGGGTCGGCGAAGTTGCGGGCATGAGCGAGGAGGAGCGCGCCGAATTCTATTTGCGCCACGACAACCACTGGCTGCCCGAGGCCGAGTGACCGGCAGGGGGCCGAGTTCTTATCGGCGCACGTTCAGCCCTCCGTCGCCAAGCAGGAAGGCCGCGGCAAACGCGGCGAGGCCGAGCAGCATGAGATTGAGCGTGCCGAGCGCGATGCCGAAGGCGGCCAGCAGGAAGAGGATGACGGCGACCAGGAGCAGGATCGTTCGGGGCGTCAGTGCCACGGGAGACCTCCCTCAAAGCGCGGGCGCGGGTCGGGATCGATCGGCACCTCGCGTTCGCCGCACGGTACACGGGGACACACCGCCGCATGCGTGGGTTCCGCCATGGCCGGTAGAGTTCGACCGATGACGAACGACGCGAAGATCGTCCAGCGGACGTACCTGGCGCTGACGCTGCTGACGACCCTGGCTGCATCGTTCATCTGGGGCATCAACACCCTCTTCCTCCTTGACGCCGGGCTCAGCAACACCGAGGCCTTCGCCGCCAACGCGTTCTTCACCGTCGGCCAGGTGATCTTCGAGGTCCCCACCGGCGTCGTCGCCGATACCCGCGGCCGGCGCTTCTCGTTCATGCTCGGCGCCGGCACGCTGCTGCTCTCGACGCTGCTCTACCTGCTCATGTGGAACCTGCACGCGCCGTTCTGGGGCTGGGCGATCGCGTCCATCCTGCTGGGGCTGGGATTCACGTTCTTCTCCGGCGCCACCGAGGCATGGCTGGTCGACGCGCTCAACGCCACGGGGTTCACCGGCAACCTGGAGTCGGTCTTCGGCCGCGCGCAGGTGGTCGGTGGCGCCGCGATGCTGACCGGCTCGGTCCTCGGAGGCGTGGTCGCCCAGTTCACCGATCTGGGCGTCCCGTACATCCTTCGCGCCGGCATGCTCGGCGTCACGCTGGTGATCGCGTGGTGGTTCATGCATGACCTGGGCTTCACGCCGCAACGCGGGGTCGGCCCGGCCACCGCGGTCCGCAACGTGGTCAGCGGCGCCGTCGACGGGGGTCTGCGCAATCCACCGATCCGCTGGCTGATGCTGGCCGCCCCATTCTCCGTCGGCGTCAGCTTCTACGCGTTCTACGCGCTCCAGCCGTACCTGCTCGAGCTATGGGGCGATCCGACCGCCTACAGCATCGCCGGCCTGGCCGCGGCGATCGTTGCCGGCGCCCAGATCCTGGGCGGCCTGGTCGTCCCGTGGGTGCGCCGCCTCTTCAAGCGCCGAACGGACGCACTGATCCTGGGCGGCATCCTCAACGTGCTCCTGCTCGCGCTGCTCGGCTGGATTCCGAACTTCTGGCTGGCGGTCGTCCTGCTCGCGACCTGGGCCATGGTCTTCGCCACGGTGGCGCCGATGCGCCAGGCGTTCATCAACGGCTTGATCCCGTCGGGGCAGCGCGCGACCGTCCTCTCCTTCGATGCCCTGATGGGCTCGGCGGGTGGCGTCGTCGCCCAGCCGGCCCTCGGCCGCACCGCCGACCTGTTCGGCTATCCGGCGTCCTACGTGGCTGCGGCGGCAATCCAGGCGCTGGCGGTACCGTTCGTGGTGCTCGCCCGGGGCGAGCGCGCTCCCTCTGACCCGATCAAGGCCGATGCGGAGCCTGAGGCCGAGGCGCAGATCCCATCCTGACGCTCGGCTGATGGACCCCTCGACCGTCCTGCGCCGCATCGGCGTCGTCGTCGTTGCGCTCGCCTGGGCCGTGACGCTGCCGGTCACGGCCGACGCCCTCCTGACCGACCGCCAGACGTGGGCCTCCCCCGCCTTCGTGGTGGCGGCGCTGGCCACGGCCGGGCTGTGGTGGCTCCACGTGCGCGAGCGATCGAGGCGCGTCGGGGTGGCGGCCGGGATGTCCGGATGGCTGTTCATCGGCTCGGTCGCCCTGCTGGGCGTCGCCGGCTTCGTGTGGATCCTGGTGGTGACGGCGCTCCTGACCGCCGCCGTCGCCTACGGCACCGTCCTCCTCGTCACGCAACAGCGAGCTCCGAGCCCGATGCGCGAGCTGATCACCGGCCTGCTCCTGTTCGCAACCGGCGGCGTCACGATCATCTTCACGCTGACGACCGGCCTGGCCCAGACCGATGCCTGGTGGACGCCCGCGCACGTGCTGATCGGGATCGGGATCGGGGCCGCGACGATCGTCGGCTCCCTCCCCGCACGAGCGGAGGGGAGCTGAGGCGGGTCAGGTCGCGCTGGGGTGGAGGTCCGCCCTCTCAGTCTCGACGGGGGCACCTTCCGGCCGCTCCCCGACCCTCCCGGCCGGCAGGAGCACGAGGACGACCAGGGCCGCCAGGAGCGAGGTCACGATCCCGACCACGAACGTGGCGCCGGTCGCGATCGAGAACGCGGTATGGATGCCCTCGACGATGGCCGGGATGATCGGCTCGACCATCGGCCGGAACTGCTCCGGCACGTCCGCGAGAATGGCCGTGCCGAGGTCGCCGACGCCGGCGATGTCATTCAGGGCCGACCCCTCGCCCGAAGCGAACTGGTCGATGAACTGCGCCGGCACGCCGGAGGCCTCGAGCTGTCGGGGAACCTCCTCCAGGAGCACGGAGCCGAAGACGGTGCCTGCGATGGCCAGGCCGACAGAGCCGCCGACCTGCTGGAACAGCGTGACGGCCGAGGTACCCGCCCCGAGCTCACGCACCGGAACGGCGTTCTGGACCACGAGCGTGAAGACCGCGAAGGACGGACCGATCCCCAGGCCGGCGACCAGCATCCAGAGCCAGACGATGGGACCGGGGGTATCGGGTCGGAGATTCGTGAGCAGGAAGACGCCGAACGCCAGGAGCAGCAGCGCAGAGGCGATCAGCGCCTTGTACCGACCGGTTCGCGACACGAGCTGGCCCGCGGTGACGGCCGAGACGATGAGGCCGCCGAGCAGCGGCAGGATCTGGTAGCCCGACTCGGTGGCGGAGGCGCCTTCGACGATCTGGTACCAGCGTGGCAGGAAGACGACGGCCGTGAAGAAGCCGATCGCGGCCAGGAAGATGGCGACGACGCTGGCCGTGAATGCCCGGATCCGGAACAGCTGGAGCGGGAGGATCGGCTCCTTCGCACGCGACTCGACCCAGACGAAGACCGCGGTCAGGAGCAGGCCGATCGCGATGAGGCCGCCGACGTCGGGATCGGTCCATTCGCCGAACTGCTTGTTGGTGAGTCCCAGCAGCAGCGGCACGAGCGCCGCCACGAAGACCGCGGCGCCGAGGTAGTCGATGTGCCGATCGGCATCCTCCTCGTGATGGGTCGGCAGGGTGCGCCAGATGATGAGCAGCACGATCGCGCCGAGCGGGATGTTCACGATGAAGATCCAGTGCCAGCCGAAGTTGTCGGTGATCAGGCCACCGATCGCCGGACCGATGAGCGAGCTGAGCCCGAAGATGGCGCCGAAGAATCCCTGGTACTTGCCACGCTCCGACGGGGCGAAGATGTCGCCGATGATGGCCAGCGCGACCGGGAACAGCGCGCCGGCGCCGAGCCCCTGTACCCCACGGAAGACGAGGAACTGCCACATCTCCTGGCTGACGGCACACAGCAGGGAGCCGGTGAGGAAGATGCCGACGCCGATCATGAAGATCGGGCGACGCCCGAAGATGTCGGACAGCTTCCCGTAGATCGGTCCGCTCACCGTTGCGGTGAGCAGGTACGCCGTGAAGGCCCAGATGTAGACGTCGTTGCCCTCGAGGTCCGTCACGATCGTGGGGAGCGCGGTCCCGACGATCGTCTGGTCGAGCGCGGCGAGGAGGATGCCGAGCAGAACGGCGCCCAGGATCTCGAGGCGGACGCGATGCGGAAGCTCGACCGGAGCCCGGTCGTGATCGTTGGACGTTGCGGCGGCGGTCATGCGGAAGGAGGGTCTCCGGCGTCGGGGGGGGTCAGTCAGGCTCGGTCGAGCCGGGTCCAGTCTACGGTCGATGAGCCCGGAGCGCTCGACGCGATCAGACGCCCTCGCGACGGAATGCCACGACCGAGACCCCGATCAGAACGGCAGCTCCGCCGATGAGCACCAGCGCCCCGACCGGAGGACTGCCTCCGCCCTCGGCCGGTGCGTCCGTGCCTGCCACGCTCGCCGGAAGCACCCAGTCGTCCGAGATGTTCCCGGCCATTCCGCTCCCGTCCGGCCACTGCACGCAGACCATCCGAGCGTCGATGATCTCGCCTCCCTTCCCGTCCTCGACGGCGGGTAGCGGCTGCGGCATATCGAGTGACGCCGGACCGGCGGTGACCCAGATCATGCCGACCCTGTTGGCGTCGGGTCCACCGGCCATCTCGCCGAGGCCGATCGCAGCCAGCGTGCTCTCGCCCTGGAAGGCGTAGTCACCCGTCTGGCACTCCGGGAAGGGCAGGGCACCTTCCGCCCCGCCGGGGACCTGGCCACCGATCGGCTCGGCGACACCGACACCCGTCCCGCTCATCGCGCACGCGGCGGTCGACATTGCCAACACCGCCAAGACCAGCAGGGATCGGAATCGCATACGTGCATTGTCGCCGGGCTGTCCACATCGGCAGCCCGCGTGCGACGCGCGAGCTGTCGCGATGAGCCGCTACCCTTCGGGGCATGGGGAGGAGCCTTCATTGCAGCTGATCGACGGGAAGCCGGTCTTCTCCGCCACCGATCTCGTCGGCTACCTGGCCTGCGAGCATCTCACTGCCCTGGAGCGTGCGGCCCTGGCCGGTCTCGTCGATCGACCGGACCGCGACGATCGCGAGCTCGACGTCATTCGCGAGCGGGGCTTCCAGCACGAGGCTCGCTACCTTGCCGACCTCACCGTCGCGGGCAAGGCGGTCGTCGAGATCGCGCGCGACGACGCCGAGGAACGAGGCGAGCGAATCAGGCGCCAGGCGGACGAGACGATCGCTGCCATGGCATCGGGCGCCGATGTCGTCTTCCAGGCGACCTTCTTCGACGGCCGGTGGCTCGGGTACGCAGACTTCCTCCTGCGCGTCGACGACCCGGCGAGGCCATCCGTCTGGGGGCCGTACCACTACGAGGTCGCCGACACGAAGCTGGCGCGGCACGTGAAGGCCGGTGCCGTGCTCCAGATCTGCTCGTACGTTGAGCAGCTCGAGCGGATCCAGGGGGTTCGCCCCGAGACGATGAAGGTCGTGTTGGGCGGCAGCGCCCACGAGACCGCCGAGCTGCGCGTCGATGACTACATGGCCTACTACCGCGCTGCGAAGCGGCGGTTCGAAGAGACCGTGCTGGGCACGGACGTTGCTCCTGCGCCATCGGCGGTCTACCCACCGTCATCGACCTACCCGGAGCCCGTCGAGCACTGCGATGTCTGCCGCTGGTCGGAGCTGTGCGCGGCACGGCGCCGCAGCGACGATCACCTCTCGCTCGTCGCCGGCATCACGGCACGGCAGCGGAAGGGGCTGGTCGCCCGCGAGCTCGACACCGTCGAGCGTCTGGCGGCCGCCCCATCCCGTTCGATCCCCCGCTTGACGGCGCGAGCGCCGCCAGCGTGGAACGAGTCCGTGAGCAGGCCCGCATCCAGGTCCAGGGTCGGGGCCTGCCGAAGCCGATCCACGAGCTGCTCGTGCCCATCGACGCCGAGCGCGGGCTGGCCACCCTGCCGGGGCCTGATCCCGGAGATCTCTTCCTCGACCTCGAGGGCGACCCGTACGCGTTCGACGACGGCGTCGACTACCTGTTCGGGGTCATGGACACGCAGGAGACGTTCCAGGCGTTCTGGTCATTCGACCCGGACGGGTCGGGCGACGTCACCCTGGCCGGCGAGAAGCAAGCGTTCGAGCGGCTCATGGACTTCCTCACCGATCGGCTCGAACGATATCCGGAGATGCACGTCTACCACTACGCCTCGTACGAGCCGACCGCCCTGAAGCGGCTGATGGGCCGCCACGGGACGCGGGAGGAGCAGGTTGATCGGCTCCTGCGCGGCGGAGTCCTCGTCGACCTGTTCCGTGCCGTGCGCCAGGGCCTGCGCGCATCGGTCGAGAGTTACAGCATCAAGAAGATCGAGGCGCTCTACGACTTCAAACGACAGGAGGGGCTCCGCGACGCGGGCTCGAGCATCGTGGAGTTCGAGGAATGGCTCCAGCTTGGCGAGGGCGATCGGCCGGCTTCGACCATCCTGGCGTCCATCGAGACGTACAACCGCGACGACGTGCTCAGCACGCTGTGCCTTCGTGACTGGCTCGAGCTGCAGCGCCTTCGCGTCGCCGAGGCGACCGGGCAGCAGGTCCCACGACCGGCTCCGCGCTCCCCGGACGCCCCTGAGCAGCTTCGCGAGGCCGATGCCCACGTTCAGGAGGTCGCCGCGCAGCTGACCGATGGCGTCCCGGACGACCCACTGGAGCGCACGCCGCTCCAGCAGGCCTCGTGGCTGCTGGCACAGCTGCTGTCGTGGCACCGCCGCGAGGCGAAGGTCGCCTTCTGGGACTTCTTCCATCGGCTCGGGCTGGACGTGGCGGAGCTGGCGGCCGACAAGCAGGCCCTCGGTCCGCTCGAGGTCGTCGGACCGATCGGCGAGCCCTGGAAGCCATCGGCCAAGGCACGGTACGCACGGCAGACGTGGCGATACCGATACGCGCCTCAGGACTACGACATCGGCTCCGACCTGTACGACCCGGCACTCTACCGGCAGCAACCCGATGCGAAATGGAGCGCGTGGAAGGTGCGCGCGGAGGTTGAGGCCATCGATGACAAGCAGTCGACGGTCGACCTGGCGTGGCCCGCAGGCGTGGAGCCGCCGCATCCGGAGGCGCTGGTGCCTCTGAACATCTACGGCGACAAGGAGCAGCGAGCAGCCCTCCTCCGCCTGGGCGAATGGGTCGCCGAGCACGGGATCGACGCGCCCGGCCCGTGGCGCGCGGCGCGCGACGTGCTCCTCCGACGCCCGCCGTCGGTCGGCCAGGGGACGAACGACCCCCTGCAGCTTGGCGGGGAGACCGGACTCGATGCCGCCTGCCGCATCGTCGAGGCGATGGACGATGGAGCGCTCGCCATCCAGGGACCGCCGGGATCGGGGAAGACCTACAGCGGTGCCCGAATGGTCGTGCGCCTCGTGGCGAACGGCAGGAAGGTGGGCATCAGCGCCAACAGCCACCGAGTGATCGGCAACTTCCTGCGCCACATCGAGGACGCCGCTGCCGAGGCCGGAGTCCCGATCCGCAGCATCCAGAAGATCACCGAGGACGACCAGGCCGTCGATGACGACCGCGTGACGATCACGAAGGACAACGCGGAGGCGCGGGACGGGATCGCGCGCGACGACTACGACGTCGCTGCCGGAACCGTCTGGCTGTGGGCGCCGAGCAAGAGCGACGGGCTGCTCGACGTCCTGTTCGTCGACGAGGCCGGCCAGATGTCGCTCGCCAACATGCTTGCCATGGCGGGCGCCGCTCGCTCGATCGTCCTGCTTGGCGATCCACAGCAGCTCGACCAGCCACTCCAGGGATCGCATCCGACCGGCGCAGACAGATCGGCGCTGGCCCACCTCCTGGGCGAGCACGACGCCATGCCCGCAGATCTCGGACTGTTCCTCGAGCACACCTGGCGGCTCCACCCCGACGTCACCGAATTCACCTCGAACGCGTTCTACGAGGGCAAGCTGCAGTCGCGCGAGAACCTCGGCCGCCAGTTCCTGCACGGTCCGGCGCCGTTGGTGGGTGCAGGCGTGAGGCTGATGTCGGTCGAGCACGTCGGGAGCGAGTCTGAGTCCCCCGAGGAGGCGCGGCAGGTCGCGGCCATCGTGCGCGCCCTCGTCGCGAGCGGATCCAGCTGGACCGACAAGCACGGCGAGGAGCATCCGCTCGGGTACGAGGACGTTCTGATCGTGGCGCCATACAACGCACAGGTCGGCGCAATCCAGCGCGAGCTGCCCGAGGCGCGCGTGGGGACCGTGGACAAGTTCCAGGGCCAGGAGGCACCGGTGAGCATCTATTCCATGACGAGCAGCTCGCCCGACGATGCGCCACGCGGCATGGGCTTCCTGTACTCACGCAACCGGCTCAACGTGGCGACCTCGCGAGCCCGATGCGTGGCGGTCGTCGTGGCGGAGCCCGCGCTCCTGCGAGTGCGGGCGCGGACGCCCGAGCAGATGCGGCTCGCCAACGCCCTGTGCCAGTTCGCGGAGATGGCGAACGCCACGTAGGTCAACGTATCCTCCCTCCATGCCGAACCTGCCGTCGGGCACCGTCACCTTCGTCTTCAGCGACATCGAGGGCAGCACGAGCCTGCTGAAGCGGCTCGGCGACGAGCGGTACGCGGCGCTGCTGGTGACGCATCGGCGGATCGTGCGCGAGACGTTCGGCGCGCTCCACGGGCAGGAGATCGACACGCAGGGCGATGCCTTCTTCTACTCGTTCCCCCGCGCCCGGGACGCGGTCACGGCGGCCGTCGAGGTCCAGCGCGCCCACGAACGCGAGGAGTGGCCCGATGGGGTTTCGGTCCGCATGCGGCTCGGCCTGCACACCGGCGAGCCGGCGATCGGCGAGGAGGGCTACACCGGCCTCGACGTGGTCCGCGCCTCGCGTATCGCCGCGGTGGGACGGGGCGGGCAGGTCCTGCTGTCGGAGACGACCCGGGCGATCGTGGCGGGCGATCTGCCGGACGGCGTGAAGCTGCACTCGCTCGGCGACCAGCGGCTGCGTGACATCGATCGGCCCGAGCCGCTCCACGAGCTGCGGATCGAGGGCGTACCCACGACGCCGGCCGCCGCCGCGGGCGACCTCGAGCGGGCGGACCTCCCCGATCCGTCCGGAACCCTGCCGGCGTGGCTGCCCCGCTCGGTCGCGACTATCGGGCAGCACACCAGCGAGCTCATCGAGCGGCGCGTCTTGGCGGAGCTGACGGAGGCATTCAGTGCCCGCGATGCCGGTACGCCAAGGCGCCCGCGCAAGGAGCACGAGAAGCCGCCGATTCCACCGAAGGGCTCCGTCGCCGACGAGATCGCGAAGCTCCAGTCCCTCCGCGACGCCGGCGCGCTGACCGATGAGCAGTACGCTCGCGCCGTCGACCGTGCGATCGAGGGCAGCACCGGCTGAGCTGCGGGGTCGCAAGTCCTTGTCGGGGAGCAATCCCGGGCGTTACCCGCGGAATCGACCTGAGGTCCCACGGGGACTGCGTCAAACGGACGGACCGGGCATTCCACACTCGACCGATGGCTCGCTTGCGTCAGGGACCGATGATGGTGGGGTGCCGCCTTCCTGCTGCGAGGCCGATTACGACGCGGTCTTCGACGCCCGCACGGCGCGTCGTGAGCTCACCGCGTACCGGCGATCGGGACCGTCAGGCAGCACCCGCCGCTTGATCGAGGCCGTCACGGCGACGGGCGTCGATGGCGCGGCGCTGCTGGACATCGGCGGCGGGGTCGGCGTGATCGGCTTCGAGCTCCTCGCCGCCGGCGCCGACCGGGTGACCGGTGTCGATGCCGCCAGGGCGTACGTCGCCGTCGCGGGACACGAGGCCAGGCGGCTCGGGCTCGCGGATCGAACGAGCTACCGCCACGGCGACTTCGTTGCCCTCGCCGATGAGGTCGCTGACGCCGACGTCGTCACCCTCGACCGCGTCGTGTGCTGCTACGGCGATTGGGTCGCGCTCGTTGACCGATCGGCGGCGCACGCCCGACGCATCTACGGGCTGGTCTACCCCAACGACCGGTGGTGGACGCGCGTCGCCATCTGGATGGGCAACGTGGTCTTCCGCTTCTCGCGACGGTCGTACCGCGGGTACGTCCACCCCGAGCGTGCCATCCATGCCCGCATCCGCGACGCCGGCTTCGAGCGTCGCCTGCATCACCGCGGATGGCTGTGGCAGACGGTCGTGTACGAGCGGACGCCGACGGCCTAGCCCCCCTCGGCACGGCACCTGCATCGGTCCCATGGGCAAGCCGATCAGAGGAAACCGATGACGACCGACACGCGACAGGACCCGACGAGCAAGTACCCCGAGCCGCCGTTCCCGAAGCAGCAGCAGGAGCCGCCGGGCACAGAGGCTGAACTGGAGCCCAAGGCCGACCACGGCGAGGAAAGCTACCGGGGGTCCGGCCGTCTGCTGGACCGTGTGGCACTGATCACCGGAGCGGACTCCGGCATCGGCAAGGCGGTCGCCATCGCCATGGCGCGCGAGGGTGCGGACATCGTCATCTCGTACCTTGGCGGCGTCGAGGAGGCCGATGCGGCCGACACGGCCCGCTGGGTGACGGATGCGGGGCGACGCGCGCTGACGGTCGACGGCGACATTCGCAATCCCGACACCTGCGCCGCGTTGATCGAGCACGCGGCATCGGAGCTCGGGCATCTCGACATCCTGGTCAACAACGCGGCGTGGCAAGACTGCGGCGATCGCATCGAGGAGGTCACGACGGAGGAGTGGCGGCGCATCTTCGCCACGAACATCGAGGCCATGTTCCATCTCTCCAAGGCCGCGCTCCCGCGCATGCGCCAAGGTGGCACGATCATCAACACCGCCTCGATCCAGGCGTACTCTCCGTCGCCCGAGCTGCTCCCCTATGCGACCACCAAGGGAGCGATCGTGACCTTCACCAAGGCCCTCGCCCAGGATCCGGGGGTGCTCGAGCGCGGCCTTCGCGTGAACGCGGTGGCCCCCGGCCCGATCTGGACCCCGCTCATCCCTTCGACCATGCCGGCCGAGAAGGCTGCGAAGTTCGGCGAGAACACCCCACTCGGGCGCGCCGGCCAGCCGGCCGAGCTGGCTCCCCTCTTCGTCTTCCTGGCGTCCGAGGAGTCGAGCTACATCACCGGCGAGGTGGTCGGCGTCACCGGCGGGCGGCCCCTCGGCTAGAGGTCAGGAGGCGCGCCGTACCTCGGCCGGGGCGATCGCATCGCCGATCGCGCTCATCGAGCTCGGGAGCGGACGCGTTGCCTGCGCCAGCGGCAGCGGCCGGGAGAAGAGGAATCCCTGGGCGCGCTCGAAGCCGAGGCTCAGGAGCATTCGGCGCTGCGACTCGTGCTCGACGCCCTCGACGATCGTCTCGAGCGAGAGCTTTTCCGCGATGTGGCCGATGGCCCGCATGACCTCCTGCCGCTGGGGCTCCTCGTGCACGCGCTCGACGAGCGAGCGGTCGATCTTCAGGACGTCGATCGGCAGGCGCCCCAGGTACTCCAGCGAGGAATACCCCGAACCGAAGTCGTCGAGCGCGATCCGGACTCCGAGCTTCTGAACGCGTAGCAGCTCGGTCTCCGCGCCGGCGCCAGCCGAGGCCAGCGTGCTCTCGGTGAGCTCGAGCAGCAGGCGCTCGGGGCGCATCCCCGACGATGCCAGCACCGACTCCACGAGCTGCGGCAGGGTGTCGTCACCGAGCTGGTGCGCCGACACGTTGACCGAGACGATGACGGATCCATCCGCCAGGTCCGCGCACGCTCGGCGCAGGACCCACTCGCCGAGGCGACCGATGAGCCCGCCCTCCTCCGCCAGCTGGATGAAGTCGGCGGGCATGAGGCGGCCGAGATGCGGGTGGTTCCAGCGGACGAGCGCCTCGAGCCCGATGAGGCTGCCGCTCCGCATCTCGACGATCGGCTGGTATTCCAGGAACAGCTCGTCAGTCCCGAGCGCGGCGCTCGAGTGCGGCGCGCAATGCGCGTCGCCGCGACATCGGCTCCTCCATGCCGCGCTCGAAGACCTCCACCAGTCCGTTGCCTCGTGACTTGGCGACGTACATGGCCGTGTCCGCATCACGCAGCATCGCGTCCGCCGTCGCGGAGGCGTCGCCCGCCAGGCGCCCGGCACGTGTTGCAACGCCGACGCTCGCGGTCAGCGTCGCGGTGCCCACGCTGAGCTGGAACGGCTCGGCAAGCGCCGCCAGGATGCGTTGAGCGATGTTCTCGGCCCGCTCGCGGTCTGCGTCCTCCAGGAGGAACGCGAACTCGTCCCCACCCATCCGGCACGCGGTGTCCTCGGGTCGCAGGACGCCGGCGAGCCGATCGCCGACCAGGCTTAGCAGCTCGTCTCCGGCCGCGTGGCCGAGGGTGTCGTTGATGTCCTTGAAATCGTCCAGGTCCACGAACAGCACCGCAATGCCGTTCGTGCGGTTGCGCCGGACGAGCGCGTGCGAGAGCCGGTCGACGAAGAGGACCCGATTCGGCAGCGACGTGAGCGGGTCGTGCAGCGCCTGGTGGCGCAGCTGGTCCTCGAGGTTCTTCCGTTCGCTGATATCGACGAGGATGCCCTGCACCATGGTCGGACGGCCGTCGGCGTCGCGCCCGATCACCGCCTCGTCGTCGATGACCCAGACGACGTGCCCGTCCCGAGCGACGAGCCGGTACTCCCATCGGCCCTTGGCGTCGATGCGTTCGGCGTCGTCGAGCTCGGAGATGGCGACTCGCTCCCGGTCATCCGGATGGATGCGGTTGATCCACAGCGTCGGGTCGGCGAGCCATTCCTCGGGCCGGTATCCGAGCAGATCGGTGATCTTGGGGCTGACGAAGTGCCACCTGCCGTGCCGTCCCACCTCGGCGACGTAGACCACGCCCGGAACGCGCTCGACGACGGACTTGTACTGCGCCTCGGCAACGGTGAGCTCATCCGACAGCTGCCGTTCGCGGCCGATCACGCGCTCGCGGTCCGCGAGAAGCACTGTCTGACGCGCGATCGCGCAGAGGATGACCAGGGCCAGGCATGCCCCCGCGGCAATCCGGAGGGCGCCGTCGGCCAGCATCGGCGTCGAAATGAGGGCGGCCCGCACGACCAGAGCGACGGTGAAGATGACGCTCCCGAGGGGAATGAGGCCGCGCAACCACGAGGCGACGGCTGCATAGCGACGGCCAATCGCGGCGGCGGCGGTCCACCGGCTGCCCCCATGCCCGACGAGCAGGGTGGAGACGGCCATCGCGGCGTGCAGGCCGAACGTCGTCGGCGCGCCGCTCATGGGCTGGAGCAGCCCGAACTGGGCGACCGCGCCGAGTGCGAGACCCGCGAGCACCTCCCACTGGCCGGCGTTGCGCAGGGGCACGCGCGTGGCAATGTTCAGCAGCAGCGTCGAGCCCATGATCGCCATGAAGAAGGCCCCATAGGCCAGGATCGCCAGCCCGCTCGCGTCGGTGACGAGGCCACCGCCCAGGACGATCACGCCACCGGTGATCGCCGCGAATATTCCGACCGCGTCGAGGTAGAGTGCGGCCTCGTCCGCGGGCCGCATGCGGCGGCGCGCCGCGGCGACGAAGCTCCCGATGGCGGCGACGCCGAGCCCGACGAGGCTGAGCCGCGTGACATGGAGGTGCTGCCCGGTGACGTCGCCCGTCAGGCGCACGATCTCCGCGACGAACCAGACGCATACGGCGACGAGGATCCAGAACCGCACCCGACGCTCGCGGCCGGCGGCGGCCCTCCAACCCCGGTGACCGAACGCGGCAGCCGCGGCGGTGGCCACGACGCGCAGGAACTGGCCACCGATCGGCGTGGGCGCGACCAGCAGCACCGCTGCGACGAGGGCCCCAATGACGATGATCGAGAGAAGCGACACACGGCGCACGGGCACCAGGTGGGCAAGGCTCCCCCCGCTGAGCTGCATGGGTTCGATGCACCGCGGAAACGAGTTCCAGTGTTCGGAGCCTACGCGCACAGTCCCGATCGGCCATGGCGAGAAAGTACCGACGCTCGGTGGGGGCGTCCCTCGCCACCATTCGCCAATGTATCGGCGGCGCGGCTAGCGGGCGTAGCGGATTCGGCCGCCGCGTCGCTCCTTGTTGAGGCGACGGTTCAGGTGCAGGCCCTCGAGGACGAACTCCGCGGCGGAGGCGATCCCGGCCGGCGACTCGCCCGCATCGAGCCGAGCGATGGCGGCCCGCAGCTCGGGCACCGAGGCGGCCAGCTCACCATGGGCGCGCGACGGCACGAGCTCACCGACCTCCGCCTCGAGGCCCTGCTCCTCGAAGCGCTCGATCAGAGGCATCAGCTCGGACAGAGCGAAGTGGCGGTTGAAGACGTTGACCACGGCCCGTGCCACCAGCTTCTCGACCACCCGGTCCTCGCGCGTCTCGTCGCCGAGCGTCTCGAGCTCGATCTTGCCCGCCGTGGAGGCCACCACCGCCGGCAGGTCGCTGATGCGGGGCGCGGCGGCCGGCTCGCCCGAGCCGCACGGCGCGCTTGAGCGCGGCCGCGGCCAGCGTCTCGTGGTTCGCGATCGTGACCCGCACGCTGACACGCCGGAGCGCTGGCTGACCTCCGACGAGCGTCGCGCCAGCTGCGACAGCTCGGCCACGACCTCCTTCATGAAGCCCGGCACCTGCACCGGGACCGATCCGTCCGGCGTCGCGCATCGTCGAAGGCGGCCGACTCCGCCTCCATGATCGCGATCTCGGTCGACGCTCTCCTCGGGGTAGTGCGTCCGGATCTGCGCGCCGAATCGGTCCTTGAGCGGCGTGATGATCCGGCCGCGGCTGGTGTAGTCCTCCGGGTTGGCGATGGCGATCACGAACAGGTCGAGCTCGAGGCGCACGCGGTAGCCGCGCACCTGGACGTCGCGCTCCTCCATCACGTTGAGAAGGCCGACCTGGATGCGCTCGGCCAGATCCGGCAGCTCGTTGAGGCTGAAGATGCCCCGATGCGTCCGCGGCAGCAGCCCGTAGTGGATCGTCAGCTCGTCGGACAGGTAGCGCCCTCCGCGACCTTGACCGGGTCCACCTCGCCGATGAGGTCGGCGATGCTGATGTCGGGCGTGCTAGCTTCTCGCTGTACCGATCCGCAGCCGCCCACCAGCCGATGGGGGTCGCGTCGCCCTCCTCCGCCACGATTGCGAGCCAGCGGAGAGACCGGATGCAGCGGGTCGTCGTGGAGCTCGGTGCCGGCAACGTACGGCAGCCACGGGTCGAGCAGGCCGATGAGCGCCGCGCGCGATGCGGCTCTTGGCCTGCCCGCGCTCCCCGAGCAGGATGACGTCCTGGCCGGCCAGGATCGCGTTCTCGAGCTGCGGCAGGACGGTCTCGTCGTAGCCGAGGATGCCGGGCAGGAATGGCTGCCGGTCGCGGATCTGCTCCAGCAGGTTGGCCCGCAGCTCCTCCTTGACCGTCCGCGACCGATAGCCCGCGGCGCGCAGCTCGCCGAGAGTCAGGTCGGGCGGCTTCTCGTGGCTGGGTCATGTCATCGAGCGTAGCACTCAGCCCCAGGGACCGCCGATTCGCGGGTCCCCCGCACGTCGGCCGCGGCTGTCAAGGGATATATCACTAGCTGATATGACGGTTGACGTGGGCGCGTCTCATCAATCCGGGAACGTCCGGACCGCCGCGCCCACCGATTGCGGATCGCAGATTCCGCGTTCCGCCAAAGCCTCCAGGAACGCAGCTCGCTCTGCCAGCTCGGCCTCGAGGGCATGTGGCGCCATCCCCAGGCTGCCGGCGAGCACCGAGTACGCAGCCGGATCGTGGACGAACTGCCGGGAGGATCGGCCGCCATCGGACGGCAGCATCGGCGGCGTCGGAAGCCGTTGTGCGCCGGTAAGGCTCGGTGATCGGCCGCCCTCGATCGCACCAAGACGAACCGGCGCGAGCGCGCCCGCCCCGTCAAGCCGCAGGTGCCAGGCCTCTTCGACACGACGGTACATGCCGCTCGGCGTCTCGTAGGCCGAGTACTGGAGGTAGATCGTGAGTCCGGCGAGATCCGTGTCGGTGGCACCCAGGTCGCTGCGCAGCACCGCCAGCGCCTCGGGCAGCGAATCCGCGTGCATGGTCGCCCCCAACCCCCAGCCCTTGCCGGCGAGGATGAGCGCGCCGCGAGCAGCTCGGCCCCACACGTAGATCGGCAGGTGGTCGCTCATCTCGTTGATCAGCAGATACCCGGTGCCAGGCTCGATCTGGTCGAGCCAGTCGTACTCCTCCCACCAGCCGCGCACGAAGATGCCGGTCGTATCGTCGGGCAGGAAGTCGACCAGGGCGGAGAGGGCGGTCGTCTTACCGGCCTGCGGCGCCTCCGAGCTGAGCATGACGCTGCGGCGGCGGCTGACCACCGCCCAGAGGGTCGCCATCAACCGTGCGTCGATGGTCGGTGTGCCGATGAGCTCCACCGCGCTCATCGGTGTCGGTGGCGCCCAGTGATATCCCCACCAGCCCTCCGGGAAGCGGGAGAGCCAGGCTGCAAGGGCTCCGGTCATGGTCAGATGCCGAAGGGGTTGATCGGCTTCGGCGAGGTGCCCTGCAGGACGGCTTTCGTCTCGGTGTAGAGGTCCAGCGCCTCGAGGGACTGCTCGCGCCCATAGCCGGACTCCTTGAACCCGCCGAAGGGGACGCCCGGGAAGGCGACGAACGGCGTGTTGATGCCGACCGCTCCGGATCGGATCCTCTGCGCCACGCGATGCCCCCGTGAGCCGTCGTTGGTCCAGACGGTCGCCGCCAGGCCGTAGCGGACGTCGTTCGCGAACGTCACGGCCTCGGCTTCGTCGCTGAAGCGGGTGAGGGTCACGACGGGGCCGAACACCTCCTCCTGGGCGATCCGCGAGTCGTTCGATACGCCGCCGATGACGGTCGGCGCCACGAACGCGTCCGCGTCGAGCTCGCCATTGAGCTGGAGATCGCCGCCGGCAAGGAGCTCGCCGCCGTCCTCGAGGCCGATCTCGACCAGCCCGCGCACCTTGTCGGCATGCGCGCGAGAGATCAGCGAGCCCACCTTGGTGTCGTCGGCCAGCGGATCGCCCACCGTCAGGGCCTTCGCCTTCTCCGCGAAGGCCGATGCGAACGCGTCGTAGACCACGTCCTGCACGAGGAGCCGGGATCGCGCCTCGCACGACTGCCCGGCCGAGTAGTAGATCGCCCACAGCGAGCCGACAACGGCCGCGTCGAGGTCCGCATCGGCGAAGACGATGCTCGGGCTCTTGCCGCCCAGCTCCAGCGACACGCGCTTCAGCGTCTTGGCCGCGACTTCGGCGATGCGCCGCCCGGTTGCCGTCTCGCCGGTGAACGCGATCTTGTCGATGCCCGGGTGGCCCGCCATCGCCTCGCCGACCTCCGCGCCGGGGCCGGGGACGACGTTCAGCACCCCGGCCGGTATGCCCGCCTCCAGGGCAAGCTCGCCGAGGCGGATGGCGCTGAGCGGGGTGGCAGATGCCGGCTTGAGGATGAGCGTGTTGCCGGTCGCCAGCGCGGGCGCCACCTTCCAGGCCGCCATCATGAGCGGGTAGTTCCACGGGATGATCGCGCCGACGACGCCGACGGGGTCGCGCAGGGTGTAGGACACGACCGATGGGTTCACGACGTGCGACCGCCCGTACAGGTGCTGCGCCGTGCCGGCGAAGAACTCCAGGGTTGCCACCGCGACCTTGATCTCCGCGGCGCACTGCCACTTTGCCTTGCCGTTGTTGCGCGACTCGAGGTCGGCAAGCGCGTCGGTCTGATCGTCCAGCAGCTGGGCGAGCTTGTTCAACGCTCGCGCCCGTTTCGCCGGCGACGTCTTCGCCCACGCGCCGTCAAATGCGCCGCGGGCCGCGGTCACCGCCGCGTCGACGTCATCGGAGCCGGCCTGCGCGACCGTCGCGAGCTCGAGGCCGCGGGCGGGGTCGAAGGTCGGGAATGTGGCGCCGGCGGCAGCGTCGCGCAGCTCGCCGTCGATGAGCAGCTGTGTTGAGGCGTCGGCCATGCACGAATGGTAGCCGGAACGCTCGCCCTGCTATTCCTGGCCTCGGCTCCCGTCGAGCAGCGTCCGGTCGCCGACTGGTGCCGCAAGGTCGATCTCGGTGACGACGTGGCGTGGCTCCTCGGGGCAGGCGCCGGCGGCCGGGTCGTCGTCCACGGCGCCGAACAGCCTGATCGAGACGGCATCGGCCGACTCCACCAGCTCGACCCGCTCCAGGAGGTGACAGCTGGGACCGCCGGGCAGGATGAATCCGACCCGCACACGCCGGTTCTCGATCTGATGGATGCACTCGATCGGCAGCGGCTGCTCGTCGACGCCCCTGGCGGCTGCTGCGACCGCCTCCGATCCGCGCCATTCGGCTCCGCAGCCGGTCCGCTCCTCTCCTGAAGGGGCGACACATGCGGTGAGGACGATCAGCGCAGCAACGGCGGCCCTACGCATCGGCGCCGAATCGGTACTGGTCGAGGTCGCAGACCGGCTCGTAGCCGATGGCCTGGTAGATCTTGTTCGACGTCGGGTTGGCGAGATCGGTGAAGAGGAAGACGAACTGTCGGCCTCGGTCGAGCTGATCCCGGCTGGCAGCCGCCGTCAGCGAGCTCGCATAGCCCCGACCGCGGCGCTCAGGCGGGGTGTAGACGGGACCGATACGAATGCCGCGTGGCGTCTCTCCGCCGGCGCCGACGAGGGAGACGGCCTCGCCGCCGTCCTCCCACAGGTAGCCGATGCGTCCGACTCGCGCGATCCAACGCTCCGCGGTCGCCCCTGGGTCTGGGATGGGCGGGCCTCCGGCATCGCCTCCAACGAGAACGCGACCAGCCAATCCGCGATCAGGTCGCGATCCCGTGCCTCGACGAAGCGCCACGACCCCGTGGCAGGCCGCTCGGGCGGGATGACTCGCGCCAGGCGGAAGGTGCGCTCGGCGACCTCCACGTGCGCCGGCTGGCCGGTCATATCGGTCCAGCGGGCCGCGAAGCGAGCGGCAGGCTTGGTCGGCCCGACGACGCCCGGCAACGGCTCGTTGCGCACGGCATCCACCAGCACGTCGACCGCGTCCAGGTCGTCGATCCACGACAGCACCTGGTTGTGGGGCGGCGTTCGGAGCGAGGCCGCCACCACCCGTCCGTCTCCGTCGCTCACGGTTGCGAACTGCGGCGGTCCCTCGGTGAGCAGCTCCGGGTTCGAGCGCACGAAGCTCGAGATGCCGAACAGCAGGTTGTTCTCCGCCTCGCGCGCGGCAAGGAACTCGCCGGCGGAAGCGAGAAACTCCTCCACTGACGGATGAAATCGGATGGTGAGCCCCACCGGCCAATCATGGCCGATGAGCGCAACAGGCTCAGCCGGCAGCGGGCAGGGTGACCCTGAAGGTCGTGCCGTTCGGGCCGGTGGCCTCGACACCGACCGTTCCGCCGTTCGCGACGATCAGCTCGCGCGCGACCGTCAGCCCGATCCCGCTTCCCGGCGTTCGGCCCCGGGAACGATCCGCGCGATAGAAGCGCTCGAAGATGTACGGCAGGTCCTCGGCGTCGATCCCGGTGCCTTCATCGGCGATCCGCACCTCCACCGCGTCGCTCCGCGATAGGCCGATGCGAACGCTCCCGCCCGATGGCGAATGCTGGATCGCGTTGGTCACGAGGTTGCGCAGCGCCCGCGTCACCTGGCCGCGATCGACGTCGGCGTTGGCGCCGTCGGCCACCTCAACGGTCGCCGATACCTCGCGCTCACGAAGGAGCCCGTCCAGGGAAGCCACGATCTCGCGCGCGAGGGCTGGCATGGCGACGCGTTCGGGCATGCGCTGCAGGGGCGCCGCCTCGGCCTGCGTCAGCTCACCGAGCTGGGCGACGATGCCCGACAGGCCCGCCGCCGCGGCGCGTGCCTTCTCGAGCTCGCCGGCGTCGGCCGAGACCACGCCGTCGACCATCGCCTGGAGCTGCGCCTCGAGAACCGTCGCGGGCGTGGCGAGGTCGTGTGCCAGGTCGCTCGCGGCGCGGCGACGGAGCTCTTCCGACCGCTCGAGCCGGTCGGCCATGCCGTTGAACGCGGTCGCCAGCTCAGCAGACTCGGCATCCGATCCGCCCCGGGCCCGCGCCCCGAGGTCGCCGCTGCCGAGGCGCCGCGCGGCCTCCGTGACCTCGCGCAGCGGTCGCGTCAGCCTGCTTGCCACGACGGCCGCGGCGGTGAGGAGCGCCACGACCGCGACGATGCCGGTGAGCAGCAACGCGGCGTTGAAGGTGCGCACGAACGGCGTCTGCCCGCTCGGAACGATCAGCTCGAAGGCGCCGCCGCCCGCAGCCGGCGACAGCTCGCGAGTGAGGCTCTCCGTTTCGGCGGTCCTCGGCAGTGCGCGGCCCGCCTCGGCGACGACCCTCCCGGATCCGTCGATGACCCGGACGGTCCCGCCGCTCTCCCCGGCGATCTGCTGGAGGAGGAACCGCAACGGCCGGCCTTCGACGCCTCGTTGCAGCGCTTCCTCAACCACGCTCACCGCCAGATCGAGGCGCTGCTGGTCTCGCGGGCCGAGCGTCTCCTCCAGGGAACGGGATGCCGCGCGATTCACGACCCACCCGGCCGCGACCAGCACCACGACGACCACCACCGCCAGCAGCACCGCCAGCCGGAGGGCGAGCGGCCGGCCGTTCATCACGGCTGCGGATCCAGCACGGCGACGAGCCGATAGCCGCTGGCCGGCACGGTCTCGATGAGCCACGGTTCGCCCGGGTCGTCGCCGAGCTTGCGGCGCAGGTTCGCGACGTGCACGTCGACGACGCGCTCGTAGACCTCGTCCGGTCGCCGTGCGACGACCCCGAGCAGGCGCTGGCGGCTGAGGACCGCTCCCGGCCGCTCGGCGAGGGCCTCGAGGAGGGCTGACTCGCCCGGCGTGAGGCGCCCGCTCGCGCCGCCGGCCAGGGTGAATCGTCGGGACGCCGGATCGAGCACGAGCCGTCCGCGATCGAGGCTCAGGATCGGTCGCGGGTCGTCCGTGGCAGACGCCCGCGTCCGCCGCAGGATCGCCGCGACGCGCGCCGTGAGCTCGTGCGGGTTGAAGGGCTTGGCAAGATAGTCGTCGGCGCCGGCGCGCAGGCCTGCGATCCGCTCCGCGTCGCTGCGCTTGGCCGAGGTGATGAGCACCGGCACGTCGCCCGCATCGCGCAGCGCCTCCAGCACCGTCTCACCCTGCATTCCCGGAAGCATGAGATCGAGGATCACCAGGTCGGCGCCATCGGCATCGTAGGCCGCCAGAGCGGTCGGGCCGTCTCCGGCATCGGCCACGCGGTGTCCGTCCCGCTCGAGGTAGAGGCGCAGCAGGTTGCGCAGCTGTGGCTCGTCCTCGACGACCAGGATCCGGGCACTCATCGGCGCATCCTACGCGCGGTCCGATTCAGGCGATGTGAAGACCGGGCGCCGCGATCTTGGCGCGATCTTCATCGACGGGGCGCAATGCTGCCGCCATCGCCCTGACACTCAAGCGAGGAACATTGCAGATGCGACTCACCAAGACCCTCGGCATGGCCGGGGCGCTCATCCTGTCCGCCCTGGTGGGCGGAACCCTCATCGGCTCAGCGTTGGCGCAGGACGAGGGGACCATCGATACCGACCCCGAAGCGGCCGTCTACTGCGACACGTTCATGGACGCGTTCGCCTCGGAGCTGAATGCCACGCGCGACGAGGTCCTTGCCGCGGGTAAGGCCGCAGCCACTGCCGCCGTCGACGCCGCCGTGGCCGCCGGCGACCTCACCGAGGAGCAGGCAGCCACCATCCGCGAGCGGATCGAGGCCTACGACGGCGAAGGATGCGCATTCGGCGGTGCCTTCAAGCTCGGCTTCGGCCATGGCATTGGCCGCGGCCTCGTCCGCGGCTTCCTCGGCGGCGACGTGTTCGAGGCCGCGGCGAACGCGCTCGGGATCGAGAGCGCCGAGCTCATGGAGCGCGTGGATGACGCCGGATCGCTCGAGGCGCTGGCCGGCGAGCAGGGCGTCGCCTACGACGACGTCAAGGCGTCCGTCCTCGCAGCGCTCCAGGCCGACCTCGACGCGGCAGTCGCTGATGGTCTCGACCAGGAGCGCGCGGACGCGACGATGGAGCGGCTGACCACCTGGCTCGACGACGGCGGGCAGCTCGAAGGCCTCCGCGGCCGACACGGCCCGCGTCGCGGCGGATTCGGCCCGTGGGGCGACCGCGACTCGGATAGCGAGTCGGAGGACAGCGGCGCCTGACGACGGATGAGCCAGGGCCGGACGCTCGGGCGGGCCTCCGGCGCCTTTTCATTGCGCACGCGGGCGGTGGCTAGGTGCCTCCTCCGCGACGGGAATGCCGAAAGCGACGCGACCCTGGACCATGGTGAGTTGTGGAGACCAGTCCGCATGGAGCAGGACAAGATCCGCGACGCGATCCTCGGCCACACGTCCGAGCTCCGCTTCGAGCCCGAGGAATAGCGCCGGCGTCGTCGACGCCGCGCGGACCGCGGCCGCGGGCTCCAGGCCGGCGGCCACCAGGTGGCCGAGGGCTGGGGCCATCGGCATCACCGATCCCGCAAGGGTTCCGTCGACCAGGCGTGCCACGGTCCTGTCCGCCATGACCTCCCGCGATCCCAGCCGGTAGGTCCCCGGGGCCTGCCCCCAGAGCAGCGAGCCCATCGGTCACGAAGATGAGATCGTCGGGCGCCAGGATCGTGGCCAGCAGGCGAATCATCTCCGGCGCCACGTGAACGCCGTCGACGATCACGCTCGCCGCCACGCCACCCGCGAGCAGGCGACCCGCGATGCCCGGTTCCCGGTGATGCAGCGGCCGCATGGCGTTGAACAGGTGCGTCCCCAGCCGCGCGCCGGCCCCGATCGCGGCGTCGGCCTCGTGCCAGGTGGCGTCGCTGTGACCGATGGCCGCCACCACGTTCCGCGCCACGAGCTCGCGGATGATGGCATCCGCGCCGGGGAGCTCCGGCGCAAGGGTCACGATCGCCACGTCGCCAGCGTCGAACCAGCCACGCAGCTCGGCCACGTCCGGGGCACGGATGGCACTCGGATCGTGCGTGCCCCGCCTGGCCGGGGACATGAAGGGACCCTCGATGTGTGTGCCCAGGACGCGCGCCCCTCCCGGTCTGACCGGCGTCGCCAGATTCCGCAGGATCGGACCATAGGCCGCGGGTGGCGAACTGACGACGCTGGGCAGGAAGGCGGTGACGCCGGTCGATGGAAGGGCCTCCGACGCTGCCGAGAGGTCCGCGGCGGGGTCGCTGAAGTCCACGCCGAACGCGCCGTTCAGCTGGATGTCGACGAGCCCCGGGACGATCCATGCGTCCCGACCCCCAGCACGTCGGGTGGCGCGTCGGCCGGCTCCCCGATGCGGGTGACGCGACCACCTTCGACGGTCACCAGGCGAAGCCCCTCATCCTCCGGCGCCAGCAGCCGGCCGAGCAGCCTGATCATTCGGTCTCCGGCGCAGCGAGGATCCCTGTCATGACCAAATGGTAGGCGCCCGCCAACCAGCGGTTGGCGCTGCGCCGGGCGCGCTACGCTACGCGGCATGACGAAAATCGGTTACGCATGCATGCTCGAGCAGTTCCACCCGACCGATCTGCTCGACTGGTCCGAGCTGGCGGAGAGCGCCGGCTTCGACGCCGGCTTCCAGGTCAGCGAGCACTTCCACCCGTGGACCCCGCAGCAGGGACAGTCCGCCTTCGCCTGGAGCTTCATGGGCGCGCTCGGCGAGCGCACCTCGCTTCCGTTCGGCACGGCGGTCACCTGCCCGGGATTCCGCTACCACCCCGCGGTGATCGCCCACGCCGCCGCGACGCTGGGCGCCATGTATCCCGGCCGCTTCTGGCTGGGGCTGGGTGCCGGCGAGGCGCTCAACGAGCACGTCATCGGTGGAGAGTGGCCGGAGGTCGGCGAGCGAAGCCGGATGATGTTCGAGTCGATCGAGATCATCGCGAAGCTCTTCAGCGGCAAGGTCGTGAAGCATGACGGCGAGTACTTCACGCTCGAATCCGCCCGCCTCTACACCCGCCCCGAGCAGCCCGTCCCGATCTACGTTGCGACGGCCGGCCCGGTCAACGCGAAGAAGACCGGCAAATACGCGGACGGCATCATCACCGTTGGGGCGGCCGACGAGAAGATCAGCATGCTGTGGGACAAGTTCCGCGAGGGCGCGCGCGAGGCCGGCAAGGACGCCGACTCCATGAAAACGCAGCTCCAGATCCACATCAGCTGGGCGCCCACGCAGGAGGAGGCGGAGCAGAACGCACTCAGGGAGTGGCCGAACGGCGGGATGCCGTTCCCGAAGCAGGACATCAAGAACCCCGAGGACTTCGAGAACATCGCGAAGCTCGTGCGAATCGAGAACTTCGCGAATCGGATGCTTATCAGTCCCGATCTCGAGGAGCACACCGCCCAGATCCAGAAGTTCGTCGACATGGGCTTCGACGAGATCTACCTGCACAACGTCGGGCGCGACCAGGCCTCGTTCATCACGACCTTCGGCGAGAAGGTGCTTCCGAACCTCAAGCTCACCTAGCCCGCGCAATTCCTGACGAACGACGGTACCTCCGCGCCGCCGAAGGGGCCATCGCTGGTCGATCGCTACCGGCCTACGCTTCCGGCCCATGCAAGCAACGACCGATTCACGAGCGGGCGAGGTCGCCGCGGAGCTCGGTGTCGAGGACCTGATGGTCTTCGAGCTTCGCCGCGGGCGCGCATTCCTGCGCGGCGGCGTCGGGCGCGGCACCGGCTGGGCGGGCGTCGTCGAGCTCGAGACGTCGGACGAGCCGCTCCTTCGGGAGGTGCTCGAGCACCGCCGCGTCGTGCGCGTGGAAGCCACCGAACCGGTGCACGTCATCGGGCCCTACTGGAGCGCGCATGCCGCGCTCGCGGCTTCTGGCGAGCACGTCATGGTCGTCGGCAGCGCGAACCCCATCCGCGCGTCGAGCGCGGAGTTGATCCGCCGCGCAACCGAGGCGATGGCGGCCGTCGGTGAGGTCTCGCCGTCGAAGCTGCTGGCCGACGAGCTCGAGCTCGTGCAGGCGGTGCATCAGCTCACCGACCACGTGCCACGAACGCTCGTGGAGACGGCAACGCATGTGGCCTCGGTCGCATCCGACTCGCTGTCGTGCGAGATCGCCGCGGTGCTCCTCCACCATCGCGGCCAACCCCATGTCTATGGCGCCGGCGCCGCCTGGCAGGCGGTTGCCGACGACATGGTCCTGCGCGGCGCACTGCACGATCTCGCGAAGCGCGCCGCCCGTGGACCGATCGTCGAGCAGAACCTGCGCGCCGTGGGCGAGAGCGGCCTCCGCATCATCTCCTGCTACGCGCTCGGCATCGGCCGATCCGAGCCCATCGGGGCCTTGATCGTCGGGCACACCGACAAGCGACCACGCGGCTTCACGCTCCTCTGCCAGCGAGTCGGGCGAGCCCTGGCCGACGCCTCCGAAGCTGCCCTGCTTCAGGCAATCGCCCACGAGGACCTCGCGGCACAGCGTGACCGCTTCGCGCTCGAGGCGCGGACCGACGTGCTCACCGGCCTCGGCAACCGGGTGACGTGGGAAGACACGCTGACCATCGAGCAGGCCCGATGGGAGCGCCATGCTCGTCCGCTCGTCCTGTTGTCGATCGACCTCGACGATTTGAAGGCAACGAACGACGAGCACGGGCACGCGATCGGCGACGAGCTCCTCGTCGCCGCCGCCGGCATCCTGCGCCGCTCCCTGCGCGGTGGCGACATCGTGGTGCGGATCGGCGGCGACGAGTTCGCTGCTCTGCTGCCCGATACCGATGCTGCCGCCGAGTCCGCCGTCCGGCGCCGGGTCGCGGCCGCCTGCGCAGCCTGGCGCGGCGCCGAGCCCACCGCTCGCCTCTCCCTCTCGGTGGGCTCCGCCGTGCCGGCACCGGGCGAAGGGCTCCGCGATGCATTCCGCCGCGCCGACGCGGCGATGTACGAGTCCAAGCGCGCCAGCTGACCTCGAGGATCAGCCGAGAGCGGCCGGTTCGTCGTCGTCGTCGTCGGCCAGCCGCACCCGACGGAAGGTGAGGTAGAGCGCAAGGTCGTAGACAACCTTCAGGCCGCCGGCCAGGACAAACGGCAGGCCGGCTGCCAGCCCCATCGAGATCGACGCCAGGACCGGTCCGGCCGGTCTCACCACGTGCCGCGCCGCGTTCGTGTAGCCGGCGGCCGCGGTCCGCTCCGCCGGATCGACGAGTGCGGCGACGTATGCCTGTCGCGCCGGAACGTCCATCTGGGACAGGGCGGATCGGGCAAGCAGCAGCAAGACCGCCAGCGTCAGGGACGGCGCCAGCGGGATGAGCGCCAGAAGCACGTTTGAGGGCAGGTGGGTGAACACCATCGTGTTCAGCAGACCAATGCGGGCGCCGAGCCAGCCCGCCGCTACCGACGATGCCGCCTGCAGGAGTCCGACGCCGAAGAAGACGAGTCCCATCAGCTCGGCGTCCGCGCCGAACTGGCGTCCAAACCAGAACACGATGAACGTCTGAACGATGAATCCCCCCGCGAACGCGTCGAGGCTGAAGAGCGCGGCGAGGCGGCCGACGATGCCGCGCGAGCGTTGGAGGCCTCGGCCCGCCGCGGGGAGCCCTGCCGTCTCCTCGAATTCGACGTTCGGGCTCAGGCGCGTGGCCAGGCTTGCACACGCGGCCGCGCCGATCGGCATGAGCAACAGCCAGCGCTGGTCCGGGGGAAGGCCCGGAAGGAGGTCGCGCAACGCGCTGGGCCCGCCAGCTGCGAGCGCCCCGACCGCACCGGCGAGAAAGGCGACCGCGTTGTAGCGACCGTAGACACGGCTCCGCTCGGCAGCCGGGGCCGATGCCAGCATGGCCTGTTCCACGCTGGTGATCGGTCCAGACTCGTTTGGATCGGTCGAGAGGGTGCCGGTCAACGCGGCCAGGACGAGGAGCGGCACGAAGCCGGTGATCGCGAAGACGGTCCCCGCGACTCCCATGAGCAAAAGTAACGCAACGTACGCCCGACGCCGTCCCAGCGCTTCGCCCCAGCGCCCGACTGCCAGGGTGGAGATCGCCATCCCGACCAACATCGCGGTGAAGATCGAGCCAACGGCCGCTGCATCGAGGCCGGTTGCCGCCAGGGACGCGCCGACGATGATGCTGCTGAAGCCGTAGAGGAAGGCGCGGATCGCCTGGACCGAGAAGATCAGCCGAACGTCAGACAAACGCGTTGCTACCCGATCGCGAACCAGGCCCGAATGCGACGGGTGACGGTCAGATCGCCGGCGACGACCTCGGTCGGAACGTCCGCCGACTCCGCCATCGTCATCATCCGCATCCTCGGCATGGGCGGGGCGTGGGCATCCTCCTCCTCGATCCGTTGAACCGCGCCGAGCACGCCTCCCGAAGCCTCCGCCAGGGCCGCTGCCTTCGCTCGGGCGCCGGCCAGCGCGGTGCGCAGAGCGTCGCGCTCCGCGGCGGACGGATCGGACGCGGCCATCTCGGCACCATGCATCTCGTTCACGCCGGCCGCGACGACGCCATCCAGCACGTCGCCCAGGCGCTCGAGGTCGCGGACCTTCGCGGTCATCCGCCGGCCCACGCGATAGCCGACCAGCCGCTGTCCCCTGCGGTTGTCGTATTCGGGCTGGATCGCCACGTCGGGCGCGCTCAGGTCGGCATTCTCAACCCCGAGCTCTCCCAGCCTGTCGAGGACGGCTGACGCTCGTCGATTCACGTCATCGCGCGTTGGACCCAGCTCTCTGCCCGTGCCCGTGACGCTGAACGAGACCATCGCCATGTCGGGCGCCACGGATGCCTCGCCCTCGGCGGTGACGCTGATCCATCGGCCCTCGAGCATGTCGGTGCCTTCCATTCAGCCGGCGATACGCTCGGCAAGGTCCTGGTAATCGGCGACCAGCCCGTCCGAGTCTACGGTCAGGCGGTACGTCCGCCCGCCAACCAGCCAGAACTCGTACGCCTCGAGCCCGGCAGCACCGTCGATCGGACCGACGCGCCGATAGCCCTGCTCCGCAGGTACCACCCGCAAACTGGGAACGTCGACCCACGCGACGCGAATGACGGCTTCCTGCCCGATCTCGAGCCCCAGCCGCCGAATCGGGATCGTATTCGTCGCAGGAGCCGCAGCGATGTCGACGTCGATGCAGCCGTCCAGTGCTCGGCGACGGCGGCCGCTGACCCACCACCTGCGGGTCGCGGGGTCGGCGTCGATGCCCGTCCCATGGTCGATCGCCCGACTGGTTACGTCGAGTGATACGTGCTGCGTGACCCACGCCGCGGAGAGGTCGACTCCGTAGAAGATCCCATAGGTTGATCGGCCGACAACGATCTCGTGCGCGCTCAGCCGATTGCCATCCGATTCATCGAGACGGGCGGTCGCCATACCGTCGACATCGGTCCGACGCCAGGCGACCAGCCTCGACACCGGCACGTCAGTCGACCGACTCGAACACGGCCGCGATTCCCTGACCCACGCCGATGCACATGGTGGCGAGCCCGTATCGCGCGCCGCGCCGCCGCATCTCGTGCAGCAGCGTCGCGGTCAGCCGTGCCCCCGAAGCACCGAGGGGATGACCGATGGCGATGGCTCCCCCGTTGACGTTGACCCTCTCCGGGTCCAGGCCGAGCTCGCGCATGACCGGAACGGCCTGCGCGGCGAATGCCTCGTTCAGCTCGATGAGGTCGAGGTCGTCGACGCCGATGCCGGCACGCTCGAGCACGCGCCGGGAGGCCGGGATCGGCCCGAGCCCCATCGCTGCCGGATCCACACCCGCGACGGCGGACGCGACCATGCGGGCCATCGGCGTCATCCCGAGCTCGCGTGCCCGGGACTCCGACATCACGAGCAGTACTGCAGCGCCATCGTTGATGCCGGAGCTGTTGCCGGCCGTGACCGACCCCGATTCGTCGCGCTTGAAGGCTGGCTTCAACGTGGCCAGCGATTCGAGGGTCGCGTCGGGGCGTGGATGCTCATCCGTGTCAATCCGGCCGGCCGGCGTCTCGACGGAGATCACCTCATCGGCGAAGCGTCCGGCGTCGTGCGCCGCCTTCCAGCGCTGCTGCGACGCCAGGGCGAAGGCGTCCTGGTCCTCCCGGGTGACGCCGCAGCGCTCGACGACGTTCTCGGCGGTCTCGCCCATCGAGTAGGGGTAGTACGCGTCGGCAAGGCGCGGGTTCGTGAAGCGCCAGCCGAGCGTGGTGTCGTACATGGTCTGCTCCCCGCGCGGGAATGCGGCCGACGGCTTCGCGGTGACGAGTGGGGCGCGAGTCATCGACTCCACGCCTCCGGCAATGAAGACGTCGCCGTCGCCGTACGCGATCGCGTGGGCGGCACCAACCACCGCCTGCAGCCCTGATCCGCAGAGGCGGTTCACGGTCTGGCCCGCAACCTCGACCGGCAGGCCGGCGAGCAGCGCCGCCATGCGTCCGACGTTGCGGTTGTCCTCACCGGCCTGGTTCGCCGCGCCGAGGATGACGTCGTCGATGCTGGCCGGATCCACGCCGGTGCGCTCCACCAGCGCGCGAATGACGTGTGCGGCGAGGTCGTCCGGCCGGACATCCTTGAGTGCTCCCCCGTAGCGTCCGAACGGCGTTCGCAGGCCGTCGACCACGACGGGTGTGTGCGCGGGATCGCGGGTCATGGCCGCGATGCTAGCACCGAGCCGCGTAGCATCCGCCAATGAGCGCAGAAGCCTCCCTTCCGGCGCCGGGCACGCGCCGGAGCTGGTGGCTCCAGGAGGCGCTGGCTTCCGAAGGGCCGGCGGCGGAGACTCCCCCGCTCGCGGGGGACGTCAGCGCGGACGTCGCCGTCATCGGTGGCGGGTACACCGGCATGTGGGCCGCCTACTTCCTCACCGAACGGCTGCCGAGCGCCCGCATCGTCCTGCTCGAGGAGGACATCTGCGGCGGCGGCCCGAGCGGCCGAAACGGCGGGTTCGTGCACGGCTGGTGGGAGAACGTGCCGTACCTGGTCGGCCAGTACGGCGAGGAGGCGGCGCTCGCGATCGCTCGAGAGGCGGACGAGGTCGTCGACGGGATCGGCGCATGGTGCGCCCTGAACGACGTCGACGCGTGGTACACGAAGTCCGGATACGCGCGCGTCAACGCCTTCCCGAACCGAGCCGACGACTGGGACACCACGGTCGCGCGCCTCTCCGCGCTCGGGGAGCCCGGCCAGCTGCTCCCGATGGATCCAACAGCCGTTCAGCGAGTCTGCGCGTCGCCGGCGTTCGGCAGCGGGCTCTGGATGCCGAGCGCGGCATCGATCCAGCCGGCGCGCCTGGCCCGCGGCCTGCGCCGGGTGCTCCTCGAGCGCGGCGTGACCATCCACGAGACCACCCGGGCTCGCTCGCTCAGCGGTGGCGGGCCGGTTCGGATTGCCACGGAGGGTGGCAACGTGACGGCAGAGCAGGCCGTGCTGGCGATCAATGCGTGGGCCAGCGGCTGGCCGGGCTTTCGCAGCCGGGTCCTGGCCTGGGGCAGCTACATGGTCGTGACCGAGCCGATCCCGGACCGCCTTGCAGGGCTCGGCTGGACCGGTGGCGAGCTGCTCAGCGACTCGCGATTCACGATCAGCTACTTCCGGACCACCCGGGACGGCCGCATCGCGTTCGGCGCCGGCGTCGGGGCGGCCGGCTTCGACGGCCGTATCGGCAAGACCTTCACCCACGACGAACATGCGGTCGCACGCGTGGTCGCGAACTTCCGGCACCTGCTGCCAATGCTGGATGACGTGGCCTTCGAGGACGCCTGGGGCGGCCCGATCGACATCACCGGGCACCGATTCCCGGAGATCGGCTCGAGCCACGGTGGCCGCGTGCACTTCGCGCATGGGTTTGCCGGGAACGGCGCCGGCCCGTCCCGGCTTGCCGGGCGCATCCTGGCCTCGCTGGTGGACGGCGGCAACGACCCCGTCGCGCGCCTGCCGTTCGTCGGCCGTCGCCAGCCGTTCCTGCCACCCGAGCCGATGCGGTTCGTTGGTGCGCGCATCGTGAGAGAGGCCCTCATCCGCGAGGACGATGCGCTCGATGCCGGACGACGTCCATCGCTGTTGATCCGCGGGCTGGCCCGATTGCCGGCGCTGCTGGGCTACAAGCTCGGACACTGAGCGGGCTACCCGTTGACCCGCAAACTCGGCAGGACGTAGCATCCCCGAATCGCAGCGCCCAGGCCGTGGCGCCGGGGCCGAACGGAGGAGATCCCCAGTGCGTGCCCAGTACCACCTTGTCCGCGTCACGTCGGCGCTCGCGATCAGCGGAATCATGCTGCTCTCCGCATGTACGGGAGCAGAGCAGGGCAGCGGGGAGGCCTCGTCGCCCGAGGTGACGGCGGAGGAGCCGAACGAGCTGCTCGTTCTCGAATGGAGCGGCTACGAGGCCGAGGACTTCTGGACCGACTTCCAGGCGGCCAGCCCGGAGACGGAGGTCTCGTTCGAGTTCGGGGACACGGACGCCAACATCCTGGCGCTGATGCAGGGCGGCAGCCAGGCCGACATCTTCCACTTCTACACCGGCTGGCAGCAGTTCTACGTCGACGAGGGCCTGGTGCGCGAGATCGACACGAGCAAGCTCGAGAACTGGGACAAGGTGCCCGCCGAGTACCAGGAGCTCGGCCAGATCGACGGCAAGCAGTACTTCATCCCCTGGGACTGGGGCTTCACGTCGATCCTCTACAACACCGACGAGGTCGACGAGGTCACCAGCTGGGACGCGCTCTTCAACGAGGAGTACGCCGGCCACATCTCGATGTGGAACGACGGCCCCGGAGCCGTTTCCGTGTCGTCCTACATCAACGGCTGGGACGAGACCGCGCTGACCGACGAGCAGCTCGCGCAGATCGAGGAGGACTGGAAGGCGCAGAAGGACCTCAACGCCTTCTACTGGTCCGGCGAGTACACCGATCTCTGCCCCGCCGTCCAGGACGGCACGGTATGGGTGGCCTATGCCTGGCAGGGGTGCTACGCCACCGCGCTGGCGGCCGGCGATCCGGTCGCCTACGCGAACCCTGAGGAGGGTCGCAACTCCTGGGTCGGTCTGTATGGCATCAGCGCCGATACGGACAGCTACGAGCTTGCCCTGGAGTTCCTCGACAACAAGCTCGCCGAGACGAGCTGCAGCAACGCGGTCACCCTCTTCTACTACGGCTGCGCCAACGGCGACGTGATGGCGGCCATCGAGGACCCAATCCTGATCGAGGCATTCGGCCTCGACGACCCCGCCATCCTGGAGTCGACGAACTTCACCCCGCTGGTCACCGAGGAGCAGCGCTACGCGTGGACCGCGATGTGGGAGCGCGTGCAGGCCGAATAGGTCGTCTTCGACTCGACCGGGCGAGTCGCGGAGATGCTCGGGCGTCGGGGAATCCTGAAGTTCCTCGTCCTGCCCTCGTTCGGGTGGCTCGCCCTCTTCTTCGTGCTGCCCCTGGTCCTGATCGCGGCCTTCAGCTTCCGGGTCGGATCAGGCGCCGTCGACCCATCGGATCCGTGGGTCCTCTCGACGGAGCAGTTCGGAAAGGTCCTCGGCACCCCGGCATTCGTGCGCCTGCTGGGGATATCGGTCCTGATGGCCGTCGGCATCGCGGGCCTTGCCACCATCCTCGCCTACCCGGTGGCGTACTTCCTGACGTTCCGCGCCGGCGCTCGCGCGCCGCTCTACCTGACGCTGCTGCTGGTGCCGTTCGCGGTCAGCTACCTGCTGCGCGTGATGGCCTGGAAGCTAATGCTCGGCCCCGAGGGCGGCATCAACTCGCTGCTGGGCACGCTCGGCCTCACCGACGAGCCGCTCGAGCTCCTCCTCTACAGCCGGCCGGCCGTGATCATCACGCTCGTGTACGTCTGGATCCCGTTCGCCACGCTGCCGATCTACGCCGCGATGCAGCGCATCGAGCGCGGCCATCTCGAGGCCGCCGCCGACCTGGGCGCCGGTCCGTGGGCGCGGTTCTGGCGCGTCACGGTTCCGCTGAGCCTGCCGGGAGCGCTGGCGACGTTCTTCATGGTCTTCATCCCGACCGTCGGGGAGTACGTGACGCCCACGCTGGTGGGCGGGGCCGACGGGATCATGTACGGCAACATCATCCAGGGCTTCTTCACCCGATCGGCGAACTGGCCGCTCGGCTCCGCCATGGCGATGATCATGCTGGCGCTCACGCTGCTCGTCGTCGCCGTCGCGCTGCGCGTGATCGACCTGCGGCGGGTGGCGGCATGACGGCGCGCCGTCATGCGCTCGGCGTGGGCCGCACGCGGGTGCCCCTCGGCCCGGTGTACGGCGGGATGCTCGTCCTGCTGTACCTGCCCATCGCCGTTCTCTTCATCTTCTCCTTCAATGCCGGCACGACCCTGTCGTTCCCCCTGGAAGGCTTCACGTTCGACTGGTACGCGGCCGTCCTCGACAACGCGGCGCTGCTCGACGCCGCCCGCAACAGCCTCGTCGTCGGGATCGCCTCGGCCACGCTGGCGACGACGATCGGCTGCCTCGTGGCGGTCGCGGTGCTCCGCTTCCGGTTCCGCGGCCGTGTGCTGCTGCTCGCGATGGCCGGCCTGCCGCTGGTCGTGCCGTTCGTGGTCATGGGCGTCGCGTTCTTCCTGCTGTTCGTGGCGCTTGATGTTCCGCGCTCGCTGGCGACGGTTGCCATCGGGCACTCGGTGATCGCCATCCCGTACGCGACGCTCATCGTGCTCGCTCGGCTGTCCGGGCTGGATCCCGCACTGGAGGACGCCGCCATGGACCTCGGGGCGACGTATCCGACAACCCTGCGGCGCGTCGTCCTGCCACTCATCGGTCCGACGCTGCTCTCGGCGTGGCTGACGTGCTTCATCGTCTCGTTCGACGAGATCGCGCTGGCCATCTTCCTCGTCGGCGGCGATCCGACCTTCCCGGTCTTCCTTTACGGCCAGCTCCGCTTCGCTCAGCGCCTGCCGGTGCTCATCGCCATGGCGGTCCTGCTGATGATCGGCACCATCGCCCTGACCTTGGTCGCCATGCGCCTCCGGGCGAAGGAGACCTGACCGGTCTGGACGGCCGCCGGCGAGCTCGGTCAGCCGTGGACGTGTGCGGCGTCGCGCCTGGCGAGCTCGTCGATGCCGCGAAGACGCCAACCGAGCACGAGCAGGAACGCGCCAAGGGCGATGGCGAAGCCTCCGATGAGCCAGACGAGGCTCAGCGCGCCGGCCGCCGGGAACAGGTAGAGCACCACGCCGAACAGGATCGAGCCTACGCCGGCGAGGCCGAGCCAGAACTCACCCTGGATCTGCTCGCGCAGCCGAATGGCCGCCACGACCTGGAAGATGCCGCTGACGATGGCCCATGCCGCGATGATGAAGACCAGTGCCCCGGACGCCTCGATGGGGAAGACGAGTGCGAAGACGCCGGCGACGATGCCGACGATCCCCTCGAGGATCGATAGCCACCAGCTCCTGTCGCGGCCGCGGCTCCGGATGCCGGTGAGGACGCCGGTGACGCCGTCGACCAGCGCCCACACCGCGAACAGGGCAACCAGGACGGCGACCCCCCAACCCGGTGAGACGAACGCCAGGACGCCGAACGCGATCGCGACGATGCCGCGGATGATGAACGTCCACCACCAACGGGCCAGCTCCACGACCCCCGACACGTTGAAGGCCACGGTCACACCTCGGCTATGTGGACGGGATCACCCCGCTCGGCGGGCCGCTGGATGGGTCGCGGCCACCGCGTCCAGGAGACGCTTCGAGGCGGCCGCCACCTCCGCAACCGCATGCTCGAACGCGTGCTCATTGGCGATCGACGGCTTGCGATAGCCGCTCACCTTGCGGACGTACTGGAGGGCGGCCGCGGTGATCTCGTCGTCGGGGGCCGGCTCGGCGCCGGTGCGCAGGGTCTTGATGCTTCGGCACATGCCCTCAGCATACCGCTACGTGAAGAGCAGCTCCTCGAGCGAGTCGACGATGCGGTCGGCCGCGGAGACATCGGTCTCGGCGAACTGCGGCACGGCGATGCAGGTCAGGCCCGCGGCCTTCGCCGCAGCGACTCCCGAGGCGGAGTCCTCGAGCGCGAGCGCCTCGGACGGCTCGACACCCAGGTCACGGCAGGCGCGGAGGTAGATGTCGGGCGCCGGCTTGGCATGCTCGACGTCGGCCGGAGTGACGATCGTCTCGAACGCATCGGTGAGTCCCGCGGTCGACAGCGCATCGTCGACCAGGAAGCGGGGCGAGTTCGACGCCAGCCCGAGCCGCACGCCAGGGACGGCTCGCAGGCGTTCGACCAGCTCGCGCGCGCCGGGGCGCGCGTCGGCCTGGCGCAGGACTCGCTCGTGCATGAGCGCCACCATCTCGTCGACCAGCGCCGGTCCCTGCGCGCGCGGCACATGCAGCCGATCGGCGAAGTAGCGCGCCGTGAAGTCGGAGCTGGTGCCGATCACCGCCATCTTGTCGTCCCACGTGAACTCGGCACCGTGCCGCTTGAACAGCTCCACCTCGGACTCGTGCCAGAGCGTCTCCGTATCGAGCAGCAGGCCGTCCATGTCGAAGATGACGGCCCGATAGCGACCGCTGAGCGGCACGCTAGTCCCGCGCGGCGAAGAAGGAGCCGTCGCCGGCGATGGATCGGAGGAGCGGCACGACCCGATAGCGACCGTCCGGCACGGTGGCGTGGAGCGCATCCAGGGTGTGAACCACCGACGGCAGGCCGATGCGCTCGCCCCAGGCAAGCGGGCCTTCCGGCCAGTTCGTGCCGAGCTGCATGGCCGTGTCGATCGCGTCCGCCGTCGCGACCCCGTCGGCGACGGCCGAGGCAGCCTCGTTGACGATGGACGCCAGGATGCGCGCCTCGATCTGCGGCGGGTCGAGGGCCTCGAGCCGTGGAGCTTGCCAGAGGGACTGCCACGGTGCCCCGCGGACGCCATCGGCTCCGTAGTCGTAGTAACCGGCGCTCGCCTTCCGTCCCAGCCTGCCGGCGTCGACCACCCGCCGCTGGACCTGCGCGGGTCGGTAGCGCGGGTCACCGAAGAAGCCATCGAAGATTGCGAGGCCGGCGGCAAGATTGACATCCGTCCCGACCACGTCGGCGAGCTCGAACGGGCCGAGCCGGAAGCCGATGCCCTGCATCGCATCGTCGATGCCGGCGACCTCCGACTGGCCGCCCTCCAGGATGCGGAACGCCTCGAGGTAGTACGCGCGCTGGACGCGGTTGACGATGAATCCCGGCGTGTCGGCCGCCACGACGGGCGTCTTGCCGAGGCGGCGGGCGAGGAGCGCGACGGTGTCCGTCACTTCGGGCGCCGTCATCGGTCCCGCGACGACCTCGATCAGCGCCATCAGCGGCACCGGGTTGAAGAAGTGCATGCCGATGACGCGCTGCGGCCGGTTGGTTGCAGATGCGATGCGCATCACCGACAGCGAGCTCGTGTTCGTGGCGAGGATGGTGCCCTCGTCCGCGACCGCGTCGAGGCGGCGGAACACGTCGCGCTTGAGCTCGAGCTCCTCCGGGATTGCCTCCACGACGAGGTCTGCCGCGCCAAGCTCCTCCATCGTTCCGGTCGGCCGGATGCGGGATGCCGCCGCGGTGGCGTCGTCGCCCGAGAGCTCCCCCTTCTCCACCTTGCGTCCCAGGAAGCCTTCGATCCGGTGTTGGGCGCGCTCGGTTGCGCCCTCAACCGGGTCGTGGACGAGCACCTCGAGGCCGGCTTCGGCCACGACCTGCGCGATGCCGGCGCCCATGGTCCCGGCCCCCAGCACGCCGATGGTCGCGATCTCGTTCATCGGCCGTGGAACCGTGGGGCGCGCTTCTCGCCGAACGCGGCGACACCCTCGGCATGGTCCTCGGTGCGGCCGGCCAGCTCCTGCAGCCCGGCCTCAACCGCCATGCTGTCCGCCAGCGAGGCGTCCTCGGCCGCGTTCACGAGCCGTTTCGTCAGGGCAATGCCCCGCGTCGGGCCTTCCGCCAGGCGCCGCGCGAGGTCGCGTGTGACGTCCGCCAGCTCAGCCGGCGGAACGACGGCGGCAACGAGGCCGGCAGCGTGGGCGTCACCGACGTGGAGTGCTCGCTCGCCGAGCAGGATCTCCATCGCGCGGTGGCGGCCCATCGCCCGCACCAGGGTCCGCGTCAGGCCGGAGTCCGGCACCAGCCCGATCCGATGGAAGGCGGGAACGAACCGCGCATCGTCGGACGCGACGACGAGGTCCGCCGCCAGGGCCAGGCTCATCCCCGCCCCGGCCGCCACGCCATTGACGGATGAGAGGACCGGCTTCGGCAGGCTCCGGATCGCCTCGATCAGCGGGTTGTACTCGCCGGCAATGACGCGGCGAAACTCGCGCTCCTCGCTACCGCCGCGGAGGTCGGCGCCCGAACAGAACCCACGTCCGGCGCCGGTGATGACGACCGCCCTGGTCGCCTCGTCCCGGCCGGCCGACCTGAGCTCGGCCAGCAGCTCGCGCCGCATGGCGGCGTTCAGCGCATTGAGCGCCTCAGGTCGATTGAGCGTGATGGTGAGCACGCCGGATTCGGCGTGGACGAGCAGGGTCTCGTGTGGCTGGTCGGGCACGGCGCGATTGTACCGGCGAGATGGCGCAAAAACGCCCGGTGCCTCGTCGGCACCGGGCGAATCGTGGTCAGTCAGCGAGTCTGATCAGACTGCGCCGCGGGTGCCACTCCGCTTGCTGATCATGTTCCAGACGAACACGACGATGATCGCTCCGACGATTGCCGCCACGAGCGTGCCGATGTTGATGCCGGTCGTCCAGTCCTCGCCCGTCAGGGCGCCGAACAGGAAGCCGCCGACGAGTGCGCCGACGATGCCGGCGATCAGGCCTCCAAGGACGCCATATCCCTCGTCACCGGGAACGACCTTGCTTGCAATCCAGCCGGCGATGGCGCCGACGACGATCCACGCAATGATGCTCATAGATACCTCCGAGCTCCCTCATAGTTCAACACGGGGACGGTCTGCCGCACCCGGGATCGGGTTCACTGCACGTTCCGTACCGGCCACCCGAGCTAGTGCTGGCTCGCTCAGCGAGCGAGCGTGTAGAAGTTTCCCACATCTGCCATGCCGGCCGCCGCATAAAGCCGATGTGCCACCTGGCGCTGGTAACCCGATTCGAGCGCGGTCGCGTACGCCCCGCGCCGCATCGACTCGGCGAACGCGGCATCGAGCATGCGCTGCACCGATGCCGAGGCCGCGCGCCGACTCGGTCACCACGAGGTCCGGAATCCACGCCTGCGGCGCGATCGTGAAGAAGGGGTGCCGGAACACGAGGCTGCTGAACCCCACCGGTCGCCCGTCGAGCAGCGCGAGCATGGACCCGGTGTCCGGGCTGGCCACGTGCGCTGCGTAGGTTCGGCGCACCGCTGGCATGCGTTCCTCGACCGGAGCCGGCCGTCCCAGCTCCGCCAGCAGCCGGGTGCTGGCATCGAAATCGGCGTCGTCATCGACGATCCGGCGAATCTCCACGCCCGGCGCCGGCTGGATCTCCCTCGTCGCGACCGGGGCGATCTCGAAGTACTTGCCCTGGTCCACGAACCCGAGGGCCTCGTAGAGGCCGCGCGCCGCGACTCGATGGTGGGCGACTTCGAGCATCGCCTGGTGCCCACCGCGCAGCCGCCACTCGGCTATGACCGCGGCGAGCAGCGCCCGCCCGATGCCGCGGCCCCGAAACGGTTCGCGGACGACCAGGTCGCTGACCCATCCCTCGAACGTCGCGTGGTTCAGGCGGCGTCGGAACCGGAAGCCGATGAATCCGGCGGGCTCACCGTCGGCAATGGCCAGGAAGGGCGCTGCATCGGGATCGTTGACCAGCGTCTCGAAACCGGCGCGATGCGGCTCCGGATCACTCGCGGGCAGCGCGTAGAGCTCGCGTGCCAGGGCAAGCGCTTCGGCAAAGTCATCGCGGCCGAGCGGCCGCAGCTCGACCCCTTGCGGGGTTGGGACGGCGATGCCGCCGACCGGGCGGTCCGGGTTGCCGAGTGCCACCCGCTCAGTCGCTTATGACGATGAAGCTGCCGCCCCACGGGCCGTAGTCCAGCGACTCGACCCCGTTCTGCTCGGTTCCCTCGTACGAGTCCTCGCCGGCAGTGATCTCGATCGTCACCTCGCCACCCTCATCCAGGGTGATGGCACCGACGTGCACTGCGGCCGTGCAGATCGAGGAGTCGTCCGTGTACACCTCCGTGCCCCACAGCCTGTCGATGCTCTCCTCGTCAGCGGGCGGGCAGTCGTACGTGAACTCCTCGCCGACCGCAGCGCGAAGCTCGGAGGCGTTCACCCTCCAGGGGTCGATCGCCGGAGCGCTGGCCGGAGGCTGCGTCGCCGCATCGGTCGGGTCGGCGATGGCGGTGGGTGCAGGTGTCGAGGCGGCCGTCGGGTCGGCCGTCGGGTCAGCGGTGGGCTCGGGGGTCGCGGCTGCCGGTGAGCTGCAGGCAGAGACCGTGAGCAACAGGAGGGCCGCGATTGGAAGAAGGAAGCGGCGATGAGTCATGCCTGGCATGGTACCGCGCGACGTCATCGGCCCTTGAAGTCGGGCCTGCGCTTCTCGAGGAAGGCCGCCATCCCCTCCTTCTGGTCCTCGGAGGCGAAGAGGAGGTAGAAGAGCCGGCGCTCGTGGGCGAGCGCATCGGTCAGGCTCATCTCGTAGGCGGCGTTGACGGCCTCCTTAGCCAGCCGCAGCGCGATCGGCGACTTCTCGGCGATCGTCGCCGCCAGGGCCAGCGCGTCCTCGACCACAAGCTCGTCCTGGGTGACCAGCGCGACCAACCCGGCACGCTCGGCGTCGGCGGCCGTGATCGGCTCACCGGTGAGGACCATGCGCATCGCCTTCGACTTTCCGATGGCCCGAGTCAGTCGCTGGGTCCCGCCGGCGCCGGGAATGACGCCGATGCCGATCTCGGGCTGCCCGAACTTCGCGCCCTCGCCCGCCACGATCAGATCGAGCGTCATCGCCAGCTCGCAGCCTCCACCCAACGCCCAGCCGTTGACCGCAGCGATCACCGGCTTCGTGATCTTTCTGATGCGGTCCCACTGTCCGATCCGGTTGGTCAGCAGCATCTCGATCGGGTCGGCGCCCGCCATCTCGCCGATATCGGCGCCGGCGGCGAACGCGCGCTCGTTGCCGGTCACCACGATGGCGCGAACCTCGTCGTCGCGATCGAGCTTCTCCAGGGCTGTGCAGAGCTCGTCCATGACCGCGCCGTTCAGCGCGTTGAGCTGCTTCGGCCGGTTCAGCCGAACGAGGGCCGTGCGCTGATCGGGCTTGCGCTCGACGAGGACGAGTGCGTCGTCGCCGTTCATGTCAGCCAGAGGCCGTCAGCAGGTATATCGTTCGTGATATATCCGCTGATGAACGCTTGGTCCCGCCCACACCGGGCGGGCATCATCGAGCGCCCCACGCGTTCGGAAGCTCGACGCCGCAGGCTCCACAGAACCGGTGGCCGGCCGGCAGCCCGACCGCTCCGCAGGCGGGGCACGTCCGTCCCTCCCCGCTCTCCAGGCGGCGGAGCTCGGCGAAGCGCGGCCGGCGCTTCTCGTGGAAGGCGGCCACCGCCTCGCGCGTCTCGTCGGCGGTGGAGTGGACCGCCAGCCAGTCCCGGGCGTGCTCGACGGTCTGCGACCAGACGAGGTCGCGCCACCAGTTGAGCTGGGTCTTGGTATAGCGCATCGCCTCGGGCAGCTTGCGACCGAGCTTTTCCACAAGGTCGCGGACGACGGCATCGAGCTCATCGCGGGACGCGACGCGTGAGACGAGGCCCCAGTCGAGCGCCTGTGCCGGCGACACCGGCTCGCACAGCATGATGATCTCGCGTGCCCGGCGATCGCCGACGATGATCGGCAGCCACTGCGTCGCGCCGCCGGCCGGGACCGACCCGTGCTCCGGCCCGACGTGCCGGATGTACGCGTCGTCCACCATCACCGACAGGTCGCATGCCATCTGGAGCTCGTTGCCACCGCCGACGCAGATGCCGTTGATGCGCGCGATGGTCGGCTTCCCGATATGGCGCAACCTGTCGTGCATCTCGATGAAGGCGCCCATCCATCGCCAGTACTGGCCGCTCGTGGCTCCCATCAGGGCCTGCTCGTCCAGGTCGGCACCGGTGCAGAACGCCCGATCGCCGGCGCCGGTGACGACGACGGCGGCCACCGAGTCGTCCCACGAGGCCTCCTCGAATGCCCGCGACAGCTCCTTCAGCGTCGGGAAGTCGAGCGCGTTGAGCACGTCGGGGCGGTCGATCGTGACCGTTGCCACGCCGGCATCGGTGTCGCGCTCGTAGCGTATGTGCTCGAAGCCGATGGCGGTCGGGTCGGCCGCGGCCGGCGAGCCGGGCTCAGGCATCGGCCTCGTCGGGAGCGATGAACATGCTGACGCCGCCGGTAGCGAAGTTGCGAAGGTCGCGCGCGCTCTCGGCGCCGGGCTCCGAGCCGAGGGCCTCGTCGAGCTCGCCGAACGAGTCGAACGACATCTCCGCCATCAGGTAGTACGGCGACGGGCGACCGCCGATCCCGGCGAGCTTCGAGAGGCGGACGTCGCGCAGGTTGGGATAGCGCGACACGATCGGGGTGTGAACGTCGCGGTAGTGCGCGTCGAAGGCCTCGGTGTCCTCGGGAGGCTTGTACAGCACGACCAGGCGAGGCATCGGCTAGTGCTTGAAGTAGTCGGCGTTGATCTGGATGTACTTCACCTGGTCGTCGGGAACCGCGTCCTCGGCGAAGATGGCCGTGACAGGACACTCCGGCTCACACGCGCCGCAGTCGATGCACTCATCTGGATCGATGAAGAACATCGCATCGTCGTCGGTGGCGTGAATGCAGTCGACCGGGCAGACGTCGACGCAGCTCGCGTCCTTGACGCCGATGCACGGCTCGGTGATGACGTAGGTCATGGCCTCCCTCGATCACGGCGCTATCGCGCGGGGCCTTCTCGGAATGTTCGGGACCGAGTCTACACCGATGCGCCTCGGGGTTGGCCGCTAGGATTCCGGGATCATGACCATCGATCAGCTCGACCACCGGGCGCTCATCGTCGCCGCCGTCACGCCCATGACCGACGACGGACGTGGCCTGGACGAGGGCGCCATCGCTCCGTACGCGGCGTACCTGGAGACGAGCGGCGCGGACGGTGTCTTCGCATGCGGCACGACGGGCGAGGGCATCCTGCTGAGCCTGGACGAGCGGCACGCCGTGGCCGCGGCGTTCCGGGCCGTTCTCCACGGCACGCTGATCGTGCACGCCGGGGCCCAGACGACGGCCGATACCTGTTCTCTGGCGGCTCACGCCGCACACATAGGCGCGGACGCTGTGGCCGTGATCGCGCCCCCGTACTTCGCGCTCGATGACGACGCTCTCACCGCGCATTTCGTCGCCGCGGCACGAGCGTGTGCGCCACTGCCGTTCTACTGCTACGCGTTCGCAGCCCGATCGGGCTATCCGCTGCCGGCCGAGGTCATTCGGCGCATCGGCGCATCGGTCGACAACCTGGCCGGCATCAAGGTCAGCGAGTCGCCCTTCGAACGCGTCGAGCCATACCTCGACCTGGGGCTGCCGGTCCTCATCGGCAGCGAGCCTCTCATCCCGGCGGGCCTGGCGCGTGGCGCCATCGGGGCCGTTTCGGGCATGGCGGCGGCCTTCCCCGACGTCGTGCGCGCCGCCCTGGACGACCCGACTGACGGGGCGGCCGGGCGGCTGAGCGCGGTCCGCTCCGCCATGGAGGCGAGCGGCCAGTTCATCGCGGCGGCCAAGGAGATCCTGCGCATGCGCGGCATACCAGTCGGCGGCGACGTCCGCGCCCCGCTCCGTCGCCTCACGACGCCCGAGATTGAAGGGCTCGAAGCCGCCGTGGGAGCGTTTCTCGACCCACGGCCGGTCTGACGACGAGCGGCCGCCCGCGTCAGGCGGCGGTTGGCTCCGGAGCGATCGGCGTCGACGAGCGCCGGCCGATTCCGAGCGAGAACCCGACCGCCACGAGGCCGAGCGCGCCCGCCGATAGGAAGGCGAGGGTGTAGTCGCCGAGCGCATCGCGGGCGACGCCGCCGAGCCAGGCCGCCAGAGCGGCGCCAACCATGTGCGAGAAGAAGATCCAGCCGAACAGCGTCCCGACGGACGCGCGTCCATAGATGCGCGCGGTGAGATTCGCGGTTGGTGGGACCGTGGCGATGTAGTCGAGACCGAAGACGACGGCGAACACGAGCAGCGCCGGGACGTCGGCGATCCAGGGCAGGACGAGCAGAGACAGGGCCCGGAAGCCGTAGTAGGCGGCCAGGAGCAGACGGTTGTCGTAGCGGTCGGTCAGCCAGCCCGAGGAGACCGTGCCCACGATGTTCATCATCCCGATAACCCCGAGCGCACCGGCCGCGGTGACCTCGCCGAAGCCGTGCTCGACCGCGTGCGGGATGAAGTGAACGCCGATCAGCCCCGTGCTCGTGTAGCCGCAGACGAAAAAGCTCGCCGCCAGGAGCTGGAAGTCGCGGCTCCGCAGCGCGACGCGCAACGGGGTGCCCCTTGCGCTCTCGGCCGCCGCGGCGGCGTTGGCAGCCGCGTCTGCCGAATCGTCGCCGTACGGTCGCTGCCCGACGTCCTCGGGTCGGTCCCGGATGAGGAGGAAGACCGGAACGATCAGGATCGTCGCCGCGGCCGCCATGAGCACGATCGCGGCGCGCCAGCCGACGGCCAGCGTGAGACCCACGATGGCCGGCACGAAGACCAGCTGCCCGGCCGATGATGCTGCGCCGAAGAGGCCGAGGACCACGCCCCGGGACCGGCGGAACCAGGTTGTGGCGATGGCCGCGCCGAGCACCTGCGCCACGGCACCCGTCCCGATCCCGGCCACGACGCCCCACAGAAGGTGCAGATGCCAGAGCTCGCGCATGAAGAGCATCGGCGCCACCCCGAGCACGACGAGGCCGAGGCCGGCCAGCATCACGCGCCGGACGCCGAACCGGCCGATGAGCGATCCGCCGATCGGTGCTCCGAGGCCGAAGGTCACGAGGCTGACCGCCGCAGCCAGCGAAATGCTGCCGCGGTCCCAGCCGAACTCCTCTTCGAAGGGCAGGACCAGCGCACCGGGCGCCGCCCGGATGCCGGCTCCGACGAGCAGCACGGCGAACGTCACCGCCACCATGACCCACGCGTAGTGACGACGCCGCGGAGTCGCGGCCACCCCGACCGTCACACCGTCGAGAGCTCTGCTGCGGCCTGCGCGGCGCGGAGCGTGGCGAAGCCGGGCTTGATCTGCTCGTTGATGATCCGCAGCCGGCCATCGAAGGGCCAGAACGCGGACTTCATGGCGTTCAGCGTCAGCCACTCCATGTCGTCGAGCCCGATCCCGAAGGTGCGATGCGAGGGTCGCGAACTCGCTGCTCAGGGTGATCCCGCTCATGAGCCGGTTGTCGGTGTTGACGGTGACGCGGAAGCGGAGCCGACGCAGCAGGTCGATCGGATGCTCCTCGATGGATGGCGCGGCGCCGGTGTGCACGTTGGACGTCGGACACATCTCGAGGGGCACGCGTCGGTCCCTCACGTACGAGGCTAGGCGGCCGAGCGCCACGCGGCCGTCGGGGCGGACGGTGATGTCGTCGACGATGCGCACGCCGTGGCCGAGGCGCTCGGCGCCGCACCACTGGAGCGCCTCCCAGATGCTCGGCAGGCCGAAGCCCTCGCCGGCGTGGATCGTGAAGTGGAAGTTCTCGTGGGCTATCAGGTTGAACGCGTCCAGATGCCGCGTCGGCGGGTATCCGGCTTCGGGACCGGCGATGTCGAAGCCCACCACGCCCTCGTCGCGATGCCGGATCGCGAGCTCGGCGATCTCGACCGACCTCGCGGCCTGGCGCATGGCCGTGACGATGAGCCCGATCGTGATCGGCCGGCCTTCCGATCCGCGCCGGAATCCCTCGAGCATGGCGGTGACCGCCTCGTCGAGCGTCAGGCCGGCCTCGGTCAACAGCTCCGGAGCCATCCGGACCTCCGCGTACACGACGCCGTCGGCGGCGAGGTCCTCGGCGCACTCCGCCGCCACGCGCTCGATGGCGTCGCGCGTCTGCATCACGGCCACGCTATGGCTGAAGCCCTCGAGGTAGAGCTCGAGTGACTTGCGGTCGGCGCCAGACGTGAACCACTTCGCCAGCTCGTCCGGATCCGTCGTCGGCAGCTCTCGGTAGCCGATCTCGCCCGCCAGCTCGATCACGGTTCCTGGGCGCAGCCCGCCGTCGAGGTGGTCATGCAGCAGCACCTTCGGCGCTCTCCGGATGACCGATACGTCGAGGCCGGCCGATCGCTCCATCAGCCGTCTGACGGGCCCAGCGGACCGTCGGCGCGAACCGCGGACCTCGCGCCCGGTTCCTTGAGCTCCACGAAGATCGCCCGCGTCTCGGTCTCACCGATGTTCTCGCCCGCATGCTCCTGGGCGTCGAGCCATCGGACCGTTCCCTCGGTCAGCTCCACGTCGACCGAGCGATCGCCCTGGATCAGCCGTCGCCGGAATGAGCTCAGCGTGATCATCACGCTGTCGGGATGCCCGTGTTGCGTGGTTCGGTCGCCCGGTCGGTCGTAGTACTCGAGCACGCGAACACGGTCGTTCTCCATCACGACTCGGTAGAGATCGGGGTTGGTCGCGACGGGGTCGCGGTCGGCCACCATCAGTCGCTCGCCGCGGTCCCGGGCGCGACGCCGTGACCGGCGCTGATGGTGCGCTCGTGGGTCTCCGCGGTTGCCGCGGTATTCATCTGGAATCGTGACGGCGGCGCGGCGGAGGCCAGGCGCACGATCTCCTCATCGGTCAGGTCGTAGCCGAAGCGAATGGCCTCCACGTTGTCATCCTCGTAGCGAGTGGGTAGCGAATCGCGGATCGCAGCCTCGTTGAACTCGATCTCGGCCAGGCGCAGGAGCCTGCCCAGGGCGATCATGTTGCCGAACAGCTCCTTGCCGAACAGCTGGCTTCCGAGCGAGGCGAAGGGGATCTGCTCGGCTCCCGGCACGTCGAGCCCGAGGTCAGCGACCACCTTTCGGCCGCTGATGCGCAGGTGCCCCTTATCGGCAAGCTTGAGCATGATGTCGGCCTCCTCGACGACCGGGTTGGCGATCGGCTCGTCGTCGAAGATGAGGAACGCGTCGCTCATGCTGCCGCGCACCGAGGAGTCGTAGTCGAACAGGACCGTGACCTCCTTGCCCATTCGGGCGAGGAGCGCGCCCATCACGCCGGCGATGAGCCGGACGCCCTGGCCGCCGACTCCGTCGAGCGCGATCTTCGTGGTCACTCGGGTTCGATCCCCGCCTCGCGCATGGCGTCCTCGAGGCTGAGCTCGCGCTGCGCCACGCGCAGCTTGAGCTCGGACGGGGAGCTGTTGCATGAGCGCGAGCTTGCGCTGCGCCTCCGCGCGCTTGGCCTCCTTGGGATCCGTCGGCGCGCCGACCGATGCAGGTCGCGCATCCTGCGCGGTCCGCGGCGCCACGGGCTGCGTGTCCGTGCCCGGGCGCGCCGCCGACGAGGTCGCGGCCCTCGGCGGCCGCCTCGGCCTTCTGGGCATCCAGCTCAGGCTTCACCGCCGACTGCGGATCGGCGCCGGTTGCCGAGGACTCGACATCGCCGGGCGCGACCGGTCGCGTCCGGAGGTGCGCTGGACCCCGAGCGCAGCCACTCGGGAATCTCGAGCCCCGCCTCGGCCAGGGCCTGCGGCAGGGTGATCTCGCGCGTGGCGACGCGCATCTTCACGTCCGGCGACAGCTGTGCCATGAGCGCCGCGCGCTGCTGGGACTCGGCGCTGCGTCGCGCCTTCTCGTCTCCGTCGACCGTCGGCCGCTCCGCGGCCTGGCGGCCGGCGCGGTCGGCCCGCGCTCGCCGGGCGACTCGGTCGCGGACGCCATCGGTCCTGACGGCTGGTCGGGCAGGGCATCCGCACGCGGGGCATCGGCCTCGGCGTGCCCGTTACGATCCGCATGGTCGGCGGGGTAGACGATCCCGATCTCGAACGCGTTGAGCTGGGTGGCATCCTTCGGGGCGCGCTTGTAGGTCTTGCGGTAGAAGGTCAGCATCTCGTTCGCGCTGGCGAATCCGATGCGCCGGCCGTTGTTCTCGATGCACTGGCTGGTGATGTCGACGAAGCTGAAGCCGGGCCACTCGATGGCTTCCTTGATCACGTTGCGCAGGTGGAGCTGGTGGTAGACGGTCGACTTCGCGTAGAGCGCGTGGGGCGACGAGCGGACGAGGCCCTGCAGGTTGATCGGCGTGTTCGGGTTGCCGCCGGGTGAGCTCAGGGTCTTGGTGCCGGTCGGCGTGGTCGGCCCCGTCTGGCCCCCGGTCAGGCCGTAGATCTCGTTGTTGTTGCACAGCACGGTGACCGGCGCGTTGCGGCGGATCGAATGGATGAGGTGGTTGCCGCCGATGGACGCGGTGTCGCCGTCCCCGGCCACCACGATGACGTTCATCTCCGGGCGCACCGTCTTGATCGCCTCGGCAACGGGCAACGTGCGGCCGTGGAGCGTGTAGACCGCCTCGTGCTTGAGGTAGCCGCCCATCCGACCGGTGCAGCCGATACCGGTCACGATGATCGTGTTGCGCTCGTCGAGCTTCATCTCGTCGAGCGTCATGGCCAGCATCATCATGATCGTGCCGATGCCGCATCCGGGGCACCAGATCGTCGGGAACAGGTCGAGCTTGAGGCGATCCTTGTAGGTCATCTCGGCCATCGGCGCCTCAGGCATCAGCCCACCCCCAGCGGCGCGCGCGGCTGTTGCTCGGAGGGCTCGGGCGGGATCGGCGGCTCGGACGGGCCGCCTGCGAGCACGCGGTCGATTCCCTCTCGCACGGCCTCGAGCGAGATCCGCCCGCCGAGGAGCGGCACGCGCTTCACCTCGCGGTGAATGGCCAGCTCCACGAGATCCGCGTACTGGCCGTCGTTCGCCTCGACCACGACGACCTCGCGATAGCGGCCGGCGATGGCCGCCAGCTCATCGGAGAGCATCGGGAAGATGCGGATCGGCCGGAAGAGGGCGAACTCGTCGCGCAGGGGCGCGGCAACCCGCGACACGATCCCGTAGCAGACCAGCAGCACGTCGGCATCGACGTTCCAGCCGTGCTCGAACTGTGCGTAGCGCGCGGCCACCTCGACGTGCCGATGCTTCGCCTCGTAGAACTGGCGCAGGTACTCGTCGGCATCGGCGGTGGCCGGCTCGCCGGCGTTCGGCCCGTGCTCGTACATCAGCACGCCGGCGAAGAAGCGAGGCTGATCGGTGAACTCGCCGAGTGGAGCGAGCTCCCGCTCCGCAACGTTCGCGGCTGCGGCGGACTCGTCCAGGTCGACGACCTCGTTGAGGTGCGCAACGAACGTGTCGGAGAGGATGACGACCGGCGATCGCGACTCCTCGGCGGCGTTGAACGCGTCGATCGTGACGCGGAACGCCTCCTCCACCCCGTTCGGGTAGAAGGCGATCGGCGTGTAGTCGCCGGTGCTGCCCCACTTGACCTGCATGATGTCGCCCTGTCCGGGCATCGTCGGCATCCCGGTCGCCGGGCCGACCCGCATGACGTTCACGAAGACGCACGGAACGCCGACCTTCTGCGCGTAGCCGACGGCCTCCTGCATCAGGCTGAAGCCGGGGCCGGAGGTGGCGGTGAAGGACTTCGCGCCGGCCAGCGAGGCGCCGATGATCGCGTTCGCCGACGCGATCTCGTCCTCCGCCTGCAGGAAGCGGAACTCCGGGTGCTCGGCTGCCCATCCGGACGCGACGTTGAGGATCTCGGTCGACGGGCTGATCGGGTAGCCGGCGTAGTAGCTCGCGCCGGCTGCCAGCGCGCCGCGGAAGACGGCCTCGTTGCCCTGGGTCAGCTTGCGTGTCATGGGACGCCGATCATAGCGACCGCCTCAGCGGCGCATGAGCTGCGGGATCTCCGGCATCGGCCCCCGCCACGGCATGACCTCCTCGGTCGCCCAGGACCCGAACCGGTTGATGAAGTGGGCACCATGACCGCGCAGGATGGCGACCACCTCCGCCCGCCGATCGTCGGGCGGCCGCACGCCGAGGACGGCCCGCCCTTCGCGCAGTGCGACCTCGTACATCAGGAAGTCGGGCATCTGGTCCATGGCGAGGTACTGGCCGATTCGGCGCATGCGCGCGAGGAAGCCGCTCGATGTCCCGAGGCCATCCAGTCGCCGGGCCGCTTCCGGCCCCAGGAGGACCATGCGATCGTCGGGACCGATCCCGGCGGCTGCGAGATCGGCTTCGATGGCACCGGCATCCGTCGGATCGTCGACCGCGGCGAGGATCCACCCGGTCGGATAGCCGATGAACCGGGAAATCACCCGTTCGGCGCGGCGCCCGCTGCCACGCTCACGGTCGCTCCTTGGCCGCATGGGCGGCGACCGAGGCGGGGATCATCTCGATCGCCAGATCGGGGCAGTAGCGCTCGCACAGCCCGCAGAGGATGCAGTTCTCCTCCTCGATGATCGCGTCGTTGCGCAGCACCAGCGTGTCCTTGGGACAGATCTCGACGCAGATGTCGCATCGCTTGCAGAACACCGGGTTCCAGCTGATGTTCGAGTAGTCGACCCAGCGGATGCCATCCTTGTGATCGTCGGAGGTCCCGGCTCCGAACCCGATGGCAGAGGCTGCAGGCTGGTCAGGTGTCATGGGGCGACGATCATAGACCCTCGTTTGCGCGAGGGAGCACCCGAGGGCCACCCGCCACCGTCCCTGGCCAGCACCTCGCCCCGATCGTCGAGCGCGGGGATGGGAACGGGCCGCAGCTCGCGCTGCGTGCCCGATCGGGCAGCTGGCCGCGATCGTCCCGGCTCTGAAGTCTCCGAGCCGGTGTTCGATCGCTCCCGGCTCCGTCATTGCGTGTGCACGTTGACGTAGTCCTGCCCGGCTATCGCGATGACGAGCCAGCATGGGCTGGCCGGCGAGGGCGCCGTTCACGAGTCGCGGCCGTGATCGTCGCCGGTCGCGAGCACCAGTCGTGCCGGCCGCTGCCCGATCGGACCTGGCGTACCGACCGCCGTCGAGGGGGACAGCCACACCGCGACCCCGGTGATCCCGCCAGGCGCCGGGGCGGCGCGTGGATGTGGGCCATAGCGACGTTGTTGATGTCGAGGCGGTGATCGGTACATCGCGGCTGTGCACCGTCGGCTGCGTCATCTGGGAGCTGGCACCTCGCGGCGCTGCTCGACGCATGGCCGTTACCTCCTCGCCACCACTCAGTGGCGCCGACGGAGTTCCGCACCTGGCGATGCCGACCGCGCCGGATGCGCGCCAGGACGAAGCGCGAGGGCTTCAGCGATGTGCATGGCCACCTGCGGGGCGTCCTTGTCATGAGGTGTCCTCCAATGCGCGATGTGGCGTGGGCAGCCTCCGCTGGATGGTCGTACGCCACCGGTTACGCCCGGCCGTGATCCGCGATCCGGTCCGACCGGCTACCATCGCGCCCGATGCGCATCACCTCGCACGCGCGGTCCTCGTGAGCGGTCGCTCTCCTGCGGCGTGCACTGATCACCCAGCGACGCCATCGCATCCGCCCCGCCTTCGGCCTCCGGACTCCACTGACCCGAGTGCCACGAGTCCGCTGTCGCCCACGCCCACGCCGGTCGTCCCGAGGTCGAGGTTCCGCTGGCGATCGTCACCGGCATCACGAACCTCAAGCCGGTCATCACCGTCGACGAGCTGGTATCGCTCGCGGACGGAGGCGAGCTGCTGATGCCGTGCGGCGTCGACGTCGTCGAACCGGCGCTCGGAACGAGCGAGGCCTGCGTGCCGGCCGCTGAGATCGCGGCGCGGCTGGAGACGGAGCAGACGCGCGTCGCGCTTCTTCCACCGGGCCTCGTCGAGCCGGCGACCAAGGTCCTTTCCATAGCGGGCGACGGGCCGTTCGGCCTGTTCGGGCCGAACCTGTTCGGCGATCCGGAAGCGCGCGCCGCGGACTACCCCATCCTCGGTTCCGCACGCTCCGACGATCCGGCTCTCCAGGCGGAGTGGTTGGCGTACGACGCCTCGGAGATCTGGACTCTGACGAACATCGGAAGCCTGTGCGCCGACCGCGGGGCCGCCTACGAGGCCGTGACGCTGGGCAAGGGTTGGGACTGGGCGTTCGGCGGTGGAACTGCGGCATACGCGGCCCCGGCGGTCGTCGACCCGCCGGACGACGGACCGTACTACCCGGTCGAACCGATCGACACGGGCAACGACGGAGCCACGGCACGCCTCCAGCAGCGAGCCGACATCGCGATCGCCGATCACGAATGTCCGGTCATCGAAGACGAGGTTTGGGCACCCCAGGCCGGCGCCGATGCCATCTTCAGCGTCCCCGAGGCGGTCCTCCCGTTCTGGCGCGACACCCTGGGGCTCGACGTGATCTATCTCGCCGCCAACCACCTGAGCGACAAGGGCGTCGACGGAATCAGCTCGACACTTCGGCTGCTCGATGAGTACGGCATTGCCGGAACCGGGCCTCGGCATGAATCTCGACGAGGCCCTCGAGCCGGTCTATATCGACGTCGCCGGGCTGACGGTCGCGTTCGTCGCCTTCAACGACGTCCCGGGCGTCGTCGCGGCAGATGCCACGACGCCCGGCGTTCCATGGATCACGGAGGAAAACATCCAGACGGGCGTGCAGCGGGCGCGGGACGGCGGCGCCGATCTCGTCATCTGCACCCCGCAATGGTGGGGTGGTGCGGAGTACCACGACGACCTGTGGGCCACGCAGGTCACGCAGGTCGGATGGTTCGACGCGGGCGGCTGTGACCACGTCATCGGCTCGGGCACGCATGTCGCCGGCCCGCTCCTGCTCAACGGGGACGCACGTGATCCCAGGCTCGTGCTCGTCAGCCCGGGCAATTACATGTTCGGGCAGGGATGGTGGCAGGAGACGATGGAGGGCGTGATCATCGACATGAGCTTCCGCGGGACGCAGCTGGTGAACGTCCGACTGCACCCGACCATTCAGATGCTCCAGGCGCGCCCCGCGCTTCTCGACCCCGAAGGCTGACGGGCACTACGTGCTCGAACGCCTCTGGCTCTACTCGACCATCGACACCATTCGCTGACCTGCGACCCCGGAGAGCACGCCGGCCGGGACCGGCAGATTGACCGGCATTTCAACCGGCAGTATTCTTGAATTCATGACTGTCCGCGTCGCTCCCCCGCCGCGCCTGATCCGCCTCTTCCCGGCGCGCTTCATTGCCCGTGCCACCGGGGCCAACGTTCGAACCGCCGAGCGATGGCGCGGCGGGCAGTCTCCCCAGGCCCGGTTCCGTGATCGCATCGGTGAGCTCCAGGCAGTCCTCGACCTGCTCGGGCGTGGCATGACGGATGCCGCCAAGCGCACCTGGCTCGAGGCGCCCAATCCGGCGATCGGCTGGCAGCGGCCGGTCGACCGCCTCGCCGCCGGGGACTTCGATTCCGTCCGCGCCGCCGCCGAGTCGTACGTCGTCGGGGACTACGTCTGAGTCCGCTCAGCCGGTTCAGCGGCCGCGTCCATCGCCAGACCGGCATCGGCACGCCCGCCCTTCCGCCGGCCGGGCCGGCGCCGACTGACGCCCGGTACCACCGGGCGGGCGACCCGTGGCCGCTCTACGCCTCGCTCGATCCGGAGACGGTGTGGGCCGAGTGGAGCGCCGCCACTCGTGGAGCGATCGATCCCCGGACGGAGCGCCGGCGCCTGTGGCGGATCGACGTCGACCGCCTTGCCGTGGTCGACCTCCGCGTGCCGGCCGTCCGCGCCGAGCTGGGCGTGGAGGTCGCGGAGCTCACCGGCCCGCGGGGCACGACGCAGCAGTCACTCGCACTACAGGCGCAGGCTCTCGGCGCCGAGGGGATGATCGTCCCGTCGGCGGCGCACGTGGGCCGCTGGAACCTCGTCGTGTTTCCGTCCGGCTTTTCGCGGCTGGCGGTGGCTGGCTCGACCTCGACCCGGCCGAAGCCGCCCGGCTGACGCGCCGCTAGCCAAGCCGTCGGCGTATCTCGTCGGGATAGTCGGCGAAGAAGCGGGCGATGATCGGCAGCTCGAACGATCTCATGATGCTGCCGGGCGGCTCCCGCTCCAGCAGGAAGGTGAACGAGGCGCGCACGAGGTCCTCGGGAGACCTCCCCGGGGCCAGGTCGTCGAGCGTGGCCCGGTCGACCTGGACGCTGTGCTCGTTGCCATCGACGACGACGGCGCAATGCCAGCCACCGTCGCGGGGCTGACAGTCGACTTTCGGCCCCCGCACCGGATCATTCATGGCCGGGACGGGGCGGCAGAATCGGTGCCACCGTCCGCCGGTTCGAGCGTGGCGACCCCCGGCGCCGGCCCCGGCTCCTCGGCATCGCGCGGCCGGCCGGAGACCATCGCGACCACGGCCCCCAGGATGATCACGCTGGCGACGACGGTGCGAAGGCGTGATCGGCTCGCTGAGGATGACGGCGCCCAGGGCCACCGCGACGATCGGGTTGACGTAGGCGTACGTCCCTACAGTCGAGACCGAGACGTTCGCAAGGAGCCATGTGTAGGCGGTGAACCCAACCAGCGAGCCGAAGAGTGATCAGGTAGACCAGCGCCAGCAACGAGCGCACCGAGAACGTTTCGAAGTTCGCGCGGCCAACCTCACCCAGCAGGCTGCCGGCCAGGATCAGCACTACGCCGCCGGCGAGCATCTCGAGCCCGGTGCCGAGCAGGGCGGAGCGTGGCAGCGGTGCTCGCCGCGCATAGAGTGACCCTGCGGCCCACGAGATGGTGGCGAGGACGACCAGGCCGATCCCGATCGGGTTGATGCGGTCGAGCTCCTCGAGCGGCGCGAGCAGGATCGCCACGCCGACGATGCCGGCCAAGAGGCCGCCGACCACCAGCCGGCTCGGCCGGCGCCGGGTCAGGATCGCATCGAACAGGGCCAACCAGATCGGCACCGTCGCGACCAGCACTGCGGCGATGCCGGACGGGATGTACAGCTCTGCGAGCACGACACCGCCATTGCCGCCGAGGAGGAGCAGGGTGCCGACGATGAGCGCCGACCGCCAGTGCGCCCGGGTCGGCCGCTCGAGCGGCTCGGCGCCGCGGCGCAGGCGTGCGTGCGCGACCAGCGCCCCCAGCATGAGCAGCCCGGCAGCCGCATACCGAACGCCCGCGGCCAGCAGCGGCGGAAGCGTCTCGATCATGATCGCGATGCCGAGGTAGGTCGAACCCCAGACCACGTAGACGAGGAGGAGGGCGACCGCGACCGCCGCGGTCGACGGCCGCGTGCGATGCGCGGAACTCACGCGGCCATTGTGCCGTTATGAGCGACGATCGTCCTCGGCCGGCACCATTCCCGGTGACGGCCCGGGCTCGTCGGCGTCCCTGGGCCGGCCAGAGACCATGGCCACCACGGAGCCGATGATGATCGCGCTGGCGATGAGCGTGCGCGGCGTGATCGGCTCGCTCAAGATGACCGCGCCAAGCGCCACGGCCACGATCGGATTCACGTACGCGTAGGTCCCCACCGTCGAGATCGGCACGTTGGCGAGCAGCCAGGTGAAGGCCGAGAACGCGACCAACGACCCGAACACGATCAGGTAGGCCAGCGCGAGGAGCGAACGAAGCGAGAACGCTTCGACATTCGTGCGGCCGATCTCGCCGAGCAGGCTGCCGGCGAGGACCATCATCAGCCCGCCGGCAAGCATCTCCAGTCCGGTGCCGAGCAGGGCAGAGCGCGGCAGTGGTGCGCGCTTGGCGTAGACGGAACCGGCCGCCCACGAGATCTCGGCCAGCAACACAAGGCCCACCCCGAGCGGGTTGATGGCGTCGAGGTCCTCGAGCGGAGCAAGCAGGATGGCAACACCGACGATCCCGGCCATCAGGCCGCCGATCACCAACCGGCTGGGGATGCGCCGGGTGAGGATGGCCTCGAACAGGGCCATGAAGATGGGCGTCGTCGCCACCAGCACCGCAGCGATCCCCGACGGGATATACAGCTCCGCCAGCACGACGCCGCCGTTGCCACCGAGGAGGAGCAGCGTCCCGACGATGAACGCGGAGCGCCAATGCGCGCGGGTGGGTCGCTCGATCGGCTCCGCGCTGCGACGCACCCGCGCGTAGGCGACCAGCGCCCCGAGCATGAGCAGTCCGGCGGTCGCGAACCGGACGCCGGCCGCCAGCAGCGGCGGCAGGCTCTCGATCATGATCGCGATGGCGAGGTACGTGGAACCCCACACCACGTACACGGTCAGGAGCGCGACCGCGACCAGCGCGGTCGACGGCCGCGACGGATGCGCGGAGCTCACGGCCGCATTGTGCCGTTACGAGCGGCGATCGTCCTCGTGAGGAAATTGCGGCTCCTGCGCGTCGGGCGGATCGTTGGCCACGCCGGCCTGATCGCTCCGCGCCGCGAGCGATGTGAACCACGGCTTTGCCTCGTCGCGGGCGTCGTCCGGTGGTGCGCCGGGGACGAGCTGCTCGTCGTCATCGACCGCCGCTCCCGGCGGCGCGGACTCGGGCACCGGGTCGATTCCGAGGGCAGCCGCATCGGCCCCTTCCAGGCCACCGAGCCTGTCGATGGTGGATCGTTTGTCATCCATGGCCGCGGAACGTGCAGAATCGGTACCGGCGTCGATCTGGCGGCACCCTATTCGTCGTCATCGGTGCAGATGCACCGCCTTCGAAGGAGTCACCGATGAAGTACATGATGCTGATCGCGGATCGCGAGGACGGCATGGCACGCTCGACCGACGAGGAGCAGGCGACCTATGCCCGGATCGGGGCATGGTGGAACGACCACGCCGCCGCGGGCCGGATCATCGAGGGCCATGAGCTCCAGCCGTCTTCCACCGCCACGACGGTGCGCATCGGGCCCGACGGCGGGACGACCGTCACCGACGGCCCGTTCGTGGAGGGCAAGGAGATGGTCGGCGGCTACGGGATCCTTGACGTGCCCGATCTCGACGCCGCGCTCGCCGTGGCCTCGTCGTGGCCGGGAACCGCGACCTCCCTCGAGATCCGCCCCATCGTCGAGCGTGACGCAACGAGCTGACGTCGACGCCCAGCTCGACGCGGTCCTGCGCGAGGAGCGTGGACGGCTGACGGCGGCCCTGGTGCGCATCCTGCGCGACTGGGACCTGGCGGAGGAGCTCGTGCAGGATGCGGCCGTCACGGCACTCGAGCACTGGCCGGCCGAGGGGATCCCGCGGAATCCGGGCGCATGGCTCATGACCGCCGCTCGACGCAAGGCCGTCGACCGCCTGCGGCGCCACGCGCGCTATCGCGACCGCATGCGCGAGCTCACGGCGCAGGCAAGCGAGATGGACCGACCGATTGCCACCGGAGGGCCGATGGGCGCCGACGACCGGCTGCGCCTCCTCTTCACGTGCTGCCACCCGGCGCTCAACCGGGAGGCCCAGGTCGCACTGACGTTGCGCACCATCGGCGGGCTCGAGACCGCCGCCGTGGCCCGCGCCTTTTTGGTTCCGGAGGCGACCATCGCGCAGCGGCTGGTGCGCGCCAAGCGCAAGATCCGCGACGCGGCGATCCCCTACCGGGTACCGGAGGCGGCCGAGCTGCCGGCGCGCCTTGGTGAGGTGCTCCAGGTCCTCTACCTCGTGTTCAACGAGGGCTACCTCGCTTCGTCGGGCGATGCCCCCGAGCGTCGCGACCTGGCACGCGACGCCGAGTGGCTCACCACACTCGTCTCGCGCCTCATGCCGGATGAGCCCGAGGTGCTCGGGCTGCTCGCCCTTATGCGCCTGCACCTGGCACGCGCCGATGCCCGCTTCGCTGCGGACGGCTCGCTGGTGCTGCTCCCCGACCAGGACCGGTCCCTGTGGGATTCAGGCTCGATCCGTGACGCGGTGAGCCTGCTGGCGCGGGCGGAACGCATGGGCCGGCCCGGGACGTACCAGCTACAGGCTGCGATCCTCGCGACACATGCCGGCTCGCCGTCGTGGGGCGACACCCCCTGGCCGGCCGTGGTCGCCCTGTACGACCTGCTGCTGCGGATGGAGCCGACGCCGGTCGTGGCGCTGAACCGATCACTGGCAGTCGCCGAACGCGATGGTCCGGCCGTGGCGCTGGCGGAGCTCGAGCCCTTGGCCGAGCGGCTCGACGCCTACCACCTCTATCACGCCGCCCGGGCCGAGATGCTCAGGCGCCTCGGCCGCGCGGAGGATGCGCGCGACGCGGATCGTCGGGCCCTGTCGTTGACCGAGAACCCCGCCGAGCGCCAGCTGCTCGAGCAGCGGCTAGGCGGGTAGGCGCCGCTCCGCCGGCCCGGTGTAGACCACGTCCGGACGGATCAGGACGTTGACCTGCGCCTGTTCGAGGCAGTGCGCGGTCCAGCCCGCGTGACGTCCCAGCGCGAAGGTTGCCGGGAACAGCTTCGACGGCAGGCCCACACCCTGGAGCACGGCGGCCGCGTAGTACTCGACGTTCGTTTTGATCGGGTAGTCCGGCTTGAACTCGGCCAGCACCCGAAGCGCGATCTCCTCGACCGCCACCGCCTTCTGCAGCCAGTCGGCGACGCCCGCCTGGCTCTCCGCCACCGAGCGCAGTGCGGCGGCGCGCGGGTCGTAGGCTCGGTAGACGCGGTGGCCGAATCCCATGAGCCGCTCGCCCCGCTCGAGGGTCGCTCTGATCCACGCCTCGGCCTGGTCGATGGAGCCCATCTCGTGCAGCTGGTCGACGACCTCCGCCGGCGCGCCGCCGTGCCAGGGACCCTTCAGGGCGCCGATGGCGCCCGCCACCGCGCTCGCGACATCGGAGTGCGTCGAGATGATCACCCGCGCCGCGAAGGTCGAGGCGTTGAATCCATGCTCCGCGCCGACGATGAGATACGCGTCGAGCGCGCGCGCGGCGGCCGGATCGGGTCGCACGCCGCGAAGCTGGTACAGGAATCCCTCGGCCAGCTCGAGGTCCGGGTCGGGCTCGATAGGCTCCTCCCCCGCACGCAGTCGGGCGAAGGCCGCGAGCGCGCTCGGCGCGAACGCGGTCAGCTCCCGCGCCTGCTCGACGGTCGGGGGCCATAGCGTGCCGGCGACCGCGCCCCATGCCGAGACGGCCGTGCGCAGGGCATCCATCGGGTTCGCGGTCGGCGGCAGGCTGCGGAGGACTTCGAGCACTGGCGCGGGCACGGCGGCGCAGGCGAGATGCGCATCGTCCTTCCACGCTCCCGTCCACAGCAGCTCGGCAACCTGGCCGTACGTGCCGTTGGCGACGAGCTCGCCGATGGGATAGCCGCGGTACTGGAGCCGGCCGCCCTCTCCGTCGATCATGGCGAGGGCGGTCTCGCCGGCCAGGACGCCCTTGAGCCCGGGCGAGAAGGTGCGTGCAGAGTCATTCATGGGATGCGGTGAGTCTAGCCCGCGGCGGACGTAACGATGCGTGAGCGCGATGCGTCTCAGCGCCGGTCATCATCCATCGATCCGAGGAGCTCACCCAGATGCGTCACTCACGTCACCTCGCCGCTCTTGGCGTGGTCGCCTCCCTGCTCGCCGGCTGCCTGGGATCATCGCCGGCCGACCCGTCCGCCTCTGCATCGACGTCCGCCTCGATCCCAACGATCGATCCGGGCGCGTCCGCCTCCGAGCCTGGCAGCCCGACACCCGAACCGACCGCCGAGCCCGTTCCATCGGACGACCTGGGATCGTTCAGCTGCGATCTCCCCGTCGTCGATGACGCCACCATCGCGCGCGCGCAGATCACGGACGTCCGAGTCGGCACGCATGCCGACTACGACCGGGTGGTCTTCGAGTTCGCCGACGGCCTGCCGGAGATGACACTCGATCGCGCAACGCCACCCTTCACCGGCGATGCCTCAGGGCTGCCCATCGAGGTCGAGGGCACCAGCTTCCTGCGCCTGACGATGCGAGGCGGCACGAAGCAGACCGAGGAGGGCACCAGCAGCTATGACGGGCCGGCCGACTTCGACCCGGGCTTCCCGATGCTCGTCGACGTGACCGAGGGCGGCGACTTCGAGGCCCAGAGCACGTGGTACCTCGGGCTCGAGGGCGAAGCCTGCGTGCGGGTCATGCGGCTCGTTGGCGAGGGTGGCCCCGCACGCCTGGTGATCGACGTCGAGCACTGAGCGTGGCCGGCGGGGGTAGCATCGGTGGCCGATGAGCGATCAACCGTCCGCCTTCGTCTCGGTCGACATCGAGGCGTCCGGCCCGAGCCCGAGCCGTCACTCCCTCCTGTCCATCGGCGCGTGTCTCGTCGATGATCCGATGCGCGGGTTCTACGCGGAGCTCCGGCCACGGAGCCGAGAGGCGGACCCGGCGGCGATGCAGGTCCACGGGCTGTCGCTCGACGAGCTGACGGAGCGGGGCGAGGAGCCGGCCGCCGCGCTTCGGCGGTTGGAGGGCTGGCTTGCCGCGGAGCTCTCGGGCCGGACGCCAGTCTTCGTCGGGCACAACGCCGCCTTCGACTGGATGTTCGTGGCCGACGCGTTCCACCGCTATCTTGGCCACAATCCGTTCGGCCACGCGGCGCTCGACACGAAGTCGTTCTTCGCAGGCCTCACCGGCGCGCAGTGGAGCGAGACCGGCCTCGTGCAGATCGCGGCGCAGTACGGCGAGACCGGGACGCTCCCCCATCACGCTCTCGAGGACGCGCGGATCCAGGCCCGATTGTTCGCGGCGATGCTCCGCAGCTCACAGGAGGAAGCATGACCACAGGTTCCGGCGCCGACGAACAGCTCGCGAGGATCGTCGACGCGGCGGCGCGCCTCGGGGTGGAGCTCGACGAGCTGGAGGCGATGCGCTGGCTCACCGCAATGGCGGCGGCCCCCGAAGGCGGCGACGTGGTGGTCGACGTCGCGTCCGGCGTGTATGGCCACCGCGTCAGCATGCTCGACTTCTCGCCGGATGACCTCGCACGCTTTCGGCGCATCGGCGAGATCGTCGGCTTCGACGATGCGCCGGGCGTCGAGACCGCCCTCGCGCTGTCGGGCTCCGCGGCGCAGTCGAAGGTCCAGACCCACCCGGGCGACTGCGACTATTTCGAGCGCGTGAACATCCACGCACCATCACGCGACGAGGCGTGCCGGATCCTGGGCGACGTCATGCGAGCAAAGGCGCTCGAGGCCGAGCGCGGCGACGGCTATCGGCTCATCGAGGTGAAGTTCGGCTCGGCACCGTTCGAGGTCGTCATCGACGGCGAGACCCGATCGGCGGGAAGCGCCCTGACGTGGCGGCCCGCCCAGGTGCGCGAAGGGGTCCTGAGCGGCACGCGACCGGATGGGTCACCGGCGGAGATCCGGTGGGAGGAGGCCGCGGCCGATCCGGGGTGGTGCAAGCTCGACTGGATCGTGGCGGACCCGGCGCACGGGACGCTGGCGAACGCCAGCAACATGCTCGATGTCACCTGGGAACAGCCCGACGGCACGATCACTCCCCTCGACGGCCACCTCGACGGCTACTTCCAGGAGGTCTACCTGGAGGCCGAGTCGATCCCGATCTTTTCGAAGGTCGTGCGACAGGCCAGCGCCGACGCGCTCGACGAGTACATCTCGCGGCTCGAGCATGAGGTGGCGAAGTACCTGACCAAGGACCTTAACTACGGCAAGGCCGCGAAGCGGATGTACAACGTGTTCCGCCTCACCGGCCGCTACCCGGAGGCCGCGTACATTCGCGAGCTCTTCGACGAGCCGGCCGCAGTCCTCTACCAGGTCTGGTCGCTGCTTCGAACCCTGGACGACGCGATGTCGGCCTCCGAGCCCGCCACCCTCGGGGACGCCGAGGCCCATGCGAACCTGCTGATCACCGAGGTCACGGCGGCGCTCGACGGGCCGGAGGAGACCGAGATCATCGATGCCATCATCAAGCTCCGCGACCGCCTCGCCGCAGCGGCGCCGTCCGCCGAGCTGACCGCGGGGCTCGAGGCAGCTCGGGCGACGGTGATCAACCTCGTGAACAGCTTCTTCCACGACCGGCTGGTGGGGCTGCCGACCATCGCGGCCTACGTCGACCAGGTTGCGGCGACGGACGAGCCAGCTCCGAACGGCTAGCATCGGAGCGTCCCTTACCACCGCAGGAGTACACATGGCCGATCGACCAGCCGCGCCCTCGGGGGCGCTCGATACCACCAAGTCCTACACGGCACGCCTCAAGACCGAGCGCGGCGATATCGTCGTCGAGCTCTATGCCGACCGAGTGCCCTTGACGGTCGAGAACTTCGTGAATCTCGCGCGGGCCGGCTTCTACGACGGGACGACCTTCCACCGCGTGATCAAGGGCTTCATGGCGCAGGGCGGCGATCCGACCGGCACGGGGACGGGCGGGCCGGGATACCAGTTCGGCGACGAGTTCCACCCATCGCTGCGCCACGACGGCCCCGGCGTCCTCTCGATGGCAAACGCGGGACCCGGCACGAACGGCAGCCAGTTCTTCATCACCCACTCGGCGACGCCGCACCTCGACAACCGCCACAGCGTCTTCGGCCGCGTGACCGAGGGAATGGACGTGGTGAACGCCCTCCGCGAGCGCGATCCACAGCGTGACCGAAATCCAGGTGAGCGAATCGAGACGATCGAGATCACGGAGTCCTGAGGATCCCGTGCGCCGGGGTCCGTTCGCCGCGCTGACGGTCGCCGCGCTGACGCTTGCCGGCTGCGGGCCCAGAGCGGACGCGACGCCCTCCGAGCCGGCCGCGCTCCCCTGCAGCAGCGAGCTGCCGGCGCGAACCTCACCAATCGACGTTCCCGTGGCCGTGCTCTACGTCGCCGGCGACGACCTGCCGCCAGTCGTGGGCGACGTCGAGTGGGTGACGGGCGGCGAGGAGCCGGTGGTCCACGAACCGGGGAGGCCGGTGCATCTCCAGCGCTTCACCGTCCTCCAGGCCCAGGGTCAGGCCGACATCTCGCTGCGCATGACCGATGGCGTGCGCATCGCCGCCTGGACCGTCGACGCCCTCCCGGACGGCTCGTTCCGGTCGGGTGATCTCGAGACCGGGCGCGTGCGCTGGAGCGAGGGGGACGATCCCACAGACGTGGTATGCATCCCCGCGCGCGACGGCGAGTGGGCCATCATCGCCGACCTCACGTTTGCCGACGATGCCGGGCACGGCACCTACTTCTGGCGCCTCAACGTGAGCCAGACGCCGGGGACCTGAGGGTCAGGCGTCATCGTCCTCGGATACCTCAAGGATCTCCTGGAGCGGGGCGGCCCGGTAGCGATCGATCCAGTCGAGCACGTCGTCGGCGTAGCGCCCCGAGGCGTTGTAGGCGATGAGCGCGCGTCGGAGCTGGCCTCGATCGGCATAGTCGCCGGGCTCGCGGAGGCACAGGTGGGCGACCGCGGTGAGCGACGCGTCATACAGGTTGTCCGGGTCCGCGATGCCGTCGTCGTTGCCATCGCGGCCGAGCTCGCGCCACGTGGTGGGGATGAACTGGAGCGGCCCCATCGCCCGATCCCACTCGTCGTCGCCATCCAGCTCGCCGCCGTCGGTGTCGACGATGGTCTGCGTGCCACGTGAGCCGTCGAGCGGGCGCCCGCGAATCGGTGGCACGACGTCACCGTCGGGCGAGACGGCATGCTCGCCGTCGATCAAGCCGTGATGGGACTCGACCTGGGCGATGCCGCCGAGGATGGTCCAATCGACGGAGCACGACGCGGTCACGCTCGGCGCTCCGGCGGCGGCCGTCCGGTACGCGTCGTACGCAACGGCAGGAATGCGGCCTCCAAGGGGCGGCATCAGGTCGACGCGGCCCAGGGCATACGCCGCCACCGCTCCGATCCCGACCAGGAGCGCCGCGAGGATGAGCGTTGACCCGATGCGTCGGCGCTGCCTGCGGGCGCGAGCCGGTGACATGCCGCCGAGGGTGACACATCTCCGGTTCGGCCGCTGCGGCCGCACCGGCCCAGCGGATCAGGCCGCCTGGGCGGTCTCGTAGAGGAGGGCGAAGGTGGCAGATGGGTCGGGTGCGAAGGCCATGTGGCTGTTGCAGGCGCTGCACACGAGCTCGTCGTCGGTCTCGCTGACCGAGAAGACGACCTCGTCGCCGCACCACGTGCAGTCGAGAAGAATGTTCATGCGGCGCACGATGAGCATGGTTCGTGACAACTCGCGTGTCGCGTTGCCGACACGGGCCATGACGAATCACCCATGTGACTGGCGCGGTCCGATGCCCTAGGCTGACTCATGTCGGCTGCCCGGCTGGGACGCCCTGCACCGACGTTCGCCAGAACGGGTCTGGCGAGAGTACGCGCGCTCCCGGACAAGGTATGCATCGGCTCGTGCGCGCACGTCCCATCACTCGACTTCCTGCCGTCACCGATTGGCGCGCCTTCGCGGCACGCCCATATCGGCCCTTCCGGCTGCTCGCCATCGCCCAGGGCTTCATCGGCGCCCTGACCGGGCCGGCCATCACCATCCCCCTCCTCCTGGCGCTGGGTGCGCATCCGGCACTGGCGACGGCGCTGGCGGTCCTGCCCGCCGTCGGCACCATGTCGCAGCGCTGGCTGCCCGCCATGCTCGACAAGACCGATGGCAATCTGCGCGGCATCGTCATCCTCTTCGCCACCATCGGAGAGCCGCGCGGGTTCCTGCTGGCGGCCGTGGTGGCCCTCGCCGCGCTCGGCCTGATGCCGGCGTGGGCGGCGATCGCGCTGATCGGCATCATCAGCGGCCTCCTCGGCGCCCTTGGCGCGACGGCGTACAGCCTCCAGCAGTCGTGGTACCAGATCATCCTGCCCGACGAGGAGCGTCGCCTCATCGGGCCGCGGCTTGGCGGCATCACCCTGGGCATCGGCTCCGTCATCCTGCTCCCGCTCGCGTTCACCATCGACGGCCTGGTCGAGGCGGTCGGGCTGTGGGCATACGCCGGGCCGCTCCTTGTGGCCGGGGTCACCGGGATCGTTCCGATCCTCGTCCTGCGCCGCCTCCGATCGCCGGGCCGGATCCGGGTCCCGCGGCAGACGCCGTGGGGCAGCGAGTCGCAGGCACGTCTGCGGCGGCACGGCAACGTCATGACTCTCGCCCTGCTGTCGGCCGGACTGTCGCCATTCCTCTCGGTCTACGCGATCTCGGTCCTCGGCACGGGGGCCGGCTTCGCCATCGCCCTGAGCGCCATCAGCTCCGGGACGCTCGTCCTCGCGTCGCTGTACGTCAGCACCCACCTGCGCGGCGGCTCCGCCTCGCTCCTGCTGCGCCGCTCGTTCCTGCTGCGCGGGTGCGCCCTCTTCCTGGGCCTGGCCGCGCACCCTGCCAATCCCCTCGCGCCACTCGTGCTGGTGATGGTCGCAATCCTGATGGCCGCGGGTGACACCGCCGGGCAGCTTGCCGCCAGCGAGCGGCTCTTCCGTCTGGCAACCGGCCCGGGGATGCTCGCCTTCCAGAGCCACTTCGTGATCCGCAACGTCGGCGCCTACACCGGCGGGATCGCGGTGGCATCGTCGGTGATGCTCCTTGGCGGTTGGGCGGCATTCGCAACCCTCTTCGTCGCCGCAGGCATCGGCCGGTTCGCCGCCGCGCGCGCCACCGAGCTCCCAGAGCAGGCGACCGAGGTCCTTCCGAGCGGTTCCGTCCCGGCCTGAGCGTCGGACCGGCGCGAGCGCCGGCGACTCGGACCAGCTCGATGACGGCGAGCGGCGCGAAAGGGGGTCCTATTGACACGTACCGGGTGCCGGGGCACCGTCGGGGCGGACCAGTCTTCCAATCCTGATCTCGCCGCAAAGCCCTGTGGCCACTCACGAGGGACTTCCCGGAGACCTCGTGCTGCCCACCGCCCCAAACCCGATTCCATCGGGCCAGCCCGCAGCGGACGGGTCGGCTGGCACCCCGCCACTGCGCAGCGCCGTCGCGAGCCGCGTCCTGGCCGCCTATCTCATGGTCGGCGCAGTCGCCACCCTCGCGTTCGTCCTCCTGCCGGGCATCGGCTCACCGGTGGCCTCACTCGTCATCGCGATCCTTCCGGTCATCGCCGTCATCGCGGGCGTCTGGATGTTCCGCCCGAGCGACCAACGACCCTGGTTCCTGCTCGCCGCGGGACAGGCCATGGTTCCGATCGCGGACGTCATGTGGGCGATCTCGGGGGAGCACTCCGTCGAGTCGGGGGTCCCATCGATTGCCGACTTCGTGTACCTGTCGGGCTACCCCCTCATCGTCGCGGCGTTCCTTCTCTTCATCCGCGCGCGCCAGCCGACCTACCGTCTGGCGGCAGCGGTCGATGCCCTGATCATCGCCGTGGCCGGTGGCCTGATGGTCCGTCAGCTCGTCCTCGAGCGGTTCATCTACGACGAATCCGTCCCGATCCTGGCGCGCGCGCTGATGGTGGCGTACCCGATCGGCGACGTGGTGCTCCTGAGTGCGGCCGCGTATCTGATGCTGTCTGCCAGGCACGGTCGGGCGGCGGTCACGGTACTGGTTGCCTCCGTGTCGGCGCTCCTCGCGGCTGACGTCATCTATACGGGGGTTCCCGGCTCGTACTCACAGGGGTTGCCCCAGCCACTCTGGCTCACCAGCTATCTGCTCGTCGGGCTGGTTGCCCTCCTCCCATCGATGCGTGAGCTGACGGTGAGCCGAGGGCTGCCGGGCGCCCCGGCCGGTGGCCGTCGGATCGCCGTGCTCGGCGTCGCCGCCTCCAGCGTCCCGGCCTTCGGCCTGTACCAGTTCCTGTTCGAGGACCGACCAGACCTTCTTGCCTTCGGCGCTGCGTCGGTCTCGATGCTGGTGCTGTTCCTCCTGCGGATGTACGACCTGGCGGCGGTGCAGGGGCGCATCGAGAGGCGGTACGCGGCCCTGCTCGAGCACGCGTCAGACGCCTTCTCGGTCATGGGGCTGGACGGGCGGCGGATCTATCTCAGCCCCGCATCCGAGCGCCTGCTGGGCTACGACGGCTCGAGCGCGGAGGGCCACTCCCTCCTTGACGCCGCGCATCCGGAGGACCGCGCCGCCGTGCGAGCGGCATTCGAACGAGTCGCGGGCGCGCCCGGCGCGACCGCCGAGTTCGAGATCCGAGTGCGTCGCCGCGATGGCACGTGGTGCTGGCTCCATGCGCGGGGCACGAACCGCACCGATGAGCCGATGATCAACGGCATCGTCTGGAACTACAACGACATCAGCGCCCGCCACGATGCCGACCAGAGGGTTCGCACCCAGGCAGGCATCCTGGCCGAGGTCCAGCATGCGGTCGTCGCCACCGATACCGACGGCCGGGTCACCTACTGGAATGGCGCCGCGGAGCGGATGTACGGCTGGCGCGAGAACGAAGTGCTCGGCCGTCTGGTGATGGAGCTCGACTTCGACCCGCACCAGGAGGTCATCGAGGAATTCATGCGCACCCTGCCTGCCAGTGGGCGCTCCACCAGCGAGTTCGCGCGCCGGCATCGCGACGGGACACCACTCACGATCCTGGTGACCGCGTCGCGAATCAGAGACGCGACCGGGACCGTCACCGGCACGATCAGCACGGGAGTCGACATCACTGACCGCAAGGTCCTCGAATCGCGCCTCATCGAGCAGGCATTCACCGACGAGCTCACGGGGCTCGCAAACCGGACGCTCTTCCGGGATCGCCTGGCGCAGCTGATCGAAGCCGCCGGCGATGGGCCGGGTCACCCGCTGGGCATCCTCTTCCTGGACCTCGACGACTTCAAGATGGTGAACGACAGCCTCGGCCACGGCGCGGGCGACGCCCTGCTGCGCATCGTCGGCGATCGCCTACGCGGGCTCATCGGCCCGACCGACACCGTCGCGCGCCTGGGTGGCGACGAGTTCGGCATCATCATCGCGGACACGCAGGCCACGGGGGTCGACGAGGTGGCGGCGCGGATCCTGGCGTCGATTGCCCGTCCGATTCAGCTGCCGGAGGGAGAGGTTCGCACGCATGCCTCGATCGGCACCGTCACGAGCGCGCCAGGGCGGGAGACGACAAGCGCGGATCTGCTCCGAAGCGCCGATCTCGCGATGTACGCCGCCAAGGAGCAGGGCAAGAGCCGCCACGTCGCGTTCAACCCGACCATGCATGCAACCGCCGTGCGGCGCCTCGCCCTGAAGACGGATCTCGAACGCGCGGTCGAGCACGGTGACCTGACGCTGGCCTTCCAGCCCATCGTGAGCCTGAATGATCGGCGAGTGATCGGTGCCGAGGCGCTGGCGCGGTGGACGCATCCGGAACATGGATCGGTCTCGCCCGGCGAGTTCATCCCCCTTGCCGAGGAGTCCGGGCTCATCGTGTCCATCGGCCGCTGGGTGCTCGACGAATCCTGCCGAGTTCTCAGGACCTGGCGCGAAGCGGCCGTTGGTCCGTGGGAGGGCCCGACGATCAGTGTCAATGCGTCCGCGCGCGAGCTTCGCGATCACGCGTACCCGGACATCGTCGCTGCAACCCTGCGCCGCCACGGTCTCGATGGCGAGGCCCTGGTCATCGAGGTGACGGAGGGCGCACTGCTGCGCGACTCGGAGGTGAGTACCGGGGTTCTGGGACGCCTCAAGGCGCTCGGAGTGCAGCTGGCAGTGGACGACTTCGGGACGGGCTACTCGTCTCTCGGATACCTGTCGCGCTTCCCGCTGGACGCCCTGAAGATCGATCGCCAGTTTGTTTCATCGCCGGAAGCGGCCCAGCGGAACTGGGCTATCGCCCGCTCGATCGTCGACCTGGCAACCACGCTCCGGCTGAGAACGGTCGCCGAGGGCATCGAGCACCCCGAACAGCTGGCGGCCATGGAGCGTCTGGGAGTCACCCACGGGCAGGGATACCTGCTCTCCCGGCCGGTCAGCGCGGAGGCCGTCGCGGCGATGCTCGCCGCAGGGTCCCCGCCGGTCATCGCTGGCACGACGAGACTGCACCGTCCGCGGACTACAACCGCGGCGAACTGACTGCCCTAGCGCGAGAGATCGACGGGCTCGCCGTCGATGGTGCCAGTGATCGTTACCTGCCAGGTCTCGGTTGACTCGTAGGTGACGTTCCCATTCGGCACCTCGAGTTCCATGGTAGTGGTGAAGTTCGGCAGGAGGTCGACCGACCCGCTCAGCGGCCAGCCGACGAGCACCTGACACTCGTGGAGCTCGAAGGCCTGGTGACCTCCCCAGGTCATCTGCATCCAGCCGCCGTGCGGGCAGCCCAGTCGGCGCGCAGCGCCGTCCCAGTAGACAAAGTCGGGCATCGTAATCAACGTCTGCTCAACCGCCACGAGCGCCTCGAGGACGTCAGGGTAGGCGTCCACACCGTCGAGTGGCAGCGGCATGTATGGATCCACCAGGTACCCGTCGCATTGAGTCCGCTCGTTTTCCGGAAGGTCCCCAAAGACCAGGAACTCCTTGACGATGTCGTCGGGGCACGCCAGCCCCCAGCCGAACGAGCCGTGCGAGCCGTCGCTCGTGACGATGAGGTACGCATCTCCGTGGCGGCCCGCCACTGCCTCTGCCCACGACATCGGGGTCGCGGGATCCGCCTCGGAGGTGAGCACCAGCATCGGATAGTCGACCTCTGTATCAGTGCTGACGACCAGCGGATCCGCCGCGCCGGCAAAGCCGCCGAAGCAGGGAAGGCTGCTCAACGCGAGTGAGGCCATTCGCGCGCCCTCGCGAGCCAGCCGCTGGGTTTCCCCATGCAGTTGGGCCAGCCCACCTTCGCGATCGGCCGGAAACGCCTGGCACGCGACCGCATAGAAGCCGGCGGAGGACTCGTAGAACGTCGACAGGGGGCGCCCGGTCTCGGGATCGCGGCCCACGAGGATCGCGGAGACGCGCGCGAGCGGCTTGAGATCGCCGCGGGCCGACGAGGCAAGGATGCGAAGCAGCATGGAGCGATCGTGCTCGGTGTAGAGCAACGCGCCCGACGTGCCGATCAGGTCGTCGCGGCTTATCGGCACCGTGACCAAAGAGCCGTCGCGAGTCGGAAGTTCGACCTCGATACGTTCTTCCCGGAGGCGGTCGGCCAGCTCGTCCCACGCGCGTGCGGCGGTCGTACCGGGGAAGTCGTCGGCGCAGAACGGGTCGTCCACGCATGCATCAAGCACGCGATCGAGAAGGTCGCTGAAGGCCGATGCCTGCTGGATGGAGGCCTCGACGGCAGCGATCGTCGGATCAACGACCGCGTCAAGGATGAGACCCGCCACCCGTTCCGGACGATGCGCCGCGTACGTCTGCACGAGGTCCGTGCCATAGCTCTCGCCGTACAACATGACCGCGCCGGCGCCGATGTGATCGAGATAGGCATCGAGGTCTGCCGCGGCCTGGAACGTGGCGTAGGCATCCAGGGCCGATGGATCGTCGATGCCTGCCTCGGCCAGGCACATGTCAACCCACTCGGCCGCGACGCGCCCCACGTCGGCGAGGTCATTCGTGACGAGGTCCGACCAGCCGGGCATCTCAGCGTCCGCCTCCTCGCAGCCGATCGCGGCCGATCGCCGGACTCCTCGCTGCTCGAAGAAGACGACGTCGTACTTGTCGAGCACGGCATCCGGCAGCGCCGCGATGAAGCCCGGGGAGAGCTCGATGCCGCTCGAGCCCGGGCCGCCAGTGGCGATCACCAGGGTGCCGCTGCGCTCGTCTGGATCGGCCTCGTGGACCCCGAAGCGAACTTCGACCGTCTCGTCGTCGGGATCGGCGTGGTCGCGCGGAACGACCAACCGCACACACTCGAGCTCGCCCGACGCACAGGCCTCATCAGAGACCGAGGAGGTGGTGCCGAAGGGCCGGCCGAGGCCGGTCACCTCGCCCGAGTCAGAAGACTCGGATGACCCCTCCGACGCACCGCTCGATGACGCTGGCGAGCCAGTCGCCTCCGCAGTCGGGACGCCCAGACGACTGATCACGGCCGCCGCACCCAGCAGCAGCAGAGCGGCAATGACGCCGGCAGCCGCAACGAGTTGTGGGCGGGGACGCGCCGAACCTACCGGGATGGGGCGTTCGAGGGCGGCGCCACAGAAGGTGCAGAAACGATCGCCGGCCTCGGACCACGTGGCGCACTGACGGCAGGGCATCCGGTCAGGCCCGGGCTGGATCCACGCGCGATCGGACACGAATGCGCCGCTCCCCTCTGGGCGCCGGATGGTCGACGCCGCATGGGACGCAACCTACGCGAGCGTCCGGCCCCTGTCCATAGTCAATTGCGCCATTGCGCAAGTTCTGAGACAATGCCGCCGATGGAAGCGACGCGAACCACCGACGCGACGCGCGCCCACGCGGCGAGCATCGCCCGCGCACTTGCCGATCCCAAGCGCCTCTGCGTGCTGGAGCAGCTTGCCAGTGGCGAGCGCAGCGTCAGCGATCTCTCGCGAGACGTCGGCTGCCAGGTGCCCAACATGAGCCAGCACCTGACCGTGCTGCGCTCAGCCGGCCTGGTCGCAAGCCGCCGGGAGGGGAGCAACGTGTTCTATCGGCTCGTGGACGACCGCGTCCTCGACGCCTACCGATTGCTACAGCAGGTCGCCGGCTGACGCCGGACGCCACGAAAGGAATTCACGTGTCCGCAAACGTTCAAGAGGTCACCGACGCCACCTTCGAGACCGATGTGCTCCAGAGCGAGAAGCCGGTGGTCGTCGACTTCTGGGCGGAGTGGTGCGGGCCGTGCCGCATGGTCGCGCCCGAGATCGAGAAGCTGGCCGCCAAGTACGCCGGCACGGTCGAGGTCCGGAAGCTCGATGTCGATGCCAACCCGCAGACCGCCATGCGCTACGGGATCATGAGCATCCCGACCGTCGCCCTGTTCGCGCCGGGAGAGCCGCCGAAGGCGGCCGTCGGCTTTCGCCCGCTCGAGGCCCTCGAAGAGGCATTCAACCTGTCCAGCCTGACCAACGGCGAGTCCGCCTCCGCCTGACCCGCCTCCGCCGATGCGCCCGTCCCGCCAGCCGGGGCGGGCGTTTCTCGTTGGAGCGAGGCGCGACCGCGGAGGCGTGACGCCATCCGCCGAGGCTCGGCATACTTCGCCGGCATATGCGTCGCTCGCTGAACGCCGTCCTCATCGGCACCTTCACACTCCGCTTCAGCACCGGGCTGACCGGTGCCCTGCTGGTCTACTACCTCGCGGACCTCGATGCCTTCGGGGCGGCCGAGGTGACGCCGTTCCAGGTCGGCATGCTCACGGCGGCGTTCTACCTGGCCGAGCTCATCCTGTCGCCGGTGTTCGGGATGCTGTCCGATCGGCTCGGCTCGCGGCCGGTCATGCAGTTCGGGCCGGCGTTCGGCGCCGTCGCAGTGATCATGACGGCGTTCACCACCGACCTATTCCTGCTCGGCACGACCCGATGGCTCGAGGGGGCCGCGGCCGCGGCAAGCATCCCGTCCATCCTCGGCTACATCGCGCTGGCCACGTCGCACGACGAAGGGCTGCGCGGCCGCACGGTGGCCCAGTTCGAGGCGGCAACGCTCGCCGGTATCGGGCTCGGGCTGGTCGCGGGAGGCGGCCTCTGGGCGCTCCTCGGCCGCGACGCCTTCCTCCTCAACGCGCTGCTCTACGGCGTGAGCTTCCTGATCTACCGCTTCGGCGTCACCGAGGGACGGCCGGGCACGGCCGGCGACGCTCACCGGGAGCTCGAGGAGCTTGGCGCCGGCGGCGTCACGGGCGTGTCGCGAGGGTTCGACCTGGCTCGCTACCGGCGCGTGCTGAGCAGCGGATCGGTCTGGCTGCTGGCGCCGACGTGGATCGCCATCAACGCCTTCATCGGCGCCTGGACGAGCCAGTCGATCTTCCAGCTCGTGAACGAGCCACGCCCGGGCTTCGAGGATCAGCTGCTGATGGGCGGCTTCGAGCCGGTGCAGGTCAGCATCGGGCTGGCGATCGCGCTGCTCGTCTTCTTCGCCGGACTCTTCTACTGGGGAAACCGGTTCAAGCGCTATCGGCGCACGACGATCATGGCGATCGGCGCCGCCGGCGGGGTCGCGATGGTGGCCGCCGTCTTCGGCCTCAACCACGCGGAGACGTGGGGACCCGTCCTCCGGATCGCCCTCGGGCTGGTGGCCGCTGCCGGGCTGTTCGTGCTCGCAGGCGCAACGCCCGCGGCGCTCGGGATGCTGGCGGACATCAGCGAGGAGCACCCCGAGGACCGCGGCGCGATCATGGGCCTCTACTCCGTGTTCCTGGCGGTCGGGCAGATCATCGGCTCGCTCATCGGTGGCGGCGCGGCCGAGTGGCTCGGCGTCGACGGGCTGCTGCTGGCGTCGGCCGGCCTGCTGGTCGTGGCGCTGGTGCCGCTTCGCTGGCTGCGCGGGTCGGAGCATCTCGTTGGGCTGCGGCCCGGCGCGGCACCCGCGGAGCAGGCGCCGTGACGTATCCGCACGGCATCGGGCTCGTGCCGGAGCAGTTCGACGAGCACACGATCATCTTCCTCGTGCGCCCCGCCGATCCGCCGCCGTTCTCCGAGGACGAGCTGGATCGGCTCCAGGGCGAGCACCTGGCGTACCTGCGCGACCTCCAGCGGCGGGGAGTGCTGATCGCCAACGGCCCGCTGGCGGAGCAGACGGACGAGCGGCTGCGTGGCCTCTCGATCTACGCCGTCCCGCTGGCAGAGGCCCTCGAGATCGCAAACGCGGATCCGATGGTGCTCGCCGGGCGGCTCGAGATCCACGGCGCGCGGTGGTGGACGGCGGCCGACACGGCTCGATTCGGACCGCTCAGCTCAACGTAGCTGCGGGAGGATGTCGGCGCCGATGCGCTCCAGCTTGGACGTATCCGACACGCGCGGCACGCTGAAGATGAGGTGCTGGGCGCCGGCCTCGCCGAGGGCGCCGAAGCGCTCGACGGTCTCGTCGGTCGAATCGTTCTCGAGGTCGATCCCGGTCAGGACGGAGCGCTCGATCTCGTCGTAGGGACGCTCCAGCCGCTCGCAATGCTCGCGCAGCACGGCGAACTTCGCGGCGACGAACTCCGGCGAGCGGCCGAAGATGTTGCAGCCGTCGGCGTACTGCGCCACCAGGCGGAGCGTCTTCCGCTCTCCGCCGCCTCCGACCATGATCGGGACCCGGGGCTTGCTCAGCGACTGGGGTGAGTTGATCAGGTGCGTCGCCGTGAAGTGCGTGCCCTCCAGCGCCTCGCCGGTGCCGCTGCCACCCGACCACATGCCGTGCGCCATGCGCAGCGTGTCCTCCAGCCACTCGAAGCGCTCCCTGAGCGGCGGGAACGCGAAGCCGAGCGCCTTCGACTCGTGCACGTTCCAGGCGGCGCCGATCCCGAACCACGCGCGGCCGCCGCTCAGCACGTCCAGCGTGGTGGTGGCCTTGATCCAGAGCCCCGGCGGTCGGTAGTGGATGCCTCCCACCATCAGGCCCAGCCGGGCCCGTTCGGTGTGCCCCGCCAGGAAGCCGAGCGCGGTCTGCCCCTCCAGCATCGGCGCCTCGGGCGGCCCCAGGCCCCGGATCTGGAAGAAGTGGTCCATGACCCAGATCGAGTCGAACCCGGCGTCGTCGGCCGTCCGGCCGACACGTGCCAGCGTCGGACCGATGGCGGCTGCGCCGCCGGGCCAGGTGAACTGGTTGATCTGGAGCCCGAACTTCATGGCGTGATCGTGCCACGGCCGGTCAGGTTTCGCGCGAATGGGCTCCAAGCCACGACCATCGACGAGATGGACGCCCAACCAGGCGCGATTCGCACGTTGAAGCGGGCGTGAGGGCGGACCGTGGTACGCGACCTGCTTCAGGGAGGTCATGCCCAAACGCAGACGAAAGCCCGCCAGCGACGACGGAAGGCTGATCGGCGGCCGGTATCGCCTCGGCGAGCGGATCGGCCGCGGTGGGATGGCAACCGTGTATCGGGCGCACGACGAGCAGCTCGATCGCGCGGTCGCGCTGAAGATGATGCGCGCCGACCTCGGCGAGGACCCGCTGTTCGTCAAGCGCTTCGAGGCAGAGGCCCGACGCGCGGCCTCGGTCGTCCATCCGAACGTCGTCCCGGTGTACGACGTAGGGGTCGACGAGGCTCCCTACATGGTGATGGAGCTCATCGAGGGGGGCGACCTCGCCAAGGTCCTCGCCGCGGGCCCGGTCCCTCCCGAGCGAGCCGCGCGCCTGACGGCCGATGCCGCAGCGGCACTGCAGGCCGCGCACAACGCCGGCCTCGTCCACCGCGACGTGAAGCCGGGCAACATCCTGCTGCGGGCGGATGGGCAGGCAGTGGTCGCCGACTTCGGGATCGCGCGTGCGACCGGCGAGGACAGCATGACGAAGACCGGGGCGATGCTTGGCTCCGTCGAGTACTTCAGCCCGGAGCAGGCCCGTGGCGAGCGAGCCGGCCCGAGCAGCGACATCTATGCGCTCGGCGTCGTGCTATATGAGCTTCTCACCGGCCGGCGAGCCTTCACCGGTGATACGCCCTATGCCGTGGCGACTGCCCGCCTCCGTGTCCCACCTCCGGACCCCCTCGCGGTCGTCACGACCCTGCCGCCCGCGCTCGGCGAGATCGCTACGCGTGCGATGGCGCGCGATCCCGCCCGCCGCTTCCCCTCTGCAGAGACCATGCGCAACGCGCTGATGGCGTGGCTCGAGGATGCCGGCCCTCCGCCCCTTGCCATACCGGCTCGCCTTGGCAGCACCGCAGGCGGCGAAGCCGGGTGACACCTCGGTCTCCGTTCCGATCGCGGCGCCGGTTCCGTCCCCCGCCTCGGCACCGGTCAGCATCGGCGCCGGCGAGACTCAAGCGCGACGGCGGCGCGGCGTGGCGATCGGGCCGCTTGCTCTCATCCTCGTGGCCCTGATCGCCGGGGGCTACCTCGGGGCTCGGCTCATTGACGGGCGGCAGGCTCCCCTGCCCGGCATCGTCGTGGGCTCGCCGGGGGGCGAGGTGATAGCCGATGCGACACCTACTCCTGAGCCGCTCGCCACCCGTTCATCGCCGCCCACCCCGACCCAGACGAGCACACCCGCACCGGAGGACCGAACGCCGGCCCCCACAGAGGTACCAGCGCCGGCCCCCACGGAGGTACCTGCGCCGGCCCCGACCGTTGGGCCTCCGGCACCGACCGATGCCGCGGTCGCGCTGGCTGGGCCGGACGATGCGGTGGCCGCCTTCTACGCGGACGTTACAGCGGGTAGGTTCGACGACGCGTATGCGCTGTGGAGCGACCGCATGAAGGCAACCTACCCGAGGCAGGAGAACCTGGACAATCGCTTTGACGAGACGGCCGACATCACGTTCGACGCGCTGTACGTCGCCGAGGAATCGGCGTCAGCGGCAACCGTGCAGGCCAACTTCCTCGAGACGTACGACTCGGGCAGCAGCCGACGCTTCATCGGCTACTGGCGTCTGGTGCGCGTGAACGGCCGATGGCTGCTCGACGCGCCTACCTACTGAAGCAATCCCTTGGCATGCCGCCGCTTCCTCACACGCGACGGCTCACCCGATATCGAAGGAGTAACCGATGACCGAACGAGCACAGGGCGAGACCCTTGGGCCCGAGCAGGAGCCCACCGAAGCCGGCGACCAGGACCCCGCCGCCCGCGATCCGCGCCCGGATGGCCCGATGAACCAGCCAGTCGACCAGGACCAGGCGAGCGACGAGTTCGGCGAAGAGCCCGGATGCCGCGTACGGTCAGCGCGAGGGCCAGGCGGATCCCGAGGGCGGCCGCTGACGACGCGCCGGCCGGCTGACCCTAGAGGATGTCGTGCTCGCGGGCGTCGAAGGGCCGGTCGGGGCGGAAGGGATTCGCCGCGCGGATCGGCCGCGCCGGTGAGCAGGTCGACCACCAGCCGGCTGCCGCCGGCGCCGGCCATGATCCCGTGACCCGAGTAGCCGCCGTTGAGGAAGAGGCCGTCCGGGCCCGATCGGCCCGAGGTAGGGCCGGCGGTCGGGCGTGTACTCGTATTGGCCGGCCTGCAGGAACCAGTGGAGCGGTTGGCGCTCCGCCGGCCCACGCGTCGCGCCAGAACGGCGCCACGCGCGCCAGGGCGTGGTCGGAGGCCGGGATCCAGCAGGCCGAAGGCCCAGTCGTGCTCGATCGGGCACCGGGTCGTGCGGCTCGGATGGCCGGCGCCTGCGGGATCGGTGAACAGCGCCAGGCAGCCGCGCATGGCGGGGCGCCAGTGGGCGGCCGTCTCCTCCTCGATCGTCATCGGCGCGTCGGGCGGTACCGCCGGCAGCTCCGGGACGACGAGCTTCTGGCGGCGCGTCGGCCGCAGGTCGACGTCGCACGCCGGCCAGCGCGGCGACCTGTGCGGTGAACGGTCCGGCTGCGACGATCACCGTGCCGGCGCCGACGTCGCCCCGCGCGTGGTTCGCACGCCGCGAGACGCGCTCGCCGTCCGAGCGTGATCCCGGTCACGCCGGCTGCGCGTGACGAACGTTGCCCCGCCCGCCGCCGGCGGCGTCGGGGATGCGGTCGGCGTTCGACGCGGCCGTGGCATAGCCGATCGTCAGTCGCTTGACGTCGAGCCAGCCGTCCCCGCGCGGTAGCGCGCGCCGCGAACCTCGGCAGAGAGCCACGGCCAGCGCGGCACGGGCCTCGTCGCCGGTGAGCAGCTCGACATCGGTCAGGCCCCAGGTCCGCTGGCGCTCGACCAGGCGGCGCGGTTCGCTCGAGGGTCGCATCGGTCAGGGAGCAGAACAGGTACCCGCCATGGCGCAGGCCGAGATCCCAGCCGTCGAGACCCGTTGCGCTCCGCGAACGCGTCGAACAGCTCGACGCCCTCGCGCACCGTGGCGATCTCCTCGGGGTTGTCGAACTGGAGCCGGAAGGCGCCGGTCGAGGCCGGCGTGGTCAGGGTCCCCAGCGCCGCGCGCCGCTCGAGGACGACGACCTGCAGTCCGGCGCGGGCGGCAAAGAAGGCGGTCGCGCAGCCGATCGATGCCGCCGCCGATGACCACCACGTCGGCGGTGGCGGGCAGGTCGTCGGCGAAGCGAACCTTCGGCTCGGCCATCGCCTGCAAGTCTAGCGGGTAGGATCCGCGCCATGAACGCGGAGCGACCGGGCCGACGTCGTCATCGTCGGCGGCGCGATCATCGGCATCGGCGGTGGCGACCTTCCTGGCGGCCCGACCGGACTTCGACGGTCGGATCGTGGTGGTCGAGCGCGACCCGACCTTCCGCACCTCCTCGACGACGCTGTCGGCCGCGAGCATCCGCCTCCAGTTCAGCACGCCGCTGAACATCGAGATCAGCCGCTTCGGGGTCGAGGTCATCAAGCACCTCGACCGCTACCTGGCGGTCGACGGCGATCGCGCCCGAGGTCGACTTCGTCGAGAACGGCTACCTCTTCCTCGCGACCGATGCGGGCCTCGCGACACTCGAGCGCAACCACGCGCGTTCAGCGCGAGCTGGACGTGCCCGTCACGCTGCTCGGCCGCTCGGAGCTGCGGCGCCGCTTTCCATGGCTCCACACCGACGACCTGGCCGGCGGTTCGCTGGGCCTGTCCGACGAGGGCTGGTTCGACGCCTATGCGCTGCTTCAGGGCTTCCGGCGGCGGGCCCGCTCGCTCGGCGGTCGAGCAGCGCATCGGCGAGGTGGTCGGCATCGAGCGCGACGGCGATCGTGCCGCGCGGCGTTCGGCCTGGCCGATGGAGGAGCCATCGACGCCGAATGGGTCGTGAACGCGGCCGGCCCGCGCGCCGCAGACGTCGCCGCGCATGGCCGGCATCGAGCTGCCCGTGCGGCCACGCAAGCGGCACGTCTACCACTTCGAGGCGCCGGTCAGCCTCGGCGCCGCGCCGCTGACCATCGACCCATCCGGCGTCTACTTCCGCCCGGAGGGGCCAACCTACATCGCCGGCTTCTCGCCGCGCGACGGCGATCCGGACCCCGACACGCTCGACCTCGCGCCGACCGGGCGCCGTTCGAGTCGTTCGTGTGGCCGGCGCTGGCGCATCGCGTCCCGGCGTTCGACCAGCTGCGCCTGCTCGACACGTGGGCCGGCCACTACGAGGTCAACACCCTCGACCACAACGCGATCATCGGTCCGCACCCGGCCATCGCGAACCTGCTGTTCGCGAACGGCTTCTCAGGTCACGGGCTCCAGCAGGCACCAGCCGTCGGGCGAGGGCTGGCAGAGTGGATCGCCAGCGGCCGCTACGAGACGCTCGACCTGTCGCCGCTCGGCTACGAGCCGCATCGCGCGCGGCGAGCCGATCCGCGAGCTCAACGTCGTCTGAGACGAGGGCGAGCCGTCCAGGACGTACCGGCGCCGCGAGGCTCACGAGCATCCGACGTCCGGCGGCATGCGGGTCGGCGAAGGTGACGATCCCCTTCGGCGGCTCCGCGCAGGACTCGCGCGGTGTCGACGATGACCATGCCCGTCCTCGTCGATCACGCACGGGGAAGCGGTCCATGCCGCGCTGCGCCGGTCCCATCTCGAGCTTCTCGCCGAGGATGTTGTAGGTGCTCTGGTGGCAGCGGCACTGGAAGCGCTTCCCGACTCGTCGCAGGCCTCCGGGACCATGCAGCCGAGGTGCGGGCACTTGCGCCACAGCGCGAGCATGTCGGCCGCCGGGGTCGGCGGCATGTCGACCGTCTCCCCGCTCGCCATGCGCGCTTCGCGGCCGGGACGTTGACCAGAAAGCTGCGCGCCGGGCGTGAAGCTCGAACGGGTAGCCGTTCGCGAAGGCGGGACGCCGCGTTGAGCCGTCCGCCAGCGTGCCGACGCGGAACTTCGCGCCGAGGCCCTCCGGATGTTCGGCCACAGGAAGGCGAGCGAGCCGCCGACGAACTCGAGCGACAGGAGGCCGACGCCGGCGCCGACCATGCGCCGCATGAAGGATCGCCGGCTGAGCGGTCCGCTCGTCGAGCATCGGTCCAGCACCTCGACGGGGCTGTGGCGCTCACATCAGGCGCCTCGCTCGGCGTGCGGGCAAGGGGCGGATGTCCTGAAGCGGGCGGGACGCCGGCGCCTGCCTACGGATGCTCGAGCGGCATGGAACTCGGAATCGGGCGCTCCCTGCGGGCGCCTGGGCCGACGGGCCGCGTGGTGCGCGTGTCGAGACGGCGAGCGTCAGGAGCGAGGCGACGAACATCAGGCCGAACACGATGCCGATGGCGGTGCCAGCTCCAGCGCGCCCGCCTCGGCCAGGGCAACGATCGCCCCGCCGACCCCCGCACCGAACGCGGTGCCGAGCGTGAACATGAGCTGGAGCGCGGCCGAGCTGAAGCCCTCCTCGCCCGGGCGTCGAGGTCTCGAGCATGAGCAGAGCGAGCATCGAGTAGGCGAGCCCCATGCCGAGCCCGGCGACGGCCCAGCCGACGGCCGCCACGCAGCATCGGCATGCCCGGCAGCAGGACGAGCGCGCGTGATCGCGATGCCGGCGCGCGATGAGCGCCGCGCCGACCATCACCAGCGCGCGCCGGATGCCGGCGGCCGCCGGCCCGCGCCTGGAGCCACGAGCGGCGCCCAGGTCACGGCCGCGGCCGAGAGCGCCAGCGCCGCCGAGCGTGACGCTGCCGCCGCGGACCTCGACAACGGTGAGCGGCACGAAGGCCTCGGTGCCGAAGAACGCGAAGGCGATGGCGAAGACGGCCGACCGCGACCGACGGGCGGCCGCGCGGCGAGGCGCAGCGCTCCCGGCGGCAGCAGGTGGCGCAGACGCGCCAAGCGCCAGCCAGCCGCCGACTACCGGCCAGCGCCGACGGCACAGGGGAATCAGGCCGATGGTCAGCGCGGCGAGCAGCAGCGTCGAGCCGACCGCGAGGCGCACGGCGTCGAGCGCGCGACTCGTATCGCTCCGAGCGCCGGCTCCGCCGTTGCGGTCGCCGGTCCCAGGCGCGCCAGCTGCGGGTAGAGCGGCGAGGCCCATCAGGAGCACCGGTGGCACGATCGCCAGGAAGACCCAGCGCCAGCCGAGCGCATCGGTCACCAGGCCGGCCAGCGCCGGCCCGACGAGGCCCGGCACGACCCACGCGCTCGAGACAAGCGCGATCATGCGCGGCGTCGCCGAGCCGGGATACGCGCGCGCGATGGCCGCGTACACCACGGAGCCGATGCGCCCCTGACCCGAAGCCCTGGATGGCGCGGCCGGCGATGACCATCGGCATGCCGGTGGCGACGCCGCGACACGAGCATGCCGGCGGCGAACAGCGCGACCCCGACGCGAAGGCGCGCGCCGGGCCGCGCCGGTCGGCGTCCGACCCGGCGAGCGTGATGCCGATGATGTTCGTCAGCCAGAACGCGCTGAAGGCCCAGCCGTAGAGGTCGAGCCCGCCGAGCTCGTCGACGAGCGCCGGCAGGATGGTCGGGACGGCCATGCCCTCGAAGGCGGCCGCCGTGACGAGGCCGATGAGCCCGACGGTCAGCAGCCGCCGCTCGGGCGCCCAGGCGCCTCGCGCGGTCACTCGAGGACCGCCGGCCCCAGCAGGAGCGGCGAGCCGAGCTTGGCCTCGTAGCGCGGGCGGAAGCGCTCGGCGTTGTACATCGCAGCCACGTCGAGCGTGCGCGCGCCGTGCGAGCGCGCTCGGGCAGCGGCGCGTGCGCGTACTTGCCGTCGCGGATCGCGACCATGCGGCCGAACAGGCCGTCGGCCAGCAGGTCGACCGCGACGTTGGCGAACGTGATGGCCACCATCTGGTCGAGCGCGTCGGGATCGCCGGAGCGCAGGTCGTAGGTGAGGTCGCTGTGCACCGTCTCGATGCCGGTGCGGCGCTTCAGCTCGTTGGCCAGCGCCTCGCCCGACGTCGGCCTTGTGGCGGTGGCCGTAGGCGTCGGCCTCGCCGATCTCGTCGCAGCTCGCCGCCGCTGCCAGATGGCGCCCTCGCTGGCGATCACGAAGGCGTAGCCGGACGGGTTGAGGCGGCGATCGTCGGCCAGGAGGTCCGCCAGGGCGTCGAGGTCGAACGGCGCCTCGGGGATGACGCAGCGCGCGCTCGTCACGTAGGCCGCGTACCACGCCGTGTAGCCGGCGTTGCGGCCGAAGATGCGGAAGACGCCGATCCGCTCGTGGCTGCCGAGCGTCGTGCGCTGGCGGTTGATGAGCTCCTTGGCGCGGGTCACCGCGGTCGAGAAGCCGATGCAGTACTCGGTGCCGTGCACGTCGTTGTCCATGGTCTTGGGGATGGCGACGACCGGGAAGCCCTCGCGCCCGAGCCGGGCCGCGTAGCTGAGCGTGTCGTCGCCGCCGATGGCGACCAGCGCCGTCGACCTCGAGCGCGCTCGAGGTTCTCGAGCACGATCGGCGTCAGGTCGTAGCGGCCCTCCTCGGTCTCCAGGCGCCCGACGCGCCGGGTCGAGGCGCTCCGGGCAGCGCGCTGCGCGGCCCATGCTCGACGGGTTCGTGCGCGAGGTGTGCAGGACGGTGCCGCCGGTGCGGTCGATGGCGCGCGTGGCGACCCGGTCGAGCGGTCGCAGGTAGCCGCCGCCATCCGCCTCGGGGGTCCATGTGGGTCAGGCCCTGCCAGCCGCGGCGGATGCCGAGGGCCTCCCAGCCGACCTCGCTGGACCGATACACGACGCTCTTGATGACCGAGTTGAGGCCCGGGACGTCGCCGCCGCCGGTGAGAATGGCGATGCGTTTCATGACGTGCACGGGCCATGCTGCCAGATCGGAGCCCGATTTGTGAAAATGGCCGATTTCTGGCACAATTGGGTCTCCCGCAAACGGAGTCCCGCCCTGTGTCCTCGACCCCCACTCGTCAGCGCCGCTATGTGACGTGGCGCCTTCCGGATCGCCACTTCAGCAAGGTGCATCTCATCGGTGAGCCCGGCTCGACGATCTGCGGCCGCGCCCTTCCGCGCGCCATCGGCCAGCCGAAGGCGCCGATCCCCGATTCGGAGATGTGCCCGGACTGCGACGCCCAGGGCTAGCTCCGCATTCCGATGGCATTCCCACCGGCCGCCGATCTCGAAGGCGGCCGGTCCGCTTTTCCGGCGTTGGTCGTGCCGGCCGATGCGCTCGTCCTGCTGATCGGGATCGCGGCGAGCGGCAAGAGCACCTTCGCGGGCCGCGCACTTCGCTCCGACCGAGGTCCTCTCCTCGGACGCGCTGCGCGGCGATGATCACCGACGACCCGTCCGCGCAGGGCGCGACCGACGACGCGTTCGACCTGCTCCACCGCATCCTCGCCATGCGGCTGCGGCGCGGGCGGCTGACCGTCGTCGATGCCACGAACGTCGAGGAGTGGGCACGCGCCGAGCTGGTCGCCGATCGCCCGTCGCCACCGACGGCCGGCCGTCGCGATCGTCCTGGACGTGCCGCTGGCCGGTCGCGCTCGAGCGGAACGCCACGCGCGCCGCGCCGCGCCCACCTCCGGCCGCCCTGCGCCGGCAGCATCGCCGGCTGATGGATTCCATCCTCGGCCTTGGGGCCGAGGGCTTCGCGGCCGTCCACCACTGCGGTCGGCGGAGGAGATCGACTCGGCCAGGATCGAGCGATCGCGCGCCCGGGAGCGTCAGTGCTGAGGCCGGCTCGCGGCTGTCACGGGTTATATCACTACTGCTATAACCGCTGACAGTTTCACGGGCGTCGCCGCCCGAGGACGCCGGGCATCCGCTCAACCGGGACACACGAAGCGTCCCGAAGGAACAGGCGTCCGACTCCGGTGACCGAAGCCACCGAACCCGGTACCGGAACCTACAACCGAAGTCATGTGTTCCGGTATCGCTTGCCCCTTCGGGACGACCTCAGTATCGCCCGCCGTCCAGACGAGACGCAATACCACTTATCCCCGAACTTGCGACCGATACGGCGGCCTGTCCACAGCTCGTCCACGTTGGGGCGTGTACTCGGTGCTTGCCCGCATCGCGAGCCGTCGCTTCGACCCTGTCAGCGCCACCCTCTGACAGGCAGGCTGCCTGACCCCTCCCGCCGCCATCGATCGCCACGCCGGACGCGGCTAAGGCAGCGACACCTCGATCGCCATGGTGGAGCCGCAGTCCTCGCACGTCACCGAACGTTCGCTGAGCCGCAGCGAAAAGCCATCGTCTGGAAGAGCATCGCGCGAGACCGCAACCACGAACACCGCGGCACCGGCCAGGGGTTGTGAACAGACTCGCGGCGCGAGCGGGTCGGACGTGACGCTGAAGACCGTTCCATCGTCTACCTCGACGCCATCGAGCCTGAGCTCGGGACAGCCCCCGATGCCGTGCCCGAAGCTGACGACGACCTCAGTCTCAAAGTCGACAGCAGGCGGCTCCCCAACCAAGCCAAGCGCTCCCCACATCTGGGCCCACGTGGCAGAATCGGGCGCGGCGCGGACGGTGTGTGCCTCCGCGCTGCCGGTTTCGCCGAACGCGAGCAGCCGCCAGCCGTCGCCGTCGGCGGCGTTCTCCCAGGGACCGGGAACCGGGTGCACGGTGACGTCGAGACGCCCGCGATGAGCATTCTCCATTTGCTGCTCGAAGGTCGGATCGTTCGTCTTGACCTCGAGCGTGACGACGTTCCGAATGATGTCGACCCCTGCGCCAACCAGCTCGAGCCCGGCATGGTTCATGGATGCAAGGTCGAGGCCCTCGAGGACCTCGTTGAGCTCGGCCTCCGTGAAGTCGACCCGCCGCACCCTCACGGCGACCCCCGCAGGCGCCAACGCGCTGGCCGCACGGGCGTGGCGCTCGACGTCGCGCGTGAAGAGGAGGACGACGTCGCCGCCGGCTGCCTGATCGATGTACATGCCGCCGAACGTATCGAAGTGCTCGGCGCCATACGCGGCCAGCATGCCCAGGTCGTCCTGGGCTTCGAACCGGCGATCGAGATCGGCGGCCTCTTCGGGTGTCACGAGGAGGCCAAGGTCATGCCTCACCGAGTCGGCGGCGGCGTGGACGGCTTCAACGTACTCGACGTCCGAGCGCAAGCCGAAGTCGGTTCGCCTGATGATCGCATCGGCGATGTCCGCCGGCAGATCCGGATCGAAAGTGGGTGCCGGCTCGGGGCGCGGCGGGGGTTCGATGCGAGAGCCGCAGGCGGCGAGGAGCACGGCGGCCAGCATCAGGCTCCCTGCCCGGCCAATGCCCCGATATCGCATCTCCCAGCCCTCCGTGCCTGCACGCTAGACTGCGCGCCATCATGACAGCCGCCACTCCTGGATCGTTGCGCGCGCGTGAGCTTGGGATCCAGATCGGACGCATGGAGCCCGGGCCGCTCAACGCGATCACCGACGTCGCCGGCGTTCGCGTCGGCCACACGACGCTCATCGCCGGCGACGGGCCGCTGCGCCGAGGCGAAGGGCCGGTCCGGACGGGCGTCACGGTCGTCGTCCCGCATGACGGGACATCTGGACCGAGCCGGTGTTCGCCGGGTCGCATCGGCTCAACGGCAACGGCGAGCTGACCGGGCTGGAGTGGATCCGCGAGGCTGGCATGCTGGCCGGCGCGATCGGGATCACCAACACGCATACGGTCGGCGTCGTCCACGACGCGCTCATCGCGGCCGCCGCTCGCGCGCATCCGGCGGGCGACGACGTTCTGGGCGCTGCCGGTCGTGGGCGAGACGTACGACGGCGCGCTGAACGACATCGACGGCTTCCACGTACGGCCGGAGCACGTCGACGCGGCGCTGGCGGCCGCGAGCGACGGGCCGGTGGCCGAGGGCAACGTCGGCGGCGGGACCGGGATGATCTGCCACGAGCTCAAGGGCGGCATCGGCACCGCGTCGCGCCGCGCCGGCGACGGATGGACCGTCGGCGTGCTGGTCCAGGCCAACTACGGGACGCGCGAGCTGCTGCGCATCGATGGCGTGCCGGTCGGCGCAGCGATCCCGCGCGACGAGGTGCCGTCCCCGTGGGACCAGGTCGAGGCGCTCAGTTCAAGGGCCGGGCCCGAGGGCGGCTCGATCATCGGCATCGTGGCAACCGATGCGCCGCTCCTCCCCCACCAGTGCGCGCGGCTGGCGCAGCGGGTCGGGATGGGCGTTGCGCGCATGGGCAGCTACGCGTCGCACGGCTCGGGCGACCTGTTCTGCGCCTTTGCCACCGGCAACCGCGAACCTCTCGTACGATGCCGGCGAGGACGACCCGCGGCCCACGGTCGGACCTGCGCATGGTCGCCGACTCGAGCACATCAACCCGCTGCTCGAGGCCGTCGTCGAGGCGCACCGAGGAGGCCATCACGAATGCGCTGCTCGCCGCGGAGACGATGACCGGGCGGGACGGCATCACCGCCCATGCCCTCGACCCCCATCGGCTCGTCTCGGTGATGCGAGCCCACGGCCGGCTCGACCACGGCTGAGCTCGTACGTCACATGACGTAGGGGGCGATGGGCGCTTCGTCCGTGGCGCGACGGGTCCTCAGAGCTCGACACTTAGCGAGACCCAACCTCCCTCCAGGCGAACGCCCCGCACGGTACCGAGCCCGAGCGGGGCGTTTGTCGTCCCGGGAGAACCCTGGTCAGCGCTGGCGAGGATCGAGGGCGTCGCGCAGGCCGTCGCCGAGGAACGACGCGCTCATGACGATCGCCACCAGGACCAGCCCCGGCCACGCGACGAGCGCCGGGTTGCGCAGGAAGTAGGTCCGCGCCTCGGTCAGCATGTTCCCGAGGCTCGCCTCCGGCTGGCTGATCCCGAATCCCAGGAAGCTGAGTGCGGCCTCGATCACGACCGAGTCGGCCACGCCGAGCGTGGCGGCCACGATGATCGGCGCCAGGGCCGGGGGCAGCATGTGGCGGACGATGATTCGCACGGGGCTGGCGCCGAGGGCGCGGGCGGCGGCGACGTAGTCCACCTCGCGCAGGCGCAGGAACTCGGCGCGCACCAGGCGGGCCGCGAGCGTCCACGACGTGATGCCGATGGCGATGATGATGACGAGCACGCTGCCACGACCCAGAAGCTGACGAGCGCCAGGATGATGAAGAGCGCCGGCAGGCTCAGCACGATGTCGACGATCCGCATCAGCAGGTTGTCGACCCAGCCGCCGACGTAGCCGGCGATCGAGCCCACGGTGATGCCCATCACGACGATGATCAGGACCGCGGCGGTGCCGATGGAGAGACTCGTGCCCGTCGCCTTCGCCAGCCGGGCGAGCACGTTCTGGCCGATGTCGCTGTAGCCGAGCGGGGCGATGCGCATGACGCCGGCCTCGTCGGTGCCGATCTCCGGTGGGGCGTTGACCTTCGACAGGACCGCCGCGCGCCAGGCATCGCCGGTGAGCGCGGGGATGACGAGCGCGCCGACACGAGCACCGTCAGCACGACCAGGCCGACGACGGCCAGGCGGTTGCGGAGGAAGCGCTGACGGGCCAGCTGCCAGTAGGTCCGGACCGGGGTGCGGTCGAGCAGCTCGGCGATCGACCGAATCGATATCGCGTTCGGCCGCCGCCGCGGATCTCGAGCTGTGCCATCGGCCGGGACCTCCGTCAGGAGAGCTTGATGCGCGGGATCGGCGACCGCGTAGAAGACGTCGGCCAGCAGGTTGCCGAGCACGACGCCGACGCCGCCGATCATCACGAACGAGAGGACGACCGGGTAGTCGCGCTTGGCGACCGCGTCGACGCCCATGGGCCGACGCCGGGATAGCTGAAGATCGCCTCGGTGATCGCCGCCCCGCCAAGCAGCGTCGGGATGGTGAGCCCGATGAGCGTGATCACGGGGATGATCGCGTTGCGCAGCGCGTGCTTGTACGTCACGCGGTGCGCGGGCAGGCCCTTCGCGCGCGCCGTGCGCACGTAGTCCTGGTGGAGCACCTCGAGCATCGCCGCTCGAACGTAGCGCGACCAGCCGGCAACCTGCTGGATGGCGAGGCTGGCGCACCGGCAGAACCAGGTGCCAGGCAATGTCGACGGGATCACCGTCGCTGCCGAATGTCTCGAGGCCGAAGAGCGGGAACCATCCCAGCACGACGCCGCCGAAGAAGAGGAGGTAGAGCCCGAGGAGGAACGACGGGATCGCGTAGCCGATCGTCGCGAGGCTGCTGATGATCCGATCGGCCCAGCTGTACTGCCTGACCGCCGCCAGGATGCCGAGCGGGATGGCCAGCAGGATGGTCACGAGCAGCGCAGTGCCTCCCAGCAGCAGGGTGGCCGGCAGCCGCTCGGCGATCTTGTGGAGCACCGGCTGGCCGTCGAGGAACGAGTAGCCCCACGCCTCGGGACGCCAGACCTGGACGTATGTCGTGATCCAGCTGAAGAACTGCTCGTGGAGTGGCCGATCCAGCCCGTAGAGGCGGATGAGCCCCTCGAGCTGCTCAGGTCGGATCGTCGGGGTGCGAAACCGATCGATCGGGTCGCCCGGCGACAGGTGGACGAGCGCGAAGCTGACGATGGCGACGCCGAACAGGATCGGCACCGCCTGGATCATCCGCCGCGCGACGTAGCCGGCCATGGCCTGGTCTGCCTCCGAGCTGGAAGGGGTGGTGGGCCGATGGCGCCCGACCGTGCGGGCGCCATCGGCTTCAGGTGGATGAGCCCTAGGTCGCGATCACCCCTCGATCACGATCTTGTGGCGCTGCCACAGCCAGGTCGGCGACTCGAGGTTGAGCTCGCCATCGGTGAACGTCATTCCGACGTGCATGCCGTCCCGCACCAGCGGCGCGTAGGCGAACAGGTACGGCTGCTCCTCGGCCAGGATCTCCTGGAACCGGAAGTACAGCTCGCGCCGCTCCTCCTGGTCGGTGGTTGCCAAGCCGGCCTCGATGATCTCGTCGACCTCCTCGTTGCAGTAGCCGATGTAGTTGAAGAGCTCCGGCCGCTCAGCGGTGCTCACCTGGCTGCAGTGCCAGAGGCTGAACGGATCGGGATCGAGCGCCGCCGACCAGCCGCCGAAGTAGGCGTCGAAGCCGTCCTCCGCCCAGGCTCGGTCGAGGGCCGGGATCAGCACGGTCTGGAAGTCGGCCGGGTTGACGGTGATGTCGAACCCGCACTCCCGCACCTGCTCCGCGAGCAGCTGCATGAAGTTGATCCGGTCGCTCTGGCCGGCACGGACGAGGACCTCGGCCGAGAGACGCTGGCCGTCCTTCTCGTAGATCCCGTCGGCACCCTCCGTCCAGCCGGACTCCTCGATGAGCGCCCTGCCCGCGTCCACGTCGCGATCGACGCCCTGGACGTCGGGGTTGAAGGCCCACGATGCCGGTGGCGTCTCCGACTCGGTCGGCAGCGCGGTGCCGTTGGTTGCCGCGTCGACGGTTCCCGCCTTGTCGATGCAGAACTGCATCGCCCTTCGCAGGTTCACGTCGCTGAAGATGCGGCCCTCCCGAACGTTGAACTGGAGCTCCAGGTGCAGGAAGCCGGGGTATTCGGCGACCTTCACGGAGTCGGAGTCACGGATGGCCTCGTACGCGTCCGGGGTCATCTCCTCCACGTAGTCGACCTGGCCCGCCGCGAGCGCGCTGGCAGCGGCCACGAGGTCGGTGATGATCACAAAGTTCATCGTCGGGGTGGCCGGGACGCCGGCGTGATAGTCGGGATGCGCCTCCAGGATCACGCTCTGGCCGACCTCGAACTCGACGAGACGGTACGGGCCGGTGCCGACCGGCGCGCGGTTGAACGGCAGGAGGCTGTAGACCGCGGCCACCGCGTCGAGACCCTCTGCCTCGAGCGAGGTCGCCACCCCGAGCAGGTCGGTGGAGAGGACCGTGCCGTAGCTGCAGGGATCAAAGCCCTCCTCGAAGGTGTGATCCTCGCGGCGTGGCAGCTGGACGCCGGCCTGGGTCAGGAGCGCCTCGGCCTCGGCGAGTGCCGCTTCACATCCGGCGGCATCGGGCTCCTCGGCCCCCGCCGGCTCATCGATCGCCGCGCCCGCGGCGCGCACGTCGGCCGGGTCGAGCGTCGCGGCCGCGCCGGTGAACTCCTCGTAGGCCGCCTCGATGACCGCCTTCGACTCGATCCCCAGCGTCGGGAGGATCAGGGTCGTGAAGGGCGAGTACGGCTGTGGGAGGGTGAACGCGATCGTCCGGTCGTCGATCACCTCGGCGCTCTCGACGAAGCCCTCGAGGCAGATCGACGGGTTGTAGGTGCAGTTCGGGCTGATGGCGAGGTCGTAGCTGTACTTGACGTCCTCGGCCGTCATCGGCGAGCCGTCGTGGAAGCTGGCTTCGAGGATCGAGCATGTCCACACCAGGCCCTCGGCGTCGGGCTCGCACTCCGCGAGGTTCGGCACCGATTCGAGCGCGTCGTTGTACTGGTACAGAGCGTCGTAGATGAATGCCGCCAGATCCGCGGTGGGGTCGTCATCGGCCCCGTTGCTGATCTTGCCCGGCTGGCCGTCGAGCACCCAGGTGATAGAGTCGCGCGAGCCGGTCTCCCCACCGGGGTCGCCTGACGACCCGGGACCAGCGGAGGGTGCATCGGATCCCGTGGCCCCACCCGACGAACTCGTGCCGGCGCCACCACAGGCGGCGAGCAGCAAGCTGACGGTCGCGACCAGCGCGGCGTATCGCCACCTGCGTCGATTCATCGGTGTGTCGTCCTCCATCACTCGTGTGGGGCGCGAGGCCGGGCGGAGGATCGGTCAAGATGAGACGGACCAGGACTCCTTACCGATGCGCCGCCCGACCGGCGCCGTTCCCATGCCTGTCCGTAGAATCAGTCAGGCTGAACACAATACGCGCTGTCGTACTCAGGGGTTCATTTTTACTAAACACTCCGGCTGCGCCGATGTCTGAGGCCCACCAGGCCAACGCGGCGCTCATCGGGGCGCGGCTGCGGGATCTGCGAGCGGCACGCGAGCTGTCGTTGCGCCAGCTGGCGCGGCTGATCGGAGCGAGCCCGAGCCTCCTCAGCCAGATCGAGAACGGCAAGGTCACGCCCTCGGTCGACACGCTCTATCTGCTCTCCGCGGCGCTGGCGGTACCCGTCGCGGCGTTCTTCGGCGTGCCGGCCGCGAACGAGTCAACGCCGGCCGGCGCATGGGTCGTGCGCGCGATGGACCGGCAGCGGATCAACCTGGAGCGAGGGGTCACCTGGGAGAACCTGCTGCCGCACGAGGAAGCCGGGCTCCGGTTCATGGAGATCCGATACGCCCCCGGTGCCAACAGCGGCGAGCACATGCTGCGCCATCAGGGCCGCGACCTGTTCGTGGTGCTCGAGGGTGAGCTCGTCTTCAGAATCGGCTTCGGTGAGCATCGCCTGCATGCCGGCGACTCGATCAGCTTCGCCGACTACGAGCCCCATCAGCTCCGCAACGACGGCAAGGTCGAGGCCCGGGCGATCGTGTGCGTCATCGGCGATCACGACATGGGACCGCCGGCTGAAGGGTCCTGAGCGCCGATCTATCGGGTCAAGGCGCACATCTGTGCCCGCTCCGGCGTCGAATCACCCGATACATCGGGTCGCGGCGCACCGTGGAGCCTCTTCGCGTGCGAAATCACCCGATTTATCGGGTCGGCTGTGCCTCGGAAGGAAATTGCGGCGCGACCCACGCCCCTGGGTCGCGCCGCGAAGTTCTGGCTCAGACGGACGAGGTGGGTTGCGACGGCGTCATCGGACTCATCGACCACCGGAACCGCGGATCGCTCAGGCCACTGAGACGCTCCGTGTCGCGATCCGTGCCGGCGGTACGTCGAGTCCGCGTCGCACCCGCCCGCCTCGTGACATGGATACGAGAGCGCAGGTGCAAACGTTCATTTCGGATCAACACCCTGGATCCTCAGGAGTGGCTGTCCTCGACCGGGACCGGCCGTCCGTCTTCGCCGACTGCCACGAACACGAAGCTCCCCGAGGTCGCCAGGCTTCGCGCGCCGGTCGCCACGTCCTCGGCAAACATGTCGACGCCGACGGTGACCGACGTGCGTCCGACGTGCGTCACGCGCGCCACCAGCTCCACCAGCTGGCCGGCACGGACCGGAACCTTGAACTCGACTCGATCCGAGGCGACCGTGACCATCGTGCGCCTGGCGCATCGGGTGGCAGCCACCCAGCCCGCGTGGTCCATCAGCCCCAGGGCGTGGCCACCGAACAGCGTGCCGTGATGATTCGTGTGGTTCGGCATGATCAGCTCCGCCAGCCGAACCTCCGGGTGCTCCGTCATCGGCCCAGATGGTATCCGGCGCGCGAAGCGGAAATCCGCATCGGGCGTAGACTTGGCTCATGTTTGGATTCGGAAAGCCCAAGACTCTCACCTCGGAGGCCGATGCGCTCCCCGGCCGCGCCGAGCCGCTCCCCATCTCGGAGCGGTCCCTGATCAACGGCGCCAACGTGAAGCCGCCGTATCCGGCCGGCAGCGAAATCGCCGAGTTCGCCCTCGGCTGCTTCTGGGGCGAGGAGAAGCTCTTCTGGGAGCAGCCCGGGGTCATCGTGACCGCGGTGGGCTACCAGGGTGGCTTCACCCCGAACCCCACGTACGAGGAAGTCTGCGGCGGCAGGACCGGGCACGCCGAGACCGTCCGCGTCGTGTACGACCCAGCCCGCATCAGCTACGAGCAGCTGCTCAAGCTCTTCTGGGAAGCGCACGACCCAACGCAGGGCATGCGCCAGGGCAACGACGTCGGCACGCAGTACCGATCGGCGATCTTCACGCACACCGATGCGCAGGCGGCCGCCGCGAAGGCCTCGCGCGAGATGTACCAGGCCGAGCTCTCGAAGGCCGGCTACGGAGAGATCCAGACCGAGATCCGCCCGGCGCCCGAGTTCTTCTTCGCCGAGGACTACCACCAGCAGTACCTCGTCAAGAACCCTCGCGGCTATTGCCCGGTCCACGCGACCGGCGTGAAGCTCACCGGACCCATCGTGACGATGGAGCAGGTCTAGCCCTCGGCAGGGGCGCGCGCCTTACGGAAACCTCATCGCGCGTCGCTGCGCGTCACCGCGAGAAGCCACATAACGGTGAGCAGCGCGAGTATCAGCAGCGCAAAGCCGAGCAACGAGCGCCCAAATTCCAGCTCCATGTCAGCCACCTCCGGGCAGGGTCAACCCCCCACTGCCTGCCGAAGGGCACCGACGGCGCAGCCAGCATACGACCCCGATGCAAGAGGTCGGGCGGCTCAGCGCGAGGTTGCGCGCACCTGGGCGACGAGGGTGTCGAATGGCGTGCCATCAAGCCCGCTGAGGAAGTCCTCGTCGCCCGGCAGCACCTCGGCGGCGCCATCGCGATTCACGACGACCCCGCGCATGACGACGAGCCGGTAGTAGTCGGCGTCCGCGCCGCCCTTGTTGCGCAGGAAGAAGAGGCTCTCCCCGACGGGAAGCGAGGTCCGCAGCGCGTCGATCAGGTCGGGGCCACCGAAGAGCGGGACCTCCAGGGTTACCTGCGCCGCGTGGGGTGATGGCAGTGTTCCTGTGACGGCTTCGTCGACGGCGATCGTGACGGCCGCGTAGTGCAGTGCGTGGTCGGCTACCCCGAACACACGGCCGGGCACGACGTCGACGACACGACCACGTACCACGGCGTCCGAGGCGCGAGCCATGTCGGGCAGCGTGGCGTAGTGCTCGAGCTCGGTGGCCTCGACGACGGTATCGGCCCAGGCCGAGAACCGCGGCTGAGTTCGCAGCGGCACGCCGTCCATCGGCAGCTGCCGGCGCGACGGAGGGTGCATCGTGTAGTTGTAGGCGTCGATATGGTCGCGATCGACCTGGTCGAGCCCGGTCGGCCCGTCGAACGTGTTGGCGTTCATGCAGGTGGCGGCCGGCGGTCCGGCGCTCCCGGGCGGGTTTCCCCAATGCCGGAGCCCGAGCGTATGACCGAGCTCGTGGCACGCCACGTGGTCGCGACTGCCGTCATCGGCGAAGTAGATCGCGACGCTCGGGTTCAGGTTGAAATGCAGCTCCTGCCCCTGGCACCATCGGTGGCGCTGACGGTTGACACCCTGCCGAGAGTCGGGCGGGCAGTTCACCCAGCCGGCGGCGCCGTTGTTGCCGTAGTCCTGGCTGAAGGCGATGACGTCGGTCTCCGGCGTGATCCCGTCCTGGAGGATCATCTCGAGCTTCGTTGGGTCGTAGTCCTCGAACATCGCGTCGCGAAGCGACTCGGCCAGGCCGATGGTCAGCGTGGCATCGAACGCAACGTGGTGACGCGTGTCGTTTCCGACGCTGCTGCAGCGCTGTGGGCTGATGTTCGGACGCCTGCAGGTCGAGAACGACCCGATCGGTCGCCCGGCATGGTGCGCCGCGATAGGACCCGCCGCCTGGGTGAGCGCCATCAGGATCGCCATGGACACCACCAGACCACGCCGGAGAGAGCTCGGGATGCGGGTCACGTGGCCATCGTCCGTGGGGTCCTCATCGGTGTCAACAGTAGAACGCCTGTTCTATACTGGTCCGATGCACGCCACCTACCGCGAAGAGCCGTGCCGGACGGCGATCAACCGCGTGACCGGCATGGGCTTTCGCTGGAGCCTCAACCCGTACATGGGATGCGCGCATCGGTGTGCCTTCTGTTACGTGCGAGGTTTCGAGCGACGCGCGGACCGGCCATCCGACGAGCGCTACGGCGCAAACGTCCGCGTCAAGGTCAATGTGGTGGAGGTGCTGCGCGCCGAGCTGGCACGCCGCAGCTGGCGACGAGAGCTCGTGGCGATCGGCGCCGCGACCGACCCGTATCAGCCGGCCGAGGGCCGGTACCGCCTCACGAGGGGGTGCATCCAGGCCCTGGGCGCGGCCCGCACGCCGTTCAGCATCATCACGCGGGGTCCGCTCATCGTGCGCGACGTGGACGTGCTCACGGATGCAGCCCGCCGCGCCGAGGTGATGGTCAGCGTCAGCATCGCCACACTGGACGAGTCGCTCAGCTCCCGCCTCGAGCCCGGTGTCGCTCCGCCACGCCAGCGCCTGCGCGCCATCCGGACGCTGTCCGAGGCGGGCATCGCCGCGGGGGTGGCGCTTGCGCCGGTCCTGCCGGACATCACCGATGCGCCGCGTTCCATGGCCGCCGTGCTCGACGCCGCTCGCGAGGCGGGCGCGACGCACGCGTGGTCGAATGTGCTCAACCTGCGACCCGGCACCCGCGAGCACTTCCTCGGGGTGCTCGAGCGCGAGTGGCCGTCCGAGCTCGAGCGCTATCGGCGGCTCTACCCCGCCGGAGGGTCGGGCTACCTTGCGGCGGTCGATGCCGGACCGATCGAACGCCGCGTGGCGGCGGTGCGCCGCGGCGCTCGCATCGCCGACCGACGCCGAATCGTCCTCACGCCGCCACTCGAGCCGGAGCAGCTGCCGCTGGCGATCTAGCTCAGCCATCGAGTCCGATGTGCGCGGCGAGGAACGCGCGGCGATCTCGAGCCGCCTCCGGGACGCGCATGCCGTGGTCGGCCTCGTACGCGTGCAGCTCCTTGGGGTCGCCGGCCGCGGCCTGGAACTCGAGCCCGGTCATCGAGGCGATGAAGAAGTCGCCGCGCGCGAACTGGAAGCAGACCGGGCGCGGGCTGATCTCCCCGACACGGCTGATCGGGTCGAGCGGTGCGATCGCTCGGAGGTAGTCATGACGGTCCTCCGCGATCGGCCAGAAGGGCAGGAACCAGTCGCCCCAGCGCGGCGTGGCGGCGATGAGCACGACGGCGGCGATGCGCGGATCCTCCGCGGCCAGGAGCGTGCCGTGCATCCCCCCGAAATCGTGTCCGACGAGGGCGATGCGGGCGGGGTCGACGTCCGGCCTCGCGGCCAACAGGTCGAGTGCGACACGATGTCGTTCGACCTCGGCTCGAATGCGCTCTGCGTCCGCCTCTGCGCCGGACGGCTCCCCCGCCCAGGGAAACCGCCCCTGCGGAAGGATCGAGACGACGCCCAGGTCGCGAGCCAGGCCCTCCGCCTCCGCCAGGAACTGCGTGCGGTCGCCGTCCGGCGCCTCGGTGTCGAACCAGTGCAGGAAGAGGATCGCCGCGCCGGTCCCTCCCGCGTCGGGGGACACGAGGAACGCCTCGACGTCATCGGCGATGCGAATGTCCTGGACGCGGGCGTCCACGCGGCGGATCGGGGTCGGATCGGTCATGCAGTAGGTACGCGCGGCGTGTCAGGAGGGTTCGGTTCGAGAGTCCGGACACACGAAGCGTCCCGAAGGAACAGGCGTCCGACTCCGGTGACCGAAGCCACCGAACCCGGTACCGGAACCTACAACCGAAGTCATCTGTTCCGGTATCGCTTGCCCCTTCGGGACGACCTCAGTATTGCCCGCCGTCCAGACGAGACGCAATACCACTTATCCCCGAACTTGCGACCGATACGGCCGCCTGTCCACAGCTCGTCCACGTGCGAGTCGATCGGTCGGGCTGGCGATCGCCGGCACGAGTAGCGACCGACGGTCAGATGCCCTTGAGCGCGGAGATGCGACGCCAGGATTCGTCGATCCGTGACTCGGAGATGCGGCCGCTGCGGACGAGGCCCTCGACGACGTCGATGGTTCGCGCGGCAACGTCGGCCTCGTACACGATCTGGTTGGCAACCACCAGCAGGTCGATTCCAGCTTCGATTGCCAGGGCGACCGCCTCTTCATAGCCGTAGGCATCCCGTATGGCGCCCATCTGCATGTCATCGCTGAGAACGGCTCCATCCCACCCGAGCTGCTCGCGCAGGATGCCCGTGACCGTCGCGCGCGAGAGCGTCGCCGGATGATCGGCGTCCAGCCGGGAATTGAAGACGTGGGCGGTGAGGACGGCATCGGCCCGGCCATCCCCGATCAGCGTCGCGAACGGCTCGAGCTCGGTCTCGGTCCAGGTGGCCGTCACGTCGACGACCCCCAGGTGCGTGTCGCCCATCGAGCTGCCGTGCCCCGGAAAGTGCTTCAGCGTGCAGCGGAGGCCGATCTCGTGGTGCCCGTCGATGAATGCGCCGGCCTGCGCTGCCACCTTCATGGGATCGACCCCGAAGCTGCGGCCGAGCGCGGCGATGATCGGATTGTCGGGGTTGACGGCGAGATCCACCACTGGCGCGAGGTTGAGGGTGATGCCGCCGGCGGCGAGGACCTCGGCGGCGGCCCGGCTCTCGGCCCGCGTCACGGCGAGGTCGTCGAGCCGACCGAGCTCGGCGGCCGACCGGGGCGGCGCCGGAAAGCCGTTGGCCGGGCCCAGTCGCGCCACTCGCCCGCCCTCCTGGTCGATCGCAACGAGCAGCGGAGCTAGACCGGCCGCCGATTGAAGCGCGCCGACCAGTGCTGCCAGCTGCTCCGGCGACTCGACGTTGCGCGGGCCGCCGGTCGGCTGATCCACGCTGAAGAGCACCACGCCACCGAGCCCGAGCTGGGTCACCTGGTCCAACGTCGGCCGCGCCTCGTCGGGGGTGCGCCCACGGAAGCCGACGACGATCATCTGCGCGATCCGCTCCCGCAGCGTCGGCCCGGTCGGGGACGGCGCGGGGATCGGCGAAGGAGTGGTCGGCGCGCTCGGCCGGACCGTTCCCGAGTGCCGGGGCGAGACGGAGCCGACCGCTGCGGCGCACGCGGCGGTGATCAACCCGACGGCGCCAGCCAGCGCGGCGGCCAGGAGGCGACGGCGCGAGAGCATCGGCCCGATGGTAGCGCTACGATATCTGGGCCGCGTGCGCGCTCCTCGATGGATCACTCTCACCAGCGAACGCGGCCGGATGTCAGAGCGCAGCGATCCCGGAGGTCCTCCATGACCGATGCGCTTGCCGTCGTCGCCGCCAGCTGGGGCGTGATGATGGCCCTCTCCCCGATCCTCCAGCTCCGGCGGATCCTGGAGCGCCGCTCCTCGGCCGACGTCTCGATTGCGTACCTGGGCGTGCTCCAGGTCGGGTTCACGGTGTGGGTCGCGTACGGGCTGGCGCTCGGCAACTTCGCGATCGTCGTGCCCAACAGCGTCGCCTTCCTCGTCGGTGCGGCGACGATCGCAATCGCGCTCCGCTTCCGGAACACGACCGCGAACGAGGGTGGTCGCTGACGAATCAGCGAGCGAGGCGGCGCTCGATCAGGCTCAGGACCCCACCGCCGAAGATCGCGGCGAGGCCGAGGCCGACCCACGCCATGTAGCCTCCACCGAGGAATCCGAGGACGGTGATGAGGACGCCGAGGACGATGAGCGTCCCGGCAGCGAATGACGAGTACATGGCACGTGCCTTTCGTTGTGAGTTGACGCCCACAGGCTGCGCCGGCGTCGCGCGCGTCGCATCGGTTGAGCCGACGTCGCGCCCGGGGCATCCGGCGTACGTCATGTGCCGCATCGGCCATTCGGTCGGCCGGACGACGCCGCCGGCGTGGCGCGCTGCCAGACTGCACTCCGCCGGTTCGGCGACCGGGCAGGGTCGCCACCACCGCCTGATCCCCTGGAGGACCGATGAACACTGCAGCCGATGCGCTCACGGAGCGTCTCTTCAACGCCGCCGTCGCGAGCTTCGACATAGCGGGGGTCTACCTCGGTGACCGCCTCGGCTGGTACCGCAGCCTCGCCAGTGAGGGCGCCGCCACGCCGGACGAGCTGGCCGCCCGAACCGGGACCGATGCGCGCTACGCGCGAGAGTGGCTCGAGCAGCAGGCCGTGAGCGGGATCCTCGAGGTCGACGGCGATCACCGGTTCAGCGTGTCGGACGACCACGCCTCGGTGCTGGTCGATCCGGAGAGCCTCAACCTGATGGCGCCGATGACCCGGATGCTGGCCGCCGCGTTCGGCCGGCTGCCGGCGCTGGCCGAGGCATACCGGTCAGGCGAAGGCATCGGGTGGGAGGCATACGGCACGGACATGCGAGAGGGCCAGGCCAGCTTCAACCGCCCCGCCTTCACGCACCTGCTCGGCAGGCAATGGCTTCCTGGCGTGCCCGACGTCGACGCAAGGCTTCGGGCCGATCCTCCGGCGCGGATCGCGGACGTCGGCTGCGGCGAGGGATGGTCGACGATCGCCATCGCGCGCGCCTATCCGAAGGCGCGGGTGGTCGGCGTGGACCTGGATGGCCCCTCGATCGAGGCGGCACGCCGGCACGCGCGCGACGCCGGCCTCGGGGAGCGGGTGGAATTCCGGCACGGCGATGCGGCATCGCTCGACGACGGACCGTACGACGTGGCGATCATCATCGAGGCCGTCCACGACATGGCGAACCCGGTGCCCGTGCTGCGAGCGGTTCGGAACGTGCTTGGAGATGACGCGTCGCTCATCGTCGTCGACGAGCGGGTGGCAGAGGAGTTCCACGCTCCGGGCGACGAGGTCGAGCGCTTCATGTACGGCTGGAGCATCACCACGTGCCTGCCCGACGGGCGTTCGCGATCACCCAGCGTGGCGACCGGGACCGTCATGCGCCCGGACACGCTGCGCGGCTACGCGAGCGAGGCGGGCTTTGCGCAGCTCGAGATCCTCGGGATCGAGAACGACTTCTTCCGCTTCTACCGTTGCGCCGGTAACGGAGCGACCGGCCGGAAGCCGATCTCAGGCGATCGCAGGGACGAGGAAGGCGGTCAGGACGACCGCGAGAAGGAGGAGCACCGCGGCCACGCCCAGCTCCCAATCGGAGACGCTCGTGGTCCGGCTCGGTTCGTGACGAATCATCGTCGTGCTCTCCAGCGTTGCGTGAACGCACCGTACGCCCCCGAACTTAGGAGCGGGATCAAGCAGGCGTCTCGATCTCGTCTACGTCATTCCGCCGATCAGTCGGCGCGCGGCCTCGACGCGGTCGAGGCCGGCCATGCCCGCTGCCTCGACGGCCTCCGCCACCTCCGCGCGAACCCGCGCTGCCAGTCGATCGCCGAGACGCCTCCCGATCCAGCCGGCGTGCGCCGAGAGGATGAGGCCGAGGATGGCGCTGACGATGATGGATCCCGCGAGCAGCACGAGCGGCAGCGGCACCGGGCCGAGGATCGGCAGGTCGGTCGTTGAGACCGGGATTGCGCCCGTTCGACACGAAGAGGGTCACGTACCAGGCCACTGCGAACGCGAAGACTGCGCCGACAGCCAGCTGCACCACGCCGATGACCGGCCAGAGGATCGAACCGGGCACGCGCAGATCGGCGGCCGCGTCGCGCGCGACCAGGTCGAGCGCCCGCGTGACCGCGGCCTCCGTCTCGTCCGCACCGAGCGAGCGCAGGATCGCCGCGCGCGACCCGGCCGGCACGCGGCTCGAGGCGTCCACCAGCGCCGCATGGACCGGGTTGACCGCGCGCCCGAGCGACCCCCGGCGGCGCCAGTCGCGGAGGTAGGCGGCCGGGTCGGCGCTGCGGCGCTGCTGCCCCGTCATCCACAGCAGCAGGGCGACGACCCGCCCCAGCAGCGAGCCGCCGGTGTGCCGCGCCTTCGCCAGGACGGCAGCCCGGACCTGGCGGCCGACGCCCGGCGGATCCATCACCGCCACCGCGCCCTCGACGGCGGAGCGCACGGCCTCCGCGCGGGCGTCCGCGCTCAGCAACGGTCGAACCTCCCCCTCGGCCTCGACGCCGACGGCCCCGGCCAGCGCCCTGGACGCCTCGCGTGCATCCGTCTCGAGCTTGCCGACCACCAGGCCCTTGGCATCAGCCTCGGATGCGAGCTCCGCGCGCAGGGCATCAATGCCGTCGCCGCGTTGGGCCGAGACGACGGACACGCGCGGCGCGTCGATCCCGGCGGCGGCCAGGCGGAGGCGGAGATCCGCGGCCAGCTCCTCTCGCTGCTCGTCGGCCAGGCGATCCGCCTTGTTGAGCACGAATCGCATGCGTGGCGCGTGGGCCGAGAGCGAGCGGAGATAAGCGTGGAGCCGCTCGTCGTCGTACTTCTCGGGGTCGACCACCCAGGCGACGGCGTCGATCCGCGGCAGGAGCTCGTCGACGCGTGAGCGGTGCGCGGTCTGGATGCTGTCGACGTCGGGAAGGTCGAGCACCGCCACCCCGGCGAGCGACGCGTCGGCATGGGAGGCCACCTGACGGACGCCGAGCCATTCCATCAGCGGACCAAGCTCCTCGCGACGTTCCTCGGCGACCCAGGCGATCGGCTCGTCGGTCGTCGGTCGAACGGCTCGCACCTCGCTGACTGCCCTGTCGGCGAGGGCGTTCAGGAGTGACGACTTTCCGACCCCCGTCCCGCCGGCCAGCGCCAGCACGTAGGTGGCTCCCGGAAATCCCGCTCGCTCCCGCGCTCGTCGCACGATAGCGTCCGAGGCCGCCGCGACCTCCTCCAGGCCGATGTCGCGCGCGGCGGCCGCCGCCACGCTCCAGCCGGTCGAGCTGCTCGCCGAGCGTCACGACAGGTCGGCGTCCGCCGCGCGCCGTGCGGCCGATCGGAGCCGATCGGCGAGGTCGGTGGGCTCGGCGAGACCGCCCAGCGCATCGCTGAAGCGGCGGCGCTCGGTCTCGAAGGCCGAATCCAGCAGCGTCGAGAGCGCAGAGCGCGCCCGCGCGACGAAGGCCGCCACGTTTGCCTCGCCGAAGATGGCCTCGAGTAGCTTCTGGTTGACCACGGCGGTGGCGGCCGTGATCCCGACCTCGGCGCCCGTGAGGCCGCCGGTGTGCACGAACACGGCGAGGATGGCGCTCGTGCCGACCGCGTTGACGCCGATGCTGGCGACCTGCGCCCACCCCTTTCGCTGCTCACCGAGCGCGCGTATCTGGTCGCCGACGCCTGCTGCCCAGACCTCGAGATCGGTGCCGAGACGCTCCGCCAGATCCGGCGATGCCCCCCATAGCCGCGCGTCGACTGCGAGCGCCTTCGCACCGTACTGATCGTCCATCCAGGAGGTGGCGGTCCGACGCGCGGCAGCATCCGCGTGCTGGACGGCGAGCGCCATGAGATCGGTGAATGCGGCCTCACGCACCTCGATGGCCGGCGCGGCCGGCCCGGGCTGGAAGAGGCTGCGGATGGTCGCGGCGACGCGACCGATGCCGTGCGACAGGATGCGCGCGACCTGGCCTGCGCCGACGAAGTCCTGCCACTGGCGAAGGACCTCCGCCCGGAGGAACGCTCCGCGGCCCAGCTCCTCGCCAAGGGCGGCGCGTCGCTCGCGGTAGGCGCGGTCGGCCGTGGTCGTCAGCGCCAGCGCCGCGGCCTCCTCCTCGTCGACCTCGACGGCCACCTCGTCGACTGCGGGCGGCAGTCCCTCCAGGGCCGAGGCCAGGCTGCGTCGCGCCAGCGCCCGCCGAGCGACATCGTCGGCCATCAGCCGGTCGAGTGCATCGCGGATCGGTGCGATGGCCGCGCCGTCGAGCGCATCGTTCTCGACGTCGAGCGCTCCCTCCGGCACCGGGACGACTTCGAGCTTGCCGAAGGCGCCCGCATCGGCGAGGCTTCCGCGCTCGATGAGGCCGCGGTAATCGGCGACGACCGAGTCGGCGTCGCCCGAGTCGGGTGGGAGCCGGTTCAGCACGGCGAGCAGCGGCACGCCGCGCTGGCGCACGCGACCGAGGATCGTCCACGGCACCTGGTCGGCGTAGCGCGTGGCGGTGGTGACGAAGATGACGAGGTCGGCCGCTTCGAGCAGCTCCTCGGCAAGCGCCCGGTTCGCGAGCTCGACGCTGTCGAAGTCCGGCGCGTCCACCACGACGAGTCCGCGGCGCGCCGAGGGATCGGTGACGAGGTCGACCGCGTCGCGCGAGGCCATGCCGGGCAGCAGGTCCTGGCCGGCCTCCGAGGGGTGAACGATCGCCATCGGGCGACGCGTGGTCGGCCGCAGCACGCCGGATGGGCTGGCGGCGCGACCGGCGAGCGCGTTGAAGAGGCTGGACTTGCCGCTCCCGGTCGACCCCAGGATCACGACGACGAGCGGCGCGGCCGCATTCAGCGCACGCGGGGCCAGGTACTCGGTGACGTGGCGACGCAGCCGCTCGGCGCGTTCGGCGCGCTCGGTATTCGGCGCGAGGGCAACGCGCCGTTCGAGCGCGGCGGCGAGATCGCGAAGTGCTTCGGTCGGCATCGTGGCGATGAGTGTGCACGTCGCGGACCGTTGCGGTGTGGCGGCCCGCCGCAACAGGGACGGGTCCCGGTGCCGGAGCACCCCAACTGCCGTTCTGCGAGATGATGGCCACATGACCACGGCCATCCGCTCCGACCTGCGCAACGTGGCGATCATCGCCCACGTCGACCACGGCAAGACGACCCTTGTCGACGGCATGCTGCGCCAGACCGGAACCTTCCGCGCCAACGAGACGGTCGTGGACCGCGTGCTCGACTCCGGCGACCTCGAGCGCGAGAAGGGCATCACCATCCTCGCCAAGCAGACAACCGTCGACTACGACGGCGTCCGCCTCAACATCGTCGACACGCCCGGCCACGCCGACTTCGGAGGCGAGGTCGAGCGCTCGCTGCTCATGGTCGACGCCGTCCTGCTGCTGGTCGACGCCGCGGAGGGACCGCTGCCCCAGACGCGCTACGTCCTCCAGAAGGCGATGCAGCGGCACCTGCCGGTCGTCGTCGCGCTCAACAAGATCGACCGATCCGATGCGCGGCCGGCCCAGGTCCTGGACGACGTCTACGAGCTGTTCATCGACCTCGGCGCCGACGAGTTCCAGATCGAGTTCCCGGTGGTCTACACGAACGCTCGCGCCGGGACGGCGACGTCGGACCTCGCCAAGCCTGGGACGGACCTGCGCCCGCTGCTCGACCTCCTCGTGTCGATCACGCCGCCGCCTGCCTTCGAGGAGGGCCACCCGCTCCAGCTCCTCGTCACGAACCTCTCGGCAAACGAGTACGTCGGACGCATGGCCGTAGGGCGCATCCGCAACGGCACCATCCGCGTCGGCCAGCGGGTGTCGATCGTGCGTGAGGAGGCGGAGGATCCCGATGGCTCGGTTGAGCCGGGCCGCAGCATGACCCTGGTCGGCACGGTGTCGGCGCTCCAGACGGCTCACGGCATCGATCGCGTCGACATCACCGAGGCCGGACCCGGCGACATCGTCAGCGTGGCCGGCCTGCCGGAAGTGACGATCGGCGACACGCTGACCGACCCCGACGACCCGCGGCCGCTCCCCCGCCTCGACGTCGACGCGCCGACGCTGCGCATGACGTTCGGCGTCAACACGTCACCGATGGCAGGGCGTGATGGGACGTTCCTCACCAGCCGCCAGATCAAGGCACGCCTCGAGCGGGAGGTGCTCGGCAACGTCGCGATCGAGGTGCACCCGACCGAGTCGGGCGAGACGTTCGAGGTGCGCGGCCGCGGGGAGCTGCAGCTGGCCGTGCTCATCGAGCAGATGCGTCGTGAGGGATTCGAGCTCACCATCAGCCGGCCCGAGGTCATCCTGCGCGACGGCCAGGAGCCGTACGAGCGCGTCACGATCGACATCCCGCCCGACTACATCGGCACGGTGCAGGGCGCCCTCGCGGGACGCAAGGGTCGCCTGGAGCAGATGAGCACCGATGCCGACGGCCGTGTACGGATGGAGTTCATCATCCCCACGCGCGGGTTGATCGGGTACCGGGGGCAGCTCCTGAGCGACACGCGAGGGACGGCGCTGCTGCACCAGCTCGGCGAGGGCTACGGCCCGTGGGCCGGCGAGGTGACGCATCGGACCAGCGGCGTGCTCGTCGCGGACCGCACCGGCGAGTCGCGCGCCTACGCGCTCTCGTCGCTCGTCGAGCGTTCGGAGCTCTTCATCGGCGCATCGGCCGAGGTCTACGAGGGCATGATCATCGGCGAGAACAGCCGGCCAGGGGACATGGACGTCAACCCCACGAAGTCGAAGGCGCTCTCCAAGATGCGCACGCAGGCAACCGACGGGGACTACCGCATCCACACCCCGCCGCGCGTGATGACGCTCGAGTCGGCCATCGAGTTCATCGCCGCCGACGAGCTGGTCGAGGTCACCCCGACGGCAATCCGCCTCCGCAAGCGGCTCCTCCCGCAGCACGACCGCCGGCGGGCGGCCGGAGCCGAATACAAGGCCACCGCGCGGTGACCGGACGCCGCACGAAGCTCGTCTGCACCATCGGGCCGGCGACGGTCGACCGGGTCGACGAGCTCGTGGCGGCCGGCATGGACGTCGCGCGCGTCAACTTCTCGCACGGCACTCCGGATGAGCAGGGCGCACGCGGCGCGAGCGGTGCATGCCGCCGCAGAGCGCTCCGGGCGTACGATCGCGCTCCTCGCCGACCTCGCGGGGCCGAAGGTCCGGCTCGGCAAGCTCGCGGACGACGAGCTCACGCTGGAGCCCGGTGCCGGCTTCACGCTTCGACCGGGCAGCGAGGCCGCCGGCGACGCCACCGGCGCCGGCGTGAGCCAGGAGAGCCTCGCCGCCGACCTCCGTCCGGGCGACCGAATCCTCCTTGCCGATGGCGCGGTCGAGCTGCGGGTCGATGCCGTGACCGAGGAGATCGAGACCGAGGTCGTGCGCGGCGGGCTGATCCGCTCGCATGCCGGGGTCAACGTGCCGGCTGAGCGGCTCTCCGGGCCGGGCCTGACCGACCAGGATCGGGCCGCATGCGAAGGACGCCGTCGAGCTCGGCGCCCACTACGTCGCCCAGTCGTTCGTCCGGCGCGCCTCCGACGTCACCGACCTGCGGGCCGTGCTCGGACCGGACGGGCCGCAGATCGTCGCCAAGATCGAGACGCGCCCGGCGGTCGATGCCTTCGACGCCATCTGCGACGTGAGCCGACGCGATCATGGTCGCGCGCGGCGACCTCGGCGTCGAGCTGCCCTACGAGGAGGTCCCGATCATCCAGAAGGAGCTCGTTCGGCGCGCGCTGGACCGCGGCATCCCGACGATCGTCGCGACCCAGATGCTGGAGTCGATGATCTCGTCGCCACGCCCGACCCGCGCCGAGGCGAGCGACGTGGCGAACGCCATCTTCGACGGGGCCGACGCGATCATGCTCTCCGGCGAGACGGCCATCGGCGCGCACCCGATCCTCGCGGCGGAGGCGGCAGCGCGCATCATCGGGCTGTGCGAGACGCGGGGCGCGGCGCATCTCGCGTCGGGGGCACCACCGCACGCCGACACCGACGCCGATGCGCTGGCCTACGCTGCCTCGGCGCTCGCCGCCGCCGATCGGGACGTGGTCGCCATCGCCTGCTACACCCGGACCGGCCGCACCGCGCGCATCATCGCGGCCCTCCGCCCGCGTGTCCCGATCCTCGCGTACTCGCCGCACGCGTCGGTCGTGGCTCAGATGGCCCTGGTCCACGGGGTCGAGGCGCGCTCCTGTCAGCCACCGTCCGACGTCGACGGACGCCTTGGGCTGATGGCGTGGCTGGTCGGCGAGGACCTCACCCTGCCGGCGGGCTCGGCGGTGGTGCTTGTCGCGTCGACCGCGCGGCCCGGATCAGGGCCGAACCTGCTCGAGGTGCATCGGGTGCCGGAACGGCCCGATTAGCCCCCGACCCTGCCGCCCCCGACGGAACGACAGAGCGCGGCCAGCTCGTCGACCGACGCCCCCGATCCGATGCCGAGCGCCAGCAGCACGCGCGCCTTCAACGGGTCGAGCGTGCCCGAAAAGAGTGCTCCGGCCTCCCACCAGCGCGAGCTGCCCCCGGGGAAGCCATAGCCCGCCCGAACCCGGCCGGATGGGCACCGAGTGGTGAGCATCACCGGCACACCGCGGCTCATCAGCCCGATGGCAGCATCCAGCAGCCACGCGGCGCGTGTTCCCGCCGCCGGTCGCCGCCACGACGAGGCCGGCCGGCACCGGCTCGAGGAGCCGGTCGACGGCCGAGCGGTCGGCGTCGAGGACGGCGGTCAGCACGTGCACCGGCAGCGCGGCCGTGGTCAGGGATGCGTGCCAGACGCAGCGGAGTGCGGCGCCGCAGGAGCGTCACGTGACCGTCGGCGATGAGCCCGAGTCGACCCGCGTTCGGGCTCTGGAATGTGGCGTGAGCGTGAGTGTGCGTCTTGCGCACGTCATCGGCGCCGTGCAGCTCTCCGGCCATGGCGACCACCACGCCGGCATCCGCCAGGGCGGGGTCGGCAGCGGCGGCGACGGCGTTCCGCAGGTTCTCCGGCCCGTCGTACGCCTCCTGCGACGCCGAGCGCATGGCGCCGACCACGACCACCGGCTTTGCGGGGAGCGGCAGCAGGTCCCACGCGAAGGCCGTCTCCTCGATCGTATCGGTGCCCTGCACGACGACGGCGCCGTCGATCTCGGGCCTCCCCAGCTGAGCGGCGAGGATGGAGCCGATCTCGAGCACCTGGTCCAAGGAGAAGTGCGAGGCCGGCACCAGGCCCCAGTCGATCGGCTCGACGTCGGCGATCGCGTCGAGGCCGGGTACTGACGCGAGCAGCTCCTCCGCGCGCAGGCTCGGGACGTTGCCGGACGCCGCCGGATCGTGCCGCATCGAGATGGTGCCGCCGGTGAATACGACGGCGACGCGCGCCATGGGACAAGTATGCCCGGGGGTGGTTCCTGATATTCCGGTAGGCTCTCCAACAATGACAAACCTGATGATCGAGGCCGTCGGTCTCCACAAGTCCTTCGGCGAGACACATGCCCTCGCGGGACTGGACTTCGATGCGAAGGAGGGCACGATCCTCTGCGTGCTCGGGTCCGAACGGGGCCGGCAAGACGACAGCAGTGCGGATCCTTACGACGCTGACTCGCCCCGACGCGGGGACGGCGACGGTCGCGGGCATAGATGTCCTGCGTCATCCCGCCGAGGTGCGCGACAAGATCGGCGTGGCCGGCCAGTACGCAGCCCTGGACGAGCTGCTGACCGGGCGCGAGAACCTCGAGATGGTCGGGCGTCTGTATCGGGTCAACGCGAAGGATGCCGCGGACTCGGGCGACGGCGCTCATCGAACACTTCGAGCTGACCGACGCCGCCGATCGGATCGTGAAGAACTATTCCGGCGGCATGCGCCGCCGCCTCGATCTCGGCGCGGCGCTCATGGCGGAGCCACCCGTGATCTTCCTGGACGAGCCCACGACCGGCCTGGATCCAAAGGGGCGGCTTTCGATGTGGGATCTGATCGAAGAGCTTGCCAGCGAGGGCACCACGGTGCTGATGACCACGCAATACCTGGAGGAGGCGGACCGCCTCGCCGATGACATCGTGGTGATCGACCACGGCCGTGCGATCGCCCGCGGGACCGCCCTCGAGCTCAAGCAGCAGGTCGGTGGCGAGCGGCTCGAGATCACGATCAGCGACAACCCGTACCTCGGACGCGGCGCGGCGCGTGCTCGAGGCACTCGGCGAAGGGCCGGCGCACGTCGAAGAGGAGGCGCGCCGCGTCAGCGTGGCGGTGAAATCCCACGATGGCGTGCTGACGCGCGCAATCCGTGAGCTGGACGCGGCCGGGGTGCATGTGGACGACATCGGGTTCCGGCGGCCCACGCTGGATGCGGTGTTCCTCTCCCTCACGGGCCGCCCCGCCGAGGACAAGGTCGAGGTGGAGGCATGAGCCGCTTCGGCTGGTGGCTGCGGGACTCGTGGGAGATGGTCCTGCGCAACCTCATCCACATCAAGCGCACGCCCGAGCTGCTGCTCGACGTGACGCTGAGCCCGATCATGTTCGTCATCCTCTTCAGCGTCGTCTTCGGCGGTGCGATTAACGTCGGGGAAGAGGGCGGGGATGAGGCCTTGTACATCAACTTCCTGATGGCGGGAATCTTCGTCCAGACGGTCGCCTTCGCCGGCATCTACACCGGCGTCCTGCTCGCGAACGACCTCACGAAGGGCATGATTGACCGATTCCGCTCCCTGCCGATGTCGCAGTCGTCGGTCCTGACCGGCCGCACGCTGACGGACGTCCTGCGCGCGATGCTGGCGATCGCGATCATGTTCGTGGTCGGCGTGCTCGTCGGGTTCCGGCCAGAGGGAGGGATCCTGGGCAACCTGGCGGCGATCGGCCTGATGCTCCTCTTCGGCTTCGCCCTCTCGTGGGTTGGGGTGGCCGGCGGCGCGATGGTGCGAACGCCCGAAGCGCTCCAGGGCATCATCTTCGCGGCCGTCTTCCCGCTGACCTTCGTGAGCAGCGCATTCGTGCCTACCCGGACCATGCCCGACTGGCTGCGGGTCTTCGCCGACAACCAGCCAATGACCATGGTCGTCAACGCCGTTCGTGACCTGACGCTGGGCACAAACGTGTACGACGCCGCAGTTCCCTCGATCCTCTGGTCGTTGGGAATCCTGATCGTCGCGTTCCCGATCGGTCTGTGGCTCTACAACCGGCGCACGACGCAGTAGGGCGGGCTTCCGCGATTCGTAACGACCTCTGTTACGAATCTGGTCGACGAACCTAGGGCTTGCGCAGGGCGTCCGCGGCGGGCTCCCAGAGCTCGAACCTGTTGCCCTCCGGGTCGGATCCCCAACCGAAGCGGCCGATGCCGTCCATGGCCTGCACCTCGTCGTCCACGTTCACGCCGGCCTCACGCAGCTGGGCGAGCATCGCGTCGAGGTCGCTGACGCGGAAGTTGATCATCCAGCCCTGCTCGCGACGGCCGAAGTAGTCGGTGTCGGCCGAGAACGGCGCCCACACCGTCGGGCCTTCCTCCTGCCACCAGGTCTCATCGGCCTCCTCGGAGTACGCGCTGAGGCCGAGGTGCTCGCGATACCAGCTCGCCAGGGCGTTGGGATCGCTGGAGCGCATGAAGACGCCGCCGATCCCGGTCACTCGTTCCATGGACGAGATCCTACCGCGTCGCGCGTGGGTCTCAGCCAAAGGGACTAGGCTGAATGGGATGAAGGCCATCGACGCGATTCGACCGCTCCTCCGCGTGCGCCAGGTGCGTGAGTTCACCGATGCGCCGCTCGAGCCCGCGGCGCTCGACGCGATTGCCGAGGCCGCGCGCTGGTCGGGCTCGATGGGCAATAGCCAGCCCTGGCGATTCATCGTGATCAGGAATGCCGAGACCCTGCGCCAGCTCGCCGGCGCGAACCCGCCGTCGACCGACTCGCTGGCGACCGCCGCCGCGGCGGTGGCGGTGGTGCTCCCCCAGGAGAAGGGCGCGGCGGTCTCGAACGCCTTCGACGAGGGCCGTGCGGCGGAGCGGATCCTGATTGCCGCGCATCTCGTCGGTCTCGGTGCCGGAATCGCCTGGCTCGGTCCCGACGAACGACCAGGGGTGGCCGAGCTGCTCGGGGTGCCGGAGGGCAGGTTCGTGCGGACCCTGATCGCCATCGGACATCCGACGACGAAGGAGAGCAAGCCCAGATCGACCCGCGGCCAAGCTCGCCTTCCGAGCTCCGAGACGGTGTTCAGCGAACGCTGGGGCGGCAGCCAGGAGGACTAGGCGGGCGAACCGTCGCGCGCGGCGCGGATCTGCGCCGCGTGATCGTGTGAGTGGCCCGCATAGATTCCCAGCCACCTGTCAACGTTGTACCGGCCTGACTCGCTGTGCGTGCCGCCTCGCTCCCACTCGGCCGGCGTGAGCGACTCGAGCAGCTCGAGGCTGGCGAGCCGCACGCCGCGCAGGACGGCCAGCGAGGCGTCCACCGGACGCTCGTAGTGGAGGCGCCGCGCGTACTCCGGCTCGTCGTAGCCGGTGATCGTCGGCTCGTCCTCGGCAATGAGCCGCCGCAGCCGAACGTAGGCCACTGCCTCGGAGTCCGCGAGGTGATGCGCGACCTGCCGCGCAGACCAGCCGCCGTCCGCACCCGGGCGATCGAGCTCCTCGTCGGTGATCCCGGCCAGGGCTTCCTCTACGGCGGCGTACCCGCCCCGAAATCGGTCCAGGAGCTCACTTCGTTCCATCTGCTTCGGATTCCTCACTGCTGGTGGGTCGGTCGACCAGGGTCGCGTAGAGATGCTCGAAGGTGGCGGCGGGATCATCGGTCATCCCGCCGTGGGTCGGTCCGGGCTGAACCGCCGTGCTGCGCGGCGTCGTGAGCCAGTGGAATCGCTCGGATTGGCTCATGCCCGCCAACGGGCCGCTGGCGACGTCGCCGGCGGCGATCCGCTCGACGAGCGTCAGCTGGGCGCGGAGGCCGTCAAGGTCGGCGTCGGGCCGCAGCGCCGACAGGCCATCGGCGTCGAGGGTGGCCCGGGCGTTCAGGTAGCGCAGCGAGCGGCAGAAGAGGACGAGGCCGGCATTCACGAACTCCTCGCGCTCGATGTCCGGCACGACCCGCAGGACCGAATAGGCGAACGGGCTACGCGACGACGCCATGCCGCACCTCGAGCCGCGCCGATTCTGCTCCGGCGACCCAGGCCGGTCGCGCCTCGAGCCGGGTGGCGAGGTAGCGACGATACGCGTCGCGCTCGTCGGAAGGCCCGGTGAACCGGGTGTCGTTGAGCCACCCCTCCGGGATCGCGTCGATGATCCCGTCCAGCGTCCCGCTGTCCAGCCGGGGGGCCAGCCGCGCGTCGGCATCGCCGATGGAGCTCGCGAACGGGAGCAGGATGTGCTCGCCGATGCGGTCGAAGGGCCGGCGCGCATGCGCATCGGGCTCGTTCCAGGCGTGGTGGACGTAGAGCGCCGACCCGTGGTCGATCAGCCACGTCCGCCCGTGATCCACGATCAGGTTCGCGTTTCGCGGCGTGCGGTCGGGATTGATGGTGAGCGTGTCGAACCAGACGACGTCGGCCGCCCACTCCTGGCCTTCGGCCGGCGCCTTCGTCATGTCGCTGGCCATCGCGCCCGGGACGAAGGCAAGGCCGATGTTGAGGCCGACCGACCAGCCGAGCAGGTCGCGGATCTCGTCGTGCGACTCCGCCCGGGCGATCTCCTCGGGCAGGGTCGCCAGCACGATCTCGGGCACCGCAAGGCCAAGCGCACGGCCGATCTCACCCACGACCAGCTCGGCGATCAGCGCCTTCTCGCCGTGCCCGGCTCCGCGGAACTTGATCACGTACTCGCGGCCATCGTCAGCCTCGACCAGTGCCGGGAGCGAGCTGCCCTCGCGCAGCGGCGTGATGTAGCGCGTGATGTCGACGGCGCGGAGCATGCCGGCGAGTGTAGTGCCGGCACCGGATGGCTGAGACGGCGTGAGCTAGCTCGACGCGGTTCGCGGCTCCATGGCAATGGCAACGGCCGTCATGACGGCGATTCCGAGCACGCCGAGAGCGATCACGCTGGGCGACAGCGCGAGTGAAGCGGCGATCATGAGGTACGCGCCGATCGCGATGACGGCGGCGGATGCAAGAGCGGCGGTGCGCATCGGTCTGGTTCCTTGAGCGTTTGGAGCTCAAGCGTCGCCTGCCAGCCGCGAAGCGCCAACGTCGGTTGCGCCGGTGGGGACTACGCCATTCGTCGCCCGTCGGACGCCAGGCGCTCGATCAGCAGGGCGGTGGCGGCGACGATCCGCGCCAGCGTCGTGTAGTCGAGCGTGTCGGGCGTGTCGGACGGGCGGTGGTAGTGCGGATTGCGAAAGTTGGCGGTGTTGGTGACCTGGATGGCCGGGAGGCCGGCCTGCCAGAACCGCACGTGGTCGCTGCGGCTGAAGTTGCGGGCCACGGGGACGGCCATCAGCGCCGGACCGATGACCGGCAGGTCCAGCGGGTCACGCAGCAGGAGCACGCGCTCAGGACCGATGGTCGCAGCGAGGCATCGAGCCCACTCGGTGACGAGCCCGAGCGAGACCCGTCGGTAGAGCCCGACCACCGTGTCCCCGGCGTTCCCTCGCTCCGCGAGCCGCTCAACCTGGCCGGGATAGAGCCGGTCGATCCCGGCGGGCACGAGCTGGCTCCCCGGCGCGGCGTTCATGTACCCGATCGGGTCGTAGACGACCGCACCCCGCACCCGATAGCTGTTGCGCAGCCAGCGCACGAGGTGGCGCGAGCCGACGAGCCCGATCTCCTCGAAGTCCGGCGCGGCCAGGATGACGGTGCGCCTGAACCGTCGACCGGCGAACATCGCCGCCAGCTCGAGGAGGGCCGCGAGCCCGGCGCCGTTGTCGTCGGCACCCGGTGAGTCGCGGACCGTGTCGTGGTGCGCGACGACCACGATGGCCTCGTCGGTTTCTCCCTGCGCAATGGCGACGAGGTTGGTGCCGTCGAGCTGTGGATAGACGTGGACGGGATGCCGGCCTCCGCTCCCTTCCTCGGGGTAGTCGAGGCGGGCCTTGAGGTTGCGCAGTCGGAGCTGCTGGCGGCCGGTGCGCCATCCCGCGGCCCGCCAGGCGTCGACCAGCAGCGCATCGGTCTCGGCCATGGCCTCGGGCGCGTGCATCCGGTTGCGCGGACCCGGCAGCGACTTGACGTGGCCGCGCAGGCGCTCCGGATCGACACGCTGCACCCACTCGCCGGCGCTTCGCAACAGCCCGTCGTCGGGGAGCGTCGTAGCGCGGCTCCGCGGTGCCGGGCATCCGTCTCAGGTCCATCGACGGGATTCTGGCATGAGGAGCCGCGAACACAGCACAATGTGCCCATGACCGACATCACCCGCGTCTCGGGCCGCGCGGCCTCGTTCACCGAGTCGGTGATCCGCGAGATGACGCGCCACGCGACGCTCCACGACGCGGTGAACCTGGCGCAGGGCTTCCCCGACTTCGCCTGCCCACCCGAGCTCAAGGAAGCGGCCAAGGCCGCGATCGATGCCGACGTCAACCAGTACGCCATCACCTGGGGCGCGCGCGACTTCCGCGAGGCGATCGCCGCGAAGACGACCCGCTGGTACCCGGGCTGGCCGGTCGACCCCGAGACCGACATCACCGTCACCTGTGGCGCGACCGAGGGAATGATCGCGGCCATGCTGGCGCTGGTCGACCCCGGCGACGAGGTGATCGTCTTCGAGCCGTTCTACGAGAACTACGGGCCGGATGCCATCCTCTCCGGCGCGATCCCTCGCTACGTGACGCTCCACGAGCCGGACTGGCGCATCGATCCCGACGAGCTGCGGGCCGCGTTCGGCCCTCTGACCCGAGCGATCATCCTCAACACCCCGCACAACCCGACCGGCAAGGTCTTCGACCGCGCCGAGCTCGAGCTGATCGCGGAGCTCGCGCAGGAGCACGACGCACTCGTCCTGACCGATGACATCTACGAACACATCGTCTTCGCCGGCGAGCACATCCCCATGGCGACCCTCCCCGGCATGGCGGAGCGCACCGTCGCCATCAATTCCCTGTCGAAGACGTACTCGGTGACCGGCTGGCGGGTCGGGTGGGTCGTGGCATCGGCTCCACTGACCAACGCCATCCGCAAGGTGCACGACTTCCTGACCGTGGGTGCGGCCGCTCCCCTCCAGGCGGCGGGCGCCGTCGCGCTCGCGCTGCCCGACGACTACTACGCGACCCTCGCCGCCGACTACCGCCACCGGCGCGACCTGATCCTGCCGGCGCTCGAGGCCGCCGGATTGCGGCCGTTCGCGCCGGACGGCGCCTACTACGTCATGGCCGACATCACCAGCGTCACCGACGAGGACGACGTGACATTCGCGCGCCGCCTCACCGTGAACCCGGGCGTGGCGTCGGTGCCGGGATCCTCGTTCTATTCCCGCCCGGAGCTCGGGAGGACGAAGGTGCGCTTCGCCTTCCCGAAGCGAGAGGCGACGCTGGCCGAGGCGGCCACCCGCCTCGCGTCCCTGGCCTGACCTCCTGTCCCGTTCCGGTCGGTTCCGGCACCTGCCTCATAGGTCCCTTGCGGCACCTGCCTCATTGATCGGGCATCCCGGCACACCGAGCCGGGATGCGGAGCCGTCCTGCCGCATCGATGGGGCGAGAATGCACAGGGACTGCCTGCCGTGTGCGCCACTGCCCGAAATATCGGGCCGGGCCGGAGGCTGGATCGATGATGCGATCGGCGCACGCGCTCAGTCCCCGCTGACAGCCTCCAGCCAGATCGTCTCGCCCAGGCTCAGGGCCAGGTGGGTCACCGGCGCGTGCTCAGAGGCACCGTGCCAGTGCTCCTCGTCGGGAGGCGCCTCCACCAGATCGCCCGCACCGATCTCCGCCACCTCCCCGTCGCGTGTTCCGACGCGGCCCGAGCCATCGATCACGAAGAGCACCTGGCCGGACGTATGCCGGTGCCAATCCGTGCGTGCGCCAGGCTCGAAGCTGACCGCCAGCGCCGTCCCGTCGAGCATCTCGACCCGTCCGAGGTCGCGTCGGCTGACGGTGCCGGCGAAGGTGTCGGTCGCCATAGGCTCGGAGGCGGTGTCGGTGATTCGCGCGATCCTCATTCGGTCACTCCTCAATGTGGCTCAAGAATCTCGGTGCGCAGCTGCTCGCGATAGCCGACTACGGCCGCGAGCAGGACGAGGTGCCAGACGGCGACCTCGATCGAGTCGAACTGGTGGATGTAGAAGCTGATGAGGTCGCCCAGGGTCAGCGCCACCAGCAGCCCGAAGTAGGCGAGGGTCCAGCCCAGCCGATGCCACCCGACCAGGCCGACGAGGACAGCCCCCACTAGCAGCAGCGCGCCCGACACGCCTTCGACCACGAGATGGCCGAGCTGGAACAGGGTGAACGGGCTTGGCTGCGACGCGTCGAGCCTCACCTCCGAGCCGATCCCGACAAGCGCCAGCACCTGGCCGATGCCGGTCAGGATGAGGGTGGCGATGAGCGCGATCCGCAGCCCTCGCCCACCGAGCCAGCTGCGCGACCTGGCACCCAGCCGAGCGCGGATGCCGCCGAATCGGTCAATGGGATCCGGCGCGACTGACAGCTCCTCGGCCTCGACGAATGCGAGCAGGTCGGCGGCGAGGCGTCGCTGCTCCGGCTGGGGTGCCCCGGCGGCCGCCGCAATCAGCCGATCGCGCAGCCTGTCCCGCTCGCCTCGTTGGAGGTCGCCCTCGACCGATTCCTCGAAGAGCTCCAGCGCGGTGAGCAGCTGGCTGCGCGGATCGGGGTCGTTCGGCTCGCGCGCCCGAAGCCAGACGAGGACGGCCAGCAGGAACGTGGCGTAGATGATCGGCGCGGCAGCGGGATAGAAGTAGTCGTTCTCGGCGGTGATGAACTTCCCGACCTCGTCGATGAAGAGGCCGATGCCGACGCCGGCCAGGAACGCCGAGAGCAGGTACACGAAGCGCCCGGCCATCAGGATCGGCAGGAGCGAGGCGGCGAAGAGGGCGGCTCCGCCCCACAGCGCGTGGGCGATGTGCAGGTCGCCGCCGCCGATCTGCGGGAAGCCGGTGACGGTCAGGAACCAGCGCGTCCCGATGACGGTGGCGGCGAAGCTGACCAGCGTGACGAGCAGGTATCGCTCTGCGCCTTCGCGCCGAACGGGTCGCCGAATCCACGGAAGCCGGCGTTGGCTCAGGCTGGCAGGCTCACCCACCCGCGTACGCTAGCCGACGGGCCGGGTGGCCGCCTGCCGGCAGCTCGACGCGGTGCAGCAGCATCTGCCGCGCCAGCGGGGATCGGTTCAGCTCGCGGCGGGTGAGGACCGGTTCGGACGCCATCGCCGGTACGGTAGGCGATCGGCCGGACCCCTTGCGCTGGCCCGTAGGCTGTAGGCGGGCGGACCCATCGGATGGATCGTCGGAGGAGGTCTCGTGAGTTTCGATTTCATCAACGACCTGAACTGGCTCGCCGTCATCGTCGGGGCGTTGATCTACTTTGCGCTCGGTGCGCTGTGGTACACACCGGGATTCCTCGGGCGCCGCTGGCAGCGCTCGATCGGCTGGGACCCGGAGCAGACGCCCCCGGAGATGAAGATCGCGACCTACGCGGTGCCGCTCGTTGCGTACATCGTGATGGCGATCGCCGTCGGTCTGGTGGCCGCCGCCACGGGGACCGACACACTCGGCGAGGGGATCATCCTGGGGCTGGTGCTGGGCGTCGGGCTGTCGCTGATGCACACCCTGGTCGACGCCACCTTCGACCCGAACAAGCCGGAGCCCTGGACCTGGTTCGCGATCAACGGCACCTACCACGCGCTCGGCCTGTTGATCGTCTCGGTCATCGTCGCCGTCTGGCGCTGATCCGAGCGTGAGCACAACTCGCCTGGCCGACCTGTTCGAAACGCCCAGCCCGGTCATCGCCATGGCGCACTTCCCGGCCCTGCCGGGAACGCCGCGCCACGTGCCGGGCACCTCGCTCGACGAGCTCGCCGATCGGGTGCGCACCGACGTCGGCCACCTGCTCGACAGCGGTGTGGACGGCATCCTGTTCTGCAACGAGGACGATCGGCCCTACAGCCTCCACGTGGGCGCGGAGATACCGGCGACCATGGCCGCCGTGATCGCCGAGGTCCGCCCGGCGGATCGGCCGTTCGGGGTCGATATCCTGTGGGATCCGATGGCGGCCATGGCACTCGCCAAGGCGACCGGTGCCGCGTTCATGCGCGAGGTGGTGACCGGCGCCTACGAGAGCGACATGGGCGTATGGGCCCCCGACGCCGCCGAGCTGTATCGCTATCGACGCCAGATCGACGCCGAGGACGTCCTGGTCATGGCCAACATCACGCCCGAGTTCGCGTCTCCGCTCGGTTCGCGATCGGTTGCGCAGCGGGCGCGCAGCGCCCTCACCTCGTCGCTGATCGACGTGCTGCTGATCGCCGGGCCGATGGCGGGCGCCGAGCCTGACCTCTCAGCCCTCCGTGAGGCGAAGGAGGCGGTCGACGGACGGATCCCCGTTCTCATGAACACCGGCGCGCGGGCGGACAACATCGGCCGCTTCCTCGAGGTGGCGGATGGCGTCATCGTGGGCTCGGGCCTCAAGGTCGACGGCCAGACCTGGAATCCGGTCGATCCGGCGCGGGTCACCGCGTTCATGGCCGCAGTGCGGGTGACTCGCTCCGCCGCGTAGCTCCGCGGTCGGCCGTCAGCGGCAGGCCGGGTGCTCGCGCAGCCGATCTCGCAGGTCCTCGGCAATGGCCGCTGCATCGTCGGATGCGTCGACGACGATGTCGGCGACCGACGTGTAGAGCGGGTCGCGCTCCCGCACCGCATCGACGAACCACGACTTCCCGCCCGCGTCGATCCATGGCCGATGCTCCCCACCGCGGGCCCGGGAGGCGAGCGTTTCGGCGTCGGCGCGAAGCCACACGACGATCCCGCCGCCACCGAGCCGCTCGCGGTTCGCCGCGTCGAGGATGGTCCCCGCCGCGACACCGATGATGGCCGGCTCGGCGACTTCGAGCCCGCGAGCCAGAGCCGAGGACTCTGCGGCCCGCATCGCGGCCTCGCCGCGCTCGGCCAGCAGCTGGCGCGACGTCGCGCCCTGCGATTCGCGGACGAGGTCGTCGTTGTCGACGTACGGCCACCCGGTAGCCTCGGAGAGCAGCTGCCCGATGGTCGACTTCCCGCTGCCCATCATCCCGACCAGGATGATCCGGCATGGTCGCGCGGCGCTGCCCTCTGACGACATCTCGCGGAGTCTACGCTGTGCACGTGCCGTCCCCGGTCGCCGCGCGCGCTGCTTACGCCACGCTCTTCGGGGCCATCGGCGCGTCGTTCCCCTACCTGCCGGTCTACTACCGATCGGCCGGCCTCAGCCTCGGTGAGATCGGCCTGCTCAGTGCGCTCGCGGCGGCCGTCGGCCTGGTGGGCGCGCCGCTGTGGGGGACGCTGGCTGACCGATACCCCACCTCTCGGCTCATCATGCCCGCCGCCGCTACGCTCGCAGCGCTGTCCGCCCTTGCGCTGGCCGTGGCGCGCCAGCCTGTCGCCATCGGCGCCGCGGTGGTCGCCACGTCGGTGGCGCTCGCCGGCCTCACGCCGATCCTCGACACGCGAGCGCTCGAGGCGGTTCGCGGCGACCACGACCGGTACAGCCGCCTGCGGGTATGGGGCTCCATCGGCTTCGTCGTGGTCGTGTGGATCACCGGGTTCCTGATCGAGCGTGCCGGCATCGCGAGCCTGTTCTGGGTCTACGTTCCGCTGCTTGCGCTCACGGCGGTCGTGGCCGTCGTGCTGCGCGGCGCCGGACGGACGGTGCCGGCGTTGCCGCGACTGTCGGGCATCGGCCTCGTGCTTCGGCAGCCACCACTGAGACGGTTCCTGCTTGCCGCATTCGCCGTCTGGTCGGCGTCGATGGCGATCAACGCCTTTCTCTCGATCCACCTGCTCGACATCGGCGCGCCCGGGGAGCTGGTCGGCTCGGCCTGGGCACTCGGCGCAGCCGTCGAGGTGCCGATCATGTGGGCGTATCCCGCCCTGGCGGCGCGATTCGGGGCGCGACGGCTGATCGTGGCGGGCGCAGCTGCCTTCGCGCTTCGTGCGCTCGCGCTTCCACTCCTGGCGCACCCGGTGCCGGTGGCGTTGACGATGCTGCTGCACGGTGCGGGATTCGGGCTGCTGCTGGTGGGGGGAGTGACGCACGTCTCTCGCCACGCGCCGCCCGGCGCGGCAGCAACCGCCCAGGGAGTGCTGACCGCCGTGGTGTTCAGCCTGTCCATGATCGTGGGGCCGGGGCTCGGCGGCCTTGCCGCCGGCGCCTGGGGCATTCCGGTCATGTTCGGGATCGCGGCGGCCCTCGGCGTGGTGGCGGCCATCCTGATGGGCATCGCCGTTGCCGAGAACCGCGAGGCCGGTTGACGCTACGATCGGGCCATGCTGCGGCCGGAGTACCCGCTCGAGACCGATCGGCTCCGCCTGCGCCCGTATGCAGACGAGGACCTCGAGGCGCTCCACGACATTGAACGTCGCGACGAGACGGCGCGTTACCTCTACAACGAGCCACTGACGCTCCAGGCGACGCACGCCCTGCTCGAGCGCCGGAAGGCCTCGACCGCGATCGACGACGCAAACGACGACCTCGCGCTCGCCGTCACCCTGAAGCAGACCGGAGAGCTGGTCGGGCACGTCACCCTCCAGCGGGTGAGCCGCGAGCACCAGCAGGGTGAGATCGGCTACATCCTGCATCCGGACCACCAGGGCCATGGCTATGCGACCGAAGCCACAGCGCGCGTGCTGAGCCTGGGCTTCGAGGAGCTCAAGCTGCACCGCATCGTCGGGCGGCTGGACGCTCGCAACGCGGGCTCGGCGCGGGTCCTCGAGCGCCTCGGCATGCGCCTCGAGGGGCATCTGATCGAGAACGAGTTGGTGAAGGGCGAATGGGTCAGCGAGCTCATCTACGCGATCACGATCCGCGATTGGCGCACCAGACAGTTGGGCGGCCCTCTCATCTGACTCTCATCAAACGGTCGTACCCTGGTCGATGCGAGTCCTGGTTGCGGAAGACGACGTGAAGATGGCCGGCCACCTGAAGCGCGGGCTGGTGTGCTGCGGAGAGCCCACACTGCCAGCACCAGCACGACGATGCCGAACAGTGACAGCGCTGCGCGGCCCGGCGGCCCGTCCGTGAACGGGTAGAGCACGACACCCAGCAGCTGGGCGGCCAGCAGGACGAACGGACGGTGCCGGTCCGTCGCGCCCCGGGGTGAAGCTTGTCGGTCGCTTACAGCTGAGCCACCCGGCTTCTTTCGCGGCCCCTCACGTTGGGATCCCGCAACCGGTACGCCCGCGCCTCCGCGAGGCCGTTGTTGATCGCGTCGCTCCCGACCGTTCGTCGGAAGAGCCACGCAAGAGCCCGGCCGGGCAGCCCAGCGCTGGTCTGCAGGATGACCCACGTCATCGCAACGTCCGCAGCCGGGTCCCCACCGTGTGCGTTCGTCCAGTCGATGACGACCGGGCCGTGCGGCGACAGGATGACGTTGTCAGGATGCAGGTCGAAGTGAACGAGCGAGCCTCCGTCGAACGGAATCGCGTGCAGCCGCTCGTGCAGGTCCGCCAGGCGCCGGACGTGGCGACGGATCGCCCACGGAGATCGCGCCATCGCCCGTCCCATCGTCGGGCCGGGGATGCGCTCCAGGACCAATGCGTCAGGCCGCACCTGGTGAATGCGTGGGACCGGGAATCCATGCGACAGGGCGAGCTCCATGATCGGCGCCTCGCGCTCCGGGTTGCCACCCACGCGCAGGATCCTGCCGTCGCCTAGGTCGCTAACTGAGGACGCCCGGCCCTGCTTCACCTGGGCTGTCGGCCGGCCTCTTCGATCCACTCCTCGAGCCGCGGCAGGTGCTCGGCGACGTGCTCCGGGCCCGCCTTATGTACCCAATACGTCGCCGCCGGTGTGATCTCGGGGAGTTGCGTCCATGCGCGCAGGAGCTCCGCATGTCCCGCCGCGAGCTGGAGGTGGACGGTCGCGAGCGGGACGTCACGCATGGCTGCCAGGAAGCGCTCGTTCTCGGCGTCGACGTCGACCTCGTCCTCTCGGTATGTCCCGGCCGCGATGCGCCGCAGCATCTGTGCGCCATGCGCCATCCAGGTGCCGACATGCGCGACGGCGTCCTTGGCCGTCCACCCCTCCTCGAAATACCCGGGCACCACGGCGATGTCAGGCGTGATCCGGTCGACGAGCGCGTGAAGCCTGTGCCACGACTCGGCCTCACCAGGTAGCTCTCGGTCGTTGACCGGTGCCACGTTCGTCATTGGCAGATGGTACCCCCGCTCGGCGTCGGAGAGCCAGATGGTCCCGCGACGACCGCGGGCGGTGGCCCGCTGGATAGCTTCAGCGTTCTGCCCCACCGCCTGCCCCGCGAAGCACGGCCTCGCCAACGATTCAGTCTCGATAATAATACTTGATTCCGGCCAGTGACTCCGGGTACCATCGGCGTCCTCCGGGTGGCCAACGCGGCCGGCGAGCGGGAAGGGAACCACAATGCACCGACTCCGCTCGCCGATGATCTCGCTGGCGCTCTCCGTCCTCTTCACGCTGCTGACCGCGGCGGCAGCTCTGGCCGATGGCCAGCCACCGCACCCGCGCTGAACCGATACTGACGCCGTCCTAATCCTCAGCCGGTAGTGCTCGCCGGCCGTGCCCCACCCGTGGTGGGCGTCAGTGCCGGGTGCCCGCTCCAGTGCCCCGGCCGAGCGCCGCGGCATACAGCTCGTTCGCGCCGGCCAGGTCGCCGGCCTCCGACCGGACATCGGCCCACTCCGCGAGGACGTCGCGGTAGCGTGTGTGCGCGCGATGCTCGAGGAGGAGCGCGGATGCGGCGGCGAACTCGCCCTCGGTGGTCTCGCGTTCCCCGTGGCGCCGAGCGATTCGGGCGAGCGTGAGATGGGCGCCGACCGCAGCGAGGTACGAGCCGCCCTGCGCCGCCGCGTCCAGCGCTTCCTGGGCTCGCTCGCGAGCCATCGGCTCGTCACCGCGCGCGAGCGCCAGCTGTGCCTCCGCCTCGGCCACGTCGCCGTCGATACGCCGATCCTCGTACCGTCCGGCGAGCTCGTGTGCGTGGGCGAGGTGCTCACCGGCCCGCTCCAGGTTGCCGAGCTGGATGAACGTGAGCCCCAGGTTGATCTCGAGGGCAGCTTCCTCACGCCCGGCATCGGCGGCCTGGTACAGCGCGAGACTCTCGTGGCCGACGCGGATCGAGCGTTCGAAGTCGCCGACGTGGCGGTACTGGAGCGCCATGGCGGACAGGAAGGCGGCTCGCTGACGCAGCGTGATGTCATCGGACAGTGACCGGGCCTCTTCCATGTAGGTCAGGGCACGTTCGAACTGCCCGTCCCAGACCTCCACGTTGCCGAGCGCGGCCAGCAGGCGGAACCGGAAGTCGGGTGCCACGCTCAGGCCGGCGCGGTCCTCGGCAAGCAGCTCCTGCAGGATGCCGCGCGCCTCTGCAGGATTGTCCTCCCCGTAATGGGCACCCGCGAGCCAGTAGCGCGCCATTGCCGCATCTGCCGGCGATGCCAACCCATCGAACACCTGTGCCGACTCCGTGGCCGGGCCGATAGCCTCGTGCGGCCTACCCAGCCGGCAGAGGGCTTCCGCCCGGCCCCGCAGCAGCTCGGCGCGCATTCGGCGGTCGTCTCCAGCCGTCTCGAGCAGTCCCTCGTATCGGTCAAGGGCTTCCTGCGCCTTTCCGGCGGCCAACAGCAGATCGGCCTCGAGGCGGCCGGCGGCCGGTCGTTCCTCCGCGACGAGGTCGGGCACCGACACGCCGAGCCGCTCGGACAGGAACGTGAGCGCCGCCATCGACGGCTTCGCCAGGCCTCGCTCCAGGGCGCTGATGTATGCGGCGGTGTATCGGCCGTGGGCGAGCTGGCGCTGCGTCAAACCCATCCGCGTGCGCGCCAGGCGGATCCGCTCCCCCACTCGGCGCGCGACGTGACTGTTGTCGACGACGATCACGTTACGGGTGCGGACCGACGGCGAAGGCATGCGGCGACTATACGGCACAGCACTCAACCATTTGCGCATGCGGTCCGACAGTAAGATCACCGCCGTGTCCGGTCCCGAGAGCTCCCCAATGCACCCGCGCGCCATGCTGCGCGCGTTCGGAGGCGGGCTGCCGGCGAACTTCTGGCGCCTCTGGACGTCGACGGTGTCGGCGAACCTTGCCGATGGGATCGTGGGCATCGCCATCCCGCTCATCGCCGTCGGCCTGACCAGATCGCCGGCGGAGATCGCCGGCGTGACGGTTGCCGCGAGGGTCCCGAACATCGCCGTGGGGCTCATCGCGGGCGGCCTCGCCGATCGGCTCGATCGCCGGTGGACGATGCTCAGCGTGCAGGTCCTGCGCTTCATCATCATCGCGACGCTGGCGATGCTCGCGCTTGCCGGCATCTTGAGCATGCCGGTGCTCTATGTGGCGGCCCTCGCGCTCGGCATCGGGGAAACCTTCTTCGATACGAACGCGCAGGCCATCATCCCCGCGGTTGTTGGCCGCGATCGCCTGGTCCTCGCAAACGGACGCCTGTTCGCGGCCGAGACGATGATGAACGCGTTCGTCGGGCCACCGCTCGGCGGCCTGCTGGTCGCGCTGTCTGTACCGCTCGCCCTCGGCGCCGGCGCGGTCGGATACCTCCTGGCGGCGGCTGGACTGCTGCTCATCGCCGGGGGCTACCGGTCCGAACGGAGCAGCCCGGCGCGTCGCCTGCACGTCGAGATCGCCGAGGGGATAGCGTTCCTGGCCCGCCATCCGCTCCTGCGAACGCTGAGCACGATGGTGGCGATGGGCCGGCTCGGGTCGGCAGGATTCTTCGCGCTGCTGGCCCTGTATGCGGTCGCACCGGGACCGATGGGCCTCAGCGAGCCGGAGTACGGCCTTCTGTTCGTCACGTTCGGCATCGGAAGCCTCATTGGCTCATTCGTCGCGACGCGTGCCGTCATGCTCCTGGGGCGACCGAACGTCCTGGCGGGTGCCCAGCTGCTGTTCGGACTCGTGCTCCTGGTGCCGGTGCTCACGACCAACGCGCTCGCCATCGGCGCGGGATTCTTCGCGGGAGGCATATCCGTCATGGCGTGGAACATCACAAACGTCTCCCTGCGCCAGTCGCTCCTGCCGTCGAACCTGATGGGTCGCGTGCACGCCACGCACCGCACGCTCGCCAACCTCGCGGAGGTGATCGGTGCCCTCGCCGCCGGACTCATCGCCGAGGCGTTCGGGCTGCGGGCCGCATTCGCCGTCGGTGCGGCGGTCGTCATCATCTCGGTCGCCGGACGAATGGTCGTCACGGAGGAGCGCATCCGCGGTGCGGAGGCCGCTGCCGACGCGACCCGATGACCCACCGGCGTCAGGCGACCACCTCGTTACGGAGAAGGCCGATGCCGGCGATCTCCGACTCGATCACGTCCCCCACGGCAAGGTAGCGAGGCGGAGTCCTCGCGAAACCGACGCCCGGGGGCGTCCCCGTCAGGATGACGTCCCCCGGCACCAGCGTGAGGCCGCGCGACAGCTCCGCGATGATGCGGCCGACTCCGAAGTGCATGTCCCCGAGCTTTGCCGATTGCACGGTCTCGCCGTTCACGCGGCAGACGATGTCACGGTCCTCGAGTGAACCGGCCTCGTCAGGCGTCACGATGTACGGCCCGATCGGGCACGTCGCGTCGAGGCTCTTCCCGCGGAACCATTGGCCACCGTGTTCGCGCTGGACGTTACGCGCCGAAACGTCATTCCCGACGGCATACCCGAGCACATGGTCAAGAGCCGACGCCTCGGGGATGTCGACCCCGCCACGGCCGATGACGACCGCCAGCTCGACCTCCCAGTCCAGCTTGTCGGTGACCGAGCCGTGGGCGCTGACCGGGTCATATGGACCGATGAGCGTCCCGGTGGCCTTCGTGAAGAAGGCGGGGCGGTCCGGGATCTCCTGGGCGACGCTCGATCCGCGCAGTCCCTGCCCCTCCTCGAAATGGGCGAGGTAGTTCCAGCCCACGCAGAAGATGTTGCGAACGAGGGGCGCAACCGGCGAGGCAAGGCGCCGCTCGTCGATGCTGGAGCGTGTCCCAAGCCGCGAGGCGAGACTGTCGAGCCCGTCCGCCACGTCGCGGACACTGGCAGCGTCCCGGATATCCGTGACCGTGCCGTCTTCGAGGGTGCCGAAGCGCCTCGAATCTCCCTCGAGGTAGCTCACCAGCCGCATCGGATCACCCGAAGTCGCCGCCGAAGTCGCCGCCGAAATCCGGGCCGGAGTCGAAGTCACCGCCCGAGTCGAAGTCGGCACCCGCATCCGGCTCGGCCGTCTCCGCATCGGCCTCGCCGGTGCCGGCGCCGGGATCGGTTCCAGGGTCGTTCTCGAAGAAGGCGTCGGCGATGGCGCTGCCGACCACCACGCCCGCGATGGTCGAGAGGAACATGCCACCCATGCCCGGCCCCTGCATGCCGCCGAAGGTTCGCTCCATCGTTCCCGGCTGCCGCATCTCGGCGCGGGTCGCCATACGGGCCAGCGAGCGCGGATCGTCGGAGTCCGCAACCTCCGACGCGGGAACCTGGCCGCTGAGCTCCTTGAGCACCACGGCGCGCTGGTCGGGCGTCAGCTGCTGAAAGGCCTCCTCGTGCGCCCGCTCGATGTCGTCGGGCGGTGCGGTCCGAAGCATGTAGCGGTACCGATCGATTGCCTGTTGATCGTTCATGTGGTTCACCTCCGGTGATGGGAGAGCACGATCCACGCCGTCCGCGGCCGATGGTAGCCTCCAGAGCATGTCGAACGGCGCGCCCAAGCATTCCCCGGAGGACCGGCCCTTCCGATTCGGGCTGATGCTCGATTCACGAGACGCGACGCGCGATGGCGTGGTGGAGCTCGCCCGGCGCGCGGAGGCCGCCGGCATCGACGTCCTGCTGGGTACCGATCACCTGGGCCGATGGGCGACGCTGCCGCTGCTCCTGTCTGCGGCCGAGGCGACCGGCCTGCGCATCGGCACGTACGTCCTGAACAACGACCTGCGCCACCCGACCGTGCTCGCACAGGAGATGACGACCATCGACGCCGTGACGGGGGGCCGGCTCGAGATCGGCATCGGCGCCGGATGGAACCGCGAGGAATACGAAGCGGCCGGTCTCCCGTTCGACGCCCCGCCGAAGCGAGTGGCGCGCATGCAGGCATCCCTCCGGATGCTCAAGCAGGCGATGAGCGAGGGCCGGATCGACCATCCCGCAGACGATGCCTACCCCGCCGTCGCGCAGCGCGACCTTCCGATCTCCACGCAGCGCCCTCATCCTCCGTTCATGGTCGGTGGAGGAGGCCCGCGGGTCCTCGCGTTTGCGGCTCGCGAGGCCGAGATCGTTGGCCTCGACCCGAGGGCGTTGCCCCAGGGAGGATCGGATCCGCTGGACGTGACCGAGGCGGCGATCGACCGCAAGGTCGGCTGGATCCGCGAGGCCGCCGGCGAGCGATGGGAGCAGCTCGAGATCAACATCGGGCTGTTCGAGATCGATCCCGACTTCCATTCCCGCACCGGGCCGCCACCGGTGCGTGCCCGGGGCATCGCCGAGGAGGAGGTCGCCGGCAGCCCGCACTACCTCGTCGGCGAACCGGAGCACATGGTCGAGACGCTGCTCGCCCGCCGTGAGAAATGGGGAATCAGCTACATCGCGATGCGAGCAGAGCACCTGGCGCTGATGTCTCCCGTCATGGCTCTCCTGAGGAGCACCTGACGCCCCGCCCGGCATCGGGCTTGCTTAGGGGGCGAGGAAACATCGCATCGCTGGAGGCAGCGTCATGGGTCGAATCCTGCTCGGCGTCATCATCGGCGTCATTCTGGTGGTCTGGCTGCTCGCATCATGCCTGGGCGCCATCTTCTAGCTCGTCAACCGGCGCCGATGAGCTCCGTGCGGAGCTCGTGGCTCTCGTCGGCCAGACGGGCCTCGTACCAGATCCGATAGCCACCGCCCGAGAGCGGAAGCACATCGAGGTACCGCAGGTCGCGGACGGCGTCGTCACCGGTCTGCTCCAGCTCGCCCGGCCGTGAGCCGGTGAGGCGGGCGAGGCCGGTCCGCTCGAACCAGTTCTCCTCCTTGGAAGCCCGGCCGTCGTACGTGGCGCGACCATCGGCAAGGACGGCCGTGACGCGCGCGCCACGCTGGTCCCAGGTGCCGGCACGAGGTGCCAGCACCGTGCCGTGCCACTCCCAGTCGATGCCGTCGGCGCTCGTGGCGTAGGCGGTCGTCATACGGTCCTCCTCGCCCGCCTGGTCAAGTGGATGGCAGCAGATCCAGGCCTGCCATCCGCCATCGGGGGTGCGCTTGATCAGCGGATCCTTGACGCCGGTGAGGTCGTCGCCGGGAAAGACCGTGCGCGCCTCGGCCGTGGCGAAGTCCGCCGGATCATCGGCCTCGAGCAGGTCGATCCACCAGTGCTTGCTCGGCGGCTTGCTGGCCGAGCACACGTAGAGGCGCCAGCGGCCCGCGTCGGTCCGGACGAGGGCGGGACGTTCCATGGACGCGGCGTCGAAGCGCCCCTGATCGAGCCGCGCGACCGTCGTAAAGCGCTCGCCATCGTCGGATCGGGCGACGACGGTGGAGCCGCGTCCTGCGTGCCCGGTTCGCACGCGATACGCGATCACGAAGCTGCCGTCGTCGTCCTGCGCGGCGCTCGACGAGCCGGCCCACCAGCCCTCGCCGGAACCCGGCGCCGCCACAGCCACCACCGGAACGCCCAAGCCGGGGAGTGGGAATTCGTCCATGCGCGCATGGTAAGCGGCCGAGATTCGCCTGCGTCCGGCCAGCTCCATCACGTACCCTGTTTTGCCTGAGCCCGGTGGGGCTCCCCGAGTCGGCAGGAGGTTTCAGTCATGGACACTCGACGCATGCAGGCCATCACCCACCACAGCCCTCTGCGCGGCTCGCTCGCCCTCGTCGTCAGCGCGCTGCTGCTGCTCAGCGCGTGCGGCGGTACGGCGGCGCCGAGCGCCGGGGCGGACGACGAAATCACCGTCTTCGGAGCGTATGCGACCCAGATCGAGGAGCCGTGGGACGGCGTGATCCATAGTGCCCTCGAGGCCGAGGCCGAGGCGGGGCGCATCAGCTACACCTTCACCGACGACATCGGCTACGCCGGCGATATGGAGCGCGTGCTGCGCGAGACCGCGGAGCAGGACGCGCCGGACATCATCTTCGGCGACGCCTTCGGCAACGAGGAAGCGGCACGAGCCGTGGCGGCCGACTACCCCGACATCGCCTTCGTCTTCGGCTCCGGTGGCGGACCCGCCGAGCCGAACTTCAGTGTCTTCGACAACTGGATCCACGAGCCCGCGTACCTCGCCGGGATGATCGCCGGCGGCGTGACCGAGACGAACGTGCTCGGCGTCGTGGGCGGGTATCCAGTCCCGGAGGTCAACCGCATCGTGAACGCGTTCATCGCGGGCGCGCAGGAGACGAACGAGGACGTGGAGGTGAAGGTCACCTTCCTGAACAGCTGGTTCGACCCGGCCGCCGCCAAGGAGGCGGCACTGGCGCAGGTCGGCGCCGATGCGGACGTGCTGTTCGCGGAGCGCTTCGGCGTCATCGAGGCGGCCCAGGAGAACGATCTCGTCGCCATCGGCAACATGAGCGACCAGCAGGAGCTGGCACCCGGCCACGTGGCAACGAGCGTGACCTGGAACATGGCCCCGACGGTGGAGTACGTCATCGACCAGGTCATCGCGGGCTCGTACACCGCCCAGGACCTCAAGGACTTCTCGATGGTCGGCAAGGGCGGAGCCGCGCTTGCGCCGATCAACGCCGACGTGGTCGGCGGCATCCCCGACGACCTGGCCGCGCTCGTCACGGAGCGGGAAGAGCAGATCAGGGCGGGCACGTTCCGCGTCGACATCAACGAGGCAACGCCGCCCGGCTCCACCATCCCAGACGCGTAGCCGGCACGGTCACGTGACCGACAACGCGCCGGCTCTCGAGCTGCGCGGCATCACGAAGCGGTTCGGGGATCTCGTCGCCAACGACGGCATCGACTTCGACGTCCGTCGCGGCGAGGTCCACGCGCTGCTCGGCGAGAACGGGGCCGGCAAGACCACGGTCATGCGCATCGCCTACGGGCTGACGCAGGCCGATACCGGCGAGATCCTGGTCGAAGGGCAGCCGCGTGGCATCCGATCCCCGCGCGACGCGATCGACGCGGGGATCGGCATGGTGACCCAGCATTTCGCGCTGGTCCGGCCGATGACCGTGGCCGAGAACCTCGCACTGGGGCGCTCGCGGAGCCTGCGCCTCGACCTCCCCGAGGCCCGGCGACGCGCTGCCGACGCGTCGGACCGGTTCGGGATTCGCGTGGATCCGGCGGCTCGCGTCGAGGAGCTGTCGGTCGGGCAGCAGCAGCGCGTCGAGATCCTGAAGGCGCTGTCGCGCGACTGCCGAATCCTCATCCTGGACGAGCCGACCGCGGTCCTGGTCCCCGTCGAAGTGAACGCGCTGTTCGCCACCCTGCGCTCGCTCGTCGCCGATGGACTGTCGGTCGTCTTCATCAGCCACAAGCTGGCCGAGGTCCGCGCCATCAGCGACCGCGTAAGCGTGCTCCGCCGCGGCAAGCTGGTCGGGACCGCCCCGGGCTCGACGGACGAGCGCGAGCTGGCCGGCATGATGGTCGGACGCCCCACCTTCGGCGTCGAGCGTTCCACCGATGCCCCGGCTCCATCGGGCGAGCCGATCCTCCGAATCCGCGGCCTGCATGCGACCGGAGCGAACGAGCTCTCGGCACTCTCGGATGTGTCGCTCGACGTCGGCGCGGGCGAGATCGTCGGTGTCGCGGGTGTCTCGGGCAACGGGCAGACCGAGCTGGTCGAGGTGCTCTCTGGCATGCGGCGTCCGTCGAGCGGGTCGGTCGTCGTCGACGACCTCGAGCTGGCGGGCGCCGATCCCGCACGGATGATGCGCGCCCGGGTGGGACGGATCCCGGAGGACCGCCACGCAAGCCTCATCGGCGACCTGTCGGTCGCCTACAACCTGGTGCTCGAGCACCTCGACGACTTCCGCAGCCGCGGACGCATCGACGAGCGGAGCGTTCGCGCACATGCGGACGAGCTGATCCGGCGCTTCGACATCCGCGCGCGCGCCGACGACCCGGTCGCGTCGCTGTCTGGCGGCAACATCCAGAAGGTCCTGCTGGCGCGGGTCCTCTCGCGCGACCCGCGTCTCGTGGTCGTCTCCCAGCCGACGCGCGGGCTCGACGTGGGTGCGACGGAGTACGTGCGGTCGCAGCTCCTGGCGCGGCGGGGAGAGGGCGCGGCCATCCTGCTCGTATCCGAGGATCTCGAGGAGCTGCTGGCGCTGGCTGACCGGCTCGTCGTGCTCTACGAAGGCCGCATCGTGGGCGAGACATCGGTGGCCGATGCGGATGCCGAGCAGCTCGGGATGCTCATGGCCGGCCGCGGGCGGGCCGCCTGATGCGAATCTCGGTGTGGTCGACGCCGGTGCTCCTCGTCGCAGCGGTCCTCATCACGTTCGCGATCACCACCGGACCGATCCTGATCGCAGGCGCCAACCCGATCGAAGCGTACGCGGCGTTCGTCGTGGTCCCGCTCACGTCGCAGTTCACCCTGCTCGAGGTCCTCGTCACCGCCACGCCGATCATGCTCACGGGCGCTGCGGTGGCAATCGCCTTCCGCGCCGGGTACTGGAACATCGGAGCCGAGGGTCAGCTGCTCCTCGGGGCGATCGCAGCGGCTGGGATCGGGACCCTCGTCGGCGGGCTGCCGCCGCTGATCGCGTTGCCGATCATGATCGTCGGTGGCGCGCTCGGCGGTGCCGCGTGGGCGCTCCTGCCCGCACTCCTGCGGGTGCGGTTCGGGATCGACGAGGTCGTCACGACCCTGCTCCTGAACCCGGTGGCGCTGCTGCTCGTCAACGGCCTGCTCCACGGGCCATGGCGCGACCCGGTCACCGGCTTTCCAGAGTCACCTCGGATTGCTGTTTCTGCGGAGTTCCCGACCCTGATCGATCGGTCGCGCCTCCACCTCGGCTTCCTGCTCGCGCTACTTGTCGTGGCCATCGCCTGGTACGTGCTGGCTCGAACGCCGGCGGGACTGCGGCTGCGCGCCGGCGGCCTGAGCCCGCAGGGGGCGCGGTTCGCCGGCATAAACGTCTCGCGCACCCTGCTCGGCGCCGCGCTGGTGAGTGGCGCCATCGCCGGGATCGCCGGCGTGAGCGAGGTGGCCGGCATCCAGAATCGGCTGACCGGCGGACTCTCGCCGGGGTACGGCTACACCGGGATCGTGGTCGCCACGCTCGGGACCCTCACCATGCCCGGCGTCGCGATCGCCGCGATCTTCCTGGGCGATCTCACCGTCGGCGCCAGCTCGGCGGCTCGTTCGCTCGGCATCCCCTCGCAGCTCGGGGCCGTGGTGCAGGGCGTGCTCCTTCTCACGACCGTCGCGCTGCTGGCCCTGCGGCGGAATCGCTTCCGGAGATCGGATTCGTCGGACGCCGGATCGGTCACCGGTGACGTGGCGGCGGAGGCGCAGCCGGGATGACGTTCGTCGTCGACCTGCTCGCGGCGACCCTGCGAAACGCAACGCCGCTCGTCTACGGCACCGTCGGCGAGACGTACGCCGAGCGCAGCGGAGTCCTCAACCTCGGCATCGAGGGCACCATGTACGCTGGCGCCTTCGCGGGCTTCGCCACCGCCTTCGCGACCGGTTCGCCAGTCCTGGGTCTCCTGGCGGCGATCGTCGTCGGCATCGGTGCAGGCGCCGTCATGGCGCTGATGACCGTGACGTTCGGTGCGAACCAGCACGTCTCGGGGATCGGCCTGACGATCGGGCTGATCGGCCTCTCCGAGTTCGCGAACCGGTTGATCTTCGCCGGAGGCGAGCTCCAGCGCATCGAGCCGATGCCCACCGTCAACCCGTTCGGAGCCCTTGGCGAGGTCGGGTCAATCCTCGACCAGTACGCGCTGACGTGGATCGCCTTCCTGATCGTCGTGCCGGCGGCATGGTGGCTCCTCCAGCGCTCCAGCTTCGGCCTCGAGATCCGCGCCGTGGGCGAGAACCCCGAGGCGGCCGACGCCGCCGGGGTCAACGTAGCTCGGACGCGCTACCTCGCGCTCATGATCGGTGGCGCGCTGATGGCCATCGGCGGTGCCTTCATCACACTCGCACTGCTGGGCAGCTTCACGCTCGACATCATCGCCGGGCGCGGCTGGGTGTGCGTTGCGCTCGTCATCTTCGGACGCTGGCGGATCGGTCGAGGGGTCATCGGTGCCCTGCTCTTCTCGCTGGTCTTCTCCCTCCAGTTCCGCCTCCGCATCCTGCCCGGGTTCGGCGAGCTGCCCTTCGAGCTGCTGCTGGCCCTCCCGTACCTCGTCGTCATCGGTGCCCTTGCGCTGTCGGGGCGCAACGTTGCCTATCCGGGCGCCTACCTCAAGCCCTATCGCCGCACCTGATCCCAAGGAGGACCGATGGAGATCCACGACCGCGACCGCGCCGGGCTGCAGCACGCCATCGAGCAGGCCAGGATCGGCCGGGCCGAGGGCGGCGTCCCGATCGGCGGCGCGCTGATCGCCGATGACGGCACCGTCCTCGCCGTCGGACACAACCGGCGCGTTCAGCAGAACAGCGCCATCCGCCATGGCGAGACCGATGCGCTGGAGAACGGCGGTCGCCTGCCGGCATCCGTCTACCGGCGCTCGACGATGTACACGACCCTCTCGCCCTGCGACATGTGCACCGGCGCCATCCTTCTGTACGGCATCCCGCGCGTGGTGATGGGCGAGAACCGCACCTTCGTGGGCGGTGAGGACTACCTCCGCGCTCGTGGCGTCGAGGTCGTGAACCTCGATTCCGAGGAGTGCGTCGAGCTCATGGACGAGTTCATCGCCGCCCATCCGGAGATCTGGAACGAGGACATCGGGGAAGAGTGACCTCGCTGCCCGCGGCATGGAAGACCGCAGGCGCCACGCGCGGCGTGCATCTTGCAAGAGACGCGTTGGGTCGTTCTCTGCAGGTTCCGTGGCCGCCCCGGGATGACACGCTCGGCCATCATGCGAACGAGGTTCGCTCCGCGCCCGTGCGAGTCCGCGGGAGTACACACTGGAGGTCCGCCATGGTCCCTCACCTACGTCAGCGACTCTTGCCGCTGGCAGCTCTCTCCGCGCTCCTGATGTCGCTGCTGATTGCTGTACCGGTCCTCGCCGCGCCAACGACGTTCACCACTGGCCTGAACGGCGCGCAGGAAATCCCGGGTCCCGGCGACGCGGACGGAACGGGCTCGGCTTCCATCACCGTCGATCCTGCTCTAGGTTCCGGCCTGCAGCTTTGCTACAACCTGATGGTTTCGAACATCACCCTGCCCGCAGCCGCTGCTCACATCCACGAAGCAATGCCCGGCGCGGCAGGTCCCGTGGTGGTCACCCTCGGCACGCCCGACGGGACCGGTGCCGCCGTTGGATGCGCCGCGGACGGGGACTTCAACCTTGCCAACAGCGGTGACCCGGACATCGCCACCCTGTTGGCCGACATCGTCGCCAATCCGGGCGACTACTACGTCAACGTCCACACGTCTGACTTCGCCGCGGGTGCCGTTCGAGGTCAGCTGGCCGGGATGGTCATGGTCATGAAGCACCTATGCGATCCGTCGATCCAGACCGAGGCTGACTTCATGGCCCTCGAGGCCCGGGCTGCCACGAATCCCACGACGCCGATGGGTATTCCTTCGCTGGGTGCGACCACTGAGACGGTCTTGGTATGCCCGGTGATCGTGCAGCCCGGTGACAGCCAGACTCCTGGCGCGCTGGGCTCCGGATCGCGAACATTCGACTTCACGGCCACCGACTCGGGCGCGACGACTCAGACGCTCAGTACCGGCACAACCTTCAGCGGTGACAACGGATTCACCACGCCGGTCGAGGACTTCGCCTGCGAGAATCACGTCGGCTACGACGCTGATCGAAACGGCACCGTTGCCACAACTCCGTGCCTCGACTTCAGCTCGTACGCATTCGCGAACGTGCGCGAGGGGCCGGTCACCGTCACCGAGACAGTGGCTCCGCCAGGAGCGCGCTTCGGCACCGTCCGGCTGTCTCCGCCGGAGATCAGCGACGACGCGTCCGTTGGCCTTGCCTTCACGAGCGCGGGAGTCATCACCTTCAATTCGGCGAACGACACCAATGCGATGGTGACGCTCCACGTCTACAACTTCCAGGCTGCGGCCGTGGCCGCGACTCCCACACCGACACCCGTCGCAACCGCCCTGCCTAACACGGCGATAGACGACAGCACCGGCGGCACCTCGTTGCCGGCACCCGCCGCCCTGGCAGCTCTGCTCCTCGGCTCGGTAGCGACCTTCGCCTTCGTCAAGCTGCGCCTATTCAAGGTCCGGCGGCAGAGCTAGGGCCTCCATCCCACCACCCTGACAAATGGCCCCGGGATCCCCGGGGCCATTTGCATCACCCCACACGGACTGCGCTGCCAGTCGGAAAGGCTTGGCCAGGCGCCGCGGGATCACGTCACGCGCGGTCTCTCATCGGTCACCACGCTCGACATCGAGCGTTCGAAAACGCGCACGGCAGTCCGTTTGCCGTCAGAAGGTCGGTCGAGTCGCCTGCGGCGCAGCTGCATGTTCCGATCGTACGGGACGCCTGACCGCAACGGCTGGAGCGTCATCGCCACGGCTAGCGTCCGCCAACCCGACCGATGTGCGGTCTACCCAGAAAGGTGTGGTCGCGCGACGATCGCAGGCGTAGAGTCGACGGGTCCACATCCTCGGAGGAGACCGCCATGCCCGACAAGGGACCCGGCTCGAAGAGCCACGGCAAGAAGCCGAAGGGAGGGGCAAAGCCCGGGGGCAAGAAGAAGAAGTAGCCTCCGGCCCGGCCGTGCTGTCGTGTCACGACCGGACCGGGGGTCCGTCAGTCGAAGGCGGCGCCGAGCTGGAGGCGCTGCCGGACCCACTCGCGCTGAGCCTGGGTCAGCGGGTCGACATCGCCGCTCTGCAGCTTGCGATGCAGCTCCCAGCGAGCCTCGGCCTCTCGGAGGACCGGGTCGACATTCGGTCCCTCGACCGAGGGCCCTCGCATCCCGAACGGATCGATGGCGCCGAAGGCGAGGATCCCCGTCACCATGATGGCGGCGATTGCCGCGGCCACCGCCGCGAGGGGGAAGTTTGGGGCCTGCGGGAGGACCCGCTCGGCCGGCTGTGCGTGTGACACTGGTTTCGCTCCTACTTCGTCGCCGGATGGGCCCGGCGATCTCTGCACTGAGCATCGGCGCCGCAAACGAAGAGCGAAATTCCGCGCGCGGCTGGATCTATGACCTGCCCGAATCCCGGGTTTCGCGGTCCGAATCCCGGGGGGTGGCGCCTCCCTCAGCGAGTGCCGCGGCCAGCTGGCCGCGCGAGCCGATGTCGAGCGCCCGGTAGATGGCACTGAGATGCGCCTCCACCGTGTGCGGGCTCATGAAGAGCCGGTCCGCCGCCTCGCGATTCGTCAGGCCGCTCGCCACGAGCTCGGCGACCTTGCGCTGGGTCGGGGTCAATCCCCCCTTCTCGCGGGTCGCATCGATGCGGGCCAGCTGGTCCCGTGCCTGCTTCACCCACAGCCGGGCGCCGAGGAAGACGAACGTCTCGTGCGCCTCGCGCAGGGCGGTGCGAGCCCTGGCTCGGCGGCGCGCCCGGCGGTGGACGTCGCCCGCCGCGAGCAGCGTTCGCGCGAGCTCCCACGGATCGTCGATTCGCCGATGGATCGACTCGGCCTCGCCGATGGCCGCATTGGCTCCGTCCAGGTCGCCGTCCGCAGCCAGCAGCCGCGCGCGCGATCGCGCCGCATCCGCGACGAGCCTCGGAGATCCGTGAGACCGAGCATGCTCCTCGAGAGCGGCGACGGCCGACTCGGCCTCCTCGTGGCGCCCCAGCGAGACCAGCGCCTCGACGGCCACGCCCCGAGCCCAGAGCCGGCGCCCGGACTCGTCTGACTCGTCCGAATCGAGCGCTCCGGCCAGGAGCCCAATCGCTGCCGATGCTTCGCCTCGGCTGAGCTGGAGAAGCGCGAGCTCCGCGCGCATCGACCACTCGGCCACCCGCCAGGACGTGGTCGCCATGAGATCGAACGCCTGGCGGCCCGCAGACAGCGCACGGTCCGCATCGCCAAGGCGAGCGGCGAGACGAGCTTCGCAGACCAGGGTGTGGACCTGGGCCACGCGCTGCTCGGTCGTCAGCGCGAGCCGTGCCGCCCGATCGATCCGGATCCAGGCCACGTCGCTGCGCCCTTCGAGGAAATCGGAGATCGTCAGGTTCGCGAGGAGAAACGGGAGGCTCGAGTAATCGCCATCGGCCTCCGCGCGTTCGAGCAGGCCTCGCATGCGCGAGGTGGCTGAGGCGGTGTCTCCCTCCTGGAACTCGATGCCGGCGAAGTCGTACTCGGGCAGGTCGAGCGTCCGGAACTGCTTCGTCGACTGCTCCACCTCCGCGGCGCGGCGCTCGAGGTCTCGGTCGTGGCCGTGGCCGGTGGCGTAGCGCCAGCTCGCGTACGGCCCGATGGTCGCGGCGAGGAGGCGCGGGTCCTTCAACTCCTCGGCCAGCTGCATCGCTTCGAATGCATGACCGGCGCCGGCGCTCCAGTTTCTGCCGGTGATGTAACTGGTCCCGGCGAGCAGGAGCTTGACCTGCACCGTCAGCGACGGGTCTCGGGCTGCCTCGTGCAGGGCCTCCTGTCCGATCTGGTCGGAGGCGGTGAAGTCGTCCATCAGCATCCTGACGCCGGCCAGCCGGAACAGCACCTCACCGCGAGCCGGACCGCTCGCCGCGGCTGGCTCTTCGAGTGCTCGCTCCAGGATCTCGCGCGCGCGTCCGACGTCGCCCGCCATGAGCCGATAGCGGCCAGCCGCAGCCATGCGGCGCGCGCGGGCGGGATCGTCCGCCGGCGTCAGCCCGGCGGCAAGCTCGCTCAGCTCGGCCGCGGCATCGGGCGCGCCGCGACCGTGAGCGTGGGTGGCGGCGGCATCCAGCGCATCGGCGACGTTCGGGTCGGGTCCAGGAGCTCCGAGAGCCAGGTGCCGGGCAAGCTCCTCGGGCTCGACCACGACGCCGGCCAGGCGGCGATGCATCTCGCGCCGGCTCTCATCGTCGAGTGCGGCCATCGCCTCGCTCGCGAGGAGCGGGTGCGTGAACCGGATCGGGTCATCGCCGGGCGCCAGCACGTCCGCGTCGCGAGCCTCGGCCAACCCGACCTGCGCTCGCTCCTGGCCGAGGGTCGCCTCGATGAGCGCGGCGGTCGGATACGAAAGCCCCGCCACGTGGACGGCCACCTCGTGTGCCGCGTCCGGGAGCGAGTCCAGCCGCGCACGCAGGAGGCCGCCGAGGGACTCCGGCAGGGGAACATGCCCTGTCGCCTGGTCGACGCCACGCGCGGCGAGGGCCCGACCGATCTCCATCGCGTGGAAGGGATTGCCACCCGCAAGGCGCTGCACCTGCTTCAGCATCGTCGGGGAGAGGCGGAGCTTGAGCGATTCGTCGAGGAGCCGATCGATCTCCTCGGCACCGAGCGCGACGACCGGCACGCGGACGAGCCGTTCCGCGGGCAGGTCCGCGAGGATCGGTGGAGCTTCCGGCGTGGGGTGGGTCCGCTCGGTGACGATCACGATCACCCGGTCGCTCTCGAGGCGGCGGAGCGCAAACCGCACGACGCCGGCCGATGACTCGTCGAGCCACTGCACATCGTCGATCGCAACGGCCAGCGGCTGCTTCGACGAGGCGCTGCGCATCAGCTCGAGGACGGCGAGCGAGAGCGCGAGGGGCTGCATGCGCTCCCCATCCACGGACGTCCGCATGAGCGCGACGTCGAGTGCCGACTGCTGCGGCGCGGGCAGCTCGGGCTGGATCGTGTCGAGCAGGTCCCCGAACAGGTCGTTCAGCGCGGCGAACGGCAGCCGCGCCTCGGCCTCCGTGGGCCGAGTGACGACCACCCGATACCCGTGCCGCGCCGCGACATCGAGCGCCGCGTGCCAGATCGTGGTCTTGCCGATCCCCGCCTCGCCCTGCAGAAGGAGGCCGCGAGTCCCCGGACCAGCGGCCTCGAGGAACGACCCGACCTGCCTCAGCTCGCTCTCGCGGCCGATCATCCGCTCAGGCCTTCGTCGGCGGCTTGAAACCCTGGCATCTCACAACGATAGGCCGCAGATGCGCGATCTGGACCATGGATCGGGCCGTTGCGTATTGACAACGTGGCCTATCGTGGCAATCCACCCGCGTGCCCCGCGGAATATCCCGTGGTCGTGCCCGGGAGCCGTTCGTGGAAGCACTCGCGCGTGACCTGGCCGCACTGGCAACGATTGCCCTCCTTTTCGTCGCCGTGGGGCACGTCATGGTGCTTGCGCGGCATCGGCGCGAGCTGGAGGCACGGATCGAGGAGGCGCACGCCGAGCGAGACGCCCTCCGCCAGCGCCTCGCGGAAGCCACTCGCCCGCCGGTCCAGTTCGCCCGGATGCGCCTGCGCGAGCGCGCCATGTACCGCTTCGGCCGCCTGGGCCGGGCCGCGCCCCGCCGAACGCGAGCGTCCGATGCGACGGCAGACGCCACCGCCCCGGGGACCAGGCGCCAGTAAGCGGCCGACGGCCGGTAGGCTGCCGATATGTGAGGCAGCGTGGCGCATCAGAGATCCGATCCGTGCCGCCATGCCCGATACATCAGGCAATGCGGCGCAGGAACTCGCTCATCCGTGTCGGGCTGCCCGATGTATGAGGCTCGCCTTGCATGAGACCGATTTCAGCGCTGCGCCCAGGGCATCAGCTCCGGCGGGGTAAAGCTCGACGTGATCTCGACGCGCCGGCCGCCGTCGGCGATCGAGGCTGCGGCGCTCTCGAGGATCTCGACGACGTGGGCCGCCTGCTCCGCGCTCGCGCGGTGCGGTCGGTCCTCCGTGATCGCATCGGCCAGGTCTGCGACGCCGCGAGCCCACGCCGTGCCGTGAAAGGGCTCGCGCACCATGGGGACCGGCTCATAGGCCTCGCCGTATGGACCGACCTCGATCGTCGTGTCGAAGTCCTGGAAGCTGCCGATGGCGAGTGACGCATCGTCGCCGTGGAACTCGATGCTCCCGGTCAGCTTCGCCGGCCGGCCAACGTAAAAGCTGCAGGTGAGCCGCATGACCGCTCCGCCTTCGAGCTCAACGGCGGCAACGATGAGGTCCGGGCTCCCGATGCGGAACGGCGTGCCGTCGAGGGTGGCCCGCTCAGGCTTGAGCTCCCAGCCCCAGGCACGGACCGAGCGGGCGGGCCCCAGCATCGTGGTGACGAGGGTCAGCGGATAGACGCCGACGTCGAACATGACGCCGACGTCGAAGAACGGCACCGGCGCGGGATGCCACGACTCGATGCGGCCCCAGTTCACCTCGGCGTACACGGCGCGGACCGCTCCGAGGCGGCCCTCCCGGATCAGGCCCGCGGCGGTCTGCTGCGCCTCGCCGAGGAAGACCGATGGCGAGCAGCCGAGCCGAAGCCCGCGCGACGACGCGAGCGCCACGAGCTCCTGTGCCTCGCTCGATCGCAGCGCCATCGGCTTCTCGCTGTACACGTGACGGCCCGCCTCGAGGGCGCGCCGGGTCACGTCGTAGTGGGCCTGGTGGACGGTCAGGTTGACGACGATGTCGACCGATGGGTCGGCCAGCAGGTCGTCGAGCGAGTCGTGGATCGGGCACCCATGCTCCGCGCCGAACGCCGCGGCCTTGGCCGCGTCCAGGTCCGTCGCAGCGGCCAGCCGGATCTGCGGGTGCGTGAGGATGTTGGTGGCGTAGGCACCCGCGATGTTGCCGGTACCGACGATGCCAAGTCCGAGAGGCGTCACGGTGGGAGAGGCTACGACAGTTCGATGCCCTATCGTGTCGTCATGCGACACGACCAGATCGCGCTTCAGCTCTACACGGTCCGCAAGCTTGCCGCGGATGACCTCGCCGGAACCCTCCAGGCCGTTGCGGCGGCGGGTTATCGGTCCGTCGAGCTGGCGGGATTGCCCGACACGGCGCCGGGCGAGCTGGCCCGGCTGCTGGATGAGGCGGGACTGAATGCCGTTGCCTCGCACGAGGGCATCGAGCGACTGCGCGACGACGTCACCGCCGTCGCCGATCGACTCGAAGCGGTCGGCTGTCCGCGGGTGATCGTGCCCTGGATGCCCGAGGAGGACCGCCGCACCCCCGACGACGTGCGCCGCTTCGCGGCCGAGCTCGGGACGTACGCCGATGCGTTCGCGGCGCGAGGCATTCGACTCGGCTATCACAACCACTCGTTCGAGTTCGAGCCGCTCGACGGCACCACGGTCTGGGACGTGCTGCTCGCCGAGCTTGCCCCCCAGGTCGAGCTCGAGCTTGACGTCTACTGGGCGGCCGTCGGAGGCCGCGACCCGGTCGCCGCAATCCGAGCCACCCCCGAACGCATCCGGCTGCTGCACATGAAGGACATGGCCCCCGGTGCCGATCCACACGACGCGCCGGCTGGCCACGGAATCCTGCCGTTCGAAGACATCGTCGAGGCGGCCCGATCGGCCGGCGCCGACTGGTACGTCGTCGAGCAGGACGAGCCCGAAGACGCGCTCGACGATATCGGGCGCGCCTTCAGGTACCTGGCCGGCCTCGCAGGCTAGCCGGCTCCGCCGTCGCCGATTTTCACGACGGCCTAGGTGTCACAACCACAGTCGACACTCTGGCCATGGATCAGCGGCCACGACTCGTCAGCATCACGACCCGTCTCAGCTCACCGGAGCTCGGCCTCGACATCGAGGTCCGCCTGCGCGAGCTTGATGGCCGATGGTTGGCGGTTGCCGAGTTCGATGGGGACCCGGAGGTCGGCATCGGTGCGACGCCGCGCGCCGCCCTGGCGGCTTCGCTCGCGACGCTCGGGGATCGCTCTGCCGCGGCATTGATGGCCGACCCTGCCCTCTTCGGCGTCAGCGTTTCCCTCCGACAGCTCGCCTGAGGGCTGGCTAGCATCTGGCCATGCGCGAGCTCGACGGCATCCGAATCCTCGGGCCGACCGATGGCGACCAGCAGCCCGGACGAGGCTCGACCCTGCGCGAGATCATCGGGGCAGCCGACACCGACGATCGGTGGCGCCTCGGCGAGGTCGTCGCGGAGCCGGATGAGGACGTCGGGACGCACATCCACCCGGGCGAGCCAGAGGCCATCATCGTCCTCGAGGGCGAGCTTGAGCTCCACGGAGCCAACGGGGTCACGCAGATCGGTCCGGGCGACGTCGTCTTCATCCCGCCCGATACCGAGCACGGGCTGCGAACCCCGAGTGGCGGCCGCTGGCTGGCGATCTGGCCGATGCGGCCGCGCGAGCCCGGCCCGCGCTACCGGTGACTCAGAGAATCACGCCCCAGTAGCCGGCGGTCGCCATCGCGACGACCGCAATCGTGAGGCCGATGAGCACGAACCATCCGGCCCGTCGGGATTCGCGACCGGTTCGTGCGAGGGTCGCCTGCTCGTCCGGCGTCGGTGGCCTGCCCTCGCCCACCAGCCGGCCAAGGGTCCGCTCGACGACCTGCGTGCGCGGGTAGACGTAGAGGGCGCCAATCGCGAGCGTCAGGATCGCCGCGACCCCTCCCACGGTGTACCCGAGGCGTGACACGTCGAAGAGGCGATCCGGGTCGAGGCCGTTGGACGTGACGATGAGCAGCCAGATCCCCGCGAGCACCGTCGTGGCGCCCGACGCGAGGATCACCGCGGGCAGCCGCCGATGATGGAGCAGCTGGTACGTGAACTTCGTTGCTTCCGGCCCGACCGCCACGGCCGCCGGCTGAACGAAGAGGAAGAACGTGAAGACAGCGCCGACCCAGAACGCGCCCGCCCCGATGTGGATGAGCCTCAGTAGCATGATGTCCACGGCCAGTCTCCTGCTCGGCCCCTATTGAACATCGAGCGTGCAAGCCCCTTCCGTCGCGGCGGCGCGCTCTCGTCGTAGGCTGTCGGGATGACTGACGAGCCGCGCGTGATCCCTGGTATCCCGCTGGACAGGCTGCCGACGGCCGCACGCACCGCGTGGCTCGCCCTTCGCGACGAGCTCCAGGGCCTCCTGCAGGACGACCTCGTCGCGATGTGGGCATACGGCGGGACGACCGCCGTCGACGACCCGGCGCACAACGCCGACCTCGATACGTACGTCATCCTCGCGCGCCGGCCCGACGACGTGACCGCACGCGCGATCCAGGAGGCGCAGGACGTCATCGCCACCCGTCACGACGTCGAATGGGACGCGTCGTACGTGCTCGCCGACGCCGCACGCAGCGCCGACCCTCCACCCCACGCGTGGCGCGAAGGAAGCCGCGACACGTCGTGGGCGGTGAACCGTGCGCACTGGCTGGCCGGGCGCTACGCGAAGCTCCACGGCCCGGAACCCGCCGAGCTGGTGCGCGCCCCGTCCTGGGAGGAGCTGGAGGGCGAGATCAGCAGGGAGCTCGAGCACATCGAGCGACACGTGGTCGAGGGCGACACCGACCCGTACGAGGCGACCTACGCAATGTTGAACGGCAGTCGCATCCTGCACTCGGTCGAGACGGGAAACGTCGCCATCTCGAAGCGCGCCGCGGGCGGGTGGGCGCTCGAGCATCTTCCCGCCCGTTGGCAAGCAGCGCTGCGCGCCGCCGTGCGGACGTATGACGGGCAACCTGCCGACGGCGACATCGTCCTGCTGGCGTCGGAGATGGCTCCGTTCGTCGACTACGTCAGGGAGCGCGTGCCGTATCGCGACGACCGGGCGCCTGACACCCTGCCGCGCTGGTCAGGCTACTAGCCCCTCGCGCGGCCGTCGCGAAAGGTACGGGGCAGCCGCCGCCAGAGGTTCGATTCACCCTGGACGTGCGTGCCGCCACACTCGATTCGACATGACCCAACTCGACCTCGAGCTAGCGGCCCTGCGCCAACGACGCGTGTCGACTGGCTTTGTCGCGTGGCTGCGCAGCCAACGTCTCTTCGACCGCCGGTCCATCCGCGAGCCGGATGCCCGTGACATCTACTGGGTCAACGTGCAGCGGCGGCTCGTCGAAAGCGACGCTGAGTTCATCCTGCGCAACCGCGCCTCGGAGCCCCCGCCCCGCTAAGAGCTCCAGGACCGATAGCGGGGCGGCCAGTCGTCGGCGCTTGCTCGCTCGCCGAGCAGGGCGTGCTCGATGAGGAGCTCGTAGAGCGGGTATGAGTCCGAGACCGTGAAGAACCAGTCGGCGGCGGCTGCCTGGCGCGTGGCTGAGTCCGTCACCAGGCGTGCCTCGCCCCGGACCATGAACTCGTGCGGCGCGGCGGGATCCACGTGGGCGTGGAGGGCATAGCGCGGGTTGGCCTCCAGGTCCCTCGCCTTCGCGGAATGGCCCTGGATGAACACGAGCAGCCGCCCGTCCCTCACGCCCACATTCAGCGGGTGAATCCTCGGCGTCCCATTCGCCGCCACGGTGGTCAGGAACCCCTCCCCGTCGCCGCGTCGGTAGAGCAGCGCTCTCCCCTTCTCTGCCATCTCGGCATCGGCCCGTGCGAATGCGTCCCAATTTTCCATGGGAGCGATGGTATCGGCTCCGTCTACGTAACGGACCAGACGCGAACGCGACCATCGGCCGCCGCTGCGGCAAGCAGACGTCCGTCGTGCGAGAACGAGAGGCCGTAGACGCCCTTCGGCAGGCCCTCGATCGTCGCGCCTTCGACCGCCTCGTCGGCGCTCCAGAGACCGACATGGTGGTCCCACCCCAGGCCGATACGGCTGCCGTCCGGGCTCAGGGCGACCGGCAGGATGCTCCCCGACCCGGCCTCGAGCGACCGCACCGGCTCCCAGCCTTCGACCGCCCACACGGTCGCCCCGGTCGGAGCCGATGCGAGCAGGAATGAGCCGTCCGCGTCCCAAATGAGCGAGCCGATGACCTTCGTGCCCTGCGCCACGCGCGTGGTCTCCGTGCCATCCGGATCCAGGATGGCGATCCCCGATCCCACTGTCGCCGCGGCCACGACGCCGTCGCCCCTTCGCACGGCAACCGATGTCACCGAGCCGCCGAGATCGATCGACGCCTCCACCTCTCCCGTGGCGAGGGCGTAGGCGTTCAGCCGTCCGTCGTGACCACCGCTCCATACGCGGTCCCTCGGCGCGTCGAGGTCGAGGGCCAGCACCTGCTTCCGATGCTTGCCGAGCACGGCGCGTTCGCGTCTCGTCGCGAGGTCCCAGACGCGGACCGTCTTGTCCGAAGCGGCGGTGATGACGGTCGCGCCGTCGGGCGATATCCGCACGGCGGTGACGGCCGACTCGTGGCCGACCAGCTCGCCGGCCAGCGTCCCGTCGAGGGTCCAGATGCGTGCCTGCCCACCGAAGCCACCGCTGACGAGATGCTGGTCGTCCGGCGTGAAGACTGCGGTCATGCAGTGCTTGTCGTGGGCGCGGAATTCCGCTCTCGGGGTCAGGCTCGGTCGAGCCTCGGCCTTGACGATGTGACGGCGAGCTGCGGTATACGACTCACCGGTGCGCGCCATCCGAGCGCGGATGAGTGCCTTGAGATGCTTCTGCTCAGTCATGGACTCTCCTCCGGCCATCGCACCAGCCCTGCGCACCGAGGCAACGACCTGAGGGTCATGACCGACACATCATCCAGAGGACACAATCCCCTTTGGCTCCTCGAGCGGGCCGCGCAGGAACCCGGCCGGAGCTTGGGCGCCGGATGGACGCCAGGGCGAATATAGGGCGACAGGACCTGTCGGGCAAGGGCGCGAGAGCAGCGACGTTGTCTGATCCTCGGTCCAGCGTCGATACTCCGCTGATGCGAACAGACGAACGGACTGCGGCGGACTTCATGGCGAGCGACCCCGCGGAGCTTGGCCGTCTGACGGAGACGATCGAGCGCCTCCTGCCCGACCTCGAGCGATTCCTCTCATCCGATGGACCCGACATGGCGGTCACCGACCGCGCTTCCTGGGTCGCCGCACTCGACCGGCCGCTCCCCGAGCAGGGCGGCGGGCTCGATGTCGTCGCCGATGAGCTCGCGCGGTGGGTGATCCCATACGGACTGCGCACGCCGGACCCCGGCTTCATGTCCTACATCATCGGGCGTGCGACGACGGCGCCGCTGGCATCCGGGGTGGCGGCATTGGTGGCGGGCCACTTCCGCTACTTCCTCACCTCGGTCAGCTTCCTCGAGGAGCTGTCGCTCCACTGGCTGGCCGACCTGTGCGGCATTCCGTCCGACACCTTCGGGGTGTACTCGAGCGGCGGGTCCACGGCGAACCTGCTGGCGATGGGAGCGGCCCGCCAGGCAGCCTTCGAGCGAATCGGCATCGATGTCTCCGCAGATGGTCTCCCGGCGGGCGTGCGCGCGCGTGTCTACGGTGGAACCGAGGTCCACCACACCATCCAGCGCGCAACGGGTGTGCTTGGCCTGGGCCGGCGAGCGTTCGTTGCGGTCGACAGCGACGCGGCCGGGCGAATGGATCCAGACGCGCTCGATCGACGTCTGCGAGCCGACAGTGCCGACGGCATCATGCCGCTGGCGGTCGTGGCGGTGGCCGGAACGACCTCGACGGGGGTCATCGACCGAATCGACGCGATCGCGGACGTGGCAGCGGCTCACGACGTGTGGCTCCACGTCGACGGCGCCTACGGGCTGCCGGCGGCCAGGCTGCCGGAGCTGGCAGCGGACTTCCGTGGCGTCGAGCGTGCCGACTCGTGGATCGTCGACCCGCACAAGTGGCTCGGCACGCCGGGTGGCTGTGGCGCCACCTACGTCAGGGACGGCGCCCTGCTCGAGCGCGCCTTCACCCAGGAACCGGCCCCGTACCTCGAGGCGTTCGAGCCTGCGACCGCCACGTCGCAGTTCGACCACCAGGGAGTCCATTGGTTCGACCGAAGCGTGGAGCTCTCATCGCCGTCCCGCGGCATCTGGGTGTGGGCCGCTCTGCGGGAGATCGGCGCCGATGGAATGCGCGAACGCGTCCGGCGGCACATCGGCTTCGCCCGCCACCTGGCTGAGCGCGCGGACGAGCATCCGCGTCTCGAGCAGCTCCTGCCGCCGTCCCTCTCGATCTCCTGCTTCCGGTACCTCGGCGACGAGCTCGACGATGCCCGGCTGGACGCCCTGAACACGGAGATCGTGCAGACCCTGCGAGCCGAAGGAGGCCCGATCCCTTCCACCACGCGAATCGAGGGCAAGCTCGCGATCCGGCCCTGCTTCGTCAACGCGGCGACCACACTTGTGGAGGTCGACGCTCTCGCCGATCGCGTCATCGAAATCGGCGACCGGCTGGCGGCTCGCCTCGCGTGAAGGCCGCCTACAAGATCTGAGGCATCGCGAGCGCCCTGCCGGCCCCGACCGCCGGCCCGCTGCCCTCAGCGGATATATCACTAACGATATATTCCCTGACAGAATTGGCGCCCGGCCGTCGTCGGCACACCCTGACTCGGGCCGCTAGGCACCATCGACGGAGATGCTCTCCTCGGTGACGGCCGGATGGAAGATCGATTCGTGGACGGCCACGCCCGCGACGACCAGCATCGCCGCCAGGCCGATGACGAGCGGCGACAACCCGAAGGCCACCGGGACGAGACCCGCAAGGACCGCAATCGCCACCAACCGTGATACGGACACGACGCCGAACACGGTGTACTTGAAGAGGGCGTGCCCCGCCAGGAACAGCGCCGGCCCCCCGAGGACGGTCGCGATCACGGCCAGGTCGGCGTGCCCCATCGGGTGGCCGATCACGAGCTCGTCGCCAACGGCAGTGACGATGATGCCCGCCACCAGCGGCAGGTGCGAGTAGGTGTACGCCGAGCGTGCGATGCGTCCGCGATCGCCGGATCGGCCCATCGCCTCCTCCCCGGCATCCGCGCTGCGGTGGAAGTAGATCCACCACAGGGCGACTGAGCCCGCGAACGCCGTCGCGAACGCAAGGACCGTCGCGATGTCCGGCTCGAGCTGGCTGAACGTGGCGCCGGTGACGATGATCGACTCGCCGAGCGCCAGGATGACGAAGAGCTTGAACCGCTCGCTGAAGTACGAGGCAGTAACCGTCCACTCCGCAGTGGTCGACCGGCCCAGGCCCGGGACCGCGAATCGCATCGCCGGCGCCGCGTAGTCGACGACGAGGGCGGCGATCCACGCGATGTCGCGCGTGGATCCCGAGGCCATGCCCCCGGCGATCCACAGCACGCTCGCGGCGGCATTCCACACCACGATGCGCTGAAAGTTGGCGCGGCGGACCGGGTCCTCGCGCACCGCCCACAGCACGAACGAGCTCCTGCCGACCTGGATGGCAGAGTAGGCGACGGCAAATGTCAGCCCCGCATCGCCGAAGGCGTCCGGGATCGAGGTCGCCATCACCAGGCCCGCCCCCATCACGCCGATGAGCATCAGCCGGCACGCCGTGCTGTCCGGGTTCAGCCAATTCGTCGCCCATGTCGTGTAGACCCAAGCCCACCAGACCGCGAGCAGGAGAACCACCGTCTCGGCCAACCCCCGCAGGTCGAGGTGCTCGAGCAGCCCGTGCGACAGCTGCGTGATGGCGAAGACGTAGACGAGATCGAAAAAGAGCTCGAAGAACGTCACCCGATGGGCGTCGTCGCCCGGTGCGCGGAGGACGCTCGACCGCTGGGCTGCCATGCCCACGACGATATCAGGCGCTCAGCGCAGGGACACGCACCTGCCCACAGCGAGGGTCGCGTCGCGCAGGATCCGAAGGGCGACCGCGTAGAGGGAATTGCTCACCCTACGGCGCCCCAACGACGCCGATTGCGGAGTAGGCGGTGACTAGAAGTCGATCCGCCCCTGCTCGCCGCTCTTTGGCGGTACGTCACGCAGAATGCCGACCACGATCTCGGCCAGCTGGAGCACCTTCGGCTTCTTGTCCTGCCAGTACTGCGCGTGGTCGACGTCGACGCGAAGCAGTGCGAGATGTGGATCGTCGGTGCCGTCCGGAAACCACGCCTCCGCGAACACGTTCCACAGCTCCTCGATCTTGGCCTTGTCGTGCACGAGCTCGGCTCGACCGGAGACCGATACGTAGAGGTCCTTGTCGGGAGCCGCGTAGCTGAGCCCGACCTGCGGGTTGCGCTCAAGCTCTTCCGCCTTCGGCGCATCGTCGGCGGTGAAGAACCAGAGGCTGCCGTCGAACGTGTCTCCCTGCGTCCACATCGGCCTGCTGCGCAGCGAGCCGTCATGTTCGACCGTGGTCATCATCGTCGGCCGAACATCCTTGAGCTTCTCCCACAGCTCCCGCTGTGCCGCGCTCATCCCGTTGTCGTCGCTCACCGCATCGGCTCCCTTGTCTGGCTGGCCCGATCACTTGAGGGAGGCCGATGCAGGTTCCGCGCCATTCGGCAGATGGCGAGGCGCTCCAATGACCTCGTGTTAGCGTCAGGCTCGCGATGACCCCGAAGACCGACGACGAATCCCGCGATGGCGTCCCGCTGACGAACCTGGACGCAACCCTTTTCGATGGCGCCGGTGCGACGAAGCGTGACCTCGTGGACTACCTCGACGCCGTCAGCGACCGGATCCTTCCCGTGCTCGAGGACCGGCCGCTGTCGGTCATCCGCGTCCATCGCGGCCAGGAAGCCTTCATGCAGAAGAACGTGCCGAAGTACACGCCCGACTGGGTGCGCACGGTGAGCTGGTGGGCCGAGGCGTCGAAGCGGGACGTGTCGTACGCGCTGTGCAACGACCGCCGGACGCTGCTGTGGTTCGCCAACCAGCGTGCGATCGAGTATCACCCCGCCCTGGTGCGCGTCGATCGGCCGGATCGGATCACCCACCTCGTGCTCGACCTCGACCCACCAGAAGCCGATGCGTTCCCGATGGCGGTCCGCGCCGCCCAGGCGGTCCGCCAGGCACTGGCCGATGTCGGCCTTGCCGGCGCGGTGAAGACCAGCGGCGCCAAGGGGCTCCACGTGTTCGTCCCGATCGACGACGACGGCATCCATGGAGGACTCGGCCGCCGCGACCCGAGCCATCGCCGCACGCGCAGAACGAACTCGACCCGGACATCGCGACGACCGCGTTCGTCAAGGCCGAGCGGGGCGGCAAGGTCTTCGTCGACTCGACCAGGGTCGGCGGCGCCACCGTCATCTCGGCGTACAGCCCACGCGTCCGGCCGGGCGTCCCCGTCTCCTTCCCGGTCGCCTGGGATGACCTCGACGACATCACCCCGGCAGACTTCACCGTGCACACCGCGCTCGGCCTGCTCGGCGACCGCGATCCGTGGGCCGAGCACATGCCCGACCCGCAGCACCTGTCACCGGAGCTCATCGAGGAGGGCCACGCCATCCCGGTCGCCCGGGTCCAGGCCATGCACGAGGGGAAACGCCGCGCTCGCGCAGCTCGCGACAAGGGCCATTGACGGAACGCCGGCGCGGTCGGGGTGCTATTCGGCTCCGATTTCCTCGGAGCGCAACCGGCGAGTCGCGGGCCCCTCGATGACGCGGCCGTCGGTGTCGAAGCGCGACCCATGGCACGGGCAGTCCCACGTTCGTTCGGCGGCGTTGAAGCCGACGATGCAGCCAAGATGCGTGCATCGAGCGGACACGGCGCTCACTGACCCGTCCTCTCGGCGGTACGCGGCGATGTCGCGCCCGTTGAGCTTGACGATGGCGCCGTCGCCGGGACGGACATCGGCGAGCAGAGGCTTCTTTCGGAGGCGGTCCCCGACGAAGCGCTGCGCCACGTTGACGTTGGCCTTCAGGAACGAAGGCGTGCCGGCGATCGGGCGAATCCGGGTCGTGTCGAATGTGGACGCGAGCGGGTGCTCGCGGCCCAGTACCCGCTCGGCCAGCACGACGCCCGCGGCCGTGCCGTTCGTCATCCCCCACTTGCGGAAGCCGGTCGCCCCAAGGATCCGGTCGGTCCGCGGGTCCAGGCGACCGATGAAGGGCAGGCCGTCCGACGACCGGTAGTCCTGAGCGGACCAGCGGTGCTCGGGCTCGGCGCCGAGGCGCTCGCGGGCATACCGTTCGAGGGCGTCGAATCGGCCCTGGGGGTCCGTCTCCTGTCCCGTCTTGTGCGCCTCCCCGGTGATGATGAGCCGAGTGCCACTCGGGTCCGGATGCGGGCGCACCGAGCGCGTTGGCGTGTCGACCGAGAGGTACATCGCGCTGATCGACGTGTCGGGGGCGATCGCGCTCAACGCATAGGATCGACTGGGCTCGGTTCGCGCGAACAGCCCGATGCGGTCCACCACCGGCAGCAGCGTCGCGACGATGACTCGCCCGGTCCGGATGTCTCCGCGCTGAGTCTTGACCCGGCAGCGTTCACCGTCCAGGTCGACGCCGAGGACGCGGGTCGACTCGTGGATCACGCCACCCGCCGCCTCGAGCGCGTGAGCCAGGCCCAGGACGTACCGGCGCGGATGGAACAGGGCTTGGCCGGTGAAGCGGACCGCCGCCGCGACGCGGTATGGAAGCGAGGAGGTTTCTGTGTACGAAGCCGCAAAGCCCAGGGACGTGGCCACCTCGACCTCGCGCTCGATGTCCGACCGCCGGGCCGCCTCCTCCGTGTAACTGACGGCATCCATCTCGGCGAGGTCGCAGTCGATCGATAGCTCGGCGGTCAGCCGGCGAACCTTCTCGAGCCCCAGCCGGTTGAGCTCGGCGTACGCATTGGCTGACTCCCGTCCGAGGGCTCGGTCCAGCTCGGAGTAGACGAGGCCGTGCTGCGTCGTGACCTTCGCGGTGGTGTTACCAGAAGTTCCCGTCGCCAGCCGCCGGGCCTCGAGCAGCACCACCCTGGCACCGCCCTGCGCGGCCAGTAGCGCGGCAGTCATTCCGGTGATGCCGCCTCCGACCACGACGAGGTCCGCCTCGGTGTCACCAGGGAGCGGTCGGCGCTCGTCGGTGGCGCTGGTCGCGATCCAATACGAGATGTTCGCGTTGGACGGAGTCGAGCTCATGGCACCGTCTGATGCAGCATGCGTGCCCAGAAACCCGGCTGACGCAGCACGCTAAACGGCCGCAGATCGTTCAGGGAGCGGTGTTGTCTCGCTCCACGATCTTACGGAACGCCTCGAGCTCGCCTTTGAAGCTGCCCTCGTATGAGCCGGCGGCGAAGATCCGGCCGGTGATGGCGGAGATGAAGCCGCGCGTCCGGAATACCTGCGTCAGGCGAGTGCCCTCCGGGATCGGCTCGAATCGGACGTCCGACTCACCCTTGAGGATCAGGTTGCCGAACCTCGTCCGGACGTGGTGCGGCCGATCGACCTCGAGGATCTCGGTCGGGCTCTTCATCGGTCCGAAGTGGACGATGTAGCGCGTGCCGGCCACGTCGATCGGCCCGCTGACATCAGTCACGCGTTTCACGCCGCCCACCCATTCCGTCATCCGGTCGAGGTCCATCCAGACCGCAAAGACCCGTTCCGGCGGGGCCGCGATGTCGGTGGTGACCCGATGTTCCGCCACGGCGACCATTGTGCGCCGTAGCCTGTGCGCATGACGGACCAGCTGCGCGTCCTCCTCGAGATCGGTCCGAAGGGCAAGCGGGTCGTCGCAAGCGCCATGGACTGGCCCGGGCTGGAGCGCTGGGGCCGGACCGAGGACGAGGCCGTCGACAAGCTGCTCGCCTACGTGCCGCGCTATGCGCCGGTGGCGGAGCGCGTCGGCCTCCGTGCCGAGTTCGAGCGATCAGTCACGCCGCACATCCTCGAGCGCACGCCGGGCAACACCTCGACCGACTGGTGGGGCATCGCGCACGTGCCATCGGCCATCGAGGCGGACCCGCTCCCCGACGACGAGCTCGAGCGGCGGATCGCCATCATGCGCGAGACGTGGGCGTTCTTCGACGATGCGACGGAAGGGTCCGACGCGCCGCTGACCCACGGTCCGCGCGGCGGCGGGCGCGAGCGGGACCAGATCGTCCGTCACGTCTACGCGTCGGAACGCCACAACTTCTGGCGCAAGGTGGCCATCCGCGAGGCCGATGAGGTCCGGCTGACGCCGGAGGAGCTCGCCGACCTGCGCGAGCGCTACGTCGCCGCGATCCGCGAGTACCACGCCCAGGACCGCCCGGCGCGCACGTGGCCGCTCCGCTTCCTCATCCGCCGGACGACGCAGCACGCGATGGACCACGCCTGGGAGCTCGAGGACCGCGACCCCGGTTGACCGGCGACCGTCAGCCTCCTGCGACTCGCTCCGCGACCTGCAGAGCAAAGCCGCCGCCCGGAACGAGTGCGATCGGCTTCCGTGGAGCGAGGCCGGCGGCCTTCTGCCAGTCGCGCATCTCGTCGAAGGACCACAGTCCCGAGTGGCTGGTCAGCGCAAAGTACAGGTCGAAGAAGGCGCCCTGCTGGCCACCCTTGCCCGGCGAGGACGGGCGAATAGCATCACCGATGACGAGCAATCCGCCCGGCCGCAACGCACGCGCCGCGCGACTCACCAGCTGCCGATTCGTCGCGTCGTCGAAGTGATGGACGAGGCTGAAGATCAAGATGAGGTCGAAGCCGGCCTCGCCGAGGTCGTCGACCAGCGCATCCCCGGCGCGATGCACCACGCGGTCCCCCATCCCCTCGCGCTCAAGCAGGGGCGCGGCGTGCTCGACGGCCGACGGCAAGTCCAGGACGGTGGCGCGCAGCCCTGGATGGCGCCTGCACATGACGACCGAGAAGTACCCATGCGAGCCGCCGATGTCGAGCATGTCCCGCGCGCCGTCCGGCACCGGCACCCGCCTCGCCAGGAACGGCGCCAGCACGTTGGCCTGTGCTCGCATCCCGCGCTGGTACGACTGCCAGTCGTCGGATGACATCGTGCCGTGCACATCGAGCGGCTCACCATCCCGGACAAAGCCCTCCAGGCGGTCGATCCAGCTCCACTCCAGCTCCTTCATGAGGATCACGTCACGGACGGACGTCGGTGCATCGGCCAGCAGCCAGCGGCGCACATGGCGGCCCAACGCATACGCGCCACCGCGATGCCCGAGGTACTTCATGGTCACGAGGAGGTTCAGGAGCTTCGCGGTGGCCTGGGGCTCGGTCCCGCACTTCTCCGCCACCGAGCGCGCCGTCCCATCCCCGTCACGCAGGGCATCGAAGATCCGGAGCTTCGTCGCTACGACGACCGCGCGCGCATACATCGGCGCGTACGTCTCGAGCATCGGAACCGGAACCAGGCCGGTCCGCAGAATCGCCGATTCGACCGGGTTCTCCGCCATCAGACCTACGCGCATCCCTGGGCCTCCTCCACCTGTCGCACGAATCAAGCAGGCCCATGATCGCTGCCGCGTCCACCCAGGAAACGGTGGGCCTTCCAGCGAAGGGATGTAACGCGGCGCTGCGCAGGCGATGAGGATCGGCCGCCGCAGCGTACGATTCAACCAATGCGCATTCTGGTCATCGGCGCAAGTGGCTACATCGGTGGCCGCCTCGTGCCTGTGCTGACCTCCCTGGGCCATGAGCTGGTGCTGATGAGCCGCGATGCGCGGCCGCTTGCTGGCCGATACCCCGAGGCCAAGGTCGTCGCCGCTGACCTCCTGGAGCCTTCGTCACTCGGCCCTGCCCTGGAGGGCGTCGAAGTCGCCTACTACCTGGCCCACTCGATGGGTTCGGGCGAGCGCGGCTTCGCCGATCGCGACCGGCAGGCGGCGGCCAACTTCGCGTCGGCCGCTTCGAAGGCCGGCGTCCGTCAGATCGTGTACCTCGGTGGCCTCGGAGACGACGCCGCCAACCTGTCGCCGCACCTCGCCAGCCGGCAGCAGACCGGACGGGAGCTCGCCAACCACGGTGTCTCGGTCACCGAGTTCCGGGCAGCGATCATCATCGGCTCCGGGAGCGCGTCGTTCGAGATCCTTCGCCACCTGACCGAGCGGCTGCCCATCATGATCACGCCGCGCTGGGTCGGCACGCGCTGCCAGCCGATCGGTATCGGGGACGCCCTGGACTACCTCGTTGGCGCGCTGGAGCATCCTGAGATCACCGGCGTCGTCGAGATCGGTGGCCCGGACGTCCTCTCGTACGGCGACATGATGCGAACCTACGCTCGACTTCGTGGCCTCCGCCGGCTCATGATCCCGGTCCCCGTCCTGACGCCACGCCTCAGCTCGTATTGGGTGAGCCTCGTCACGCCGGTGCCTGCCGGGATCGCCCGTCCCCTGATCGAGGGCCTGCGCAACGAGGTCATCGTCCGCGATCCTCGCCCGGCCGCGGCATTCGGCCTCGAGCCCGCACCCTATGAAACGGCCCTCCACGGCGCCATCGACAGGACCGATCCCCACGCCGGCGCCTCCACCTGGTTCGACTCGCTCGACTCGCCGGGGCGCAAAGAGCTCCCGACCCTGAGCTCCCGCGAGGGAATGATCATCGAGCGCCGCCGTTATGTCGTCCCGGTGCCGGCAGATCGGCTATTTGCCGAGGTCGAACGGATGGGTGGGAGCGAAGGCTGGCCTTACGCCAATCTCCTGTGGCGCATCCGCGGGTTCCTCGATCGCCTGGTGGGCGGCGTCGGCATGCGATTGGGACGCCGATCTCCCACCGAGCTGCGCGTCGGGGACGCACTCGACTTCTGGCGTGTCGAGGCAGTCGAGCGCCCCACCCTTCTTCGGCTTCGCGCCGAGATGCGCGTCCCCGGCAGGGCCTGGCTCCAATACGAGGTCACCGAGACCGCTCGGGGCAGCCGGCTCGAGCAGACCGCCTTCTTCGAGCCGAAGGGCCTGCCCGGCCTGGCGTACTGGTATGTCCTTTACCCCGTTCACGGCCTCATCTTCCGAGGCATGGTCCGCCGCCTCGCGCGGCGAGCGCTGGCAGCTCGACGGTCCTGACGAGGTCCGCTCGCCACCGGACCCATCGGCGTCGGCGGCTCAGATGGGGAGGAGCCGGCCTCGGGCGGGCACGGCGCCGGGGAGAAGTCCCATCGCCGTGTTGGGCAGCGCGACCACGACGGGAGCCACAGGCAGCGGCCCGGCCGCGAGCACGCACGCGAACCAGTGGGTGGCTCCGTCGACCAGCTCAGCGCATCCGATCCGTCCCTTGGAAGCGTCGGACAGGATGCCGTGGTGAACCGGGCTGCCGATCCAGCCCGCGACCGCGCTGCCGACCGGGTTGGGCAGGTTGGTATTCCAGGCAAGCACCTCGGCGGTCCCCGGACGCATCAGATCGTGGTCCAAGCATCGACACGCCTTGGCCTCCGCGACCCGCTGGTGCGCGATGTCGTGGAGCGTGGCGTCCTCGTACCTGGCGAAGTAGACACCCGCCACGGCTGAGGTCAGGCCGCCATCCGCGCGCACCTGCCCGGCAGTGGCAGGCAGCAGGACGACGGCGATTAGCACCCCCAACAGCACATAACGCATTCGCACCGCACCAGCAGAATCCAAGCCAGCGTTCGCTCGCTCAGCGAGCGAGCCCACGCCTACCGGTGCCTTCTGGCAACCCCAGACAAGCATCGGGAAGCCTAGCATTGCGCCATGAGCGGGAAGCGAACGACTGCGCGGGCATTCCACGACGCCGTCGGAGTCGAGGACTGGCGGATCCTCTTCTCTGGCGCCCACGCCTACTTCCCCGTCGGATCGTTCGCGGAAGCAGCACGGTTCGTGGCCGCGATCGCCGAAGTTGCGGAGGGTGTGGGCCACTACCCCGACGTGGACGTGCGACCGGAGGGAGTCACAGTCCGGACCGCCTCAGGCGAGTACGGAGCTCTGAGCCATCGTGATGTCGAGCTGGCACGCCAGATTTCGGCAGAAGCTCGGAAGCTGGGGATCGAGCCAGACCCCTCCCAGGTGCAGGTCGTGGGCATCGCGGTGGCACAGGATGCAGGCAGCGACGTCAGTCCGTTCTGGGCCGCAGCCCTCGGGTACCGGAGCCTCGGACCGAACGAAGACGTCGTCGATCGGCACCGACGGAACCCGTACGTGTCGTTCCAGACGCCTCCACCCTCCCAGGCCGGGCCGTGGCCGGACCCACATCGACGTCAGCGTGCCGGCCGATCAGGCCGAAGCGCGAGTCGCCGCAGCGCTCGAAGCCGGCGGACGCCTGGCGGACGATACGCATGTGCCCAATTGGTGGACGCTCGCGTCGCCCGAGAACCACGGCGTCGACATCGCCGCTTGGCCGGACTTCGAGGACAACAAGGAGGACTGAGCCACCGCGACCCGCTATTCATGGAATTGCGGCAGTGGCGACTCCTCGATACAGAGAGCTTCGGCCTCGCGGCCCTGGAGCCTGAATGTGTACTCGGTCGGCGGGTCGAGGTCGTCGTCCCAGAACTGGAGCTGGAGCTCGTAGGAATCCCCGTCTCGGCACCAGTTGACGAGTGGAAGGCGGAATGAGGTGATTGCAAGCTGATGAGCCTTCCACCCTCCTGGACCAAGCTGGCCGACGTACCAATCACGCACCGCCTGCGGGTCCATGTCGATCTCGTAGGTCGATCCCCACGATGCATTGACCGGCCCCTCGATGCCGGAGGTGGCATCGCTCCCGCCATCGCTGATCAGCTCCGCACCAGGCGGCGCGAGTGCTGCTTCAGGACGTGACCTGAGATCATCCGGATTGCCCGCACCAACACTGCATCCCGTCAGGGCAACTGCAGCAGCGAGCAAGAGCCCAGCCGCATGGCTGGTCGGGATCGCCGTCATGTGCGGATGCTACGACGCGGTTTGGCGCCCCACGTGGTGTCGAGCACTGTTTACTTACCACCGCAACTGCCAGAGGGACCGATGACGGGCGACGAGCTGCCGCCGGCACGCTACTCGTATCTCAGTGCGCTTACGTGCAGCGCGTGCGGGGAGACGTCGGATCCGGATGCCGTCCAGGGACTGTGCCCGGCCTGTGGCCTGGTGCTCTTCGCGACGTACGACCTCGACGCCGTGCGTCGCGACATGCCGCAGCCGAGGTTCGATGGGCGGCCCTGGGACCTGTGGCGCTATCACGAGCTGCTGCCCGTCCGCGACCCCGCCCATGTGCACTCGCTCGGCGAAGGAGCGACTCCCCTCCTCGAAGTCCCCCACGCGATGGCCGATGCCGTCGGCTTGGCGGCCGGGCAGCTGATGGTCAAGGACGAAGGCCGTAACCCGACCGGATCCTTCAAGGCGCGCGGGATGGCCGTCGCAGTTGCGCGAGCGGCCGAGCTCGGCATCCGCGAGATCGCGCTCCCTTCCGCCGGCAACGCCGGCGGTGCGGCGGCAGCGTACGCGGCAGCGGCCGGAATCGGCTGTCACGTGGCCATGCCCAAAGATGTCCCACAGGTCAATCGCCTCGAGGCGGAGGCCTACGGGGCGGAGGTCACCCTCGTCGACGGCCTCATCGATCTGGCCGGCCGGCTCGTTCGCGAGCGAGCGGCCTCGGAAGGCTGGTTCGACCTGTCGACGCTGCGCGAGCCATATCGGGCTGAAGGTAAGAAGACGATGGCCTACGAGCTCGCCGAGGTTGGCGGATGGGGCGACGCGTGGTGCCCGGACGTCCTCGTCTTCCCTACCGGGGGCGGCACGGGTATCGTCGGGATGTGGAAGGCGTTCGCGGAGCTCGAGGAGCTGGGCTGGATCGGCTCAAGCCGCCCGAAGATGGTCGTCGTCCAGGCCGAGGGATGCGCTCCTCTCGTCCGCGCGTTCGAGGACGGCGCCGACCGCGCCGATCCGTGGGTCGACGCGCACACGATCGCTCCCGGGATCCGGGTGCCGTCGGGCATCGGTGACTACCTCGTGCTCCGCGCCATCCGGGAGAGCGGCGGCACCGCGATCTCGGTGACCGACGATGAGATGCTCGACGCCCAGAAGCTGCTCGCCGAGAAGGCCGGCATCTGGCCCGCGCTCGAGGGCGCAGCCACCGTCGCCGCCGTCCGGCATCTCGCGAAGACCGGCCTCGTCGCCCGAACGGACCGAGTCGTCCTCTTCAACACGGCCATGGGCATCAAGGCCTGAGGACGCGCCTCCGGCTCGGCTCTAGAGTTGCCGCATGACCGCCGAGTCGACCGAGGCCGCCTACGACGGCTACGCCACCGACTACCGCGAGTGGTGGGCACCCGTCATCGCCCCGGCGGCGGTCAGCCTGCTGGACAGGCTGGACGGCATGGTCGGGGCCGATGCGACCGTCCTCGACATCGGCGCCGGGACCGGAACCGTGGCGGTCGCGGCACTGCGGCGCTGGCCGGGCATCCGCGTGATCGGCGTGGATCCCGCGCGCCGGCTGCTCGACTGGGCGGAAGCCGATGCCCGCGAGGCCCGAGTCGCCGATCGGCTGACGGTCAAGGTCGGCGAAGCGGCTGCCCTGCCCCTTCCCGATGCCTCCGTCGACGTCGCGACATGCACCTTCGTGTTCCAACTGATCCCCGATCGCCCGGCCGGCGTGCGCGAAGCCTTCCGCGTCCTGCGACCCGGCGGCATCCTGGCCCACCTCACCTGGCGCTCCGACGAGGACCCGTTCGAGCCCGAGGACGTCTTCGACGACGCGTTGGACGCCCTGGGCATCGAGCCGCCGTCCCGCCCGGAGGGCGTCGGCGAGTCGTATGAATCGCCGGAGAGCGCGGCCGCCGAGATGCGCCGCGCCGGCTTCCGCGACGTTCAGACCCGGGAGGAGTGGCTGGTGCATCGGTTCACGCCGCAGTCCTACCTCGACGTAGCCGAGCACTGGACCGAGGACGACGCATTCGCCGAGCTCGACGAGCCAAGGCGTGTCCAGCTGCGTGCCGAAGCCCTTCGCCGCCTCGAGCTCCTCGACCCCGAGGCACTGGTCTGGCGCCGACCGCTCGTCAGCGCGATTGGCCGAAAGCCCTGACCCGCGATCGCCCCAACAGCCGCAGCTAGCCGGCCTATCCGTCCCCCGAGGTCATGCGCTCGTACTCGACCAACTGGAAGTACCCATCGTTGTTGAGGCGCTCGTCCGCGCTGCAGGACTCAGTTCGCATCGGCTCCAGAAAGAGACGCGATGCTTCGATATTGATGGGGATGGTCATGAAGCAGCCGATGTCGTCGTAGACCACCGATCCGTCGGGCATGAGCTGGTAGGGCCCCCCGCTCAAGCTTGTGAACGATCCGCCGTCGAACGAGCCGAAGATCTGCAGATGGTCGTCGACGAAGTCCAGTCGCCATTGCGCCCGCTCGTACGGTGGGAAGTTGGCCAGCGCGAGCTCGACGTCGTCGGGATCGTGTCCAAGGGAGATCAGCCCGTCGACCCATTCTTCAGACGTGAACTCGGAGGAGACCCAGCTGCCCTCGAGGTCCGCCGCAAGCTGGTCGACATCCACACCGGTTCCCACGCCCCCGGGTGCGCGCAACACGGAAAGTCCCACTCCGATCCCGACCCCGACCACCAGCGCGACCGCCACCACGGCGCCGGCGGCCGCCAGCACGAGGCGCCCGTCACGTCGAGTCCGATGAGCCCCGGGCACATACATCGGCTCATCGGCCGGCCCGTCGCGGAGTGCGCGCTCGATGCGCTCCAGGTTCACTCCTGCACCTCTTCGATCCCGACGTCGAGCCTCGACCGGATCTTCGCGATCGCCTGGGTCGCGTGGGAGCGAGCTGCGCTGGCCGAGATTCCGAGCACGCCGCCGATCTCCTCGTACGCAAGGTCGGCTCGGTAGCGCAGGTAGATGACGTGGCGCTGTCGGATCGGCAGGCGATTGACCTCCGCCCAGACGGCAATGCGATCGGCCGCGTCCGACCGTGGGTTTGGGTCCGGCCGATCGGCGAGCCTCCGGACGAGCGCCACGACACGCGTCCGGAGCCGATGCTGGTCCATCGCTAGCCGATAGATGGACTGATACGCCCACGACCGAGGATTGGCGATGCTGACGCCTTGGCGCTGCACGTCGAGCATGCGCGCGAAAACCTCCTGGACCGCGTCGTCCGCCTGCTCGTCGGTCAGGCCGAGACGGCGAACGAAGCCGAAGAGCGCCTGGGCCTCGCCATCCTGGAGCAGGCCCACGATGGCCCCCATATCGTCCGCTGCGCGCGCGGGGTCGGGCGGCACGATCTCGGTCATCCGGGCCAGCGTGCGCTCGGCCATCGCAAATGGGAAGGCCGGTCCCGACCGCGCGATCACCGATCCGGCTGCCAGGTCGGATGTGTGTGGATGCCAGACACCGCGACCGCGATCGGCTCTCCTCCGTCGGCAGGGATCACCCAGGGCACGCGATCGTCCGCCGTGACCGCAGTGAAGACGATCGCGCTCCCGTCCGGCGTGTACCGCGGCTGTGTCGCCCGAAGGTCCACGGTGTCGTGCGATGTGAGCTGCTCACGCCCGCTCCCATCCGGACGGATGCGATACAGGTTCGAGACCTCGCAGCACTGGAAGTCGCGCAGCGGATACGTGCTGAAGAGGGATCCACTCGCCATCGGGCGACCAGTCCGCGTCGCCTGCCATGACCGCGTCATCGGTGAGCTTCGTCTCAACGCCCGACGCGATGTCGAAGACATAGACGGCCGTGCTCTTCGTCACGGCACCCTCGTACACGCCGCGGTAGTACACCACCTGAGACCCGTCGGGCGACCAATGCGGGAACGTCTCGCGGTCATAGCAGCTGCGCGTTTCGCCGACCTGCTCCACGGACCCGCTCGCCACGTCGCCGACGAACAATGCGCACGAAGGCGCGTCGCCGATGAACGGCTCCATGGCACGCACGAACACGATGCGGTCGCCGTCCGGCGACCATGCCGCCTCGTCATCACCGACGCAATCATCCTCGCACTCGAACAGGACGACTCCCGCATCGGTCTCGGCGTCGAGTGAGTAGAGCACGTCCCGTTCGGTGCGCGACGTGACGACCAGCCTGCTGCCATCGGGTGACCAGTCCGGGTGGTGATGCTCGCCAGGAACCTCGAGCGCGACCTGGTGGTCGTCACTGCCATCGGGTCGAACGAGCCAGACGCCCTCCATCCCGCTTTTGCCCGTCTGGTAGGCGATCCACGCGTTCGATCCAGCCAGCGGATGAGGCGCCGCGCCTGCTTCCGATGACGTTGCTGACGGCAGGTCCGCCGCAGGCGCCGACGGTAAGTCCGTCGACCCCGCTCCCCCGCATCCCGCAAGGATCGCGGCGACAGCCAGGACACCCATCGTTCCCCACGCCTTCCTCGTCACGCCGATTCGACCTCCGTTTACGCCCCGGGTGGGGCAATCACAGGTACGACGCGGTGAGAATGCGAAACGCTTAGGCCGTCAGTGAATGGCGGGTCGCTGCTCCCTGGGCCCTCCGTCAGCTTCTGCATCGACCTTGTCGATGGCTGAGCCGATCGTCTCCAGCACCTGGTCGATCTGGTCGTGCGCCGTGTTCAGGTCGTCCAGGATGCCCTGGAGCGAAGCCGAAGCCTCGACGTCATCGCGGATGGTCAGGAGGAGCCGATGTGCGACATTCACGAGGACTGACACATCGTTGAGGTCGTCCGCGACCGTTGACAGTTCCATCAGTGGCTGTCGTGCGCCCCCTGCGCCATCACCTGCTGAATCTGCTCCTCGGTCAGCTCCGGATGCGCCTCGGCGGCATGCGCCCGCACCTTCTCGAGCAATTGCTCGTCGTCATCGGCTTCGAGGTGGCCGTCGCCCATCGGGCAGTGGATCTCTCGTGACACGGGGCTCTCCTTATGCGGGCCTGCGATACACCACGGATCGTCACACATCCAGCGAGGCGGCGTCCCGGCCGCGGGCTGGAACGGCCCTACCCGCTCGCAACCCAGCCGTCACTGGTTACGAGACGGGCCGCAGCATGCCGTAACCGCGAACACCATCGCCGATGGTGAACTCGCCCACCGTCCGATATCCCCGCCTCTCGTAGTACCCCACGTTCGCCTCGGAGAACGTCTCCAGGTAGCACGGGAAACCGGCAAGGTCGGCCAGACGATGTCCGTGCTCGATCAGAGCGGTGCCGACGCCCCCACCCTGAGCCTCAGGCGTCACGCCGAAGAACTCCAGGCGCATGTGCGGCCCGCTGGCGAGTCGCTCGTGATTGGCCTCGATCTCCTGGAGCATGGCGAGCAGACGGCCCGTCCCGTTTGGCCCGCTCCGTTCGAGGACGGCACCGAAGCCGTGAGCGGCCATCGCGTCCGGCGAAGGCCCATGTCGCTCGGGACCAAACCAGCTGGCGACGCCGCTGATGGGCTCGCCGACGACGACGATGCCCGCGTCCTCGGACAGCGCCGCCGACACGAACGTTCGGAAAAAGCTCGGCAGGATCGCCGCCCGCTCAGCATCGTCGGGCAGGAACACGATCGTCCCGGGATCCGCCTGGAATGCGGCTGCGAGGACGCCCGCACACTCGTCGACGTCATCGGTACTCGCCGCCCGAATGCGTTGCATCGCCGCCATTACCGTCCTCTCAGCTCAGGGTTCTGCGCATACGCCAACTGCC